>NC_007651.1:1269733-2539467 GCF_000012365.1 Burkholderia thailandensis E264
CCGCGTCGCTCGCGACGCCGGGCCGGGAAAGTCGCCCGCTTCGCTCGAGCGAGGCCGGGTTGGGCCGTGTCGTCTGTTGCGGACGTACGTATCGCTATGAAGGACCAGGCATGATTCAAGTGGGCGACACGCTGCCCGACGTGCAGATCTTCGAGTATCTCGACGACGCACGCGCGGGCTGCACGCTGGGGCCGAACGCCTTTGGCGTGCGCGAGCAGACGGCGGGCAAGCGCGTGGTGATCTTCGGATTGCCGGGCGCGTTCACGCCGACCTGCTCGGCGCAGCATGTGCCGGGCTACGTCGCGCAGGCCGAGCGGTTGCGCTCGGCGGGCATCGACGAGATCTGGTGCGTTGCCGTCAACGACGCATTCGTGATGGGCGCTTGGGGACGCGATCTGCACACCGCGGGCAAGGTGCGCATGATGGCGGACGGCGGCGCGGCTTTCACTCATGCGCTGGGACTGACGCAGGACCTGTCCGCGCGTGGCATGGGGATTCGCTCCCGGCGCTACGCGATGGTGGTCGACGACGGCGTGGTCAAGACGCTGCTCGTCGAAGCGCCGGGCAAGTTCGAAGTGAGCGATGCGGCCAGCGTGCTGGCCAGTTTGACGCGCTGAACGACGCGTGCGACGTTGTCTTTCGGCAACGCCGCGGCGCGCCCGACACGCGGTTGTAACACGGGTCGACGACCGGGAACGCCTCCGTTCCGGGCGTCGGCCCGTCTCGCATTTGCGCAGGGTAATGCGTCGAAACAGTTTGAAACGCCGATCATCGCGACGCGAAATAGGGATTTACGCTATAATCTCGCCTATCGAATAAAACTCCTGATTGATATCCTCAATCAAGAAGACTGTGACCATGTTGAAGCAGCGCACCATCAAATCGATCGTCAAGACTGTCGGCATCGGCCTGCACTCGGGCCGCAAGGTCGAACTGACGCTTCGCCCCGCGGCGCCGGACACGGGCATCGTGTTCTCGCGCGTCGATCTGCCGACGCCCGTCGACATTCCGGCTTCGGCGCTGTCGATCGGCGACACGCGGCTCGCGTCCGTGCTGCAGAAGGACGGCGCGCGCGTGTCGACGGTCGAGCATCTGATGTCGGCGTGTGCGGGCCTCGGCATCGACAACCTCTACGTCGACGTGACGGCCGAGGAAATCCCGATCATGGACGGCAGTGCGGCGTCGTTCGTGTTCCTGATCCAGTCGGCCGGCATCGAAGAGCAGAACGCGGCGAAGAAGTTCATCAAGGTGACGAAGCCCGTCGAGATTCGCGACGGCGACAAGTTCGCGCGTCTCGATCCCTACTTCGGCTTCAAGCTGAAGTTCACGATCGATTTCCGCCATCCGGCCGTCGACAAGACGGGCCAGGAACTCGAGGTTGACTTCGCGAACACGTCGTACGTGCGCGAGATCGCGCGCGCGCGCACATTCGGCTTCGCGCACGAGGTCGAGATGATGCGCGAGCTCGGGCTGGCGCGCGGCGGCAGCATGGACAACGCGATCGTGCTCGACGAATACCGGATTCTCAATAACGACGGACTCCGCTACGACGACGAGTTCGTCAAGCACAAGATGCTCGACGCGATCGGCGATCTGTACGTGGTCGGCCATCCGCTCCTCGCGTCGTACACCGCGTACAAGTCGGGCCACGGGCTGAACAATGCGCTGCTGCGCGAGCTGCTCGCGCACGAGGACGCCTACGAGATCGTGACGTTCGACGATCCGAAGGCGGCGCCGACGGGCTTCGGCTTCGACGCGCAGACGGCATTCGCGTGATGCGCTGACGCGTCGCGTACGCAAGACGACGACAAGAAGGCGGCCTGCGGGCCGCTTTTTTTATTGCGTCGGGCATGTTCGCCGGGCCGCGCGGGCCGGCGCACCCGTTGCAGAGCCGCCGCTCTATTTGGCCGCATGGTGGATATCGGGGTGTCGCGACATGGCGCGGCGAAGGCGATGGCTGCGGCGCGCGTCGGTTGCCGATTGCGCGCACTCGCCGCGTGCGTCAACGGGCCGCGCATCGGCGCGCGCAACCGCGCACGGGGAGCGGTCCGGCGAAGCGGCTGCGTCGTGTGGCGGGCGGCGGGCGCGTATGGCTTGCGCGCGGCGGGACGGATCAGCGAGGCGTTTTCGCGTGGCGCGCGGCCATGCGCGCAAGCGCGTTCTGCAGCGGCGACGGCTCGAGCGCATCGGCGAGCTGGCGCAGCGCATCGGTGCCGGCCGTCGACATCCGAGCCTGCTTCACGCGCGGTGGCTCGGGCGCGGGCTGCGGGCGCACGCGCACTTTCAGCGTGGCGACCGCCCATCCGCGCGCCTGCAGATCGGATAGGAGCCGCGGCTCGACTTGCCGCAGCCGTGCGGCGAGTGCGTTGTGCGCGGCGAACAGCGTGAGCGTGCCGTCCTTGATGAAGCCCGGCTCGACATGGTTCGCCAGGTAATCGGGGAGCAGCGCGGCCAGATCCCGCTTCAGCGCCGCGACCTGCTCGACGCCCGCGCGCAGTGCGGCGAACGCGTCGGTGCGCTGGAGGACGTCGGCCGCCGCTCGCGGCCGCGACCAGTCGTTGGGGCGAAATAGCTGCTTCGGCGGTCGGTTCATGAGAAAAGTCGGCAGCGCCGCGTGATGGGGCGCATGACGGGCGACCGGATGGTGGAGCGATGCGCCGATTGTACCGCGATGTCGTTGGGCGGCCGCGGGTATCGTTTGCCGTTTGCCGTTGTAGCCGGCCGTGGCGCAAGCCTCCGGCCCATCGACATTTCTTGTTTCCCCGATAAGGCGGCAGCCGAAGCCCGTCTTCCGACCCCGAACGCCGACGCCAAACGCGGGGGCGCGGCGACGTACGCCGATCGTTCGCGCCGCCTTTCGATGTGCCGTTCTCTCGACTGGTCGAGAACCGCACGCGGCGAAGGATCGCACGCCTTCGCCCGAGCGGCGGGAGGCGGGAGGCGATTCGCACTCCCGCGCCGTCCTGCGGCCGATCGCGCCGCGCCGCCCCGTCCGCCGGCGAACTTCGGCTGTTTGCCCGGCCGCGCCGCACGGCGTTGCCCGCCGCCGACACCGGCGCGCCTTGGTGCGCGTGCTAAAATTCGACGTTTGAATTCACTTCTACGCTAAGCCGCCGAGGCTCGGCGCGCCGGGGAGGGCGTTCACCGCTCCGGGGCCGTTGCACCGACGCACACCCGATCCGATGACAACCGGTTTTCTTCAGAAAATTTTTGGCAGCCGCAACCAGCGGCTCGTCAAGCAATACCAAAAGACCGTCGCGACGATCAATGCGCTCGAAACGCAGATCGAGAAGCTGACGGACGACCAGTTGCGCGGCAAGACAGGGGAGTTCCGTCAGCGCATCGCGGCCGGCGAGTCGCTCGACAAGCTCCTGCCCGAGGCGTTCGCCGTGTGCCGCGAGGCGAGCCGCCGCGTGCTGAAGATGCGCCACTTCGACGTGCAGATGATCGGCGGCATGGTGCTGCATTACGGCAAGATCGCCGAAATGCGCACGGGCGAGGGCAAGACGCTCGTCGCGACGCTCGCCGCGTATCTGAACGCGCTCGCGGGCCGCGGCGTGCACGTCGTGACGGTCAACGACTACCTCGCGCAGCGCGACGCCGAGTGGATGGGCCGTCTTTACAACTTCCTCGGGCTCTCCGTCGGCATCAACCTGTCGGGGATGGAGCACGACCAGAAGCAGGCGGCGTACGCGGCCGACATCACGTACGGCACGAACAACGAATTCGGCTTCGACTACCTGCGCGACAACATGGTCTACGAGACCGACGCGCGCGTGCAGCGGCCGCTGAACTTCGCGGTGGTCGACGAAGTCGACTCGATCCTGATCGACGAGGCGCGCACGCCGCTCATCATCTCGGGCCAGGCGGAGGATCACACCGAGCTGTACGTGCGGATGAACGCGCTGCCGCCGCTGCTCGAGCGCCAGATCGGCGAGGAGAAGGCGGACGGCACGGGCGTCGAGAAGCCGGGCGATTACACGCTCGACGAAAAGGGCCGCCAGGTGTTCCTGACCGAGTCGGGCCACGAGAAGGCCGAGCGGATGCTCGCCGAATGGGGCTTGATCGGCGACGGCGAGAGCCTCTACGCGCCGCAGAACATCACGCTGATGCACCATGTGTACGCGGCGCTGCGCGCACACACGCTCTTCCATCGCGATCAGCACTACGTCGTGCAGAACGGCGAAGTGATCATCGTCGACGAATTCACGGGCCGCCTGATGCCGGGCCGCCGCTGGTCCGACGGCCTGCACCAGGCGGTCGAGGCGAAGGAGCACGTGAAGATCCAGAGCGAGAACCAGACGCTCGCGTCGATCACGTTCCAGAACTACTTCCGGATGTACGCGAAGCTCTCGGGCATGACGGGCACGGCGGACACCGAGGCGTACGAATTCAACGAGATCTACGGCCTCGAGACGGTCGTGATCCCGACCAACCGGCCGCCGAAGCGGATCGACAAGCAGGATCAGATCTACAAGACCGCGAAGGAGCGCTACGACGCGGTGATCCGCGATATCCGCGAGTGCTACGAGCGCGGCCAGCCGGTGCTCGTCGGCACGACGTCGATCGAGAACTCGGAGCTGCTGTCGCACCTGCTCAAGCAGGCGGGCCTGCCGCACGAGGTGCTGAACGCGAAGCAGCACGCGCGCGAGGCGGCGATCGTCGCGGAGGCGGGCCGGCCGAAGCGCGTCACGATCGCGACGAACATGGCGGGCCGCGGCACCGACATCGTGCTCGGTGGCAACGTCGAGAAGCAGGCGGCGTTCATCGAGGCCGACGAGGCGATTCCGGCCGACGAAAAGGCGCGCCGCATCCAGCAGCTGCACGACGAATGGGAAACGCTGCACGAGCAGGTGAAGACCGCGGGCGGTCTTCACATCATCGGCACCGAGCGCCACGAGTCGCGCCGGATCGACAATCAGCTGCGCGGCCGTGCGGGCCGGCAGGGCGATCCGGGCTCGTCGCGCTTCTACCTGTCGCTCGAGGATCCGCTGTTGCGCATCTTCGCGGGCGACCGCGTGCGCGCGATCATGGATCGCCTGAAGATGCCGGAGGGCGAGGCGATCGAGGCGGGCATCGTCACGCGCTCGATCGAATCCGCGCAGCGCAAGGTCGAGGCGCGCAACTTCGACATCCGAAAGCAGCTGCTCGAATACGACGACGTGTCGAACGATCAGCGCAAGGTGATCTATCAGCAGCGCAACGAATTGCTCGAAGCACACGACATCGCCGAAACGATCGGCGCGATGCGTCACGGCGTGATCTCGGAAGTCGTCCGCCAGTTCGTGCCGGCGGGCAGCATCGAGGAGCAGTGGGATCTGCCCGAGCTCGAGGAGACGCTGCGCAACGACTGGCAACTCGACCTCGCGATCCAGGAAATGGTGAACGAGTCGTCGTCGATTAACGCGGACGAGATTCTCGACGCCGTCACGACGGCCGCCGACGAGCACTACGAAGCGAAGGTCGCGCTGGTCGGCCGCGAATCGTTCAGCGCGTTCGAGCGCTCGATCATGCTGCAGACGCTCGACCGGCTGTGGCGCGAGCACCTCGCGGCGCTCGACCATCTGCGTCAGGGCATCCATCTGCGCGGCTATGCACAGAAGAACCCGAAGCAGGAATACAAGCGCGAGGCGTTCGAACTGTTCGCGGCGATGCTCGACGCGGTGAAGCAGGAAGTCACGCGGATCGTGATGAACGTGCAGATCCAGTCGCCCGAGCAGCTCGAGGAGGCGGCCGAGCAGATCGAGGAGCAGGGCGGCCAGCTCGGCAACGTCGAGTTCCAGCACGCCGATTTCGCGGCGGCCGCCGCCGCGTCGGCGGGGGGCGCGGTGGTCGCGGACGCGACGGCCGAGATGGTCGGCCACGCGATGAGCCACAGCGGCCCGGCGGGCGAAGTGCCGCGGGTCGGACGCAACGATCCGTGCCCATGCGGCAGCGGCAAGAAGTACAAGCACTGTCACGGCAAGCTGAGCTGACGTGATCGAAGGCGGCGCGCGATAAGCGCGCCGCGTCGTCTGTGCGCGAGATTTTTCGAGGTGTGATGCGCGGCGGGGCGTGAGCGGCCGCCGGTTCTTCAATCCAATCGATGCCGGCTCGAATGCCGGCATTTTCCTTCGGGCAGGTGCTTCAGATGGCTGTCAATTTTCCCTCGATCGATCCCGCGCAATTGCATCCCGTCGCCGGCGTGACGCTCGGCTGGGCGGAGGCGAACATTCGCAAGCCGAACCGAAAGGACGTGCTCGTCGTCTCCATCGACGAGGGCGCGACCGTGTCGGGCGTGTTTACCGAGAACCGCTTCTGCGCGGCGCCCGTGACGGTCTGCCGCGAGCATCTGGCGAAGGTGCGCGCGGGCGGCGCGGGCATTCGCGCGCTCGTCGTCAACACGGGCAACGCGAACGCGGGCACGGGCGAGCCGGGTCTCGCGCATGCGCGCGAGACGTGCGCGGAGCTCGCGCGCCTCGCGGGCATCGCGCCCGAGCAGGTGCTGCCGTTCTCGACGGGCGTGATCCTCGAGCCGCTGCCGATCGACCGTCTGAAGGCCGGCCTGCCCGCCGCGCTCGCGAACTGCGCGGCCGCGAACTGGCACGACGCCGCGCAGGCGATCATGACGACCGACACGCTGCCGAAGGCGGCGTCGCGCCAGGTGGCGATCGACGGCCACACGATCACGCTGACGGGCATCAGCAAGGGCGCCGGGATGATCAAGCCGAACATGGCGACGATGCTCGGCTTCCTCGCGTTCGATGCTAAGGTCGCGCAGCCCGTGCTCGATGCGCTCGTGAAGGAAGTGGCCGATCGCTCGTTCAACTGCATTACGATCGACGGCGATACGTCGACGAACGACTCGTTCATCCTGATCGCGTCCGGCAAGGCGAGCCTGCCCGAGATCGCGTCGACCGATTCGCCCGCGTACGCGGCGTTGCGCGACGCGGTGACCGCCGTTGCGCAAGCGCTTGCGCAGCTGATCGTGCGCGACGGCGAAGGCGCGACGAAATTCATTACGGTGACGGTCGACGGCGGCAAGAGCGCAGCCGAATGCCGCCAGATCGCGTACGCGATCGGTCATTCGCCGCTCGTGAAGACGGCGTTCTACGCGTCGGACCCGAACCTCGGCCGGATTCTCGCGGCGATCGGCTACGCGGGCGTCGCGGATCTCGACGTCGGCAAGATCGATCTGTATCTCGACGACGTGCTCGTCGCGAAGGCGGGCGGCCGCAATCCCGCGTATCTCGAAGAGGACGGCCAGCGCGTGATGAAGCAAAGCGAGATCGCCGTGCGCGTGCTGCTCGGCCGCGGCGATGCGCAAGCGACGATCTGGACTTGCGATTTGTCGCACGATTACGTCAGCATCAACGCCGACTATCGTTCGTAAGCGACGGGGGCGCGACATCATGGATCAACTCGAGCAGTTCCTTACCCGCGCCGAGGCGTTGCTTGGGCGCCTCGAAGCGATTCTCCCGCCGCCGCCGGCAGCGGTCGACTGGGCTGCCGCGTTCGCGTTCCGCTGGCGCAAGCGCCAGGGGCGCGGCTATCTGCAGCCCGTCGCCGCGCGTTCGACGATCTCGCTCGACGATCTGCGGAACATCGATCGCCAGAAAGCGCTGATCGAGCAGAACACGCGCCAGTTCGTGAACGGCAAGCCGGCGAACAACGTGCTGCTGACGGGCGCGCGCGGCACCGGCAAGTCGTCGCTGATCAAGGCGTGCCTGAACGCGTATGCGGCCGACGGGCTGCGGCTCATCGAAGTCGACAAGGACGATCTGCACGATCTGGGCGATATCGTCGAGCTGATCTCGGCGCGTCCCGAGCGCTTCATCGTGTTCTGCGACGATCTGTCGTTCGAAGAAGGCGAATCGGGCTACAAGGCGCTGAAGGTCGCGCTCGACGGGTCGGTCGCCGCGCAGTCCGACAACGTGCTGATCTACGCGACGTCGAACCGCCGCCATCTGCTGCCCGAGTACATGAGCGACAACGAGACGTACAAGCATCTGCCGGACGGCGAGATCCATCCGGGCGAGGTCGTCGAGGAGAAGATCTCGCTGTCGGAGCGTTTCGGCCTCTGGGTCAGCTTCTATCCGTTCAAGCAGGACGACTATCTGACGATCGTCGGCCACTGGCTCAGGCATTTCGGCTGCGACGCCGCCGAAGTGGAGGCGGCGCGCGGCGACGCGCTCGTCTGGGCGCTCGAGCGCGGCTCGCGCTCCGGCCGGGTCGCATGGCAGTTCGCGCGCGACCGCGCGGGCCGCAAGGAGAACGTATGAGTATCGAAGTCGCGAAAGCGGCGGCGCCCGCCGACGCGGGCCGCAAGGTCACCGAGGTGGCGGTCGGAGTGCTGGTGCAGCCGGACGGCCGATATTTGCTCGCGCAGCGGCTGCCCGGCAAGCCTTACGAGGGCTACTGGGAATTTCCGGGCGGCAAGCTCGAGGCGGGCGAGAGTGTCGAGGAGGCGCTTGCCCGGGAACTGCACGAGGAACTGGGCATCGACGTGACCGAATGCCATCGCTGGCATACGCTCGAGCACGACTATCCGCACGCGTACGTTCGCCTGTACTTCTGCAAGGTGACGGGCTGGACGGGCGAGCCGCACAGCCGCGAAGGCCAGGCGTTCGTCTGGCAGCATCTGCCCGTTGACGTCGCTCCGCTGCTGCCCGCCGCGCTGCCCGTGCTCGATCTGCTCGCGCGCGAGCAGGGGGCGGCGCAGCGATAAACATGCGCGGAGCCTTCGGCTCCGCAGCCGTTCATCCAGTCTTATCGGGCCGATGATCGGCTGCGCTCCCCCGTGAGCGGCTCGCTGCCTGACCGCACTCGGCCGGGCGTCTGCCGCGGTGACGGGCGGTCAGCCGCGGCCGTCGCCCTCGCGATTGCCGGCGTCGTCTTCGGACGGCGCTTCGTCGTCCGTTCCGCCGATCCGGTATTTCTCCGCCGCCCAGGCGCCGAGATCGAGCTGCTTGCAGCGGGCGGAACAGAATGGGCGAAAACGGTTTTCGGGCGTCCAGCGCACTTCCTTGCCGCAGGACGGGCATTTCACGACGGTAACCATATGGATCGATCGATGCGGCACGAGGCCGCCGTTACAGATTGCAGAGCGTGAGCTGGAACGGCACGTCGATGTCGACCGCGCGCGGCCGCACGTCGCCGTCTTGCGCGGTGAAGCGCACCCACAGCATGTACTTGTTCGCGCTCGCTTCGGGAATCACGCGCAGCTCGGGCGGCACGCGCACCTGCATCAGTTGGTACGTGCGGCCGGACAACATCTGCTGATAGCTGCCCTGCATCGCCATCACCTTCGACGCTTGCCCCGATTCGCGCGCAAGACGCAGCACGATCATCGCCGCGTCGCGCAGCGGCAGGAGCGGCATCGACCACTTCGCGATGTCCTGGCGGCGCTGCTCGGCGGGCCACTGCTGCCACGCGTAGTACGAAGGGAGATCGAACTTGCAGGTGCCGCCGGGAATGACCGCGCGGCTACGGATGCTCGCGAGCCACTCGTTGTCGATCAGATGCTGGCCGGTCTTGCCCTGCATTTGCGCGAGGTTCGCGAGCGTCTGCTCGATTTCGCCGAGCACGGCTTCGAGCGCGTTCTGCTCGATGCCGGGATTGCCGCGAAACGGCGCGAGCGTCTGACGCTGGCGCTCGAGTTCCTTCATCAGATCCGATTTCAGATCTGCGCGGCCCGCGACTTCGGAGATTTCGAACAGCGTCGTCAGCGCGACATGATGCTCTCTCGCGTCCTCTTGAGCCACGAAGAACGTGAAGCGTTCGAACAAATCTTCGAGACGCAACAGCGTGCGGATTCGCTCGTTGAACGGATACTCGTAAAGAATCAAGCGCGCTCGCCTCTCGCGTTGGGGATGACCAAAATTGCAGGGACATTCTAATGCCCACTGTCTACCCTAGCAATCGCGCCATTTTTCGGAGGTGTCCGGCGCGCCGCGCGGTTTCGTGCGCCGGACGCAACATGCACGCAGCAAGCTCGTCAATTTGGTGCGGCTGCCGCGTATCCGAGATAGCGTTGGTGCAGTGCGGCGACCTCGGCTGCGAGCTCGTCGAGCGACGCATTATCGTTGACGATCACGTCGTCCGCGGCGGCGAGACGCGCGTCGCGCGACGCCTGTCGCGCGACGATCGCTTCCACCTGCTCGCGGGCGAAGCCGTTGCGGGACATCACGCGCGCGATTTGCGTCTCGACGTCGCAATCGACAACGAGCACGCGGTCGACGCGAGCCTCCCACGTTCCCGATTCGACGAGCAGCGGCACGACGAAGACGACGTACGCGCCGTGCGCCGCGCCCGCCTCGCGTTCGGTCTCCTCGCGGATGAGCGGATGCGTGATCGCTTCGAGCCGCTTGCGCGCGGATTCGTCGCTGAAGATCAGCGCGCGCATCTTTGCGCGATCGAGCGAACCGTCGGCCGCGACGAACTGTGCGCCGAATTCGCGCTCGATGAATGGCATCGCGAGGCCGTGCGGCGCGGTGATGCGGTGCGCGATCAAATCGGTGTCGACGATCGTTGCACCGAGCGCGCCGAACAGATTGGAGACGGTCGTTTTGCCGCTGCCGATCCCACCCGTCAATCCCACCGAGAACATGGTTCAGCCTCCTAGCAGCAGGTAGAACGGCGTGCCGAAAAAGAGGGTCGCGGCGCCGCCCGCCGCAAGGAACGGGCCGAACGGCAGCGGCTCCTCGAAGCGCATGCGGCCACGCCAGGTTGCGACGAGGCCCACCGCCGCGCCGGCGACCGCGGCGATCAGCACGACTTGCGGCAGTGCTTCCCAGCCGAGCCATGCGCCGAGCGCGGCAAGGAGCTTCAGGTCGCCATAGCCGATTCCTTCGATGCCCCGCAGCAATTTGAAGAGCCACAGAATGCACCAGAGGAACAGATAGCCGGCGATCGCGCCGACCACCGCGGCGCGCAGGCTCGCAAACGTGCCCCACAGATTGACGCACAGCCCCGCCCACAGGAGCGGCAGCGTCAGCGAATCGGGGAGAAAGCCCGTCTGCATGTCGATCGCGCTCATCGCGAGGAGTGCCGCGCACAGGCCGAACGCGGCGAGCGCGGCGCCGCTCGGCCCGAAAAGCGCGAGCGCGCCGGCGGCGAGCGCGCCGCTCGCGAGCTCGATGAGCGGATAGCGCACGCCGATCGGCGCACGGCAGCGCAGGCAGCGGCCGCGCAATACGATATAGCTCAGGACCGGCACGTTTTCCCACGCTCTCAGCACATGGCCGCAATGCGGGCACGCGCTGCGCGGCACGCAGAGGTTGTAGCGCGCGGGCAGGCCGTCGTCGGCGCACGGCTCGCCCGTCGCTTCGGCGATTTCCGCGAGCCACGCGCGCTTCATCATGATCGGCAGCCGGTGGGCGACGACGTTGATGAAGCTACCGACGACGAGACCGAGCACGATCGCGAACGCAAGCTGCATGCCCGTGGGGAGCGCCGCGAACGCGGCGAGCGGCCCGGTTGCTGCCGCGTGCTCGGGCGGGCCGGGAAGGAACGGATTGGGCGTCATCGAGGCGGTTGGCATCGCAAATGGAGTCGGATTCGGCTGCGATGCTACACCACGTTGCCGAGCTGGACGATCGGCAAGTACATCGCGACGACGAGTGCGCCGATCAGCGCGCCCAGCACGACGATCACGACGGGTTCGCACAGGTTCGCGAGCGCGCCGATCTGTTCGTCGACGCGGCGATCGTAGAGCGTCGCGACGTCGATGAGCATCGTGTCCAGCGTGCCCGATTCCTCGGCGACGGCGATCGGCTGGACGAGATCGTCGGCAAAGCAGTCTTCTGCGCGCATCGCGCTGGCGAGCCGCTCGCCGTGCTGCAGACGTGCGGCGATGCGGGCTGTCGCGAGATCGAAGCGTGGGTTGCCGGTCGCGTTCGACAGTGCGGTGAATGCGTCGGTGAGCGGCGTGCCGGCGGCGAGCAGCGTGCCGAGCGCGCGGCTCCATCGGGCGGCGGCGAGCGCCTGCACGAGCGGCCCGGCGAATGGCGCGCGTAGCAGCGCCTGCGCGAGCGCGACGCGTGCGATCGCGGAGCGGCGCACCGCGCGACGAGCGGCAACGCCGGCGAGTAGCATGGCTGCGGCGACAGGCGCGCTCCAGCGCGTCACGCCGGCCGACAGCGCGAGGACGAAACGGGTCGGCGCGGGCAGTGCAGCGCCGAAGCCCGCGAAGATCTGCTCGAACGTCGGCACGACCCAGATCAGTAATGCCGCAGTGATCGCGAGCGCGACCAGCAGCACGGCGACCGGGTAAGCGAGCGCCCCCCTGACGCGGGCATATTGTGCTGCTGCACGCTCGCGATCGTCGGCGAGCCGGGCGAGCACGGCGGCGAGCGCGCCCGCCGTCTCGCCGACCGCGACCAGTTGGCAGAAAAACGGATCGAACTGGCGCGGGTAGCGGCGCAGCGCGGCGGAGAACTGCCGTCCCGCAACGATCTCGCGTGCGAGGCCTGCCGCGATGCGTGGCATTTCGTTTCGGCGCGTCGCTTGCGCGAGCAGTTCGAGCGACGGCGCAAGCGCGAGCCCCGCATGCAAGAGTCCCGCGAGCTGCCGTGCGAAACGCGTGACCTCGCCGGCCCGTGCGGTGGGCTGCGGCGCGTTGCCACGGGCTTCGATGTGCAGCACGGTGACGCCGATGCGCTTGAGCGCCGCGCGTGCGGCGGACGGATTGACGGCGACCAGCATGCCGCGGCGGCGCACGCCGTCGGTCGTCACGCCCGTCCAACGATACCGGGCCTCGAGCGGCGCGGCCGGACTATGCGGGCTCATGGGGCCTCCGTTGCGCCGAGCGCTTCGCTCAAGCTCGTCGTGCCGTCGCGAACGCGGGCAAGCGCAGCATCGCGTAGGCTCGTCATGCCTTCGGCGCATGCTTGCCGCGCGAGTTCGGCGCTGCTCGCGCACGCGGCGATCAGATTGCGCAACTCGGCGGACAGCGGCATCACCTGATGGATGCCGATGCGCCCCCGATAACCGATTCCATGGCACGCGGGGCATCCCGTCGCGGCATACGGGCGCCAGCCGGCGTCGATCGGCGCGGCGGCGAGTCCTGCGGCGCGCAGCGCGGCGGGCGACGTGTCCGACGGCGCGCGGCAAGCGGGGCACAGGCGCCGCACGAGCCGCTGCGCCGTCACGAGCCGCAGCGCGGCGGCGAGGTTGTATGGCGCGACACCGATATCGAGCAGGCGAGCCACCGCGGCGGGCGCGTCGTTCGTATGCAGCGTCGACAGCACGAGGTGGCCCGTCTGCGCGGCTTTCAGCGCGACATCGGCGGTTTGCGCATCGCGTATCTCGCCGACCATGATCACGTCGGGGTCCTGACGCAGGAATGCGCGCAGCGCGACTGCGAAGGTCAGGCCCGCCTTTTCACGCACGCCGACCTGATTGATCCCGTCGAGCTCGATCTCGGCCGGGTCCTCGACCGTGCAGACGTTGCGCGATACGTCGTTCAGCATTTGCAGGAAGCAATACAGTGACAGCGTCTTGCCGCTGCCCGTCGGCCCCGTGACAAGGACGAGACCGTGCGGCGCGCCGATCGCCGCCTCGACGCCGCTTGCCTGAGCCGCGTCGAAGCCGAGCGCGGCGAGCGACAGATCGGCGGGCAGCGTCTCCAGACGCCGCAGCACGAGCTTCTCGCCATGCAGCGTCGGCAGCGAGCTCACGCGGTAGTCGCCTGCGCGCCCCGGCGCGAGCGCGAGCCGCAGCCGGCCGTCCTGCGGCACGCGGCGCTCGGCGATGTCCATCCGCGCGAGCACCTTGATGCGCGTCACGCACGCGTCGCGCAAATGAGCCGGCGGCCGCGCGAATTCGTGCAGCACGCCGTCGATCCGCAGGCGCACCCGCCAGCCGGATTCGCAGGGCTCGACATGGATATCGGACGCGTCGCGCTCGTGCGCCGCACGCAGCATATCGGCGACGATGCCCACGGCGGGCGCGTCATCGACACGTTCGGGATGGCGCAGCCGGGGAGGCACGGATGCCCCGGTGGCGGGTGTTGCCTGCCGCGCGGAAGGAAAAGAGGCGTTGGAGGGGGGGGACATCGGAACCGGCCTCGCGGCCGCCTGCTCGACACGATGAAACGATCATCGCGCGTCGAGCGCGCGGCCGACAGTCGGTCGATCGGCCAACCGCGCCGCGCATCGCGCATCACGCGCCGGGCGCACGCCCTCCGCGCGGCGTGCGCGGCTTGAATAGCTTGACCGTGCGCACGCCCTGATCCTCGGTGCGCATCACTTCGATCATCACGTCGCCGATCTTCAGGCAGACGTCGTCCTCGGGAATTTCCTCGAGCTCTTCGAGGATCAGGCCGTTGAGCGTCTTGGGCCCGTTGGTCGGCAGGCCGAGGTGCAGCCAGCGGTTCAACTCGCGCAGCGGCATGCTGGCCGCGACGATGCATTCGCCGTTCGCGTCCCAGCCGCTTTTCGAGTTCTCGCTGCGCGGCATCGTCGTCGTGAATTCGCCGATCAGTTCCTCGATGATGTCCTCCGGCGTGACGAGCCCCTCCAGCTCGCCGTACTCGTTGACGACGAGCGCGGTGCGGTGCCGGCTCTCCTGGAAGTACTGCAACTGCTGGAACACCGGCGTGCCGGCCGGCACGTAGTACGGTTCCGCAAGCAGCTCGCGCAGCGTCTCGCGGTCGAACTCCTGGTTGTGGAACGCGGCGAGCGTCTTGCGCACGTGCAGCACGCCGAGCACGCGGTCGATGTCGCCCTCGTAGACGACGAGTCGATTGTGATAGCAGGTCTCGAGCTGGTGCAGCACGTCGTCGAGCGGCGCGAGGATGTTGAGCGCTTCGATCTGGCGGCGCGGAATCATTACGTCGTCGACAGTGATGTTCTCGAGATCGAACAGGTTGAGCAGGATGCTGCGGTGCTTGGTCGGCATGAAGCTGCCGGATTCGAGCACGAGCGAGCGCAGTTCCTCGGTCGACAGCCGCTGGTCGCGGCCCGCCTTCGTATTGATTCGCAACGCGGCGAGGATCGCCCCCGACAGCGTGTTGACGAACCACACGACGGGCATCATCACGCGCATCAGCGGCGCGATCACGACGCTCGCCGACAATGCGATCCGCTCCGGGTACGTCGCGCCGACGATCTTCGGCGTGATTTCCGCGAACACGATGATCAGGAACGCGACGATGCCGGTCGCGATCGACAGCACGAAGTTGTCGTGGCCGAACGTGTGCAGCGCGATCGACGTCGTCAGTACCGGGATGATCGTGTTGAACAGGTTGTTGCCGATCAGGATCACGCTCAGCAACTGGTCGGTTCGCGCGAGGAGGCGCTGGGTCGTTCTTGCGCCGAGCGCGCCGCGGGCCGCGAGATGTTTGAGCCGATGGCGGTTGAGCGCCATCATCGCGGTTTCAGAAATGGAGAAGAAGCTGGAGCAGAGGAGAAGCAGAAAGACGGCGCCGATTTGCGCCCATAAGGGAATTTGGTCCACGCGTCGCAGAGTCGGTGAATGACAGGAATGGAAAAGACTATAGCAGAGGGGGGCGGCCGGTTCGCGTACGGCGCTGCATTGTCCGCGCAGCGCCGCCGCGCAAAAAAAAACCGCGCATCGTGTGCGCGGTTTTTAGCAAATCTGGTCGGGGTGAGAGGATTCGAACCTCCGGCCTCTACGTCCCGAACGTAGCGCTCTACCAGGCTAAGCTACACCCCGATTTGAACTCGATTCGTACTGATTCGTCGCTTCGGTCTAGATCAAGACTGGCGTGACGTCGAGTAAAAACATAATTCTAGCAGGCTCTCTTTGAAAATGGAAGGGGGGAACGAGGAAATTGCTGCTGCGGCCGCTTGAGCCTCCTGGCGAGCGCATTCGAGCGTATGGTCGAGCGCGCCCGAGCGCGTGATCGCGTCGAAGATCGTGTCGAAGCGATCGGTGCCGCCGTGCTCGATCGCTTCGCGGGCAAGCGTCGACTGCTCGGGCGTGCCGCGTTCGATCAGATAGATGAGCGGCAGCGTCGGCTTGCCTTCGCGCAAATCGTCGCCGGCGTTCTTGCCCATCGCTTCGGCGGTGCCCGCATAGTCGAGCCAGTCGTCCATGATCTGGAACGCGGTGCCGATGCGGCGGCCATACTCGGCGGCGGCGGCTTCCGTCGGCGCGTCGGCGCCCGCGAGCACCGCGCCGAGCCGCGCGGCGGCCTCGAACAGCTTCGCCGTCTTGTAGCGGATCACCTGCATGTAGCGGGCTTCGTCGACGTCGGCATCGTGCATGTTCAAGAGTTGCAGCACTTCGCCTTCGGAGATGATCGTCGTCGCCTCGGACAGGATCTCCATCACGCGCATCTTGCCGACGCCCACCATCATCTCGAACGAGCGCGAGTAAAGGTAATCGCCGACGAGCACGCTCGCCGCATTGCCGAACAGCGCGTTCGCGGTCTTGCGGCCGCGCCGCAGCTCGGATTCGTCGACGACGTCGTCGTGCAGCAGCGTCGCCGTATGGATGAATTCGACGACGGCCGCGAGCACGTGCTTCTGGCTCGTGTGTTCGCCGAGCGCGCCCGCGACGAGCAGGAGAAGCGCCGGCCGCAGCCGCTTGCCGCCCGCGCCGATGATGTACTCGGCGATCTGATTGATCAGCAGCACGTCGGACGCGAGGCTTTGCCGGATGACGCGATTCACCTGCTCCATGTCGCTTGCGATCGGGGTGAGCAGGTGGGCGGCGCTGAGGGAGGGGGAGGCAGTCGACGACATGATCATGGAAATGGGTAGTGCCGCGGATTATAAGGCGAATCGCCGTCGAGCCGGGCTGTCGTGCGACGTCATCGCGCGTTTTTCGGCCGTTCGGCCGATGTCCGCGCCACGGTCGGGCGCGGCAGACGCGGGTGCGCTTTGACTGAAGTGCTAACTCTATGTATAATCACGCGTTTTCCGCGCACGGTGCACGGAAAAATGGATCCAGAGTGAGGTTCTCAATGTACGCGGTCATAAAAACCGGCGGCAAGCAGTACAAGGTTGCCGTTGGCGAAAAACTGAAAGTAGAACAGATACCGGCAGACATTGACGCAGAAATCACGCTCGACCAGGTTCTCGCAGTGGGCGAAGGCGAATCGATTCAGTTCGGTACGCCGCTGGTCAGTGGGGCTTCCGTCAAGGCTACCGTCGTATCTCACGGTCGTCATGCCAAGGTCACCATCTTCAAGATGCGTCGCCGGAAGCACTACCAAAAGCACGGCGGCCACCGCCAGAACTACACCGAGCTGCGCATCGACGCGATCAACGCGTAAGCGCCTCCCTCGGTAAAGGAGCAATCAGATGGCACACAAAAAAGCAGGCGGCTCGTCCCGGAACGGCCGCGACTCCGAGTCGAAGCGTCTCGGCGTCAAGGTGTATGGCGGCCAGGCGATCAACGCGGGCGGCATCATCGTGCGTCAACGCGGCACGCGCATGCATGCGGGCGAAAACGTCGGCATGGGCAAGGACCACACGCTGTTCGCGCTGGTCGACGGCCACGTGAAGTTCACGACGAAGGGCGCGGCCAAGAAGCACACGGTCGTCGTCGTTCCGGCCGCTGCCTGAGTTCAGGCGCGACGGGCTTCGTAGCCAAGAAAAGGCCCCGCGGTAGCAGCGGGGCCTTTTTTATTTTGCGCGCGTCCTGCGCGCAGGCATTCGGCGCGCGCCTCGGCCGTTCGGCCGATTGGTCAAGCGAGGCGCCGCGCGGCACAATAGCGGGAATGGCAGCACATACTGGACGGAGTGACGGATGAAGTTCATTGACGAAGCGCGAATCGAGGTCATCGCCGGGGACGGGGGCGATGGCAGCGCGTCGATGCGCCGCGAGAAATTCGTTCCGTTCGGCGGACCGGACGGCGGCGACGGCGGCCGCGGCGGCAGCGTGTACGTGATCGCGGATCGCAACATCAATACGCTGATCGACTACCGGTACGCGAAGAAGCACATGGCGCGCAACGGCGAGAACGGCCGCGGCTCGGATTGCTACGGCAAGGGCGGCGACGACGTCACGCTGCGCATGCCGGTCGGCACCGTCATCAACGACATGGATACGGGCGAGCTGATCGCCGATCTGACCGAGCACGACCAGAAGGTGCTCGTCGCGAAGGGCGGCGCGGGCGGCCTCGGCAACCTGCATTTCAAGTCGAGCACGAACCGCGCGCCGCGCCAGAAGACGGACGGCAAGCCGGGCGAGCGGCGCATGCTGAAGCTCGAACTGAAGGTGCTCGCGGACGTCGGCCTGCTCGGGATGCCGAACGCGGGCAAATCGACGTTCATTTCGTCGGTGTCGAACGCGAAGCCGAAGATCGCCGATTATCCGTTCACGACGCTTGCGCCGAATCTCGGCGTGGTGCGCGTCGGGCCGGGCAAGAGCTTCGTGATCGCCGATATTCCGGGTCTGATCGAAGGCGCGGCGGAAGGCGCGGGCCTCGGCCATCAGTTTCTGCGGCATTTGCAGCGCACGGGTTTGCTGCTGCATCTCGTCGATCTCGCGCCGTTCGATGAAAGCGTCGATCCCGTCGCGGAGGCGAAGGCGATCGTCGGCGAGCTGCGCAAGTACGACGAATCGCTGTATCAGAAGCCACGCTGGCTCGTGTTGAACAAGCTCGACATGGTGCCGGAGGACGAGCGCCGCACGCGCGTCGTCGATTTCATCGAGCGCTTCGGCTGGACGGGCCCCGTGTTCGAGATTTCCGCGCTGACGGGGCAGGGCTGCGAAGGCCTTGTCTATGCGATCTACGATTATCTCGCCGAGCATTCGGATGCGCATCGCGCCGAGCTCGCCGAGGATCTGGCTTCGGACGTGCGCTTTCGCGACGCGTCGGGCGCAGGCGGCGAGCCGCACGAGCGCGAAGCCGACGCGCCCTGAGCGCCGCGTCCATCGCGAATGGCGCCGGGCGACTCGCCCGGCGTACGAGATTCAATCGCGCATCACTCAAGGAGACAGCGTACGATGCGTTCGATCATCGCCGATTCGAAGCGCTTGGTAGTGAAAGTCGGCTCGAGCCTCGTCACCAACGATGGCCGCGGGCTCGATCATGACGCCATCGGCCGATGGGCTGCCCAGATCGCCGCGCTGCGCAACGAGGGCAAGGAAGTGGTGCTTGTCAGCTCGGGGGCGATCGCGGAAGGAATGCAGCGCCTGGGCTGGAGCAGGCGGCCGCGCGAGATCGACGAGCTGCAGGCTGCCGCGGCGGTCGGGCAAATGGGGCTCGCGCAGGTGTATGAAAGCCGTTTTGCCGAGCACGGAATCCGCACCGCGCAGATTCTCCTCACGCACGCCGATCTTGCTGACCGCGAACGCTACCTGAACGCGCGCTCGACGCTTCTCACGCTGCTGCGGCTCGGCGTCGTGCCGATCATCAACGAGAACGACACCGTCGTCACCGACGAAATCAAGTTCGGCGACAACGACACGCTAGGCGCGCTCGTCGCGAACCTGATCGAAGGTGACGCGCTCATTATCCTGACCGATCAGCAGGGGCTTTTCACGGCCGATCCGCGCAAGGACCCGGGCGCGACGCTCGTTGCCGAGGCAAGCGCCGGGGCGCCGGAGCTCGAAGCGATGGCGGGCGGCGCGGGCTCGAGCATCGGCCGCGGCGGCATGCTGACGAAGATTCTCGCGGCGAAGCGCGCTGCGCACAGCGGCGCGAACACGGTGATCGCGAGCGGTCGCGAGCGCGACGTGCTCTTGCGGCTCGCGTCCGGCGAGGCGATCGGCACGCAACTGATCGCGCGTACCGCTCGGATGGCGGCGCGCAAGCAGTGGATGGCGGATCACCTGCAGGTGCGCGGCCACGTCGTTATCGATGCGGGCGCGGTCGACAAGCTGACGGCAGGCGGCAAGAGCCTGTTGCCGATCGGCGTCGTCGCCGTGCAGGGCGTGTTCGCGCGTGGCGAAGTGATTGCGTGCGTCAATGATGCAGGCCGCGAAGTCGCGCGCGGGATCACCAATTACAGCAGCGCCGAAGCGAAGCTGATCCAGCGCAAGCCGAGCGGCGAAATCGAAGCGGTGCTCGGCTACATGCTCGAGCCTGAACTGATCCATCGGGACAATCTCGTGCTCGTCTGACGGCGGCGTGCCGCGTTGCGCCCCGGCCGGTGCGGCGGCGAATGGCAAAATACCCGCAGGCTTTTGCCATTCGCCATCCTGCCGCGCCGCGGCTTCTTGGCGGTCAGTCTCGGCGCGCTCGCGCATGTCTACGCGTATCGACGCGCGTAGACATTTCGCACCCGCCGGCGTGCTGCGCAGGCGACGGCGCAGCGCGCCGCACCCGATCAGCGGATCTGATTGAGTTGCGTTCGGTTGTAGCGGATGTTCTCGATGATCGTCGGACGCTTGGCCGCCGGCATCTTGTTCGCGCAGAAGAAGTCCTGATAGAGCGCCGCGTGGTACGCATTCAGCTCGCCGTTCTCGATCCGCTGCCAGTCGGTCTCGATCGTGCGGTCCCAGCCGTCGTGGTCGGCGTTCAGGCCCGCGTACTGGCGCCATTCGTAGGTGTCGCAGCGAATGCCTTCGTAATTGACGTTGCGCGCGCCCGCCGGACTCGTCACGACGACGATGTAGCGAACGACGCCGTCCGTGCCGACGTCGAGTGACTTCGAATCGACGAAGAACTTGAGCGGCGTGTTTTGCGATACGTTGAACGGCAGCAGATCGCTCGTTTGCGGCAGCGGCGGCAGCTTCTCGACCTTGTTTTCAGTCCACTGCGGCTGACGGTCGAGCAGGTAGACGAACTCGCTGTCGTCCTTGTTGGACGGGGTGTTCGAATGTGCGCAGCCGGCCAGCGCGGCGGCCGCGGCAATCGACGCGGCGGCAAGAGCAATCGCTTTCAATATGGGTGCCTCGTAAAAAAGGCGCGGCATCCTTCAATGCCGCGCCCGGTCATGCGTTTTCATTCCCGTCGAACGTGCCTGCGCGTCAGTCGCGCAGAATCAGGCGGGGAGGGATTTCGTCGAGCGTGCTCGCGCCCGGCTCGACTTCCGAACAGACCGCCGACGCATCGATCACGGCCGGTGTCTCCGATGCCGCGTGCCCGTTCGAGACGCGCGGATAGCGCGGCGCGCGCGGACCGCGCGACTTGTCGGTGCGCTGCGCCGGGCGGCGCAGGAAACGCGACAGTTCGGTCAACGCCAACTGATACACATCCCGCTTGAACTCGATCACCGCGTCGAGTGGCACCCAGTATTCGTTCCAGCGCCACGCGTCGAACTCCGGATGGTCCGTCGCCCGCAGGCAGATGTCGCAATCGCGGCCGACCATGCGCAGCAGGAACCAGATCTGCTTCTGGCCGCGATAATGGCCGCGCACTTCGCGCTTGATGAACTTGTCTGGCACCTCATAACGCAACCAGTCGCGAGTGCGGCCGATGATCTTGACGTGTTCCGGCAGCAGCCCGGTTTCCTCGTGCAGTTCCCTGTACATCGCCTGCATCGGGGTCTCGCCGTACTTGATGCCCCCTTGCGGAAACTGCCAGGAATGCTCGCGGAGCCGCTTGCCCCAAAACACCTCGTTGTGCGCGTTCAAGAGGATGATGCCGACGTTCGGGCGAAAGCCTTCACGATCCAGCATACAACCACCTTCGAATCCTTTAAAATTGCTTTGATTATAAACAGATAACGGGCGTTGCGCACCGGAACGGAGCGAATCCGGGCGGGGCGCGTCAACTACACTGTCCCCGATTTGTCTGGTATGTCATCTGCGCCGCATACTGCCGGGCGCAGCCGTTAATTCACCTTTAGACTTTTTTCGGGCGGCCCGCGTTGGCCGCTGCTCATGGAACCGTTCGCATGAAAGCCTCCCGTTTCTTTATCGGCACCCTGAAGGAAGCACCCGCCGACGCCGAGATCGTCAGCCACAAGCTGATGGTGCGAGCCGGCATGATCCGTCGCGTCGCCGGCGGCATCTATAACTATCTGCCGGTCGGCTTGCGCTCGATTCGCAAGGTCGAGGCGATCGTGCGCGAGGAGATGAACCGGGCGGGCGCGATCGAGCTGCTGATGCCCGCCGTGCAGCCCGCCGAGCTGTGGCAGGAATCGGGGCGCTGGGAGCAGTATGGTCCCGAGCTGCTGCGCTTCAAGGACCGCAAGCAGAACGAATTCGTGATCGGGCCGACGCACGAAGAAGTCGTCACGGATATCGCGCGCAACCAGATCAAGAGCTACCGGCAGATGCCGGTGAACTTCTATCAGATCCAGACGAAGTTCCGCGACGAGATTCGTCCGCGCTTCGGCGTGATGCGCGGCCGCGAGTTCATCATGAAGGACGCGTATTCGTTCGACAAGGATCACGAAAGCCTCAAGGAGTCGTACAAGAAGATGTACGACGCGTACGTGCGGATCTTCACGCGGATCGGTCTCGAGTTCCGTCCGGTCGCGGCCGACAACGGCTCGATCGGCGGCAGCGGCTCGCACGAGTTTCACGTGATCGCCGATACCGGCGAGGACGCGATCGCCTATTGCCCGACATCCGACTTCGCGGCGAACGTCGAGGCGGCCGAGGCGCTGCCGCTGCTCGCGAGCCGCGCGGCGCCCGCCGAGGCGATGCAAAAGGTCGCGACGCCCGGCAAGGCGAAGTGCGAGGCGGTTGCCGAGCTGATGGGCATTCCGCTCGAACGCACGATCAAGTCGATCGTGCTCGCGACCGACAACGAAGGCGCCGAGCCGACGGTCTGGCTGCTGATGCTGCGCGGCGACCATGACCTGAACGAGATCAAGACGGCGAAGCTGCCGGGCTTGGCCGGCTATCGCTTCGCGACCGAGGCGGAAATCGTCGAGTGGTTCGGCACGCCGCCCGGCTATCTCGGCCCGATCGGCACGAAGAAGCCGGTGCGCGTGGTGGCTGATCGCACGGTTGCGAACATGAGCGATTTCGTCGTCGGCGCGAACGAGGTCGATTACCACATCGCCGGCGTGAACTGGGGCCGCGATCTGCCGGAGCCCGTGATCGCCGACATTCGCAACGTGAAGGCGGGCGACCCGTCGCCGGACGGCAAGGGCGTGCTCGACATCTGCCGCGGCATCGAAGTCGGCCATGTGTTCCAACTCGGCACCAAGTACTCGGACGCGATGGGCGCGACGTTCATCGACGAATCGGGCAAGGCGCAGCCGATGGTGATGGGCTGCTACGGGATCGGCGTCACGCGGATTCTCGGCGCGGCGATCGAGCAGAATTTCGACGACAAGGGCATCATTTGGCCCGAGGCGATCGCGCCGTTCGAGGTCGTGCTGTGCCCGATGGGCTACGACCGCAGCGACGCGGTGCGCGAAGCGGCCGACAAGCTCTATGCGGATCTCGCCGCCGCGGGCATCGACGTGATCCTCGACGATCGCGGCGAGCGTCCGGGCGTGATGTTCGCGGATTGGGAGCTGATCGGCGTGCCGCACCGCCTCGTGATCGGCGAGCGCGGCCTGAAGGACGGCAAGATCGAGTACCAGGGCCGCCGCGACGCCGAAGCGACGCTGCTGCCCGCCGATTCGGCCGCGACGGCGGTCGCTGAGAAGGTCCGCGCGGCGCTCGCCCGCTGATCGCCGGCCGTCGACGAAGCGGAGTAGCGCGTTGGAGTCGAACTTCCTGTCGGCGACGGTGCTCCTCATCCTCATCACCGATCCGCTCGGCAACATCCCGCTCGTCATCGCGGCGCTGCGGGATGTGCCGCGCGAGCGGCGCGTGAAGGTGATCCTGCGCGAAGTCGCGATCGCGTTCGTGATCCTGCTGTTCTTCATGGTCGTCGGCGACCGCTTCCTGCGGATGATGAGCCTCACCGACCTGTCGCTGCGGATCGGCGGCGGGATCGTGTTGTTTCTGATCGCGCTGCGGATGATCTTTCCGCACCCGGACGGCGCGCTCGGCAACGATCCGCGCGCGGGCGGCGAGCCATTCATCGTGCCGCTCGCGATTCCGGCGCTCGCCGGACCCTCGGCGCTCGCGACGGTGATGCTGCTCACGTCGCAGGCGCCCGGCAAGACGCTCGAGTGGGCGGGCGCGCTGACCGTGACGATGCTCGTTTGCGCGATCACGCTCGTGCTTGCCGAGCGGATTCAGCAGCGGCTCGGCGAGCGCACCGTGATCGCGTTCGAGCGGCTGATGGGGCTCGTGCTCGTCGCGATTTCCGTCGAAATGATGATGGCGGGCATCCGCGCGTTCGTTCACCAGTTGTGACCCGCCGCCAGGGTGGCCGGCCGACGCTGTGCGCCGCCGTCGGGCGCCCAGTCAGCCAGGAGGCGCCTGATAAAGAAAAGCGGCTCGCGCATGATGCGCGAGCCGCTTTCTTGTTGCGTGCGCGAGGTAGCCGGGGCTGCCGCGCGGGGCGTCGTCAGACGTCGGCCGTCAGGGCGCGGATCGTCGGCAGGTTGCGCCAGTACCCCTTCGCGTCCATCCCGCAGCCGAACACGTAGCGGTCGGGCACCGCGAACCCGCAGAAATCCGGATGCAGCGGCTTCGCCTTCGCCAGCGTCTTTTCGCACAGCACGGCGGACAGGAAGCGCTTCGCCCCCATCTCGAGGATGCGGTCGCGAATCGCGGCCATCGTTTCGCCTTCGTCGAGGATGTCGTCGAGCACGAGCACGATGCGGTCCTTCACCGATTCGCGCGGTGCGACGCGCCAGTGCATTTCGGGGCTGCCCTTCGTCGTGTTGCGGTAGCGCGTCAGGTGGATGTAGTCGAACTCGAGCGGGAAATCGAGGTGCGGCAGCAGCATGCCGGTGAACACCGCCGCACCGCCCATCACCGACAGCACGAGCGGAAACTCCTCGCCGATCTGGCCGCGGATCTCCTCGGCCATCCGGCCGATCGAACCGTTGACTTCGCCGGCGGAGACGATCTCTTCGGAGTGTTGGAAAATGTGGAGGGCTTCTTCTCGATTCATGAGGTTTGGCGAGCGGTCTCGTCTGGGATGCCAATAAGAATGAAACAATGCGACGCCACGCGCTAGAGCATATACCCGTGCGCGGCGCCGCGGCGAATCAGCGCATGCCGGGCATCATGCCCTTTATGCCGCGCATCATCTTCTGCAGGTTGCCGCCCTTCAACTTCTTCATCATCGTGCGCATCTGGTCGTACTGGTTGAGCATCCGGTTGACCTCCTGCACCGGCACGCCCGCGCCCGCCGCGATACGGCGCTTGCGCGTCGCCTTGATGATCTCGGGCTTCGCGCGCTCGGCGGGCGTCATCGAATTGATGATGCCCTCCATCCGGCGGATCTGCTTTTCGGCCTGGCTCATGTCGGCGCCTGCGGCGGCCTGCTGGAACTGCGCGGGCAGCTTGTCCATCAGCGACGACAGCCCGCCCATGTTCTTCATCTGCGAGATCTGCGCGCGGAAATCGTTCAGGTCGAAGTCGCCGCCTTTCTTCACCTTGTTGGCGAGCTTTTCCGCGGCCTGGATGTCGACGCCGCGCTGCGCTTCCTCGACGAGCGCGAGGATGTCGCCCATCCCGAGGATCCGGTTGGCCATCCGGTCCGGGTGAAAGACTTCGAGGCCGTCGAGCTTCTCGGCCACGCCGACGAACTTGATCGGCTTGCCCGTCACGTGGCGCACCGACAGCGCGGCGCCGCCGCGCGAGTCGCCGTCGAGCTTCGTCAGCACGACGCCCGTGAGCGGCAGCGCGTCGTTGAACGCCTTCGCGGTGTTGACGGCGTCCTGGCCGAGCATCGCGTCGACGACGAAGAGCGTCTCGACCGGCTTGAGCGCCGCGTGCAGCGCGGCGATCTCCTGCATCATCGCCTCGTCGATGCCGAGGCGGCCCGCGGTGTCGACGAGCAGCACGTCGTGATAGTGGCGCTTGGCCCAGTCGACGGCCGCGTTCGCGATGTCGACGGGCTTCTGGTCGGGCGTCGACGGGAAGAAGTCGGCGCCGACCTGCTCGCTCACCGTCTTCAACTGCGCGATCGCGGCGGGGCGATAGACGTCGCACGACACCGTGAGCACCTTTTTCTTGTACTTCTCGCGCAGGAGTTTCGCGAGCTTGCCGACGGTGGTCGTCTTGCCGGCGCCCTGGAGGCCTGCCATCAGGATGATCGCGGGCGGCGTCACGGCGAGGTTCAACTCGGCGGCCTTGCCTTCGTAGTCGCCGCCGATCACGGCGGTCAGCTCCTTCTGGACCACGCCGACGAGCGCCTGGCCGGGCGACAGGCTGCCGATCACGTCCTCGCCGAGCGCCTTTTCCTTGACCTTCGCGATGAAGTCGCGAACGACGGGCAGCGCGACGTCGGCTTCGAGGAGCGCGAGCCGCACCTCGCGGAGCATCTCCTGGGTGTTGGCCTCGGTGAGCCGGGCCTCGCCGCGCAGCGTCTTGACGACGCGCGCCATCCGTTGGGTGAGATTGTCGAGCATGGGGAGCGATGGACAGTGAAGCCCGCAGGCGCGAGTGGGACAAAAAGCCGACCGTCGCGGGTAGGGGGCCTAGTGTAAACTTCGAACATGGATATTGTACTGTATGCCCTCACCGCGCTCCTGTACGGCGGCCTTGCCGTCGCCGGCTGGCGCGCGCGCCGCGTCGGCGCGGCGCGTCCGCTCGTCGCGAGCGTGCCGGCCGCTCCGTGCGCGCGCGAATCCGCTTCGGGCGGGATGGGCGGGCTCGGGCGCACGGTTCTCGGCGTCGCGCTGCTCGCGCATGGAGTGCTGCTGCACATGACGATCTTCCCGCACGACGCGATGGTGTTCGGCTTCGCGTTCGCGCTGTCGGCGATGTTCTGGCTCGGCGCCGGCATCTACTGGATCGAGAGCTTCTTTTTCCCGCTCGACGGGATGGGGCTTCTCGTGCTGCCGCTCGCGGGCGTCGCGTCGCTCCTGCCGCTCGCGTTCGGCGGCGTGCGCGTGTTGCCGTATGCGGCGGCGCCGCTTTTCAAGGTGCACTTCCTGATCGCGAACATCGCGTACGGACTCTTTGCGATCGCGGCGCTGCACGCGGTGCTGATGCTGATGGTCGAGCGGCGCCTGCACGCGCTGCGGCACGACGGGTCGCGCGACTCGTCGGGCTGGGTTGCCGGCTGGCTCGATACGCTGCCGCCGCTCCTCACGCTCGAGAAGCTGCTGTTCCGCCTGATCGGCGCGGGCTTCGTGCTGCTCACGCTGACGCTCGCCACGGGCATCCTGTTCAGCGAGCAGATCGACGCGCGCGCGCTCAAGCTCGATCACAAGACCGTGTTCGCGATCCTGTCCTGGCTGATGTTCGGCGGGCTCCTCGTCGCGCACAAGGCGTCCGGCTGGCGCGGCCGCGGCGCGGCGCGCTGGGTGCTCGCGTCGTTCGTCGCGCTGCTGCTCGCGTACGTCGGCAGCCGTTTCGTTCTCGAGGTGCTGCTGCACCGTTCCGTGGTTTGAACACCTGATCTCGATGCGACAAATCCTTCTTCTCATCGTGCTGTTCTTCGCGAGCTCGTGGGTCGCGAGAAAGATTCGCCAGGCGCAGGCGCGCGGCGACGGCCCCTTCGCCGGCGGCGCGGGGCACACGGCCGATTCCGCGCCCGGCACGGGCGGCGCGACACATGCGGGCCGCGCGCGCGACGCCGCGCTGCCGGAGCCGATGGTCCGCTGCGCGGAATGCGGCGTGCATGCGCCGAAGAGCGACGCCGTCGCCGCGGGCGGCGAGTATTTCTGCAGTCCGGAGCACGCGGCGCGTCACGCCGCACACTCGGGCAGCCGCAGCGGGCAATGAGCGAGGCGCGCTTCGCCGTCGATGCCGACGGCTGGGTCGACGGCGCGCGGCGCGAGCCGTCGCCGAATTTCGAAGCGCGGCCCGACGGCGCGGCCGTTTCGCTCGTCGTGATCCACAACATCAGTCTGCCGCCGGGCGAGTTCGGCGGCGATGCGATCGTCGAGCTGTTCCAGAATCGTCTCGACTGCGATGCGCATCCGTACTACGCCGCGCATCTGCGCGGCGTGCGGGTTTCCGCGCATTTCCTGATCAGGCGGGACGGCACGCTGATCCAGTTCGTGTCGTGCGGCGCGCGTGCATGGCACGCGGGCGTGTCGAGCTTCTTCGGCCGCGAGCGTTGTAACGATTTTTCGATCGGCATCGAGCTCGAGGGTGCGGACGACGTCGCGTTCGACGCGGCGCAATATGCGACGCTCGCCGCGCTCGCTCGCTCGCTCGCCGCGCATTACCCGATCGACGCGTTCGCAGGCCACGAGCACGTCGCGCCCGGACGCAAGACCGATCCCGGCCCGCACTTCGACTGGCAACGTTTCGCCGACGAAGCCGGTTTTCCGTCTCGATATTTTCCCTACCGGAAGCACTGAGTGCGGGGTCTTTTTGACGCGCGCCGCATTGTTTCGCCGGGCATGCCTTGTCGTGTCGGCGTATCGCACTTGTCAATAGATCGAGAGCAAATTTTTCCTTTGGCGCTTCAGCTTGGCTCCACTATACTTTGGGCCAATCGAGCAGTTCGGCACTACATATAGTGTGTCGGTCGGGGGCGTTTTCCGCTCCCGATCGCGGTCCCGGCGTTGCCGCCGGCCCGCGACATTCTCAGAGCGGCGCATCCGGCCGGCGGTCCGGCGCGCTGCGACCCGCGTGGAAAAGTGCAGCCAGGGGCGCGTACGCATGATGAAGGCCAATGTCGAATCGAGCGTATCGCGCGGGCCCGACCGGTGCCGCCGCCGCTTCTTCCGCGTCTTACCGTCCGCGCACCTTGTGGCGCACCGTTCGTTTTAATCCGCGGTTCCTTGCCGCATCACCCAACACCAGGAGTTTTGCCCATGCAAACCACCGACAACGCGACGTCCCAATTCGAGAGCGCGGCGAATCGCCCTCTCGCCGGGGGCGCACAAGGCGCGCCGGCACTTGCGTCGCAGGCGACGTACGCCGACTACAAGGTGATTCGCCGCAACGGCAGCGTGGTGTCGTTCGAACCGTCGAAGATCGCGATCGCGGTGACGAAGGCGTTCCTTGCCGTCAACGGCGGCCAGGGCGCGGCGTCGGCACGCGTGCGCGAGCTCGTCGAGCAACTGACGCAAACCGTCGTGCGCGCGCTCGTGCGCAGCCGTCCGAACGGCGGCACGTTCCATATTGAAGACATTCAGGATCAGGTCGAGCTCGCGCTGATGCGCGGCGGCGAGCACAACGTCGCGCGCGCGTACGTGCTGTATCGCGAGAAGCGTCACCTCGAGCGCGTCCACGCGGGCGAGGCGGCGGCCGTCGAATCGCCGACGGGCGGCAGCATCAACGTGACGGACAACGGCGTCATGCGCGCGCTCGACCTGAACGCGCTGCGCGCGCTGATCGTGTCGGCGTGCGAAGGCCTGGGCGACGCGGTGAGTCCCGAGCCGATCGTCGCTGAAACGGTCAAGAACCTGTACGACGGCGTGCCGATGACGCAGGTCTACGACTCGGCGATTCTCGCCGCGCGCACGATGATCGAGAAGGACCCGGCGTACAGCCAGGTCACGGCGCGCATCCTGCTGCACACGATTCGCCGCGAGATCCTCGGCGAGGAGGTGACGCAGGCGGAAATGTCGACGCGCTACGCCGAGTACTTCCCGCAGTTCCTGAAGCGCGGCGTCGAAGCCGAACTGCTCGACGACAAGCTGCTGCAGTTCGACCTGAAGCGCCTGGGCGACGCGCTCGACGCGAGCCGCGACCTGCAGTTCGGCTACCTCGGCCTGCAGACGCTGTACGACCGCTACTTCCTGCACGTCGACGGCACCCGCATCGAAATGCCGCAGGCGTTCTTCATGCGCGTCGCGATGGGCCTCGCGTTGAACGAGATCGACCGCGAGGCGCGCGCGATCGAGTTTTACAACGTGCTGTCGAGCTTCGACTTCATGAGCTCGACGCCGACGCTGTTCAACTCGGGCACGCGCCGCTCGCAGCTGTCGTCGTGCTACCTGACGACGGTCGCGGACGATCTCGACGGCATCTACGAGGCGCTGAAGGACAACGCGCTGCTGTCGAAATTCGCGGGCGGCCTCGGCAACGACTGGACCCGCGTGCGTGCGCTCGGCTCGCATATCAAGGGCACGAACGGCAAGTCGCAAGGCGTGGTTCCGTTCCTGAAGGTCGTCAACGACACGGCCGTCGCGGTGAACCAGGGCGGCAAGCGCAAGGGCGCGGTGTGCGCGTACCTGGAATCGTGGCACCTCGACATCGAGGAATTCCTCGAGCTGCGCAAGAACACGGGCGACGACCGCCGCCGCACGCACGACATGAACACGGCGAACTGGATTCCCGACCTGTTCATGAAGCGCGTGATGGAAGGCGCCGACTGGACGCTGTTCTCGCCGTCGACCTGCCCGGACCTGCACGACAAGTTCGGCGCGGAGTTCGAGGCGGCCTACGTCGGCTATGAAGAGAAGGTCGCGCGCGGCGAGATCAAGCTCTACAAGAAGATTCCGGCGCAGCAGCTCTGGCGCAAGATGCTCGGGATGCTGTTCGAGACGGGCCACCCGTGGATCACGTTCAAGGATCCGTGCAACGTGCGCTCGCCGCAGCAGCACGTCGGCGTCGTCCATTCGTCGAACCTGTGCACGGAAATCACGCTGAACACGAGCGACACCGAAATCGCCGTCTGCAACCTCGGCTCGGTGAACCTCGTCGCGCACCTCGCGAAGCAGGCCGACGGCAGCTACGCGCTCGACGAGGAGAAGCTCAAGCGCACGGTCAGCGTCGCGATGCGCATGCTCGACAACGTCATCGACATCAACTATTACGCGGTCGCGAAGGCGCGCAACTCGAACCTGAAGCACCGCCCGGTCGGCCTCGGCATCATGGGTTTCCAGGACTGCCTGCACCTGCTGCGCACGCCGTATGCTTCCGACGAGGCGGTCGAGTTCGCCGATCGCTCGATGGAAGCGGTCTGCTACTACGCGTACTGGGCGTCGACCGAGCTCGCCGAGGAGCGCGGCCGCTACTCGAGCTACCGCGGCTCGCTGTGGGATCGCGGCATCCTCCCGCAGGACACGCTGAAGCTGCTGACGGAAGCCCGCGGCGGCTACGTCGAAGTCGACACGAGCGCGACGCTCGACTGGCCGGCGCTGCGCGCGCGGATCGACTCGTTCGGCATGCGCAACTCGAACTGCGTCGCGATCGCGCCGACGGCGACGATCTCGAACATCATCGGCGTGTCGGCGTGCATCGAGCCGACCTTCCAGAACCTGTACGTGAAGTCGAACCTGTCGGGCGAGTTCACGGTCGTCAACGAGTATCTCGTGCGCGACCTGAAGGAGCGCGGCCTGTGGGATGAGGTGATGGTCGCCGACCTGAAGTACTTCGACGGCATGCTGTCGCGCATCGACCGCATCCCGGCCGATCTGCGCGCGATCTACGCGACCGCGTTCGAAGTCGATCCGAAGTGGCTCGTCGAGGCGGCGTCGCGCCGCCAGAAGTGGATCGACCAGGCGCAGTCGTTGAACATCTACATGGCGGGCGCGTCGGGCAAGAAGCTCGACGAGGTCTACAAGCTCGCTTGGCTGCGCGGCCTGAAGACGACGTACTACCTGCGCACGATGGCGGCGACGCACGTCGAGAAATCGACGGTCGCGCACGGCGCGCTGAACGCGGTGCCGACTTCGGGCGGCACGAGCGGCGGGGCGGCGGGCGGCGCGCAGGGCGCGGCGGGCGGCTTCGGCGCAACGGGCGGCGATGCGCCGTCGGGCGCGATGAACGCGGCGCCGATCGAGGCGGACGGTCCGGTGTGCACGATGCGTCCGGGCGATCCGGGCTTCGAAGAGTGCGAAGCGTGCCAGTGATGCGGCGCGCGTAGCGCGAGATGTGTGCGAGCGGCGTGCGACGAAGACCGATAAAGGTTGAAGTGCGCGCCGCTCTCTACTAAAAAAATGATAAGGAATCTGTAACGCAGCACGCGCGTTGCAGGCAGCGGCGAGAGTGATCGAAACATCCCCGACGACGTCGCGTTTCGATCCGCGTTCGATGCGTCGAGCGCACCTCGCGAATCACGCGCGGCGCACGTCGCGCTCCGCATGAACGACGATGCGTTGCTCAAAGTGTTGTATCGAGGTCGCAACGCGAATCGAAAAAAGGATTTTTCGTGAGCGAACCCTTTTATCGCTCAGGAAAAGATGGTACAAACCGATCTAAATTGATGGTGAGAATTTATGCTCAACTGGGATGACGAGAAGACTGCCGTAACTCCCGCGAGCGGAGCGCAGCACAACGCGATGCGCGACCCCGCAGGAATGGCTGTCGGATTGCAGGCTGCGGTGCCTGCCGCTCATCAAGCTTCGTCGGCCCGCGACATCTTCGCGGGAGACTTCGCCGTGGCGCCGAATGCGTCGGCCGCCGTCGCTTCGGAAGCGCGGGTCAATGTCGCCGACAAGCGCATCATCAACGGCCAGACCGACGTCAACCAGCTCGTGCCGTTCAAGTACAAGTGGGCGTGGGAGAAGTACCTGGCCGGTTGCGCGAATCACTGGATGCCGCAGGAAATCAACATGTCCCGCGACATCGCGCTCTGGAAGGACCCGAACGGCCTGACGGAAGACGAGCGCCGGATCGTCAAGCGCAACCTCGGCTTCTTCGTGACGGCCGATTCGCTCGCGGCAAACAACATCGTGCTCGGCACGTACCGCCACATCACCGCGCCGGAGTGCCGGCAGTTCCTGCTGCGCCAGGCGTTCGAAGAGGCGATCCACACGCACGCGTACCAATATATTGTCGAATCGCTCGGCCTCGACGAAGGCGAGATCTTCAACGCGTACCACGAGGTGCCGTCGATCCGCGCGAAGGACGAGTTTCTGATTCCGTTCATCCATACGCTGACCGATCCGGCCTTCAAGACGGGCACGCTGGAAGCCGATCAGAAGCTGCTGAAGTCGCTGATCGTGTTCGCGTGCATCATGGAAGGCCTGTTCTTCTACGTCGGCTTCACGCAGATTCTCGCGCTCGGCCGTCAGAACAAGATGACGGGCGCGGCGGAGCAATACCAGTACATCCTCCGCGACGAATCGATGCACTGCAACTTCGGGATCGACCTGATCAACCAGATCAAGCTCGAGAACCCGCACCTGTGGACGGCGGAGTTCCGCGCCGAGATCCGCGAGCTGTTCAAGCACGCCGTCGATCTCGAGTACCGCTACGCGGAAGATACGATGCCGCGCGGCGTGCTGGGCCTGAACGCATCGATGTTCAAGAGCTACCTGCGCTTCATCAGCAACCGCCGCTGCCAGCAGATCGGCCTCGATCCGCTGTTCCCGAACGAGGAAAACCCGTTCCCGTGGATGAGCGAGATGATCGACTTGAAGAAGGAGCGAAACTTCTTCGAGACGCGGGTGATCGAGTATCAGACGGGCGGTGCGCTGTCGTGGGAATGACCCGACGCGCAGCCGACGAGTAACGATGTGGATGCCGGGCACCGTGCCCGGCACAAGGTTTAGGAGCAAGCACGCCTGATGCAAAGCATGTCCGGCGCCTCAATGGCCCAAGTACACGACAGGCACTTTGCGAACCCTTCAGTGGGATGGGCAAACTTCCCTCCGGAAAAGGCGGGCGGCCGAGCGGCCGCCGGCTCGATCAAGCGATTAGGGGCGGCGGCGCAGGGCGCGCCGGCTGCCGACTTGATTTGGCGCGCGGTGCCAAGAGGCACGGCGCGCCATACCGTATTCATTAGCGTAAGCAAGCGTCATCCGCGTACGCCGATGAATAGCCCGCTTCGCAGCGCACGTCCTGAAAAACGTCCGCGGGAAGCGGGTTTTGACGAAGGGTGTAGTTTGAACTGACTCTCATCTGAACCTGAAGGAGAAAATGATGGCACTTGCCAAGAAGAAACCGGCGGCCAAGAAGGCTGCCGTGAAGAAGGTCGCTGCTAAGAAGGCTGCACCGGCGAAGAAGGCAGCGGTGAAGAAGGTTGCTGCGAAGAAGGTCGCCGTGAAGAAGGTTGCGGCGAAGAAGGCAGCCCCGGCGAAGAAGGTTGCAGCGAAGAAGGTTGCAGCGAAGAAGGCGCCGGCGAAGAAGGTTGCTGCGAAGAAAGTCGCCGTGAAGAAGGTCGCGGCGAAGAAGGTCGCGGCGAAGAAGGTTGCAGCGAAGAAGGTTGCAGCGAAGAAGGCGCCGGCGAAGAAGGCTGCCGCGAAGAAAGTCGCCGTGAAGAAGGTCGCGGCGAAGAAGGCCGCGCCGGCGAAGAAGGCTGCCGCCAAGAAGGCTGCGCCCGCGAAGAAGGCTGCAGCCAAGAAGGCCGCGCCCGCGAAGAAGGCTGCCGCGAAGAAGGCTGCGCCGAAGAAGGCTGTCGTGAAGAAGGCTGCGCCGGCTACGACGGCGTCGACGGCATCGGTTGCTCCGGCATCGGGCGTGAAGACCGCGCTCAACCCGGCAGCGGCATGGCCGTTCCCGACCGGCAGCCGTCCGTAACGACTCGCTGCGCACAGTCGGACACCCTCGTCGTGTCCTGAATCGAGTAGTCCTACTCGATCGAGATCCCGTCATCGGTTTGCCGGTGGCGGGATTTTTTCATGGCGGCAGGCCGCCGCGCGCTGCGCGCGCCCAGGGGCGCACACAAAAAAACGCATGCGCATTCGTGCGCATGCGTTTTCGTTCGCGCGGCACGCGCCGCGTCATGTGTCGGCGCGCCGGACGCGGCCGCTCGCGCCGCGACCGATCAGTGCGTGACGCGAGTCACGCCGCCGCTCGACAGCAGTCGCACGCGTTCGCCCGCGCGGAACACTTCGGGCGTTGCCGCTTGCGTGATCGAGCGCAGATCGCCGTTGTCGAGACGCACGGTGATTTCGACGCCGTTCGCCGAGCTGAGGCCCTGGCCGACCGCGTTGCCGGCCACCGCGCCGGCGATACCGCCCGCGATCGCGGTCAGCACCGAGCCGCGTCCACCGCCGATCGCGCTGCCAGCGACCGCGCCGAGCGCGCCGCCGCCGAGCGTGCCGAGCGCGCTGCCGCCGCCGTCGCCCTGAATCCGAACCGCGCGGACGCTTTCGACCGTGCCCATCCGCACGGTCTGTTCGCGCTGCGCCTGGCCGACGCTATAAACGTCGGCGGAACCCGGCGGCGTGAAGCAGCCTGCGAGCGTCACCGTCGCGGTCAGCATCGCGGCGAGCGTGAGGGTTTTCCTGGTCAACATGTTTCATCTTCTCCAAACAAGATTCACTTCGGACGATAGCCGAACGCGGTCTCGAAGCGCGCATCGATTTCCGCGCGGGTCGGCGCGTACGTTTGCGGACCCTGGTGCGCGATCTTCAGTGCGCCCATCAGGCTCGCGAGGCGCCCGGCCGTCGCCCAGTCGAAGCCGTGCTCGATCCCATACAGCAAGCCGCCGCGGAACGCGTCGCCGCAGCCGGTCGGATCGATGACCCGTTCCGCACGAACGGCCGGAATCTGCTCGGTGCCGTCGCGGTGACGGATCGTCGCGCCGTGCTCGCCGCGCGTGATGATGAGCGCCTGAACTCGGCTGGCGATTTCGTCTTCGGACCAGCCCGTCTTGTCGCACACCAGCTTCGCTTCGTAGTCGTTGACAGCAATGTAAGTCGCAAGTTCAATGCTGCGGCGCAAGGTGGCGCCGTCGAAGAGCGGCAAGCCCTGGCCCGGATCGAAGATGAACGGCACGCCCGCCTGTGCGAGCTCCTCGGTGTGCTGGACCATCCCCTGGAAGCCGTCCGGGCCGACGATCGCGAGCTTGATGTCCTTCGCCTCGCCGGCGTGATTCACGTGCGACTGCATCATCGCGCCCGGGTGGAAGGCGGTGATCTGGTTGTTGTCGAGATCGGTCGTGATCATCGCCTGCGCCGAATACGTGTCGGGCAGCACGCGCACGTACTCGCGCGACAGGCCGAGCGCATCCATGCGATCGAGGTACGGTTGCGCATCGACCGCGCCGAGCGTGCCCATCATCCGCGCGTCGCCGCCAAGCAGATTCAGTGCGTACGCGATGTTGCCCGCGCAGCCGCCGAATTCGCGACGCATCGTCGGCACGAGGAAGCTCAGATTGATGAGGTGCACCTGGTCGGGCAGGATGTGCTCGCGAAAGCGCCCTTCGAAGGTCATGATGTTGTCGTAGGCGATCGAACCGCAAATCAGCGTAGCCAAGGTGTGCGTTCCTGTAGAGAGGGTGGGAGGGCGGCCGCGTCGCGTCTTTCGCCCGCCGCGCGGGCAGTCAGGCGGGCGCGGCGCGCCGTGGCCGTTCGGTGCGGCTTATTTCAGTGCGGCGAGCGCGGCGTCGTAGTTCGGCTCGTTCTTGATCTCGCCGACGAGCTCGGTGTGCGTCACCTTATTGTTCTCGTCGATCACGACGACCGCGCGTGCGGTCAGGCCGTCGAGCGGGCCGCTCGTCACGTTCACGCCGTACGCGTCGGCGAACGCGCGGCCGCCGCGGAACGTCGATGCGGTGACGACGTTCGCGAGGCCCTCTGTCGTGCAGAAGCGGGTTGCGGCGAACGGCAGGTCCGCCGACACGACGACGACGACCGTGTTGTCGAGCTTGCTCGCCGCTTCGTTGAACTTGCGGGTCGACGTCGCGCAGGTCGGCGTGTCGAGGCTCGGGACGATGTTCAGCACCTTGCGCTTGCCCGCGAAGGTCGCGAGCGACACGTCGGCGAGGTCCTTGCCGACCAGCTTGAAGTCGGGGGCCTGCGAGCCGACCGTCGGGAACGTGCCGGCGATGTCGATCGGGTTGCCACCCAGCGTGACTTTGCTCATGTTCGTGCTCCAAGTGTGTGCGCCGATGCGGCGCACGGGTTGAGGCCGCGCGCCGCGTCGCGGCGCGTTACGGATAAAAGATCTGGACGCGGAAGTTCGACGCGGCGACGCCGTCCGTATCGATCCGCACGATCATCGTCTGGGTCGCGCCGGCGGGCATGCCCGCTTCGACGCGCGTGCCGGGACGCACGTAATCGCGCGGCGCGAGCACGCGGCGCGCGGTGATGTTGTTCGCTTCGTCGAGCAGCGTGAGCTCGATCGACGGATAGGCGAGCGCGACGCGGTAGCGGTTCGTGAGCGGCACCTTCAGCTCGAGAAGGCGCGGACCGTCGAGCTGGCGCAGGTCGGACGCGTCGAGCCGCAGGCCGTCGATCGCGCGCGGCGGCGTGACCGTGCAGCCGAGCGTCGCGCACGCCTGCTTGAAGAGCGGCTCGGTCGACGGCCAGTAGATCGTGATCGTTTCGCGCTGCCACCACGCAAGCTGCGCGGCGAGCAGCGCAGCGAGCGCGAATGCGATGCTCACGCCGAGCGCGCGCGCGAAGCCGCCGCGTGCGGCGTTCGTCCGCGTTTCGCGGGTCATCGCGAAATGCTCTCGGTTGTCGGCGTCGGGCGCCGCGGCGAACGGTTCGGCGCTCGCTCGGGACGGCGCCGCCGCGCCGAAGTGCGGCTCGTGATCATGGAGGGCGCGGTCAAGCGCCGCTGCTGCGTCCGCGGGCGATGCGAGCACGGGTTCGACCGCGTCGCGGGGCGGCGGGGCGGACGCGCGCGCGGCGTCGGGCTCGCGCTTCGCGGTGGCGCTTCGATCGAGATCGAGCGTCGGGGGCGGCGGCGGAGGAAATTCACGCGCGCCGGCGGCGGGCGGATCGGCTTCGGACGTTCGGGCGGCGTGCGCACCGGTGCCGGTTTCGGGCGACGCGTGTGTCGTGCGCTCGCCGGGCCGAGGCGCAAGTGCGGCTTGCGTATCGGACGCTTTGCGCGCTTGCTGCGTGGGCGCATCGGATTCGGCGTTGCGCGCTTCGTCCGCGGCGGCGGATGTCGCGACCGCGCCGTCGGAGGCGGTGCTGACGCTCGTGCTCGTCATCTGCAGTTTCGGATCGACCGCGCCGTCGAGCCAGGGCGCCCACATGTCCCAGGCGCCCGGTGCGAAATCGCGATGACCGGCTTCGAGCGGACGGCGATCGGGAGAGGTCGCGTCGAACAGGCGCCGGGGCGGCGCCGGCTGCTGCTCCGGCGCATGCGGCGCTGCTTGCGCAGCGGCCGCTTCCGGTTCGGCGGGCACGAGCGCGCGCGCCGCGTCGAACACTTGCCGGCAATGGCCGCAGCGCACGAGACCGTCGTGCAGCGCAAGCTGTTCCCGTTGCAGGCGGAAGACGGTTTCACAGTGAGGGCAGCGCGTCGCGAGGAGCATGGTCAGCCGGGCAGCCAGCGGGGCCTGAGTGAAGGACAGCGCTTATTCTAATGGCTTTCCCGCCGCGTTCCGGCGAGGCATACCCAACCTTCGTGTTCGCGCCAGACGGCAATGTCGACATAGCGGGCGTAGACGCTCGCGACTTCGTCCGCCTGCCGCGCAAGCACGCCCGACAACGCGATGCGCCCGCCCGGCTTCACCTTCGACGTAAGCATCGACGCCATCAGCTTCAGCGGATTCGACAGGATGTTCGCGACGACGATGTCGAATTCGCCTGCGGGGCAGTCGTCGGGCAGGCCGTACGTGACGTCCGCGCGATTGCGCTCGCTGTTCTGGCGCGCCGCTTCGACCGCTTGCGGATCGATGTCGATGCCGGTCACGTTGCCCGCGCCGCACTTCTTTGCAAGGATCGCCAGAATGCCCGAGCCGCAGCCGTAATCGAGCACCGTCTGGCCGGGCTGAACCGTCTGCTCGAGCCATTCCATGCACAGGCGCGTCGTCGGGTGGCTGCCCGTGCCGAACGCTAGGCCCGGATCGAGCTCAAGCACGAGCGCATCGGGCTCCGGCGCGTCGTGCCACGACGGCACGACCCAGATCTTCTCGCCGATGTGGATCGGGTCGAATTGCGATTGCGTGAGCCGCACCCAGTCCTGCTCTTCGACTTCGCGCAACTCGAAGCGCGGCGTCTCGGCGAGGCCGGCTTCGTTCGCGGCGGCGGCGAGCAGCACCGCCGGGTCCTGCGCGGCGTCGACGAGCGCGATCACGCGCGAGTGCTGCCACGCCGTGCGCTCGGGCACGAGACCAGGTTCGCCGAAGAGCGGCTGCTCGTCCGGCGTGTCGGCATCGGCATCCTCGACGGACACCGACAGCGCGCCCAGCTCGACGAGCGCGTCGGACAGCGCCTCCGCGTGCTCGCGGGGCAACTCGGCGACGAGTTCCCGATAGCTCATGATTACGCTTCTTCCGGCGCGGCCTGCAGCTTCTGCGCGAGCCGGTTCTCGAGATAGTGGATGCTCGGGCCGCCTTCGACGAACTTCGAGTCGAGCATCAGCTCGCGATGCAGCGGGATGTTGGTCAGGATGCCTTCGACCACCATTTCCGACAGCGCGATGCGCATCCGGTTGATCGCCTGCTCGCGCGTCGCGCCGTAGGCGATCAGCTTGCCGATCATCGAATCGTAGTTGGGCGGGACGAAGTAGCCATTGTACGCGTGCGAATCGACGCGGATGCCCGGGCCGCCCGGCGTGTGCCAAGACGTGATCCGGCCCGGCGACGGCGTGAACTTGAACGGATCTTCGGCGTTGATCCGGCATTCGATCGCGTGGCCGCGGAACTGGATGTCGCGCTGGCGGAACGACAGCTTCTCGCCCGCGGCGATCTTGATCTGTTCCTGGACGATGTCGACGCCCGTGATCAGCTCCGTCACCGGATGCTCGACCTGCACGCGCGTGTTCATCTCGATGAAGTAGAACTCGTTGTTCTCGTACAGGAACTCGAACGTGCCCGCGCCGAGGTAGCCCATCTTCTTGCACGCGTCCGCGCAGCGGTCGCCGATCCGGTCGATCAGGCGGCGTGCGATGCCGGGCGCGGGCGCTTCCTCGATCACCTTCTGGTGACGGCGCTGCATCGAGCAGTCGCGCTCGCCGAGCCAGACCGCGTTCTTGTGCGAATCGGAGAGCACCTGGATCTCGATGTGGCGCGGATTTTCGAGGAACTTCTCCATATAGACCTGCGGATTGCCGAACGCGCGGCCCGCTTCCTCGCGCGTCATGTTGACCGCGTTCACGAGCGCCGCTTCGGTGTGGACGACGCGCATCCCGCGTCCGCCGCCGCCGCCCGCCGCCTTGATGATCACCGGATAGCCGACCGAGCGCGCAATTTTCACGATCTCCTTCGGATCATCCGGCAACGCGCCGTCCGAGCCCGGCACGCAGGGCACGCCGGTGCGGATCATCGTCTGCTTCGCGGTGACTTTGTCGCCCATCATGCGGATCGTGTCCGGGCGCGGACCGATGAACGTGAAGCCCGACTGCTCGACACGCTCGGCGAAATCGGCGTTTTCCGACAGGAAGCCGTAGCCCGGGTGGATCGCCTCGGCGTCGGTGACTTCGGCCGCGCTGATCAGGGCCGGCATGTTTAGATAGCTCAGATTCGACGGAGCGGGGCCGATACAGACCGCTTCGTCGGCTAACTTCACGTACTTGGCTTCCTTGTCGGCCTCGGAATAGACGACCACCGTCTTGACGCCGAGCTCACGGCACGCGCGCTGAATGCGCAGCGCGATTTCCCCGCGGTTGGCAATGAGGATTTTTTCAAACATAGCGAGTATTCGTCTCTTCGATGGGCGCGCGAGCGCGCGCCTTGAGAGGAGCGGCGTCGCTGGCGGGCGCGCCGCGCGGCGGGTCTTAGCCGATCACGAAAAGCGGCTGGCCGTATTCGACGGCCTGGCCGTTCTCGACGAGGATTTCCTTGATGACGCCGGCCTTGTCCGATTCGATTTCGTTCAGCAGCTTCATCGCTTCGATGATGCAAAGCGTCTGGCCTTCCTTGACCGTGTCGCCGACCTGGACGAACGGATCGGCGCCCGGCGACGGCGCGCGGTAGAACGTGCCGACCATCGGCGACGTCACGACGTGGCCCTGCGGCGCGGCGGCCGCGGGCGCCGCTGCAGGCGCCGCAGCGCCTGCGCCTTCGGTCGGCACCGTCAGTACAGGGGCGGGGGCGCTCACCTGCGGCGCGAAGCCGGCCGACGGCTGCACATAGACCGGCGGCGCGTTCTTGACGATGCGCACCTTGCCTTCGCCTTCGGTGACTTCCAGCTCGGAGATGCCGGATTCGGAGACGAGGTCGATCAGAGTTTTCAGCTTGCGAAGGTCCATCGGGAGTTCCCCTTTCAATACGTGAAACGCCGGTTCGGGACCGGCGCTGAATCGAGTTCTTGAAAATCAGCCGCGCGACGCGCCTTGCAGCTTGTCGAGCGCGTATTCGAGCGCGTACAGATAGCCTTTCCAGCCGAGGCCGCAGATCACGCCTTCGGCCTGATCGGAGAAATAGGAGTGATGCCTGAACGGCTCGCGCCGGTGCACGTTCGACAGATGAATCTCGACGAACGGAATCCCGACCCCCGCGAGCGCATCCCGGATCGCGACGCTCGTGTGCGTATACGCGGCCGGATTGATCAGGATGAACTCGGTGCCGTCGCTTCTCGCTGCCTGGACGCGATCGACGAGCGCGCCCTCATGGTTGCTTTGGAACGACTCCAGCTCGGCACCTGCCTCCTGCGCCCGCGCGGCCAGCGCCTGATCGATCTGCTCGAGCGTCACGCGACCGTACACCTCCGGTTCCCGGGTGCCGAGAAGGTTCAGGTTAGGGCCGTGCAGCACCAGCAATCGTGTCATAGGTCGCTTCTTTTTCTGCGGAATTGCGCGAACTTTATCGCCAATTAGAGAAATTTGTCTAGTTTTGCCGAATGGATAAGGGGCCCGGCGAGCGCTCGTCGGCACGTTGGTGCAGCCAGAATCCGTCAACTTCACGCAAAGTGGCGCTAACCGGATTTTAAATTCCGCCAACGGCCGGCAGCCGGCCAGGCTCGATCAGAGCGTATCGAGCGTGCGTTTCAGTTCGTCCGGATGAATTTGCCCCAATTTTGTCTCGCGAACCTTGCCGGTTTCGTCGATGACGACGGTAAAAGGCAGTGCGCCGGCGGTATTGCCAAAATTCCGGGCTAGATCAGCGCCTCCGTAGCCGCTAATGACGATCGGATAATCGACCGGCACCTTCTTCAGGAAGTTCTTCACATTCTGCTCGGAATCGACGCCGATTCCGATGAAACGCACGCCTTTCTTCTCGTATTCGCGCGAAAGCCGCACGAGCTCGGGCATCTCCTCGACGCAGGGGCCGCACCACGACGCCCAGAAATTGACGACGAGCTTCTGGCCCTTGAATGCCGCGAGCCGCTGCGGCTTGCCGTCGACATCCGGATACGACGCGGCCCAGAGCGTGTCGACCGCGCTGCTCGCGGCGGGCGCGCTTGCCGGTGCGCCGGCAGGCGTGCTGCCCGCCGCGTTGCCGCGTACCCAATGGCCGGCGGCGAGGCCGCCGGCGATCGCGGCGGCCGCGATCACGATGCCTGCGAAAATTCCTTTGCTATTCATCGGTTCGAGATTCGGTTGGTGAGGATGGCGACGCGTCGACGAGTGCACGCAGCGCTTGCGCATCGGCCCGCGACAGACGCCCGCGGGCGTCCGCCTTCACGGCGCCGCGCAGGTCGTCGCTTGTATACAGTGCAACATGGATGCCGGCGGGTTCCGCGCCGCGCGCTTCGCGCCACAGGAAGCTGAGCGTCTCGACGTCGCCGCGTCCCGCGAAATGGCGCGTTTCGGAGACGTCGTACTGGATGTTCTGGTTCAGCAGATAGATCGCGACATCCTTCTGGTTATCGCAGAAGGTCTGCAGATGAATGTCGGAATGCGCGTTCGCGGTGCCGTTCAGCACCGCGCCCGCAATATACGGATGGAACGGCGCGAGCCGTTCCATCCACGCGAGCGCGATGACCCGAAGCCGCCGCAGTTCGGCCGGCTGCGTGTCGCCCTGAAACAGCGCGAGGTATTCATGCAGTTCTTCCTCGATCTGGTCGTTATCCGGCAGCCATTCTCCGGCAATTCGGTTGTCGCCGAGCACTTGGCGCGCTGCCTTGCGCTTCGCGGCGGCGTAGTCGAGGCCGTCTTCCGCGATCAGGCGTGCCGCGGCGAGCGCGATTTCGTCGCGCACGCGTCGCGGGTCGAGTAGGGTTTTGCGAGACATGATCCGGCAATCATACTAGATCGGTGCCGGGCGACCTGGCGGTTGCGTCAACCGTCGTTCGCGTCGGGGGCCTCAGTTACAATAGCTCCCTTTGCGCGGCGTCGCGCGCGCCGCGTCGCGCATGTTTTTCCGGCAACCGGCGCAATGCGCGGCCGGTCTCCGATTCGACTACGCCCATGCGGCGCGAAGCTCTATGCATATCCACATTCTCGGCATCTGCGGCACCTTCATGGGTGGTCTGGCCGTGCTCGCCCGCGCGGCGGGCCATACGGTGACCGGTTGCGACGCAGGCGTCTATCCGCCGATGAGCACGCAGCTCGAGGCGCAGGGCATCCGGCTGATCGAGGGCTACGGCGCGGAACAGATCGACCTGAAGCCCGATCTGTTCGTGATCGGCAACGTGGTGTCGCGCGGCAACCCGCTGATGGAGGCGATCCTCGATCGAGGGTTGCCTTACGTGTCCGGACCGCAATGGCTTGGCGAGCATGTGCTTGCAGGTAAGTGGGTGCTCGCTGTCGCCGGTACGCACGGCAAGACGACGACGAGTTCGATGCTCGCGTGGATTCTCGAAGACGCCGGCCTGAATCCGGGCTTCCTGATCGGCGGTGTGCCGCTGAACTTCGGTGTGTCCGCGCGGCTCACCGATTCGAGCTTCTTCGTGATCGAGGCGGACGAGTACGACACGGCGTTCTTCGATAAGCGTTCGAAATTCGTCCATTACCGGCCTCGAACCGCGATCCTGAATAACCTCGAATTCGATCATGCCGATATCTTTCCAGATCTTGCCGCGATCGAGACTCAATTTCATCATTTGGTGCGCACGGTGCCGAGCGTCGGCCGGCTCGTGACGAACGGCCGTGAAGACGCGCTCGAGCGCGTGCTGTCGCGCGGTTGCTGGAGCGATGTCGAGCGCTTCGGCGTCGACGGCGGGTGGCAGGCGTTGCCCGCGGAGGACGGCGTGCCGGCCGACGAGCGCTTCGCCGTGTACTGGCGCAGCGAGCGCGTCGGCGCCGTCGACTGGCACGTGCAAGGCGAACACAACCGGATGAATGCACTTGCGGCGATCGCGGCCGCGCGTCACGTGGGCGTGCCGCCCGCGCAGGCGGCCACGGCGCTCGCGACGTTTCGCAACGTCAAGCGCCGGATGGAAGTGCGCGGCAGCGTCGACGGCGTGACTGTCTACGACGATTTCGCACATCACCCGACCGCGATCGAGACGACGATCGCCGGGCTTCGCGCGCGCATCGGTCGTGAAAATACTCGCATCCTCGCCGTGCTGGAGCCGCGATCGAACACGATGAAGCTCGGCGTGATGAAGGCGCAGCTGCCGGCGAGCCTCGCCGATGCGGATCTCGTATTCGGCTACGGCGCGCCGAGCGGCCGCGACGCGCTCGGCTGGAGCCTGCCGGACGCGCTCGCGCCGCTCGGCGACAAGGCGCGCGCTTTCGACGATCTGCACGCGCTCGTGAAGGCCGTGACGGTGTCGGCGCGGCCGGGCGACCACGTGCTCGTGATGAGCAACGGCGGCTTCGGCGGCGTCCACCAGAAGTTGCTCGACGCGCTGTCTGCGCGTGGCGACGCGGCGCCGGCCCGGGGCAGCATGTGATCCTGTATCTGCACGGCTTTCGTTCGTCGCCGCAGTCGTTCAAGGCGCGCGCGCTGGCTGCGCGGCTCGACGAACTCGGCCGTGCGCACGAATGGCGCTGCCCGGCGCTGTCGGTCGCGCCGCTCGCCGCGATCGCGGCCGCCGAGGCGGAAGTCGCCGGCGCGCCGGCGCAACGCGTCACCGTGATCGGCAGCTCGCTCGGCGGCTATTACGCGACATGGCTCGCGGAACAGCACGGCTGGCGCGCGGTGCTGCTGAATCCCGCGACGCAGCCGCAGCGGGATCTGCGCCGCCATCTCGGCGAGCAGCCGCTGTGGCACGGCGGCGGCACGATCGTCGTCGAGCCGCATCATCTGGACGAGCTGAACGCGCTGCACGTCGCGGCGATCTCGCGGCCCGAGCGCTACTATTTGTTCGCGGCGACGGGCGACGAGGTGCTCGACTACCGCGAGATGCTTGCGCGCTATCCGGGCGCGCGAACCCGCGTCATCGAAGGCAGCGATCACGGGATCAGTGAGTTTGCCGACTATATCGACGACGTTCTCGCATTTTGTGACGCCGGATAGCCGCGCGCCGGATGCGAGATCCGGTGCGCGGCACCCTATACACCACACGCGGCGTCGACGGCTTCCGAAGCGAAGCGCGGCGCGCGGCAGTCTGAACGAAAGACGAGAGTACTGAGTGAACGTTTTCTTCGAGGAATCGGGCAGTTTCAAGGCGGGCAGCGTGCTGTCGCGCCAGGGCGACGCGTTTCAGGTCGAATTGCCGGGCGGCCGGCGCGCGAAGGTGCGCGCGAAGGATGTGCTGATCGAATTCGAGAAGCCCGCCGCGGGCGAACTGATGCAGCAGGCGGATGAAGCCGCCCAGCAGATCGATCTGGACTTTCTGTGGGAGTGCGCGCCCGCTGAGGAATTCGCGTATGCAACGCTCGCCGACGAGTATTTCGGCGCGAGCTACGGCCCCGTCGAGCGCGCGGCGCTCGTGCTGCGCCTGCACGGCGCGCCCGTCTACTTCCGCCGCAAGGGGCGCGGCCAGTATCAGCGCGCGCCCGAGGAGCAGCTGAAAATGGCGCTCGCCGCGCTCGAGCGCAAGCGCCAGCAGGCGCTCGTGCAGGCCGGCTACGAAGAGGAACTGAAGGCGGGCAGGCTGCCCGACGCGTTCGCGGGCAAGGCGCTCGGCCTGCTGACGAGGCCGGACAAGAACTCGATCGAATACAAGGCGCTCGATGCGGCGGCGCTCGCGCGCGGCGTGTCGCCCGCGCGTCTCCTGCTCGACTGCGGCGGCATTCCGTCGGCGCGCGCGTTGCATGAGGCGCGCTTTCTCGCCGAGTACTTCCCGCACGGCACGGGCTTTCCGCCCGTCACGGTCGGCAAGCTGCCCGACGACCTGCCGCGCGCGGACGTCGACGCGTTCTCGATCGACGACGTCACGACGACCGAGATCGACGACGCGTTCTCCGTCGAGCATCTGTCCGATGGGCGCGTGCGCATCGGCGTGCACATCGCGGCGCCCGCGCTCGGCGTCGTGCGCGGCGACGCGGTGGATGCGATCGCGCGCGCGCGGCTGTCGACCGTCTACATGCCGGGCGACAAGATCACGATGCTGCCGGACGACGTGGTCGACGTGTTCACGCTGAAGGAGGGCGGCTACCGCCCGGCGCTGTCGCTGTACATCATCGTGAAGCGCGACACGCAGGAGATCGTCGCGAACGAGACGCGGGCCGAATTCGTCTATGTGAAGAGCAACCTGCGGCACAACACGCTCGACGGGCTCGTCACGGAAGACGCGCTCGCGGCGGGCACGGGCGACTATCCGCACAAGGACGATATCGCGGTGCTCTGGCCGCTCGCGCAGGCGCTCTTCGAGCGGCGCCAGGTCGCGCGCGCGGGCTACGGGCTCAAACGCGAAGTGCAGCGCAATACCGATTACAACTTCTATGTCGAAGGCGAGCGCGTGTCGATCACGCCGCGCCGGCGCGGGTCGCCGCTCGATCTGATCGTGTCGGAACTCGCGATTCTCGCGAACTCGACGTGGGGCGCGTTCCTGCACGATCACAGCGTGCCCGGCATCTATCGCACGCAGCGCGCGTTCGGCATGCCGAGCGGGCCGAAGCGCACGCGGATGCAGACGAGCGCTGCGCCGCACGAGGGGCTCGGCGTGCCGCAGTATGCGTGGAGCACGTCGCCGCTGCGCCGTTACGTCGACCTCGTCAATCAGTGGCAACTGCTCGCGTGCGTGCAGCACGGCGTGACCGCGAAGCTCGCCGCGCCGTTCAAGCAGAAGGACGCGGATCTGTACGCGGTCGTGCAGGGTTTCGACGACACGTACGCCGCATACGCCGACCACCAGCGCCGGATGGAGTATTTCTGGTGCCTGCGCTGGATCAAGCAGGAAGGCCGCAAGCAGGTGAGCGCGACCGTCGTGAAGGGCGAGCTCGTGCGCCTCGACGACGTGCCGCTGCTGCTGCACGTGCCCGCGCTCGGCGTGCATGCGCGCGGCACGCGGGTGCTGCTCGATGTGATGTCGGTCGACGAATTGACGATCGAGGCGTCGGTGCGGCTTCTCAGCGTGCTCGATGCGCCGACGGTGTCGGGCGGCGAGCCGTCGGACGATGAAGAGGACGCCGGCGCGGCCGACGACGTGCTGCTCGACGCCGCCGACGAATCGGCGGAAAGCGAAGCGGAAGCGCTCGCCGAGGCGAGCGGCGGCGGCAATGGCGAATCGCCGGCGAACGGCGAGGAACAGTCGAAATGAGCGCGGCCGTCGAACCGCTCGTGCGCGATCGCTACGCGGTGATCGGCAATCCGGTCGCGCACAGTAAATCGCCGTTCATTCATGCGCGCTTCGCCGAGCAGACGGGCGAGGCGATCGAATACACGCATCTGCTCGCGCCGCTCGACGGCTTCGCGGCCACGGTGCGCGAATTCACCGCGCAGGGCGGCCGGGGCGTGAACGTCACCGTGCCGTTCAAGCTCGAGGCCTACGCGCTTGCCGATACGCTGTCGCCGCGCGCGGCGGCGGCGGGCGCTGTCAACACGCTGCGCTTCGATGCGGACGGCATCTTCGGCGACAACACCGACGGCGTCGGCCTCGTGCGCGACATCGAGACGAATCTCGGCGTGAGCCTGACGGGCGCGCGGATCCTGCTGCTCGGCGCGGGCGGCGCGGCGCGCGGCGTCGTGCTGCCGATGCTCGAGCGCGGGCCCGCGTCGCTCACGATCGTCAATCGGACCGCGAGCAAGGCGGAAGAACTCGTCGGCCAGTTCACGCAAGCGGCGCACGACGCGGGCTGCGTGCTCGCGGGCGGCGGGCCCGAGCGGGTCGCGCGCGAGCCGTACGACGTGATCGTCAACGCGACGGCGGGCAGTCTCGACGCGGCGTTGCCCGAGTGCGACGCCGCGGCGTTCTGCCCGGCGACGCTCGCGTACGACATGATGTACGGCGCGCGGCCGACCGTCTTCATGGAGCATGCGGCGACGCTCGGCGCGCGCACGGCGGACGGGCTCGGAATGCTCGTCGAGCAGGCAGCGGAATCGTTCTATCTCTGGCGCGGCGTGCGGCCCGACGGCGCGCCCGTGCTCGCCGCGCTGCGCGCCGCACTCGCGGCGTCGGCGGCGCACTGAGCGCGAGAGGCGAAGGCGGGATGCGCAACAGTCCCGTTTCGCCCGGCCCGGGCTACGCGCCGTCGCGCGGCGCGGCGCGCACGCGCAAACGCGGCGTCGCGCGCTGGCTCGCGTATGCGGGCGGCGTGTTTGCGGGCGCATGGCTCGCGACGCAGCTTTATTACGTCGCGCAGATCGCGGCGTGGTCGGTGATCGATCCGGGTTCGAGCGCGTTCATGCGCGCGGACGCGTGGCGCTTGTCGAACGCGCAGCCCGCTGTGCCGATCCGGCATCGGTGGGTGCCGTACGACAAGATCTCACGGAACCTGAAGCGCGCGGTGATCGCGTCCGAAGACGCCGACTTCGCGAACAATTCGGGCTACGAAGTGGACGCGATCCTGCAGGCGTGGGAGAAGAACCGCGCGCGCGGGCGCATCGTGTCGGGCGGCTCGACGATCACGCAGCAGCTCGCGCGCAATCTGTTCCTGTCCGGCGAGCGCAGCTACATCCGCAAGGGGCAGGAGCTCATCATCACGTGGATGCTCGAAACGCTGCTCGACAAGGAGCGCATCTTCGAGATCTATCTGAATTCGGTCGAGTTCGGCCGCGGCGTGTACGGCGCGGAGGCCGCCGCGCAGTACTACTACCGGATTCCCGCGAGCCGGCTTTCCGCATGGCAATCGGCGCGGCTCGCGGTGATGCTGCCCAATCCGAAGTACTTCGACGCGCATCGCAGCTCGCCTTACCTCGCGCAGCGCGCGAGCGTGATCGCGCGGCGGATGGGCGCGGCGGAATTGCCCGCGTCGCAGTGAGCGCGGCGCGCGCGACGCGCGCCCGCCGCATGCGCGCCCGGCGGCCGGGCGCGTGCTTTCATGCGGCGCATCATCCCGATATTCACGCTTTCCACAAATCTTTCAAAATCGATACGTTTCGAATTCGGGTAATTCCTCGATTTATTTCGATCGCGAGATCAATTTTGACGCGCAGTGCGAAGCGAACAATAAAAAATCCGTTCGACTGTCGGTTTTGGCGAAATCGGATTGACAAATCGCTGCTCAAGAGCCCGATTCCGTGCCGATTTCATTCAAATGGAAAATCGCGCATGAAAGAATAAAGTAAGGCGAATTTCTTTCAAATGTTTCGTCGTTTTTCAAATCGAAAGTTGTCGCGTATATTGGCCGACGCCTTGGCTTATCGGGCCGATCGAGCAAGGTGGGGGCGCCTATTCGGCCGCTCAAGAAAACAACACGAGAGAAGGAAGACGACTATGCCAGCACGTAAAACGCAGCTGCTATTAGCCGCAGTATTCTCTTCGCTGCTCATCGCAGCGTGTAATGGAGATGACGTCGGTTCGACCGCGAGCGCCGCGGCTAGCGCGGATAGTTCGACCAGCATCGATGCCTCGCCGGGCACGGACAAACCCTACCGGGACCCCAATCGTTATTCGTCGAGCGCGAGCGCCTCGCTATCGCCTTCCGCCGTGACCGAGAACGCGGCGATCACGCACCACCAGATCACGGTGAACGGCAAGGCGATCAACTACACCGCGACCGCCGGCCACCTGAGCGCGCGCAACCTGCAAAGCGGCGCGGCCGAAGCGTCGTTCTTCTACGTCGCGTACACGGTGGACAACCAGCCGCCCGGCAAGCGTCCCGTCACGTTCTTCTACAACGGCGGCCCCGGCTCGTCGACGGTCTGGCTGCATCTCGGCTCGTTCGGGCCGAAGCGTCTCGTGACAGGCGACCCGAACGCGAACAGCCCGACGCCGTTCCCGTTCGTCGATAACCAGGAGACGCTGCTCGACACGACCGACCTCGTGTTCGTCGACGCGATCGGCACGGGTTTTTCCGAGGCGATCGCGCCGAACACGAACCAGACGTTCTGGGGCGTCGATCAGGATGCCGGAGCATTTCGCGATTTCGTGATCCGCTATCTGCAGGTGAATCAGCGCAACGATTCGCCGAAGTACCTGTTCGGCGAATCGTACGGCACGCCGCGCACCGACGTGCTCGCGAACCTGCTCGAGACGGCGGGCGTGAAGCTCGACGGAATCGTGCTGCAATCGTCGATCCTCAACTACAACAGCAACTGCGACATGGCGAGCAATTCCGTCGGCAATTCGAGCAACGGATCGAGCACGGTGAGCTGCGCGGGCTTCGTGCCGAGCTACGGCGCGGTCGGCGCGTACTATCAGCTCGACAATCCGAACCCGGCGAACCTGCCGCAGTATGCGGACCAGATGCGTCTGCTCACGGCGGGCACCTATTCGCCGGCCGTGGACGCATATCTCGCGAACCACACGCAGCCGTCGCCCGGCCTCGTCACGACGATGTCGAACGCAACGGGCGCGACCGTGCCGCTCTGGCGCGCGAACTTCAACCTGCTGCCGACTTCGTATGACAACAGCTATCAGCTCGCGCTGATTCCGGGCACGCTGATCGGCCGCTACGACGCGCGCGTGAACGTGCCGGCGAACAGCCCGCTCGCTTCGGACGGCGACCCGTCGAGCACTTTCATCACGAAGCCGTTCACCGATACGATCGGCGCCTATTTGCCGAACGTGCTCAAGTACACGGCGAAATCGGCCTATGCTGTGCAGAGCAACGCGATTGCCTCATGGGACTGGAGCCACGACGGCCTCGATCTGCCCGACACGATCCCCGATCTGGCCGCGGCACTCACGCTCAATCCCGCGCTGAAGGTGCTGTCGCTGAACGGCTATCACGACATCGCGACGCCGTTCTATCAGACGGAACTCGATCTCGGCCGTCTCGGCGCGCAGCCTAACCTGACGATCAAGGACTACCAGGGCGGGCACATGGTTTACCTGGACGATACGTCCCGGCCGCAGGAAAAAGCCGATCTGGCGACGTTCTATGCGGCGACGCCCGCCGCGCGATGACGCCGAACGATGCCGCAGCGCCCGCCGCGCGATGCGCAACACGCGCCGCGCGGGCGGGACGTGAGGACCCCATTTCTCATCGGAGCTGATATGAAAATCCAATCGTCATTCGCGTGGTCCGCGCTCGTTGTCGCAGGCCTCGCGCTCTTCACGCAGACGGCGTTCTCGCAGCAGGCCGCGAGCGCTGCGCAACCCGATCGCCATGCGCAGGCGCAACTCGGCGATCCCTACGTGCCGCCCGCCGCGCGCAAGCCGACGACCGGCACGCAGACGTCGGGCGCCGCGCTGCACGCGCAGGTCGTGCGCAAGCTGCAGCGCCAGTTCGCGGCGGCCGACGCCGACAACACGGGGCTGACCGAGGCACAGGCGAAGGCGGCGGGCCTCGGCTATGTCGCGAAGAACTTCAAGCAGATCGACGCGAACCACACCGGTCGCGTGTCGTTTTCCGACGTGCAGCGCTACATCCAATCACAGAGCGCGACGCAGAAGTAAGCCGACCGCACATCGCCAACCCCAAAGCGAGCACGGGGCGCGCATCGAACGGGCTCAGCCGGGCAATCGGCTCGGCCCGTTTTTTCATGCGTGCGGCCGGCTCGCGAGTATGATCTGGATTCCCAATATATGAGAGCGACATTCAAATATTGGAGCTTGCAGCACGCCCCTCTACAATCCGAAGCACATCGAAACGCTTCGGCAGATGCGCGGCCGCCGGAAATCGTCGGCGCGCGCGTCTGGTTCGCCGGAGTTCATCGCACCATGAACAAAACGCCCATGACGCTTGCCTTGAACGGCGCGACAGCCGACCATTCCGACACGTCGGACCTGCCCGACGCGACGCTCGCCGACAGCATCGGCGCGACGAGCACGCCGCTCGATCTCGCCGCGCAGCAGGCGGGCACGCAAACGCTGCTGCGCGGGCTCGCGATTCTCGAGGCGGTCGCGGCAGGCGCGCGCGACATGCGCGCGATCGGCGCCGCGCTCGGCACGACGCGCAGCACGACGCACCGCCTCGTCAGCAGCCTCGTGCAAGCGCGCTATTTGCGCCAGGTGCAGGGCGGCTATCTGCTCGGCCCGAAGCTGATCGAGCTCGGCACGATCGCACTCGAGCAGATGCCGCTCACGGCGGTCGCGCGCCCGCATCTCGAGGCGCTCGCACAAGCGACGCTCGACACGATCCATCTGGGCGTGCGCGACGGCGACGACGTGCTCTACATCGACAAGATTCCCGGCACGCGCGGCCTCGAGATGCGCTCGCGGATCGGCCACCGGATGCCGCTCGCGTCGACGGGGATCGGCAAGGCGATGATGCTCGATCTCGATCCCGACACGTGGCGCGCGCTGTTCGATGCGTCCAAGCGCGCGCTCGCGGGCGTGAACTTCAAGCCAGATCGCCGCCCGGACGTCGGCACGTTCCTGCAGCGGATGGCGCACTATGCGGCGGGCGGCTACACGTTCGATCTCGAGGAAAACGAAACGTCGATTCGCTGCGTCGCCGCGCCGGTGCGCGACGCGTCGGGCGCGATCGTCGCCGCTTTGTCGGTGGCGAGCACGATTCCGTACATGTCGCTCGACCGGATGAACGAGCTCGTGCCGCTCGTGCAGCGCGGCGCGCGCGCGATCTCGGCCGATCTCGGCTGGAGCGCGCCGCAGGCGACGCGCAGGATCAAGCGATGACCGCGCACGCGAACACGCCCGCGCTGATCGGGCTGGACTGGGGCACGACGTCGTTGCGCGCGTATCTGTTCGCCGCAGACGGCTCGGTGCTCGATACGCGCGCGCTCGCCGCGGGCGTGATGAGCCTTCCCGATGCGCCGGGCGCGTCGCCGTCGCAGACGTTCGACGCCGCGTTCGAGCGTGCGTGCGGCGCATGGCTCGACCGCGCGCCGCATGTGCCCGCGCTCGCGGCCGGCATGGTCGGCAGCGCGCAGGGCTGGCGCGAGGCGCCTTACGTGACGATGCCGGCGGCCGCCGACACGTTCGCGTCGAGTCTCGTGCGATTTCGCACCGCGCGCGGCTTTGCGCTCGCGATCGTGCCGGGGGCGCTCGAACCGGGCGAGCTGCCGGACGTGATGCGCGGCGAGGAAACGCAGATCGTTGGCGCGCTCGCGGCGGAGCCGTCGCTCGCGGCCGAACGCGCGGGCACGCTGATCGGGCTGCCCGGCACGCACGCGAAATGGGCGTGGGTGCGGGGCGGGCGCATCGAATGGTTCCGGACCTACATGACGGGCGAGTTGTTCGCCGCGCTGCGCGGGCACACGATCCTCGGCCGCACGATGCAGGCGAGCGACGCGCCGGACTGGGCCGCATTCGCGCGCGGCGTGCGGATCGCGCGGCGCAAGCGCAGCGAAGGATTGCTCGCGACGCTGTTCAGCACGCGCACGCTCGGCCTCACCGGGCAGCTCGCACCGCAAGCGCAGGGCGACTATTTGTCCGGACTGCTGATCGGTCACGAGCTGAATGCGCTCGATGCGCTGCTCGACGGCCAGCGCGCGTCGCTCGCCGCGCTCGCGCCGCGCCTCGTCGGCGACGGCGCGTTGTGCGGCCGCTACTGTCGCGCGCTCGCCGAATTCGATTGCGGCGATGCGCGCATCGTCGAGCGGGCGTCCGAGCACGGCCTCTGGCGCATCGCGGTGCAGGCGGGGCTCGTCGGCGCGCCAGGCGACGCGCCCGTCGCGCCGCAATAGGCGCGAAGCGCGTGACGACACGAAGTGGCTGGAGGGGATGAGATGCCGATGGATGCCGAAGCACTGCGTTTTCCCGCGCCGTATGCGCCGCATCGCGCGCTGATGCGCGCGTTCGACGCGTGCCCGATGATCGCGATCCTGCGCGGCGTCGCGCCCGACGAGGCGGCGGCGCACGGCGCCGCGCTGTACGAAGCGGGTTTTCGCGTCGTCGAGGTGCCGCTCAATTCGCCCGATCCGTTCGACAGCATCGCCGCGTTGCACGCCGCGCTGCCCGCCGATGCGATCGTCGGCGCGGGCACCGTGCTGCGCGCGGAATACGTCGACGAAGTCGTGCGCGCCGGCGGCGAGCTGATCGTGATGCCGCATGCGGACGGCGACGTCGTGCGCCGTGCGAAGACGCTCGGCATCGGATGCGCGCCCGGCGTCGCAACGCCGACCGAGGCGTTCGCCGCGCTCGCGAACGGCGCGGACGTGCTGAAGATGTTTCCCGCCGAGCAGCTCGGCACGCAGGCGGTGAAGGCGTGGCGTGCGGTGATCGACGCGCGCGTGCCGCTCGTGCCGGTCGGCGGGATCACGCCCGAGAACATGGGGCCGTATCTCGCGGCGGGTGCGAACGGCTTCGGCCTCGGCTCGGCGCTGTACGCGCCCGGGCAGACGCCCGCCGTCACGGCCGCGCGCGCGCAGGCGTTCGTCAACGGATGGCGGATCGCCCGAAAGGGAGCGGCGCGGTGAACCGGCTCGCGGGCAAGGTCGCCCTCGTGACGGGCGCGGGACGCGGCATCGGCGCGGCGATCGCGCGTGCGTTCGCGCGCGAAGGCGCGGCCGTCGCGATTGCGGAGCTCGACGCGGCGCTCGCCGACGAAACCGTCGACGCGATCGCGCGCGACGTGGCCGATGCGCGCGTGCTCGCGGTGCCAGCGGACGTCGCGCAAGCCGAGTCGGTCGCGGCGGCGCTCGCGTGCACGGAGCGCGCGTTCGGCCCGCTCGACGTGCTCGTCAACAACGCAGGCGTCAACGTGTTCGGCGATCCGCTCGCGCTTGCCGAAGAAGACTGGCGGCGCTGCTTCGCGATCGATCTCGACGGCGTCTGGCACGGCTGCCGCGCGGCGCTGCCGGGCATGGTCGAGCGCGGTCGGGGCAGCATCGTGAACATCGCGTCGACGCACGCGTTCAAGATCATCCCGGGCTGCTTTCCGTACCCGGTCGCGAAGCACGGCGTGCTGGGCCTCACGCGCGCGCTCGGCGTCGAATATGCGCCGCGCAACGTGCGCGTGAACGCGATCGCGCCCGGCTACATCGAGACGCAATCGACACATGACTGGTGGAACGCGCAGCCCGACCCCGAGGCCGCGCGCCGCGAAACGCTCGCACTGCAGCCGATGAAGCGGATCGGGCGTGCGGACGAAGTCGCGATGACCGCGGTGTTTCTCGCATCGGACGAGGCGCCGTTCATCAACGCGAGCTGCATCACGATCGACGGCGGCCGATCGGTGCTGTACCACGACTGATTCACTCGCGCGGTGCGCCCGCGAGGGGCGCATACGCGCGAAGGCGGCGCGCGACGGTCGCACGCGCCGCGTCGAGACGACGAAGCGGCCGACGGCTCCGGCGACGGAGACAACAAGGAGACAAGCAACATGAAACGCAGAACGTTCATCACGCTGGCGGCAGCGGCAGCGGCAGCGGCGGCGGTCGCGGCGGCGGGCCTGTCCGCGCACGCGGCCGAGCCCGTGAAGATCGGCTTCCTCGTCAAGCAGCCCGAGGAGCCGTGGTTCCAGGACGAATGGAAATTCGCCGAGATCGCCGCGAAGGACAAGGGCTTCACGCTCGTGAAGATCGGCGCGCCGTCCGGCGAGAAGGTGATGAGCGCGATCGACAATCTCGCCGCGCAGAAGGCGCAGGGCTTCATCATCTGCACGCCGGACGTGAAGCTCGGGCCGGGCATCGTCGCGAAGGCGAAGTCGCACGGCCTGAAGATGATGACGGTCGACGACCGGCTCGTCGACGGCGCGGGCAAGCCGATCGAATCGGTCCCGCACATGGGCATTTCCGCGTACGACATCGGCAAGCAGGTCGGCGGCGGGATCGCGGCCGAGATCAAGAAGCGCGGCTGGAACATGAACGAAGTCGGCGCGATCGACATCACGTACGAGCAGTTGCCGACCGCGCACGACCGCACGGCGGGCGCGACCGACGCGCTCGTCGCCGCGGGCTTTCCGAAGGCGAACGTGATCGCCGCGCCGCAGGCGAAGACCGATACCGAAAACGCGTTCAACGCGGCGAACATCGCGCTCACGAAGAATCCGAAGTTCAAGCATTGGGTCGCCTACGGCCTGAACGACGAGGCGGTGCTCGGCGCTGTGCGCGCGGCCGAAGGGCGCGGCTTCAAGGCGGCGGACATGATCGGCATCGGCATCGGCGGGTCGGACTCGGCGCTCAGCGAGTTCAAGAAGCCGCAGCCGACGGGCTTCTTCGGCACCGTGATCATCAGCCCGAAGCGACACGGCGAAGAGACGTCGGAGCTGATGTATGCGTGGATCACGCGAGGCAAGGCGCCGCCGCCGCTCACGCTCACGACGGGCATGCTCGCGACGCGCGAGAACGTCGCGCAGGTGCGCGAGACGATGGGGCTCGCGGCGAAGTAGGGGAAGCTCGCCCGCGCGCGTCGCGCGATGCGCGGTGCGCGCGGGCGACGCGGCGGGCAGGCGATAGGGCAATAAGGCAACCAGCACGGCAGGAAACGGAGGCGACGTGGCTGCGGCACTGCGTTTTGACAATATCGGCAAGGTCTTTCCCGGCGTGCGCGCGCTCGACGGCATTTCGTTCGACGTGCAGGCGGGGCAGGTGCACGGCCTGATGGGCGAGAACGGCGCGGGCAAGTCGACGCTGCTCAAGATTCTCGGCGGCGAATATCAGCCCGATTCGGGCGGCGTGCTCGTCGACGGGCAGGCGATGCGCTTTCCGAGCGCGGCCGCGTCGATCGCGGCGGGCGTCGCGGTGATCCATCAGGAACTGCAGTACGTGCCCGATCTGACGGTGGCCGAGAACCTGCTGCTCGGCCGGCTGCCGAGCGCGCTCGGCTGGGTCAGGAAGCACACGGCGCAACGCTTCGTGCGCGAGCGGCTTGCCGCGATGGGCGTCGATCTCGACCCGCAGGCGAAGCTGCGGCGGCTGTCGATCGCGCAGCGGCAGATGGTGGAGATCTGCAAGGCGCTCATGCGAAACGCGCGCGTGATCGCGCTCGACGAGCCGACGAGCTCGCTGTCGCACCGCGAGACCGAGGTGCTGTTCAAGCTCGTCGACGATCTGCGTCGAGACGGGCGCGCGCTCATCTACATCTCGCACCGGATGGACGAGATCTACCGGCTCTGCGACGCATGCACGATCTTTCGCGACGGCAGGCAGGTCGCGTCGCACGCGTCGCTCGCGCAGGTGCCGCGCGAGACGCTCGTGCGGCAGATGGTCGGCCGCGAGATCAGCGACATCTATCACTACGAGCCGCGCGCGCTCGGCGACGTGCGCCTGTCGGCGCGCGCGCTCGAAGGCGACGCGCTGCGCTCGGGCGCGAGCTTCGACGTGCGGGCGGGCGAGATCGTCGGCTTCTTCGGGCTCGTCGGCGCGGGGCGCAGCGAACTGATGCGCGTGATCTACGGCGCGGACCGCAGAACGGGCGGCGCGCTCACGCTCGACGGCAAGCCGCTCGACATCCGCTCGACGCGCGACGCGATTCGCCACGGGATCGTGCTGTGTCCCGAGGATCGCAAGGAAGAGGGGATCGTCGCGCACGCGTCGGTCGCCGAGAACATCAACATCAGCTGTCGCCGCCATGCGCTGCGCGCGGGGCTATTTCTCGACCTCAAGCGCGAGGCCGAGACGGCCGAGCGCTTCATCAAGCTGCTGAAGATCAAGACGCCCAACCGCCGGCAGAAGATCCGTTTCCTGTCGGGCGGCAATCAGCAGAAGGCGATTCTCGCGCGCTGGCTCGCCGAGCCGGATCTGAAGGTCGTGATCCTCGACGAGCCGACGCGCGGCATCGACGTCGGCGCGAAGCACGAGATCTACGGCGTGATCTACGAGCTCGCGAAGCGCGGCTGCGCGATCGTGATGGTGTCGTCCGAGCTGCCGGAGGTGCTCGGCGTATCGGATCGCATCGTCGTGATGCGTGAAGGTCGGATCGCGGGCGAGCTCGCGCGCGGCGAAGCGAACGAAGAGGCGGTGCTCAATCTCGCGCTGCCGCAGGGGGCGATCGCGCACGCGGCGTGACGAGCGCGCGATCGGCGCGACGCGCCGCACGATGACGTTTCGCGAAGCGCGGAACGACGAATTCGACGATTGGAGACGAGGGCGGCCACGCCGCCCGGCAGAGGAGCAAACGACATGCAAGCGAGAGAGAATCTTCCACAAGCCGCGGCGCATGCGGCGGTCGCGCCGGCCGAGGGCCGGCAGCGCTGGCGGCAGCACGTCGCCGACTACAGTCTCGTCGCGATCTTCGCGGCGATGTTCGTCGCGATGTCGCTGACGGTCGATCATTTCTTCTCGATCGACAACATGCTCGGGCTCGCGCTGTCGATCTCGCAGATCGGGATGGTCGCGTGCACGATGATGTTCTGCCTCGCGTCGCGCGATTTCGACCTGTCGATCGGCTCGACGGTCGCGTTCGCCGGCGTGCTGTGCGCGATGGTGCTCAACGCGACCGACAACACGTTCGTCGCGATCGCCGCGGCGGTCGCGGCGGGCGCGGTCATCGGCTTCGTCAACGGCGCGGTGATCGCGTATCTGCGGATCAACGCGCTGATCACGACGCTCGCGATGATGGAGATCGTGCGCGGGCTCGGCTTCATCGTGTCGAAGGGGCAGGCGGTCGGCGTATCGTCGGAGACGTTCATCGCGCTCGGCGGGCTCACGCTCTTTGGCGTGTCGCTGCCGATCTGGGTGACGCTCGCGTGCTTCGTCGTGTTCGGCGTGCTGCTCAACCAGACCGTGTACGGCCGCAACACGCTCGCGATCGGCGGCAATCCGGAAGCGTCGCGGCTCGCCGGGATCAATGTCGAGCGCACGCGCGTCTACATCTTCCTGATCCAGGGCGCGGTGACCGCGCTCGCGGGCGTGATCCTCGCGTCGCGGATCACGTCGGGCCAGCCGAACGCCGCACAGGGCTTCGAGCTGAACGTGATCTCGGCGTGCGTGCTGGGTGGCGTGTCGCTCGCGGGCGGGCGGGCGTCGATCTCGGGCGTCGTGATCGGCGTGCTGATCATGGGCACCGTCGAGAACGTGATGAACCTGCTCAACATCGATGCGTTCTATCAATATCTGGTGCGCGGCGCGATCCTGCTCGCCGCCGTGCTGCTCGACCAGTTGAAGAATCGCGGCGCGCGCGATTGAGTGCATCGTCCATTTCCGGGAACGAACAGATGAGCGACATTGCCTCGCATCGCGAATCGAACGGCGCGCGCAGCGCGCAAGACGAGCGTTACGCACGCTACCCGAGCCTCGCCGGGCGCGCGGTGCTGATCACGGGCGGCGCGACGGGCATCGGCGCGTCGTTCGTCGAACACTTCGCGCGGCAGGGCGCGCGCGTCGCGTTCGTCGATCTCGACGAACAAGCCGCGCGCGCGCTCGCCGCGCGGCTTGCCGACGCCGCGCACGAACCGGTGTTCGTCGCGTGCGACCTGACCGACATCGCCGCGCTGCGCGGCGCGATCGAAGCGATCCGCGCGCGCATCGGCCCGATCGCGGCGCTCGTGAACAACGCGGCGAACGACGTGCGCCACGCGATCGCCGACGTGACGCCCGATTCGTTCGACGCGTGCATCGCGGTGAACCTGCGCCATCAGTTCTTCGCCGCGCAGGCGGTGATCGACGACATGAAGCGGCTGGGCGGCGGCTCGATCGTCAATCTCGGCTCGATCAGCTGGATGCTGAAGAACGCCGGCTATCCGGTCTACGCGAGCGCGAAGGCGGCGGTGCAGGGGCTCACGCGCGCGCTCGCGCGCGAGCTCGGGCCGTTCGGCATTCGCGTGAATACGCTCGTGCCCGGCTGGGTGATGACCGACAAGCAGCGTCGCTTGTGGCTCGACGACGCGGGCCGCGCGGCGATCAAGGCGGGGCAGTGCATCGACGCGGAGCTGCTTCCGGGCGACCTCGCGCGGATGGCGCTCTTTCTCGCGGCGGACGACAGCCGGATGATCACCGCGCAGGACGTTGTCGTCGACGGCGGCTGGGCATAGCATTCGTTCGGATGACGAAGCGTGACGAAAGCAGGAGGACCGAATCATGACGGCGACGCAATCTCGACCCACGGCCACCGACGCGGCGCAAACCTTGCAGACGCGCACCGCGCGGCGCGCGGCCGCCGCGCATCTGGTGAGCCCGGGGCCGCAGACGTCGCGGATCGCGCGCGGCGCGGGCGTCACCGAAACGGCGATCGCGACGCTCTCGAACGACATGCTGCGGCTCGATGTCGCGCCGCATCTGGGCGGCGGCGTCACGCGTTTCGACTGGCGCGGCGACGGCGCGCTCACGCCGATCTTCCGCCGCTGCGACGCGCCCGGCGCACGCACCGATCCGAACGATCTCGCGTGCTATTCGCTGCTGCCGTATTCGAACCGCATCGGCGGCGGACGCTTCGAGTGCGACGGCCGGCTCGTGCGCGTGCCACGCAATCGCTCGACCGAGCCGCTGCCGATTCACGGCGACGGCTGGCTCGCGCGCTGGCAGCTCGACGATGCGACCGATACGCAGCTATGTCTGTCGCTCGACCGCAGCGGCGGCGCGCCGTATGCATATCGCGCGACGCAGGTCTATGCGCTCGACGGCGCGACGCTCACGATCGCGCTCGGCATCGAGAATACGGGCGCGATGCGCTTGCCGTTCGGGCTCGGCGTGCATCCGTTCATCGTGCGCGACGCGTCGACCGAGCTCGCGGCCGCCGCGAGCGGGGTGTGGCTGTCGACGCCCGACTGGTTGCCGTCGCGCCATGTCGGCACGCCGGCCGCGTGGCGCTTCGGCATCGCGTATCCGTTGCCGGGCACGCTCGTCAATCACGCGTTCACCGGCTGGGGCGGCGGCGCGACGATCGCGTGGCCGCAACGCCGGCTCGGGCTCACGATCGCGGCCGACGCCGATTGCTACGTGCTGTATACGCCGCCCGGCGAGCCGTTCTTCTGCTTCGAGCCGGTCGATCATCCGATCGACGCGGTGAACCTGCCGGGCGGCGGCGCCGCGCACGGGATGACGCTGCTCGCGCCCGGCGAACGCCTGATGCGGCGCTTTCGCTTCACCGTCGCGCGCACCGACGCGCGCGCGGCGCCCGTCGCCCGCGAATCGAAGCGGCGCGCGATCGCATAGCGCGGGCGCTCGCGCGCCCGCAGTCGCGATTGCCCGCCGCGACGCGGGTAAAATACGCGCCTTCCCAACCGCCAAGCCGCGAGTGAGCGCCATGTCTTCCACGCCTACCTTCATCGAATCGCTGCGCGCCGCCTGGCAGCGCACGAATTCGCTGCTGTGCGTCGGTCTCGATCCCGAGCCGGCCAAGTTTCCCGCGCACCTCGAAAACCAGCCCGATGCGATCTTCGATTTCTGCCGCGAGATCGTCGACGCGACCGCACCGTTCGCGAGCGCGTTCAAGCCGCAGATCGCGTACTTCGCCGCCCATCGCGCGGAGGATCAGCTGGAGCGGCTGATCGCGCACATCCATCTGCAGCATCCCGGCCTGCCCGTGATCCTCGACGCGAAGCGCGGCGACATCGGCAGCACCGCAGAGCAATACGCGCGCGAGGCGTTCGAGCGCTATCGCGCGGACGCGGTCACGGTCAACCCGTACATGGGCTTCGATTCGATCGAGCCGTACCTCGCCTATGAGGACAAGGGCGTGATCGTGCTGTGCCGCACCTCGAATCCGGGCGGCTCGGACCTGCAGTTCCTCGAGACGGGCGGCCGGCCGCTCTATCAGATCGTCGCCGATCTCGCGGCGAACAAGTGGAATGCGAAGACGGGGCAGCTCGCGCTCGTCGTCGGCGCGACGTTCCCGAAAGAGATCGAGCTCGTGCGCGGGATCGTCGGCGACATGCCGCTCCTGATTCCCGGCATCGGCGCGCAGGGCGGCGACGTCGCCGCGACCGTCGCCGCGGGCCGCACGGCCGACGGCACGGGCATGATGATCAACTCGTCGCGCGCGATCCTGTACGCGAGCCGCGACGAAGACTTCGCCGCAGCGGCCGCGCGCGCCGCCGAGCAGACCCGCGACGCGATCAACGCGCATCGCTGAGCGGCCGCGCCCGCCGGCGCCCGCCGCGCGATGCCGGGCGTCGTGCGCCGCCGTTCATTCGACGCGGCGGCGCGCGTCGCGCGCATCCCGCGGATCGCGTTTCATCGCGCCTCACCGGCCCGATTCGACGGCGCCGGCGGCGCGCTTTAGCGTTCCTGCTCGTCGATCAGCTTGATGAGGCCGCGCAGCGCGTGCGCGGCCGCCTGCACGCGGATCTGCTCGCGATCGCCCTTGAACACGAGCGTCTCGACCGCCGTGTGCAGCCGGTTGCTCCAGCCGAACGCCACGGTGCCGACGGGCTTGTGCTCGGAGCCGCCGCCCGGCCCGGCGATGCCGGTGACGGCGAGCGCGACCTGCGCGCGGCTGTTGCGCAGCGCGCCCTCGACCATCGCGCGCGCGACGGGCTCGCTGACCGCGCCGTGCTTGTCGATCAGGTCGGCGGGCACGCCGATCATCTCGATCTTCGCGGCGTTCGAATAGGTGACGAAGCCGCGCTCGAACCAGCCGCTGCTGCCGGAGATGTCGGTGATCGCGGTCGCGATCATGCCGCCCGTGCAGGATTCGGCGGTGGCGAGCGTCAGGTGCTCGTCGCGCAGCTTGTTGCCGACGCGGATGGCGAGCTGGTGGACGACGGAATCGGTTGGCATGCGGGAAGTTCCGGTGCGAGCGGGGACGAACGGGCGCGCGGCGTCATCGCACGCCGAACGAGCGCCACAGCGCGATCACGAAGAGCGTCATCAGCGCGGCGATCAGATCGTCGAACATGATGCCGAAGCCGCCTTTCAAATTCCGGTCGAAATAGCGGATGGGCGGCGGCTTCACCATGTCGAAGAAGCGGAACACGACGAACGCCCATAGCTGCTCGACGAACGTCGCCGGCGTGACGAGCAGCATCACGAGCCAGATCGCGACGATCTCGTCCCACACCGCGGGGCCCGGATCGGCGATGCCCATTCTCTTCGCGGTGAAGCCCGTCATCCAGATGCCGGCGACGAAGCCGGCGACGATGAGCGCCCACCATTCGGGCACGGTCAGGTAGCGGTTCAGCGCGACGAACGTGAGCCAGCCGAACAGCGTGCCGAACGTGCCGGGCATGAACGGCGCGAGGCCGCTGCCGAAGCCGAGCGACACGATGTGCACCGGATGCGAGAACATGAACCGCACCGTCGCGCGGCGGCGCGCGATCTTCTGCGGGTCCTGCTGCGTTGCGGGCGAGGGCGCCGGCATGGGCGCCTGGCCGGGCTGGCCGGCGGAGTCGGCCGGACGGGGCGTCGGGTCAGTTGACATGGAAATGATCGAAACCGTGCAGCGTGAGCGAAAGCGGCGCGCCCGACGCGTCGCGCCACGTGACGGCGCGCGCGTCCGTCGGCGCGGACAAGCCGCGTATTGTACCGATCCGCGTGACGGCCACGCCCGCGCGCGCGCCGGCCGCGTCGATCGCGGTGCGCGCGGACGGCGCGGCCGTGAAGCACAGTTCGTAGTCGTCGCCGCCTTCGAGCATGCAGCGGCGCTGCACGTCGGCGGGCAGCGTCGCGAGCGCGGCCGAGCGGGGCACCGCGTCGACGTTCACGTCGGCGCGCACGTTCGAGCGCTCGAGGATGTGCGGCAGATCGCCCGCGAGGCCATCGGACACGTCGAGCGCCGCATGCGCGATGCCCGCGAGCGCGACGCCGAGCGCGACGCGCGGCTGCGGCCACTCGAGCGCGCGCCGGAACGCGGCCGCCTCGCGCTCGCCCGCGCGCCATTCGCCGCGGATCACGCCGAGGCCGGCGCGCGCGTCGCCGAGCGTGCCGGATACCCAGACGTCGTCGCCGTCGCGTGCGGCGTCGCGACGCAGCGCCGCGTCGGACGCGACGTCGCCGAACACGGTGACGCACAGGTTGAGTGGGCCGCTCGTCGTGTCGCCGCCGATCAGCTCGCAGCCGTGGCGGTCCGCGAGCGCGAAGAGGCCGTCGGAGAACGCGTCGAGCCAGTCGGCATCGGCGCGCGGCAGCGCACACGCGAGCGTGAACGCGCGCGGCGCGGCGCCCATCCCGGCGAGGTCGGACAAATTGACGGCGAGCGTCTTGTGGCCGAGCGCGCGCGGATCGACGTCGGCGAGGAAGTGCCGGCCTTCGACCAGCATGTCCGTCGAAATCGCCAGCATCTTGCCCGGTTCTGGTGCAAGCAGCGCGCAGTCGTCGCCGATGCCGAGCGCGGCGCGCGCGTGCGGCCCTTTCGCGCGGCGCGCGAAGAAGCGGTCGATCAACGAGAATTCCGAGAGGGGAGAATGGGCCACGGGCGCGGATGTCCGAGCGTTGAGATGACGTTCATTGTAAGGCGCTTCGGGCCGCGGCCAGGCGGCGCGGCGGCCTGCGCGCGGCCGATTCGTGGCGTTTCGGTCGCGGCTGTCGAACCCTAATCGGCGATTTTACGTGTGGGATTGGCGCTACAATGCGTCGAACAGGTATTCTAATCCGCAGACCCCCCGTAGAGACACATGTCCACCTCGTCCTCCTCCTCATCGAAAGATAAACTCCGCGAAGCCGCTCTCGATTACCACGAATTCCCGACGCCGGGCAAAGTCGCGATCGCGCCGACCAAACAGATGATCAACCAGCGCGATCTCGCGCTCGCTTATTCGCCGGGCGTCGCGTTCGCGTGCGAGGAGATCGTCGAGAATCCGCTGAACGCCGCGCGCTTCACCGCGCGCAGCAACCTCGTCGGCGTCGTGACGAACGGCACCGCGGTGCTCGGCCTCGGCAACATCGGCCCGCTCGCGTCGAAGCCGGTGATGGAAGGCAAGGCGGTGCTCTTCAAGAAGTTCGCCGGGATCGACGTGTTCGACATCGAGCTCAACGAGTCCGATCCGCACAAGCTCGTCGACGTGATCGCCGCGCTCGAGCCGACGTTCGGCGGGATCAACCTCGAGGACATCAAGGCGCCGGACTGCTTCATCGTCGAGCGCGAATGCCGCAAGCGCATGAAGATCCCGGTGTTCCACGACGACCAGCACGGCACGGCGATCGTCGTCGCGGCGGCGGTCACGAACGGGCTGAAAGTGGTCGGCAAGAGCATCAAGGAGGTGAAGCTCGTCGCGTCGGGCGCGGGCGCGGCGGCGCTCGCGTGCCTTGATTTGCTCGTCGATCTCGGCCTACCGCTCGAGAACATCACGGTGACGGACCTCGCGGGCGTCGTCTATAAGGGCCGCACCGAGCTGATGGACCCGGACAAGGAGCGTTTCGCGCGCGAAACCGATGCGCGCACGCTGTCGGAAGTGATCGGCGGCGCGGATATCTTCCTCGGCCTGTCGGCGGCCGGCGTGCTGAAGGCCGACATGGTGAAGACGATGGCCGCGCGCCCGCTGATTCTCGCGCTCGCGAATCCGACCCCTGAAATCCTGCCGGAAGTGGCGCTCGAGGCTCGCCCGGACGCGGTGCTCGCGACGGGCCGCACCGACTACCCGAACCAGGTCAACAACGTCCTGTGCTTCCCGTTCATTTTCCGCGGCGCGCTCGACGTGGGCGCGACGACGATCACCCGCGAGATGGAGATCGCCGCCGTCAACGCGATCGCCGAGCTCGCGCAACACGAGCAGAGCGACATCGTCGCGACCGCGTACGGTATCCAGGATCTGTCGTTCGGTCCGGAATATCTGATTCCGAAGCCGTTCGATCCGCGCCTCATCGTGAAGATTGCGCCCGCGGTCGCGCAGGCGGCGATGGACGGCGGCGTCGCAACCCGTCCGATCGAGGACATGGAGGCGTACAAGGTTCATCTGCAACAGTTCGTCTATCACAGCGGCACGACGATGAAGCCGGTGTTCCAGATCGCGCGCAGCGCGCCCGCCGAGAAGAAGCGGGTCGTGTTCGCGGAGGGCGAGGAGGAGCGCGTGCTGCGCGCGGTGCAGATCGTCGTCGACGAGAAGCTCGCGAAGCCGATCCTCATCGGTCGACCCGCCGTGATCGAGCACCGTATCCAGCGCTACGGCCTGCGTCTCACGCCGGGCGTCGATTTCACGATCGTCAACACCGAGCACGACGAGCGTTACCGCGATTTCTGGCAAACCTACTTCAAGATGATGGCCCGCAAGGGGATCAGCGAGCAGCTCGCGCGCGTGGAGATGCGCCGCCGCACGACGCTGATCGGCTCGATGCTCGTCAAGAAGGGCGAAGCGGACGGGATGATCTGCGGCACGATCAGCACGACGCACCGCCACCTGCACTTCATTGATCAGGTGATCGGCAAGCGCGCCGGCTGCAGCGTCTATGGCGCGATGAACGCGCTCGTGCTGCCCGGCCGCCAGATTTTCCTCGTCGACACGCACGTGAACGTCGATCCGACCCCGGCGCAACTGGCCGAAATCACGATCATGGCGGCGGAGGAAGTGCGCCGCTTCGGCATCGAGCCGAAGGTCGCGCTGCTGTCTCACTCGAACTTCGGCACGAGCAATGCGCCTTCCGCGCAGAAGATGCGCGATACGCTCGCGATCCTGCACGAACGCGCGCCGGAGCTGCAAGTCGACGGCGAGATGCACGGCGATGTCGCGCTCGACGCCGCGCTGCGCAAGGAGATCCTGCCCGAATCGACGCTCGAGGGCGAAGCGAACCTGCTCGTGCTGCCGAACATCGATGCGGCGAACATCGCGTACAACCTGTTGAAGACGGCGGCCGGCAACAACATCGCGATCGGGCCGATTCTGCTCGGCGCCGCGCAGCCCGTGCATGTGCTGACCGAATCGGCGACCGTGCGCCGGATCGTCAACATGACGGCGCTGCTGGTTGCCGACGTGAACGCAGCGCGTTGAGCGAAGTTATCGAACGATAAAAAAACGGCGCGCCCATTGCGGGCGCGCCGTCGGGCATGGCGGAGATAAGCGCCTTCCCGAAGCCGACGACGCCACCCTTGGGCCGCAAGAGGCGGCGAGGAGGCAGAAACCCGCCGCAGCTGACGCCGTCACGGCAATTTTACCTCATGAACGTTATTTTATCCTGTAAAAGTTAAAAATAACGCAAATGAGTGCCATCTCATCCTTTCATTTTCCTAACGAGCATTGATTCCCGCGTGCATTAGCGCTACGCTTACGCCTTTCTTGGTCGTCAACTTATTGATTTAACAGCGGGAACCTTCGTTTATGGCACGCAAGTGGCTCCGCAACGGCGCGCTCGCGTCCGTCTTCGCGATCCTCGCGATGGGCAACATCGGCGCTTCGCCGGGCAGTCTGGTTTCCGCCGCATACGCACGGGAAGCCGCCGCGGTCAACGGGGCGGCGGCGCAGGTCGATACGGTCCCCGCGTCCCGTCTGCCGCGCGAGGCAGCGGCCACGCTGCGCCTGATCGCCGTGGGCGGCCCCTATCCGTACGAGAAAGACGGCGCGGTATTCGGCAACTACGAACGGATCTTGCCGAAGATGCGGCGCGGCTATTACCACGAGTACACGGTGCCGACGCCGCGAGCCCGCAATCGCGGCGCGCGGCGCATCGTCTGTGGCGGTCCCTTGAGGCGCGTCGACAATTGTTATTACACCGACGACCACTACAACAGTTTCAAACGTATCGTTGATTGACTTCGGGATGAGCGGCATGAGCGACAACACCTACGCGCGCGATACGTCGGCTGCGGCGGACCTGTTCGCGGCCGGCGACGGCAACCTGTTCCAGCGCGTCATGCAGATGCGCATGACGGCGCACGCCGGCGGAGCGCCTGACGGCGCGGCCAGCCCCGGGCTTTCATCCATCGAGGAGCCTATGAGCCTTTTTGCGACCGTGCGACCGAATCTCGTGCAGTCGATCCGTGCATTTCGCGTGCAGGATCTTGCCGACGAAGCGAATCAGCTCGGCCAGCATTTCCTGTATGCATATTGCGGGAATGCCCAATCGAAGCAGGAAGTGCTGGAGACGATCGCGACGTCGTTCCTGTTTCCGAAGCACTTCGGCAAGAATTACGATGCGCTGTACGACTGCCTGACCGACCTCGTCCACAAGGCGGGCGCTCAGCCCGGCTTCGTGATCGTGCTTGAGGCGCTGCCGATCGCGCACAAGTTCGACAAGGAAGGGCGCGAGACGCTGCTCGACGTGTTCCGCGAAGCGGCGGAATTCTGGGCAGAGCGCAAGGTCGCGTTCCGGGTCTTCTACTCGTTCGCGTAATTCCGGGCTGCAAGGCCCGCCTAAAGCCCGCCTTCGAGCGGGCTTTTTGCGCCTGCGGCCACTCTCCGCAAGCGGGCGGCAGTTGCCCGTGTTCACCCGTCAACGGCCTTTCATCATGCGCCATTTTTCGGGAAAGGCGCGGTTCGGTGCGCGCGGCGCATCATTCCTGCCGGGCGGTCGCTCGTCGAACCGGCCGAAGGCCATCCATCGTTTCATGCCCCATTCTTACACGCGCCATTTTCATCTTGCGCGTCGTGTCGCTTACGCCTGAGCAGGCGATCTGGGCGTCTTCATCAACGATGATGCCGCGAAGATCGCGCAATTCAACGAGTCAGCACAGGCTGCTGCCGGCAGCGGGCAAGCGGCGGCGCCATTGCCGGCCGACCTGTTCGGGCGGCTGCACGGAGCTGCTCGAGCGGCTGACGCCGCCGATGCCGCCGGCGTATCGGGATGCGTTCGGCCGGCCATCGATGCGCCGCTCAATTCGTCCGTCCGGGCGCTCGAGCGTTCGCGGTGCGAGGCGACCGGCGCGCCGCGCCGCACGCTTGACGATGGCGCCGACGGGCGGGAAATCGCGACCGTGGATTACGCATGCGTCGTGGCGGACGTCGCCGGCCCGAACGTGAATCTGGCGCGGCCGATTGACGCGCACCGGGGCGGGCGCCACGAGTCACCATCCGCCCCAGCGCGCCGCGAGCGCGGCGAGCACCGCGGCGCCCGCCGTCTCGGTGCGCAGCACGCGCGGGCCGAGCGACAGCGCGGCGAAGCCGCGCGCGCGCGCGGCCTGCTCCTCGTCGGGCGACAGCCCGCCCTCCGGGCCGATCAGCAACGTGACGTCGCCGGCGGGCGGCGCGTCGGGCAGCGACGCGAACGGCACGCTCGCCCGCGGCGACAACAGCAAGCGCAGTTCGCCCGCGGCCGGCGCGTCGGGCAGTGCATCGAGCCACGCGTCGAAGCCGCGCACCGGCGCGACGCCCGGCACGCGATTGCGGCCGCACTGCTCGCAGGACGCGCGCACGACGCCTCGCCAGTGCGACACGCGCTTGTCCGCGCGTTCGCCCGACAGCTTGACGACGCCGCGCGCGGTCGACAGCGGCGCAACCGCCGCGACGCCGAGCTCGACGGCCTTTTCGATCACCCAGTCCATCTTGTCGCCGCCCGCGATGCCCTGCGCGAGCGTCACGCGGTACGGCGGCTCCGCCTCAGCCGGGTCGAACGCGTCGATCCGGGCGAGTGCGCCGCGCTTGTCGATTTCGACGAGTTGCGCGCGATACTGGCCGCCCGTGCCGTCGAACAGCGCGAGCGCGTCGCCCGGCTGCAGCCGCAGCACCTGCGCGTGACGCGCGACGTCGGCCGGCAGCGGGAGCGTGGCGCCGGTTCGCAGCGCCGCGTCGACGAAAAAGCGCGGCACCGCGGCGGTCGTGGTGGTGACGCCGCTCATGCGGCGATGCGCCGCGCGAGCGCCCAGCGGTATCCGTCGAGATCCTCGATCTGCGCGAAGCGATCGCCCCAGAACTGGTCTTGCGGCGCGCTCAGCGATTTTGCGCCTGCGTCGAGTGCGCGGCGGTAGATCGCATCGACGTCGTCAACATAGAGATAGAACGACTGCGGCGCGATCGCGCCCGCGCTTTTCGGCGTGCGCGCCGTCGAGCCGAACGCGCCCTCGGGCGCGAACATCACGATCAGCTGGCCGCGATACGACATCTCGACGTGCATGATCGCGCCGTCTTCGTCGATCAAATCGCGCTTCTCGAAGCCGAACGCGTCGCTAAAAAACTGAATCGACGCGTGCGCGCTGCGCACCGTCAGATAGGGGGTCAACCAGGGCACGTCGGCCGGCCGTGGGTCGGTCATGCGGGTTCTCCTGCGGGAAAGGCGGATGCTTCGCCGAACTTAGCGATGCATGCCGAGAGTATCGCGCAGCGCGTGCGGCAGCGTGAAGAGCGCGGGATGCAGCTTCGCGTCGTAGAAGCGCAAGCCTTCGATGCGCCGTTCGGCGAGCCGCGCCTCGACGTCGTGCGAGAACAGCGAGGCCGCGTCGAGCGCGTCGCTCGCGATCGCCATCAGCCATGGCGAGCCATACAGCGGCACGTGCGCGCAGAGCGGCGCGACGACCGCGAAGCTCGCGCGCAGCCCGGCGAGCAGCGAGACGACGCGCGCTTCGTGATAGAGCGGCGAGCCCAGATGCAGCGACACCGCGCCTTGCGGCGTCAGGATGCGCTTCAGGCGCGTGTAGAACTTGGGCGTGTACAGGCCCGCCGCCGGCGAATCGGGCGGCGTGAGGTCGAATACGGCGAGGTCGAAGTGCTCGCACGCGTGGTCGACGTAGCGCGCGGCGTCGCCGATCACGAGCTCGACGCGAGGATCGTCGAGCGCGCCCTGGTGAACGTCGCCGAGAAAGCGGCGGGCCATGTCGACGACGGCGGCGTCGAGTTCCGCGACGACGATCCGCTCGATGCACGGATGCCGCAGGAGCTGGCGCGCGGCGCCGCCGTCGCCGCCGCCCAGCACGAGCGCCTTCCTCGGCGCCGGATGCGCGAGGGCGGCCGGATGCGTCATGCATTCGTGATAGACGAACTCGTCGCCGACCGACGTCATCGGCCGGCCGTCGAGCGTGAAGAGCCGCCCGAGCAGCGACGTTTCCCAGACCTCGATCTCCTGATGCGCGGATTCGATGCGCGCGAGCCTCCGGGCGTTCGGGAAGCCATAGGCGACGTCGGGGGTCGGGTGGAAGAGGAGGGTGGTGCTCAAGGCGGCGGGCGCGTGCTGGCGGGGCGGTTCCGATGGTCTGAATTATAGAGGGTGGCGAGATGGCCGAGAAACCGTGCGCACGGGCGGATTCCGACAAGGCTTGCCCGAAGGGCATCTGTTAAAATGACCCGCTTTGCAGCCTCGTCCGTCTGCTCGTCCGCATCGCGTCCCGCCGGCGCCGCACCGCGCGCCGGGAACGGTTTGCCCGCGAGCTTCGGATGCCGCCCGTGCCCCGTTTTCTCGACTCGTTCTCCGGACTCGACATGACGACTTCGTCTCCCGCCTCCACCACCTTGATGGCCAACGCGATCCGCGCGCTCGCGATGGACGCCGTCCAGCAAGCGAACTCCGGTCACCCCGGCATGCCGATGGGCATGGCCGAGATCGGCGTCGCGCTGTGGTCGCGCCACCTGAAGCACAACCCGACGAACCCGCATTGGGCCGACCGCGACCGCTTCGTGCTGTCGAACGGCCACGGCTCGATGCTGCTGTACTCGCTGCTGCACCTGACAGGCTACGATCTGCCGATCGAAGAGCTGAAGAATTTCCGGCAACTGCATTCGAAGACGCCGGGCCACCCGGAATACGGGATCACGCCGGGCGTCGAGACGACGACGGGCCCGCTCGGCCAGGGCCTCGCGAACGCGGTCGGCATGGCGCTCGGCGAGGCGCTGCTCGCCGCCGAGTTCAACCGCGACGACGCGAAGATCGTCGATCACCACACGTACGTGTTCCTCGGCGACGGCTGCCTGATGGAAGGCATCTCGCACGAGGCCTGCTCGCTCGCGGGCACGCTGAAGCTCAACAAGCTGATCGCGCTCTATGACGACAACGGGATCTCGATCGACGGCGACGTCGTCAACTGGTTCCACGACGACACGCCGAAGCGCTTCGAGGCGTACGGCTGGAACGTGATTCCGAACGTGAACGGCCATGACGTCGACGCGATCGACGCGGCGATCGCGAAGGCGAAGCGCTCGGACAAGCCGAGCCTCATCTGCTGCAAGACGCGCATCGGCAACGGCGCGGCGACGAAGGCGGGCGGCCACGACGTGCACGGCGCGCCGCTCGGCGCGGACGAAATCGCGAAGACCCGCGAGGCGCTCGGCTGGACGTGGGCGCCGTTCGTGATTCCGCAGGAAGTCTATGCGGCATGGGACGCGAAGGAGGCGGGCAAGCGCAGCGAAGACGACTGGAACGCGGCGTTCGCGCAATACCGCGCGAAGTACCCGGCCGAAGCGGCCGAATTCGAGCGCCGGATGGCGGGCACGCTGCCGGCCGATTGGGCCGCGAAGGCCGCGGCGATCGTCGCCGGCGCGAACGAGCGCGGCGAGACGGTCGCGACGCGCAAGGCGTCGCAGCAGACGATCGAGGGGCTCGCCGCCGTGCTGCCCGAGCTGCTCGGCGGCTCGGCGGACCTGACGGGCTCGAACCTCACGAACTGGAAGGCGTCGAAGGCGGTTCGCGCGAATGCGGACGGCCCGGGCGTCCAGTGGGGCAACCATATCAACTACGGCGTGCGCGAATTCGGCATGAGCGCCGCGATCAACGGCCTCGTGCTGCACGGCGGCTACAAGCCGTTCGGCGGCACGTTCCTCACGTTCTCCGACTACAGCCGCAATGCGCTGCGCGTCGCCGCGCTGATGAAGGTGCCGTCGATCTTCGTGTTCACGCACGATTCGATCGGCCTCGGCGAGGACGGCCCGACGCACCAGTCGGTCGAGCATGTCGCGAGCCTGCGCCTGATTCCCAACCTCGACGTCTGGCGTCCGGCGGACACGGTGGAGACGGCCGTCGCGTGGACCTACGCGGTCGCGCACCAGCACCCGTCGTGCCTGATCTTCAGCCGCCAGAACCTCGCGTTCAACGCGCGCACCGATGCGCAGCTCGCGAACGTCGAGAAGGGCGGCTACGTGCTGCGCGACTGGGACGAAGAAATCGTCGCGCGCAAGATCATCCTGATCGCGACGGGCTCCGAAGTCGAGCTCGCGATGAAGGCGGTCGAGCCCCTCGCGCAGCAGGGGATCGCCGCGCGCGTCGTGTCGATGCCGTCGAGCGACGTGTTCGACCGCCAGGACGCCGAGTACCGCGAGCGGGTGCTGCCGCACGGCGTGCGCCGCGTCGCGATCGAAGCGGGCGTCACCGATTTCTGGCGCAAGTACGTGGGCCTCGAAGGCGGCGTGGTCGGCATCGACACGTTCGGCGAGTCGGCCCCGGCCGGCGTGCTGTTCAAGCATTTCGGCTTCACTGTCGAGCACGTGATCGAAACGGCGAAGGCGGTGCTCGCGTAACCCAATCGACGCCCGGGCGGCCGTGCCCTGCGCCGGCCGGGCGCGCGTGAAGCTGCACGAAGTATTTTTTCAGCCATCAGGAGATACATCATGACGATTCGCGTTGCAATCAACGGTTACGGCCGCATCGGCCGCAACACGCTGCGCGCTTTCTACGAAAACGGCAAGAAGCACGATCTCGAGATCGTTGCGATCAACGATCTGGGCGACGCGAAGACCAACGCGCACCTGACGCAGTACGACACCGCGCACGGCAAGTTCCCGGGCGAAGTGTCGGTCGACGGTGACTACCTCGTCGTGAACGGCGACAAGATCCGGGTGCTCGCGAACCGCAATCCGGCCGAGCTGCCGTGGGGCGAGCTGGGCGTCGACGTCGTGATGGAATGCACGGGCTTCTTCACGTCGAAGGAAAAGGCGAGCGCGCACCTGAAGGGCGGCGCGAAGAAGGTGATCATCTCGGCGCCGGGCGGCAAGGATGTCGACGCGACGATCGTCTACGGCGTGAACCACGACGTGCTGAAAGCGGAGCACACGGTGATCTCGAACGCATCGTGCACGACGAACTGCCTCGCGCCGCTCGTCAAGCCGCTGAACGACAAGATCGGCCTCGAGACCGGCCTGATGACGACGATCCACGCGTACACGAACGACCAGGTGCTGACGGACGTCTATCACGAAGACCTGCGTCGCGCGCGCTCGGCCACGCATAGCCAGATCCCGACGAAGACGGGCGCGGCGGCGGCCGTCGGCCTCGTGCTGCCGGAGCTGAACGGCAAGCTCGACGGCTACGCGATTCGCGTGCCGACCATCAACGTGTCGATCGTCGACCTGTCGTTCATCGCGAAGCGCGACACGACGGTCGAGGAAGTCAACGCGATCATGAAGGAAGCGTCGGAAGGCGCGCTCAAGGGCATCCTCGGCTACAACGATGCGCCGCTCGTGTCGATCGACTTCAATCACAACCCGGCTTCGTCGACGTTCGACGCGACGCTGACGAAGGTGTCGGGTCGTCTCGTGAAGGTGTCGAGCTGGTACGACAACGAGTGGGGCTTCTCGAACCGCATGCTGGATACGGCGATCGCGCTCGCGAACGCGAAGTAATCCCGCGCGCGCGGGCGCCGCGAGGCGGCCTGCGTCGCGATCGAGCCCGGTCCGGCTTCATGCCGGCCGGGCTTTTTTGTCGCCGCGGGCATCGCATGGCCCGCCCCGCGAGCCGGCGGCAGGCGGCGCTACTGCGCGGCCTGCCGAGCGCCGATGCGCTGCGACGCGCCCCACAGCACGACGAGCAGGCCCGACAGGACCGCGCCCGCGAGGCAGACGCCTCGCCAGCCGGCGATGCCGAATGCGGCGCCCGCCGCACCCGAGCCGAGCGCGCCGCCGATGAAGTAGCTCGTCAGGTAGATCGTCGTGACGCGGCTGCGCGCGTCGCCGGCAAGCGTATAGATCACGCTCTGGTTCGAGATGTGCAGGCCCTGCACGCCGACGTCGAGCACCAGGATGCCGACGATCAGTGCGGCGAGCGACTGCTCGCCCGCCGCGATCAGCGCGAACGACGCGAGCACCGCCGCGGCGAAGAGGCCGGTTGCCGCATTGCCGCGCCCGCGATCGACGAGCCGCCCCGCCGACGCCGCGGCGAGCGCGCCCACCGCGCCGACGATGCCGAACAGGCCGATCCGGCCTTCGGTATAGCCGTAAGGCGGCTGACTGAGCAAAAACGTGAGGCCCGTCCACAGCAGGCTGAAGCAGGCGAACACGAGCGCGCCGTATGCGCAGCGCAGCGCGATCAATGGCTGCGTGCGCACGAGCGCGGCGAGCGATTTCATCAGCGCCGCGTAGTCGATGCGCGCGTCGCGACAATCCTTCGGCAGCTTCGCGGCGAGCACGCCCGCCAGCAGCAGCACCGTCAGCGCCGCGATCGCGTAGACGGCGCGCCAGCCGAGCCAGTCGGCGATCGCGCCCGACGCGACGCGCGCGAGCAGGATGCCGAGCAGCAGGCCGCTCATCACGGTGCCGACCGCGCGGCCGCGCGACGCGTCGTCGGCGAGCGACGCGGCGAACGGCACGAGCAGTTGCGTCGAGCACGTGACGAAGCCGACGCACACGTTCGCCGCGATGAAGAAGCCGTAGCGCGTGCTCGACGCGACCGCGACGAGCGCCACGACGTTGGCGATCAGCAGCCGCACGATCAGCGTGTGGCGATTGGCGACGTCGCCGAGCGGCACGACGACGAGGAGGCTCGCCGCGTAGCCGAGCTGCGTCAGCGTGACGAGATAGCCGAGCTCGGCGGGCTTGCGCCCGAAGCTCGCCGCGATCGCGGCGAGGAGCGGCTGCGAATAATAGAGATTGCCGATGACGATGCCGCAGGCGCATGCGAACAGCAGCGTCATTCCGCGCGTCAGCGCGGGCGGAGTGGCGGTGACGGAATTCATGAGGCGCGTGGCGAAGATGGACGGAGTCGGAAAGAACGCAACGAACGAAGCGACCGAAGTGACCGAACTGACCGAAGTGACCGAAGCGAACGGCAGTGACCGGCAGCGACCGATCCGTGCGGCGAGCCGCGCAAGGCCGGCCCGCCGCGTCGAGCCGCGTGTCGGTGCGGCGTTCAGAACGGCTTCGTCGGCAGGTACTTGCCGTCGAGCGTGATGACGGCGCGCGAGCCGCCGTCCGGATCGTCGACCTTCTTGATGTCGAGCTTGAAATTGATCGCGCTGATGATGCCGTCGCCGAATTGCTCGTGAATCAGCGCTTTGAGCGTCGAACCGTACACTTGCACGATTTCGTAGAAGCGGTAGATCGTCGGATCGGTCGGGACGCCGCCCGGGATGCTGCCGCGCACGGGAATCGTCTGCAACAGGCGCACCGCGTCGTCGTCGAGGTCGAGTTTCGCGGCGACGACGCGCGCGGCGTCCGCGGGCAGCGGATGCTGGCCGAGCAGCGCGGCCGTCGTGAACGCGACGCTCAGGCCGGTGCCTTCGTTGATCTGCTCGAACGTGAGGTGCTTGCGCGTCTTCGTGTCGACGATGCGCTCGGCGAGCGCATCGCGCGCGCACTGGCTGTATTGCGATTGGGTCATGCGGGCTCCTTGCGGTGAGGGATTGGAACAGCGAACGGGAACGGCAAGCGCGACGCGCGGCGGCGGCGCGTGTCACACGCCGCGCGCCACGCCGTGCATCACGCGCGATGCCTCGTGCGTGATGCCGTGATCGAATCGCGGCGGCGTCGCATGCACGTGCCGATGCTCGGCGAGCGCGACGAAGCGGCCCGTCGCGCCGTCGAGCGCGTCGATCGAGCCGGTTTCGATGTCGTACACCCAGCCGTGCAGCGCGAGGCGCCCTTGCTCGAGCGCGAGCCGCACCGACGGATGCGTGTTGAGGTTCGCGAGTTGCGCGACGACGTTTTCACGCACCAGCGAATCGACGCGCTCCTGCTCGCTTGCGTGCTCGCGCGCATCGTTTACGCATTTCGCGGCGTCCGCGTAGCGCAGCCAGCCGCGCACGGCGGGCAGGTGGTCGAGGCACGCGCACGACGCGATCGCGCGCATCGCGCCGCAGTCCGAGTGGCCGCACACGACGACGTCGGCCACTTCGAGCACCGCGATCGCGTATTCGACGGACGCCGATACGCCGCCGGGCTCGGGGCCGAACGACGGCACGATGTTGCCCGCGTTGCGGATCACGAACAGGTCGCCCGGCTCGCGCTGCGTGACGAGCTCGGGCACGAGGCGGCTGTCCGAGCACGAGATGAAGAGGGCGCGCGGCTGCTGGCCCGTGGCGAGGCGCTGGAACAACGCCGTGCGGGGCGCGAACGCGTCGCGCTGGAACTTCAGAAATCCTTCGATGATGTCCTGCATCGTGTGCTCCTTGCTCGGCGGCGAGAGCCGACGACCGAAGAATGAGGCAAACGATTCATAGCGTCCAAGACCGGTTTATTATTGTTCGCATAGGCAACGCCAATATCTTGGACACGATGCTGCTCCGACACATCCGCTATTTTCTCGCCGTCGCCGAGCAGGGCAACTTCACGCGCGCGGCCGAATCGTTGCACGTGTCCCAACCGACACTGTCGCAGCAGATCCGGCAACTCGAGGGCGCGCTCGGCGTGCAACTGTTCGACCGCTCGGCTCGCGCGGTGCGATTGACCGAATTCGGCGCCGCGTACGCGCGGCACGCGCGCGCCGCGTTGCAGCAGCTCGAGGCCGGGCGGCGCGCGGTGCACGACGTCGAGAATCTGCAAAGCGGCTCGTTGCGGCTCGCGATGACGCCGACTTTCTCCGCGTATCTGATCGGCTGGTTGATCGACGGCTTCAACGCGCGCTATCCGAACCTGAAGCTGACGATCCGCGAGATGCCGCAGGAGCAGATCGAGCCGCTTCTCGCCGACGACGAGCTCGACGTCGGGATCGCGTTCGATGCGATGCAGTCGCCGGAAATCGAAGCGACGCCGCTCTGGGTCGAGACGCTTGCACTCGTTGTGGGCCGCGGCCATCGCCACGCGCGTCGACGCAAGCCGCTTTCGCCCGAGGCGGCCGCCGACGAGCCGCTGATCCTGTTGAGCCGCGCATTCGCGACGCGCAGCAAGGTCGACGAGTACTTCCGCAGCAACGGCGTGACGCCGCACGTCGCGATCGAGGTGAACTCGATCAGCACGATGCTCGAGATGGTGCGCGGCGGACGGGTTGCGACGGTGCTGCCGTCGGCGATCGCCGAGCGTCGCGACGACTTGTGCGCGATCCGGCTCGAACCGCCGCTACCGCACCGCACGGCCGCGCTGTTGATGCGCAAGGGCGGGTATCGAAGCGCGGCGATGCGGGCGTTCGTCGATCACGTGCTGGCGAGGCGGCACGAAATCGGAAATCGCGGCGGGGCGAGGGCGCGAGGCAGTATGCCGTCGAGCGGCGAGTAGCCGCGAGGCGCGAGGCGGTCCGCGCCGCGGTGCGCGATCGTCCCGGCGGCGCACGACGTTCGGCGCTAGGCGGGGCGGCGTCGACGCGCGCGGCGCATGTCGAGGCGAAAACTCTGGAATGCGAAGCATCATGCGGCATGCGCAGCGCGATTTCCGTTCGCCGTTCGATGGCGCGCGGTCGCCCCGGACGCTTCAGCGAACGCGTGGAAATCGACCGGGGATGCAGAATGTCGCGCAGGCTCGCGCACGCGGCACGCCCGAGCCCGGTATCGATCGCACGAGCACGAGCACGAGCACGAGCACGAGCACGAGCACGAGCACAAGCGCGAACGCGCCGCGTCAGCGCTTCGGCGTTGGAAAGAACACGCCCGCGCGCTGCGCGGCGTTCGAGATGTGCGCTTCGATCGCCGCGCCCGCGGCGGCCGGGTCCTTCGCGATCAGCGCGTCGAGAATCGCGCGATGCTCGCGATACGTCGAAAGCACGAGCTCGCGCCGATAGAACGGCATCCGCTGGCTTTCCTTCATGATGTCCGCGCTGCCGCGCAGGATCGATTCGATCGCCGCGTTGCCGGCGAGGCTGACGATCCGCATGTGGAAATCGAAGTCGAGTTGCGACGCGCTGTCGAGCTCGTCGTTCGCAAGCGCCTCTTGCAGCGCGGCGACGTTTTCCTCGAACCACGCGAGATCGTGCTCGCTGACGGCGAGCGCGGCCATTCGCGCGGCGAAGCCTTCGAGCGCGTAGCGCATCTGGTAGGTATCGGGCAGCGACGACTGCTCGGCGAAGCGCCAAGCGTGCGCGGCGCTCGCCTGCGCGCGCTCGACGTACACGCCCTTGCCGGGGCGGATGCGCAGCATCCCGAGCGCTTCGAGCGTCGACAGCGCCTCGCGCAGCGACGCGCGGCTGATCGCCAGTTCCTCGGACAATTGGCGTTGCGCGGGCAACAGGCTGCCGACGGGATAGTAGCCGCGCTCGATCCGGTCGCGGATCGTGGCGATGGCGGCGTCGGTGACGGTATGTGGAACGTTCTTCATGCAGTGGATCGATTGCGCGGTCTGACCGGCATTGTAAACCCGCCCCGCCACCGCGCGCCCCGGCTCCGGGAAAGCGATGATCCGGCGCGTGCCGCGCCCGCGAAATCACCGCGAAAAGGCGCGGGTAATCCCTATTTATGGCGTCCTTGACTCGACTATATCGGCTTCCTACTATCGTCCATAACAGTACTGGTCGGACCAGTATGAACAGACGAATCCGCAACCGTTGTGATGGGAGAACGCCGTGTCGAAGTTTCTCAATTCGCTGTTTGGTCGGGTGGTCATCGCGCTGTTGATCGGCGTGGCGCTCGGCGCTTTCTTCCCGCACTTCGCGCAGTCGCTGCGACCGTTGGGTGACGGGTTCCTGAAGTTGATCAAGATGGTGATCGGGCCGATTGTGTTCTGCGTCGTCGTAAGCGGCATGGCGAACGCGGGCGATCTGAAGAAGGTCGGCCGCGTCGGCCTGAAGGCCGTCGTCTACTTCGAGGCGATGACGACGCTCGCGCTCGGCATCGGCCTCCTGCTCGCATACCTGACGAAGCCGGGCGTCGGGATGAACGTCGATCTGCATACGCTCGACCCCGCATCGCTCGCCGAATACGCGAAGAACGCGCAGAGCCTGAAGGATACGGCGGGCTACCTGCTGAAGATCATCCCCGAGACCGCGTTCGACGCGTTCGCGAAGGGCGACATCCTGCAGATCCTCGTGTTCTCGGTGCTGTTCGGCTCCGCGCTGTCGCTGCTCGGCGACAAGGCGAAGCGCGTGAACACGCTGATCGACGAGTTCGCGCAGGTGTTCTTCCGCGTGATGGGCTTCATCATCAAGCTCGCGCCGCTTGGCGTGCTCGGCGCGATCGCGTTCACGACCGGCAAGTACGGCGTCGCGTCGCTCAAGCAACTGGGCCTGCTCGTGATCGTGTTCTACGCGAGCTGCGTCGTGTTCGTCGCGGTCGTGCTCGGCGTGGTGATGAAGCTCGCGGGCTTCTCGGTGTTCAAGCTGATCCGCTACCTGCGCGAAGAGCTCCTGATCGTGCTCGGCACCGCGTCGTCGGACGCCGTGCTGCCGCAGGTGATGCGCAAGCTCGAATGGATGGGCGTGAAGGATTCGACGGTCGGCCTCGTGATTCCGACGGGCTACTCGTTCAACCTCGACGGCTTCTCGATCTACCTGACGCTCGCCGTGCTCTTCATCGCGCAGGCGACCAACACGCCGCTGTCGGTGCACGATCTGATCGTCGTGCTGCTCGTGTCGCTCGTCACGTCGAAGGGCGCGCACGGCATCCCGGGCTCGGCGATCGTGATTCTCGCCGCGACGCTGTCGGCGATCCCCGCGCTGCCCGTGCTCGGCCTCGTGCTGATCCTGCCCGTCGACTGGTTCGTCGGCATCGCGCGCGCGATCACGAACCTGCTCGGCAACTGCGTCGCGACGATCGTCGTCGCGGTGTGGGAGCGCGACATCGATCGCGCCCGCGCGCAGCGCGTGCTCGACGAGGAACTGCGCTACGTGCCGGCTGGCGAGGAGCGCTCGAACGGCGCGATCGCGGACGGCGGCGCGCACGCGCTCTGACGCGGCGCCGCCCGGCATTATCGCGCGCCGGCGCGGCAGGTCGCGCCGGCGCTTCGTTTTTCAGGTTTTCGGTTTTTCAGCTTTTCGGACACACATCCAACAACAGGAGACGACATGGCCGCCCCGATTCTCGATCCGAACGCCCCTGCGTTCACGCGCCGCTACATGAATCTCGCCGATCCGCGCCTCGGTGCGAAGGCGCTCTTCGCGAGCGACGAATTCTTCGCGCCGAAGGAGCGGATGCTCGATCCGGAACCCGCCGTGTTCATTCCCGGCAAGTACGACGACCACGGCAAGTGGATGGACGGCTGGGAGACGCGCCGCAAGCGCACGACGGGCTACGACTTCTGCGTCGTGCGGCTCGCGCGGCCGGGCGTCGTGTACGGCGTCGATCTCGACACGAGCCACTTCACCGGCAATTTCCCGCCCGCCGCGTCGATCGACGCATGCGTGTCGGACGCCGACACGCCGCCCGACGACGCCGTCTGGGAGACGCTCGTGCCGGCGACGACGCTCGCGGGCAACCAGCATCACTACGTCGACGTGAGCAATCCTCGCGCCTATACGCACCTGCGCGTGAACCTGTATCCGGACGGCGGGCTCGCGCGGCTGCGCGTGTACGGCCAGCCGCAGCGCGACTGGAGCCGCGCGGCGCGCGGCGAGCTCGTCGATCTGGCCGCGATCGAGAACGGCGCGTATCTCGTCGCCGCGAACAACGAGCACTTCGGCCCCGCGTCGCGCATGCTGATGCCCGGGCGCGGCGTGAACATGGGCGACGGCTGGGAGACGCGCCGGCGCCGCGAGCCCGGCAACGACTGGGCGATCATCGCGCTCGCGCGGCCGGGCGTGATTCGCAGGGTCGAAGTCGATACCGCGCACTTCAAGGGCAATTTCCCGGACCGCTGCTCGCTGCAGGCGGCGCGCGTCGCGGGCGGCACCGATGCGTCGCTCGTCACGCAGGCGATGTTCTGGCCGGCGCTGCTCGGCGAGCAGCCGCTGCGGATGGACAGCGTGCACACGTTCGAGGCGGAGCTCGCGGCGCTCGGCGCGGTCACGCACGTACGCCTGAACATTCATCCGGACGGCGGCGTGTCGCGGCTGCGCCTCTGGGGCGAACTCGCATAACGGGAGGCCGCGCATGCAGACGCTGCACACCCTGCGCCTCGAGCGCCTGACGCGGGAAGCGTTCGCGCCGTTCGGCGACGTGATCGAACTGGCGGGCGCACGCCGCTTCCTGATCAACGGCGGGACGACCGAGCGCTTTCACGATCTTGCGTCGATCGACGTCACGGAGGCGGGCGGGCAGCCGCTCGTGAGCCTCTTTCGCGCTCAGCCGCGCGCATGGCCGATCGAGATCGACATGATGGAGCGGCACCCGCTCGGCAGCCAGGCGTTCGTGCCGCTCGCGGCGGTCGCGCGCTATGCGCTCGTCGTCGCGCCGGCCGGAGAATTCGATCCGACCCGGATGCGCGCGTTTCTCGCGCTCGGCTGGCAAGGCGTCAATTACGCGAAAGGCGTCTGGCACCATCCGCTCCTCGCGCTCGACGCGGTCAGCGATTTCGTCGTGATCGACCGCGGCGGCGCGCAGCCGAACTGTGACGAGATCGCGCTCGACGCGCGCTGGCGCCTCGTCGCGGACGACGCGCACGCGAGCGCTGCCTGACGCGCTTGACGGCGCGTCGCGCGGGCGACGCAAAAAGGCCCGGTCAGGCTTGCGCCGGCCGGGCCTTTCGCATGCGCGGCGCGTGGGCCGCGCCGCGCGCGTTCGGAAGCGCGCTCCGCGCTTGCCTCAGTGTTTGCGATAGGGGCAGTTTTCCGTCGTGCAGGTGCCGTACATCGCGAGCGAATGCTCCTGCAGCTTGAAGCCGCGTTCCTTCGCGATCGCCTGCTGGCGGGTCTCGATCTCGGCGTCGAAGAACTCTTCGACGCGGCCGCAATCGAGGCACACGAGGTGATCGTGGTGCGAGCCTTCGTTCAGCTCGAACACGGCCTTGCCGGATTCGAAGTTGCTGCGCGACAGCAGGCCCGCCTGCTCGAACTGGGTGAGCACGCGGTAAACGGTGGCGAGGCCGATGTCGAGTTCCTCGTGCAGCAGGTTGCGATAGACGTCTTCTGCCGTCAGGTGGCGAACCGGGCTTTGCTGGAAAATTTCGAGAATCTTGAGGCGCGGTAGGGTGGCCTTGAGCCCGATGTTTTTGAGATCGGTCGGATTGGTCATGGCTAGGCGTCCCTAGAGTACAATGCAGGGCTTCAATAGTACCGGCTTTTCGCCTTTTCAGTCATCTGTGACATTCTCGCGCGGCCTTGGACAAGGGCCAGCACGGTGAGGGACATGATTCCAAGATCGCTTTTGCAACTTCAGAGGAGCCGCGTGCGGAGCACCGTCATCGCAGCTGCCGCCGTGGTCGGACTGGCCGCCTGCTCGTCGTACGACAGCGTGACTCAGCGGATCGCGCAGAGCATCACGCCGTATCGGATCACCGTCGTCCAGGGCAACTTCGTGTCGCAGGAAAAGGCGTCGCAACTGCAGGTCGGCATGTCGCGCGAGCAAGTGCGCGCGCTGCTCGGCACGCCGCTGCTGACCGACATGTTCCATGCGGATCGCTGGGATTACGTCTTCTACTTCAAGCGCGGCTCGACATCGGTCGTTCAGCAGCGCGATCTCGTGGTGAATTTCGCGGGCGATCGCCTCGCTGGCTGGACGGGCGCGGACAACCTGCCGTCCGAGCTCGATCTGCTCGCCGACATCGACGGCGACCGCCGCGGCAAGAAGGCGCGCAAGGCGGCTGCGGCCGCGAGCGCCGCGTCCGCGCCGCAAGTCGCCGCCGCGCCTGCATCGGCGCCCGAAGCCGCGCAAGCGATGGATCAGAACGACGCGAACGCACAGGCGGCGCGCGCGGCGAACCGCGCGACCGCGCAGGTGTCCGGCCAAAGCGGCGCGGCGGCCCGTTTCTCGCCGTCCGCGCAGATGGCGCCGAACGCGCCGACCCCGGGCGGCCTGCCGCCCGGCGCCGCGCCCGCGATCCAGCCGCAGTTCCAGTTCCATCGTCCGCCTCCGCCGTCCGCACAAGGCGGCGCGAGCCTGCCGGTCGGCCCGCAGGGCGCCGACAGCCTGCCGAACCAGCCGCTCACGGCGCCCGCGCCCGCATCCGGCGCGCAGGGGGCCGGCGGCTGATCCGGCGCAGTCCGGGCCAAACCGGGGCGGCGCGCGCCGCCCGTCTTTCATTCGTAGCAAGCAGGTAGCGCATGTCGTCCATGAAGATTGCGATTGCTGGTGCGTCAGGCCGGATGGGCCGGATGCTGATCGAAGCGGTGCTCGCCGCGCCCGACGCGACGCTCGTCGGCGCGCTCGACCGCACGGGCTCGCCGCAGCTCGGCCAGGACGCGGGTGCGTTCCTCGGCAAGCAGACCGGGGTCGCGCTCACCGACGATATCGAGCGCGTGTGCGCCGAAGCCGATTACCTGATCGACTTCACGCTCCCCGAGGGCACGCTCGTCCACCTGGACGCGGCGCTGCGCCACGACGTGAAGCTCGTGATCGGCACGACGGGCTTCAGCGAGCCGCAGAAGGCGCAGTTGCGCGCGGCGGGCGAGAAGATCGCGCTCGTGTTCTCGGCGAACATGAGCGTCGGCGTGAACGTCACGATGAAGCTGCTCGAATTCGCGGCGAAGCAGTTCGCGCAGGGCTACGACATCGAGATCATCGAGGCGCATCACCGGCACAAGGTCGACGCGCCGTCCGGCACCGCGCTGATGATGGGCGAGACGATCGCCGCCGCGACGGGCCGCTCGCTCGACGATTGCGCGGTCTACGGCCGCCACGGCGTGACGGGCGAGCGCGATCCGTCGACGATCGGTTTTTCGGCGATCCGCGGCGGCGACATCGTCGGCGATCACACGGTGCTCTTCGCCGGCATCGGCGAGCGCATCGAGATCACGCACAAATCGGCGAGCCGCGTGTCATACGCGCAAGGGGCGCTGCGCGCCGCGCGCTTCCTCGCCGGCCGCGACGCCGGTTTCTTCGACATGCAGGACGTGCTCGGCCTGCGCTGAGCGCCATTTCCGGGCATCGATGGCGACCCCGACCGGCATCCTCCATTACCTCGAGAGCGGCGACGCCGTCACGCACGCGGTCGCTTACGTGCTGCTCGCGATGTCGATCGCGAGCTGGTGCTTCCTGCTCGTGAAGGCGTGGGTGCTCGTGCGCGCGAAGCGCCAGGGGCCCGCCGCGCTCGCCGCGTTCTGGCGCGCGGCGACGCTCGACGACGGCCTCGCCGCGCTGCGCGCGGCCGACAAAGAGCGCGTGTTCCTGCCGCTCGCGGAGGCCGCGCGCGATGCGGACGCCGCGTCGCGCATCGAGCCGCATGCGCTCTCCGCGCGCGTCGAGCGCGGCGAGCGCGTGCTGCGCGCGCTGCGCCACGCGCTGCGCGCTTCGCAGCGCAGGCTCGAATTCGGCCAGGTGCTGCTCGCGTCGATCGGCAGCACCGCGCCGTTCGTCGGCCTGCTCGGCACCGTCTGGGGGATCTATCACGCGCTCGGCAGCATCGCGGCGAGCGGGCAGGCGCAGATCGAGAACGTTGCCGGCCCGGTCGGCGAGGCGCTCATCATGACCGCGTTCGGCCTGGTCGTCGCGATTCCGGCGGTGCTCGCGTACAACATCCTCGGGCGGCTCGTGCGCCAGCTCGTCGAGGAGCTCGACGGCTTCGCGCGCGATCTGCACGTGTTCGTCTGCGGCGAGCCGGCCGCGGCCCCCGCCGACAACCCGGCCGCCGCGGCCTAGCCCGCGGCGTCGATCCGATACACGCAGCGAGGAGGGCGGCATGGCGTTCGGCGGACTCGATCACCAGCATACGTCGCAGCCGATGGCGGACATCAACATGACGCCGCTCATCGACGTGATGCTCGTGCTGCTCGTCATCTTCATCCTCACCGCGCCGCTCTTGACGCACGCGATCCGGCTCGATTTGCCGAAGGTCGCGGCGGCGCCCGCGCGCGAGACGCCGGAGACGATCACGGTGTCGATCGACGCGGCGGGCAAGCTGTACTGGAACGACGCGCCCGTCGCTCTCGATGCGCTCGCCGCGCGGCTGCGTGACGCGGCGGCAAACGGCAAGGACCCGGAGCTGCATCTGCGCGCCGCGCGCGACACCCGCTACGACACGATCGCGCAGGTGATGGGCGCGGCGCAGCAGGCGGGCGTCGCGCGGATCGGCTTCGTCACCGACGCGTCGGGAAAGCCCGACGCGTCCGCGAAGCCGCCGGCGCGACCTTCGCCGCCGCGCGCCGCGCAACGCCCGCCGCAGCCGCAGCCGCCGTCGCCGTCGCCGTCGCCGCCCGCGATACCCGCGCCGCGCTGATCGTCGCCCGTGGCCGCGCCAACGGCCGTGCCGGCCGGCGCGGACGGTATAATCGACGTTTTCCCCGCGCCGCCCGCGGCCGCCGGGGAAGCGCGACTTTCGATCCACTCGAGCGCGCGTGCGCTCGGCACCTTGCGTCGCGCGCCGCTCAAAGCCCAGCCCGAACCACACCATGCACGAAAGATACGTACCCGCCGACGTCGAAGCCGCCGCCCAGAGCGACTGGCGCGCAGCCGATGCCTACCGCTCGAAGGAAGACGCGAACCGCAAGAAGTTCTACTGCGTGTCGATGCTGCCTTACCCGTCGGGCAAGCTGCACATGGGTCACGTGCGCAACTACACGATCAACGACGTGATGTACCGCTATCTGCGGATGAACGGCTACAACACGCTGATGCCGATGGGTTGGGACGCGTTCGGGATGCCGGCCGAGAACGCCGCGATGGCCAACGGCGTGCCGCCCGCGCAGTGGACGTACGACAACATCGCGTACATGAAGAAGCAGATGCAGTCGATGGGCCTCGCGATCGACTGGTCGCGCGAGGTCACGACCTGCAAGCCCGACTACTACAAGTGGAACCAGTGGCTGTTCCTGAAGATGCTCGAGAAGGGCATCGCGTACAAGAAGACCGGCACCGTGAACTGGGACCCGGTCGACCAGACCGTGCTCGCGAACGAGCAGGTGATCGACGGGCGCGGCTGGCGCTCGGGCGCGCTCGTCGAGAAGCGCGAGATCCCGATGTACTACATGCGGATCACGCAGTACGCCGATGAACTGCTGAACGATCTCGACGGCCTCGGCTGGCCCGAGCGCGTGAAGATCATGCAGCAGAACTGGATCGGCAAGAGCTTCGGCGTGAACTTCGGCTTCCCGTACGAGCTCGACGGCGAGAAGAAGCTGTTGCGCGTGTTCACGACGCGCGCGGACACGATCATGGGCGTCACGTTCTGCGCGATCGCGGCCGAGCATCCGCTCGCCGCGCGGCTTGCGCAGGACAAGCCGGAACTGCAGGCGTTCATCGACGAATGCAAGCGCGGCGGCGTTGCCGAGGCCGACATCGCGACGATGGAGAAGAAGGGCGTCGCGACGGGTTTTTCGGTGTCGCATCCGCTCACGGGCGCACCGGTCGAGGTGTGGATCGGCAACTACGTGCTGATGAGCTACGGCGAGGGCGCGGTGATGGGCGTGCCGGCGCACGACGAGCGCGACTTCGCGTTCGCGAAGAAGTACGGCCTGCCGATCCGGCAGGTGATTGCCGTGGAGGGCGAGACGTACTCGACCGACGCGTGGCAGGAGTGGTACGGCGACAAGACGCGCGCCGTGTGCGTGAACAGCGGCAAGTACGACGGCCTCGCGTACGACGCGGCCGTCGACGCGATCGCGGCCGACCTGAAGGCGGGCGGCTTCGGCGACAAGCAGATCACGTACCGCTTGCGCGACTGGGGCATTTCCCGCCAGCGCTACTGGGGCACGCCGATTCCGATCATCCACTGCCCGTCGTGCGGCGACGTGCCGGTGCCGGAACAGGACCTGCCCGTCGTGCTGCCGGAAGACCTCGTGCCGGACGGCACGGGCAACCCGCTCGCGAAATCCGACGCGTTCCTGAACTGCGCGTGCCCGAAGTGCGGCGCGGCGGCGAAGCGCGAAACGGACACGATGGACACGTTCGTCGATTCCGCGTGGTACTTCTCGCGCTACGCGGCGCCCGACGCGCAGACGATGGTCGACGCGCGCACCGACTACTGGATGCCGATGGACCAGTACATCGGCGGCATCGAGCACGCGATCCTGCACCTGCTGTACTCGCGCTTCTGGGCGAAGGTGATGCGCGACCTCGGCCTCGTCGCGTTCGGCGAGCCGGCGAAGAACCTGCTCACGCAGGGGATGGTGCTCAACGAGACGTTCTACCGCGAGGACGCGGCGGGCAAGAAGACCTGGTACAACCCGGCCGACGTCACCGTGTCGTTCGACGACAAGGGGCGCCCCGTCGGCGCGGTGCTGAAGGCGGACGGGCAGCCGGTCGTGCTGGGCGGCATCGAGAAGATGTCGAAGTCGAAGAACAACGGCGTCGATCCGCAGATGCTGATCGACCATTACGGCGCCGACACCGCGCGCCTCTTCACGATGTTCGCGGCGCCCCCCGAGCAGCAGCTCGAGTGGTCGGGCGCGGGCGTCGACGGCGCGAGCCGCTTCCTGCGCCGCGTGTGGGCGTTCGGCTTCGCGAACCGCGAAGCGCTCGCCGTGCGCGCGCCGTTCGACGTCGCGCAACTCGCCGAAGCGGACAAGACGCTGCGCCGCGAGATCCACGGCGTGCTGAAGCAGGCCGATTTCGACTACCAGCGCCTGCAGTACAACACGGTCGTGTCGGCCGCGATGAAGATGCTCAACGCGATCGAAGGCGCGAAGGGCGCGACGCCCGCCGTGCTGCGCGAGACCTATGGCGTGCTGCTGCGCGTGCTGTATCCGGTCGTGCCGCACGTCACGTACGAGCTGTGGAAGGCGCTCGGCTACGCGGACGAGTTTGGCCCGCTTCTCGACGCGCCGTGGCCGAAGGTCGACGAGGCCGCGCTCGAGCAGGCCGAGATCGAGCTCGTGCTGCAGATCAACGGCAAGGTGCGCGGCGCGCTGAAGGTGGCGAAGGACGCGAGCCGCGAGGCGATCGAGGCGGCGGCCGTCGCCGACGAGATGTTCGCGAAATTCGCCGAAGGCAAGCCGGCGAAGAAGATCATTGTCGTGCCGGGCCGTCTCGTGAACGTCGTCGTCTGACGGCGCGCGCGGCGGGGCTGGCATGCATCAGCAAGGAGCGAAGGTGATCCGCAGATCGTTTTTGATGCTCGTGGGCAGCGCGGTGCTGTTGTCCGCGTGCGGTTTCAAGCTGCGCGGGCAGCAGGACTACGCGTTCAAGCGCCTGTTCATCGCCGGCGCGCCGCCTGCCGCGGCCGCGCGGCTCACGCGCCTCGTCGAGGCCGGCAGCGATACGAAGATCGTCAAGACGCCCGACGAGGCGGACGCGGTGCTGAACCTCGCGGAATCGCGCGGCCAGGGCACGCTGACGCTCGACCGGTACGGCATGGTGCAGGAATATCAGCTCAACTACTCGCTGAACTACACGCTTCTGGCCAAGGACGGCACAGCGCTGATCCCGCCTTCGGTGATCGCGCTCAATCGCGCGATGACGTACAGCGCGCAGTACACGAACGCGAAGGCGCAGGAAGCCGAGATCCTGTTTAACGACATGCAGAACGACGCGATCGATCAGCTGATGCGCCGCCTCGCGATCGTCCGCACGCTGCATCCGGAGCCGGGCAAGGGCGTGCCGGCCGTTGCGCCGCGCGCGCCGCTGCCGCCGCCGCCGCTGTGATCGCCGCGTTTTTCCTCTCCTCCTCAACGATCGACGCACGAACCGATGCAACTGCGACTTGACGCGCTGGAGCCGCATCTCTCGAAGGGGCTCGCCGGGCTGTACGTCGTCTACGGTGACGAGCCGCTGCTCGCGCAGGAGGCGTGCGACAAGATCCGCGCCGCCGCGCGCGCGGCGGGCTTCACCGAGCGCTCGGTGCACACCGTCGAGCGCGGCTTCGACTGGAGCACGCTGATCGGCGCGAGCCAGGCGATGTCGCTGTTCGGCGAGCGGCAGCTCGTCGAGCTGCGGATTCCGTCCGGCAAGCCGGGCAAGGATGGCGCCGACGCATTGAAGACGCTCGCCGGCGCGGACAACCCGGATGCGCTGATGCTCGTCACGCTGCCGCGGCTCGATTCGGCGACGCAGAAGTCCGCGTGGTTCACGGCGCTCGTGAACGGCGGCGTCGCGCTGAAGGTCGATCCCGTCGAGCGCGCGCAGTTGCCGAACTGGATCGGCCAGCGGCTCGCGCTGCAGGGGCAGCGGGTCGCGCCGGGCGACGACGGGCGGCGCGCGCTCGCGTTCGTCGCCGAGCGTGTCGAGGGCAACCTGCTCGCCGCGCATCAGGAAATCCAGAAGCTCGGCCTGCTGTATCCGGCGGGCACGCTGACGTTCGAGCAGATCCACGACGCGGTGCTGAACGTCGCGCGCTACGACGTGTTCAAGCTCAACGAGGCGATGCTCGCGGGCGACGCCGCGCGGCTTTCGCGGATGATCGACGGCCTGAAGGGCGAGGGCGAGGCGCTCGTGCTCGTGCTGTGGGCGGTCGTCGAGGAGTTGCGCACGCTGCTTCGGATCAAGCGCGGCGTCGCGGCGGGCAAGCCGCTTGCCGTGCTCGTGCGCGAGAACCGCGTATGGGGGGCGCGCGAGCGGCTCGTCGGGCCGGCGCTCGCGCGCGTCTCGGAGGCGGCGCTCGAGCACGCGCTCGCGTTCGCCGCGCGGCTCGACCGGCAGGTCAAGGGGCTTTCCGCCGTATCGCGCGGCGCGGCGCGCGGCGAGCCGCCGCCCGATCCGTGGGACGGCCTGTTCCAGCTCGCGATGACCGTCGCGCGCGCGTCCGGGCCGGCCGGCGACGCACCGCGCCGGCCGGCCTGAGCGCGCTTTCGCGCCGGCGCTTACAATCGGCGTGAACCGGCAGCGCGAGCGCCGACGCGGTGCCCGGCGCCCCCGTTTTCCGACAATCGTTTTTTCGCCGCTCGACGCGGCTTGCATTGCGAGTCTCACGATGGATATCGATCAGTACATGACGGACGTCGGCCGCCGCGCGCGGCGTGCCTCGCGCTCGATCGCGCGCGCGTCCACCGCGGCGAAGAATGCCGCGCTCGAAGCGGTCGCGCGGGCGATCGAGCGCGACGCTGGCGCGCTGAAGGCGGCCAACGCGCGCGACGTCGCGCGCGCGAAGGACAAGGGCCTCGACGCGGCGTTCGTCGATCGCCTGACGCTGTCGGACAAGGCGCTGAAGACGATGGTCGAAGGGCTGCGCCAGGTCGCGACGCTGCCGGACCCGATCGGTGAGATGAGCAACCTCAAGTACCGCCCGAGCGGAATCCAGGTCGGCCAGATGCGCGTGCCGCTCGGCGTGATCGGGATCATCTACGAGTCGCGCCCGAACGTGACGATCGATGCGGCCGCGCTGTGCCTGAAGTCCGGCAATGCGACGATCCTGCGCGGCGGCTCGGAAGCGCTCGAATCGAACACCGCGCTCGCGAAGCTGATCGGCGAAGGGCTCGCCGAGGCGGGGCTGCCGCAGGACACGGTGCAGGTCGTCGAGACGGCCGATCGCGCGGCGGTGGGCAGGCTGATCACGATGACCGAATATGTCGACGTGATCGTGCCGCGCGGCGGCAAGAGCCTGATCGAGCGGCTGATCAACGAGGCGCGCGTGCCGATGATCAAGCACCTCGACGGCATTTGCCACGTGTACGTGGACGACCGCGCGAGCGTGACGAAGGCGCTCACTGTCTGCGACAACGCGAAGACGCATCGCTACGGCACCTGCAACACGATGGAGACGCTGCTCGTCGCGCGCGGGATCGCGCCCGCGGTGCTGTCGCCGCTCGGCCGGCTGTATCGCGAGAAGGGCGTCGAGCTGCGCGTCGACGCCGACGCGCGCGCGGTGCTCGAGGCGGCGGGCGTCGGTCCGCTCGTCGACGCGACCGATGAAGACTGGCGCACCGAATATCTCGCGCCGGTGCTCGCGATCAAGATCGTCGACGGCATCGACGCCGCGATCGAGCACATCAACGAGTACGGCTCGCATCACACCGATGCGATCGTCACCGAGGATCACGACCGCGCGATGCGCTTCCTGCGCGAAGTCGATTCGGCGAGTGTGATGGTGAACGCGTCGACGCGCTTCGCGGACGGCTTCGAATTCGGTCTCGGCGCGGAGATCGGCATCTCGAACGACAAGCTGCATGCGCGCGGCCCGGTCGGGCTCGAAGGGCTCACGTCGCTGAAGTACGTGGTGCTCGGGCACGGCGAAGGGCGTCAGTAACGAAGGGGGAATGATCGATGGCGATGCTCTGGGTCAAGACCTTTCATATCGTGCTGATCGCATCGTGGTTCGCGGGGCTCTTCTATCTGCCGCGCATCTATGTGAACCTCGCGATGGAATCCGATCCCGCCGCGGTCCGGCGGCTGCTCGCGATGGCGCGCAAGCTGTTTCGCTTCATGACGATCATCGCGGTGCCCGCGCTCGCGTGCGGGCTGTGGCTGTGGCTCGTGATCGGCATCGGGCAGGGGCAGGGCTGGGTGCACGCGAAGCTCGCGGTCGTGCTGCTGCTTGTCGTTTATCACGCGTACTGCGGGCATCTGCTGAAGGTGTTCGAGCGCGGCGAGAACCGCCGCTCGGACAAGTGGTACCGCGTGTTCAACGAGCTGCCGGTGCTCGGGATGCTCGCGGCCGTCGCGCTTGCGGTGATCAAGCCGTTTTGAGCGCGGGCGGCGCGCTGGCCGTCGCGGTTTCGGCGTCGGCGGACGCGCTGGTCCGATGACAGAGCCCCGGCCGTTGCGGCCGGGGTTTTTCATTTGGCGTTGCGTGGGCGTACCAGCGGAGCGGGCGGATCGCCCGTTCGGTGCGCGCGGCGGTCGGGCGGTGTCTTGTTTGCGTGTGCGTGTGCGTGTGCGCCCGAATTCCCGGCGCCACAAGCCCAAGGCCTTCGTCGCAATCGGGAATCGCTGTCTTGGTCGCGAATCACGCTCTTCACGCTCGTGGTGATTCCAACCGTTGCTCGAACGCGGCTTGCGCGTCCGGCCGTCTAATCCCTCACGTCTTCGACGTCGCGCGCGATGCGCGTCTTTTCCGATGGATGCTGTCCGCCGGCGGCTTTCGGCGCATCGCCCGTCGCATCCTTCGCCACGTCCTTCCCCGTTTCCTTCCCCGCCTTCGCGTCGATGCCGATCCGCCGCCGCGTGATCGCCTCCTTCGCGCGGCCGAGCCGGTCGACGAGTTCGGGGCCGCGCCGCAGCGCGACGCCCACCGCGAGGATGTCGCCGATCGCGAGATGCGACATCCGCGACGTCATCGGCGAGAACACGTCGGTTTCCTCGGCGACGTTCGACGCGAGGCTCACCGTCGACAGTTGCGCGAGCGGCGAATGGCTGTGCGTGATCGAGATCACCTTCGCGCCGCACGCGAGCGCCGCGCGCGCGGCGTCGACGATGTCGCGCGTGCGCCCCGTGTTCGAGATCGCGACGACGACGTCGTTCGCGCCGAGGAGCGCGGCCGACATCGAGAACGTGTGCGGGTCCGAATACGCGACGCTCGGCACGCCCAGCCGGAAGAACTTGTGCTGGATGTCCTGCGCGGCGATGCCCGAGCCGCCCGCGCCGTAGAACTCGATGCGCGACGCGCGCGTGAGCAGTTCGATCGCGTCGGCGACGCTCGTTGCCGACAGGCTGTTGCGCACCTCGATCAGCGCGCCGATCGTGCGGTCGAACACCTTGCCGATGATGCCCGGCGCGCGCTCGTCGGGCTCGACGTTGCGATACACCGACGCGACGCCCGGCGCGACGCTTTGCGCAAGCCGGATCTTGAACTCGCGAAAGCCGCTGCAGCCGAGCGCCTGGCAAAAGCGCGCGATCGTCGGCTGGCTCACGCCCGCGCGGGCGGCGAGCTCGGTCATCGACAGATCGAGCACCTCGCGCGGCACGGCGAGCACGAAGTCGGCGAGCTTGCGCTCGGACGGGCGGAGCTGGGCGCGAATCGCCTCGATACGGGGGAGCATGGTGCGAAAGGGGGCGTGAAATGGCAGGGCGAACACTAGTATCGCGATTGTTTTGTAGAAAATCTACAAGAATTTTCTAGCGACTGATGCGATGCAGCTTATCGGATGTCAGGGTTAACGCTAAATAATTGTGCCGTATTTGCAGGCTATAACGATGCATCATCGATTGTTTTGCTGCGCTGCGAGATTGCGAGTGTGTAGTTTTTCTACTAAACTCGCGCCGTTCGTCCGACGACACGGACGTCCCCACGATTCCAGCTTGCCGGCCTCGTCCGGCTCATGTGAGGAGCGCCCAGCATGGCCACGCTGCACCCCACTCTTGCGTCCGTCACCGAGCGCGTGATCGCGCGCAGCCGTCCGACCCGCCAAGCCTATCTCGCCCGCATCGACGCCGCGCAAGGGCATTTCCCGGCGCGCGGCGCGCTGTCGTGCGCGAACCTCGCGCACGGCTTCGCGGGCCTCGAAGGCCACGACAAGTTCGCGATCAAGGCGATCCGCGAGCCGAACATCGGCATCGTGTCGGCATACAACGAGATGCTGTCCGCGCATGCGCCGTACAAGAGCTTTCCCGACATCATCAAGGCCGCCGCGCGCGAGCGCGGCGGCGTCGCGCAGTTCGCGGGCGGCGTGCCGGCGATGTGCGACGGCGTCACGCAAGGCAACGCGGGGATGGAGCTGTCGCTGTTCTCGCGCGAGGTGATCTCGATGAGCACGGCCGTTGCGCTCACGCACAACATGTTCGACGCGGCCCTTTGTCTCGGCATCTGCGACAAGATCGTGCCCGGCCTCTTGATCGGCGCGCTGCAGTTCGGCCACCTGCCGACGATCTTCGTGCCGGCCGGCCCGATGACGAGCGGCCTGTCGAACGACGACAAGGCGAAGATCCGCCAGCAGTTCGCGACGGGCCAGGTGGGCCGCGACGCGCTGCTCGAGGCGGAATCGGCCGCATATCACGGCCACGGCACCTGCACGTTCTACGGCACCGCGAACAGCAACCAGATGCTGATGGAGGTGATGGGGCTGCATCTGCCGAGCGCCGCGTTCGTCCATCCGCACACGCCGCTGCGCGACGCGCTGACGGCCGAGGCCGCGCGCCGCGTGCTCGAGCTCACGGCCGAGCGCGGCGAGTACACGCCGATCGGCCACGTGATCGACGAGCGCGCGATCGTAAACGGGATCGTTGCGCTGCTCGCCACGGGCGGCTCGACGAACCACACGCTGCACCTCGTCGCGATCGCGCGCGCCGCGGGCATCCTGATCGACTGGGACGATTTCGACGCGCTGTCGGCCGCGGTGCCGCTCCTCGCGAAGATCTACCCGAACGGCAAGGCCGACGTGAACCATTTCCACGCGGCGGGCGGCATCGCGTTCCTCGTGCGCAACCTGCTCGAAGGCGGCCTGCTGCACGAAGACGTGACGACGGTCGCGGGCAAGGGGCTTGCGCACTACACGAAGGAGCCGCGCCTGATCGACGGCGAGCTGAAGTGGGTCGACGGCGTCGCCGTGAGCGCGGACGACAAGGTGCTGCGGCCGATCGCCGCGCCGTTCCAGCCGGACGGCGGGCTGCGCCTGATGCAAGGCAGGCTCGGGCGCGGCGTGATCAAGATCTCGGCGGTCGCGCCCGAGCACCGCCAGGTGAAGGCTCCCGCCATCGTGTTCGATTCGCAGGAAGCCGTGCAGGCCGCGTTCGACGCGGGCGAACTGAAGCGCGACTTCGTCGCCGTCGTGCGCTTCCAGGGCGCGCGTGCGAACGGGATGCCGGAGCTGCACCGGCTGACGCCGCTCCTCGGCGTGCTGCAGGACCAGGGCTTTCGCGTCGCGCTCGTGACGGACGGCCGGATGTCGGGCGCGTCGGGCAAGGTGCCGGCCGTGATCCACGTGTCGCCCGAGGCGCTGTTGTGCGGCCCGCTCGGCAAGGTGCGCACGGGCGATACGATCGTGATCGACGCGCAAGCGGGCGTGCTCGATGTCGAGATCGACGACGAGGCGTGGGCGGCGCGCGCGGTCGCGCAGCCCGCGCATCAGGCGGAAAACGAAGTCGGCTTCGGCCGTGAGTTGTTCGGCGTGTTCCGCGCGGCGGCCGCGCCGGCGGAGCAGGGCGCGTCGGTGTTCGGCGCGTTGGTGGGCGAAACGGCCCACGTCACCGCATAAGCGAAAAGGAGTTGCATTGATGAAGACGATTGGCGAGATCGTGAAGCTGGGCCCGGTGATTCCGGTGCTCGCGTTCGATTCGGTCGAACAGGGCGAACAGGTGTCGCGCGCGTTGCACGCGGGCGGCGTGAAGGTGCTCGAGATCACGCTGCGCACCGCGGCCGGGCTCGAAGCGATCAAGCGCGCGAGCGAGCTCGCCGATGACATCGTCGTCGGCGTCGGCACGATCACGAAGCCCGAGCAATGCGCGCTCGCGAAGCAGGCGGGCGCGAAGTTCGGCGTGTCGCCCGGCCTCACGAAGCAGATGCACGAGGCGGCCGTCGATGCCGGCTTGCCGCTTCTGCCCGGCGTGATGACGCCGACCGACATCATCGTCGCGCTCGAGCTCGGCTACGAGATCGTGAAGTTCTTCCCCGCGCAGCAGGCGGGCGGCGTGCCGATGCTGCAGGCGTTTCACGGCCCGTTCCCGGCGCTGAAGTTCTGCCCGACGGGCGGCATCACCGCCGAGACCGCGCCGAGCTTCCTCAAGCTGCCGAACGTCGTGTGCGTCGGCGGCTCGTGGCTCACGCCGAAGGCGGCGCTCGCCGCGCAGGACTGGGCCGAGGTCACGCGCCTCGCGCAGGCGGCGAGCGCTCTCGCACGCTGAACGCAGGATCGAGTGGCCGCACGTGGAAAACCTTCGGACGAAACAATCGATCTGGTTGTTTTTCGAGGGTTTTTGCTTATGGAACCGGTTCTATCGCGGCCTGGTAAACAAAAGTAGAATTCAGCGTCCCGACGGGCGGCGAGCCGCCTCGTTTCGGAGACCTGCATAGTCGGACGGCGGCTCGCCGCGTCCGGCCCGATACATCCCAAGGAGGAGTGCTACATGGGGGCTGTCCAAGGCAGCATGCTGCTGATTTACACCGTGGTCGCGATCGCGGTGCTGATCCTGATGATCGCGCGCTACAAGGTCTATCCGTTCCTTGTGCTGATCATCGTGTCGCTCGGTCTCGGCCTCGTGGTCGGCATGCCGATGGACAAGATCGTGAAGTCGTTCGAGGGAGGCACGGGCGGCACGCTCGGCCACATTGCGATCGTCGTCGGCCTCGGCACGATGCTCGGCAAGATGATGGCCGAGTCGGGCGGCGCCGAGCGGATCGCGACCACGCTGATCGACTGGTTCGGCGAGAAGCACATCCACTGGGCGATGATGTTCGTCGCGATCATCGTCGGCCTGCCCGTGTTCTTCGAAGTCGGCTTCGTGCTCCTGATCCCGATCGCGTTCAACGTCGCGAAGCGCACCGGCAAGTCGCTCCTCGTCGTCGGGCTGCCGATGGTCGCGGGCCTGTCGGTCGTGCACGGGCTGATTCCGCCGCACCCGGCGGCGCTCCTCGCCGTGCAGCAGTACGGCGCCGACATCGGCAAGACGATCGCGTACGGCCTCATCGTCGGCGTGCCGACCGCGATCGTCGCGGGGCCGCTCTTCGCGCTCACGATCTCGAAGTTCGTGAAGCTGCCGGAGCACAATCCGCTCGCGTCGCAATTCGTCGAGACGCGCGCGCCGAGCGAGAAGCGCGAGCTGCCGGGCTTCGGCATTACGCTGTTCACGATCCTGCTGCCCGTCGTGCTGATGCTCGTCGGCAGCTGGGCCGATCTCGTGTTCGCGCCGAAGTCGCTGCCGAACAACCTGCTGCGCTTCGCCGGCAATTCGGACGTCGCGCTGCTGATCGCCGTGCTCGTGAGCTTCTTCACGTTCGGCAAGCTGCAAGGCTTTAATCGTGAGCAGATTCAGAAGTTCTGCGGCGATTGCCTCGCGCCGATCGCGGGCATCACGCTGATCGTCGGCGCGGGCGGCGGCTTCGGCGGTATCCTGCGCGACAGCGGCATCTCGCAGCAGATCGTCGCGACCGCGACGCACGCGCATCTGTCGCCGCTCCTGCTCGGCTGGTTCGTCGCGGCGCTGATTCGCCTCGCGACGGGCTCCGCCACGGTGGCGATGACGACCGCGTGCGGGATCGTCGCGCCGATCGCGGCGGCGTCGGGCGTCACGGTGAGGCCGGAGCTGCTCGTGCTCGCGACGGGCTCGGGCTCGCTGATCTTCTCGCACGTGAACGACGGCGGCTTCTGGCTGATCAAGGAGTACTTCGGGATGACCGTGGGCCAGACGTTCAAGACATGGACGCTGCTCGAAACGATCATCTCGGTGCTCGGTCTCACCTTCACGTTGGTGCTGAGCGCGGTTCTGTAACAAGGGGTAGTCAATGATTCTGATCGCAATGGGCGTGTCGGGCGCGGGCAAGTCGCGGATCGGCGAAATGCTCGCGCAACGCCTGTCGTGCAGCTATACCGACGGCGACGCGTTTCACAGCGCCGCCAACAAGGAAAAGATGCACCACGGGATTGCGCTGACCGACGAGGACCGCTGGCCGTGGCTGCGCTCGATTCGCGAGGCCATCGAGGCGAGGCGGCGCGCGGGCGAGACCGCGGTGTTCACGTGCTCGTCGCTCAAGCGCGCGTACCGCGACATCCTGCGCGGCAACGATCGCGACGTGCGCTTCGTCTATCTGAAGGGCTCGTTCGACGTGCTGCGTGAGCGGCTGAAGACGCGCACCGGGCACTTCTTCGATCCGTCGCTGCTGCAAAGCCAGCTCGATACGCTCGAGGAGCCGGGCCCGGACGAGGCGATCGAAGTCAGCATCGAATTGTCGCCCGATGAGATCGTCGAGCGCGTGATGAGCGAGCTCGCCCGCGAGCGGCAGCAACAGCAGCAACAGCAGCAGTGACGCCGCGCGGCCGCGACGCGGCCGCCGCCGATCGCCGCGCTGTGGCGGCAAAAAGAAAGGCGCCCTGCGAACTGCAGGGCGCCTTTCTTCATCGTGTCGACGACGCGCGTTACGCGATGCGTTTCGCGAGCTCGGCCGCCTTGCCGATGTACGACGCGGGCGTCATCGCGAGCAGGCGCGCCTTCGCGTCCTCGGGAATCGCGAGCGTGCCGATGAACTGCTGCAGCGCCTCGCGCGTGATGCCCTTGCCGCGCGTCAGTTCCTTCAACTGCTCGTACGGGTTCTCGATGCCGTAGCGGCGCATCACCGTCTGCACCGGCTCGGCGAGCACTTCCCAGCAGTTGTCGAGATCTTCGTTCAGGCGCTGCGGGTTCACCTCGAGCTTGTCGAGGCCGCGGATCAGCGAGTCGTACGCGAGCAGCGAGTAGCCGAGCGCGACGCCCATGTTGCGCAGCACCGTCGAATCGGTGAGATCGCGCTGCCAGCGCGACACCGGCAGCTTGTCGGCGAGGTGGCGCAGCGTCGCGTTCGCGAGGCCGAGGTTGCCTTCCGAGTTTTCGAAGTCGATCGGGTTGACCTTGTGCGGCATCGTCGACGAGCCGATTTCGCCCGCCTTCGTCTTCTGCTTGAAGTAGCCGACCGAGATGTAGCCCCACACGTCGCGGTCGAGGTCGAGCAGGATCGTGTTCGCGCGCGCCACGGCGTCGAACAGCTCGGCCATGTAGTCGTGCGGTTCGATCTGGATCGTGTACGGGTTGAACGCGAGCTTCAGGCGGTTCTCGATCACGTCGCGCGAGAACGCTTCCCAGTCGAATTCCGGATAGGCGGACAGGTGAGCGTTGAAGTTGCCGACCGCGCCGTTCATCTTGCCGAGGATCTCGACCTTCTCGATGCGCTCGATCGCGCGCGCAAGGCGCGCCGCGACGTTCGCGATTTCCTTGCCGAGCGTCGTCGGGCTGGCCGGTTGGCCGTGCGTGCGCGAGAGCATCGGTTGCCCGGCGTGCGCGTGCGCGAGCGCGACGAGGCGGCCGTGCACCGTGCGCAGCGCGGGCAGGATCACGTGCTGGCGCGCGCCGGCAAGCATCATTCCGTGCGACGTGTTGTTGATGTCTTCCGACGTGCACGCGAAGTGGATGAATTCGCTCGCGCGCTCGAGTTCGGTCTGGCCCTTGACGGATTCCTTCAGCCAGTACTCGACGGCTTTCACGTCGTGGTTCGTCACGCGCTCGATTTCCTTGATGCGTGCGGCGTCGTGCGCGGTGAAGCGCTCGACGAGCTGCAGCAGGAACTGTTCGGCGGCTTCGGAGAAGCGCGGCACTTCGGCGAAGCCGGCGCGCGACAGCGCGATCAGCCAGTGCACCTCGACGGTGACGCGGTGGCGCATGAAGGCGGCTTCGGAGAGCCAGTCGCGCAGCGCTTCGGTCTTGCTGGCGTAGCGGCCGTCGATCGGCGAAAGCGCGGTGAGGGCGAAAAGGGTATCGGGACGGGTGTCGGACATGATCGGGCTTGAGGCTCGCGGCCGCGGTTCGAACGTGAAGGGGAGAACCGCGAATTTTACCATCGGCGCGCGGCCGCCCGGCCGCCGCGCGCCGTTGCCGGAAAATCTCAGTCGCCGACGCGCGCCGCGCCGCCGATCGGCATCCCGGTGCCCGAGGCCGGCTCGGCCGCGGCGAGCTCGGGCGCGGCCCAGCGCAGCCACTGTGCGCGCAGCATCGCGAGCGCGACGAGCGCGCAGGTCGCGAGCGCGCCGAACGTCGCGAAGCCGAGCTGGTAGCTGCCCGTGCTTTCCTTCGCGATGCCCATCACGACGGGCAGATAGAAGCCGCCGATGCCGCCCGCCGCGCCGACGATGCCGGACAGCAGGCCCGTCTTGCCTTTCCAGCGGTGCGGGACGAGCTGGAACGTCGAGCCGTTGCCGAGGCCGAACGCGACGTACAGGCACACGAGGAGCGCGATGCCGCCCGCGAGCGGCGGCATCACGGCCGCGAACGCGAAGTCTGCCGCGGCGATCGCGGCGAGGATCACCATCAGCGCGCGCACGCCGGTGATGCGGTCGGCGAGGTGGCCGCCGAACGGGCGCACGATCGCGCCGAGGAACGCGAGCAGCGACATGAAGAGGCCCGCTTCGATCTTCGGCATCTGATAGAGCGTCGTCAGAAGCAGCGTCACGTAAGACGACATGCCGACGAAGCCGCCAAACGTGATGCTGTAGATCAGCATGATGACCCACGTGTCGCGCTCCGCGAGCACTGCGCGATAGCGGCCGGGGAGCACGGCGATCGCGAGGAGCGCGCCCATGACGGGCAGCAGCAGCACGCCTGTCTTGCCCGTGCCGAACACGCCCGCATGCACGGCGAGCACGAGCGCGACGAGACCGGCAAGTGTGAGCGCGAACGCGCCGAACGCACGCTTCGCGCTGCCCGATTTCTCGCCGCGGTCGTCGGCCCACGCGAAGAGCGCGAAGCCCGCGATCGCGAGGAGCGGCAGCGCGGCGGCCGTCGAGAACTTCCAGCCGAGCGCGGCCGCGATGTGCGGGAACATGAAGCCGTCGAGCACTGCGCCGATGTTGCCCGCGGCGGCGAGGCCGAGCACGAGGCCCTGCACCTTCGGCGGATAGCTGCTGCCCGCCATCGGCAGCGCGACTGCGAAGCTCGCGCCGCCGATCCCGAGGAACACGCCGAGTACGAGGAGCAGGGTGTATGACGGCGTGCCGGGCACGAACGGCAGCACGGCGGCGGGCAGCGCGGACAGCAGCACGCCCATCAGCGCGATGCGCCGGCCGTCGGCGGACTGATAGAGGTTGCCGAGCGTCACGCGCAGGATGGCCGCCGCGAGCACGGGCACCGCGACGAGGAAGCCCTGTTGCGCGGCCGTCATCGTGATGTCCTTGCTGATGAACGGCGCGAGCGGGCCGTACAGCACCCAGACGGTGAAGCCCGTATCGAAGTAGAGGAAGCACGCGAGAAGCGAGCGCCAGTTGCCGCTTCGAAGGGAGGTGCGCAGAGTATCCATCGGTGAAGCCTCACGTATGCCGGTCGACGGCGGATGGTGGGAAAGAGGCGAGCCGCTCCGCGCTGCGCGGGACGGCCGGTGCGCTGTTCCGCAAGCTTCATGCCAATGGCGTGCATGTATTTGCTCCCAACGACGCGAACGCACGCCGGGCAAGGCAGGCGGGAAAGGCGGCGCAAGCGATGAAAGCGGCGGGTGACGGGCGGGCGCGCGGCGGCGCGGCGCTCGCGCGCACCGGCGGCAGGCGCGCGCGAGCGCCGCGCGGCACTGCGCCTGTGCGTGCGCGCGGCATTGGTGCGGTGCGCAAATGTGTGAAGAATCAAGCGTAGGGTATGGCGAGGCGCCCGCGGCCCCGGGCCGTTTGCCGACGCGTGCGCCACAGGGGGGGCTTCGGCCCGTGCGCGCCCATGCGTCCATGCGCCGACGCTCCGACGCTCCGACGCGCCGGGCGATCTGCGCCACCGACCGTTAAAATGCGTGATTCTTCCCTCGCACTCGCTTTGCGCAGCAAAGGCACGCATGGAACTCAAATGGCTCGAAGACTTCGTGTCGCTCGCGGAAACGCGCAGCTTCAGCCGCTCGGCCGAGCTTCGGCACGTGTCGCAACCCGCGTTTTCGCGCCGGATCCAGGCGCTCGAAGCGTGGCTCGCGACCGAGCTGATCGATCGCTCGGTGTACCCGACCCGTCTCACGCAGGCGGGCCAGGTGTTCTACGAGCAGGCGCTCGTGATGCTGTCGCAGGCGCACGAGGCGCGCACGCTGCTGCGCGGCCACGTTGGCGCGCCCGTGCCGACGATCGAATTCGCGGTGCCGCACACGCTGTCGCTCACGTACTTCCCGCGCTGGCTGCAGCGGATCGAGGCGAAGATGGGGCAGGTGCATACCCGGCTGCGTGCGCTGAACGTGCATGATGCGGTGCTCTCGCTGGTCGAGGGCGGCTGCGACCTCGTGATGGGCTATCACCATCCGAGCCATCCCGTCGCGCTCGATCCGGCCCGCTACGACATGCTGACGCTCGGCGCGGAGCCGATCAGCCCGTTCTCGGCGCCCGGCCGCGGCGGCCGCGCGCGCTATGCGCTGCCCGGCACGGCCGATGCGCCCGTGCCGTATCTGTCGTACACGCCCAATGCGTACCTCGGCCGGATGACCGAGGTGATCATCGCGAACGCGCGCGCGCCGCTCTTTCTCGACAAGGTCTACGAGACCGACATGGCCGAGGCGCTGAAGGCGATGGCGCTCGCTGGGCACGGCGTTGCTTTTCTGCCGCACAGCGCGGTCGAGGATGCGCTCGCGGGCGGCCGCCTCGTGAAACTCGGCCGTGCGGTGAAGGGCGCCGCGGAGCCGTTTACGCTGACAATGGAGATCCGCCTGTACCGGGACAAGCTCGCGGTGCAGGGCGACGAGCCGCGGCAAAAACTCGTGCGCGCGCTGTGGGATGTCGTGCGCGAGGAACTGGGCGCGGCCGCCTGACAGTCGCTGCGGCCCCGGCCATGCCATGGCCCTGACGCCCAGCACGGTTCGCCCGTGCGGCTTTTCGGCGGGGGGCGGCAATCGCTACATCGGGCCGCATCGTCTGCGCGGCGCTTGCCCGCACCGGCCCGTTCGGCCCGCGCGGCGCCCGCGCACGAAAGCTGCTCGGCGCAATCGCATCGGGATTGCAGCGGTTCGCACGGCGAACGCACGGTTTTTCGCGCAAAAGCCCGATCATGCACGAAACGCATAATCGAATAAGCAAACGGCATTGGATTTCGAAATTCGCTTTTTCGACAATGTGCGCATTCTTCGACCGTTGGAGATTCCATGTCTTCGCAATCGCAGTCCCCGTCCGTCGCGCAGTCCATTCCGTCGTACCTGCACGCGGACGATCTCGGCCCCTGGGGCAACTACCTGCAGCAAGTCGATCGCGTCGCGCCGTACCTCGGCTCCCTGTCGCGCTGGATCGAGACGCTGAAGCGCCCGAAGCGCATCCTGATCGTCGATGTGCCGATCGAGCTGGACAACGGCACCGTTGCGCATTTCGAGGGCTATCGCGTGCAGCACAACGTGTCGCGCGGCCCGGGCAAGGGCGGCGTGCGTTACCACCAGGACGTGACGCTGTCCGAGGTGATGGCGCTGTCCGCCTGGATGTCGGTGAAGAACGCGGCCGTGAACGTGCCGTACGGCGGCGCGAAGGGCGGCATCCGCGTCGATCCGCGCAAGCTCTCACGTGGCGAGCTCGAGCGCGTAACGCGTCGCTACACCAGCGAAATCGGCATCATCATCGGCCCGAACACCGATATTCCCGCGCCTGACGTCAACACGAACGAGCAGATCATGGCGTGGATGATGGACACTTACTCGATGAACCAGGGCCAGACGGCCACGGGCGTCGTGACCGGCAAGCCGATCTCGCTCGGCGGCTCGCTCGGCCGCAAGGAAGCGACTGGCCGCGGCGTGTTCGTCGTCGGCTGCGAGGCGGCGAAGAAGAAGGGTGTCGAGATCGAAGGCGCGCGCATCGCGGTGCAGGGTTTCGGCAACGTCGGCGGGATCGCCGCGAAGCTGTTCCAGGAAGCGGGCGCGAAGGTGATCGCGGTGCAGGATCACACGGGCACGATCCACCAGCCGGCTGGCGTCGACACGGCCAAGCTGCTCGACCACGTCGGCCGCACGGGCGGCGTCGCGGGCTTCGAAGGCGCGGAACCGATGCCGAACGACGAGTTCTGGACCGTCGAGACCGAGATCCTGATTCCGGCCGCGCTGGAAAACCAGATCACCGAGAAGAACGCGTCGAAGATCCGCACGAAGATCATCGTCGAAGGCGCGAACGGCCCGACGACGACGGCCGCGGACGACATCCTGAGCGCGAACGGCGTGCTCGTGATCCCCGACGTGATCGCGAACGCGGGCGGCGTGACCGTGTCGTACTTCGAGTGGGTGCAGGATTTCTCGAGCTTCTTCTGGACCGAAGACGAGATCAACCACCGTCTCGAGCGCGTGATGCGCGAGGCGTTTGCCGGCGTGTGGGCGGTGGCCGAAGAGCACAAGGTGTCGGTGCGCACGGCGGCGTTCATCGTCGCGTGCAAACGCATCCTGATGGCGCGCGAAATGCGCGGTCTGTACCCCTGATCGACGGGTTGGAGCGATCGGCGACGCGCAGGTTGGAGGCCGCGTCGTGATTCACTCGCGGGCGGCACCGGCTCCGGTGCCGCCCGCGTGCGCATCCGGGCGCCGAACGCAGGTCGAAACACGCCTGCCGCCCGGACAGGAGTGTGGTTAACTACCATTACTTTCATAAAAATTACTTTGATAAACTGGCGCGGGTTTTCGCCAAGGAGATGACAACGATGATGAAATTCCCGAAAGCAATGCTGATGGTCGCGGCGCTGAGCACTTTCGCCGGCGGCGCCATCGCCCAGGAAACGGGCACGCTGAAAAAAATCAAGGACACGGGCGTGATTGCGCTGGGGCACCGCGAATCGTCGATTCCGTTCTCGTACTATGACCAGAATCAGCAGGTCGTCGGCTATTCGCGCGACTTCCAGATGAAGGTCGTCGACGCGGTCAAGAAGAAGCTGAATCTGCCCAACCTGCAGGTGAAGAACATTCCGGTGACGTCGCAGAACCGGATTCCGCTCGTGCAGAACGGCACGGTCGACATCGAGTGCGGTTCGACGACGAACAATCTCGATCGCCAGAAGCAAGCGGCGTTCTCGGACACGATCTTCGTGATCGGCACGCGCCTCATGACGAAGAAGGATTCGGGCATCAAGGATTTCGCCGACCTGAAGGGCAAGACCGTCGTCACGACGGCGGGCACGACGTCCGAGCGGTTGTTGCGCGAAATGAACAACAAGAACCAGATGGGGATGAGCATCATCAGCGCGAAGGACCACGGCGAGTCGTTCCAGACGCTCGAGACGGGCCGCGCGGTCGCGTTCATGATGGACGACGCGCTGCTCGCGGGCGAGCGCGCGAAGGCGAAGCAGCCGGGCGAGTGGGTGATCGTCGGCAAGCCGCAGTCTCAGGAAGCGTACGGCTGCATGATGCGCAAGGACGATCCGGCGTTCAAGAAGGTGGTCGACGACGCGATCGCGCAGGTCGAGAAGTCGGGCGAAGCCGCGAAGATCTATTCGAAGTGGTTCGAGAATCCGATTCCGCCGAAGGGCCTGAATCTGAACTTCCCGCTCTCCGACGAGATGAAGAAGCTCTACGCGAACCCGAACGACAAGGCGCTCGACTGAGCGGACGGCCGTTCGAGCTAACACGCGCTGACGAAACGGAAGAGGCCCGGCTTCTTCCGTTTCTTTTTGTTGGAGTCTGGCTATGTCTTACCACTGGAACTGGGGCATCTTCCTGAGCCCCGTTTCGACGGGCGAACCCACCACCTATCTCGGCTGGCTGATGTCGGGATTCTGGGTGACGGTCAAGGTGTCGCTCGCCGCGTGGGTGATCGCGCTCGTCGTCGGCTCGCTGTTCGGGGTGCTGCGCACCGTGCCGAACAAATGGCTTTCGGCGATCGGGACGGTCTACGTATCGATCTTCCGCAACATTCCGCTCATCGTGCAGTTCTTCGTCTGGTACCTCGTCGTGCCCGAACTGCTGCCCGTGTCGATCGGCACCTGGATCAAGCAGTTGCCGCCCGGCACGCAATTCTTCACCGCGTCGATCGTCTGTCTCGGCCTCTTCACGGGCGCGCGCGTCTGCGAGCAGGTGCGCTCCGGCATCAACGCGTTGCCGAAGGGCCAGCGCGCGGCCGGCCTCGCGATGGGCTTCACGCAATGGCAGACGTACCGCTACGTGCTCCTGCCCGTCGCGTACCGGATCATCGTGCCGCCGCTCACGTCCGAATTCCTGAACATCTTCAAGAACTCGGCCGTCGCGTCGACGATCGGTCTGCTCGACCTGTCCGCGCAGGCGCGGCAGCTCGTCGACTACACCGCGCAGACCTACGAGTCGTTCATCGCGGTCACGCTCGCGTACGTGGTCATCAACCTGATCGTGATGGCGTTCATGCGCTGGGTCGAGAGCAAGTCCCGGCTGCCCGGCTACATCGGAGGCAAGTGATGCATCAGTTCGACTGGAGTAGTATCCCCGGCTCGCTGCCGACGCTCTGGACGGGCGCGATCGTCACGTTCAAGATCACGCTGCTCGCGATCGTGGTCGGGATCGTCTGGGGCACGCTGCTTGCGCTGATGCGCCTGTCCGGCGTGAAGCCGCTCGCGTGGTTCGCGCAGGGCTACGTCACCGTGTTCCGCTCGATTCCGCTCGTGATGGTGCTGCTGTGGTTCTTCCTGATCGTGCCGCAGTTGCTGCAGGGCGTGCTCGGGCTGTCGCCGACGATCGACATCCGGCTCGCGTCGGCGATGGTCGCTTTCTCGCTGTTCGAAGCCGCGTATTATTCGGAGATCATCCGGGCGGGCATCCAGGCGGTACCGCGCGGGCAGGTGAACGCCGCGTTCGCGCTCGGCATGAACTATGCGCAGGCGATGCGCCTCGTGATCCTGCCGCAGGCGTTCCGCGCCATGGTGCCGCTGCTGCTCACGCAGGCGATCGTGCTGTTCCAGGATACGTCGCTCGTCTACGTGATCAGCCTCGCGGACTTCTTCCGCACGGCCGCGAACATCGGCGATCGCGACGGCACGAGCGTCGAGATGATCCTGTTCGCCGGCGCATGCTATTTCGTCGTGTGCTCGGTCGCATCCGCGTTGGTCAAAGGTCTCCAGAAAAAGGTCACAAGATGATTTCCATTAAGAACGTGTCGAAGTGGTACGGCCAGTTTCAGGTGCTGACGGACTGCACGACGGAAGTGAAGAAGGGCGAAGTGGTGGTCGTGTGCGGGCCGTCGGGCTCGGGCAAGTCGACGCTCATCAAGACCGTGAACGGTCTCGAGCCGTTCCAGCAGGGCGAGATCCTCGTGAACGGGCAGTCGGTGGGCGACAAGAAGACGAACCTGTCGAAGCTGCGCTCGAAGGTCGGGATGGTGTTTCAGCACTTCGAACTGTTTCCGCATCTGTCGATCACGGAGAACCTGACGCTCGCGCAGATCAAGGTGCTCGGCCGCCGCAAGGACGAGGCGACCGAGAAGGGGATGAAGCTGCTCGATCGCGTGGGCCTGAAGGCGCACGCGCACAAGTATCCGGGCCAGTTGTCGGGCGGCCAGCAGCAGCGTGTGGCGATCGCGCGCGCGCTGTCGATGGACCCGATCGCGATGCTGTTCGACGAGCCGACCTCCGCGCTCGATCCCGAGATGATCAACGAGGTGCTCGACGTGATGGTCGAGCTCGCGCAGGAAGGGATGACGATGATGGTCGTCACGCACGAGATGGGCTTCGCGAAGAAGGTTGCCCATCGCGTGATCTTCATGGACAAGGGCTTGATCGTCGAGGACGACCGCAAGGAAGCGTTCTTCGCGAATCCGAAGTCGGATCGTGCGAAGGATTTTCTCGCGAAGATCCTGCATTGATCGCAGGAGCGCCGCCGTGCGGGTGCGCGGCGTCGCCCCTGGTGCGAAGAAGGCCGTCCGGCGTGAGCCGGGCGGCCTTTTTTGTCGATCGCTTGCGCGGCCGGGAACGGCCTTGATCGGCTTCGGCCGGCATTGCGTTGCGCTCAGAGTCGCGGCGGCGCAGGCGCGAGGCGCATGCCCGGCGTGCGGCGCACGCGTTCCCGCTCGCGCAGCGTTCGCGCGGCCGGCAATCGGACGCGCTCAGAAATCGACCGGATCGTCGCCGAGATCGCCGGCCTCGCCGCTCGCCGCGAGCGCGGCCGCCCGGCGCGGCGCCGACGCGGAGGCGTCGAGCGACGGATCGCGCAGCTTCTCGAGCACGGCTTCCGGCACCGGAATGCGCATTGTCGCCGCGACGTCGCCGCACTGGAACATCACGAGTTCGCCCGGCTCGAGCGCGGTCCACACTTCGTCGTCGGTGAGCGGCTGTGTCGCGATCACCGCGACGCGGTCTTCCGGCGTCGTGTACTTCGCGAAGTCGATCGAGATGTCTTCGTCGATCAGGTGCGCGGTCGAGAACGGCCAGCGCCGCACGAGGTAGTGCAGGCGCGTCGAGCAATGCGCGAACAGCGCCTGCCCGTTCGACATCAGGAAGTTGAAGACGCCGTGCCGCGTGATGTCGCGCGTGAGCTCGCCGATCTGCTCGAACAGCTCGGGCAGCGGCGGCTGCGCGCTCGGAAACGCTTCGCGCAGGCCCTGCATCAGCTTGCAGAACGCCTTTTCGCTGTCGGTCGTGCCAACCGGCTGATAGACGCTGCCTTCGAGATCGGGCGAGTATTCGTGCAGATCGCCGTTGTGCGCGAAGATCCAGTGGCGGCCCCACAGCTCCCGCATGAACGGATGGCAGTTCTCGAGCAGGATGTGCCCTTGCGTCGCCTTGCGGATGTGCGCGATCGTGTTCTTCGACTTGATCGGGTAGCGCTTGACCATCTCGGCGATGGGCGACGTCGCGGACGACTGCTGGTCGATGAACAGGCGGCAGGCCTTGTCCTCGAAGAACGCGATGCCCCAGCCGTCGGCATGATGATCGGTGAGCCCGCCGCGGGCCGCGAAGCCGGTAAACGAGAACGTCACGTCCGTCGGTTCGGCGCAGTTCATTCCGAAGAGTTGGCACATATCGCGGGTGCGGCTGAGGCTGGCGGGGAGTACACCGGACGGAACCGGTACAATGTCGGCTTCAAGCATATCACCGAGCCCCAAGCGGCAAAAGGCGAAAACCGCGCGCGCGCGGTTCCGTGTTGCGGTTTGCCGTCAGTCAGGCGCCGCCGCGCGCATCGCTTCTCGCCGCGCGCCATTCCCACGACACCATGAATGCTTCCGCTCCCGCCTCGCTGACCCTCGCGCGCCCCGACGACTGGCACCTGCACGTGCGCGACGGCGCGATGCTCGCGGCCGTCCTGCCGCACACCGCCCGCCAATTCGGCCGCGCGATCATCATGCCGAACCTGAAGCCGCCCGTCACGACGACCGCGCAGGCGCAGGCGTACCGCGAGCGCATCCTGGCCGCGCTGCCGGCCGGCATGACGTTCGAGCCGCTGATGACGCTGTACCTGACCGACAACACCCCCGCCGACGAGATCCGCCGTGCGCGCGAAAGCGGCTTCGTGCACGGCGTGAAGCTGTATCCGGCGGGCGCGACGACGAACTCGGACGCTGGCGTGACCGATCTGCTCGGCAAATGCGCGAAGACGCTCGAGGCGATGCAGGAAGTCGGAATGCCGCTCCTCGTGCACGGCGAGGTGACGGACCCGTCGATCGATCTGTTCGATCGCGAGAAGGCGTTCATCGATCGCGTGATGGAGCCGCTGCGCCGCGCGCTGCCGGGGCTCAAGGTGGTGTTCGAGCACATCACGACGAAGGACGCTGCCGACTACGTGCGCGACGTCGACGCGGCGCCCGGCCAGATCGGCGCGACGATCACCGCGCACCATCTGCTGTACAACCGCAACGCGATGTTCGTGGGCGGCATTCGCCCGCATTACTACTGCCTGCCGGTGCTCAAGCGCGAGACGCACCGGGTCGCGCTCGTCGCGGCGGCGAGCTCGGGCAATCCGCGCTTCTTCCTCGGCACCGACAGCGCGCCGCACCCGAAGGGCGCGAAGGAGGCCGCGTGCGGCTGCGCGGGCTGCTACACCGCGCTGCACGCGCTCGAGCTGTACGCGGAGGCGTTCGATCAGGCGGGCGCGCTCGACAAGCTCGAAGGCTTCGCGAGCTTCTTCGGCGCGGACTTCTACGGTTTGCCGCGCAGCGCCGAGACGGTGACGCTGCGCCGCGAGACGTGGGAGCTGCCGCGCGAGATCGACGCGGGCGCGGGCCCCGTCGTGCCGCTGCGCGGCGGCGAGCCGATCGGCTGGCGGCTCGTTTGACGCTCGTGGCGCGGCGGCCGGCCGGGTTGCCGCGCGCGGCGGATCGGGTGTCGACGAGATGAGCGAGCCGGACGACGCGAGCCCCCGGGGCCGCATGAGCGGCGTGCGGCGGCCGGCCGGCGAGGCCGATCGTCGGCGTCGTTTTGGCGCAGCCGGCTTTGCCGACCGGCCGGGGGCGTCGTCCGGTCCGGGCGATCCGCACGGTGGACGCGGGTCCGCACACCCGGATCGCACGGCGGTCGATTGCGGTCCGGGCGCGTCTCGCGCCTCGCGTGCATTGAGCCGTCGACGCGAATCGCATCCCGACGGTGACGGACCCTCTTTCGACCGAATCGATTGGTCCGCGCCGTGGCTCGCACCGTTCGCCGATCGCGGCGGGCGATGGGCGCCCGCCGCGCGGCAGGGCGAAGCGGCATGGCTGCGCATGCTGAACGATGACGCCCGTGCCGAGCGACTCGCGACGGGCCGCGGCTTGCCGCTGCGTTTCATCGAACAGGCGACGCTGCCGGCGGGCGTCGCGTACGAGACGCACATCGCCGAAACGGGGGCCGTGCCGACCCGCCACAATCTGCACGATTTCTTCAATGCGCTCGTCTGGTTCGCGTATCCGCGCATCAAGGCGGCGCTCAACGCGCGCCAGGCTGCGGCGATCGACGCGGCGGGCGTCGGCTCCGCGCGCGGCGGCGTCCGCGACGCCCTCACGCTGTTCGACGAGAGCGGTGCGCTCTTCGCGACGTCGGACCCGGCGCTCGCCGCCGCGCTGCGCGGCTTCGACTGGCCGACGCTGATGCGCGCGTCGCGCGACGCATGGGGCTCGCGCTGCGACGCGCGGATCGTCGGTCATGCGCTCGCCGAAAAGCTCGTCGATCCGTACAAAGGCTGCACCGCGCACGCGTGGATCGTCGATGTGCCGGCCGCGTACTTCGACTGGCGCGACGAGCAGCGCCGCGCATGGCTCGACGAGCGCGTCGCGGCGGCGCTCGTCTCGACCGAGCCGACGAGCCGCGGCTTCGCGCCGCTGCCGGTGCTCGGCGTGCCCGGCTGGTGGCCGGCGAACGCATCACCGTCTTTCTACGACGATCCGCGGGTGTTTCGCAGCGGCCGACGTGCGCGAGAGGCGTGACGCGCGCCGGCGCCTCCAGCCCGCAACCGCGCATGCGCTGGCGTTCGATCCGCGCGGATCGTCGCGGCAGGGAAGGCCGTCGCCGCGAGCGGGCGACGCTCCGCGGTGCTAGAATCCTGCTCGCAAAGCAGGCTAGGCAGTCGCGGCCTTCGCGGTTCGCCGCGAAGGGCGAGGAAAGTCCGGACTCCGACAGGGCAGGGTGATGGCTAACGGCCATCCGTGGCGACACGCGGAACAGGGCAACAGAAAGCAAACCGCCGATGGCCCGGCGCAAGCCGGGATCAGGCAAGGGTGAAACGGTGCGGTAAGAGCGCACCGCGGCTGCGGCGACGCAGACCGGCACGGTAACCTCCACCCGGAGCAATTCCAAGTAGGCGGACGCGCATCTTCGGATGCAGGACGGTGCCCCCGTCTCGTTCGCGGGTAGGAAGCTTGAGCGCGTCAGCAATGGCGCGCCTAGAGGAATGGCTGCCACGGGCCGCGCGTCTCAAGGCGAGCGGCTCGCACAGAATCCGGCTTATCGGCCCGCTTTGCCGCCCGATGACGAAAAGCCGGCGCCCGATGCGGCGCCGGCTTTTTCTTTTTCTCGATCCGCGCGGCCACGCTGCAGCGCGCTCGCGCCTCAGCGCCGCAGTGATGCGCGCGATCGCGTTACGCGGTGACGATCTCGAACGAATGCGACAGCTCGGCCGTCTTCGCGATCATGATCGACGCCGAGCAATACTTGTCGTGCGACAGGTTGATCGCGCGCTCGACGGTCGCGGGATTCAGGTTGCGGCCCGTCACCGTGAAGTGGAAGTGCACCTTCGTGAACACCTTCGGGTCCTCGCTCGCGCGCTCGGCCTGCAGGGTCACCGAGCAGCCGGTGACTTCCTGGCGGCTCTTCTTGAGGATCAGCACGACGTCATAGGCCGTGCATCCGCCCGTGCCGACGAGGACCATCTCCATCGGACGCGGCGCAAGATTGTGTCCGCCGCCTTCGGGCGCGCCGTCCATCGTGACGAGGTGGCCGCTGCCCGTCTGGGCGGCGAATGCCATGCCGTCTTGCCCCATCCAGCTTACTTTGCATTCCATGCGCGAGCTCCAGCGTTGCTTGATTCGGTTGTAATCCGGCATTGTAGCCCCGCCCGCAACTGGCGGCTGATGCGCTGCAAGACCGGTGAAAACGGCGCCGGGCCGGATGCGACGCGCGGTCCGGGCGATGCCGATCGCCCTCCGATCTTTAGGGGTTTTGCTCTAGACGGAAAATCCGTTTGATCCGATGGATATCATTATCCTTTTGATTCAAAAGGAAAAATTTGGCGGTGTTGGAGTTGGTGCGTTTTTCGCATCATGAGATTGAATTTCTCCATGCGGTTTTTCTTGTGCTGTCGACGCCCGGTTCGTATAATGACGATCATTGGTTGTCGCGTTGCGGCAATCTCCGCATGTCTCCTCCACCCTCCTCCTTTGGTGGATTAAGCCCGAACCGCTGGTTCGGGCTTTTTTTCGTCCGGTGCAAGCTCCGATGGCCTCGCGTCGGCCGCTTCGCGCTCGCGATGCATGCTGCGTCTGGGCCGCTAAACGGCGAATGTCGGATTTCTTTGACCAGCCGATTCGAATTCCTTTATAATTCAGGGCTTTTCCGCATTCATGCCCACGGAAAAAGAACAGGGAGAGCCTGCATCGCGCCACGAAGCGCCTGCCAAGAGCAGACAAGCAGGAAAGAACGTTTGGGCACAAGCAATCAATTTTGGATCGATCATGAAGACGTTTTCCGCAAAAGCCCATGAGGTGACGCGCGAATGGTACGTGATTGACGCGACGGATAAGGTTCTCGGCCGTGTCGCCAGCGAAGTGGCACGCCGTCTGCGCGGCAAGCACAAGCCCGAGTTCACCCCGCACGTCGACACCGGTGATTTCATCATCGTCATCAACGCGAGCAAGCTGAAGGTCACGGGCAACAAGACGCTGGACAAGAAGTACTACCGTCACTCGGGCTACCCGGGCGGCATCTATGAAACGACGTTCGGCAAGATGCAGGAACGCTTCCCGGGCCGCGCGCTCGAGAAGGCGGTCAAGGGTATGCTGCCGAAGGGCCCGCTCGGCTACGCGATGATCAAGAAGCTGAAGGTCTACGCTGAAGCCACGCATCCGCATTCGGCTCAACAGCCGAAGGCGCTCGAGATCTAAGGGGAGCCCACATGATCGGTAACTGGAACTACGGTACGGGCCGCCGCAAGAGCGCAGTCGCTCGTGTCTTCATCAAGGCTGGCAAGGGCGACATCATCGTCAACGGCAAGCCTATCGCTGACTACTTCTCGCGCGAAACGTCGCTGATGATCGTGCGTCAGCCGCTGGAACTCACGAACCACGCGCAGACGTTCGACATCAAGGTGAACGTGACGGGCGGCGGCGAAACGGGGCAGGCCGGCGCGGTGCGCCACGGCATCACCCGCGCGCTGATCGACTACGACGCGACGCTGAAGCCGTCGCTGTCGAACGCAGGCTTCGTCACGCGCGACGCCCGTGAAGTCGAGCGTAAGAAGGTTGGTCTGCACAAGGCACGCCGCGCCAAGCAGTTCTCGAAGCGTTAATCGCTCGCGCTGCACGCCGCCTTTGGGCGGCATCGCTGCAAGAAAAACCGCCAGTTTTCGCGCTGGCGGTTTTTTTATGTGTGCGCGGCTTGCGTTGGCGCAACGAATGCGCGAAAAACGGCGGCGCGCGTCTTGATTTCGCCTGCGTCAGCACGATCTGCGGATCAGTCCTACAATAGCAGGCAATGGTTTTTTGGAGAGTTCGCATGAACGCTGTTACCGAATCCGCGGCAACCACCGAGATGCCGGCTCCGTTCGTCTTCACCGACGCGGCGGCCGACAAGGTCAAGCAACTGATCGACGAAGAGGGCAACCCCGACCTCAAGCTGCGCGTATTCGTGCAAGGCGGCGGCTGCTCCGGTTTCCAGTATGGCTTCACGTTCGACGAGGAAGTCAACGAGGACGACACCGTGCTCAACAAGAACGGCGTCGTGCTGCTTGTCGACGCGATGAGCTATCAATATCTCGTCGGCGCCGAGATCGACTACAAGGACGATCTGAACGGCGCGCAATTCGTCATCAAGAACCCGAACGCGACCACGACCTGCGGTTGCGGCTCGTCGTTCTCGGTCTGAACGCACGCAGATGCGACAAAAACGGGGCTAGATGCCCCGTTTTTTGCATATGGACGGCACGCGCGGCGAAGCCGCCGCCGACGTGCGCCGAGTTTGCGTCCATTCGGCTTCGTCCTTTCTTCCTTTGGTTCGCTCATGCCGCCCGCACGTCGATGTCCGGCATCGTGCCGGTTGCGCGCGGCGCGTCGCTCGCGCGCGCGAGCCAATCGGTCGGCGCGTGTCCCGTGCATTGCGCGAATGCGCGTGTCAGCGCGCTCGCGCTGCCGTAACCGACTTCCGGCGCGATTTCCTTGACCGCATAGCCGCGTCTGAGCAGCGTTTTCGCGAGCCCGACGCGCCACTGAAGCAGGTACTCGCCCGGCGGCAGGCCGACCGTGTCCGCGAAGTGCGCGGCGAACCGCGAGCGCGACATGCCGGCGATCGCGGCCATCCGCTCGAGCGACCATGACAGGGCCGGGTCCGCGTGCACCGCATTCAGCGCCTTCGCGAGCCGCGCGTCCGACAGCCCGGCGAGCGACCCGCTCGCGACCAGCCGGTTGCGCATCACGAAGCGCAGCAATTGCACGACGAGCACCTCCGTCAGCCGGTTGATCACCGTGTCGTGCCCGCACGCGGGCGCGCTCGCCTCGGCGAACAGCGCTTGCTGGACGCCGTCGAGCGGCGACATCGACGCCAGCGGAATCGCGAGCAGATCGGGCAGGCCGCGCAACAGCGGATTTTCGTCGCCGAGCCCGAACTCGATCGCCGCGGACAAGATCTCGACGGGCGCATCGCCGCGCGCCTCGATCCGGTACTTGCCGGGCCGCCCGATGAAGACCGCGCTTGGCTCGGGCACCGCGTGAAGGCCGAGCGTGCCGCCCGTCACGCAGACTGCGCCCGTGCGCACCAGGTGCATGTGAAAACCGTCCGCGCAGATGTCGAAGGTCGACGCGCCGGGCAGCGTGCCGAAGTGGAATACGCGGGCGTGCAGTTCGAAACGGGCGAGGAGGCCCTTCAAACGATCGTTCATGGGACGATTGGTCAAGCGATTGGGATTTATCGACGCATATTGTCTCAATGCATGCGCTACATTGGCAACTCCGCTCACTGTCACGCATGACGAGGAGGACCCAGTCGATGATCCGATTCTTCTATCACCCGTCGCCGAACCCGGCCAAGATCGCGTTGTTCCTCGAGGAGGCCGGCTTGCCGTACGAATTCGTGCCCGTCGATACCCGCAAGGGCGAGCAGCACAGCGATGCGTACAAGGCGATCAATCCGAACGCGAAGACGCCCGCGATCGTCGATGGCGATGCGACCGTGTTCGACAGCAACGCGATCCTGCTGTATCTCGCCGAGAAAACCGGCCAGTTCCTGCCGGGCGACACGCCCGCCGCGCGCGGCGAACTGCTGTCATGGCTGATGTTCGTCGCGACGGGGATCGGCCCTTACTGCGGGCAGGCGGTTCATTTCAAGCATTTCGCGCCGGAGCCGAAGGCGTACGCGGTGAACCGCTACGACTTCGAGGCGTGGCGCCACTGGCGCATCGTCGACGAGCGCCTCGCCGGCCGCCGCTACATGGTCGGCGATCGCTACACGATCGCCGACATGGCGGTGTGGGGCTGGGCGCGGGCGATCCCGCGCGTGCTGGGCGACGATGCGTGGGCGCAATTGCCGAACGTGAAGCGTCTCGTCGACGAGATCAATGCGCGTCCGGCCGCGCAGCGCGCCGATGCGCTGAAGACGCGCCATGCGTTCAAGCTGGAGTTCGACGACGAGGCGCGCCGTGTGCTGTTCCCGCAGAACGCGCGGTTCGCGGCCGAGGCCGGGGCGGGGGCCTGACGCGATGATCGATCTCTACTACTGGACGACGCCGAACGGCCACAAGATCACGATGTTCCTGGAGGAGGCCGGCCTTCCGTACCGGATCGTGCCGGTGAACATCGGCCGCGGCGAGCAATTCGAGCCGGACTTCCTGCGCATTGCGCCGAACAACCGCATTCCGGCGCTCGTCGACCATGCGCCCGCCGACGGCGGCGAACCGCTGTCGATCTTCGAATCCGGCGCGATTCTGCTGTATCTCGCGGACAAGATCGGGCGTTTCATCCCGGCCGACTTGCGCGGCCGCAACGAGGCGCTGCAGTGGCTCTTCTGGCAGGTGAGCGGGCTCGGCCCGATGGCGGGGCAGAATCATCATTTCGTGCAGTACGCGCCCGAGCCGCTGCCGTACGCAATCGAGCGGTACGTGAAGGAGACGTCGCGGCTGTACGGCGTGCTGAACAAGCATCTGTCGGACGGGCGCGAGTACATCGCGCACGAGTATTCGATCGCCGACATGGCGAGCTACCCGTGGATCGTGCCGCACGAGCGGCAGCGGCAGCGTCTCGAGGATTTTCCGTTCCTGGCCGCGTGGTTCGCGCGGGTAGCCGAGCGGCCGGCCACGGTGCGCGCCTACGCCCGGGCGAAGGAAATCAACGCGGCGCCGACCGTCGACCAGCAGTCGCGCAGCGTGTTGTTCGGGCAGGACGCGAGCACGGTTCGCTGATGAGGCGCACCGGGCGGCGGTTTCGCCGCCGCCCGGTGCGTCGAGTCGTGAGGTATGGCGGGCGGATGGCGGCCGAGCCGCCGCGTCAGCGTGGGTAGAGCGCGCCCAGCACGCGCTCGCCCGCCGCGCCCGTGACGGCCGATACGTTGCCCGGCGCACGCGCGTTGAACCGGTACGCGAGCCACGCGAACGCGAGCGATTCGACCTGCTGCGGCGGCACGCCGAGCGCGGCCGTCGTGGCGACGGGCGCGTCGAGCCCGCGCGCCGCGAGCGCCGTCGCGAGCGCGTCGAGCAGCACCGGGTTGCGCGCGCCGCCGCCGCACACGTAGACGGCCCGGCAGTCGTGCGCATGCCTCGCGATCTCGTCGGCGACGCTCGCCGCGGTCAGCGCGGTGAGCGTCGCCTGCACGTCCTCGGGCGCGAGGCCGCGGAACCCGGCGAGCTTCGCGTCGAGCCAGTCGGCGTTGAAGAGGTCGCGCCCGGTGCTTTTCGGTGCGCTTTGCCGGAAGTACGGCTCGTCGAGCAGCGCGGCGAGGAGTGTTTCGTCGACCGTGCCGCGCGCCGCGAAGCGTCCGCCCTCGTCGAACGGCCGCTTCAGGTGACGCAGCGCCCACGCGTCGATCAGCGCGTTCGCCGGGCCGCAATCGTGGCCGCGCACCGCGTCGTTCCGTTCGTCCCGTCCGTCGCGCGCGGCGGGCAGGATCGTGATGTTGCTGATGCCGCCCAGGTTGCAGACGACGCGCGTCTCGTCGGGCGAGCCGAACATCGTCGCGTGGAACGCCGGCACGAGCGGCGCGCCCTGGCCGCCCGCGGCGACGTCGCGGCTGCGGAAATCGGCGATCACGTCGATGCGGGTCAGCTCCGCGAGCAGCGCCGCGTTGTTGATCTGCCGGGTGTAGCCGCGCTCCGGCCGGTGGCGCACCGTTTGGCCGTGCACGCCGAGCGCGCGCACGTCGTCGGGCGAAAGGCCCGCCGCGCGCAGCATTTCGTGGCAGCACGCCGCGTAGCGCGCGGCGAGCGCGTTCGCCGCGAGCGCCTCGCGCTCGATCTCGTCGTCGCCCGGCTGTTGCAGCGCGAAGAGCGAGTCGCGCAGCGTGTCGGCGAAGCCGACGAACGCCTCGGACAGCACGGCGGGCGGCTTGCCCGTCTCGAAGCGCACGGTGATGCCGTCGACACCGTCCATGCTCGTGCCCGACATCAGGCCGAGGTACACGCCATCCGCCGGATGGCCGGTTTGCATGCGCTTGGGCGTCACGTTGATCGCTCCGGAATCGAGGTTGGGGGCGCGCGGAAGGCCCGTCGCGCGCCGTTGCCGCCGATTATCCGCGCAAGCGCGCGCGCCGTTAAGCGGCTCGCGCACAACTTATGGGAAAATCGCTCTTTTTGCGACATTCCTTCCTCTTGCACCGATGAGCACCGATCCCACTTCCAAGCCCGCCTTCCCGATCACCGATGAAATCCGCCATGCGCTCGCCGTCACGAAGCGCGGCGTCGACGAGCTGCTGATCGAGGAAGAGTTCGCGCAGAAGCTCGCGAGAAGCGCGGCGACGGGCAAGCCGCTGCGCATCAAGCTGGGCCTCGATCCGACGGCGCCCGACATCCACCTCGGCCACACGGTCGTGCTGAACAAGATGCGCCAGCTGCAGGATCTCGGCCATACGGTGATCTTCCTGATCGGCGATTTCACGTCGCTGATCGGCGATCCGTCGGGCCGCAACGCGACGCGGCCGCCGCTCACGCGCGAGCAGATCGAATCGAACGCGAAGACCTACTTCGAGCAGGCCGCGCTCGTGCTCGATCGCGAGAAGACCGAGATCCGCTACAACAGCGAATGGTCGATGCCGCTCGGCGCGGACGGGATGATCAAGCTCGCGTCGCGCTACACGGTCGCGCGGATGCTCGAGCGCGAGGATTTCACGAAGCGATTCCAGGGCGGCATCCCGATCTCGATCCACGAATTCCTGTATCCGCTGATGCAAGGCTACGACTCGGTCGCGCTGAACGCCGATCTCGAGCTAGGCGGCACCGACCAGAAATTCAACCTGCTCGTCGGCCGCGAGCTGCAGAAGCAGTACGGGCAGGAGCAGCAGTGCATCCTGACGATGCCGCTGCTCGAAGGCCTCGACGGCGTCGAGAAGATGTCGAAATCGAAGGGCAACTACGTCGGCATCGGCGAGAAGCCGAACGACATGTTCGGCAAGCTGATGAGCATCTCGGACGTGCTGATGTGGCGCTACTTCGAGCTTCTGTCGTTCCGCAGCCTCGACGAGATCGCGCGGCTGCGCGGCGAGGCCGAGGGCGGGCGCAACCCGCGAGACTTCAAGGTGATGCTCGCGCAGGAGATCGTCGCGCGCTTTCATTCGCAGGCCGATGCCGAACGCGCGCTCGAGGATTTCAATCACCGTGCGAAGGGTGGCGTACCCGACGACATCCCGACCGTGACGCTCGCAGGCGCGCCGCTTGCGATCGGCCAGTTGCTGAAGCAGGCGGGGCTCGTGCCGTCGACGAGCGAGGCGCTGCGCAACATCGAGCAGGGCGGCGTGAAGATCGACGGCGCGACGGTGTCCGACAAGGCGCTGAAGGTTGACGCGGGCGAATTCGTCGTGCAGGTCGGCAAGCGCCGCTTCGCGCGCGTGACGCTCACCGCATGAGCGCGCGCATCGCCGCTTGGCCGGGCATGCCGCGCGCCGCGCGCGGCATGCATCGCGGCCGCGCCGCGCACGTGACGCTGGCGCACGCATGATCGCATTGATCCAGCGTGTGAAGCGCGCCGACGTGCGCGTGGGCGAGCGCGTGACGGGCGAGATCGGCCCGGGCCTTCTCGCGCTCGTCTGCGCGGAGCGCGGCGACACCGAGGCGGCCGCCGACAAGTTGCTCGCGAAGGTGCTCGGCTACCGCGTGTTCAGCGACGCGGCGGGCAAGATGAACCTGCCCGTGTCGAACCTCGACGGCGCGGGACGTGCGGGCGGCCTGCTGCTCGTGTCGCAGTTCACGCTCGCCGCCGACACGAACAGCGGCCTGCGCCCGAGCTTCACGCCGGCCGCGCCGCCCGACGAGGGCGAGCGCCTGTTCGACTACTTCGTGCGCCGGGCACGCGAGCGTCACCCGATCGTCGCGACGGGCGAATTCGGCGCCGACATGCAGGTGTCGCTCGTCAACGACGGCCCCGTGACGTTCTGGTTGCAGACGCGCGCCTGATGCGCCCTTGACGCTCCGATTCGAGACCGCACCGATGCCCACGACGCAAGTCCTCTTCATTCGCCACGGCGAGACGGCCTGGAACCGCATCAAGCGGATTCAAGGCCACATCGACATTCCGCTCGCCGACACGGGGCTCGCGCAGGCGCGGCAACTGGCCGGGCGGCTCGCGGGCGAGGCGCGCGCCGGCGCGCGGATCGACGCGATTTACACGAGCGATTTGGCGCGCGCGCGGCAGACCGCGCAGCCGACGGCCGACGCGCTCGGCTTGCCGCTCGTGCTGCGGGAGGGGCTTCGCGAGCGCGCGTACGGCGTGTTCCAGGGGCACGACAGCGCCGAGATCGAGGCGCGCTTTCCCGACGCGTTCGCGCAGTGGCAGACGCGCGACCCCGGCTTCGAGCCGGAAGGCGGCGAGTCGCACCGCGCGTTCTATCATCGCGTGCTGCACGAGGTCGAGCGGATCGTCGCCGCACATCCGGGCGGGCGCATCGCGTGCGTCGCGCACGGCGGCGTGCTCGACTGCGTGTACCGGTTCGCGAACGATCTGCCGCTCGACGCGCCGCGCCAGCATTCGCTGCTGAATACGAGCGTCAATATCGTCGATTACGACGACGGCCGCGCGCGCGTCGTGCGCTGGGCCGATGTCGATCACCTGAGCGTCGCGAGCGACGACGACGGTGATCGGAAGGTGCTGTGACGATCGTCGCGTCGTCGCGAGGCTGGCGCGTGCGGGCGTGAGCGCGGCCGATGGGCGGGCGGGCTCGTCGGGGCGCGTGGCCGCCGCGGCCACGGCGGGCGCCGCGCGTCAGCGCAGCCCGTGGCGCGACCTGTAATCGAGCGCGTACGCGATCTTGCCCGGCTTGTCGGCCGTGATCGGCTGGCGCAGCTTGTCGAATTCCCCCTTGCTGTATTTCTTGCCGCCGTTGATCTGGTCGGCGCGGCCGAGATCGGCGCCCGTCTTGCCGTCGATCACCGGATCGGTCGAGGCGACCATCCGCGCCGACGCGTTCCACACCGCATTCAGATAGCCGGTATCGGCGTTAGCCGGATCGGGATCGGTCGCGCCTGCGCGCGCGAGGTCGTAGCCGGCGAGCGAGAACGTCTCCGGCTGCTGCCGCAGCCAGTCGGCCCAGTAGAACTCGAGATAGTCGGTTGCTTGCGCGGGCTTCGCGTAGCCGATGTCGCGCGTGAAATAGACGAGCGACCGGTAGCGGTCGTCCTGCATGCCGAGCTTCAGGCCGAGGCCGGCGGGCAACTGGTCCGGCGCGATCGGCCGGCCGTCTCCGTCCTTCAGGCGCGTGTAGCTGCGGCGTTGCATCTGCTGCCAGAACGCCGCGCCCGAGTAGTCGCCGAGATTGTCCTTGACGACCACGTGCACGCGCAACGCCGCACCGCCGTCAGGCGTCTCGTAGTAGGTCGATAGCCCGTGGTGGCCGTCCGTCACGTACAGCGTGTCGCCGTTCGGCCCGATCACGACGGGATTGAGCACCGTGCGATCGCGTGCGTCGGCGCTCGTCGCGCACGCGTAGCTCGCCGCGTCGCGCAGCGTCGATTGCGCGGTGTAGCCGTCCGGCGCGATGCCGCCGAGCCCTTCGTCCGCGCAGAAATCGTCGAACTTCTTGTCGGGCTGCCGCTCGTAGCGGCCGAGCTTGTAGTAGATCTGGTCGTAGCCGAGCGCGCCTTGCGTCGGACGCAACTCGCCGAGCGCGACGTCGAGCATGTCGCCCGTGCGCGTGTTTTTCCATTTGCCCGGCGTGGAGGCGGGCGTTGTGGGCGACGGGGTGCCGGCGCTCGATCCGGCATTCGCCGTATTGCCCGGCGCGGCGCCGGCGCTGCCGGCATCGACGGCTGCAAGCGGGGAAACGGGCGCGGCGCCGTCGCCGCCGCAGGCGGCGAGCGCGACGGCAAGCGGGAACGCGGCGGCGAGGCGGAAGATCGGATGCGGCATGAGCGATGGGGATCGACGACGGGTTGGCCGGGGTTGGCGGCGTGCGATCGACGCACGAGCGAGGAAGCGTCAGCATCGCGAATCGATGTGACAGCTATTTGAAATGAATTCGACGGGTTTGGCTATGTGCCGCTGCGATCCGGCTGCTCGGGCCGGGCGGCGACGCGCCGGCGCGCGCGCTTCGATACGCCATTGACGAGCGCCCAGCGGATCACGGGCGCGACGATTCGCACGCCGGGCCGAACGAGCGCGCGGCGCACCGGCGCAAGCGACGACAGGCCGAGCGTGTGCTGCGCCCATGCGGGCAGCAGGTCGACGCCGGCGTTGAACATCAGCGCGGCGGCGGGGCGCATTGCCGGCTTCGGGACGGGCACGTTCGTCAGGATTCGCACCACCTCGTGCGTGCGCTCGCTCGCTTCGAGCTCGGCGCGCATCGCGGCGAAGTACGCGGCGACGTCCGCGCGCGTCTTCGGGACGTTCGTCGCGCCGAGCAACTCGGCGACGCGCGCGGTTTCCGCGTAATAGCGGTCCTGATCGGCGCCAGGCAGCAGCGGGTTCACGTAGCGCAGGTGCGCGGCGAGAAAGCTCGACACCTCGGCGACGTGCACCCATGTAAGCAGCGCGGGATCGCTCGCGCGATACGGGCGGCCGTCGAGGCCCGTGCCGACGACGGTCTCGTGGATCGCCTTCACGCGCTCGATCAGCTTCAGCGCGTCGGCGCGGCTGCCGTACGTCGTGCCGGCGATGAACGTCGCGGTGCGGCGCAGGCGGCCGAGGATGTCGGTGCGGAACGTCGAATGATCCCAGACGCCCGCGAGCGCGAGCGGGTGCAGCGCCTGCAGCAGCAGCGCGGAGATGCCGCCCGTCATCATCGACGTAAAATCGGCATGCACTTTCCAGCACACCGCGTCGGGGCCAAAAAGGCCCGGGTCGCCCGGCGGCGACGAGTAGTCGAGCGATGGGCCGCTGCCCGTCGTCAGATGCGTGACGCCGCCCGCGACGCGCGCCCGCACGCGTTCGACGAGCGGATGTCCGAGCGGCGAACGTGCGGGGCGGTCGTGAAGCGGGGCGGACATGGGGCGGCTCGTCTGGGCAGGGGCGTCAGCGCTCGGCGTCGGGCGTGTCCCAGAGATTGCGCACGGGGCTCGCGGCGTCGGGCGTGGCGAGCCCGAAATGCCGGTATGTGAGGAGCGTCGCGACGCGGCCGCGCGGCGTGCGTTGCAGGAAGCCCTGCTGGATCAGATACGGCTCGAGCACGTCCTCGATCGTGTCGCGTTCCTCGCCGATCGCGGCGGCGAGGTTGTCGACGCCGACCGGGCCGCCGTCGAACTTGTGCAGGATCGCTTCGAGCAGCTTGCGGTCCATCAGATCGAAGCCGACCGGATCGACATCGAGCATTGCGAGCGCGGCGTCTGCTACGGCCGCGGTGATGTTGCCGTCCGCCTTCACTTCCGCGTAGTCGCGCACGCGGCGCAGCAGGCGGTTTGCGATCCGCGGCGTGCCGCGCGAGCGCTTGGCGATCTCGAGCGCGCCGGCCGGATCGATCTGAGCGTTCAGCAGCGCGGCCGAGCGGCGCACGATGCGCGACAGCTGTTCGGCGTCGTAGAACTCGAGCCGTGCGACGATGCCGAAGCGGTCGCGCAGCGGATTGGTCAACATGCCCGCGCGCGTCGTCGCGCCGACGAGCGTGAACGGCTGCAGGTCGAGCTTCACGCTGCGCGCGGCCGGCCCTTCGCCGATCATGATGTCGATCTGGTAATCCTCGAGCGCCGGATACAGGATTTCCTCGACGACGGGCGACAGGCGGTGGATCTCGTCGATGAAGAGGACGTCGTTCGCTTCGAGGTTCGTGAGGAGCGCGGCGAGATCGCCCGCGCGTTCGAGCACGGGGCCGGACGTCTGGCGCAGGTTCACGCCCATTTCGCGCGCGATGATGTGCGCGAGCGTCGTCTTGCCGAGGCCGGGCGGGCCGAACAGCAGTACGTGGTCGAGCGCTTCGGCGCGGCGCTTCGCGGCTTCGATGAAGATCTCGAGCTGATCGCGCACCTTCTCCTGGCCGACGTATTCGTCGAGCTGGCGCGGGCGCAGCGCGCGTTCGAAAGCCTCTTCGTGCGAAGACGCGGGCGTGGCGGCAATGATCCGCTCGGCGGCGAGTTTGTCGGTTTCGATCATGCGGCCATTGTACCGCGCGGCGTGCCCCGGCCAACCTGGCCGAACGGCCGAGTCGCCGGGCGGCGCCCGGCATGCGAAGCTGTATTCGAGGGCGCGCCGTTACGCCTTCGACAGCGCTTTGAGCGACAGCTTGATGCCTTCGGACACGCCGGTGCCGGCCGGCACGTTCTTGATCGCGGCCAGCGCTTCCTTTTCCGAGTAGCCGAGCGCGAGGAGCGCGTTGAGGATGTCGGCCGCGTGGTCGGAAGGCGAGGCCGCGCCGGCGAGCGGGCCGAGATCGGCGCCGAGCTTGCCCTTCAGTTCGAGGAGCAGGCGCTCGGCCGTCTTCTTGCCGATGCCCGGCACGCGGGTGAGGCGCGCGGCGTCCTGCAGGGTGACCGCTTGCGACAGTTCGGCGACGCTCATGCCGGACAGCACGGCGAGCGCCATCCGCGCACCCACGCCCGTGATCTTGAGCAGCTCGCGGAACGTCGAGCGCTCCTGCGGCGTGAGAAAGCCGTACAGCAGGTGTGCGTCCTCGCGGACGATCAACTGGGTCAGCAGCACGACCTTCTCGCCCGTGTGAGGCAGGTTGTAGAACGTGCTCATCGGCACGTCGACTTCGTAGCCGACGCCGTTGCAGTCGACGAGGATGCGCGGAGGATTCTTTTCGAGGAGGGTGCCGGCGATGCGACCGATCATGGCGAGTGCGGGACGGAACGGAAAGCGCGAGTGTAGCGCACCGCGGCGCGCGGGCGGCGGTGCGCGCCGCCGCTCGCCGCACGAACGCGCGTCACCCGACGAGCCGTCCGCGCCGCACGCGCAGCCCCTTCTTCGCGAGCGCGGGTGCGATGCCGCCGAGCGTGTTCAGCGTGTTGCCGCCGTGCGCGTGGCAGATCGCCATTCCGAGCGCGTCGGCCGCGTCGGTGCCGGGCAACCCGGACAGGCTCAGCAGCCGCGCGACCATCTCCTGCATCTGTTCTTTCGTCGCGCGTCCGTAGCCCACCACCGCCTGCTTGAGTTGCAGCGCCGTGTACTCGGCGACGGGCAGGCCGCCCGATACGAGCCCGCAGATCGCGGCGCCGCGCGCCTGGCCGAGGAGCAGCGTCGATTGCGGGTTGACGTTGACGAACACTTTCTCGATCGCCGCCTGGTCGGGCGTGTGCTCGCGGATCAGCGTCGAGACGCCGTCATAGATCGTGCCGAGCCGCGTGGGCAGGTCGGCGGTGGGCGTTTTGATCACGCCGCTTGCGACGTACGCGAGCCGGTGGCCGCTGACGTCGATCACGCCGAAGCCCGTGACGCGCAAGCCGGGGTCGATGCCGAGGATTCGCATGGAGAAACGGAAAAGCTGACTGCGACCGATACTACACGAATGACGCCGAATTCCGGCGAAGGCGGGGGGGCGACGCAATCGCGATGGCAATTGGTGGACGCGGTGCGCGGTTTGCGGCCGAACGCCGAAACGGTGCGCGAACGACGCGCATCCGCCGAACGGTTCGACATCGCGATTCCGCATGTTCGATGCGCCGTTGCCTCTGATGGCGGGCCCGCGTTGCACGCGCGACCGCTGCGAGCGATCGCCGGGCGTACCGCTTCGAACGAACTTCGCGGCGAACGGCGGCGGGCAATCGCCGCAAGGAGCCGCCCCGCCGCGAACGACGACGGCCGCCGAGAACGCGGGCCGTGCCGCGGCGCGGTCGCTCCGGCAAACGATCGCCGCATGACGCATCGCCGCCGCTCGGCCGATGAAAAACCCGGCGGTGAGCGACCGCCGGGTTTTGCCGAAAACGATGCGTCGTGCGAATCAGTGACGGAAGTGGCGCACGCCCGTCATCACCATCGCGATGTTGTGCTCGTCGGCGGCGGCGATCACCTCGTCGTCGCGCACCGAGCCGCCCGGCTGGATCACGCAGGTTGCGCCCGCCGCGACGACGACGTCGAGGCCGTCGCGGAACGGAAAGAACGCGTCCGATGCGACGGCGGACCCCGCCAGCGTGAGGCCGGCGTTCTGCGCCTTGATGCTCGCGATGCGGGCGGAATCGACGCGGCTCATCTGGCCCGCGCCGACGCCGAGCGTCATCCCGTTGCCGCAGAACACGATCGCGTTCGACTTCACGTACTTCGCGACGCGCCACGCGAAGAGAAGGTCATCCATCTCCTTCGGCGTCGGGTGGCGCTTCGTGACGACGCGCAGCTCGCGCGGCTGCACGTTCTTCGAATCGAGCGATTGCACGAGCAGGCCGCCGCCGACGCGCTTCAGGTCGAACGCGTTATGGCCTTCGCCCAGCGCGATCTCGAGCAGGCGCACATTCTGCTTTGCCGCGAACACCTGCTTCGCCGCCTCCGAGAACGACGGAGCGATCAGCACTTCGACGAACTGCTTCGCGACCGCTTGAGCCGCGACTTCGTCGACTTCGCGGTTGAACGCGATGATGCCGCCGAACGCGGAGGTCGGATCGGTCTGGAACGCCTTCGCGTACGCTTCGCCCGCATCCGCGCCCACCGCGACGCCGCACGGATTCGCGTGCTTGATGATCACGCACGCGGGCGCGTCGAACGTCTTCACGCATTCCCACGCGGCGTCCGAATCAGCGATGTTGTTGTAAGACAGTTCCTTGCCTTGCAACTGGCGGTAGTTCGCGAGCGCGCCGGCGGGCGTTGCGACGTCGCGATAGAACGCCGCGCTCTGGTGCGGGTTCTCGCCGTAGCGCAGGTCCTGCACCTTGTCGAATGCGAGGTTCAGCGTCGCCGGGTACGCGTTGCGCGAGCCGTGCTGCAGATCGTCGCCGAGGCTCGTCAGGTAGTTCGTGATCGCGCCGTCGTACTGCGCGGTGTGCGCGAACACCTTGGTCGCGAGACGGAAATTCGTCTTGTAGCCGACCGTGTTGCCGTTCGCCTTCATCTCGTCGAGCACGACCGCGTAATCGGCCGGATCGACGACGACCGTCACGTCGCGGTGGTTCTTCGCCGCCGAGCGCAGCATCGTCGGGCCGCCGATGTCGATGTTCTCGATCGCGTCGGCAAGCGTGCAGTCGTCCTTCGCGATCGTCTGGACGAACGGATACAGGTTCACGACGAGCAGGTCGATCGTCGGAATCCCGTGCGCTTCGAGTGCCTGCATGTGCTCGGGCAGGTCGCGGCGCGCCAGGATGCCGCCGTGCACCTTCGGGTGCAGCGTTTTCACGCGTCCATCGAGCATCTCCGGGAAGCCGGTGTAGTCGGCCACTTCGGTGACGGGCAGGCCCGCGTCGGCGAGCAGTTTCGCGGTGCCGCCCGTCGACAGCAGCTTGACGCCGAGCCCGGACAGCGCTTTCGCGAAGTCGACGATGCCGGTCTTGTCGGAAACGGAAATGAGCGCTTGCTTGATCATGATGGAACCACCAATAGCCAGGAAAACGGGGACGGGGCGGCCGCCTACAGCAGGCCGTGCTGCTGCAGCTTCTTGCGCAGCGTGTTGCGATTGATGCCGAGGTACTCCGCGGCGAGCGACTGGTTGCCGCCCGCCTGTTCGAGCACGACTTCGAGCATAGGCTTTTCGACGCACGACATCACCATTTCATAGACGTCGTGCGGATTGGAGCCGTCGAGATCCCGGAAGTAGCCGTCCAGGCTGTCGCGGACACATTGTTCGATGTTGTGCTTGCTCATGCTGCTAACTGGTTAGAATCGTCCGGCTCGTCGCGGCCGCCGCCGTCTTCGTCGTTCACATAGACGAGGCGGTCGGACAGCGCCTGTTGCGCGTCGAAGAATTCGTTGACGGCGGCAAGCTGCTCGCGGGTGGTTTCGAGCGTGTTCATCCGGTGCCGGAACCCATTTGCGCCGGAAAGGCCGCGAGTGTACCAGCCGATGTGCTTGCGCGCAGTACGGACTCCCGTGAATTCGCCGTAGAACGCGTAGTGATCCTCGAGGTGCTCGTTCATCACCTGGCGGATTTCGTCGATGCGCGGCGGCGGCAGGAGCTCGCCGCCTTGCAGGAAATGATCGATTTCGCGAAAGAGCCAGGGCCTTCCTTGCGCGGCGCGGCCGATCATCAGCGCGTCGGCGCCCGTCGCGTCGAGCACGGCCTTCGCTTTTTGCGGCGACGTGATGTCGCCGTTCGCGACGACAGGAATGCGCACGGCGGCCTTCACGGCCGCGATCGTGTCGTATTCCGCGTCGCCGCGGTACAGGTCCGCGCGGGTGCGGCCGTGCACGGTCAGCATCGAGATGCCGGCCGCCTCGGCGAGCTTCGCGATCTTGACGGCGTTCTTGTGCTCGCGGTCCCAGCCGGTGCGGATCTTCAGCGTGACGGGCACGGCGTCAGGGCCCGTGCCCACCGCGTCGACGACCGCCTCGACGATTCGCTGCACGAGCGGCTCGTTCTGCAGCAGCGCCGAGCCGGCGGCGACGTTGCAAACCTTCTTCGCCGGGCAGCCCATGTTGATGTCGATGATCTGCGCGCCGTTCGCGACGTTGTGACGCGCGGCCTCGGCCATCATCGCCGGATCGGCGCCCGCGATCTGCACCGCGATCGGCTCGACCTCGCCCGCGTGGTTCGCGCGGCGCATCGTCTTCTCGCTCTTCCACAGCTGCGCGTTCGACGCGACCATCTCCGACACCGCATAGCCCGCGCCGAGCCGCTTGCAGAGCTGGCGGAACGGCCGGTCCGTGACGCCCGCCATCGGGGCGACGAACAGGTTGTTGCGCAGGACGTGAGAGCCTAGGACGGGCATCGCAATGGGAGCCGCCCGCGCGGGGCGCGGGCGGGGAGTCGGCGAAAGGGAAAACGCGCATTTTACCGTAACCGCCGGTGCCGCCGAATTAGGCAACTGTCGGCAATCGTTAAATCGCCGATGAATCTTGCGTGAAAGCGGGATGCCGCATCGTGCGTGCCTGCGAAGCGCGGTAGCTGCGACGCGGCGCGCGCGTGAGCGCCGCGCTTACCGGCGCTGCCCGAACATCATCTGCCGCGCGATCGCCGTTTTCAGCGGCGGCACGAATTCGAGGGCGGTGAGCGCCGCGCCGCGCAGCATCGCGAGCGGCCGCGAATCGATGGTGAACAGGCGCGCGAGCGTGTCGGTTGCGCCGATCGTCATGCGCCTGTCGAGCGCGCGGCGCGCGTTGAATGTCGCGAGCGCGAGCGGCGTCGCGCCGTGCTCGGACAGCGTCTCGGCGAGCGTATGCGCATCGCGCAGTCCGAGGTTGAGCCCCTGGCCCGCGACCGGATGCAAGGTTTGCGCGGCGTTGCCGACGATCGCGATCCGGCCTTCGACGAGCGTTTGCGCCGCGGCGAGTCCGAGCGGGAATGTCGCGCGCCCGGCGATCCGCGTGAAGCGCCCCATTCGCGAGCCGAACGTCGCGCCGAGCTCGTGCAGGAACGCGTCGTCGGACAGTTCGCCGCGACGTCGCGCGACGTCCGGCGCGCAGCACCAGACGAGCGCGTAGTCCGCTTGCTGCGGGCCGCCGAGCGGCAGCAGCGCGAGCGGGCCTTCGGCGGTGAAGCGCTCCCATGCGACGCGCGGCCGCGGCGACGAGACCGTGACGGTGCCGATGAGCGCCGTCTGCCCGTAGTCGCGGCTCTGCGCGCTGTCGGTCAGCTTGCGCTTGCGATCGTTGAAGAGCCCGCCCTCCGCGTTGACGAGCACGCGCGCGCGCAACGTGCGCGGGCCTTGCGGCGTGTCGAGCGTGATGGTCACGCCGTCGGCGTCTTGCGCCGGCGAATGCGCGGCCGTCGACGTGAGCCAGTGCGCCGGCGTGCCGCGCACCGCGCGGGCGAGCGCCTGCACGATCGAGCCGTAGCGCACGACGTAGCCGAGCGCGGCGAGGTCGTGCTCGTCGCGATCGATCAGCGTGCGGCCGAAGTGGCCGCGCTGCGAAACGTGGATGTGCTCGATCGGCGTCGCGTCGCCCGGCCAGCCGAGCGTGTCGAGCAGCATCCGGCTGCCTTGCGACACCGCGATCGCGCGCGGATCGTTCGCGCTCGCGTCGGGCTCGCGCGCGTCGATGAGGGCGATCGACAGCGCACGGGTCGCGCTGCGGCGCGCGAGCCAGCCGGCGAGCGCGAGCCCGACCGGCCCGGCGCCGACGATCGCGATGTCGAAGTCGAAAGCGGGCGTGGAGGCGGCGGTCGTCATCGTTCTTGAATCGTGGATCTCGGTAGGAAGCAGCGCGCGCGGATCACGGCTGCGGGCGGGGGCTCGGCGCCTGCGCGTCGCGCATCAGCGCCTCGATCTCGTCGGCGGCCACCGGCACGCCGCGCGTGATCAGCTCGCATCCCGTCGGCGTGACGAACGCGTCGTCCTCGATCCGGATGCCGACGTTCCAGAATGCCTGTGGTACGTCGTCGGCCGGGCGCACGTACAGGCCCGGCTCGATCGTGAGCGCCATGCCCGCATGCAGCACGCGCGACGGCAGCGCGCCGTCGTCGTCGCGCGCCGCGCCGCGTTCGCGGTAGTCGCCGCAGTCGTGCACGTCCATTCCGAGCCAGTGGCCGGTGCGATGCATGTAAAAGCGCGTGTACGCGCGCTCGGCGATCACGTCGTCGACGCTCGCAAAGCGCGCCTTCGGCACGAGCCCCGTGTCGAGCATGCCCTGCGCAAGCACGCGCACTGCGGCGTCGTGCGGCGCGTCGAACGAGGTGCCCGCGCGCGTCGCCGCGATCGCCGCTTCCTGCGCGGCGAGCACGATGTCGTAGAGCGCGCGCTGCGGGCCCGAGAAGCGGCCGTTCGCCGGAAACGTGCGGGTGATGTCGGAGGCGTAGCCGTCGAGCTCGCACGCGGCGTCGATCAGGACGAGGTCGCCGTCGTTGACGATTGCGTTGCCGGCCGGATAGTGAAGCACGCACGCGTTCGCGCCCGTCGCGACGATCGAGCCGTACGCGGGCGACTGCGCGCCGTGGCGGCGGAACGTGTAGAGCAGCTCGGCCTCGAGCTCGTATTCGCGGATGCCGGGGCGGCACGCGGCCATCGCGCGGCGGTGCGCGAGCGCGGAGATGTCGGCCGCGCGGCGCATGGTCGCCTGCTCGTGCGCGTCCTTGACGAGCCGCATGTCGTCGACGAGCGGCCCGAGATCGAACGCGGCGCCCGGCGCGGCGACGCCCGCACGCGCTCGCGCGCGCACCGCGTCGAGCCAGCCGTTCAGACGGCTGTCGAAGGCCGCCGACGCGCCGAAGCGGTAGTGGAGCGCGGGCGCGTCGGCGATGAGGCGCGGCATCTCGGCGTCGAGCGCGTCGTACGGGAACGCCGCGTCGAAGCCGAACGCATCGCGCGCGGCTTCGGGGCCGAAATGGAACCCTTCCCAGATCTCGCGCTCGGGATTCTTCGCGCGGCAGAACAGGATCGAGCGCGGTGCGTCGCCTGCCGCCGACGCGTCGAGGACGAGGAGCGCGTCGGGCTCGGCGAAGCCCGTCAGGTAATAGAAGTAGCTGTCGTGCCGGTACGGATAATCGCTGTCGCGATTGCGCGGGACTTCCGGCGCGGTGGGCACGATCGCGACGCCGCCGCCTCGTGCGCGCAGCGAGGCCAGCACGCGGTCGCGGCGCTGGCGGTAGACGTCGAGGGCGATGGCGGGTTCGGTCGGCTGATTCATCACGCGATTGTAGCGCCGTCGCGCGGGGCGCGCGCGGCGGGTGGGGCGGCGATCATGCGCGCGCGGCGCGGCGCGGCGCGGCGAGCGCGCGCTTCGGGGGCGCCGCGGCATGACGATGCGCCGCGCGCGCAGGGGAGGCGCGCGATTGCAGCCGTGCGCTTCGTCGAGCGCCGCGCCCGCCGGCATGCGCCGGCATGAACGGCGCCGGGCGAACTTGCGGCCCGATCGGCACAAGTCGAGCCAACCGCACGACCCCATCGCACGCGCTTCGATCGAACGCGATCGAAGCGAAACCGCGCGCGGCTGCCACCGCTGCTTCATCTCCGTTGCCCGGCTCACGGGGCGGGCGCGATTGTTGCAAACCATCCACAGGCCGGACGGCCGATTATCAACGAATGCGCAACGGCCGGTTATGATCGGCGACAACGTATACTCTCGGGCGGTATTCCCGACAGAAGACAGATGATGAAATTAATCGGTTCGCTCAGCAGCCCGTTCGTCCGCAAGGCGCGGATCGTGCTCGCTGAAAAGAAGATCGACTACAAGCTGGAGCTCGAAAATGTCTGGGCGCCGGATACGAACATCCATGCGTCGAATCCGATCGGCAAGGTGCCGTGCCTCGTGATGGAAGACGGCGCGGCCGTGTTCGACTCGCGCGTGATCTGCGAATACGTCGACACGCTTTCCCCCGTCGGCAAGCTGATCCCGCCGTCGGGACGCGAGCGCGTCGAGGTGCGGTGCTGGGAGGCGCTCGGCGACGGCGTGCTCGACGCGGCGGTCGCGATTCGCATCGAGCACACGCAGCGCGAGCCGCAGCATCGCAGCGAAGCGTGGATCGCGCGCCAGCAGCGCAAGATCGACGACGGCCTCGTCGCGATGTCGCAGGGCCTCGCGGGTAAGACGTGGTGCGTCGGCAATCACTACACGCTCGCCGACATCGCGCTCGGCTGCACGCTCGGCTACCTCGATTTCCGGATGCCCGAGATCAACTGGCGCGAGCGCCATCCGAATCTCGACAAGCATTTCGCGAAGCTGGCTCAGCGTCAGCCGTTCATCGACACGGTGCCGCAGTGACGCACCGCCGCGCGCGGCGACGATGAAAAAACGCCCCGTCCGGGGCGTTTTTCGTTTGGGCGCGCGCGGAGCCCTCGCGGCGAGCCGGGCCGCGTGCGTGCGAGCCGAACGCGTCGCGGCCCGCGGCGTGGCGCGCTGCGTATCGGGCCGCATTTTATCGGGCCGCACCTCGCCGCCGGCCATCGCCAGGCGCGGCATCGGCCGCACCGATTGCACCGATTGCATCGCGGCGGTGCGGCCGATCGCATTGCCGCGCGCAGCCACGCGCACCGCCGCGGCGATGCGCCGGTCCGGCTCAAGCGCCCGCACGCGCACCCTTGCCGACGCGTGCATACGCGCCTTCGCCGGGCGAGAACGAATCGCTGCGCGCGAGCGGCCACCACGTCTCGTACAGCGAGAAGCCGCAATGGCCGCCGTTGAGCAGCGCGCCCGGTTCCAGATACTTGAGCAGTTGCGACATCAGCCGGACTTCGTGCGGCGCGACGCGCTGCACGATGTGATGCGCGCGCAGCTCGGACGGGTGCGACAGCCCCGCCGCCTGCACCAGTTCCTGCAGCGCGTGCAGCGTGTTGCGATGGAAATTGTAGACGCGATCCGCCTTGTCCGGCACGACGAGCGCGCGCTGGCGCACCGGGTCCTGCGTCGCGACGCCCGTCGGGCAGCGGTCGGTGTGGCAGTGCTGCGCCTGGATGCAGCCGACCGCGAACATGAAGCCGCGCGCCGAGTTCACCCAGTCCGCGCCGATCGCGAGTGTGCGCGCGATGTCGAACGCGGTGATGATCTTGCCGCTCGCGCCGAGCTTCACCCGATCGCGCAGTCCGATCCCGACGAGCGTGTTGTGCACGAGGAGCAGCCCTTCCTGCAGCGGCACGCCGACGTGATCGGTGAATTCGAGGGGCGCGGCGCCCGTGCCGCCCTCCGCGCCGTCGACGACGATGAAGTCGGGCACGATGCCCGTCTCGAGCATCGCCTTCGCGATTCCGAAGAATTCCCACGGATGGCCGACGCACAGCTTGAAGCCCGTCGGCTTGCCGCCCGACAGCTCGCGCAGCCGGTCGACGAATTCGAGCAGCCCGCGCGGCGTCGAGAACGCCGAATGCGCGGCGGGCGACACGCAATCCTTGCCCATCGGCACGCCGCGCGTCTCGGCGATCTCGGGCGTGATCTTCGCGGCGGGCAGCACGCCGCCGTGGCCGGGCTTCGCGCCTTGCGACAGCTTCACCTCGATCATCTTCACCTGCGGATCGCGCGCCTGCTTCTCGAACTTGTCGGGATCGAACGTGCCGTCGTCGCGGCGGCAGCCGAAGTAGCCGGAGCCGATTTCCCAGATGATGTCGCCGCCGTGCTCGCGGTGATACTTCGACAGCGAGCCTTCGCCCGTGTCGTGCGCGAAGCCGCCTTGCTTCGCGCCGAGATTGAGCGCGCGGATCGCGTTCGCCGACAGCGCGCCGAAGCTCATCGCCGAGATGTTGAAGATCGAGATGTCGTAGGGCTGCTTGCGCGTCGCGCCGACGCGCACGCGGAAATCGTGCCCGTCGAGCTTCGTCGGCGCGAGCGAATGGCTGATCCATTCGTGCGCGACCGCCTTCACGTCGAGCTCGGTGCCGTACGGCCGGTTGTCGGCGACGTTCTTCGCGCGCTGGTAGACGAGGCTGCGCTGCGCGCGCGAGAACGGTTTTTCGTCGGTGTCGTCCTCGACGAAGTACTGGCGGATTTCCGGGCGGATGAATTCGAACAGGAACCGCAGATGGCCCCAGAGCGGATAGTTGCGCAGGATCGCGTGGCGGTCCTGGTTCAGATCGTACAGGCCGAGCGCGACGAGCGCGGCGACGGGCGCGATCCAAAGCCACGAGATCGTATGCCGCGCCGCGAGCACGGCGACGGCCGCGAACAGGGCGGCCGCGCACCACATCGCGAGATAGCGTCGAGAAAGCATGGGGACTCCATATCGTTTTTCGGATGCCGCCATGCGTCGACGAACGGCGAGGCGGCGCGCGCGCACGGCGCCTTGCCGGCGCGGCGTGCCTCGCGTGCCGCAAGTCTAAACCGATCGGGGTTCAGCGCGCTTCGGCGAGCGCGCTCTCGCAGCTCGCGGGCGCGGCGTCGGGGCGTCCCGTCGCCGCGGCTTCGATGATCCCGCCGCCGAGGCACACGTCGCCGTCGTACAGCACCGCCGACTGGCCGGGCGTGACCGCCCATTGCGGCTCGTCGAACACGAGCGAGAAGCGCTCGCCGCCCGCCGCCTCGCCGGGCGCGGCGCTGCTGAACGCGCACGGCGCGTCCGCCTGCCGATAGCGGGTTTTCGCGCCGCACCGCGCGCCGTCGGAGGGCGGCTCGCCCGCGACCCAGCTCACGTTGCCCGCGACGAGCTCGCGCGAGCGCAGCCACGGATGATCGTGGCCCTGCACGACGTACAGCGTGTTCGACGCGATGTCCTTCGCCGCGACGAACCACGGCTCGCCGCTGCCGTCCTTGCTGCCGCCGAGGCCGATGCCCTTCCTCTGGCCGAACGTATAGAACGCGAGGCCGATGTGCTCGCCGACCGTCTTGCCGTCGGGCGTCTTCATCGGGCCGGGTTGCGTCGGCAGATAGCGGTTCAGGAAATCGCGGAACGGGCGCTCGCCGATGAAGCAGATGCCGGTCGAATCCTTCTTCTTCGCGTTCGGCAGGCCGATCTGCGCGGCGATCTCGCGCACCTTCGTCTTCGGGATCTCGCCGAGCGGGAACATCGTCTTCGACAACTGCGCCTGATTGAGGCGATGCAGGAAGTACGACTGGTCTTTCGTATGATCGAACGCCTTCAGCAGCTCGAAGCGGCCGTCGCGCTCGCGCACGCGCGCGTAGTGGCCGGTCGCGATCGTTTCCGCGCCGAGCGACATCGCGTGATCGAGGAACGCCTTGAACTTGATTTCCGCGTTGCACAGCACGTCCGGGTTCGGCGTGCGGCCCGCCGAGTATTCGCGCAGGAACTCGGCGAACACGCGGTCCTTGTATTCGGCGGCGAAGTTGACGGCCTCGACGTCGATGCCGATCAGATCCGCGACCGACACGACGTCGATCCAGTCCTGCCGCGTCGAGCAGTATTCGCCGTCGTCGTCGTCCTCCCAGTTCTTCATGAAGAGGCCGATGACGTCGTAACCCTGTTCCTTCAGCAGCCACGCGGTCACCGACGAATCGACGCCGCCCGACATGCCCACCACGACTCGACGCTTCGTCATTTGCCCACCGCCTGATGATCCGGGGCCGCGCGATACGGCGCGACCGAATGCGTATGCACGAAATCGAGCGGCACGCGGCGGCCGGCGAGGTAATCGTCGACGCAGCGCATCACCGAGGGCGAGCGGTGGCGGTCCTCGCACGCGCGCAGCTCGTCGGCCGTCATCCACAGCGTGCGGACGATGCCGTCGTCGAGCGCGCGGCCGGCGAGCGCGTCGCCCGCGCGGCCGCAGAACGTGAAGCGCAGGTAGGTCGCGCCGACGCTTGCCGGGCGCGCATAGTGCGCGAGATACACGCCGACGAGCGCGTCGGGCTCGAACGGATGCGCGGTTTCCTCGAGCGTCTCGCGCGCGACGGCCTCGACGAGCGTCTCGCCGGCTTCGAGGTGGCCGGCCGGCTGGTTGATGCGCAGGCCGGACGACGTGTGCTCCTCGATCACGAGAAAGCGCCCGTCGCGTTCGACGATCGCGGCGACCGTCACGTGCGGGGTCCAGATTTCGGGTTTCATAGCCGCGCATTTTACCGGTTGCGTCGCGCCGCTGCCGAGTGCGCGTATAGCGCGGTTCCGACCCCGGCGCAACTCCGGGCGTTGCCGATGCGCACAGGCGCGGCCACCGGGAAGGGGTCGCATTGCTGAATCGTCACCGCTTTCGGTTAAAGTGGCGCCTGAAACAGCCGTTGCCTTCGAGCCGGTATGTCAGTCGTCCGGCTCGCCGTCGCAGTAGAACAAACGAAGAGGAGGGATCGACGATGCATATCGGAGTGCCTGCCGAAACGCGGGCGAACGAGGCGCGCGTGGCCGCGACGCCGGAGACGGTCAAGAAATACGCTGCGGCCGGCCACCGCGTGACGGTCGAGCGCGGCGCGGGCGCGGGCGCGAGCTTTCCGGACGACGCGTATGCGGCGGCCGGCGCGGAGCTGGCCGACGCCGCCGCCGCGTTCGGCGCGGACATCGTGCTGAAGGTCCAGGCGCCGACCGACACGGAGTGCGGGCAACTGAAGCGAGGCTCGGTTCTGATCGGCATGCTCGAGCCGTTCAACGCGGAGCAGGCGGCGCGCCTGGCGGCCGCGGGCGTCACGGGCTTCGCGCTCGAGGCCGCGCCGCGCACGACGCGCGCGCAGAGCCTCGACGTGCTGTCGTCTCAGGCCAACATCGCCGGCTACAAGGCGGTGCTCGTCGCCGCGGCGCTGTATCCGCGCTTCTTTCCGATGCTGATGACGGCCGCGGGCACCGTGAAGGCCGCGCGCGTGCTCGTGCTCGGCGCGGGCGTCGCGGGCCTGCAGGCGATCGCGACCGCGAAGCGCCTGGGCGCGGTGATCGAGGCGTCCGACGTGCGTCCGGCCGTCAAGGAGCAGATCGAATCGCTCGGCGCGAAATTCCTCGACGTGCCTTACGAAACGCAAGAAGAGCGCGATGCGGCGCAAGGCGTCGGCGGCTACGCGCGGCCGATGCCGGCGTCGTGGCTCGGACGCCAGGCGGCGCTCGTGCACGAGCGCGCGAAGCAGGCCGACATCGTGATCACGACCGCGCTGATTCCCGGCCGGCCCGCGCCGACGCTGATCTCCGTCGAAACCGTGCAGTCGATGAAGCCGGGCTCGGTGCTCGTCGATCTCGCGGCGGGCCGCGGCCCCGAATTCGACGGCAGGAAGAGCGGCAACTGTCCGCTCACCGTCGCCGATCAGGTGATCGTCCATCACGGCGTGACGATCGCCGGCCACACGAACCTGGCTGCGATGGTGCCCGCCGACGCGTCGTCGCTCTACGCGCGCAACCTGTTCGACTTCCTGAAGCTGATCGTCACGAAGGAAGGCGCGCTCAACATCGATCGTTCGGACGACATCGTCGCCGCGACACTCTTGTGCCGCGACGGCGAAGTCGTGCGCAAATAACGGGAGGAGGCCATGGAGATCATCAATCACACGGTCATCAACGTGATCATTTTCGTGCTGGCGGTGTACGTGGGCTACCACGTCGTGTGGAACGTGACGCCCGCGCTGCACACGCCGCTCATGGCGGTGACGAATGCGATTTCGGCGATCGTGATCGTCGGCGCGATGCTCGCGTCGGCGCTCACGCTCGGCGGCGTCGGCAAGGCGTTCGGCACGATCGCCGTCGCGCTCGCGGCGGTCAACGTGTTCGGCGGCTTCCTCGTCACGCGGCGCATGCTCGAGATGTTCAAGAAGAAGGAGCCGAAAGAGAAGGCCGGCCACGCGAAGGAGGGCGCGCGATGAGCATGAATGTCGTCACGCTGCTGTATCTCGTTGCGTCGGTGTGCTTCATCCAGGCGCTGAAGGGGCTGTCGAACCCGAAGAGCGCTAGACGAGGCAATCTATTCGGCATGGTCGGCATGGCGATCGCGATCCTCACGACCGTCGCGCTGATCGCGAAGCAGGCCGCGTGGCTCGGCGCGAACCTGCCGCTCGGTTTGGGGCTCGTGTTCGGCGCGCTCGTGATCGGCGGCGCGGTGGGCGCGGTGATCGCCGCGCGCGTCGAGATGACGAAGATGCCGGAGCTCGTCGCGGCGATGCACTCGCTGATCGGTCTCGCGGCCGTGTGCATCGCGATCGCGGTGGTCGCGGAGCCGGAGGCGTTCGGCCTCGTGCCGCAGGACGCGACGTTGCCGAACTTCATCCCGTACGGCAACCGGATCGAGCTCTTCATCGGCACGTTCGTCGGCGCGATCACGTTCTCGGGCTCGGTGATCGCGTTCGGCAAGCTGTCGGGCAAGTACAAGTTCCGGCTGTTCCAGGGCGCGCCCGTCGTCTATCCCGGCCAGCATCTGATCAACCTGATGCTCGCGCTCGCGATGCTCGGCTTCGGCATCCTGTTCTTCGTCACGCAATCGTGGCTGCCGTTCGGGATCATGACGGCGATCGCGTTCGCGCTCGGCGTGCTGATCATCATCCCGATCGGCGGCGCGGACATGCCGGTCGTCGTGTCGATGCTGAACTCGTACTCGGGGTGGGCGGCGGCGGGCATCGGCTTCTCGCTGAACAACGCGATGCTGATCATCGCCGGCTCGCTCGTCGGCTCGTCGGGCGCGATCCTGTCGTACATCATGTGCCATGCGATGAACCGCTCGTTCTTCAACGTGATCCTCGGCGGCTTCGGCGGCGATGCGGCCGCGGCGACGGCGGGCGGCGCGAAGGAGCAGCGGCCGGTGAAGTCGGGCTCGGCGGAGGATGCGGCGTTCATGCTCGGCAACGCGGAATCGGTCGTGATCGTGCCGGGCTATGGGCTGGCGGTCGCGCGCGCGCAGCACGCGCTGAAGGAGCTCACCGACAAGCTCGTCGAGAAGGGCATCGACGTGCGCTACGCGATCCATCCGGTCGCGGGGCGGATGCCGGGGCACATGAACGTGCTGCTCGCGGAGGCCGAGGTGCCGTACGAGATCGTCCACGAAATGGAGGACATCAACGGCGAATTCGGGCAGGTGGACGTGGTGCTCGTGCTCGGGGCGAACGACGTGGTGAATCCGGCCGCGAAGAACGATCCGAAATCGCCGATCGCGGGGATGCCGATCATCGAGGCGTACAAGGCGCGCACGGTGATCGTCAACAAGCGCTCGATGGCGGCGGGCTATGCGGGCCTCGACAACGAGCTCTTCTACATGGACAAGACGATGATGGTCTTCGGCGATGCGAAGAAGGTCATCGAGGATATGGTGAAGTCGGTCGAGTGACGCCGTGGGCGGACGCTCGGCCCGCCCACGGGCGGGCGTTCGACGCTTCGCGGATCGCGAGTTGTGAGTTGTGAATTGCGCCGGTCGGCTTGCGGCCCTTGGAGGGAAGCGCGCCGATTCGGCGCTTTTCCTTTTGTGGCGGGGGCTTGCGCAGCGTGACGGCGGGCGTGTCGGGCGTGCGGGCCACGCCGGGCTCGCACCGGCGTCCGTTCCGTGTTCGCTCCGCGCGTGCGAGGTGCGCCGCGCACGTTCGACATCGCGCGCGAAGCGGCCTCGCCGCGCTCAGCGCACGGGTGCGTTCGCCTTGCGCAGATAGTCGGCGAGCCGCTTGCCTTCCTGATCGGGAAACGGGCCGTGCACCGCGACCTCGTTCATGCGCGCGATGTCGAACGTGCGGAAGTCCTCGCGCAGCTCGCACCACGCGCCGATCGTCCAGCGTCCGCCCCAATACACGAGCCCGAGCGGCCACACCCGGCGCGTCGTCTGCGCGCCGAGCCGGTCGCAGTACGCGAAGCTGACGACGCGGCGGCCGTCGACCGCTTCGTGCAGCGCATCCACCTTCTCCGAGAACGCACGGTCGATGTGAAACGACGGCGCGAACACCGCGAGCCGGTCGAGCGTCGCGCGCTTGTCGGCGGGCATCGCCGACGCGATTTTCGCGAGCGCCGAACGCGCGCCGCCCGCAAAGCGCGCGCCGCCCCACGTTTCGAGCATCCGCGCGCCCGCCGCGAGCGCGGCGAGCTCTTCGGCCGTGAACGTGAGGGGCGGCAGGCTCGCCGCGCGGTTCAGGCGATAGCCGATCCCGGCTTCGCCCTCGATCGGCACGCCCGACAGTTGCAGGTCCCGCACGTCGCGATACACGGTGCGCGGCGACACCGACAGCCAGTCGGCGAGCTGCTGCGCGGTCGTCAGGCGGCGGCCGCGCAGCAATTCGGCGATCTGGAACAGGCGGTCGGCGCGGCGCGTCATCGCGAGGCTCCGGGTGGGGCGGCGAGGTTGGGAATGCCGCGATGATAGCGCCGCGCGCGACGGCGGGCGCGCGCGATTTTCGTAGTCGGCGCCATGCGCGCGATTGTTGCGCCGAACGGCTGCGCGTGCGCCGCCGCCCGTCCGCGCGCGCGACGCATCGAGGCGCGCGCGGCAGCCGTCTCGCCCTCCCGCGCAAGCGGGCGCTCGCGCGGCGGCGCGCTCAGTTGCACTTGAGCGAATGCAGGCCGACGCGATTGCCTTCGGTGTCGACGAGGTAGCCGATATAGCCGTAGTTGTTCGGCAGCTCGATCACCGAGCCCTGCACGCTGCCGCCCGCGCGCTTTGCGCGTTCGAGCGCGGCCGTCACCGGACCGTTCGCGTTCAGGTAGACGACGGCGCCGTCCGCGCCCGGCTTCAGTCGCTGCGGATCGTAGACGACCGCGCCGCCCGTGGCCGCTTCCGGATGCACGAAGACCGCGGTCGGCACGCCGCCGATCACCTCGCGCTGCAACGCCGTCTGCAGCACGGTTTCGTAGAAGCGGATCGCGCGGTCGAAATCGACCGACGGAATGTCGAACCAGGCGATCACGCTTTCGCTCTTTGCGGTAGTCATTGCAAGCTCCTTGTACGTTGATGGGCGGGGGAATCCGTTCCGCCAAACCTGCGTCGCGGCGCGACGGCTTCGCAGTGTGCGCGGAGCCTGCTGACAACGTATTGTCAGCAGCGTAACGGCGCTTGATGCGCGCGCCAGGCCGCACGACGAGGCGATGCCGACCGACAGCCGGCGGGCCTGGAACGCGACGCGCACGCGGCGGCGCGCCGTTGCCGGTGCGGTCGAGTCTCGTACCGGATTCGGTCGTACCGGATTCGGGCATGGACCGCCTTGGGATCGGGATGGGGCGGGCCGTCGTGTCGTCGAGCCTGAAGGCGCTGCTCGAGATGGGGCGGCCGCACGCGCCGGCGGCGTGGCGGGAGCGTGCGCGGGGCGGTGAGGGTGGGGCGCCGCGCCGGCGCGTGCGGCCGCCGGTTCGCGGGCACGGCACGGCTCGCGCACCGAGGTTGGAGCGGGACCTGCCGCGACATGCCGCAACGTGCCGACGCATGCGTCGTGCCGACCGGCAGCCGCGCGCTCACCGATGCACGCGGCACGTTGGCGCTCGCGCGCGGTCGTCGATGCGGGCGGCGGCGCCGCGCGCGCGGCCGCGCCGCGCCGATCCGGCCGTCACACGACGAGTGAGGCAGATGCAGACGTTTGCGCCGCCGTCGCGAGGCCCGCGCGAACGCGGTGCGACGGATGCGCGACAGACGCGCCGCAAACGCGCCGCAAACGCGCGACGCGCTACTCGCCGTCGGCCGTCGCCGGGCGCTGCCGGACGCTGCCCGCGATCAGGTCGAAGCGAAACAGCCGGCACTCGAGCGCGCCGTTGAACAGCGGGGTCTTCGCCGATTCGCGCAGCCGCAACTGGCCCGGCAGGCTGCGGTCCGAACTCAGCATGAACGCTTGCCAGCCGGCAAAGCGCTGCTTGAGCGCGTCGCCGAGCGCGCGGAAGAACTCGCCGTCGGGCGAATCGGCGTGCGTGCGGCGGAACGCGTCGCCGCCGCCGCGGCTCTTGCCCGTCTCGCGCACGTCGCCGCGCGGGCCGCGGCCGCGCACCTCGATCCGCTCGCCGTACGGCGGGTTCGTGACGATCACGCCGGGCGCGGCGACGGGGGGCGTCATGTTGCGCGCGTCGATCTGCTTGAGCCACAGCGACGGCACGCCCGCGCGCTCGAGGTTCGCGCGCGCCTTCTCGAGCATGTCGCCGGAGATGTCGCTGCCGAAGATCAGCAGATCGTCGCGCTTGCCGCGCGCCACGCGCTTCGCGTCCAGCGCGGCGACCTTCAGCGCCTGCCACGCGGTGATGTCGTATTGCTTGAGCTTCTCGAAGCCGAAGCGGCGCTCGACGCCCGGCGCCACGCCGAGCGCGATCTGCGCGGCTTCCGCGACGAACGTGCCGCTGCCGCACATCGGATCGTAGAGCGGCGTGCCGGGCGTCCAGCCGGTCAGGCGCAGGATGCCGGCCGCGAGGTTCTCGCGCAGCGGCGCCGCGCCCTTGTCGAGGCGCCAGCCGCGCTTGAAGAGCGGCTCGCCGGACGTGTCGAGATACAGCGTGCAGTCGCCCGCCGTCAGGAACGCGAACACGCGCACGTCGGGCTGCGCGGTGTCGATGCTCGGACGCGCGCCCGTCTTGTCGCGCAGGCGGTCGCAGATGGCGTCCTTCACGCGCAGCGTCGCGAATTCGAGGCTCTTCAGCGGCGACTTGATCGCGGTGATGTCGACGCGCAGCGTCTGAGTCGACGCGAACCAGCGCTCCCACGGCTGCTCGAGCGCGAGCGCATAGACGTCCTGCTCGTTGCGGTATGGGCGATGCGCGATCTTCAGCAGCACGCGGCTCGCGATCCGCGAATGCAGGTTGGCCGCCATGCCGGCCGCCCAGCCGCCGCGGAAATGGACGCCGCCCGGCACTTGCGCGCCCGCGTCGTACGGCGCGATCGCGTGGCGCGCGGCGATTTCCGCGAGCTCGGCGGCGAGCGCGGCCTCGAGGCCGCGCGGGCAGGGAGCGAAGAAGTCGAATAGGGTCGGCGAGGACATAAGGCGGGCTGTCGCGTGCAAAAGTACGCCATTGTACGCGGGGTGCGCGCGCGGATCGTCACGCCGTCGCGCGGCTGCGTCCGTCGCGCGGCCGCCGGCCCGGCGCTCAGTGCGCGCGGGATTCGCCCGCCGCGCCGCCGGCGCCGCGCGGCGGCCACACGAGGCTCGCCGGCCGCGCGAGCGCCGCGCGGCCGATCGCGGCGACGAGCGCGCGCACCTTCGTCGGCCGCAGGCTGCGCGAGCGCACCGCCATCGTGAACGCGAGCGCGAAGCTCACCGCGACGTTCAGGATCGCCATGCTGAAGACGCCCGCGACCGCCCACCAGAGTTCGGCCGAGCGCAGCGTCTCCTTGCCGAGCACGCCGAGCGCGACGCCGATTGAGCCGGCGGACAGCGTCACGTGCCGCACCTCGAACGAGAACGCGAACGCGCTGACGATCGCCGGCACGAGGCCGAGCATCAGCCCGAGCCCGACGTTGCCGACGACGCCCGCGACGTTCGAGCGGCAAAAATGCGCGAGCTTCGCCGCGCCCGCGACGCCGAGCGTGATGCGCAGGCGGCGGTTGTACGCGAGCGCATCGCCGACGCGATGCAGCACGAACCAGTTGTCGGCCCAGCCGGCGAGCAGGCTCGACGCCCACAGCAGCACGCCCGTGAGCGCTGCGTAGACCGGCGTCGGGCCGAATAGCGAGAACGATTTCAGCGTCGCGTGCGCCTTCTCCGGCGAGATCAGGTTCGCATGCAGCACGCCGCTCGCGAACATCTGCACCGCGAAGCACACGGGCAGCACGACGAGCACGTTGCCGCAGATCGCGGCCGCCTGCGTTCGAATCAGCGCGATCACCGACGACACGAACTGCTTCACGCCTTCTTCGTGGCCGGTGCCGTCGAGCTCGCGCGCGATCGTCGGCGCGGTCATCGCCGGCTGCTTCGTCGCGAGCGTGAAGTGCAGGAAGTGCATCAGCATGAAGCTCGCCGCGTAGTTGATGCCGGCGAGCAGGCCCTCGAGCATCGATTGCAGGTGCGCGCCCGTGATTCCGAACTTGATGCAGACGGTCGCGACCGTCACGAGGCCGCCGCCCGCGGCCATGCGCAGCATCTTCAGATATTCGGCGCGGCCGCGCGAGATGTAGTGCTCGCCCGTGTCCGCGTTCGTCTCGACGAGCTTGCGCGCGAACAGGGCGAAGTTGCTGCGCACGAGGTGCGACACGCTCTGGCTGTTCTGGTTCGCGTCGACGAGCTCGGCCGTCAGGCGCGCGAGGCCGCGCAGGTCGTCGCGCGCCATCCACGCGTTCAGCAGCGTCTCCGCGCGCAGGATGCGCATGCGCATGCGCTCGACCTGGAACACGATGTCGACCGATACGCCGTTGCGGTACAGGTGCGAGAACACGTCGTCGATCGACACGCGGCACTCGTCGAGCAGCACGCGCAGATAGTTGACCTCGTGCAGCAGCTTGCTCGCGTCGCCGCCGTCGTCGAGCGCGGCCTGCGCGGTCTCGACGGCGAGCATCGCGCGCGTGAGCCGGTAGAACGGCTGCGCCTCGAGCGGCGTGCGCGCATCCTCGTCGGACAGGCGGCTGCGCACCGTCTGCGACAGGCCCGTCGAGCTGATCTGGCAGGTGAGGTTGTGCAGCGCGGCGAGCAGGTCGCGCGAGAACGAGCCGGGCTGGTGGCGCTCCTTGTCGGTCACGTCGAACGCGAACAGATCGGCCAGGCGCGCGAGCAGATCGTCGGGCAGCGCGTCGATCCACTGCGCGTCGGCCGGCGACGGAAACATCAGCGTGAAGAGCGCGGCGAGCTCGCGGCGGTTCGGCGCGGGCGGGATCAGCGACGAATCGATCCGTTCGACGAGCGCGCCGAAGAAGCCCGAATGCACGGGCATCCCCGCGTCGCACAACAGCGAGATGCCGTCGCTTTCGCGCAGCACGCCGCGCAGCAGGCGCGCGACGTTCGTCTTCCATTCGGGATTGCGGTCGAGCACGTGGAACACGTAGCGCAGCCGCGCGTGCGCGGTGAACGTGCGCTCGCCGGACTCGGCCTGCGAGGGGGCGGCGGCCATCGCGCCGTCGCGATGCAGCCAGTGCGCGAGCTCGATCAGCCATTCGGCGCGCTCCGCGTAAGGCGCGTCGGCGTCGGCCGTCGCGAGGAGCGCGTCGAGCTGATGACTTGCGCTGCGCGACGCGCGCCACTTCTTGATCAGGGTCGTCAGGGAATCGAACATAAGCGGAATATCGGGCGCCCCTACGGGCAGGGTTCTGTGGGGATGCTGCGCAAACCGGCGGCGCGGCGCAAGGGGCGGCTCGCGCGCGGCGGCTTGGGCGATCGTGCAGCCGTTCTGGCGCCGCGGCGCTCTTCGAATGCGCGGCGCCGCGGCGCGCGGCGCGATGACGGACCGGCACGGTGGTCCGGGACGACGGCGGGGCGGCGCCGCTTCGCGCGCATGATGGCCCCGGCCCGCCGGAAGGTGCGTAGGATCGTCAATCGACGCGAAAAACGCAAGGCGACTGTCGGCAGCGGCGTCGGTTCCTCAGTCGAATCGAAAAACAATGTCAAACGGGGCACGGGGCACACGGATTTCGGGCTTCCGGGCCTTCGGGCCACCCGGCGGCCGGGCGCGGGCGCTGGGTCGAGCGGGCCGACAGACGGACCGACAGACGGACCGACGGGCGCGGCTTCCTGCCGGGTTCGGCGCGCCGAGGAAACGCCGGGCCGCGGACGCCCGTCGGGGCGGCCCGACCGGCTCGGCGATGGCTGGGGCGGGCGATCTGCGGCGATCGGCCGCGCCCGCGGCTTCCGGCTGTCGACCGAGCGACTTGCGCCGCTTCCGCCAGCTCCACCGCCGTTATCCCACCGCCGCTATCCGTCGGACCGATCGGATCATACGGCGCTGCCGCTGCCGCTGCCGCTGCCGAGTCCGTCCGCGCGCGCCGATCGCGCGTGTTCCCCGGCGGCCCGCACCGGCGTCACGGCGGCCGGCGCGGGCGTCACCGCGCGTCGCCGCCATGCTGCGATTCCGCCGCCGCCGCGGCCGGCCCCGCCGGACAGCGCGCGACGGGAGGCGCGAGTGCGGCCGAATCGTCGGCCGCCGCATGTTTTGGCGCAGCCGACGCCTTTTTCGCCGCCGCGCCGTTCGTCGCGTCATTCGCGCGCGCGGCCGCGATCGCGCGCACGCCGGCCGCGATCTGGTCGGCCAGCGCGCCGATCGCCCGCCGATGGCCCGCGACAAGCGCGTCGTAGCCCGCCTGCACCGGCTCGACGACGTCGGTGCGGCAGGTCATCACCGCCTGGCTCGGCAGCGCGCGCACGCTCCAGACGGCCGCGAGCGCCGCGTGCCTGCCCGGCCACGACTCGAAGCGCTGGACGTTCACGCTGACCCGGTAGACGGGCACGCCCGCCGGATACGCGGCGTTCGCGACGTCGATCGTGTCGAGCCGTCGCGTGAGCGCCGACGATAGCGCGCGGCGGATCTCGTCGGCGGGCTGCGATGCCCAGCGCTCTTGCTCGAGCACGTCGACCTGCGCGGCGTTTTTTTGCACGACGAACTGATTCTTCGCGACCTGCTCCGGCACGTCGACGGCCGGCACCTGGATCAGGAACGCGGGATTCGCGCTGACGGTCCGTGCGGCGCCGGCGCCGGCGCCGGCGGCCGTCGCGTCGAGCGTATAGAAGTGTGCGGGCGGCGACGACGAGCAGGCCGCGAGCGTGGCCGCCGCGGTAACGGCAGCCGCGGCAGCCGCGGCGCGCGAAACACGCGCCGGTTGGAGCGAGCGTGCGGTCATTTCTGATCTCCTGGTTTGCCTTTCAGCAGCGATTCGGGATGCCGTTCGAGGTAGTCGGCGAGCGCGTTGAGCGACTGCAGCGTGCGCGTGAGCTCCTTCAGCGCGCCGCGCACGTCCGATTGCAGCGGCGAATCCTGCTGCAGCGTCGCTTCCGCGGTCGTGAACGTCTGCTTCGCCGCGGACAGCGTGTCGCGCGCCTCGGGCGCGACTTCCGTGTCGAGCCGCTTGAACAGCTTGTCCGCGTTCGCAAGCGCGCTGTTCAGGTTCGTGCCGATCTGGTCGAACGGCACCTTGTCGAGCTTCTTCGCGATGTCGGCGACCTGCAGCTGCAGTTCGTCGAGCGTGTTCGGCACGGTCGGCAGCTCGACCGGCTCGCGGGCGAGATCGATCTTCGCGGGCGCGGCCTTCGGGAAGAAGTCGAGCGCGACGTACAGCTGGCTCGTCAGCAGGTTGCCCGTGCGCAGCTGGCCGCGCAGCCCGTGCTGGACGAGCCGCGACAGCATCTCGCGCCGCGCCGCGTAGCCCTTGTCCTGCGCCGCCTCGCGGAACTTCCGGCCGAGCCGGTCGGGGTAGACGTTCATCGTCACCGGCATCGTGAAGTTCTTCGTCTTCGGATCGAAATCGATGCCGATGTTCGTCACCTGGCCGAGCACGATGCCGCGGAAGTCGACGGGCGCGCCCACCGACAGCCCGCGCAGCGACTGATTGAAGTTCATCACGACCTGCACCGGCTCGCCGTCCGGCTCGCGCATCGCGTCGCCTTCGTCGGCGCCCAGGCGGAACGTCATGTTGTTCGGCGCGGGCGAGCCGGCTGTCTGGTTCGGCGGCGACTGGAACGCGATGCCGCCGAGGATCACCGTCGCGAGCGACTGCGTGTTCAGCTTGAAGCCGCTCGAATCGAGCCGCAGATCGACGCCGCTCGCCTGCCACCAGCGCGAGTTCAGGCCGACGTATTGATCGTAAGGCGCGTTGACGAACACGCGGAACGTGACGCCCGTGCCGTCCTTGTCGAGCGAAAAGCCGACGACCTGGCCCACCTGCACGCGCCGGTAGTAGACCGGCGAGCCGATGTCGATCGAGCCGAGCGAATCGCCGCGCAGCACGTACTGCGTGCCCTTCTGGTCGCCCGTGACGGCGGGCGGCGTTTCGAGCCCGGTGAAAGATTTCTCGGTCTCTTCCGAGCGGCCCGCGTCGACGCCGATGTACGCGCCCGACAGCAGCGTGCCGAGCCCCGACACGCCCGTCGCGCCGATGCGCGGGCGCACGACCCAGAAGCGCGTGCCCTTCACGGCGAAGTTCTCGGCTTCCTTCTTCAACTGAACCTCGACGAGCACGTGCGACAGATCCTTCGACAGCTTGATCGTCTTGACCATTCCGATCTCGACGTCCTTGTACTTGACCTGCGTCTTGCCGGGCTCGAGGCCCTCGGCGCTCTTGAAGCTGATCGTGACCTCCGGCCCGCGCTCGAGCACCGATTTGACGACGAGCCCGATGCCGATCAGCGCGGCGACGAGCGGCACGAGCCACACGAGCGACGGCAGCCAGCCGGAGCGCCGCGTGATCACGGGCTCGGGAAGTACCGGCGGCTCGCCGCCGGGCGGGGTGGGAGGGGCCGCGTTCGGGTCGTGTTGCGGGCCTTGCGGTCTATTCATGAGGATTCCCTGAGTTTTCTACGTTGTCCCAGATGAGACGCGGATCGAATTGCATCGACGCGAGCATCGTCAGGATCACGACGGAGCCGAACGCGAGCGCGCCGGGGCCCGCCGTGATCACCGCGAGCGAGCGGAAATGGACGAGCGCGACCGTCAGCGTGACGACGAAGATGTCGAGCATCGACCAGCGGCCGATCCGCTCGACGATCCGGTAGAGCTTGGTGCGCTGCATCGGCCGCCACGCGGAGCGGCGCTGCGCGGTGTAGACGAGGATCGCGAGCACGCCGAGCTTCATCATCGGCACGAGAATGCTCGCGACGAACACGACGACGGCGAGCGGCCATTCGCCCGACGTCCAGAAATAGACGACGCCGCTCATGATCGTGTCTTCCTGCGAGCCGACGATCGACGCGGTGCGCATGATCGGCAGCAGGTTCGCCGGAATGTAGAGGATCGCGGCGGCGATCAGCAGCGCGAGCGTGCGCGCGATGCTGTCCGGCGTGCGCGAGTGCAGCGCGGCGCCGCAGCGCGCGCAGTGCTCGGGCCTGTCGTGCGAGCCGGGCGAAGCCGGCGACGGCCGCGCGAGTTTCTGCACGTGGCCGCATGCATGGCAGCTTGCCATGCCGGCGCGCGCGGCGGTAACGATTTCGGTCATCGCGCGCCCGCCTCGTCGGTCGGGCCGGGCGCCGCGCCGGCCGCGCGCCCGCGCAGCGAATCGGCGACGTCCCACAGCGTGCGCGGATCGAACATCACGACCACGGCGAGCATCAGCGTGAGCGCCGCGAACGCGAAGAGGGCGGCCTCGGGGACCACGCGCGCGAGGCTCACCATCTTGACGATGGTCACGAGGATGCCGAGCATGAACACCTCGATCATCCCCCACGGGCGCACGAACTGGATCGCGCGCAGCACGCCGTTGAAGCCGGGCGGAACCGCGCCCGAGCGCAGCGGAAAGAGCACGTAGAGCAGCGCGGACATCTCGACGAGCGGAAACAGCAGCGTCGAGCAGAACACCATCACCGCGACGAGCGGCATCCCCTGATTCCACATCGCCTCGAGCGCGCCGAAGAGCGTCGTCTGCACGCGCATGCCGTTCACGTCCATTTCGAGGATCGGGAAGCCCTGCGCGATCAGGAACGTGATCAGCGCGCCCGTCGTGAGCGCGCAGATACGGTCCACCTGCGCCGAGCCGCTCCGGTAAAGCAGCGCGTCGCAGCGCGGGCAGCGGGCGGTGTCCTTGCCGCTAAGGCGCGGTTTGTGCAACAGTGCGTCGCATTCGTGGCAGGCAATCAGGGTGTTTCTGTCCATATGGAAAGGCGGTTGCGCGGCGTCGCAGCGACGCGTTCACAGGGCCGGAACCCGCGCCAATCTTATCAAAACGCGATTTCCGAAGTGTCAAGCGTCGATGCCGGCCGGATGGCGCCGGCCGCGCGCCGGCTGGCCGGCACGGCGGCGGCGGCCGTTTCGGGATTCTGCGATTCGCCGGCGGTTGCGGTAGCATGGCGGCCGTAACATGCGTCGGACGGCTCATGCGGCAGCGCCGGCGCGGCTTTTCGCTCAACTGAGGAATTCATGGCATCGTATTCGTCGTCGGCTGCGCCCGCAGCAGCTTACACGCGCACCGCGATCGCGCTCCACTGGCTGATCGCGCTCCTGATCGTGTGCGGTTTCGCGCTCGGCTGGGTAATGACGAGCATTCCGGGCTTCACGCCGGCGAAGCTCAAATATTACTCGTGGCACAAGTGGATCGGCGTGACGGTGTTCGCGATCGCGATCGTGCGCGTGCTCTGGCGCGCGACTCACGTGCCGCCGCCGATGCCGGCCGGCATGCCGGCGTGGCAGCGCGCGGGCGCGCACGTGGTGCACGGGCTCCTTTACGTGCTGATGCTCGTGATTCCGGTGACGGGCTACCTGTACAGCTCGGCCGCGAACATTCCGGTCGTCTATCTCGGGCTCGTGCCGCTGCCGCGCCTGATCGACCCGGACCCCGCGCTGAAGGAAACGCTGAAGGCGGCGCACGTGCTGCTCAACTACGGCCTGCTCGCGCTCGTCGCCGCGCACGTCGCCGCGGTCGTCAAGCACCAGTGGTTCGACCGCGACGGCGTGCTGTCGCGGATGCTTCCCTTCCTCAAATAACAAGGACCGTTATGAAAGTCTCGTTTTACCGCTACATGCTCGCGGTGTTCGCCGCCGCTTCGGTCGCCGTGTCGGGCGCCGCGCTCGCGCAGGTCGACGTCGCGAAGAGCAAGGTGTCGGCTGTCTCGAAGCAGATGAACGTGCCGACGGAAGGCGTGTTCAAGAAGTTTTCCGCGCAGATCAAGTTCGATCCGGCGAAAGCCGCGCAGGGCAGCGCGCAGATGACGATCGACGTCGCGAGCTATGATCTCGGCGACCAGATGTACAACGATCAGGTCGCGGGCAAGGACTGGTTCGACGCGAAGACGTATCCGCAGGCGAGCTTCGTATCGACCGCGATCGCGCCCGCGGGCGGCAACAAGTACAACGTGTCCGGCAAGCTGACGATCAAGGGCAAGACGGTGCCCGTGACCGTGCCCGTGACGGTCACGCAGAGCGGCGCCGCGCAGGTCTTCGACGGCGTGCTGCCGATCAAGCGCTCGACGTTCAACGTCGGCACGGGCGAATGGAAGGACACGTCGGTCGTCGCCGACGAAGTGCAGATCAAGTTTCACATCGTCGCCGCGAAGTAACGCGCGCGGCGGTTCGCACCACCCCTCGCGCCGCCTCTGAGCGCGGCGCCGTCATAAGGAGATTGATTTGAACAAGCAACTGATGATCGCGGCGGGCGCGCTCGCCGCCGCCCTGTCGTTCTCGGCGCATGCGGCGCCCGCCACGTACCAGTTCGACCCGAGCCACACGTATCCGAGCTTCGAGGCGGATCACTTCGGCGGCCTGTCGGTGTGGCGCGGCAAGTTCGACCAGTCGAGCGGCACCGTGACGCTCGACCGCGCGGCGAAGACGGGCACCGTCGACGTGACGACGAAGGTCGCATCGATCGCGACCGGCAGCCAGAAGCTCGACGAGCACCTGCAGACGGCCGACTTCTTCGATTCGGCGAAGTATCCGGACGCGACCTACAAGGGCACGATCAAGTTCGAAGGCGACAAGCCGGCCGAGGTCGTCGGCAACCTGACGCTGCACGGCGTGACGAAGCCCGTGACGCTGAAGATCGATTCGTTCAAGTGCATGCCGCATCCGATGCTGAAGAAGGAAGTGTGCGGCGTCGACGCGGTCGGCGAGTTCAACCGCGACGACTTCGGCCTCGACTACGGCAAGCAGTACGGCTTCAAGATGAAGACGAAGCTGCTCATCACGGCCGAAGCAGTCAAGCAGTAAGCGTTTCGCGAAGCCGCCGCGCGCCGCGTGCGATGCGCGGCCGCCGCGTCGCGCCGACGAACCGCCGCGTCCCGTATCGGGCGCGGCGGTTTTTTTTGGGGCGCGTGTGGCGCGTGCCTATAATCGTGCGCACCTGTCGTCGGCATTCGCCGCCGGCGTGCGCTGTCCGATTCCGCGCCGCTCTCGCGCGTGCGCCCGGCGCGGGCGGGCAGGCAGGGCGGCCCGCGCCGGACATCGACGACAACGATCAGGAGACACCATGCACGCAGCCGACGCGGCCTTGCCCGCGGCCGATACCGTCTCCCCGCGCGTGTGGCGGGCCGTCGCCGCCGCGTCGATCGGCAACGCGCTCGAATGGTTCGATCTCGTCGTCTACGGCTTCTTCGCGGTCACGATCTCGCGACTGTTCTTTCCCGCCGGCAACGACGCCGTGTCGCTGCTGCTGACGCTCGGCACGTTCGGCGTGTCGTTCTTCATGCGTCCGCTCGGCGCGATCGTGCTCGGCGCGTACGCGGACCGCCACGGCCGCAAGGCCGCGCTCACGCTGTCGATCCTGCTGATGATGGCGGGCACGCTCGTCATCGCGGTGCTGCCGACCTACGCGACGATCGGGATCGCGGCGCCGCTCATGCTCGTCGGCGCGCGGCTGATGCAGGGCTTTTCCGCGGGCGGCGAGTTCGGCAGCGCGACCGCGTTCCTCGCCGAGCACGTGCCGGGGCGGCGCGGCTTTTTCTCGAGCTGGCAGGTCGCGAGCCAGGGGCTCACGACGCTTCTCGCGGCGATCTTCGGCACGGCGCTCAACGCGTGGCTCACGCCCGCGCAGATGGCGTCGTGGGGCTGGCGCGTGCCGTTCTGCTTCGGGCTGCTGCTCGGGCCCGTTGCGTACTACATCCGCTCGAAGGTCGACGAGACACCCGAATTCCTCGCATCGGAGCCCGCCGCGAACCCGCTGCGCGACACGTTCGCCGCGCACAAGGGGCGGCTTGCCGCCGCGATCGGCGCGGTCGTGCTCGGCACCGTCGCGACCTATCTCGTGCTGTTCATGCCGACATACGGTGTCAAGGAACTGAAGCTCGCGCCGTCGTCCGCGTTCGCGGCGATCCTCGCCGTCGGCGTGATCCAGATGGGCTTCGCACCGGTGGTCGGCCACTGGTCCGATCGTCACGGCCGCGTGCGAACGATGTTCGTGCCGGCGCTCGCGATCCTCGTGCTGATCTATCCGGCGTTCGCATGGCTCGCCGCGCATCCGACGTTCGGCGCGCTGATCGCCGTGCAGATCGCGTTCGCATTCCTGATGACCGGCTATTTCGCCGCGCTGCCGGGCCTGCTGTCCGAGATCTTTCCGGTTCGGACACGCACGACCGGCATGTCGCTCGCGTACAACGTCGCGGTGACGATCTTCGGCGGATTCGGCCCGTTCATCATCGCGTGGCTGATCCGCGCGACGGGCACGAAGGCCGCGCCGAGCTTCTACCTGATCTTCGCCGCGCTCGTGAGCATCGCGGCGCTCGTCGCGCTGCGGCGGCGCTTCGGGTTCCGCTGACGCGCGGCGTCCGGCGGGCAAAAGAACGGCGGACGAAAAAAAGCCGGTTCGCGAGGAACCGGCCTTGTCGTGCGGGCAGGGCGCTTATACCTGCGCGCCTGCGTTCGGATCGTTCGGATCGTGCGCGGACTTCTTCTCCTTGACGAGGTCCTCGCGCTTGATGCCGAGCCACATCGCGAGCGAGCCGGCGACGAACACCGACGAATAGATGCCGAACATGATGCCGACCGTCAGCGCGAGCGCGAAGTAGTGCAGCGTCGGGCCGCCGAAGAAGAACATCGACAGCACCATCATTTCCGTCGACGTGTGCGTGATGATCGTGCGCGACATCGTGCTCGTGATCGCATGGTTGATCACTTCCTGCACGGTCATCTTGCGTTCGCGGCGGAACGTCTCGCGAATCCGGTCGAAGATGACGACCGATTCGTTGACCGAGTAGCCGAGCACCGCGAGCACCGCCGCCAGCACCGACAGCGAGAACTCCCACTGGAAGAATGCGAAGAAGCCGAGAATGATCACGACGTCGTGCAGGTTCGCGATGATGCCGGCGACCGCGTACTTCCATTCGAAGCGGAACGACAGATAGATGACGATGCCGATCACGACGCACGCGAGCGCGAGCAGGCCGTCGGTCGCGAGCTCCTTGCCGACCTGCGGGCCGACGAACTCGACGCGCTGCAGCGCGACGTCGGCGTTCTGCGCCTTCAGCGCGGCCATCACCTGGTCGCTCTGCTGCGCGGACGTGAGGCCCTGCTTGAGCGGCAGGCGAATCAGCACGTTGCGCGACGTGCCGAAGTTCTGCACCTGCGCGTCGGCGTAACCGAGCGTGCCGAGCGTCGCGCGCACGGGTTCGAGCTGCGCGGTCTGCTGATACTGCACTTCGATCACCGTGCCGCCCGTGAATTCGACGGACAGATGCAGTCCGCGATGGAACAGGAAGAACACGGCGGCGAGGAACGTCACGAGCGAGACCACGTTGAAGACCAACGCGTGCCGCATGAACGGAATGTCTTTACGGATGCGGAAAAATTCCATGTGCGTCTCCGGCGCTTAGTTGGACGAGCCCTGCTTGGGCGGCACGCCCGGGCCCGAGCGGCGGCGCGCGACCGGCTTGCCGGTGCGCGGCGCGCCCGCCGGCTGCTTCGGCGCGGCCACGCGTGCGCCGGGCTGCGGCGCGTTCGCGCGCGCGTCCTGGCCGAGCTGCGGCGCGGCGCCGGCCTCGGCGGGGCGCCACACCTGGCCGATCGCGAGCGACTGCAGCTTCTTGCGCCCGCCGTACCAGAGGTTCACGAGGCCGCGCGAGAAGAACACTGCGGAGAACATCGACGTCAGGATGCCGAGACAGTGCACGATCGCGAACGCGCGCACCGGGCCCGAGCCGAACGCGAGCAGCGCGAGGCCCGCGATCAGCGTCGTCACGTTCGAATCGAGAATCGTCGCCCATGCATGCGCATAGCCTTCCTGGATCGCGATCTGCGGCGATGCGCCGCGGCGCAGTTCTTCGCGGATGCGCTCGTTGATCAGCACATTCGAGTCGATCGCCATGCCGAGCGCGAGCGCGATGGCCGCGATGCCGGGCAGCGTGAGCGTCGCCTGCATCAGCGACAGCACCGCGACGAGCAGCAGCAGGTTCACCGACAGGCCGAGCACCGACACGACGCCGAACAGCATGTAGTACGCGATCATGAACACGGCGATCGCGACGAAGCCCCAGATCACCGAATGGAAGCCCATCCGGATGTTGTCCGCGCCGAGGCTCGGGCCGATCGTGCGTTCCTCGATGATGTCCATCGGCGCGGCGAGCGAGCCCGCGCGCAGCAGCAGCGCGAGATCGGCGGCGGCCTGCGGAGTCGGCTGGCCCGTGATCTGGAAGCGGTCGCCGAGCTCCGACTGGATCGTCGCGACGGTCAGCACTTCGCCCTTGCCCTTCTCGAACAGCACCATCGCCATCGGCTTGCCGATGTTCTCGCGCGACACCGCGCGCACCGCGCGGCCGCCCGCCGAATCGAGGCGGATGTTGACGGACGGACGCTGATGCTCGTCGAAGCCCGCGGATGCGTCGATGATGCGGTCGCCCGTGAAGATCACCTGCTTCTTGAGCAGCACCGGCACCTGGTTGCCCTGCGTGAACAGTTCCTCGCCCGGCGGCACCGGATCGTTGGGATTCGGATGCGTGTTGAGCGGATCGGCCAGGCGCGCCTCGAGCGTCGCCGTGCGGCCGATGATGTCCTTCGCCTTCGCGGTGTCCTGCACGCCCGGCAGCTCGACGACGATGCGGTCGTTGCCCTGCTGCTGGAGGATCGGCTCGGACACGCCGAGCTCGTTGACGCGGTTGTGCAGCGTCGTCAGGTTCTGCTTGAGCGCCGCTTCCTCGACGGCCTTCTGGACGGCCGGCGTGAACGTGCCGACGACCTGATAGCCGCCGCCGCCCGGCTGCGTCGCCCACTGGAGTTCGGAGACGGACGAGACGAGCAGCTTGCGCGCCTGCTCGGCGGTGTCCTGGTCGGCGAAGTTCGCGACGACAGTCTGGTCGACGCGGGCGACGCCGCCGTCGCGGATGCCCTTGTCGCGCAGCTGCGTGCGGGCGTCGGACGCGTCGGAATCGAGCTTCTTCGTCAGCGCGCCCGTCATGTCGACTTGCAGCAGGAAGTGGACGCCGCCGCGCAGATCGAGGCCGAGATACATCGGCAGCGCGTGCAGCGCGGTCAGCCAGCGCGGCGACGCGCTCTGCAGGTTCAGCGCGACGATGTACTGCGGATCGTTCGGATCGGCGTTCAGCGTCTTCTGCAGCATGTCCTTCACGCGCAACTGCGTGTCGGTGTCCTTCAGGCGCACGCGGATCGTCGCGTTGGCGCTGGAGTTGTCGAACGTGACGTCGTCGGCCGCGACCTGGTTGGCCTTCAGCGCTGCCTCGACCTGCGCGAGCGTATCGGCGCCGAGCTTGACCGTGGCCTTGCCGCTCGATACCTGCACCGCCGGCGCTTCGCCGAAGAAGTTGGGCAATGTGTACAGAAAGCCGATGGCGAGCGCCACGACCATCACCACATATTTCCAGATTGGATAACGATTCATGAGGGGGCCGAACGGGATGGTTGGCTGGAATGGCGCCGCGTCCGGCGCCGGCCTCGGCCGCGCGCTTCGCTGCGCGGGCGCCGGGCGGCCGGACGCGGGGCGGGGCTTACAGCGATTTGATCGTGCCCTTCGGCAGGATGGTCGTGACGGCCGACTTCTGCACGGTGATCTCGGTGCCTTCGGCGATCTCGACGCCAATGTACGCTTCCGAGACCTTCGTCACTTTGCCGACGAGCCCGCCGCTCGTCACCACTTCGTCGCCCTTCGCCATCGCGGCGAGCATGTTGCGATGCTCCTTCTGCCGCTTCATCTGCGGACGGATCATGATGAAGTAGAGCACCGCGAACATCAGGATGAGCGGCAGGAAGCTCATCAGGCTCGATTCGGCACCGCCCGCTGCGCCTTGCGCATAGGCATTGGAAATGAACGACACGTTGGTCTCTCCGTTAGGGAAGATCGAAAAATAAGCCGGTTATTCTACCACCGGCCCTAACCGCGACAGCGGCGCAAATGCGCTTTGGTTTCAAGCTGTTAACTTCGATCCGGCAGCGTTCGCGCGTGTTGCGAAAGATGATTGTAAGGTTTTGCGGGGCAGGCGCGGCGGCCGGCATGCGCGGCGCGACCGCGCGATGCGCCGTCGCGCCCCGTCAGTCGACGCCGCGCGCGCGGTCCTGCGCGAAGCGCTTTTGGAACGCCTCGAACGTGTGCGTCTCGATCGCCTCGCGGATCTCGCGCATCAGCTCGAGGTAGTAGTGCAGGTTGTGGATCGTGTTCAACTGCGCGCCGAGAATCTCGCCGACGCGATGCAGATGGTGCAGGTAGCCGCGAGAGAAATGTCGGCACGTGTAGCAGCCGCAGGTCTCGTCAAGCGGCTTGAGCGAATTCTTGTGCGTCGCGTTGCGGATCTTCACGTCGCCGAAGCGCGTGAACAGCCAGCCGTTGCGCGCGTTGCGGGTCGGCATCACGCAGTCGAACATGTCGACGCCCGCCGCGACGCCTGCGACGAGATCCTCCGGCGTGCCCACGCCCATCAGGTAGTGCGGCTTGTCGGCGGGCAGGCGCGGCGCGACGTGCTCGAGCACGCGCATCATGTCCTCCTTCGGCTCGCCGACCGACAGCCCGCCGATCGCGAGGCCGTGGAAGCCGAGTTCCGAGAGCCCGGCGAGCGATTCGTCGCGCAGGTCCTCGTACATGCCGCCCTGCACGATGCCGAACAGGGCGTTCGGATTGCCGAGGCGCTCGAACTCGGCGAGCGAGCGCTTCGCCCAGCGCAGCGACATCCGCATCGATTCGGCCGCTTCCCGGTGCGTCGTCGGCACGCCGTTCGTCGCGTACGGCGTGCATTCGTCGAACTGCATCACGATGTCGGAATTCAGCGTCTTCTGGATCTGCATCGACACTTCCGGCGACAGGAACAGCCGGTCGCCGTTGATCGGCGACGCGAACGTGACGCCTTCCTCGGTGATCTTGCGCAGATCGCCGAGCGAGAACACCTGGAAGCCGCCCGAATCGGTGAGGATCGGCTTGTTCCAGCCCATGAAGCGGTGCAGCCCGCCGTGCGCGTCGATCGTCTCGAGGCCGGGGCGCAGCCACAGGTGGAACGTGTTGCCGAGGATGATCTGCGCGCGCATCTCGTCGAGCTCGCGCGGCTGCACGGCCTTCACGGTGCCGTACGTGCCGACCGGCATGAAGATCGGCGTCTCGACGACGCCGTGATTGAGCGTCACGCGGCCGCGGCGCGCGCGGCCGTCGGTCGTCAGCAGTTCGAATTTCAGGCCGTTATGCGGGCGAATGCCCGTGGGCGTATCGTGCGATGGACCTTCGGTCGTCATCTGGTTGGACTCCTTGCCACCGGAAGCGCTTTGCACGGGACCGGAGTATGCGCTCGAGCGCTGACTCCGGATCGACAACTCCGGCGCATGTTGCAGGCGCGGCGAGCCGGCGGCTTGCCGCGATGGAAAAAAGGTGAAGCGAGGCGGTTCGGCTCGCGATGGGCGTTACCTTGCCGCTGAGCCGCTGAGCCGCTGAGCCGCTGAGCCGCTGAGCCGCTGAGCCGCCGAACTGCCAAGCCGACAAATCTCCGACCCTCCGAATCCGCCGCGCTTACCCGCCGCCGTGCGTTTCCTCGGCCGCGTCGCGCCGCGTGAGCAGCATCGCGTCGCCGTAGCTGAAGAAGCGGTAGCGCGCATCGATCGCGTGCCGGTACGCGGCGCGGATCGTGTCGACGCCGGCAAATGCGGACACGAGCATCAGCAGCGTCGATTTCGGCAAGTGGAAATTCGTCACGAGCCGGTCGACGACACGAAAGCGGTAGCCCGGCGTGATGAAGATGTCGGTTTCCGCCCGCGTCGCGGCGAGCGGCCGGCCGGCGGCGTCCGCGTCGCGCGCGGCCGCCTCCAGCGCGCGCATCGACGTCGTGCCGACCGCGATCACGCGGCCGCCGCGCGCGCGGGTGGCGGCGATCTTCTCGACGAGCGCGTCGGTCAGCTCGTACGACTCGCGATGCATCCTGTGCTCGGCGATGTTCTCGACGCGCACCGGCTGGAACGTGCCCGCGCCGACGTGCAGCGTGAGCGTCGCGCGCTCGACGCCGCGCGCATCGAGCGCGGCGAGCACCGCGTCGTCGAAGTGCAGGCCGGCCGTCGGCGCGGCGACGGCGCCCGGATTCGCGGCGAACACGGTCTGATAGCGGGCCTCGTCGGTCGCGTCGGGCGTGTGCTCGATGTACGGCGGCAGCGGCAGCCGGCCGTGGCGTTCGATCAGCACGAGGCAATCGTCGGGGAAGTGCAGCGTGAAGAACGGCTCGACGCGCTCGCCGACCGTCACGTCGAACGCGTCGGCGAGCGTGAGCGTCGTGCCGGGCGCGGGGCTCTTGCTCGCGCGGATCTGCGCGAGCGCGGTGCGCTGGCCGGTGACGCGCTCGATCAGCACCTCGATCTTGCCGCCGCTCGCCTTGCGGCCGAAGAAGCGCGCCTTCAGAACCTTCGTGTCGTTGAAGACGAGCAGGTCGCCCGGCGCGACGCACGCGGGCAATTCGGCGAAGCGCCGGTCGACGAGGCGCGGCGGCGCGCTCGCGTTGTCCACCTCGAGCAGGCGGCTCGCGCTGCGTTCGGGCAGCGCGGTTTGCGCGATCAACTCGGGCGGCAGATCGAAATCGAAATCGGAAAGCGTGAGCATGCGAAACGGGGCCGGGGCGGCCGGCCTGACGGACAAAGCGCGTCGCGGCACGCGCGAGCCGCTATGATGGCGGGGTTGCGCGGCTTGGCCGGCGTCGCTCGTTGGGGCGACGTGAAAGCCGCTATTGTACTTGCTAGCCTTCCGACCGATGCCAGTGCCCGTTCGCCGTTCCGTAGCCGATCCCGCCGAAGCCGACGCATTCGCCGACGACGCCGCGTCGGGCGACGCCGCGACCCGCGCCGCGCCCGCTGGGGCGCACGCGACGGACGCGACGGACGCGGGCGCGCCGCATCGGGCGCGCCGCGCGACGAAGGTGCGCGAGACCCGTGCGTCAAGCGTGAGCGACGCACCGGGCAGCCGGGGCGCCGCGGATGCCGCAGCCCCGTTCGATGCGGCGCCCGGGCAGCCGCCTCACGCGGCGGCCTGGGCGGAATTCGGCGCCGAAGCCGGCGTGCGGTCGTCGACGGCTTCGACGCCGCGCGGCCGCACGGCCGACGGCCGCGTCGTGCCGGCCGCCGCCCAGGCGGCTCGCGCGCCGCGCGCGATGCAAGACGACGCGGCGCCCGCCGGCGACGCGAAGCCCGCCAAACGCGCGGCGAAGTCCGCATCGAAAGCCGCATCCAAGGCCGCGGCCGACGCAGCCGGCGCCAAGGCCGCGCCGAAGTCCCTGAAGACTGCCGACAAGCTCGCGAAGCTCGGCTTGACGCGCGACATCGACCTCGTCCTGCATCTGCCGATGCGCTATGAGGACGAGACGACGCTCACGCCGATGCGCGAATTGCTGCCGGGCGAGACCGCGCAAACGGAAGGCGTCGTGTTCGACAACGAGATCGCGTACCGGCCGCGCCGCCAGTTGCTCGTGAAGCTGCGCGACGACGACGGCGCCGAGCTCGTGCTGCGCTTTCTGAACTTCTACGGCTCGCAGGTCAAGCAGATGGCGGTCGGCCAGCGGCTGCGCGTGCGCGGCGACGTGCGCGGCGGCTTCTTCGGCCTGGAGATCGTGCATCCGAGCGTGAGGGTCGTCGACGAGGACGCGCCGCTGCCGCAGGCGCTCACGCCCGTCTATCCGAGCACGGCGGGCGTGTCGCAGGCGTATCTGCGCAAGGCGATCGACAATGCGTTGACCCGCACGCCGCTGCCCGAGCTGTTGCCGCCGGAGGTCGCGCGTGCGTATCTGCAGCCGCTCGACGTGCCGTCCCTCGCCGATGCCGTGCGGATTCTGCATCACCCGGGCGTCGGCGCGGACGAGACCGCGCTCATCGACGGCACGCACCCCGCTTGGACGCGCATCAAGTTCGACGAGCTGCTCGCGCAGCAACTGTCGCTCAAGCGCGCGCACGAGGAGCGCCGCACGCGCGCCGCCCCCGCGATGCCGCGCCGCGCGCGCGACGATGGCGCGTCGCTGTCCGCGCGCCTGTACGCGGCGCTGCCGTTCACGCTGACGGCCGCGCAGGAGCGGGTCGTCGCGGAGATCGCGCACGATCTCACGCAGCCGCACCCGATGCAGCGCCTGCTGCAGGGCGACGTCGGCAGCGGCAAGACGGTCGTCGCGGCGCTGGCCGCCGCGCAGGCGATCGACGCGGGCTACCAGGCCGCGCTGATGGCGCCGACCGAAATCCTCGCCGAGCAGCACGCGCGCAAGCTGCGCGGCTGGCTAGAGCCGCTCGGCGTGTCGGTCGCGTGGCTCGCCGGCAGCCTGAAGACGAAGGACAAGCGCGCGGCGCTCGAGGCGGCCGCGCTCGGCACCGCGCGGCTCGTGATCGGCACGCACGCGATGATTCAGGACACCGTCGAATTCGCGCGGCTCGGGCTCGTGATCGTCGACGAGCAGCACCGCTTCGGCGTCGAGCAGCGCCTCGCGTTGCGCGCGAAGGCGGCGAACGCGGCCGACGGCGCGGCGGGCTTTCAGCCGCACCAGTTGATGATGTCGGCCACGCCGATCCCGCGCACGCTCGCGATGACGTATTACGCGGATCTCGACGTGTCGACGATCGACGAGTTGCCGCCCGGCCGCACGCCGATCCTCACGCGGCTCGTGTCGGATGCGCGCCGCGACGAGGTGATCGGGCGCGTGCGCGAGGCGGCGCTCGCGGGCCGCCAGGTGTACTGGGTATGCCCGCTCATCGAGGAAAGCGAGACGCTGCAGTTGCAGACGGCCGTCGAGACCTACGAGACGCTCGCCGCCGCGCTGCCCGAGCTGAAGGTGGGGCTCGTGCACGGCCGGCTCGCGCCCGCGGAGAAAGCGGCCGTGATGGACGCGTTCTCGCGCAACGACGTGCAACTGCTCGTCGCGACGACGGTGATCGAAGTCGGCGTCGACGTGCCGAACGCGTCGCTGATGGTGATCGAGCACGCCGAGCGCTTCGGGCTCGCGCAATTGCACCAGTTGCGCGGGCGCGTCGGGCGCGGCACCGCCGCGTCGGTGTGCGTGCTGATGTATAGCGGGCCGCTGTCGATCGCGGGCCGCGCGCGGCTGAAGACGATGCGCGAGACGACCGACGGCTTCGAGATCGCGCGCCGCGATCTGGAGATTCGCGGCCCCGGCGAGTTTCTCGGCGCGCGCCAGTCCGGCGCGGCGATGCTGCGCTTCGCGGATCTGGAAAACGACGGCTGGCTGATCGAGCCGGCGCGCGACGCGGCCGCGCACCTCATCGCCGGCCATCCGGACGTCGTCGCGCAGCATCTCGCGCGCTGGCTCGGCGCGCGCGAGCAGTACCTGAAGGCTTGAGCGTTCGGCGTGGCGGCCGCGCGCGCCGCGACAGCGGATCTTTTCGGCGAAGGTTGGCGAATCGGCCCAAACCAGTGTATAAATTTAATCTATCGTCATTAAATGATTGATTAACTTGCAATGACGCTTACTGAACTGAAGTACATCGTCGCGGTCGCGCGCGAGCGCCATTTCGGCCGGGCGGCCGAAGCCTGCTTCGTCAGCCAGCCGACGCTGTCGGTCGCGATCAAGAAGCTGGAAGACGAGTTGAACGTGCAGATCTTCGAGCGCGGCGCGAGCGAGGTGAGCGTGACGCCGATCGGCGACCAGATCGTCACGCAAGCGCAGCGCGTGCTCGAGCAGACGTTCGCGATCAAGGAGATCGCGAAGCAGGGCAAGGATCCGCTCATCGGGCCGTTTCGGCTCGGCGTGATCTATACGATCGGGCCCTATCTGCTGCCGACGCTCGTCAAGCAGATGATTCGCCGCGTGCCGCAAATGCCGTTGATGCTGCAGGAGAACTACACGCTGAAGCTGCTCGAGCTGCTCAAACAGGGCGAGATCGACGCGGCGATCATGGCATTGCCGTTTCCCGAAACCGGCCTGATGGTGCGGCCGCTGTACGACGAGCCGTTCGTCGTCGCGCTGCCCACCGGGCATCCATGGGGGACGCGCCGCAAGATCGACGCGGCCGACCTGAAGCAGGAGACGATGCTGCTGCTCGGCAACGGCCATTGCTTCCGCGACCACGTGCTCGGCGTATGTCCGGAGCTGATGCATTTTTCGCAGACGGCGGACGGCATTCAGAAGACGTTCGAAGGCTCGTCGCTCGAGACGATCCGCCACATGGTCGCGAGCGGCGTCGGGATCACGGTGCTGCCGCGGATGTCGGTCGCCGAGGTGGGGCCGCATGCAAGCGGACCGGACGCGGACCTGCTGTCCTACGTGCCGTTCGAGGACCCGGTGCCGGATCGGCGCGTCGTGCTCGTGTGGCGCAAGAGCTTCACGCGGATGCCGGCGATCGACGCGATCAGCGAGGCGATCGCCGCATGCGAGTTGCCCGGCGTGGCGAAGCTCGACATCCCGGCTACGGTGAATTGAGCGCGCCGCGCATCCGCCCGGGCGGGGCCTTGCGGCCCCGTTTATTTTTGCCTATCGGATATATAAAATTTATCAAATTACATATATCGATAGCTATATATAGAATGCTTCCCATGGATCGGCGCAACGCCGCCGGACGGTAACTGCAAGCGTCAAGGGAGGATGTCATGATGCAACCGGCATTGCCGCGCGCGCGGCGGAACATTGCACCGCGCGTGACGGTCATTGATCGTGCCAGGGCTGCCATCCGGAGCCTGCGTCCGATCGCGGTCGCCTATCTCGCGGACCGCGCCTGTGGCGGCTGAGCGCCGCCGGGCGCCGGCCCGCTTTTTCGCGCCACGCGTCGCGTCGCACGCAGGAGGGATCAACCTGTTTGTTTCCCCGCAAAGTCGCTTACCGAACGATGCCCGGCTTCGATGCCGGGCCGCGTAGGCGGGCGTACACGAACAAAGGAGAAATCGCATGTCGAATGAAGCGAAGTGCCCGTTCCATCACGCCGCAGGCAACGGCACGTCGAACCGGGACTGGTGGCCCGATCAGCTGGACCTGAGCGCCCTGCATCGGCACTCGTCGCTGTCCGATCCGATGGACAGGGATTTCAACTACGCGCAAGCGTTCGAGAAGCTCGACCTCGCGGCGGTGAAGCGCGATCTCCACGCGTTGATGACCACGTCGCAGGACTGGTGGCCGGCCGATTTCGGCCACTACGGCGGCCTGTTCATCCGCATGGCGTGGCATAGCGCGGGCACCTACCGCACGGCCGACGGCCGAGGCGGCGCGGGCGAAGGGCAGCAGCGCTTCGCGCCGCTCAACAGCTGGCCCGACAACGCGAACCTCGACAAGGCGCGCCGGCTGCTGTGGCCGATCAAGCAGAAATACGGCCGCAGCATTTCGTGGGCCGACCTTCTGATCCTGACGGGCAACGTCGCGCTCGAATCGATGGGCTTCAAGACCTTCGGCTTCGCGGGCGGCCGCGCGGACACGTGGGAGCCCGAGGATGTCTACTGGGGCTCGGAAAAGATCTGGCTGGAGCTGAGCGGCGGCCCGAACAGCCGCTACTCGGGCGATCGCCAACTCGAGAACCCGCTCGCCGCCGTGCAGATGGGCCTCATCTACGTGAATCCCGAAGGCCCGGACGGCAATCCCGATCCGGTCGCGGCGGCGCGCGACATTCGCGACACCTTCGCGCGCATGGCGATGAACGACGAAGAGACGGTCGCGCTGATCGCGGGCGGCCATACGTTCGGCAAGACCCACGGCGCGGGGCCCGCGTCGAACGTCGGCCCCGAGCCGGAGGCCGCGGGCCTCGAGGAGCAGGGCCTCGGCTGGAAGAGCGCGTACGGCACGGGCAAGGGCGCGGACGCAATCACGAGCGGCCTCGAGGTCACGTGGACGAAGACGCCGACGCAGTGGAGCAACAACTTCTTCGAGAACCTGTTCGGCTACGAATGGGAACTGACGAAGAGCCCGGCGGGCGCGCACCAGTGGGTCGCGAAGGACGCCGACGCGGTGATTCCGGACGCGTTCGATCCGTCGAAGAAGCATCGGCCGACGATGCTGACGACCGACTTGTCGCTGCGCTTCGATCCGGCGTACGAGAAGATCTCGCGCCGCTTCCACGAGCACCCCGACGAGTTCGCCGATGCGTTCGCGCGCGCGTGGTTCAAGCTCACCCACCGCGACATGGGCCCGCGCGCGCGCTATCTCGGCCCGGAAGTGCCGGCCGAGGAGCTGTTGTGGCAGGACCCGATTCCGGCCGTCGACCATCCGCTGATCGACGCCGCCGACGTCGCCGCGCTGAAGGCGCAGGTGCTCGCGTCGGGGCTGTCCGTGTCGCAGCTCGTGTCGACCGCGTGGGCGGCGGCGTCCACCTTCCGCGGGTCGGACAAGCGCGGCGGCGCGAACGGTGCGCGCATTCGCCTTGCGCCGCAGAAGGACTGGGAAGCGAACCAGCCCGAGCAACTCGCGACGGTGCTCGCGACGCTCGAAGCGATCCGCCGGACGTTCAACGGCGCGCAGTCGGGCGGCAAGCGGGTGTCGCTCGCCGATCTGATCGTGCTGGCCGGCTGCGCCGGCGTCGAGCAGGCCGCGAAGAACGCGGGCCACGCGGTGACGGTGCCGTTCGCGCCGGGCCGCATGGATGCGTCGCAGGAGCAGACCGACGTCGAATCGATGGCCGTGCTCGAGCCGCTCGCGGACGGCTTCCGCAACTACCTGAAGGGCAAGTACCGGGTGCCCGCCGAGGTGCTGCTCGTCGACAAGGCGCAACTGCTGACGCTGAGCGCGCCGGAGATGACGGTGCTGCTGGGCGGCCTGCGCGTGCTGGGCGCGAACGCCGGGCAGAGCCGGCACGGCGTGTTCACCGCGCGTGCGCAGGCGCTGACCAACGACTTCTTCGTGAACCTGCTCGACATGAGCACCGAGTGGAAGCCGGCGTCGGCGGACGCGGACGTGTTCGAAGGGCGCGACCGCGCGACGGGCGCGCTCAAGTGGACGGGCACGCGCGTCGATCTCGTGTTCGGCTCGCATTCGCAACTGCGCGCGCTCGCCGAGGTCTACGCCAGCGCGGACGCGCAGGAGAAGTTCGTGCGCGATTTCGTCGCGGTCTGGAACAAGGTGATGAACCTCGACCGCTTCGACCTCGCCTGATCGCGGCGTCGCGCCGCCGCAGCGGCAATGGAACGGGAGCGGCCGGCCGGATGGCCGGCCGTTTTCCGCCGTGCCGCCGCCATCGTTTCAAGGAGTGACGATCATGACGCAAATGATTCTCGAGATGCGCGTGGCGCTCGCGGCGCCGGCCAAGCGCGCGAGCGCCGCCATGTTGCGGCGGCTCGCCGGTTTCGCGATCGCGGGCGGCGGCGCGGCCGTGCTGGTCGCCCAGGCCGCGCGTCACGTCGCGGCCGCGGCGGGTGGTTGAGCGCGCATCCGTTTCGCGCAATTTGGACGATCGCGATCTACGTTAAACTGGTGCGGCACTGAACGTGCAGATCGCGGACGCGCATGTCGCAGACGCGCATGTCGCATCAGGCGTGCGGATTTTTCGATGCATTTTCGCCGGTTCGAACCATCGAACAAGGAGTTTCGAGGATGGCCAAGAAAAGCAACGCAACCCAGATCAACATCGGCATCAGCGACAAGGACCGCAAGAAGATCGCGGCAGGACTGTCCCGCCTGCTTGCCGATACGTACACGCTGTATCTGAAGACGCACAATTTCCACTGGAACGTGACGGGCCCGATGTTCAACACGCTGCACCTGATGTTCGAGGAGCAGTACAACGAACTGTGGCTCGCCGTCGATCTCGTCGCGGAACGCATCCGCACGCTCGGCGTCGTCGCGCCGGGCACGTATCGCGAATTCGCGAAGCTGTCGTCGATCCCGGAGGCGGACGGCGTGCCGGCCGCCGAGGACATGATTCGCCAGCTCGTCGAAGGGCACGAGGCCGTCGTGCGCACCGCGCGCGCGATCTTCCCGGACGCCGACGCGGCGAGCGACGAGCCGACCGCCGATCTGCTGACGCAACGTCTGCAGACGCACGAGAAGACCGCGTGGATGCTGCGCTCGCTGCTGGCGTGAACCAAGCATGACGAGCGGCGGGCGGCGGGCGCCAAGCCGCTGCGCGCGCCGATCGCGGTTCGGCTCGATTCGACCGATTCGACCGGTTCGATGGAAGCCTCTTGCGGCCCGGCCGCGGGAGGCTTTGTTGCGTGCGGCTAGCGAGCCGATGGATGTCTTGCCGGCCGCCCGGACGCGTTGCAGCCCGTCGCGCCGATGATGCCGCGCACGCGGGGCGGGCGCGTGCTGCAGCCGGAGGATGCGCTCGTCGACAGGCTCGGCGCGGACGATGAGTGAGCGTGTGCCGATGGGCGCGGGCGCCTGCGCCGCGCCGCGAGCGAGCGCGTCGCGCGTGAGCCCATTCGGCGTGAGGTCGCCGCGTGTCCATTGCGCGGGCGCCGCGCCGCTTGTCGTGCCGACCAAGCGTTGCGCCGCGCGCATGCGCGCGGGCGGCCTGCGCGATTCGAGCGAAGCGGTCGGGCGGGGCGCACGTGCGAACGCTGGCGGAATCGACAAAAAAGGGCAATAGCGCCGCTCCGCGTTTTTGCCGCAAATCCCGTGCGGTTCTACAATGCCGGGGTTACGTTTCCGGGCCCGCCGCCCGTTCTCGCCGATGCTCGCCCGTTTTCCCCTCTATTTGCGGCTGATCCGGATGGACAAGCCGATCGGCAGCCTGCTGCTGCTGTGGCCGACGCTCAATGCGCTGTGGATCGCGTCCGACGGACATCCTGCGCCGTCGCTCGTCGTCATCTTCGTGCTCGGCACGCTGCTGATGCGCTCGGCCGGCTGCGCGATCAACGATTACGCCGATCGCGATTTCGATCGCCACGTGAAGCGCACAGCCGAGCGGCCGCTCACGTCGGGCAAGATTCGAGCATGGGAGGCGGTCGCGATCGCGGTCGGCCTTGCGCTCGTGTCGTTTCTGCTGATCCTGCCGCTCAATGCGTTGACGAAGGAACTGTCCGTCGTCGCGGTGTTCGTCGCGGCCACCTATCCGTTCATGAAGCGTTTCTTCGCGATTCCGCAGGCGTATCTCGGCATCGCGTTCGGCTTCGGGATTCCGATGGCGTTCGCGGCCGTGCAGGACACGGTGCCGGCGCTCGCATGGATGCTGCTGGCCGCCAACGTGTTCTGGTCGGTCGCGTACGACACCGCGTACGCGATGGTCGATCGCGACGACGACCTGAAGATCGGCATGCGCACGTCGGCGATCACGTTCGGCCGCTACGACGTGCTCGCGATCATGCTCTGCTACGCGGCGATGCTCGGCATCTACGTGTGGGTGGGCGTGACGCAGCATTTCGGCTGGCCTTACTGGGCGGGCTGGGCGGCGGCTGCCGGCTGCTCGATCTACCATTACACGCTGATCAAGGACCGCGAGCGGATGGCGTGCTTCGCCGCGTTCCGGCACAACAACTGGCTCGGCGGCGCGCTTTTTGCGGGGATCGCCGCGCATTACGCGCTGAGTGCGCTGTAGGCGCCGCGGCGGCGGCTTTGTCCGTTCGCGCGGCAGAGAACGGAAAGCGGCCGTCAGGCCGCTTTCTCTTTTTGTGCGCCGACGCCGTGCGCGGGCCCCGTTTCCGCATGAGCGCCGCGGGCGATCGGGCAAGTCTCGCCGAGCAGAGAAGAAGGACGGCGCGAGCGCGGCGCGCGCACAACGAACCCGGATTCGGCGAGCCGCGCCCGGATTCGGCGAGCCGCCGGTTACGCAGCGCCCAGCTCGTCGCCCATTTCCTTCGCGCGCGCCTGTGCGGCGAGCACGCCGCGCACGATCGAGTCCTTCACGTGTTGCGCGTCGAACGACGCCAGCGCGGCCGCCGTCGTGCCGCCCTTCGACGTCACGCGCTCGCGCAGCACGCTCGCGGGCTCGCCCGACTGCACCGCGAGCTGCGCGGCGCCCGCGAACGTCGCGACCGCGAGCGCGCGGCCCTGCTCGTCGTTCATGCCGAGCTGGCGCGCCGCTTCCTGCAGCGCCTCGATGAAATAGAACACGTACGCGGGGCCGCTGCCCGAGATCGCGGTGACGGCGTCGAGCTGCGATTCGTCGTCGAACCAGACCGTCTCGCCGACCGCGCCGAGCACCTTCGATGCGAGATCGCGGCCCGCCGCGTCGACGCCCGGCAGTGCGGACAGGCCGGTCACGCCGAGGCCGACGAGCGCCGGCGTGTTCGGCATCGTGCGCACGACGCGCGCGTAATCGCCGAGCCAGCGCGACAGGTCCGCGCCGCGAATGCCGGCCGCGATGCTGACGACGAGCTGTGTCGACAGATGCGGCGCGAGCGCGGTCGCGATCTCCTTGAGCACCTGCGGCTTCACGGCGAGCACGATCGCGTCGTAGCCGGCGAGCGTGGCGTCGATGGCGGCCGCCGTGCGCACGCCGAATTGCGCTTGCGCGCGCTGACGCGCATCTTCGTTGATGTCGACGGCGAGCAGCTCGCTCGCCGCGACGCCGCGCCTGACGAGTCCGCCGATCAACGCGGCCGCCATGTTGCCGCCGCCGATGAATGCGATTTTCATGATGAATGAGACCGTTGAGGGAAAGGTGGTGGGTTCAGTGGGCGTAGTCGCGCGCGCCGAAGATCGCGGTGCCGATGCGCACGATCGTCGCGCCTTCGGCGACAGCGGCCTCGAGATCGTCCGACATGCCCATCGACAGCGTGTCGAGCGCGAGTCCGTCCGCGCGCAGTTGCTCGAAGAGCGCATGCAGCGCGCGGTGCGGCGCGCGTTTCGCCTCGGGGTCGGCCGCGGGCTCGGGGATCGCCATCAGGCCGCGCAGCCGCAGCGCGGGCAGCGCGGCGATCGCGCGCGCGAGTTCGGCCGCGTCCGAGGGCGCGACGCCGCTCTTCGACGCCTCGCCGCTGATATTCACCTGCACGCAGACGTTCAGCGGCGGCAGGTGCGCGGGCCGCTGCTCCGCCAGGCGCTGCGCGATCTTGAGCCGGTCGATCGTATGCACCCAGTCGAAACGCTCGGCGACGGGGCGCGTCTTGTTCGACTGCAGTGGGCCGATGAAATGCCACTCGAGCTCGGCGCGAAGATCGGCGAGCGAATCGATCTTGTCGATCGACTCCTGCACGTAATTCTCGCCGAACGCGCGCTGGCCGGCCGCGTAGGCGGCGCGCACCGCGTCGGCCGGAAACGTCTTCGACACCGCGAGCAGCGTGACCGCGCGCGGCTCGCGGCCGGCCGCGCGGGCGGCTTCGTCGATGCGGCGTTGAACGGAGGCGAGGCGGGCGGCGAGATCGGGCATGGCGGGACGAATGAAACATGAGACGCGCGCCGGACGGCGTGCCGCGGCGCGCGACGGATGCGGGAATTATACGGACAACCGGCGCTGACAACCGGCGCGGATGATCGCCGCGAACGACGGACGGGCGCGAAGCGCCGCCCGTCGCGCGCCGTCAACCGTACAGCAGATTCTCGACGAGCTGCACCCAGTGCACGACGGGCACCGGCGTGCCGCTTTGCAGATGCGCGATGCAGCCGATGTTCGCCGATACGATCATTTGCGGCTCGGTCGCCTGCAGCTTCGCGAGTTTCTGCTTGCGCAGCTTGTATGCGAGCGACGGCTGCGTGAGCGAGTAGGTGCCTGCGGACCCGCAGCACAGATGGCTGTCGGCGGGCAGCCGCACTTCGATGCCGAGCGCCTCCAGCAGCCGCTCGACCTTGCCGCGCAACTGCTGGCCATGCTGTAGCGTGCACGGCGGATGATAGGCGACCGTGTGGATGCCGCGCCGGCGCGTGAGCGCGATCAGCTCGGCCTCGAAGCCGCCGAGCAGCTCGGATGCGTCCTTCGTCAGCTCGACGATGCGGCGCGCCTTGTCCGCGTACGCCGCGTCGCCGCGCAGCAGGTGCGCGTACTCGCGCACCGTCGCGCCGCAGCCGGACGCGTTCATCACGATCGCGTCGACGCCGCGCTCGACGTGCGGCCACCACGCGTCGATGTTGCGGCGCGCGTCGTCGAGCGCTTCGTCGTGATAGCCGAGATGCAGCCGGATCGCGCCGCAGCAGCCGGCTTCCGGCGCGACCACGGTCTCGATGCCGAGCGCATCCAGCACGCGCGCGGTTGCGATGTTGATGTTCGGCATCATCGACGGCTGCACGCAGCCCGCGAGCATCAGCACGCGGCGCTCGCGCCGCGCGGTCGGCCACGCGAGCAGGCGCGCGCGCGGCGGCACCTTGTCGCGCAGCCGCTTCGGCAGCAGCGGCCGCACGTGCTGGCCGAGCCGCATCACGGGCGCGAACACGGAGGCGTTCGGCACGAAGCTCGCGAGCAGGCGCCGCACGATCCGCTGCGCGAGCGGCCGCGACACCTTCGTCTCGACGACCTTGCGGCCGATGTCGACGAGCCGGCCGTACTCGACGCCCGACGGGCAGGTCGTCTCGCAACTGCGGCATGTGAGGCAGCGGTCGAGATGCTGCTGCGTGCTGCGCGTGACCTCCGCGCCCTCGAGCATCTGCTTGATCAGGTAGATGCGTCCGCGCGGGCCGTCGAGTTCGTCGCCGAGCAATTGATAGGTCGGGCAGGTCGCGGTGCAGAAGCCGCAGTGCACGCACTTGCGCAGGATCGCGTCGGCGTCGTCGCCGTCGGGCGTGTGGCGGATGAAATCGGCGAGGTTCGTCTGCATCGCACTTTAGAGATCGGGGTAGAGCCGGCCGCGGTTGAAGATGCGCGCCGGATCGAACGCCGTCTTCAGGCCGCGGTGGATTTTCATCAGCGGCGCGGGCAGCGGCGTGAACACGCCCGCGCTCCTGTCGTAGCTTTCGCTCGCGCGAAAGAGCGTCGCGTGGCCGCCCGCCTGCTTCGCGCTCATGCGTACCGTCTGCGCGTCGGCGTCGGTGATCCACCAGCGCTGCGCACCGCCCCATTCCATCATCTGCGTGCCGGGCAGGTGCATCGGCTCGGTGATCGACGGCAGCGACAGCCGCCAGAGCGCGTGGCCCGGCGCGAGCGACGAGAAGAACGGGTCGTTCTGCTCGCGCACGCCCTCCCAGAAGCGCTCGGCCTCGACCGCGTCGACGGCTTCGCCGCCGAGCACGGTCTTCGCGCTCTTCACGGCCGCTTCCGCACCCGACAGGCGCAGCACGAGCGTACTGTAGCGCCACGCGCTCGCGGACAGCGGAAACGGGCGGCCCGCCCATTCGTTGAGCTTGCGCACCGCGTCGGTCGCGCTCATGTCGAATTTCAGCGTGATTTCGGCGGCCGGGACGGGCAGCACCTTGATCGACAGCTCGAGCATCAGCCCGAGCGTGCCGAGCGAGCCCGCCATCAGCCGCGACACGTCGTAGCCCGCGACGTTCTTCACGACCTGTCCGCCGAAGCGCAGCATGTCGCCCCGTCCGTTCAGGATCGTCACGCCGAGCACGAAATCGCGCGGCGCGCCCGTCGTCGCGCGGCGCGGGCCGGCCAGGCCCGCCGCGACCGCGCCGCCCACCGTCGCGCCGCGCCCGAAATGCGGCGGCTCGAACGGCAGCATCTGGCCGCGCTCGGCGAGCGTCGCCTCGAGCTCGGCGAGCGACGTGCCCGCGCGCGCGGTGACGACGAGCTCGGCGGGGTCGTATGCCACGATCCCGTGATGCGCGCGCGTATCGAGAATCTCTCCGTCGAGCGTCTGGCCGTACCAGTCCTTCGTGCCGCCGCCGCGTATGCGCAGCGCGCGGCCGCTCGCCGCGGCGTCGCGGATGCGCGCGGCCCAGCCTGCGACGATGTCGTCCTCTTCCATGGCGTTGTGTTTCGTTGTTCGTTTCGGGCGATTTTACCGGGGCGGCGCGATCGCACAGTCGGGCCGAACCCCTACGATCCCTTCAGGCCCGCACGGCGGCGTCAGAAGCGCGGCAGGTCCGGACGCGGCAGCAGCCCGCCGCGCACGTGCATCCGGCCGTATTCGGCGCAGCGCGCGCGGGTTGGAATCCCCTTGTCAGGATTGAGCAGCTCGGGCGGATCGAACGCGCGCTTGACCGCGAAGAACGCGTCGCACTCCTCGCGCGAGAACTGCACGCACATCGAGTTCAGCTTCTCGACGCCGACGCCGTGCTCGCCCGTCACCGTGCCGCCGAATTCGACGCAGGTTTCGAGGATCTCCGCGCCGAACGCCTCCGCGCGGTGCAGCTCGTCGGCGTCGTTCGCGTTGAACAGGATGAGCGGGTGCATGTTGCCGTCGCCCGCGTGGAACACGTTGATGCAGCGCAGCCCGTACTTCGTCTCCATCTGCTCGATGCGCGCGAGGAGCGGCCCGATCGCGCGGCGCGGCACCGTGCCGTCCATGCAGTAATAGTCGGGCGAAATGCGGCCCGCGGCCGGGAAGGCATTCTTGCGGCCCGACCAGAAGCGCAGCCGCTCGGCCTCGCTGCGCGACACCTGGATGCGCGTCGCGCCGTGCTCGCGCAGCACCGCGGTCATCCGCACGATCTCCTCGGCGACTTCCTCCTGCGTGCCGTCCGATTCGCACAACAGGATCGCGGCCGCGTCGAGATCGTAGCCCGCGTGCGTGAACGCCTCGACCGCCTGCGTCGCCGGCTTGTCCATCATTTCGAGGCCGGCCGGTATGATGCCCGACGCGATGATCGCGGCGACGGCCTCGCCGCCCTTGACGACGTCGTCGAAGCTCGCCATCACGAGCTGCGCGCACTGCGGCTTCGGAATCAGGCGCACCGTGACCTCGGTGACGACGATGAACATGCCTTCGCTGCCGATCGTGACGGCGAGCAGATCGAGGCCGGGCGCGTCGGGCGCGAGCGAGCCGAATTCGACGATCTCGCCGTCGATCGTCACGCCGCGCACGCGCAGCACGTTGTGGCACGTGAGCCCGTATTTCAGGCAATGGACGCCGCCCGAGTTCTCGGACACGTTGCCGCCGATCGTGCACGCGATCTGCGACGAAGGGTCGGGCGCGTAGTAGAGGCCGTACGGCGCGGCGGCCTCGGAGATCGCGAGATTGCGTACGCCGGGCTGAACGGTGGCCGTGCGCGCATAGGAATCGACTTCGACGATCCGCGTGAAACGCGCGAGCGACAGCACGACGCCGTGCCCGATCGGCAGCGCGCCGCCCGACAGGCTCGTGCCCGCGCCGCGCGGCACGATCGGCACGTCCATGCGCCGGCAGATCTGCACGATCCGCTGCACCTGCGATTCGGTCTCCGGCAGCGCGACCGCGAGCGGCAGCCGGCGGTATGCGGACAGCGCGTCGCATTCGTACGCGGCCGTGTCCTCGTCGCGATGCAGCAGGCAGTGGGTCGGCAGCACGGCCATCAGCGCCTGCACGACTTCGCGCTGGCGCTGCGCGCGCAGATCGGCCGACAGTTCGGCGGGGGCGTTCATTTCTCCTCCTGTTGCGCGGCGCGCGGCGCGCGGTCGTTCGATCCCGTTGCGGGCGCCGTCGCTTTCATGCGTCGATCGTGAAGATCTTGCCGGGGTTCATCAGGTTGCGCGGATCGAGCGCGCGCTTGATCGCGCGCATCGCGTCGACCGCGTTCTCGCCGTGCTCGGCCGCGAGAAAGCGCATCTTGTGCAGCCCGACGCCGTGCTCGCCCGTGCAGGTGCCGCCCATGCGCAGCGCGCGCTCGACGATCCGGTCGTTGAGCGCCTCGGCTTCGGCGAGCTCCTCGGGCTTGGCCGGATCGACGAGGATCGCGACGTGGAAGTTGCCGTCGCCGACGTGGCCCACGATCGGGCACGGCAGCGACGACGCGTTCAGGTCGGCTTCGGTTTCCTCGACGCACGCGGCGAGCTGCGAGATCGGCACGCAGACGTCGGTCGTCACCGCGCGGCAGCCGGGCTTCAGTTGCAGCATCGAGAAATACGCGTGGTGGCGCGCGGACCAGAGGCGCGTGCGATCCTCGGGCCGCGTCGCCCATTCGAAGCCCTGGCCGCCGTTCTGCTCGGCGAGCGCCTCGACTTGCTGAGCCTGCTCGCGCACGCCGGATTCGGTGCCGTGGAATTCGAAGAAGAGCGTCGGCGCCTCGGCGAGCCCGAGCTGCGCGTTGCGGTTGATCGCGCGCACCGCGAGCGCGTCGACGAATTCGACGCGCGCGATCGGCACGCCGATCTGAATCGTCTCGATCACGGTGCGCGCGGCGGCGCTCATCGACGGGAAGGCGCACACGGCGGCCGACACGGCCTCGGGCAGCGGGTGCAGGCGCAGCGTGATCTCGGTGATCACGCCGAGCGTGCCTTCGGAGCCGACGAAAAGCCGCGTGAGATCGTAGCCCGCCGACGATTTGCGCGCGCGCGTGCCCGTCTTCACGACCCGGCCGTCGGCGAGCACGGCGGTGAGGCCGAGCACGTTCTCGCGCATCGTGCCGTAGCGCACCGCGTTCGTGCCCGACGCGCGCGTCGCGGTCATCCCGCCGATGCTCGCGTCCGCGCCCGGATCGATCGGGAAGAAGAGGCCCGTGTCGCGCAGCGCGTCGTTCAGCGCGCGGCGCGTGAGCCCGGGCTCGACGGTCGCGGTGAGATCGTCGGCGTCGATCGACAGCACGCGGTTCATCTCCGACAGATCGAGCGACACGCCGCCGCGCACCGCGAGCAGATGGCCTTCGAGCGACGAGCCGACGCCGTACGGGATCAGCGGCACGTCGTGCCGCGCGCAGAGAAGGACGACGTCGCGCACGTCGTCGGCCGTGTGCGCGAACACGACGGCGTCGGGCAGTTGCGGATCGAACGGCGACTCGTCGCGGCCGTGATGGGCGCGCACCGCCTGCGCGACCGACATGCGCGCGCCGAACCGGGCGGCGAGCGCGTCGACGAAGGCGGTGGGAAGCGGGCGATGCGGCGGCGGAGCGGGGTGGTTCAAGCGAGTCTCCTGGGGGCAGATCTTTATGGCGCGCGCCGCGGCGAGGCGGGCCGGATCATTCTACGCTCGAATGGATGCGCGCCGCCTCGAACGCGGCTGCGATAATAGGGAATTCACCGACGCGGCGCGCGCCGCCGCCAACGGCCAACGACGGGAGGAACGATGGGCAATCGCTTGAGCAAGATCGCGACCCGCACGGGCGACGACGGCACGACGGGCCTCGGCGACGGCAGCCGCGTGCGCAAGGACGATGCGCGGATCGCGGCGATCGGCGACGTCGACGAACTGAACTCGCAGATCGGCGTGCTGCTTGCCGAGCCGCTGCCGGACGACGTCCGCGCGGCGCTTTCGGCGATCCAGCACGATCTGTTCGATCTGGGCGGGGAGCTGTGCATTCCGGGGCACGCGGCGATCACCGACGCGCATCTCGCGCGCCTGGACGGCTGGCTCGCGCACTACAACGGGCAACTGCCGCCGCTCGAGGAGTTCATCCTGCCGGGCGGCGCGCGCGGCGCGGCGCTCGCGCACGTGTGCCGGACCGTCTGCCGGCGCGCGGAGCGATCGATCGTCGCGCTCGGCGCGAGCGAGCCGCTCAACGCGGCGCCGCGCCGCTACGTGAACCGGCTGTCGGATCTGCTGTTCGTGCTCGCGCGGGTGCTGAACCGCGCGGCGGGCGGCGCCGACGTGCTGTGGGACCGTACGCGAGCGCACTGAACGCGTTGATGCGCATCATTGCAATCGCGGGCCTGTTGTGGCGAGGTGCGACAATTTGACCGCCGGGCGCGCGCCCATAAAGATGTATCGTTTGAGAATGTTTAACGGAGGAATACTTTCATGACGCAGATGACCGCCGAGCAAATGGCCCGAGTGAAAGCGACCGCCCCGGTTCTCGCGGAGCACGGCGCGACGATCACGAAGCATTTTTATCAGCGGATGTTCGGACGCCACCCCGAACTGAAGAACGTTTTCAACCAGACGCACCAGAAGACGGGCAGCCAGCCGGAGACGCTCGCGAAGGCGGTCTACGCGTACGCGGCGAACATCGACAATCTCGGCGCGCTCGGCGGTGCCGTGTCGCGGATCGCGCACAAGCACGCGAGCCTGAACATCCGGCCGGAGCACTATCCGATCGTCGGCGAGAACCTGCTCGCGTCGATCGTCGAGGTGCTCGGCGACGCGGTGGACGCGCACACGCTCGAAGCGTGGCGCATCGCGTACGGCCAACTGGCGACGATCCTGATCGGCGCGGAGGCGAACCTGTACGAGAACGCCGCATGGAGCGGTTTCCGTCCGTTCAAGGTCGCGAAGAAGGTGCGCGAGAGCGACGAGATCACGTCGTTCTACCTGACGCCCGCCGACGGCGGCGCGGCGCCCGAGTTCGCGCCGGGCCAGTACATCTCGGTGAAGCGCTTCGTCGGCGACATGGGCGTCGAGCAGCCGCGGCAGTACAGCCTGTCCGACGCGCCCCACGGCAAGTGGCTGCGCATCTCGGTCAAGCGCGAAGCGGGGCGCAGCGAGGAAGTGCCGGCGGGCAAGGTGTCGACGCTGATGCACGACGGCGTCGACGTCGATTCGATCGTCGAAGTCACCGCGCCGATGGGCGATTTCACGCTGAACCGCGACGCGTCGACGCCTGTCGTGCTGATTTCGGGCGGCGTCGGGATCACGCCGATGATGTCGATGGCGTCGACGCTCGTCGCGTCGGGCAGCGAGCGCGAAGTGCGGTTCCTGCACGCTTGCCGGTCGGCGAACGTGCACGCGTTTCGCGACTGGCTGAACGACACGACGGATGCCCATCCGAACGTGAAGCGCACGGTGTTCTACGAGGAAGTCGGCCCGAACGACCGGGTCGGCGTCGATCACGACTACGAAGGCCGGATCACGCCGGCCGCGCTCGAGCGCCACGCGCTCGTGCCGGACGCCGATTACTACATCTGCGGGCCGATTGCGTTCATGAAGCAGCAACGCGATGCGCTCGTCGCGCTCGGCGTCGCGCCGGAGCGCGTGCAGACGGAAATCTTCGGCTCGGGCGCGCTCGAATGAAGGAACATCGGCGAACGGCACGCGTTCGCTGACGCAGAACGAAAAAGCCCGGCGCAACGCGTCGGGCTTTTTCTTGGGCAATGCTCGCCCGGAACGGTGCCGGAGTCGCGTCAGGCCGGTTTGGGCCCGCGTTCTCGTGCGCCGCGCGCGGTTGCGCTTCGTCGCGCGCGGGACACGGCACAGGGAAGGCGGGCGCGGCGCGCGAAGCAGCGCGTGGCGATGCGCCCGCCGGCTTCGCCGTGCCGCCCGCCGCGATCAGTTGCCGCTGCCGCGCGCGACGCGGCGCGCCTTCACCGCTTCGGCGAGCCCTTCGAGCACCTTCACGCTGTCGTCCCAGTTGATGCACGCGTCGGTAATGCTCTGCCCGTACGTGAGCGGGCAGCCTTCCTTCAGGTCCTGGCGGCCTTCGACGAGGTGCGACTCGACCATCACGCCGACGATGCGCTCGTCGCCCGCCGCGATCTGGCGGCCGATGTCCGCGCACACGGGGATCTGGTTCTCGTGCTTCTTCGAGCTGTTCGCGTGGCTCGCGTCGATCATCAGGCGCGCGGCGAGGCCCGCCTTGCCGATGTCCGCGCACGCGGCGTTCACGCTGTCGGCGTCGTAGTTCGGCGCCTTGCCGCCGCGCAGGATCACGTGGCAGTCCTCGTTGCCGGCCGTCGACACGATCGCCGAGTGGCCGCCCTTCGTCACCGACAGGAAATGGTGCGGCTGCGACGCGGCCTTGATCGCGTCGACCGCGATCTTCACGTTGCCGTCGGTGCCGTTCTTGAAGCCGACCGGGCACGACAGCCCCGACGCGAGCTCGCGATGCACCTGCGATTCGGTCGTGCGCGCGCCGATCGCGCCCCACGAGATCAGGTCGGCGATGTACTGCGGGCTGATCATGTCGAGGTACTCGGTGCCGGCGGGCAGCCCCATCTCGTTGATCTGCAGCAGCAGCTCGCGCGCGGTGCGCAGGCCATCGTTGATCTTGAAGCTGTTGTCGAGGTGCGGATCGTTGATGAGCCCCTTCCAGCCGACCGTCGTGCGCGGCTTCTCGAAGTACACGCGCATCACGATCTCGAGCTCGTTCGCGAAGCGCTCGCGCTCCTTGACGAGCCGGCCCGCGTATTCGAGCGCCGCCTTCGTGTCGTGGATCGAGCACGGTCCGATGATGACGATCAGGCGATCGTCCATCCCGTGCAGAATCCGGTGCATCGCCTGGCGCGCGTTGTAGATGAGCTCCGACACCGCCTCGCCGAGCGCGAATTCGCGGATCAGGTGGGCGGGCGGAGTCAGCTCCTTCAGTTCTCGGATGCGGACGTCGTCGGTATTGTGCGGGGGCATGCTTGAGTTCTCCGGTTCGGTGCGCCGCCCGGCGTGCGCGGGTGCGGCTGGCGGTTCAATTCGACAAATCGGTGATTCGGGAAAGCTGGTGGATCGGGCCGTCAAGCCGCGCTTGCGAACCGGCGGGGCGAAAAAAAACCGCCGGGTTCGCCGGCGGTTTTTCGGGAATTCGGTTGCGCTTCGCGCGCCATCACTCCTCTCGATCCGCCAGCGGCCTGAGATGCCAAAAAAAGTAAAAGTAAAACTTTGCGGACATGGCGGAAATGCGATGTGTCAATGAAGCGATGCGAGACAGAGATTTATACCCGGTCGAGGGCCGCCTTGCAATCCTGCGGCGCTGAAAATGCGGACAATCCGCGCGATGCACTCGATTCGCGCGAATTGTCTGCGCCGCGATGCGGCAACGCCGCATTACGACGCGGTGCCGCCCACCGTCATGTTGTCGAGCCGCAGCGTCGGCTGGCCGACCCCGACGGGCACGCTCTGCCCCTCCTTGCCGCAGACGCCGACGCCCGTGTCGAGCCGCATGTCGTTGCCGATCATGCTCACGTACTTGAGCGATTCCGGGCCGCTGCCGATCAGCGTCGCGCCCTTGACCGGATACGTGACCTTGCCGTTCTCGATCATGTACGCCTCGGACGCCGAGAACACGAACTTGCCGTTCGTGATGTCGACCTGGCCGCCGCCGAAGTTCACTGCGTACAGGCCGTGCTTGACCGATTCGATGATCTCCCGCGGGTCCTTGTCGCCGTTGAGCATGTACGTGTTCGTCATCCGCGGCATCGGCAGCGCCGCGTAAGATTCGCGCCGCGCGTTGCCGGTGACGGGCATCTTCATCAGCCGCGCGTTCAGCGTGTCCTGGATGTAGCCCTTCAGGATGCCGTCCTCGATGAGCGTCGTGCACTGCGTCGGGTTGCCTTCGTCGTCGATGTTCAGCGATCCGCGGCGGTTCGGCAGCGTGCCGTCGTCGACGACGGTCACGCCCTTCGCGGCGACCTGCTCGCCGATGCGGCCCGCGAACGCCGACGAGCCCTTGCGGTTGAAGTCGCCCTCGAGCCCGTGGCCGATCGCCTCGTGCAGCAGCACGCCGGGCCAGCCCGGGCCGAGCACGACCGTCATCGCGCCCGCCGGCGCGGGACGCGCGTCGAGGTTGACGAGCGCCGCGTGCACCGCGTCGTCGACGTAGCGCGCGAGCACGTCGTCGGTGAAGTAGCCGTAGTCGAAGCGGCCGCCGCCGCCGCCCGAGCCGATCTCGCGGCGGCCGTTGTGCTCGGCGATCACCGTCACCGACACGCGCACGAGCGGGCGGATGTCCGCCGCGAGCGCGCCGTCGCTGCGCGCGACGAGCACGACGTCGTATTCGCCGGCGAGCCCCGCCATGACCTGCGTGATCCGCGGGTCGCGGCCGCGCGCCATCTGCTCGACGCGCTCGAGGAGCTTCACCTTCGCGGTCGCGTCGAGCGACGCGAGCGGATCGGCGGGCAGGTACAGGTCGCGGCCCGAGATGCCCTTCAACGACGAAGCGGCTCGGATCTTATGCTTGCCGCCGCCCGCGGCGGCGATCGCCTTCGTCGCGGCGGCCGCCTGGCGGATCGCGTCGGGCGACAGGTCGTCCGAATACGCGAACGCGGTGCGCTCGCCCGCGACCGCGCGCACGCCGACGCCCTGGTCGATGCTGAAGCTGCCCGACTTGACGATGCCTTCCTCGAGGCTCCACGCCTCGCTGCGGGTGGCCTGGAAGTACAGGTCCGCGTAGTCGACGCGATGCGTGAAGATGTCGGCGAGCGTGCGCGTGAGAAGGGCTTCGTCGAGGCCGTACGGCGTGAGCAGGATGTCCTTCGCGAGCGCGAGATTGCGCACGCCCTGAAGGAGGTCCCCTTGGGGGATGCCGGGTTCGATGATGTTCATGCGGATTCGGGGATTCTCAAATTCTGAAACGGTTGTCGGACGCGCTTTCTTCTTTCCGGGCAAATGGATCGCAGCGGCCGTTCTTCAAGGGCGGGGCGGCGGGGCGCTCACGCGAGCACGCGGTGCCGCCACGCGGGCAGGCTCTGCCGCACGTCGGCGATCCGCGCGGGATCGATTTCGCCCGCGACGACGCCCGCGCCTTCGTCGCGCACCGCGACGACTTCGCCCCACGGGTCGACGAGCATGCTGTGGCCCCACGTGCGGCGGCCGTTCTCGTGCTTGCCGCCTTGCGCGGCGGCGAGCACGTAGCACTGGTTCTCGACCGCGCGCGCGCGCAGCAGCGTCTCCCAGTGCGCGCGGCCCGTCGTGTACGTGAACGCCGACGGCACGACGATCATCGCGCAGTCGCCCATCCGCCGGTACAGCTCCGGAAAGCGCAGATCGTAGCAGACCGACAGCCCGACCCGGCCGAACGGCGCGTCGAACGTGCGCACCGCGTCGCCCGGACGGATCGTGCGCGCCTCGTCGAACGATTCGTCGCCCTTCTCGAAGTTGAACAGGTGGATCTTGTCGTAGCGGGCGGCCTCGCGGCCTTGCGGATCGAACACGAGCGTCGTGTTCAGCACGCGCGACGGCTCGGGCGCCGAGAGCGGCAGCGTGCCGCCGATCACCCAGACGCCGTGCGCCTTCGCGCGCTCGGCGAGAAAGCGCTGGATCGGGCCGTCCCGGTAGGCTTCCGCGAGCGCGAGCTTGTCGGTGTCCTGGTGGCCCATGAAGCAGAAGTACTCGGGCAGCAGCACGAGCCGCGCGCCCGCATCCGCCGCGTCGGCGATCAGCCGGCCGGCTTCGGCGAGATTGCGCTCGCGATCGGGCGTGCTGACCATCTGCAGCGCGGCAACCGGGAACGGCGAGGCTGAAGCATGGCGATCGGTCATGACGGATTCGTTAGCCGAAAAAAGGGTGCGGGCCCGGCGGCCGCGTCAGTGCTCGACGGCCGCGGGCGCGAAGTTCATCTTACCCCGATCGCCGCCGACACGCTCGATGTGCGGATGCGCCCACGAACCGGTGATCGCGTAGTCCACCGCGAACGCGTGCGCGAGCGTCTGCGACAGCGCGAGGTTCGCGGCGAGCACGCCCAAGCCGAGAAACGGATTGATGATCGCCGCGCCGATCGCGGCCGCGCTCGCGCTCACCTTCGGCGCGACGTGCGCGTTCAGGTCCTGCGTCTCGTGCGCGAGATCGACCTGGCCCGTCACCGTCACCTTCGCGGGCGATGTCTTCATCTCGAAGTCCTGCGTGCGCGCGATGCCGTTGTCGATCCTGCCCGTGCCCGTGATCGTCTCGAACGGCAGGCCCTTGCCGATCACGTCGCGGAAATCGAGCGTCATGAAGCGCGCGAGGCTTTGCAGGCTCAGCACGCCGAGCAGCTTCGCCGCGCCCGGGTCGACCTTCAGGATCTGGCCGTGCGCGAGGTCGAGCGACAGACGGCCGTTCAGCGTCGGATAGTCGATCGCGGTCGGGCCGCCGCGCCACGCGACCTTGCCCGACAGCGTGCCGCGCCCGCTCTCGACCGTGCGCGGCAGGCCGACGTGCTCGAGCAGGGCGCCCGCGTCGTCGATCGCGAGCGTGAAGTCGAACACCGTGCGGCGCGGCGCGTCGTTCTCTTCGACGCCGCGCGCGAGCGCGCGCCGCGACGTGCGCCAGTTCGCGGTCGCGGTGAGTTTCGCGGCCGGGTTCGCGAGCTCGAGCTTGTCGAGCTGCCAGACGGGGATGCCGTTCTCGTCGATGTTGCGCGCGTCGACCTCGAGCCGGCCGATGTCGTGGCCGCGCGCGACCACCTGGTCGACGACGAGATCGATCGCCGGCATCGCACGGTTGGTGGGCGTCGGCAGATCGATCGCGCGGCCGACGAGATCGTGCTCGGCGCTCTCGGGAATCACGAGCTTCGCGAGCCGCGCGCTCAGCACGCCCGCGCCCGTCGGGCCGCCGCCGGGCGCCCAGGACAGGTAGCCCGACACCTGGTTCGACGCGACGTTCGCCTGCCAGAGGTCGTCGACGTGCGATGCGCCGACGATCACGTTCTCCCAGTTGCGCTTGAGCAGCTTCAGCGTGCCGAAGTGCAGCGCGAAGCGCTTCGGCGCGAAGCTCGCGAGATCGACGGGCGACGCGGCCGGCTTCTCGCGCGCCGCGGGCGACTTGCCGAAGCCCTGCGCGAACGCCTGCCATGCGTCGGCGTCGAGCTCTTGCGCGTCGATCGCCGCGCTCACGCCTTCCTGCGGCATGTCGGGCATCCGGTTCATGCCGAGCGCGCCGCGCACCGCGCGCACCGGCTGCCCGCGCTCGACGTCGAGCAGGTAGGTCGCCGCGAGCGGGCCGAGCGTCAGGTCGGCCCGCTCGAGCGGCTTGCCGCTCGCCTGCGGATCGGGCGCGAGCACGAAGCTGAACGGCATCGGCGTGCCGGCCGGCTTCGCGAACGGCGCGGGGAAGTCGAGCGCGACGCCCGTGAGATCCGAGTTCGCGGTGATGTCGGGCAGTCCGCCTTTGGCGCCGTGCACGGCGAGCCGGTACGGCGCGTCGCCGACCACGCGCTCGAGCGCGGCCGCCGCCGCGCCGCGCAGGTTCAGCCCGCGCGCGGCGTCGAGCGACAGCCGGCCGTCGACGTCGAACGCGTAGCGGCCGGTCTCCGACAGCGCGCCGCGCGCGCGCACGTCGCCGCCGAGAAAGCGCGCGGTGAGCCGGTCGATGCTCGCCGTGTGCTGCGTGAACCGCACGTTGCCGCGCAGCCGCGTGACGGGCGGCACGCCGTCGGCCTCGAGCGTGTTGCCGGCGAAGCCGAGCGCGCCGTCGACGCCGACGTGCGGATGCGCGACGTGCTGCGGGATCGTCAGCTTGAGCGCGAGCGTCGCCGGGCCCTGCGCGCGCACGAGGTTGCCGATGTGGCCCGTCATCCCGGCGACCGCGCTGTGGTTCGCGTAGTCGAGCAGGTCGGCGAGCGGGCCGTGCGCGCGGCCCTCGATCACGAGCGGCGAATGCGTCGGGTTGCCGAGATCGTCGATGCGCCCCGTCACCTTCGCGAGCGCGACGCCCTTGTAGCGCGCGCGGTCGATGTCGAAGCGCAGCCGGTTCTGCTCGAGCTCGAACACGCCGTCGATGCCGTCGAGCGCGGGCCACACGTTCGGCGTGCCGTTCGCGAGCGTGCGCGGCGGCTGCGGCGTCGGCTCGAACGTGCCGCCCGTGAAGGGCGCGACGATGTGGAACACGCCCGCCTTCGGATCGTGCTCGTAAGGGAACGTCTCGAGCGGGCCCTTCGCGACGATCGTCGCGCCTTTCCTCACCTGGCCCGCCTGCAGCGCGTGGCCGAGATAGAGGCGCAGGTGATCGGACAGGCTTGTCGGCAGGTAGCGGGTGATCCGCGCGACCGCGGCGCGCTCGAAGTCGGCCTTCAGATCGAGCGAGCCGCGGCCGTGGCCGGGGTTCGTGTAACTGCCCGCCACCGCGATCGCTGCGTCGGCGTTCTCGACGTAGAACTCGGGCACCGCGACGTCGACGCGCGCGTGCCGCTCGCCCGGCGCGGGCGTGATGGTCCAGTTCGCGCGGCCGCGCAGCTTGTCGAACGCGAGGCGCGGCTCGTCGAACACGCCGGGCACGGTGACGGCCGCGCCGACCGTGTCGAAGCGCGCCGCGCCGCCTTTTTCGTTGGCGTCGACGTGGCCCCACAGATTTTCGACGCCCGGAATCCCCGCGCGTGGATGGCCGTGCGGCGAGAGCCCGGGCGGCGGCTCCTGCGCCTCGAAGCTGATCCCCTGCAAGTCGCCCTGGAACCGGTAGCGGATGATGGGCGCGGTGCCGCTCCGGCGTTCCTCGTCGACGAACTCGGGGCTCGCCGGCTTCGCGCGCTCGACCTCGATCGCGTAGTTCGCGACGAGCCCGCGCGGATCGAAGCGCACGAGCTCGTTGCGCAGCCGCGCCGGCAGCGGCAACCCGCGGATGAATTCGGCGAGGATGCCGAGATCGACGCGGTCGCCGGATACGCTCAGCAACTGGCCTTCGTCGACGCTCGGCACGCGGTAGCGCGCGGTGAGCGTATGCAGCGCGAGCGCGCGAGACAGCGGCGTGCCGTCCGACAGCGGCGGCTGGCCGAGCTCCGCGTGCAGCCGCGACAGATGCAGCGTGTAGTCGCGCTTCGGATCGATCGCGAGATCCCAGCCGAAGCGCGCGACCGGAATGTCGAGCCGCGGCTGCGTCGGGCGCACGCGCAGCGCGACGTCGTAGCCGCGCAGCTCGCCGCCCGCGCTGTACAGGTGGCCGTCGCCGAAATGCGCCCAGATCGCGTTGTCGATCCGGCCCGCATAGGCGGTGAGGCGGATGTTCACGTAGCGCGCGAGCGTCGGCAGGTCGACGGGGCCTGTCGACAGATACGCGTCGCCCGTCCAGTTCGACGGCTTGCCGATCGGCGCGAGCGCCTTGTGGACGAAGCGCGCGCGAAAGTCGAGCGGGCCGTGGAACAGCGTGCCGTTCGCGGGCGCCTGCAGCGCGATCCGGTGGACGATTCCGTCGTTGAGCACCGCGATCCGGATGCCCTTGAGCGCGAGCTCGGGCGCGTCGTGCTGCGCGTCGCGCCAGCGCAGCGTGCCGCCGCGCAGCACGATCGCCTCCTGCTTGAGCAGCCACGCGCTGAACGTGTCGTCGGCGCCCGTCTTCGTCGTCGGCACCGCGACGCCCGCGACGAACAGCGAGCCGTCCGCGTGGCGCTCGGTCAGCAGGTCCGGATCGTCGACGACGAGGCTCGACAGCGTCGGCGCGAAGCGCGCGAGCGAGCGCCACGACAGCGCGGCCGTCGCATGGGGAACCGATAGCGCGACGCGGCCGTCGCGGCCGCGAATCGTCAGGTTGCTGATGTCGACGCCCGGCTGCATGCCTGACCAGTGCGGCGCGAGCCGGCCGATCCGCAGCTCGGCGTGGAGCTTTTGCGACACGAACGCCTCGATGCGCGGGCGGTACTCGTCGATGCGGGGCAGCAGCAGGTAGCGCAGCCCGAGGAAGGCGGCGGCCGCGATGAAGTACGCGGCGATCGCGATCGCCAGCACGCCCTTGAACACGCGACGCAGAACCGGGTGATGGTGCTGCGGAGGTCCGGCTTCGGTCGTTGCGGCGGAATCCTGACGGTCGGACATGCGGCGAAGGGGCGGCGATATGGTAGTTTTGCGGACTGACGTTCAAATGTATCACACGGGTCCTTGCCGACGGCTTTCGCCACGCCGTCCGTGCGGGCCGTCCGGCCGGCCGCGCGCCGCGTTGCGCGCTGTCCGCGCGCGGCGGCTCGCGGCCTTTCACCGCGCAACGCGCGCTTGACGATGACCGACGCCACCGATCTGCTGTCCCTGTCCTATTCGCACTATCTCGCGCGCGCGGCTGCGGCGCGGCCGGCGCTCGCCGAGCGCATCGCCGCGTGGGCGGCCGCGCCCGTCGCGCGCGCGGCGCTCGACGCGCGCCTCGACGAACTGCTCGCGCAAAGCGGCCCGTCGCCGTCCGAGGACGCGCTAAAAAAGGCGCTGCGGCAGCTGCGGGGCGAGGCGTTCGGCGCGCTCGCCGAGCGCGACCTGTCGGGGCGCGCGGACGTGGCCGAAGTCACCGGCACGATGACCGACCTCGCCGAGGCGGCGATCCAGCGCGCGGTCGCGCTGCTCGCCGCGGAGCTCGAGGCGCAGTACGGCGAGCCGCGCGGCCCGTCGGGCGAGCGTCTCGCGCTCGGCGTGGTCGGCATGGGCAAGCTCGGCGGCCGCGAGCTGAACGTATCGTCGGACGTCGATCTGATCTTCGTCTACGAGGACGACGGCGAGACGGCGGGCGGCGCGCGCGCGCCGATTTCCGTGCACGAGTTCTTCACGCGGCTCGGCCGGCGCCTGATCGGCGTGCTGTCCGAGGCGACGGCCGACGGCTACGTGTTTCGCGTCGACATGCGGCTGCGCCCGAACGGCGATTCCGGCCCGCTCGTCTGCAGCCTCGGGATGCTGGAGGAATATTTCTACGTGCAGGGGCGTGAATGGGAGCGCTACGCGTGGATCAAGGGCAGGCTCGTGACCGAGTGCGAGAGCGCCGCCGCGCGCCGCCTCGCGCAGCAGCTCGATGCGATCGTCAAGCCGTTCGTCTACCGGCGCTATCTCGATTTCGGCGTGATCGGCGCGATCCGCTCGCTGCACGAGCAGATTCGCCAGGAGGCGCGGCGGCGCGCGACGATGCGGCCCGACAAGGCCGACGACATCAAGCTCGGCCGCGGCGGAATCCGCGAGATCGAGTTCAGCGCGCAGGTGTTCCAGCTGATCCGCGGCGGGCAGGACGCGGGCTTTCGCGTGCAGCCGACGCTCGCCGTGCTGCGCCATGCGAGCGCGAGCGGGCTGATCGCCGAGGAAGTGCGCGCGGGGCTGACGGATGCCTATCTGTTCCTGCGCACGCTCGAGCACCGGCTGCAATACCGCAACGACGCGCAGACGCACGCGATGCCCGTCGATCCGGCCGAGCGCGCGGCGCTCGCCGCGTCGCTCGGCTTCGCCGATTACGCGGCGCTGATCGCCCAGCTCGACCGGCATCGCGCGTTCGTCGAGGCGCAGTTCGATCAGGTGTTCGCCGACAAGGCGGGCGGCGGCGCGCGGCGCGAGGACGAACAGGCGGCGGGCTGCATCTGGAGCAGCGCGCTCGCCGACGACGGCGCCGACGACGCGCTCGTCGGGCGACTGGCCGAGCTCGGCTTCGCCGATCCGGCGGCCGTGCTCGCGCGGCTGCAGGCGGTGTGGCGCTCGTCGCGCTACGCGGGGCTGCCGGAATCGAGCCGCGTGCGTTTCGACCGGGTCGCGCATCGCGCGCTCGAGGCGGCGCCCGGCATCGACGCCGCGCATCGCGACGAGACCGTCGTGCGCTGCTTCGAGTTGCTCGAGACGGTTGGCCGGCGCGGGGCGTATCTCGCGCTCCTGACCGAATATCCGGCCGCGCTGCGGCGCGTGCTGTCGGTGCTCGGCGCGACGCGCTGGGGCGGCGATTATCTGATTCGGCATCCGCAACTGCTCGACGAACTGCTCGACGACGAGGCGATCGACAGCCCGTTCGACTGGCCGGCGTTCAAGGACGCGCTGCGCCGGCGGCTCGCGGCCGCCGACGGCGCCGAGCATCAGATGGACCTGCTGCGCCACGCGCATCAGGCCGAGGTGTTCCGGATCCTGCTGCTCGATCTGGCCGGCCGGCTGTCGGTCGAGCACGTGAGCGACCGCCTGTCGGAGCTCGCCGACGCGATGCTCGACGTGACGATCGAAGTCGTCTGGTCGCAACTCGCGAAGCGCCATCGCGACACGCCGTGCTTCGCGGCGATCGCGTACGGCAAGCTGGGCGGCAAGGAGCTCGGCTACGCGTCCGATCTCGATCTGATCTTCCTGTACGACGATCCGGACGAGCGCGCGGCCGACGTCTACACGACGTTCGCGCGCCGTCTGATCACATGGCTCACGACCGCGACGGGCGCGGGCACGCTGTTCGACATCGATTTGCGGCTGCGGCCGAACGGCGAGGCGGGCCTGCTCGTCACCGATCTCGATGCGTTCCGCCGCTACCAGCTGCGCGAGGGCGACGCGGCGAACACCGCGTGGGTCTGGGAGCATCAGGCGCTCACGCGCGCGCGCTACAGCGCGGGCGACGCGCGGATCGGCGCGGCGTTCGAGGCGATTCGCGTGCAGGTGCTGACGACGCCGCGCGACGCGGCGGTGCTCGCGAAGGAGATTGTCGAGATGCGCGAGAAGGTGCTTGCCGGGCACCCGAACACGACCGAGCTGTTCGACCTGAAGCACGACCGCGGCGGGATGGTCGACATCGAGTTCGTCGTCCAGTACTGGGTGCTGCTGCATGCGGCGCAGCAGCCGGAGATGATCCGCAACACCGGCAACATCGCGCTGCTGCGCGAGGTGTCGCGCTTCGGGCTGATGAGCGAGGCGGAGGCGGAGACGGTCGGCGCCGCGTACCGGACCTACCGGAAGCTCCAGCACCGGCTGCGGCTCGACGGGATGGAGAAGGCGCGCGTCGAGCCCGAGCGGGTCGCGGCCGAGCGGCGGGCCGTGGTCGCGTTGTGGGAGCGCGCGTTCGGCGCGTAGCGGCAAGCGCGGCGGAAGCCGAAGCACGGCCCGCGCGGGGCGCCTGAACGCGGCCGCCGCGCGACGCTCGCGACGCGGGGGGAGCCGGCCGCCGCCGCGTGCCGGTTTTCGCGCGATTTCGTCGCGCGATCCGTCTGCGCGCGGCGGAAGCCCGGGCGACGCGGGCGACGATGTGCCCGAGGTCGCGCGGGCGGCCGAGCCGGCCGCCGCGGCCGCGCGGAATCCGTCGCGGCCGGCGCGCGCTGCGTCACGCGGTCAGCATTTCCTTCGCGTGCTTGCGCGTCGTCGCGGTGATCTCGAGGCCGCCCAGCATCCGCGCGACTTCCTCGATCCGGCTCGCGCGATCGAGCGGCACGACCGTCGACACGGTGCCGCCTTCGCCGTCCTCGCCCTTCGCGACCTGGAAGTGATGATCGCCGCGCGCGGCGACCTGCGGCAGGTGCGTCACGCACAGCACCTGCCGCATCTGGCCGAGCTGATGCAGCAGCCGCCCGACCACCTCGGCGACGCCGCCGCCGATGCCCGTGTCGACTTCGTCGAAGATGAGCGTCGGCGTCGGGCTCGCCGCGCTCGCGATCACCGCGAGCGCGAGGCTGATCCGCGCGAGCTCGCCGCCCGAGGCGACCTTCGCGAGCGGCCGCAGCGGCACGCCCGCATGACCCGCGACGCGGAACTCGACCTGCTCGAGCCCGTGCGCGCCGCCTTCGGCGAGCGGCACGAGCGCGACCTCGAAGCTGCCGCCCGCCATCGACAATTCCTGCATGCCCGTCGTCACCGCCGCGCCGAGCGCTTTCGCCGCCTGCGCGCGCGCCTTCGACAGCTTCTTCGCGTCGGCGAGATACGCGTCCTTCGCCCTGTCGGCGATCGCCTGCAGCGCGCTCAGGTCGGCGGCGGCGTCGAGCTCGGCGAGCTGCGCGCGGCGCGCCTCGTGCTCGCCGTGCAGCGTCTCGGGCGGCAGCCGGAACTTGCGCGCGGTCGAATGCAGCGCGTCGAGCCGCGTCTCGACCTGCGCGAGCCGGTCCGGATCGAGGTCGAGACGCTGCGCATAGTGCGACAGCGAGTACGACGCCTCCTGCAACTGGATCTCGGCCGGTTCGAGCGACGCGAGCGCGTCGTTGAGCGCGGGATCGTATTCGGCGAGGCTCCTCAACTTCGACACGATCGCGCCCAACTGCGTGAGCATCGCGTCGTCGGATTCCGAGATCGCGTTGAGCGCGCCCTGCACGCCGTCGATCAGGTTTGCCGAATGCGTGAGCCGCTTGTGCTCGGCGCTGATCTCGTCCCATTCGCCCGGCTGCGGCGCGAGCTTGTCGAGCTCGGCGAGCTGCCACGCGAGCTTTTCGCGTTCGAGCTGGCGCTCGCGCTCGTGCGCCTGCGCGGCGTCGATCGCGTGCGTCGCGTCGCGCCATGCGCGATAGCCGCGCGTGACCGCGGCCGCGTCCGCCGCGAGCCCCGCGTGCGTGTCGAACAGCTCGCGTTGCGCGTCCGCGCGCATCAGTAACTGGTGCGCATGCTGGCCGTGGATGTCGACGAGCATCTCGCCCACTTCGCGCAGCTGCGCGAGCGTCGCGCTCGTGCCGTTGATGAATGCGCGCGAGCGGCCGTTCGCGTCGACGACGCGCCGCAGCATCACCGTGTCGTCGGCATCGAACGCGTGCTCGTCGAGCCAGCGCGCGACGCGGTCGTGCGGCGTGAATTCGGCGCTGATGTCGGCCCGGCCGCTGCCGGTGCGCACGACGCTCGCGTCGGCGCGCTCGCCGAGCGCGAGCGCGAGCGCGTCGATCAGGATCGATTTGCCGGCGCCGGTTTCGCCTGAGAAAACGGTGAAGCCGCTGTCGAATTCCAGGTCGAGTGCGGCGACGATGACGAAATCGCGAATCGAGAGGTGGCGGAGCATGGGTGTCGGTCGGAAGGGGGGCGTCGGGATTTATTCGTCGTCTTCTTCGTTCGACGGGTGTTCGTTCCAGTGCAGTTTCTTGCGCAGCGTCGCGTAATAGCTGTAGCCGACCGGGTGCAGGAACGGCACCGTGTGCTTCGAGCGGCGCACTTCGATCGTGTCGTTCAACTCGAGCGCGGTGAACGACTGCATGTCGAAGTTCACGTTCACGTCGCGCCCGCCGATGATCTGGATCGCGATCTTCGAATCGTCCGGCAGCACGATCGGCCGGTTCGACAGCGCGTGCGGCGCGATCGGCACGAGCACGATGCCCTGCAGCTGCGGATGCAGGATCGGCCCCTGCGACGACAGCGCGTATGCGGTCGAGCCCGTCGGCGTCGCGACGATGAGGCCGTCCGAGCGCTGGTTGTACATGAATCGGCCGTCGACCGACACGCGCAGCTCGGCCATCCCGGAGAAGCCGCTGCGGTTCACGACGACGTCGTTGAACGCGAGCGCGTGGTAGATCGGCTCGTTGTTGCGCACGATCCGCGCCTCGAGCAGCGTGCGCTCCTCGCGCTCGTAGCTGCCCGCGAGCATCATCGGCACGACTTCCTGCATGTCGGACGCCGGGATGTCGGTGATGAAGCCGAGCCGGCCGTGGTTGATGCCGATGAGCGGCGTCTTGTACGGCGCGAGCTGGCGGCCGATGCCGAGCATCGTGCCGTCGCCGCCCAGCACGACCGCGACGTCGGCGCGCGCGCCGATCTCGGCGGGCGTGAGCGCCGGGTAGCCGGTGCTGCCGAGCGCCTGCGCGGTGTCCGCCTCGAACACGACTTCGAAGCCGCGCTTCGCGATGCACGCGGCGAGCGACGCGAGCGGCTCGGCGATGCCGGGCGTGTTGCTGCGCCCGACGAGCGCGACGGTATGGAATTGGTGGCCGATTTTCATGCCGGCATTACACCATAGCTCGATGACGAAAAGAACCGCCCGCCGGCGGCCGGCCGGCAAAACGGGCGCGGGACGGGCGGCGCGCAAGCGGCGCTCGCGGGCGCCGCCCGGTTGCGCTAAAATTTTCCATCATGTTAGATCCACGCGCACGAACCCTCCTCAAGACGTTGATCGAGCGGTATATCGCCGACGGTCAGCCGGTCGGATCGCGCACGTTGTCTCGTTATTCCGGGCTCGAGCTGAGCCCGGCGACGATCCGCAACGTGATGTCCGACCTGGAGGAGCTCGGCCTCGTGTCGAGCCCGCATACGTCGGCGGGGCGCGTGCCGACGCCGCGCGGCTACCGGCTGTTCGTCGACACGATGCTCACGGTCGAGTCGCCGATCGATTCCGACGCGGTCACGCGGCTCGTGCAGACCACGCTGCAGGCGGGCGAGCCGCAGCAGAAGGTCGTCGCGGCCGCGGCGAGCGTGCTGTCGAACCTGTCGCAGTTCGCGGGTGTCGTGCTGACGCCGCGCCGCAGCCACGTGTTCAAGCAGATCGAGTTCCTGCGCCTGTCGGACAAGCGGATTCTCCTCATCATCGTGACGCCCGAAGGCGACGTGCAGAACCGCATGATCGCGACGCAGCGCGACTACTCGCCCGCGCAGCTCACCGAGGCGTCGAACTACATCAACGCGCACTTCGCCGGCCTGTCGTTCGACGAGGTGCGCCGCCGGCTGCGCGGGGAAATCGACGAGTTGCGCGGCGACATGACGGCGCTGATGCACGCGGCCGTCACGGCGAGCACCGAGGAGCCCGCCGACGAGGAGACCGTGCTGATCTCCGGCGAGCGCAACCTGCTCGAAGTGGCGGACCTGTCGTCCGACATGGCGCGCCTGCGCAAGCTGTTCGACGTGTTCGACCAGAAGACGAGCCTGCTGCAACTGCTCGACGTGTCGAGTCACGCGCAGGGCGTGCAGATCTTCATCGGCGGCGAGTCGACGCTCGTGCCGATCGACGAGATGAGCGTCGTGACCGCGCCGTACGAGGTCAACGGCAAGATCGTCGGCACGCTCGGCGTGATCGGCCCGACGCGGATGGCGTACAACCGCGTGATTCCGATCGTCGACATTACCGCGCGCCTCCTGTCGCTGACGCTCAGCCAGCAGTAACCGGTTCCATCCGCCGTTCATCGCCATTTCGTCATACTTTTCAGCACGCTTGTTGCGGCGTCCGACGCCGCTCCTGCCGCTCGTTTCCCGCTCGAATCCGTCATCGTCATCGTGCCGGCCCGCCGGGCGCCGCGCAATTGGCCGGACGGCCGAGTGGTGGCGCCCGGCCGCCCCGCTATAATGAGTGTCGTTCGATTCGGTGCCCCGGCACGCTCTTTCCATGCGCTTTGACCTCGAACCGCCGTCGCACGCGTCGGCCGCCCACCGCGTCGCCGTGCTGCTCGTCAATCTGGGCACGCCCGACGAGCCGACGCCGCGCGCGGTGCGCCGCTATCTTGCGCAGTTCCTGTCCGATCCGCGCGTCGTCGAGATCCCGCAACTCGTCTGGCAGGTGATCCTGCGCACGCTGATCCTGCCGCTGCGCGGCCGCGCGTCCGCGAAGAAGTACGCGGCCGTCTGGCTGCCCGAGGGCTCGCCGCTGCGCGTCTATACGGAGCGCCAGGTCGAGAGCTTGAAGCCGCTGTTCGCGGCGAACGGCTACCGCGTGATCGTCGACTATGCGATGCGCTACGGCACGCCGAGCATCGCCGACGTGCTCGCGCAACTGAAGCGCGCGGGCGCCGAGCGCGTGCTGCTGCTGCCGATGTATCCGCAATATTCGGCCTCGACGACGGCCACCGCGTTCGACGCGGCGTTCGCCGCGCTCGGCCGGATGCGCAACCAGCCGGAGGTGCGCACCGTGCGCCACTACGCGGATCACCCGGCCTATATCCATGCGCTCGCCGAGCAGGTTCGCCAGTATTGGGCGGCGCACGGCAGGCCGGCATTCGATTCGGGCGACAAGCTCGTGCTGAGCTTTCACGGCGTGCCCAAGCGAACGCTCGATCTCGGCGATCCGTACCACGACCAATGCCAGCAGACGGCCGCGCTCCTGATGTCCGCGCTCGGCCTGACGACGTTCGAGTGCCGGGTCACGTTCCAGTCGCGCTTCGGCAAGGCGGAGTGGCTTCAGCCTTATACTGCGCCGACCCTCAAGGAGCTCGGCGCGGCGGGTGTGCGGCGCGCGGACGTGTTCTGCCCGGGCTTCACCGCCGACTGCCTGGAGACGATCGAGGAGATCGGAATGGAAGTGCGCGACGAGTTCCTGCATGGCGGCGGCAAGGAGTTCCACCGGATTCCTTGCCTGAACGCGTCGCACGCGTGGATCGCGGCGCTCGGCGAGATCGCCGCCGAAAACCTGCAAGGCTGGCCGGTGCGCGTCGCGACGGCGCCGGAAGCCGTGACCTGATTGCCATGAATTTCAAGATCTCGACCGAACCCGGCGCGCGGCTGCGCATCGACAAGTGGCTCTGGGCCGCGCGCTTTTTCAAGACTCGCTCGCTCGCGGCCGAAGCCGTCGAGAAAGGGCGGGTGAAGATCGGCGGCGCGGCCGTCAAGCCGGCGAAGGACGTGCGCGTCGGCGACCGGGTCGACGTGACGATCGAGCACGTCGTCTGGGAAATCGACGTGCTCGGCGTGTGCGACGTGCGCGGGCCGGCGAGCGTTGCGCAGACGCTCTACGCGGAGACGGAAGCGGGGCGGGCGAAGCGTCTTGCGGAACTCGAGCGGCGCCGGCATTTCCGGGAGCCTTCGGCAGAGCTGCACGGACGGCCGACGAAGCGGGACCGCCGGATTATCGACAGGTTTTCGGATGGGAGCTGAACAGCTGATCGAACGTCGCGCGGGCGCTGCCGTATTCCGTCGTGCGATCGGTGACGGCGCCCGATAGGCAAATGGTCGTCGTGCCGGCGATGAGTACCAGCGCGACTGCCGAAATGGCGAAGGTCAGTTTCACGGTACTCCCCCTCGAGAAGACGGGTGAAAGGGCCTCGGGTCCGGTGTCGGGCGCTGTCGGGACAGGGGGTACGCGGCACCCGACGCGCTTGTCGCAAGTGTAGTTCAGCCCACTGTTGCGATCCAGCGAACGGTCGGTAAGGGTTGTTACAGGCCGTTTCGGCCGGAATCCCGGCCGTCGCCCGCCGAGCGGCGGCGCGGCATCGCCGGCAGGGCGCGACGGCGGTGGAATTCCCTCTTGAAATCGCCGCCTGGGGCCCCATTTGCACCGATATTGTGCGGCGCCGGCCGCTCGCGTGAACAGGCGCGGAACCGGCTGCCGTTTTGGCTTTAACCTCTAAATCGACTTTCTAGCGATATGGAAAACACGCAAGAGAACCCGACTGACCAAACGACTGAAGAAACCGGTCGCGAGGCGCAGGCCGCGGAAAACGCGGCGCCGGCTGCCGAAGCCGCGCTCGCCGAGGCTCAAGCCAAGATCGCCGAGTTGCAGGAGAGCTTCCTGCGCGCGAAGGCGGAAACCGAGAACGTGCGCCGCCGCGCGCAGGACGACGTCGCGAAGGCGCACAAGTTCGCGATCGAGAGTTTCGCCGAGAACCTGCTGCCCGTGCTCGACAGCCTCGAGGCGGCGGTGGGCGACACGTCGGGCGATCTCGCGAAGGTCCGCGAAGGCGTCGAGCTCACGCTGCGCCAGCTGACGAGCGCGCTCGAGAAGGGCCGCGTCGCGGCGCTCAACCCGGTCGGCGAGAAATTCGATCCGCATCTGCACCAGGCGATCTCGATGGTGCCCGCCGACCAGGAGCCGAACACGGTCGTCGCCGTGCTGCAGAAGGGCTACACGATCGCCGACCGCGTGCTGCGCCCGGCGCTCGTGACGGTCGCGCAGCCGAAGTAAGGGGCGGCGATGGCGGGCACGGGCGTCGACGTGACCGCGTTCGCGGCGTTCGACATGCAGGAGCTGGACGCCGCGAACTTCGACGCCGGGCTCGCGAGCGCGGGCGACGCGCTCGCCGTCGTGTTCTTCTGGGGAGCTGACTGCTTCAACTGCGAAATCGCGAAGAAGGCGATGCTCGCGAACCCGGACGCGATTCGCGCGCTCGGCCTCAAGTGGTTCCACGGCAACGTCTACGCGCACCGCGAGCTCGCGCGGCGCTTCGTGCTGCACGGCGTGCCGACCTGGTTCTTCTTTTGGCGCGGCAAGCGGCTCGGCCGGGCGACCGGCTGGCACGGGCTCGCGCAGTTCGAGGCGGCTGTCGCCGCGGCGCGCGCGAAGGCGCAGGCCGTGGCTGGGAATGCGGGCGCGGGTGAGGGCAAAGCAGGTCGCCCGGCCGATTGAAAAAATTTAATGGCCGCATCGACTTCGGGATCTTGAAAACGATGCGGCCGCACTCATTTCGAGTGCAGAGTCGAATCTGGCGCGGCCAGGCGGGCAGCCACCCGCCGATGCCGCAGCGAACAAGGATTTCTGGAGATTAGGAAAAATGGGAAAGATCATCGGTATTGACCTCGGCACCACGAACTCGTGCGTCGCGATCATGGAAGGCAACCAGGTCAAGGTCATCGAGAACTCGGAAGGCGCGCGCACCACGCCGTCGATCATCGCGTACATGGACGACAATGAAGTGCTCGTCGGCGCGCCGGCCAAGCGTCAATCGGTGACGAACCCGAAGAACACGCTCTTCGCGGTCAAGCGCCTGATCGGTCGCCGCTTCGAAGAGAAGGAAGTGCAGAAGGATATCGGCCTGATGCCGTATTCGATCATCAAGGCGGACAACGGCGACGCATGGGTCGAAGCGCACGGCGAGAAGCTCGCGCCGCCGCAGGTGTCGGCCGAAGTGCTGCGCAAGATGAAGAAAACCGCTGAGGATTACCTCGGCGAGCCGGTCACGGAAGCCGTGATCACGGTGCCGGCGTACTTCAACGACAGCCAGCGCCAGGCGACGAAGGACGCGGGCCGCATCGCGGGCCTCGAAGTCAAGCGGATCATCAACGAGCCGACCGCGGCCGCGCTCGCGTTCGGCCTCGACAAGGCCGAGAAGGGCGACCGCAAGATCGCCGTGTACGATCTGGGCGGCGGCACGTTCGACGTGTCGATCATCGAGATCGCGGACGTCGACGGCGAAAAGCAGTTCGAAGTGCTGTCGACCAACGGCGACACGTTCCTCGGCGGCGAGGACTTCGACCAGCGCATCATCGATTACATCATCGGCGAGTTCAAGAAGGAGCAGGGCGTCGACCTGTCGAAGGACGTGCTCGCGCTGCAGCGCCTGAAGGAAGCGGCCGAGAAGGCGAAGATCGAGCTGTCGTCGGGCCAGCAGACCGAAATCAACCTGCCGTACATCACGGCCGACGCGTCGGGCCCGAAGCACTTGAATCTGAAGATCACCCGCGCCAAGCTGGAAGCGCTGGTCGAGGACCTGGTCGAGCGCACGATCGAGCCGTGCCGTATCGCGATCAAGGATGCGGGCGTCAAGGTGTCGGACATCGACGACGTGATCCTGGTCGGCGGCCAGACCCGCATGCCGAAGGTCATGGAGAAGGTGAAGGAGTTCTTCGGCAAGGACCCGCGCCGCGACGTGAACCCGGACGAAGCGGTGGCCGTGGGCGCCGCGATCCAGGGCCAGGTGCTGTCGGGCGACCGCAAGGACGTGCTGCTGCTCGACGTGACCCCGCTGTCGCTCGGCATCGAGACGCTCGGCGGCGTGATGACGAAGATGATCAACAAGAACACGACGATCCCGACGAAGCACTCGCAGGTGTACTCGACGGCGGACGACAACCAGGGCGCCGTGACGATCAAGGTGTTCCAGGGCGAACGCGAGATGGCGGCGGGCAACAAGCTGCTCGGCGAGTTCAACCTGGAAGGCATTCCGCCCGCACCGCGCGGCGTGCCGCAGATCGAAGTGACCTTCGACATCGACGCGAACGGCATCCTGCACGTCGGCGCGAAGGACAAGGCGACCGGCAAGGAAAACAAGATCACGATCAAGGCGAACTCGGGCCTGTCCGAAGCCGAGATCGAGAAGATGGTGAAGGACGCGGAAGCGAACGCGGCGGAAGACCACAAGCTGCGTGAGCTCGCCGAATCCCGCAACCAGGGCGACGCGCTCGTGCACAGCACGAAGAAGGCGCTCACCGAGTACGGCGACAAGCTGGAGGCGGGCGAGAAGGAGAAGATCGAAGCGGCGCTCAAGGAGCTCGAGGACGTGCTGAAGAACGCGTCGAGCGACAAGGCGGCGATCGATGCGAAGATCGAAACGGTCGCGACCGCGTCGCAGAAGCTCGGCGAGAAGATGTACGCGGACATGCAGGCGCAGCAGGCGGGCGCCGCGGGTGCGGCCGGCGCGGCGGCGGCCGAAGGTGCGGCGCAAGGCGGCGCGCAGACGGCCGATGACGTCGTCGACGCCGACTTCAAGGAAGTGAAGAAGGACTGAAGCCGGGGCGTGGTCGGTCGCGCCGGGCGCTCTCGATCGGGGCGCGCGGCGCGGTTTGCCGGGTCCGTTTCTTCACTGCCGAATTGGCGGATCATACTTGCGCCTGGCGGGCCTCGCGGCTCTCCGGGCACATTTGTTTTATGGCGAGCGCCGCGCCGGCCGGCTTCTGCGGGCCGGCGGGCGCGGCGCTCAACCAGTCGCAAGACTTTACTGGAAGCGAGAGGAGCCGTTGCGCGCGCTTCGCGCGGCGGCATTGAAACGATATGGCGAAACGGGATTACTACGAGGTTCTGGGCGTCGCGAAGAATGCGAGCGACGACGAAATCAAGAAGGCATATCGCAAGCTCGCGATGAAGTACCACCCCGACCGCAATCCGGACAGCAAGGATGCGGAAGAGCATTTCAAGGAAGCGAAGGAAGCCTATGAAATGCTGTCGGACAGCCAGAAGCGGGCGGCGTACGACCAGTACGGCCATGCGGGCGTCGATCCGAACATGGGGGCGGCCGGCGCGCAAGGTTTCGGCGGCTTCGCCGATGCGTTCGGCGACATCTTCGGCGACATCTTCGGCCAGGCGGCGGGGGGCGGCCGCGGGCGCGGCGGCCCGCAGGTGTACCGCGGCGCGGACCTGCGCTACAGCATGGAGATCACGCTCGAGCAGGCGGCGCACGGGTACGACACGCAGATCCGCGTGCCGAGCTGGGCGTCATGCGGTATCTGCCACGGCTCGGGCGCGAAGCCGGGCACGAAGCCCGAAACCTGCCCGACCTGTCACGGCCAGGGCACGGTGCGGATGTCGCAGGGCTTCTTCAGCATTCAGCAGACCTGCCCGAAGTGCCACGGCACCGGCACCTACATCCCGGAGCCGTGCGTGCACTGCCACGGCTCGGGCAAGGTGAAGGAAACCAAGACGCTCGAAGTGAAGATTCCGGCGGGCATCGACGACGGCATGCGCATCCGCTCGGCCGGCAACGGCGAGCCGGGCATCAACGGCGGGCCGTCCGGCGACCTGTACGTCGAGATCCACATCAAGCCGCACCCGGTGTTCGAGCGCGACGGCGACGATCTGCACTGCCAGATGCCGATCCCGTTCACGACGGCGGCGCTCGGCGGCGAGATCGAAGTGCCGACGCTCGCCGGACGCGCATCGTTCACGGTGGCGGAAGGCACGCAGTCGGGCAAGACGTTCCGTCTGCGCGGCAAGGGCATCAAGGGGCTGCGTTCGAGCATCGCGGGCGATCTGTATGTGCATGTGCAGGTCGAGACGCCCGTGAAGCTCACCGATCAGCAGCGCGATCTGCTCAAGCAGTTCGAGAAGTCGCTCGCGGAAGGCGGCCCGCGTCACAGCCCGCAGAGCAAGAGCTGGTTCGATCGCGTGAAGAGCTTCTTCGAGTGACGCTCGGCGCGCAGTGCGCAGGTGATGCAGGATGACTGACGAGGCGGGCGCGGTTTTCGCGCTCTTCGACGATTGCGACTCGACCGCGCTGGCGCGGTCGAGTCGTTTGTATTCGGGCTTCTCGCACGAGCGCGTATGCGTCGATCCGGCCGGGCTCGACGCGGTGTGCGCGGCCGTCGCGGACGATGCGCGGCGCGGGCTGCACGCGGTCGTGCTCGGCGACTACGAGTTCGGGCGCGACCTGCAGTTCGGCAAGCGGGGCGGCGGTGCGCTGCGGTTCCTGCTGTTCGCCGGATGCGAGATGCTGTCGCGCGACGAGGCCGACGCATGGCTCGCGTCGCGCGACGGCGGTGCGGCGCAGCCGTCGGCTGCGGGCGTCGCGCACGTGACGAAGAGCATCGCGCGCGATGCGTTCGACGCGGCGATCGCCGCCGTGCACGATGCGCTGCGCGCGGGCGACTCGTATCAGATCAACTACACGTACCGGCTGCACTTCGATGCGTTCGGCGCGCCGCTCGCGCTGTACCGTCGCCTGCGCGCACGCCAGCCGGTGCGCTACGGCGCGCTCGTCGCGCTGCCGGGCGGCGCGTGGGTCGTGTCGTGCTCGCCCGAGCTGTTCGTCGAGAAGTCGGGCGCGCTGCTGCGCGCACGGCCGATGAAAGGCACCGCGCCTCGCTCGGACGATCCGCGCGAGGATGCGGCTGCGGCCCGGTTTCTCGCGAATGATGCGAAGAACCGCGCTGAAAACGTGATGATCGTCGATCTGCTGCGCAACGACCTCGCGCGCATCGCGCGCACCGGATCGGTGACGGTGCCGGCGCTGTTCTCGGTCGAGCCGTATGCGTCGGTGTGGCAGATGACGTCGACGGTCGAGGCGGGCATCGTCGACGGCGCGACGTTCGCCGACGTGTTGCGCGCGCTCTTTCCGTGCGGCTCGATCACGGGCGCGCCGAAGCACCGGACGATGCAACTGATCGACGCGATCGAGACGACGCCGCGCGGGCTCTATACGGGCGCGATCGGCTGGCTCGATGCGTGTGCGGACGGCGGGGCGCCTGCCGCACGCGCGGCAGGCGCGTTCGCGCCGGAGCGTGCGGCGGGCGCGGCGTCAGGCGCGGCTTCGGGCGGCGCGCGCGCGGGCGAAGCCGCGCCGGAGCAGGCGCCGAAGCGTGCCAGCACGGCGAGCCCGGCCGGCGCGTGCGGCGACTTCTGCCTGTCGGTCGCGATCCGCACGCTGACGCTCGACGCGCCGTCGGCCGATGGCGCGAGGCGGGGCTCGATGGGCGTCGGCGCGGGCATCGTGCTCGACAGCGTCGCCGCCGACGAATACGCGGAGTGCGAATTGAAGGCGCGTTTCCTGACCGATGCCGATCCCGGCTTCCAGCTGTTCGAGACGATGCACGCGGCGCGCGACGCGGGCGTGCGCCATCTCGGCCGTCATCTCGCGCGGTTGCGTGTGAGCGCCGATGCGCTCGGCTTCGCGTTCGACGAGGCCGCCGCGAAGCGGCGCATTGAAGCGCGCTGCGCGCAGCTTGCCGACGGCGAGCATCGTTGTCGCGTCGCGCTCGCGAAGGACGGCGCGCTTGACATCACAGCCGCGCCGCTTGCGCCGCTCGCGGGCGACGCGGTTACGGTGCTGCTCGCGCACGAGCACGGTTTCGCGCCGATGCGCTCGGGCGACTTCCTGCTCGCGCACAAGACGACGCGCCGCGCCGATTACGATCGCGCGTGGAAAGACGCGCAGGCGCGCGGCGCGTTCGACATGCTGTTCTTCAACGAGCGCGGCGAATTGACGGAAGGCGGGCGGACGAGCGTGTTCGTGAAGCTGGACGGGCGCTGGTTCACGCCGCCGCTGTCGTCGGGCGTGCTGCCGGGCGTGATGCGCGGCGCGCTGCTCGACGATCCGGCATGGCAGGCGTCCGAGCGCGTGATGACGCTGGACGACGTGCTGCGCGCCGACGCGCTGATGCTGACGAACGCGCTGCGCGGCGCGGTGCCCGCGCGGCTCGTGCGGGCCGCCGAAGCGGCGGCGCGGCGATAGGCGCGCGAAGAAGCGATCGGACGGGCGCGCATCGCGTCACCCGCGCTTCGGCTCGCAAAAAAATGCGGCATCCCGCACGTGCGGATGCCGCATTTTTGTTGAGCTTCGCGAAGTGCGGCGGGCCGCCGCATTCCGCAGGCGACTGCGCGCGCGGGGGGGCGAACCGGCCGCGCCGTCAGAACGAATGCTCGGGCCCGGGGAAGCTGCCGTCCTTCACCGCGCGCACGTAAGCCTCGACGGCCGCGAAGATGCTCGGCTGTCCCTGCATGAAATCCTTGACGAAGCGAGGGCGTTTGCCGGGGAACACGCCGAGCATGTCGTGCAGCACGAGGACCTGGCCGGAACATTCCGCACCCGCGCCGATGCCGATCGTCGGGATCGACAGCTCGCGCGTGACTTCCGCCGCGACGAGCGTCGGCACGGCCTCGAGCACGATGAGCTGCGCGCCCGCTTCTTCGACCGCGCGCGCGTCGCGCAGCAATTGCGCGGCGCCCGCTTCCGTCTTTCCCTGTACCTTGAAGCCGCCGAACGCGTGCACCGATTGCGGCGTGAGGCCGACGTGCGCGCACACGGGCACCGCTCGCTCGACGAGGAAGCGCACCGTTTCGGCGAGCCATTCGCCGCCTTCGAACTTGACCATCTGCGCGCCCGCGCGCATCAGCTTCACCGCGCTCGCGAACGCGTCGGCGGGCGTGCCGTAGGTGCCGAACGGCAGGTCCGCGACGATGAGCGCGCGCGGCTGCGCGCGCGCGACGCAGGCGGTGTGGTACGCGATGTCGTCGAGCGTGACGGGCAGCGTCGTCGTCTGGCCTTGCAGCACGTTGCCGAGCGAATCGCCGATCAGTTGCACGTCGACGTTCGCGCGATCGAGGAGGGCGGCGAAGCTCGCGTCGTAGCAGGTGAGCATGGCGATCTTCTCGCCGGCTTCACGCATCGCCTGCAGCTTGGGCACCGTCACGGCCGGTCGGCTGGATTCCTGAAGGTAGGTCATGGGAGGTCCGATTCGATGGTGAGGAAAAGGGCGGCGCCGCGCTCGGCGACGGTGCGCGCGTCGGTCAGCGCGCGCTGCCGCCCTTGACGAAGAATTCCTTGCGCCCGCGCATCGACGCGATGCGATCGACGAGCAGCGCAAGATCGTCGGGGGAGTCGAGCGGGTTCAGGTGCTCGGCGGCGACCGTCAGCACGGGCGTGCGGTCGTAGTGATAGAAGAATTCGTTGTATGCGTCGCAGAGCGAGCGCAGGTACGCGTCGCCGATCTGCAGTTCCATCGGCTCGCCGCGCTTCTGGATTCGCGAAAACAGCACTTCGGGGCTCGCCTGCAGGTAGACGACGAGGTCGGGCGCGGGCGCCGGCGCGGCGAGGTGCGCGGCGAGCGAGCGGTACAGCTGCCACTCGTCGTCGGGTAGCGTGAGCCGCGCGAAGATTTCGTTCTTCTGCGGCATGAAATCCGCGACGATCGGCATGTTTGCTTCGTAAGCCGCGGCGATCTCGCCCGCCTGGCGTTCGCGCTGCAGCGCGAACGCGAGCTGCGTCGGCAGCGCGTAGCGCGCGGTGTCGCGATAGAAGCGTTCGAGAAACGGGTTGTCCTGCGGGCGTTCGAGCAGCGCACGCATCGACCAGCGTTCGGCGAGCAGCGTCGCGAGCGTCGTCTTGCCGACGCCGATCGGCCCTTCGATCGCGAGGTAGCGGCACGGCGGCCGCCAGTCGGGGGCGGTGACGGTAAGCGGTGTCGAGTTCATCGGCAGCGGTTCTTTTCGGCGGCGGCCCGCATCGCCAGGCACTGGCAGGTCTGGACTTTCTCGATGCGCTGATGCGCGACGCCGGCGAGGAATTCGTCGGCGCGGCCGCGCGCGGGAATGGCGAGAGTCGGCTCGATCTCGACGAGCGGCACGAGCGCGAACGCGCGCTCGGTCAGGCGCGGATGCGGGACGACGAGGTCGGGTTCGTCGATCGCCTGTTCACCGTAGAGCAGGATGTCGATGTCGAGCGTGCGCGGCGCGTTGCGGTACGGCCGCTCGCGGCCGAAGTGGTGCTCGATCTTCTGGCAGAGCGCGAGAAGCGCGCGCGCGGCGAGCGTCGTGTCGATCTTCACGGCGCAGTTGTAGTAGTCGCCGCCGCCCGCGTCGATGGGCGCCGTGCGATACAGGCTCGACTTGCCGAGCACCGTGATGGCGTGCTGCTGGGCGAGGCAGACCACTGCGTCCTTCAAGGCCTGGCGCGCATCGCCGAGGTTGGCCCCCAGCCCGAGATAAGCGACCGTCATGGCTTTCCTTCCTACGTCGTTCGACGGCGCAAGCGTCAGTCGTTCGCGTCGGACTCGCCGCGCGCGGCGCCTTCCGTGCTGTCGGCGCCGTCGGCCGTCCGGCGGCTGCGTCCGCTGCGGCGGCGCCGCTTGCGCGGCGACTTCTCGCGACTGCCGCCCTGCGTGAGGAGCGCCTCGCGCGTCGCGGCATCGCCGTCGATGAAATCCGTCCACCACTGTCCGACGCCCGGATCGAGCTCGCCGGATTCGCAGCGTAACAGGAGGAAATCATACCCCGCTCTGAATCTTTGGTGTTCCAGGAGGCGCAGCGCGCTGCGGCCGCTGCGCTTCTCGAGGCGCAGCTGCAATCCCCAGATCTCGCGCATGTCGGCCGAATAGCGCTTGTGGATCGCGAGCTTCTCGGTCTGCATGTCGATCACGTCGTCCATCGCGCGATGCAGCGCGGGCACCGGGAATTCGCCGTCGGCCGTGTATTGCTCGAAGCGCTGGCGCATGTCGTGCCAAAGGAGCGTCGCGAACAGGAAGCCGGGCGACACCGGCTTGCCGGCGCGCACGCGCGCGTCGGTGTTGTTCAGCGCGAGCGTGACGAACTTCTCGCCCTGCGGCTGTTCGAGCACGACGTCGAGGAGCGGCAGCAGCCCGTGGTGCAGCCCCTGCTTGCGCAACTGCTTCAGGCATGCGAGCGCGTGGCCCGACAGCAGGAGCTTGAGCATTTCGTCGAACAGGCGCGCGGCCGGCACGTTGTTGATCAGATCGGCGAGCTCCTTGATCGGCTCGCGCGTCTTCTCCTCGATGTCGAAGCCGAGCTTCGCCGCGAAGCGCACGACGCGCAGCATCCGCACCGGGTCCTCGCGGTAGCGCGTCGCCGGATCGCCGATCATCCGCAACAGGCGCGCGCGCATGTCGGCCATCCCGTCGTGGTAGTCGAGCACCGTCTGCGACGCCGGATCGTAGTACATCGCGTTGATCGTGAAGTCGCGGCGCGCCGCGTCTTCGTGCTGCTCGCCCCACACGTTGTCGCGCAGCACGCGGCCGCTCGCGTCGACCGCGTGCGTGCGGCGGTCGAGTTCGTCGCGCTTCAGGCGCTTCGCGGGCGCGGCGTCGGCGGGCGGCTCCTGCGGCGTGTCGACGAGCGCGCGGAACGTCGACACTTCGATCAGTTCCTGGCCGAACTGCACGTGGACGATCTGGAAGCGCCGGCCGATCAGCCGCGCGCGGCGAAACAGGCGCTGGACCTCGGTCGGCGTCGCGTCGGTCGCGACGTCGAAGTCCTTCGGCGCGATGCCGAGCAGCAGGTCGCGCACCGCGCCGCCGACGATGAACGCGCGAAAGCCGGCTTGCTGCAGCGTGTCGGTGACGCGGATCGCGTTTTTCGAGATGAGCGCGGGATCGATCCCGTGCGCGTTCGCGTGCACGATGGTCGGCTCGCCGTTGCGGGTTTTCTTCGCGGCGCCGCGCGCGGATTTCGCGCGGCTCGGCGCGGCGGGCGCGGCCTCGATCGGGCCGGCCGGGGCCGGCGGCGCGTCTTGCGCCGTACGGGCGTCCTGCCCGAGCAGCTTGCGGATGAGTTTTTTGATCACGACGGTTGGAAGAGGTCGAGGATGCGCCAGCCGTGCTCGCGTGCGTATGCACGCAGCGTGTCGTCGGGATTGGTCGCGATCGGGTCGGTGACTTTTTCGAGGAGCGGAATGTCGTTGTGCGAATCGCTGTAGAAGTAGCTGCGGTCGAAATCGTCCCAGCGCTTGCCGAGCGACGCGAGCCACGCCTGCGTGCGGGTGATCTTGCCTTCGCGGTAGCTCGGCGTGCCCGTCGGGCGGCCGGTGAACGCGGAGTCCGGATGGCCGTCGACGGTTTCCACTTCGCACGCGATCAGCGTATCGACGCCGAACGCGGTCGCGATCGGCCGCGTGATGAATTCGTTCGTCGCGGTGACGATGCAGCAGAGGTCGCCTGCGTCCTGATGCCGGCGCACGAGCTCGATCGCGGCGGGCAGCATCGCCGGCCGGATCACCTCATGCATGTATTGGTCGTGCCACTGCGCGAGTTGCGCGCGCGAGTATTTCGCGAGCGGCGTGAGCATCGCGCTCAGGTACGCGTGGATGTCGAGCTTGCCGGCCTTGTAGTCGGCGTAGAAGCGGTCGTTCTGACGCGAGAAGCTGTCCGCGTCGACGATGCCGAGCCGGACCATGAAGCGGCCCCACTCGTGATCGCTGTCGGTCGGAATCAGCGTGTGATCCAGGTCGAAAAGTGCCAGATTAGTCATGGATGCGCATTTTACTTGAAGCTACTTGAACCGGCCCGGCGCGGGCTCGTCGCGCTCCGGCGCGGCGAGCATCGCGCGCAGCAGCGGCAGCGTCACCGCGCGCTTCTGCTCGAGCGAGAAGCGGTCGAGCGCGTCGAGGAGCGACATCAGGCTCGGCATGTCGCGGCGGAAATGGGTGAGGAGGTACGAAGGCACGTCGTCGGCGAGCGCGATGCCGCGCTCCTTCGCCGCGTGCTTGAGCACGGCCGCCTTGCCTTCGTCGGTGAGCGGCGCGAGATGGAACACGAGCCCCCAGCCGAGGCGGGTGCGCAGGTCCTCGCGGACGTCGAGCGCGAGCGGCGCGGCGGGGCCCGCCACGACGAGCGCCGTCATCGGGTGCGCGCGCACTTCGTTGAACAGGTTGAAGAGCGCGATCTGCTGCGCGTCGTTGAGCGCGTCGCAATCGTCGACCGCGTACAGCGACACGCGCGGATCGAACGCGAGCGCGTCGAGCCCGCCTTGCGGGCTCACGTAGCGCGCGTGGCCGTAAGTCGTGTCGTGCACGAGCGCCTGCAGCAGATGACTGCGGCCGCTGCCCGCCTCGCCCCACACGTAGAACGTGCGGTCGGCCACCGGGCCGGCCGCGAGCGCGAGATCGAGCTCGCGCAGGCGCGTGACGAGCTCGGCGTTCGTGCCCGAGTAGAAGTTGTCGAACGTCGCGGGCGGCGGGGTGCCGAGGTCGAGCGTCAGTTGACGGGATACAGTCACGGTGCGAATCAGGTCCGGTGTTGCGTGCCCGAAGGGCGGCGGCGCGGCGTCGTCGGCGAGCGGCCGGGCGTGCCGGCCGCGGCAAGCGCGGCCGCCCGGCGCGCGCTTGAGCGCAACGGGTGCGCGGCGCGCGGGCGGCCCGCGCGAAGCAGGCGGCGGCGCGGCCGCTCGAGCAGCGAAAACGGTGACGATGGCGGCATAACGCGGGGCAAGTTGCTTTCCCTGAAGAATCGGTGCGGGGAATTCCGGCCGCCCGGCCGGCTTCGGGTAAAATCGCATTTTACCGACCTTCTCGCATTCCCCCATGAATCCTCCGAAATCCGCTCCCGACGCCCAGGGTCTGTCCTACCGTGACGCGGGCGTCGACATCGACGCGGGCGACGCGCTCGTCGACAAGATCAAGCCCTTTGCGAAGAAAACGCTGCGCGACGGCGTGCTCGGCGGCATCGGCGGGTTCGGCGCGCTGTTCGAGGTGCCGAAGAAGTACCGGGAGCCCGTGCTCGTGTCGGGCACGGACGGCGTCGGCACGAAGCTCAAGCTCGCGTTTCATCTGAACAAACACGATACGGTCGGCCAGGATCTCGTCGCGATGAGCGTGAACGACATCCTCGTGCAGGGCGCCGAGCCGCTGTTCTTCCTCGACTATTTCGCGTGCGGCAAGCTCGACGTCGAGACGGCCGCGACCGTCGTCAAGGGCATCGCGACGGGCTGCGAGCTGGCGGGCTGCGCGCTGATCGGCGGCGAGACGGCCGAGATGCCGGGCATGTACCCGGACGGCGAGTACGATCTCGCGGGCTTCGCGGTCGGCGCGGTCGAGAAGAGCAAGATCATCGACGGCAGCGCGATCGCCGAGGGCGACGTCGTGCTGGGCCTCGCGTCGAGCGGCATCCATTCGAACGGTTTCTCGCTCGTGCGCAAGATCATCGAGCGCGCGAATCCGGACCTGTCTGCCGATTTCCACGGCCGCTCGCTCGCCGACGCGCTGATGGCGCCGACGCGCATCTACGTGAAGCCGCTCCTCGCGCTGATGGAGAAGATCGCGGTGAAGGGGATGGCGCACATCACGGGCGGCGGCCTCGTCGAGAACATTCCGCGCGTGCTGCGCGACGGCCTCACGGCCGAACTCGACCAGCGCGCGTGGCCGCTGCCGCCGCTCTTCCAGTGGCTGCAGCAGCACGGCGGCGTCGCCGATGCGGAGATGCACCGCGTGTTCAACTGCGGGATCGGGATGGCCGTGATCGTGTCGGCCGCCGATGCCGACGAAGCGCTCCGCCAGTTGACCGAAGCGGGCGAGCAGGTGTGGAAGATCGGCACCGTGCGCGCAAGCCGCGAAGGCGAGGCGCAGACGGTCGTGGTCTGACGCACCGCACCGTCGAGACGATCTCGAAAGCCGCTCGGAGCCGATCCGGGCGGCTTTTTTTCTGGCCGCGCGCCGCGAAGGGCGGCGGGGCATGGGGGCGGAGCAAGGGCTGGCGCGTCGGTTGCGGTTGATGGTGGCGCATGGGTTGCATGCAGTGCGCTAAAGCGCCAACTGCGGTCGATAGCCTTGCATGGGACCGCAGTAAGCGCTAAAGCGCCAACTGCGGTCGACAAAAGGAGCGATGATGACCGAAGACGAACACGCAATCCGCCAACTGATCGAGACCTGGTTTGTCGCCAGCCGCCGCGGCGATCTGACGACGGTGCTGGACCTGATCGCCGACGACGCAATCTTCATGACGCCCGGCCGGCCGCCGTTCGACAAGGCCGCGTTCGCCGCCGCGTCGCGCGACGCCAATGCGGCGAATCCGGCGCCGCGGATCGACGGCCGTTACCGCATCGACGAACTGCGTGTGCTGGGCGACTGGGCGTATCTGCGCAACTTCATCGAGATCGACGTGACGTCGCCCACCGGCGAAACCGTGCGCCGCGCCGGACATACGCTAACGATCCTGCGCAAGTCGGACGGCCGCTGGCGGCTTGTGCGCGACGCGAACCTGCTCGCGTCGGCCGCCTGAAGCGCCCGCGCCGCAGGGCGCGCATCAGGCCGGCGTGCGGCCGTCGAGCACCCGTTCGAGCGCGTCGACCGCGCGCGCGGTCGCGTCTTGCGCACAGCAATCGACGACGATCCGCGCCGGCATCGCGCGCAGCCACGTGAGCTGCCGCTTGCAGAGCTGACGGGTCGCGAAGATGCCCTTGTCGCGCATCATCCGGTAGTCCGTCACGCCTTCGAGATACTCCCACGCTTGCCGGTAGCCGACGCAGCGCATCGACGGCAGCCCGAGATGCAGATCGTCGCGCCGGCGCAGGCGCTCGACTTCGTCGATGAAACCCGCTTCCAGCATCGCGTCGAAGCGCGCGGCGATGCGCGCGTGCAGCACCGCGCGATCCGACGGCTCGAGCGCGACCGGCACGAACCGCAGGCCCGCCGCCGCGTCGTCGTTGCGCGGCGGCGCGGCGAGAAGCGCGGACATCGGCCGCCCCGTCAACAGATACACCTCGAGCGCGCGCTGGATCCGCTGGGCATCGTTCGGTGCGAGCCGCGCGGCCGTTGCCGGATCGACGCTCGCGAGGCGCGCGTGCAGCGCGGGCCAGCCGTCGCGCGCCGCTTCGGCGTCGAGCGTCGCGCGCACGTCCGGATCGGCCGCGGGCAGGTCGTTCAGCCCTTGCGTCAGCGCCTTGTAATAGAGCATCGTGCCGCCCGCGAGGAGCGGCGTGCGGCCGCGCGCGGCGATCTCGGCGACGACGCGCAGCGCATCGGCGCGAAATCCGGCGGCCGAGTACGCGTCGGCCGGGTCGACGATGTCGATCAGATGATGCGGCACGGCCGCGCGCTCTTCGCGCGTCGGCTTTGCGGTGCCGATGTCCATGCCGCGGTAGACGAGCGCCGAATCGACGCTAACGATCTCGATCGGCCGGCGCGCGGCGAGCGCGAGCGCGGCGGCCGTCTTGCCGGACGCGGTCGGGCCGAGCAGGCACGCGACCGTGCGCACGGATGCTGCGTTGGATTCGCTCATTGGCCGCGCATGAAGAGCTTGTCGAGATCGCCGAGCGTCAGTTGATACCAGGTCGGCCGGCCGTGGTTGCATTGATCCGCGCGCTCGGTCGCCTCCATCTGCCGCAGCAGCGCGTTCATCTCGTCGAGCGTGAGACGCCGGTTCGCGCGCACCGCGTGATGGCACGCGAGCGTGCCGAGCAGTTCGTGCTGGCGCTCGGTCAACACCCGCGAGCCGCCGAACGCATGCAGATCGGCGAGTACCGCGCGCGCGAGCGCCTGCAGATCGGCGTCCTTCAAGAGCGCCGGCACCGCGCGAATCGCGAGCGTCGTGGGCGAAAGCACCGCGAGATCGAAGCCGAGCGCGTCGAGCGTCTCGCGTTCTTCTTCCGCTGTGCCGACCTCGACGGGGGTCGCCGTCATCGACACCGGAATCAGCAGCGTTTGCACCGCGACTGTCCGATCGGCGAGCGCGCGCTTGAACTGCTCGTACAGGATCCGCTCGTGCGCGGCGTGCATGTCGACGATCACGAGGCCGCGCGCGTTCTGCGCGAGCACGTAGATGCCGTGGATCTGGCCGACCGCGAAGCCGAGCGGCTGCTCGTCGTGCATCGCGGGATCGGATGCGCCCGCCGCGGAGAACGCGGGCATCGCGGCGCCGCCCGGCGCGCTCGCGAAGAGCGGCGCGCCAGGCGCATCCGGCGCGTCGCGCGCCTCGAGCACGCCCGTCGTGCCGTGCGGCGTGCCCGCGCCCGAATCCTTGCGGCCGAACAGCGCGTCGTACAGCGCGAGCGGTTGCGCGACGGGCAGCGTGCCCTGCGTCATCCGCGATTGCCGCAGCCACGTGTTGCCGGGCGCGGGATGGCCGACGCCCGCGCCTGCTGCCGCGGCGTCCGGGCGGACGAACGACGCGCTCGGCGCGGCCGGCGATCCGGCCTGCGCCGGCTCGACGGGCGACAGGTGCGCGGCGTGGCCGCCCGCCGTCGTCTCCGGCGACGCGCCGGCATGCCGCGCGAGCGCGCGCTGCACAGCGTGGAACACGAACTGGTGGATCGAGCGCGAATCGCGAAAGCGCACCTCGATCTTCGACGGATGGACGTTTACGTCGACGGCTTCCGGCGGCAGATCGAGGAACAGCACGTACGACGGGTAGCGGTCGCCGTGCAGCACGTCCTCGTACGCGGCGCGCACCGCGTGCGTGAGCAGCTTGTCGCGCACGAAGCGGCCGTTGACGAAGAAGTACTGCTGGTCCGCGCGGCCGCGGCTCGCGGTCGGCAGCCCCGCGCAGCCGTAGACGGCGAGCGGTCCGGCGCGCTCGTCGAGCGGCAGGTGGGCGGTCGCGAAACCGTCGCCGAGAATTTTCGCGACGCGCGCGGCGGGCTCGCTCGCGTTCCAGTGCTCGACCGCGCGGCCGTTGTGCAGCACCGAGATCGCGACGTCCGGCCGCGCGAGCGCCGCGCGGCGGATCATTTCGAGGCAATGGCCGAATTCGGTCTGCTCGCTCTTCAGGAACTTGCGGCGCGCGGGCGTGCTGAAGTACAGCTCGCGCACTTCGATCGTCGTGCCGCGCGTGCCGGCCGCGGGCGCGAGCACGCCTGTCTGCGCGTCGATGCGCGTCGCGTGCGCGTCGTCCTCGGTGCGGCTCGTGATGAACATTTCGGCCACCGATGCGATCGACGCGAGCGCCTCGCCGCGGAACCCGAGCGTCGCGACCGCCTCGAGCTCGGCGAGCGAGCGGATCTTGCTCGTTGCGTGGCGCATCAGCGCGAGCGGCAGCTCGGCGGCGGGAATTCCGCAGCCGTCGTCGGTGATCGAGATGCGCTTGACGCCGCCTTCGTCGAGCAGGATGCGCAGCGTGCCCGCGCCGGCGTCGAGCGCGTTCTCGACGAGCTCCTTGACGACGGACGCGGGCCGCTCGACCACTTCGCCCGCCGCGATCTGGCTGATCAACTGGTCGGGCAGCGGCTGGATCGCGCGCAGACGGCGCAAGGCGGACGAGGATGCGTCGGCGGGCGACGTGGCCGAGCGGCCCGCGGCGGAATCAGTGAATTCGGACATGGCGGAATTATAGCGAGGCCGCGCGACGCACCGCTTGCCGGGTTCGGTGCGCGACGTCGCTCGTCGGCCAAATTTCACGGTCGCTTAAGGCACTTTCGGTATCATGACAGCGTTGCTTTTTTTGCTTCCGGCCCCTTTGAGGCCGGCGCGCGCTCACTTCGTCACCGACACCAAGGAAACGCATTTGGAAACGCTGCTTCATTTCGTCAGTCTCGTCGTGCACATCGATGCATTTCTCGGCGATTTCATCCGGCAGTACGGCGCCTGGGTCTATCTGGTGCTGTTCCTGATCGTTTTCTGCGAAACGGGGCTCGTGATCTTCCCGTTCCTGCCGGGCGATTCGCTGCTCTTCATCGCGGGCGCGTTCGCGGCGACGGGCGAAATGACGCTCGCGGGCCTCATCGTGCTGCTGCTCGTCGCGGCGGTGGGCGGCAATACGGTCAACTATCTGATCGGCCGTGCGATCGGGCCGAAGGTCTTCAATACGCACATTCCGGGGCTGGAACGCTTTCTCGATCGCGCCGCGCTGCTGAAGACCCACAATTTCTACGAGCGGCACGGCGGCAAGACGCTCGTGCTCGCGCGCTTCATCCCGGTCGTGCGCACGTTCGCGCCGTTCGTCGCGGGCGCGTCGGCGATGCGCTTCGCGCGCTTTCAGCTGTTCAACGTGATCGGCGCGCTGATCTGGGTGCTGCTTCTCGTCCTCCTCGGCTACTTCTTCGGCAACATCCCGTTCATTCGTCATTACCTGAACGTGATCGTGCTCGTCGGGATCGGCGCGGCGGTGATTCCCGTCGCGATCGGCGCGCTGTGGAAGTTGCTGCGCCGCAAGCCGGGCGCGCAGAAGACGCAGGCGAACCGCTGACCTGCGTGCGCCGCCCGCGTGCGAGCGGCGAGCGGTGTCGCGGCGCGCGCGGCATCGCGTGAAGGATCGCAACGGCGTGGCGGCAAGCCACGCCGTTTTTTTTCGCGCGGCGCACGGCTCGTGCCGACGCGAAGCGTGGCCGGCTTGCCGTCGCGCGACCGATGCGACTCGAAACGTGCGCCAAAAGCGGATGCGCCCGCCTGGACGAGGCGGGCGCATCCGCATGAAACGAGCGGGCCGGCGCGCACGCGTCATCGCGGCGCGGCGCCCGCGCGGCATCGCCGCGTCGCGGCGTCAGTGCTTCGCGACGTCGGCGGCCGTTCGATGCGCGATCGGCGTTTCCGGCGTCGGATAGCCGGCTTCGCGGAACGTGTCGAGAATCGCGCGATTGGTGTCGCAATACACTTGCCAGTAGTTGGCGGGCTGCGTGGACGGACGCACGAACAGCAGCGGGCCTTCCGGCGTGAACGACAGCACGCCGACGTCGGGCGCAGGATGCTTGACGACGTTCGGAATCAGCTCGAGCGCCGCCGTCAGCCGCTGGATCGCGTCGGCCGCGTCGACGCCGTGTGCGATCTTCGCCGTCAGATCGACGCGGCGCGTCGGCGTCGCGCTGTAGTTCGCGATGTTGTCGGAGAAGATCTTGTTGTTGCCGACGAGCGTGACGACGTTGTCGGCCGTGATGATCGTCGTGCCGAAGAGGCCGAGCTCCTTGACGGTGCCCGTCACGCCGCCCGCCGAGATCACGTCGCCGACCTTGAACGGGCGCAGCACCTGCATGAACACGCCGGCCGCGAAGTGCGCGAGCAGGCCGCCCCAAGCGGTGCCGACCGCGAGGCCGAGGCCCGCGAGCAGCGCGGCGAACGAAGTCGTCTGCACACCGAACACCTGCAGGATCGCAAGGATCAGCAGCACCGTGAGCAGCACGCTCACGACGGATTCCAGATAGTGCGACAGCGTGGAGTCGACTTTTCCGCTCCTGCGGATGATCTTGCCCATCAGGTTCGTGACGACCCGGATTGCCCAGCGTCCGATGATCCAGAGCGCGATCGACGCGATGACCTGCAGGCCGAAGTCGATGCCGCGAGTGACGATGAAGGTTTGCACGGAGGCGAGATCCACGTTGAGGTCTCCAAATGAATTGAACGGAGGCGGCCGTGAAGCCACGCGAAAGGGGCCTTTTATAACCGACTCGCGGCGATGGAGCAACCTTCGCCGCATGCGCGGCGGGCTATGTCGAGCGACGCGGCTTGAAGGGAAGCTGCCGGATGTCGCCGCGGCGCGCAATGATCGCGGTGCTTTCGGGGATCTTTTCCCACGCGTCGTGCAAGTCGACGAGCGGCTCGGACAACACGAGGAACGCATCGTCGCCGATCGCGCGGATGCGCGGGTCGTGCGGATAGAGCTCGTGCAGATGGCGAAACGACGTGCTGTGAAAGAGCGAGCGCGAGTCGTGCTCGCTCGAGTAGCGGACCGCGACGATTTGCTCGCCGTCCGTCGCGCAGACCGTCATGTTGAGCGGCGCGTCGACGCGATGCTGCGCGCCCGCGTCTTCAATCGCGCCCGCCATTCGCTCGAGCGCGGTCAGCGGATCGTGCTCGAGCCCGAACGTAAGCGCGAGATGAAACATCACTTCGGAGTCCGTCGATCCTTCGATCGACGCGAAGAGCGCGGGATCGATGCGCATCATCAGGTCGCGCCGCAGCGTGTGATAGCGGCGGATCAGGCCGTTGTGAGCGAACAGCCAGCGGCCGCGGCGAAACGGATGGCAGTTGGTTTCCTGCACGGGCGTGTCGGTGGCCGAGCGAACGTGCGCGACGAACAGCGGTGAGCGGATCGCGCGCGCGGCTTCGCGCAGGTTGCGGTCGTTCCAGGCGGGACTCACGCAGCGATAGATGAACGGGATTTCGTCGGGTTCTCCGTACCAGCCGATGCCGAAGCCGTCACCGTTGGTCGTCGTCGCGCCCATCCGCGAATGCAGGCTCTGGTCGATCAGCGAATGCTTCGCGCGAAACAGCACGGTTTCGAGTGGAATCGGATTGCCGGTGTAGGCGAGCCAGCGGCACATCGTGAGCACCTCCGTCGAATGCGCGCGGCGGACCCGTCGCCATGATCGCGGGATCGGCCGTGCAGATTGCGCTGTGCGAAGCCTAGCCGATTTTTGCGGCGCGCGCCGCGCGGGCGGCGGGAGATTGCCGGACGCCGCGAGCAAAACGGAACGATCCGCATGCGTGCGCATGCGGATCGGCGTCATATGGCGCTTTCATTGCGATCCGTCGCCACTTGCCGGCGCTCGCGCGAAGCGCCGCGCGCGGCTCATCGCGCCAGGTCGCGTCAGGTCGCGGACGTGCGTCCGTACGTGTCCTCGAAGCGGACGATGTCGTCTTCGCCGAGATACGAGCCGGACTGGACTTCGATCAGCTCGAGCGGGATCTTGCCGGGATTCTTCAGCCGGTGCGTCGTGCCGAGCGGAATGTAGGTCGACTGATTTTCGGTCAGGATGATCTCCTTGCCGTCGTTCGTGACGAGCGCGGTGCCCTTCACGACGATCCAGTGCTCGGCGCGATGATGGTGCATCTGCAGGCTCAACTGCGCGCCCGGATTGACGACGATGCGCTTTACCTGGAAGCGCTCGCCCTGGTCGATGCCTTCGTACGCGCCCCACGGCCGGATCACGCGGCGATGCGTGACGGATTCGCGGCGGCCCGAGGCATTCAGCCATTCGACGACCTTCTTCACGTCTTGCGCGCGGTCGCGATGCGCGACGAGCACGGCGTCCGCGGTCTCGACGATCACGATGTTGTCGAGGCCGAGCGCGGCGACCATCCGGTGCTCGGCGCGGATGTACGAGTTCTCGACCGCGTCCGTGTACACGTCGCCGATCAGCGCGTTGCGCTGCGCGTCGGTGGCCGCGATGTCGGCGAGCGCGCTCCACGAGCCGATGTCGTTCCAGCCGAGGTTCGCGGCGGCCACGACGGCTGCGCGCTCCGTCTTCTCCATCACCGCGTAGTCGATCGACACGTTCGGGCTCGCGCCGAATGCTTCGGGGTCGAGCCGCAGGAAATCGTGGTCGCGCTTTGCCGCGCCGAGCGCGAGCTCGGCCTGGTTCGCGATGTCGGGCGCGTGGCGGCGCAACTCGTCGAGATACGTCGATGCCTTCAGCATGAACATCCCGCTGTTCCAGTAATAGCCGCCGTCCGCGATGAAGCGCTCGGCCGCCGGCGCATCCGGCTTCTCGACGAATGCGTCGACGCGATAGACGCGCGTGTCGCCCGCGAACGCTTCGCCGCGGCGAATGTAGCCGTAGCCCGTATGCGCTTGCGTGGGCGTGACGCCGAACGTGACGAGATGCGCGTCGGACGCGACGCTCGCCGCCGTCTTCACGACGTCGACGAATGCGGTTTCGTTATCGATCACGTGATCGGACGGCAGCACGAGCAGAAGCGCGTCGGGCGACTCGCGCAGCGCGAGGAGGGCGGCAATCGCGATCGCGGGCGCGGTGTTGCGGCCCATCGGCTCGAGCACGATCGACGAAGGCGTGATGCCGACCTGGCGCAACTGTTCGGCGACGAGGAAGCGCTGCTCGTTGTTCGTGACGACGATCGGCGCGCCGACGCCCTCGACATCGCGCACGCGCAGCGCGGTCTGCTGGACGAGCGTGGTGTTGCCCGCGAGCTTCAGGTACTGCTTCGGATAGCCGCCGCGCGACATCGGCCACAGGCGTGTGCCGCTGCCGCCGCACAGGATCACCGGATGGATGTTCATGAAGGACCTCAGATTGGAAAGCTAGGCTCGCTCGTTGCGCCGAGCCGATGGATTTCGATTTCGTCGATGCACCGATTCGTTGCTGTGTGCCGGCCGATTTTCAACTGTCCGGGCGATCTCTTCGAGGCGCGATCCGCTGCGCGATTCGCCATCCGGCATGCGATAGTACATTACGCGTCCAACGAACAGCCTTCAGGAACGGCCGCGCGCGATTGCCGCGCACCCGCCCGAGCGGCCGCGCGGCCGGCGTCGCGAGCTGCTCGACGACGGCCTCCGGCGTCGTGAACATGCGCAGCCGCCAATCCCAGTACAACGGGTAGCGCAGCAGCGCGCCGGCGGTCAGCATGTCGAGCGTCAGCGCGCGCTCGCGCCACGGCAGCGGCGCGAGCGCGTCGCGCGTCAGGCCCCATCCCGCATAGAACGGCAATCCGTATGTGTAGACGGTCTTGCCGCGCAACAATGCATCGAAGCCCGCCAGCGACGAGAGCGTATGCACTTCGTCGGCCGCCTCGATCAGCGACAGCAGATCGGACTCGGCATCGACGACGTCGGCGAGCCGCCGCGCGTCGACGAGGCCGTCGCGATTGCCCGATAGCACGTCCGGATGCGGCTTGTAGACGATGAACGCATCGGGGCGGCGCGCGCGGACTTCGCGCAGCAGCGCGTCGGCCGTGGCGAGCGCGCGCGTGCCGAGGCGGATCGACGCGTCGTCGGCGACTTGCCCGGGCACGAGCGCGACCGGCCGTCCCGCAGGCCGCGTCCACGCCGGCGCGCGGCGCCCGAGGTTGTACTTCGTGATGCCGTGGCGCACGATGCGTTCGCGGAGCGCGGCCGCGCGCGCGAGCTCGGCGTCGGTGAAATCGGCTTCGTTGAAAAGGGTCGTCAGATCGCTCGGCCGGCTCGCGTCGAAATAAAGTCCGCGCCGGTCGATCGCCTGGCTATACGGCGCGTTCATGTCGGAGCCGAGTCCGAGCGAATGGATGAAGCCGTCCTCGATGCGCACGTGCGCGACGCCGGGAGCGAGCCCTTGCGCGCTGCGCGCTCCCCAGAACGCCGCGCATTCGTTCGCGCGCACGGCCGCGGGCGCACGCGTCCAGCGCAGTCTGCCCCCGCCTGCGGCGAGGAACGGCGTCGCGAACGGCCGTTTCCAGCGCTGGAAACGCACGCCGACGATTCGCTCGAGATCCTTGAACCGCTGCGCGACAGCATGCTGGAGCTCGATGCCGTCGAGCACGGCGGACAGGCTGCCCGGCGCGTGCGTCGCGGGATCGAGGTAGTGTGCGATGCGCACGAACACGACTTCGAACAGCGCGCCGAGCGTCGGGCGCGCGCCACGACCGGGCAGCGCGCGGCGATCGTCGGTGAGGCCCCAGCCCGCATAGTACGGTGTCCCGAATACATGCGTGCGAACGCCGGCGAGGAGCGCGCTCATGCCCTCGGACGCGTCGACGACGTAGACGTGATCGATGTGCCGCAGCAAGTCGGCGAGCGAATACGGCGGCGCGACGAGTTGCACGCCGTGCGGCAGCGCGTTCGAAGCCGCGGATAGCCAGCGGCCCGTCGCGACGTCGCCGCTTCGGATCATCCAGAATGCCGCATCCGGATGCGCGGCGCGCGCCGCCTGCATCATCGCTTCGAAATCGTTCGAACGCCCGTGCGCGGACGCATGAACGTTCGCCGATGTCGTGCGTCGCTCGTCGATCAGCAGCACGCGCGTGCGGCGCGTGGCGATGTCGATCGCGACGGGCGCGCGTGCTGCGCGTCCGCGCAAATGCAATGCGTCGGCGCGCAATACGCGTTGCATCAGTGCGGCGATTTCGGGGTTGCTGCCGGCGCACGGATGTGCGGCAAGCGCATCGGCGATCGCGTCGGCGAGCGCCCGAGGGCCGCTCGCGTCGGCCGGTACGCTGAACCACGAGCGCAGCGGCGCGCCGCGCGCGTCGGGCGCCGCGATCGGTCCGGGCCACGCGGCGCGCGCACGGATGCCGGCGATGCGCGCGACGCGCAGCGCGGCACGCCCGCTCCAGTGATCGAGCCACAGGCAATTCGATCGGCGCGCGAGCCAGCTCGCGAGCCGTGAGCCGCGCGTAATGCCGCGCAAGTCGAATCGGGGGGCGGTGGGCGCGGCCATCTAACCCAGCGATGCGATGAAGCGGTCGACGATATCGAAATGCGTCGCCCAGGTCGGCGCGCGAAAGCCGGCGATGCGATCGAGCTGCGCGCGCCGCTCGGGGCTGTCCGCGCGCGCGTACGCTTCGATGCGGGCGAGCCACCCGGGACCGTCGAGCGGATCAAGATAATCGGGAACGTTGGCCGCGATTTCGCGAAACACGTGAAGCTCGCTCGCGAGCACGGGCACGTTCGACGCGAGCGCTTCGACGAGCGGCATGCCGTAGCCTTCCACGAACGACGGGAAGAGCAGCGCGCGCGCGTGCTGCAGCCATGCATGTAGTTTGTCATCCGAACAATCGGATTGCTCGATCACCGCGCCGCGCAGGCTTGCGCAACGCTCGAGCATGTCGATCACGTTTTCGCATTCCCAGCCGCGCCGGCCGATCACGACGAGTTTCGGCGCGGCGTCGCCGAGGCGTTCGACGAGCCTGCGCCACACATGCAGCATGAACCAGTGATTCTTGCGCGGCTCGATCGTGCCGAGCATCACGAAGTACGGCGACGCGAGCGGCGCGGCCCGCGCGGGTTGCGGCTCGGTGCCGCCCGCGAGCGGCGCGACGATGGCGGGCGGCAGCGCGAGCGCCGCGTGTTTCGCCTCCTGCGCGAGCGAGTCGAGCGTCGCCTGCGAATTCGCGATGAGGCCGTCGGCGTGACGAAGGGCAGTGTGGATTCGCCTGCGGTGCACGCAGTCGACGCCCGGGCGGCTGTACTCCGCGTGCGTCAACGGAATCAGGTCGTGGACCATGAATACCGCGCGGCCGCCTCTTCGCCGCATCGCCTGGTAATAGCGCGGGTATTCCATTCCGGTGTGGCTCGTGTGCAGTAGCGTCGAGCCGGCGGGCGCGGGCCGCAGCCGGTCGACGGTCCACGTGCGGGCGAGCAGGCGCGCGATGTAGCGCCGGTCCGGGCGCTGCGCGAGCAGCATTGCAAACGCTCGCTGCGAATCGGCTTCGCTTAGCACGGCGGAGAAGCCGTATTCGCTCAGCATGCCGCGCGCGCGGGCGCCGTACCGCTCGACGTACGCGAGGCCGACGCGATCGACCCCCGTCGGAAGCAGCCCCTTGTAGCACCGGCTTATCAGGCGTGTGACGTCCAGGTAAATATGTGTCACAGGGATGCAATCTTTCGATGAGAATACGAATCGCTTGGATGATCTTTACGCGTGCAATCGGACAACTATTCGCGCGCGGCTGGCCTTTTTCCGGAGTGCGTTTGCAATAGGAGACAGTTGATGCTGAAATATTCTATTGCATCTCCAAAAGTGCGACAATTTTCGCCTTCGCCTACATCTGGGGCTCAACGATACATGTCACGTTTGTCTTGCAGTGCTTCCTATGTCGCGCTTGCAGTCAGCGCAGCCTTGCTCGTAGGCTGTTCGAGCATCGCCAGCTCGGGCCCCAGCCGATTTCAGATCGATCGGGCGCCGAGCCACTCGCAGGACGAAGCCCAGGTCCGGGCGAATCTTCCCGCCATTCAGGTTGTCGACGTGACCGACGGCGTTGCGCGTCAGCTTTACACCGAGCGTCGCCACGGCGATTTTTCCTCATTGCTCGGCAACGATGCGCGCTTCCAGCAGCAACTCGGCGTTGGCGACACCATCGAGGTATCGATCTGGGAGGCGCCGCCCGCGACGCTGTTCGGCGTCGCGCAGACGAGCGACGCCAAGGCGGGTGCAACCAACGCGAAGGTGACAGTGCTGCCCGATCAGGTGATCGACGGCGACGGTACGATCAACGTCCCGTTCGCCGGGCAGATCAAGGCCGTGGGCCATACGCCGGCCGAACTGCAGCGCATCATCGCGGCGCGGCTGAAGAACATCGCGCATGATCCGCAGGTGCTCGTGAAGTTGTCGCGCAATGCAACCTCCTACGTGACGATCGTCGGCGACGTCGCGAAGAGCGACCGCATGCCGTTGTCCGCGCGCGGTGAGCGGCTGCTCGATGCGCTCGCGGCGGCGGGCGGCGTGCGCCAGCCCGTCGACAAGATCACGATTCAGGTGACGCGCGGCAACGTCGTCGCGTCGCTGCCGCTCGAGTCGGTGATTCGCGATCCGCGGCAGAACGTGCCGCTGCGCGCCGGGGACGTCGTGACGGCGCTGTTCCAGCCGTACAGCTTCACGGCGCTCGGCGCGACCGGCAAGAACGAGGAAATCAATTTCGAGGCGCAGGGCATCACGCTCGCGCAGGCGCTCGCGCGGGCGGGCGGCCTGCAGGATGCGCGCTCCGATGCAACCGGGGTCTTCATCTTCCGGCTCGAGGACGCGAACGCGCTCAAGTGGCCGAACACGCCGGTGCGCACGACGGCCGACGGCAAGGTGCCCGTCGTCTACCGGGTGAACCTGCGCGATCCGAGTTCTTTTTTTGTCGCCCAAAGTTTCATGATGGACAACAAGGACCTGCTTTACGTATCGAACGCACCGATCGCCGAGTTGCAGAAGTTCCTGAATCTCGTGTTCTCGGTCGCGTATCCTGTCGTGACGGGCGTCCAGACCTTCAAGTAAGTATGTAACGCGCGCGACGCGGCGGCCGTAGGTGCCGACGCCGTTTGCGGCGCGCGCGATGCGAACGGCCCGTTTGGCATCAGCAGCGGGCGGCGACGATATGGCAACGCGTTGGACGGAGGACGTACGGCGGTCCGAATGCGCGAGGCCTCGGGGCGTTCGTCGCAATGCGCGGCCGTCGGGGCCGGGCGGCAAGCGAGCCTGCACGTCATGATCAGCATCTATCCAGAGCAGAGAGCAGCACGCTTCGAGTTCATGGTCCGATGATTACTTCTTACGCACAAAATTTCGAAGACGTGATGTTGTGGCGCGCGCTCGCGCATGTCGAGCACGGCTTCTACATCGATATCGGCGCGCAGGACCCGCGCGTCGATTCCGTCAGCCTCCTTTTCTACGAGCGCGGCTGGCGCGGTATTCACGTCGAGCCCGTGCCGCGCTACGCCGAAGCGCTGCGGCAGCACCGGCCGGACGAGACCGTGATTCAGGCGGCCGTCGCGAATCAGAACGACGTTTTACGGTTTTACGAAATTCCGGGGACCGGCATTTCGACCGCAGCCCCGGACATTGCCGCCCAGCATCGCGAGCGCGGCTTCGAGTCGCGCGAAATCGTCGTGCCGTGCACGACGCTCGAATCGATCTTCGAATTGGGCGCGGGCCGCGACATTCATTGGCTGAAGATCGACGTCGAAGGATTCGAGCGGCAGGTGCTCGAGAGCTGGAACGGCGCGAGCGAGCGCCCGTGGATCGTCGTCGTCGAAAGCACATGGCCGATGACGCAGATCGAGCGCCATGACGAATGGGAATCGACGCTCGTCGGGCTTGGGTATTGCGCGGTCTATTTTGACGGCTTAAACAGATATTACGTTTCGGAGCGGCACGGCGAGCTCAAGCAGGCGTTTCATGCGCCGCCGAACGTATTCGACGATTTCGCGCTGAGCGGCGAATCGAATGCGCCATTTCATCGCCAAATCGTCGAGCGCGATCGGGCGGCGCTCGATGCGGCCCAGGCCGAATTGCGGCGGCTCGACGAGGATAGCCGGGCGCGCATTCTCGCGCTGAACGACGAACTCGAATCGGCGAGCGCGCGCAGCGCAGAGCAGGCGCGCGTGACGCTGGAAAAGGCGGTGGCGGCCGAGCAGGCATTCCGTCAGCAGGAGCAGCAATGGGCGGCTCGCGACCGGGAGCGATCGTACGAGCATGCCTTACTCCGGACAAAATTGGAGGATACGCTCAAGAGTGCGGTGCTGCGCGAGCAGGATGCGCGGCGGCAACTGCTCGAAGCGTCCGCGAAGGCCGACGCTGCACTCGCTGCGCAGGCAAGCGAGCATGCGCGGCGAGAGCGCGAATGGCAGGCGGCGCGCGTCGAGCACGAGCGCCGTCTCGCCGATGCGATGCAGAGTGCGCAGAGCGAGATTCGCTTGCATTCGGAAGCGCTGCGGCAGCGCGATGCGCAAACCGAGGACAAGCTTGCGCGGCAAGCGCTGTCGCTTCGTAAGGAAGCGGAGGCGGAGCGTTCGCGGCTCGCGGCGGTTCATGCGCTGACGCTCGCGGAGCTGCGCCGTGCGCACCTGGATGAACGCGAGACGCAGCGCGCGGCCGTCGAGCGTTTGCAGGCGGCGCGCGCGGCGCTCGAGATGCGGCACGAAGTCTTCGTACGCGATCTGGAGCAGGAAAAAACAACATTGGCCCAGCGATACGAGAATTTGCTGCGAGAATCCGAAGGGCAGCGGATTCGTCGCGAGCAGCAGGCGGCAAGCGATTTATCGTTCTTGCAGTCGCGGCTCGACCGGCGCAACGGCGAATACGACGAGCTGAGATCGAAGTACGAGGCCGAAGCCGATGCCCATGCGCGTCACGCTCACGCGCTCGCCGAGCGGAACGCGGAATACCTGTGGGAAGGATATCGCCTCGGGCGTGCGGAGCGGGCGCGAGGCTGGTTTGCGAGAGCGTTTTCCTTCGTGGGCCGCGGCCCGAAGCTCGACGTGCGCTATCTCGCGGCGCCGATCGAAGCGAAGTGCGACGCGGCTTCGGCGAAACATCGTGTGGATCGCATGAAAATGTTGAAAATAAATTTCCAGCCGGAATTCGTCGTTCGGGAAGACGGGAAGTACAACCTCGACGATTTTCTTTCGCTGCACGACAGGAATTTCGTGCGTGCCGCGTATCTCGCGCTGTTGAACCGCGAACCGGACGAATACGGCGAGCGGCACTATCTGAGCCGCGTCAGGGCGGGCGTGAGCAAGATTCAGATCCTGTCGGACATCCAGAAATCGAAAGAGGCCCGCAAGCGCGGCGCGAAGATCGCGCATCTGAAGGGCGCGGTCTTCGTGAACAAGCTGTTCGGCATTCCCGTGATCGGCGGCCTGATTCAGGGCACGTGTTTCTTTTTCAGCGTGAATCGTCACCTGAAGGATCTCCGCGCGCTCGAAAATCACTTGATCCGGATGGGAGAGGAGATGCAGCAGCACTATCAGGGCTACGTGGAATCGTCGATCAAATCGCAAGGAACGGGGAGCGGCAAATGAAGATCCTGACGCTCAGCACGTATCCCATCGGAACGCCTGCGCACGGCGGCCAGCATCGAGTGGCGAACATCGTGCGGGTGCTGCGCGACGCGGGGCACCGGGTGCAGACGGCCGGCGTGCTCGGCAGCGACCAGTACGCGCCGGAAGAAGGTTTCTGCCCGTATCCCGGACATGAGCCGATGCGCGAGTACATCGACAATCCGCTGCTGATGGAGGACTGGGCGATCGGCCGCCTGTTCGCGGACGACCGCGGCGCGTACGACTCGCTCGCGAGCCTGATCGAACCGGACCCGGATCTGATCCTGATCGAGAACCCGTGGCTTTTCGATTTCGCGAAACGTTTCGTGTCCGAAAGAAAGTTGAGCAAGACCGTGCTCCTCTACAGCTCGGAGAACATCGAGAGCCAGCTTCGCCACGACATCGTCGCGCAATATCTGAACCTCGACGCCGCGGCGAAGGCGCGTGAGCTGATCCTCGAGACCGAACTGAAGGCGCTGCGCGAAGCGCACGGCGTGTGCGGCGTGTCGCGGGAGGACCTCGCGTGGATGCAGACTCGCACGTCGGCGAAGTGCGTCCTCGCGCAGAACGGCGTCGCGCGCCGCACGACGACGGCCGAGGGTCTCGCGCAGGCGAACCGGATCGCGCAGCATCGCAAGGTCGCGTTGCTGTGCGGCTCCGCGCATCCGCCCAACATCACCGGCTTCTTCGAGATGTTCGGCTCGGGTGTCGGCTGCATCGCGCCGGACGAGTCGCTCGTGCTCGTCGGCGGCGTCGGCCCCTCGATCGTCGCGGATCCGCGCTTTCATCGCACGGCGGGCCTCGCGCGCGCGACGATCTCCGCGGGCGTCGTATCCGAGGAGTGCCTGCAGGGCCTGCTTTCGATCGCGCACACGATCATCCTGCCGATCACGCATGGCGGCGGCACCAATCTGAAGACGGCCGAGGCGCTGTGGGCCGGCAAGAACATCGTGGCGACGTCGGTTGCGATGCGCGGCTTCGATGCATTCGCGAACGCGCGCGGCGTATCGATCGCCGACGACAGCCGCGGCTTCGTCGCCGCGCTGCGCGAATCGATGGCCGCGCCGCCGTTGCGGCTCACGCACGACGAGCGTGCCGCGCGCGCATCGGTGCTGTGGGACGAGACGCTGCGCGGGCTCGTCGACTACGTCGCGGGCCTCGCGCCGCGCGCGTCGTCCGCGCCGAAGCCGCAGCGCGAATTGCAAAGCCAGAGCTGAAGCACGCAGACCGTGCCGATTCGCCACGACGCCGCCGGTTCGCGGGCGGCGGCATCCGGTAGTGAACCCAAGGATCACGCATGTCGCAAAAGAATGCCCCACTGATTTGGATGAATGTCACGACCAGTGCGAACTGGAATCGTCCGCCCGTCGGCATCGTTCGCGTCGAGCAGGCGCTGTGCAAGGAGCTCGAAGCGATGTACGGCAAGCATCGCTTCAGGAAGTGCGTGTGGCGTGAGGGGCAATTCATCGAGTGGACGGAGCCTGCCATCGGGCGTACGGCCGAGATCGACGACGCCGTCGACATGATGCTGCCGCGCACCGAATCGTTCGATTTGTCGCGCCGCTTCCTGTATCGCGCGCTCGACCTGTTCGGCAAGCGGTCGCCGGCGCGGGACGGCGCGCAGAACGTCCGGCTCGACGTGCCGGTCGGCGACCAGCAGTACCGGCTCACGCCCGCGGCGGGAGACATCCTCGTATCGATCGGTCTCGACTGGGATCAGTCGTATTCGTCCGAGTTCTACAACTTGCGCAAGAAGAAGGGCATCCATGTGATCACGTGCTGCTATGACCTGATTCCTGTGCTGTTTCCACAATACTGCGTAGGCGACGTGTCGAGCCGCTTCAAGGAGTACTTCAACTTTCTCGCGTGGGGCTCGACCGCGGTGCTGTGCATCTCCGAGCAGACGAAGAAGGACTACCTCGATCTCTGCAACCGGATCGGCTCGCCGATCCGCCCGTCGCACGTGATTCCGCTCGGCGACAACGTGCCGACGGGCGACGGCGACGTCGGGCCGCAAGTGCAGGAGGTGCTGAGAACGCCGTTCATCCTGTTCGTGTCGACGATCGAGCGCCGCAAGAATCACGAGATCCTCTACCGCGCGTATCACCGGCTGTGCCGGGAAGGCCACGGCCGCAAGCTGCCGAAGCTCGTGTTCGTCGGGATGCCGGGCTGGGGCGTCGGCGATCTGCTGAAGGACATCGAGCTCGATCCGCTGACGCGCGATCTGATCGTGCAGCTCAATCACGTGACCGATCACGAGTTGATGCAACTGTACAAGCACGCGTTCTTCTGCGCCTACCCGTCGCTGTACGAGGGCTGGGGGCTGCCCGTCGGCGAGGCGCTCGCGATGGGCAAGGCGGTGCTGAGCTCCGATCAGGGCTCGCTGCCCGAAGTGGGCGGCGATCTCGTCCGCTATCTGCCCGCGTGGGATGTGCAGGCGTGGGCCGACGCGATTCTCGAATGGTGTTCGACGCCCGCAAAGATTCACGAGGTCGAGCAGCGCGTGAAGAAGGGGTATCGCGTGCGCACGTGGACGGGCACGGCCGAGGTCGTGAAGCAGGTGATCGACGGCATCGCGGCGGCGGGCGCGGACGCGCGCACCGTCATCTATCCGGGCTACGACTGCAGCACGCAGATCGGCGTGCATGCAGGCTCGGGCCTGAAGGGCACGGGCAACGACGGATTCCTGATGTTCGGCCCGCACCGCGCGATGACGGCCGGCGACTATACGGTGAAGATATTCGGCACGCCGGACGAGGAGAAGGACGCGAACCTGTCGTTCGACTTCGTCGCGAACGAAGGAAGGCAATGCCTCTGGCGCGGCGACGTGCGCGTGCCGCGCGCGCGCAGCGATGCCGAATCGCTGGTCGTCGAGTTCGACATCGACGTGAAACAGCACCTGGACGACTTCGAGGTGCGCTGCATCGATCACGGTACGCAGATGCAACTGACGAGAATGGAAATAACGAAGCGGTAGAAGGTATCGAGCGCGTCGGCCCGGCGAGTGCTTCGTCCGGCCGCGCCGGGCATGATGGACACCAATCTAGTGAGTCAACAATGAGCGTCATTGCAATTATCACCGGCATCACGGGCCAAGACGGGGCTTATCTCGCTCAACTCCTGCTCGACAAGGGCTATGTGGTTCACGGCACCTATCGCCGCACCAGCTCGGTCAACTTCTGGCGCATCGAGGAGCTCGGCATCGGCGCTCATCCGAATCTCCATCTCGTCGAATACGATCTGACCGACCTGAGCGCGAGCATCCGCCTGCTGCGGACGACGGGCGCGACGGAAGTTTACAATCTTGCCGCGCAAAGCTTCGTCGGCGTATCGTTCGACCAGCCCGTCACCACCGCGGAGATCACCGGCATCGGCCCGCTGAACCTGCTCGAGGCGATCCGGATCGTGAATCCGGCGATCCGCTTCTATCAGGCGAGCACGTCGGAGATGTTCGGCAAGGTGCAGGCGATTCCGCAGACGGAGACGACGCCGTTCTATCCGCGCAGCCCATACGGCGTCGCGAAGCTCTATGCGCACTGGATCACGGTCAACTATCGCGAAAGCTACAACATCTTCGGCTGCAGCGGGATTCTGTTCAATCACGAATCGCCGCTGCGCGGCCGCGAATTCGTCACGCGCAAGATCACCGACAGCATGGCGAAGATCCGCCTCGGCAAGCTCGACGTGCTCGAGCTAGGCAATCTCGACGCGAAGCGCGACTGGGGCTTCGCGAAGGAATACGTGGAAGGGATGTGGCGGATGCTGCAGGCCGACAAGCCCGATACCTACGTGCTCGCGACGAACCGGACCGAGAAGGTGCGGGACTTCGTCGGCATGGCGGCGCGCGCGGCGGGCTTCAAGCTTGCATGGGAAGGCCGCGAAGAAAACGAAGTCGGGATCGACCTGGGCTCGGGCAAGACGATCGTGAGGATCAATCCGAAGTTCTATCGGCCGGCCGAAGTGGATCTGCTGATCGGCGATCCGAAGAAGGCGCGCGACGAGCTCGGGTGGGCGCCGGCCACGACACTGGAGCAGTTGTGCCAGATGATGGTCGAGGCCGACATCCGGCGCAATGAAACAGGGTTTTCCTTCTGATTTATGGCAAAAGTTCTGATTACCGGGATCGGCGGCTTCACCGGGCGGTATCTCGCCCGGCGGCTGACGCAGAGCGGGCACGACGTGTGCGGCATCGTCCATCGGACGGGCGTCGAGCTCGAATGGCGCGCGCACGTCGCGGATCTGCTCGATCGCGGCCAGCTCGCGGAAGTCTTCGAGCGAGAACGGCCCGATGCGCTCGTGCATCTGGCCGCGATCGCATTCGTCGCGCACGACGACGCGAGCGCGATCTATCAAACCAACGTCGTCGGTACACGGAACCTGCTCGATGCGCTGGCGTCGTCGTCTCACGCGCCGCGCTCGGTGCTGCTCGCGAGCAGCGCCAACGTTTACGGCAACACCGATCGCGAATGGATCGACGAGTCGGTGCCGCCCGCGCCCGCGAACGATTACGCGGTCAGCAAGCTGTCGATGGAGTTCGTCGCGAAGCTCTGGTGCGACCGGTTGCCGATCGTCGTCGCGCGGCCGTTCAACTACACGGGCGTCGGTCAGGCGGCCAATTTCCTGCTGCCGAAGATCGTGTCGCACTTTCGCTCGCGCGCGCCCGTGCTCGAACTCGGCAATCTCGACGTGATTCGCGATTTCTCGGACGTGCGCGCGGTGGCCGCCGCCTATGAGAAGCTCATCGGCGGCGCGTTCGCCGGCGAGACGTTCAATGTGTGCTCGGGCGTCGGTTATTCGCTGCAGGACGTGCTCGCGATGGCCGAGGAACTGACGGGCTACCGGCCTGAAATTCGCGTCAATCCGAATTTCGTGCGCGCGAACGAAGTTCGCAAGCTGATCGGCAACGGCGCGAAGCTGCGTGACGCGATCGGCGAGCCGCTGGCGATCCCGCTGCGCGACACGCTCGCCTGGATGCTGGAGCGTACCGCTTGAAGCTGATTCTCGCGGTGGACGCGATCGTGCCGCCGCTGACCGGAATCGGGCGCTATACGTGGGAGCTCGCGAAGCACTATTCGATGCCGGACAGCGGGCTCGAGTCGATTCGCTATTTCTTCGCGGGCCAGTGGGTCGGCGATCCGCGACTCTTGCTCGATGGGCCGCCGAGAGGGCGCGCCGCGCGCCGCAAAGGCTGGTGGCCGCGCGTGTCGGCCGGCTTGCGCCAGTGGCGCGAGCAGCGCGCGATTCGTGGGCACGTGTTTCATACCCCCAACTATTTCTTGCCGGACTGGGTCGAGGGCGGCGTCGTCACCGTGCACGACCTGTCGGTCTTGAAGTATCCGGAAACACATCCGGTCGAGCGTATCCGCCACTTCGAGCGCGGCTTCGCGTCGACGCTCGCGCGCGCCGCGCACATCATCACGGATTCCGAAGCGATTCGTCGCGAGGTGGCCGACCGCTTCGGCTGGCCGCTCGCGCAGATCACGTCGGTGCGCCTCGGTGTGGCGCCGGAATTCGGGCGCCGCGAGCGCGCGCCGCTCGTCGGGCCGCTCGCGCAATATGGTCTCGCGCCCGGCGCCTATACGCTGTGCGTGTCGACGCTCGAACCGCGCAAGCGGATCGACGCGCTGCTCGCCGCCTATGCGGCGCTGCCGGCGGCGCTGCGCGCGCGCTACCCGCTCGTGCTCGCCGGCAGCGAGGGCTGGCTGAGCGATGCGTTGCGCGAGGGCATTGCGCGCGGCGAACGGCAAGGGTGGCTGCGCTATCTCGGCTTCGTGCCGGAAGCGGCGTTGCCGCTGTTGTACGCGGGCGCGCACGCATTCTTTTTTCCGTCGCGCTACGAAGGATTCGGGCTGCCCGTGCTCGAAGCGCTCGCGAGCGGCGTGCCGACGCTCACATCGAACTGCTCGTCGCTGCCGGAGGTCGCGGGCGGCGCCGCGTGGCTCGTCGAGCCGGGCGATCACGACGCGTTGCGAGCCGGCATCGAGCATGTGATGTGCGACGAACCATGGCGGGCGGCGGCGATCGAGCGGGGGCTCGAGGTCGCGAGCGAAACGACGTGGGCGCAGTGCGCGCGCCGAACGCTCGACGTATGCCGCCGCTTCGCGTGAATCAGGAGGCTTCGGCGAGCGTCGCGACGAGCGCTTTCAGTTGATCGGCGCTCGCCGACCACGTGATCGGCTCGATTCCGGTGCTCGTCGGCGCGGTGCCGGCCGCTAGCCGCGCGAGCCACGCCGACAGTTCACGCGCGAGCGCGCCGCCGTCCGTTGCGCGGAAGTACGTCGCATGGTTTCCAGCGACTTCCCTGAACACGTCGAGCTCGCGCAGGAATAGCGGCTTGCCGTGGCGCGCCGCCTCGACGATCGGCAGCCCGAAGCCCTCGGCCTCGGAGGCCATCACGAGCCCGTCCGCCTGCGCGTACAGGGCTTCGAGGCGGACGTCGTCCGCGTCGTGCAGCCAGAACAGCTGTTTGCCGTTCTGCACGTGCCGCCGCAGGCGCTGCACGATGGGCTCGACGTGCCAGCCGGGCGCGCCGACGACGACGAGCGTGACCTCGGCGCCGTCGCGCCACAGCGCATCGAACGCATCGAGCACCTGCGCGTGTCCCTTGCGAGGCTCGATCGTGCCGACCATCAGCAGCAGCGGACGCGCGGCGCCACGGCACGGCCCCGATTGCGCGGGCGTCGATGCCGGCGCGGCGTGAGCTTGACCGAGCGTTTCCGCGCCGAGGTCGAACGAGCGGATCGCGATGTCCGCGCTCGTCAAGCGGAAACGGCGCCGCATCAACTCGCCGGTTTCCCGTGCGACGGTGCGCGAGATGCACCAGAGCTCGTCCGCATGCACGGCGAGCGTCGACAACCAATGCCGGAACGAACGCCGCGCGCGTGGCGTGAACCAGTGCGGATGCTGGAGCGGCAGCAGATCGTAGACGATGAACGCGCAGCGCACGCCTTGCCGCTTCCACGCGAGCAGGTCGCGCTGCCGTCGCGCTACGATGCGGCTCGTCAGGTCGAGGCCCAAGAATACGTCGCCGTTCCGAACGCGCACGATTTCGCCCGGCGCGTGCGGCGCGGTGCGCTGCGGCTCGCCCGCATTCGGCGCGAGAAAGCGGTCCGCATAGCGATAGCGCGTCTTGCGCGTCGCGCGGATCGGGCGCACGTCGAAGCCATCGGGCGGCGAGCGCAGCAATTGCGTGAGGAGCGAGCGGACGACGCGCTGAATACCCGTGCCCGCGTCATGCGCGGCGATGATCGACACGTCGACGAGCAGTTGCCGCCGCTGCGCATCGGGCGAGCACGCCGCTTCGCGGCCGCATGCGCCCACCGCGCGCCGCGCCGCGCGCGCGAGGCGCGGCGCGCCCCAGATCGCGGCGGATTGCAGGACGGCGGCTTTCAGCGTCCGGCTCAAGCTTCGGACGCCGGCGCGGCGCGCGTCATCATGCGGTGCTTTCCTGATAGAACGTGTACGCATCTTCGACCGAGTCGAACGAATGCAGCTTGCCTTCGATCAGCACGGATGCGCGGTCGCAATGCTGCCGGATGTAGCTCGCGTCGTGGCTCACGATGATGAGCGCGCGATCCTTGCGCTGCTCGAACAACTCGTGGTGACACTTCGCGTGAAAGCGGCTGTCGCCGACGGCGACGATCTCGTCGATCAGGAAGCAGTCGAACTCGATCGCCATCGAGATCGCGAACGCGAGACGCGCGCGCATCCCGGCCGAGTAGCTCTTGACCGGTTCGCGCAGGTAGTAGCCGAGCTCCGAGAATTCCTGCACGAACGGTTCGGCCGCCTTCGGATCGGCGCCGTAGACGCGGCAGATGAAGCGCAGATTGTCCATGCCGGTCAGGCTGCCCTGGAACGCGCCGCCGAACGCAAGCGGCCAGGACACGTTCATGCTGCGCCGGATGCGGCCCTCCGTCGGCAACTCCGCACCGCTGATCATCCGGATCAGCGTCGACTTGCCGGCGCCGTTGCGCCCGAGGATGCCGACCTTCTCGCCTTGCTTCACGCGCAGGTCGATCCGGTTCAGCACGCGGCGCATGCCTTGCCGCGTGTGATAGTCCTTGCAGACCCGCTCGAGCTCGATCATTCCGGCTCCACCTTGCGGCCCGCGTCGCGCACGCAGTACAGGCCGATCAGCAGCAGGATCAAGTCGCTGAACACCATGTAGCGGATGCTGTAGTGCGGCGTGACGAGCGAGCCGAAGTAGCCGCCGCGCAGCATTTCGGTGCCGTGCACCATCGGCAGCAACAGCACGGCTTTCTGGAATTTCTCGGGCAGCCACGACACCATGAAGATCGAGCCCGACAGCGGAAACATCAGGTAGGCGACCGTGTGCCAGATACGCTCGACCGCCTCGCTGCGCTCGGACAGCGCGCCGATGATGAGCGCGAGGCCGGAGCCGAACACGGCGAGATGCAGCCATGCGCCGAGGATCATCATCATGTTTTCGGGCGGATGCATCATGCCCGCGATGATGAAGAAGATCGTCAGGAACGTAAATGACATCGTCGCACCGGAGATCTCGAGCAGCAGGCGTGCGAAGAAGAAGTCGATCACGCGCACGTTGCGGTGATAGAGGAGCGCCTGGTTCGGCAAGATCGCGAGCGCGCAGCGGTTCGCGCAGTTGCGCCACAGCAGCACGGGCGAGTAGCCCGTCACAGCAAACGCGGTGATCGGCAGCGTCGAGCCGTGCGTCGCTTTCGTCATCGTCCAGAGGCCGAGCACGCCGAGCGTGAACATCATCGGCTCGAAGAAGATCCACAGGAAGCCGATGTTGTGGCGGCCGAAGCGCGTCAGGATCTCGCGCATCAGCAGCGCGCCGACGACGCGCGCCTGGATCGCGAGCGAACGGGCGAACGGAGTGTCGTGATGTGCCATTGCCGGCCGGTCTCAGTCGTGGTGCTCGCGCACGCCGGCGAGCAGGAGGCTCAGGATGCCCCATGCGATCATGCCGAGCGCAAATACCTCGAAGATCGATTTGAGCCGCTTCGGCTCGATCGCGATGTCCGGCTTGTTCGGCTGGACGAGACGCTCCAGATAGAGCTGCTGGCGCTGGGCCTCGGCGCGCGCGGTTTCCATTGCCGCGAGGGCGGAGGCGAGCTGCTTGTCGGCGAACTGCGAATCCAGTTGCAGCCGCGTGTAGCTCGCCGCCTTGTTCGACAGCGAGTTCTTTCCGCCCGCGACGCCGCCCGTTGCTTCCTTGATCTGCTTCTCGAGCTCCGAGATGCTGTTCTTCAGGACCGAGATTTGCGGGTTCTGCGGCGAGATCAGTTGCAGTTGCCGGAGTTGCGTCTGCGCGGAGAAAAGTTGCGACTGCAGGCTCGTCACCTGTTGCAACTGCAGCGCGGACTGCTTTTCTGGATCGAACACGGCGTTCGAGTTTCGGTACGCGGCGAGCGCGACCGCCGCTTCCTTCGCCTTCGCGGCGGCTGCGTCGACTTGCCGCTGCGCGAAGCTTACGGTGTCCTTCGCGGCGCGCTCGTTCATCCGGTTGACGAGCTGCTCGCCCAGGTCGAGCAGCTCGGTGTTGATCTTCTGCGCGTCGTCCGCCGTGTAGCCGCGCACCTGCAGCGTCGCGATCCCCGAAGACGGCTCGAGATTCACGTTCACGATCCGCTTGCCGTAGTACTTCCACAGCGATTCGAAGCTGCCGTCGAGCGTTGCGTTGAAGTGGCCGATGATGTCGCCGCGCTTCGAGTACGCGTCGAGCACGTAGTTGTCGCGGTTCAGCGCCGCGAGCGCGTCGCGCGACTGGATGTAGTCGATGACGGGATACGTGTCGTCCTGTCCGCGGCCGAAACCCGTGCCCTGCAACAGCGCGCCGACGACGCTCGGCTGCGCCGCGCGCTGCGCGCTGCGCACGACGAAGCGCGATTCGGACACATAGATGTCGGAGGCGATGAGGCCGTAGTAGAGGGTCGCGACGAGAGTGGGGGCGGCCACCGTCAGAACGAAGAGCTTGTTGAGTCCCTTGAGTCGCCCGATGAGGTTCGTCCGCTTTCCGGCCGTCGGGGCCGAGGCGCTGCCAGATACGTTTTCCAACTTCCTTCCATCCAAGCTGATTGGCTCTTGGCGTTCTGTCAAAAGACTTACGTCATTCGCCTTTCGGCGCAAGAGCGATTTCGATCAAATGACGCGGTCACGCAACGCCATGGCATGAACGAGGGCATGTTCCGCCCATTCGAGCGCTCGCTGCAGCATTGAACCGCGCACGGACGACATTCGGCAAGCATGTTTCTGCTGCCGCCCAGGCTGGCGGGAAGCGGGTGGCCAAGGGGGCGGCTGATTATAGCCAGCGAGGGTGAAATGCGCCATCTCCGCGCCCTCTACGTCAGATTTGTGCAATAGCCCGTCGCCGGCTCGCGCCTTCTGTTTTGCTTTTTTTGGCGGAGTGCTATATTCATCGCTCCCAAGAAGAGAGTGGCCGAACCGCCTGCCGCAATATTTCAATATTCATAAAGTGTTCGTTCGAGGGGGAGAAAATATTTGCCCCTGGGCGACTCATTTCGCCGGTTGACATTTTTTCGATGCCTCGCTCATTTCTTGTGCTGCAAGGCACGGCTTCATCGTTTTTCAGCCGATTGTCCGAAGCATTGTCGACGCGGGGGCACGCGGTGCGCCGGGTCAATTTCTGCGGCGGCGATCTTTTGTATGGCGGGGCGGTCGCGGCCTGGGACTATCGGGACGAGCCCGACGCGTTGCCCGAGTGGTACTTGCAAGCAGTCCGAACGGAGGGAGTGACCGATGTAGTCATGTTCGGCGACTGTCGTGAAATCCATCGGCACATGCATCCGGTCGCGCATGCCTGCGGGCTGCGCACGCACGTGTTCGAGGAGGGCTACATCCGCCCGCACTGGCTGACGCTCGAACGGTACGGCGTCAACGGGCGCTCACGGCTGTCGCGCGATCCGGCCTGGTATCTCGAGCAGCGCGGCGCCACGCCGCCGAGCCAGCCGGGGCGGCCGACCGGTTACAACCTTTACGAGCGCGCGTTCCACGATATCCGGTATCGTAGTGCGAACGCGTTTTACGCAAGCCGCTTCCCGCATTACAGCAGCCATCGTCCGCGGAACGGCTTCGTCGAATATGCGGGACTCGCCGTGCGCGCGCTCCAGCAGAGCCGCCATCACGGCGAGGCGGAGAAGGTGGTGCGGGCGTTGCTCGAATCGAAATGCGCCTATTATTTTTTTCCGCTGCAACTGGGCTCGGACGCGCAGATCGTCGTCCATTCGCCGTTCGACGGCATCCGCGACGCGATCGAGCGGGTGATGCGCTCGTTTGCGCGGCATGCGCGTTCCGATGCCGTACTCGTCATCAAGAACCATCCGCTCGACACGGGATTGATCGATTATCGGCGCTTCGCGCGCAAGCTGGCGGCCGAGCTGGACATCGCGAAGCGCCTGCGCTTCATCGATGCCGGCCATTTGCCGACGCTGCTCGAGCATGCGGCGGGCGTTGTCGTCGTCAACAGCACGGTGGGGCTGTCGGCGCTGCATCATTGCCGTCCGCTGATCGCGCTCGGCAGCGCGGTATACGCGATGCCGGGGCTGACGTGGCAAGGCAGCCTCGAGGATTTCTGGACGCAGGCCGGACCGCCCGACATGACTCTGTACCAAGCGTTTCTCGACTACGTGATGCATCACACCCAGATCAACGGCGACTTCTACACGCGCACCGGCATCGAGATGGCGACGGCGGGCGCGCTCGAACGGCTCGAGGCGGCGCGTGACTAGCGCCGCGCCGCATCATGTCGTCGTCACGGGCGCGAGCGCGGGGCTTGGCGGCGCGCTCGCGCTCGCGTATGCGGCGCCGGGCGTCGTGCTCGGGCTTGTCGGGCGCGACGCGGCGCGGCTCGACGCATGCGCGCAGGCGTGCCGCGCGCGCGGGGCCGAGGTCGTCGTCGGGCAGTTCGACGTGCGCGACGCCGAGCGCGCACAGGCATGGCTCTGGGCGTTCGACGACGCGCATCCGATCGATCTGCTGATTGCGAACGCGGGCGTCGCGAGCACGCTCGCGTCCGCGTCCGACTGGGAAGAGCTCGAGCGCACGGCGAGCGTCGTCGACACCAATTTCTACGGCGCGCTGCACGCGGTGCTGCCGGCGGTTGCGCGGATGCGGCCGCGCGGCCGCGGCCGCATCGCGATGGTGAGCTCGCTCGCCGCGCTGCGCGGCATGGCGATCTCGCCCGCCTACTGCGCGAGCAAGGCGGCGATCAAGGCCTATGCCGATTCGGTTCGTCCGTTGCTGGCGCGCGACGGCGTCGGCATGTCGGTGATCCTGCCGGGCTTCGTGAAGACCGCGATGAGCGACGTGTTTCCGGGCGACAAGCCGTTCCTGTGGTCCGCCGACAGGGCGGCCGCCCACATTCGCGCGAAGCTCGCGGCCGGGCGCGCGGAGATCGCTTTTCCAGGGCTGCTCGCGCTCGGCATGCGCGTGCTGGCGTTCCTGCCCGCCGCGCTCGCTGATGCGATTCTCGGCAGGCTGTCGTATCTGCCGCGCAAGGAGCGCTAGCGTGAGCGGCGGGCTCGCGCTCATCTTCGCGATCGCGGCCGCGCTGTCGTTCGCCCTCGATGCGCTTGCGACGCCGCGCGCGCCGTGGCGCAGGCCGATCGCGGCCGCCGCGCTGCACGTGCTCGCGTTCGCGTTCGTCGCGAGCTGCGTGCTGCTCGTCACGGCGCGCGTGCTGTTCTCGGCATTCGTTGCCGTCGCGCTCGTCGGCCTGATGGCCGTCGTGAGCAACGCGAAGCACGAATCGCTGCGCGAGCCGTTCGTGTTCACGGATCTGAGCCTCTTCAGCCAGCTGTTCTCGCATCCGCGCCTGTATCTGCCGTTCCTGAGCGCGGGCAAGGTGGCCGCGATCGCGGCCGGCGTCGCGCTGCTCGCGGCCGGCTACGCGGCCGAGACGCCGCTCGCGCCGAGGCCGTTCGCTGCGGCGGCCGCCGCGGTTCTCGCGTGCTTCGCCTGCGGTTGCGCGCTCGCGAGACGCCTCGCGCTCACGCTCGACGCGAGCGCGGACCAGCGGCGCCACGGTTTCTTCGCGACGTTCGTCGCCTATTTGCTGAACGGGCTGCGGCCCGCGACGCTGCGCGCGTTCGAACGCGCGGCGGCGGCGAGCCCGTTCGCGGACGGCCGGGCCGCCGCGTTTCCCGATGTGATCGTGATCCAGAGCGAATCGTTTTTCGATGTGCGGCGTGCGGCCGCAGGCATCGAGCCGTCGCTCTTCGCGCATTTCGATCGCGCGCGACGCGAGTCGGCGTTTTACGGCGAGCTTGCGGTGCCCGCGTGGGGCGCCAACACGATGCGCACCGAATTCGCGATGCTGACGGGGCTCGCGTCCGAGCGGCTCGGCTATGCGCGCTTTTATCCGTACGCGTTCCTGCGCCGCGCGTGCGATTCGCTTGCCGGCTGGTTCCGGCGCGGCGGCTACCGGACGGTCGCGATCCATCCGTACTACGCGGATTTCTTCGGTCGCGACCGCGTGTTCCCGCTGATGCATTTCGAGCGTTTCCTCGACATCCGCCATTTCGCCGACGCGCCGCGCGCGGGCCCGTACGTCGCCGATGCGGCAGTCGCGGACGCGCTGATCGCCGAGCTCGACGCGCCGCGCGCGAAGCCGCTCTTCGCGTTCGCGATGACGATGGAGAACCACGGCCCGCTGCATCTGGAGGCGGTCGAGCCGGGCGAGTCGCGCGCGCGCCATGCGCTCGGCGACGGCGACGAATGGCGCGATTTGACGGTTTACTTGCGTCACGTCGCAAATGCAGATGCAATGATCGGGCGACTGCTCGAGCATCTGCGCGCTCGACGGCGCGACACGGTCGTGTGTTTCTACGGCGATCATGTCCCGGCGCTGCCGCATGTTTTCGGTAAGCTGGGCGTTGCGCCCGAGCGCAGCGACTACTTCATCTGGCGGAATTTCGGCGCGCCGGACGCCCGTCGACGCGATGCGCGTGTCGAAGAGCTCGGTCTGATCCTGCTTCGCGCGACCGAAGCGCAGGAGGCGAGCAGCCCCGCGGCGAATGCATCGGAAAAAACGACACAACGATGAATGTAAAGATTGCAATTGTTGGGATGGCGTGTCGCTTTCCCGGTGGCGTAGAGAATCCGGATGCGTTCTGGAAGCTGCTGTGCGACGAGCGCGACGCGGTCACCGAGGTGCCCGCCGAGCGGTTCGGCACGGACTTCTATCAGCATCCGTCGAAACGCGAGCCGGGTAAAAGCTACACGTTCGCCGCGGGCGTGCTGGACAATGTTGCCGGTTTCGATGCGGCGTTCTTCGGCATTTCGCCGCGCGAGGCGACGCAGATGGACCCGCAGCAGCGCCTGCTGCTCGAGCTCGCATGGGAAGCGTTCGAGGATGCGGGCGTGCGGCCCGCCGACATGCGCGGGCGCAACTGCGGCGTGTACGTGGGCGTCGCGAGCCCGGACTACGGCAATCGCAGCATGGACGACCTGAGCTCGGTCGATCCGTATTCGGCGACGGGCAACACGCTCAGCATCGCTTCGAACCGCGTGTCCTATCTGTTCGACCTGCGCGGGCCGAGCATGTCGATCGACACCGCGTGTTCGTCATCGCTCGTCGCGCTGCATCAGGCGATCCAGGCGCTGCAAGCGGGCGACGCGGAACTCGCGCTCGCGGGCGGCGTGAACCTGCTCGCGCATCCGTTCGGCTTCGTCAGCTTCTCGAAGGCGTCGATGCTGTCGCCGCGCGGCCGCTGCCGTGCGTTCGACGCGACGGGCGACGGCTACGTGCGCGCCGAAGGCGGCGCGTTCGTGCTGCTCAAGCCGCTCGAGCGCGCACTCGCCGACGGCGACACGATCCACGCGGTGATCGCCGGCTCCGGCGTGAACTCGGACGGTTATTCGCCGGGCGGCATCAGCGTGCCCGGCACCGCCACGCAGGCGGCGCTGCTGCGCGACGTGTACGAGCGCGCGGGCGTCGATCCGCTGTCGCTCGCGTATCTCGAGGCGCACGGCACGGGCACCGCGGTGGGCGATCCGATCGAGGCGCGCGCGCTGATCGAAGTCGCGGGCGCGCGCCGCCCCGCGCACGATCCGCTGCTGATCGGCTCGGTGAAGACCAATATCGGCCATCTCGAAACCGCATCCGGAATGGCGGGCCTCGTCAAGGCCGTGTGCTGCCTGAAACACCGCGCGGTGCCGCGTTCGCTGCACTTCGATACGCCGAATCCCAACATCGATTTCGCGGGCGGGCGGCTGCGCGTCGTCGATCGCCTGACGCCGCTCGATGCGCGCGGCGCGCCGCTTGCGATCGGCGTCAATTCGTTCGGCTTCGGCGGGACGAACGCGCACGTCGTGCTGATGGAAGCGCCCGCGCGGTGCGCTCGGGAAGCGGCGCACGCCGACGTCGATGCCGAAGACGAAGGCGCGCCGCCGCCGCTCGTGCTCACCGCGCGCGCGCCGCAGGCGCTCGCGGCGCTGGCCGCGCGCTATCTTCAGCGCATCGACGACGGTTGCGCATGGCGCGCGCTCGCTGCGAACGCGGTGCGGCGCAGGCAGTGGTTCGAAGAGCGCGCGGTCGTCGCGCCCGCGAGCGCCGCCGACGGCCGCGAGGCGCTCGCCGCGCTCGCGCAGGGCGCGGCGGCGCCCGCGTGCGTCGCGCGCGCGCATGCGGCCGAGGCCGATGCGCGGGTCGCGCTTCTCTTTTCCGGCAACGGCTCGCAATGGGCGGGAATGGGCCGGCAACTGTACGCGGAAGATGCGGTATTTCGCGCCGCGCTCGGCGAAGTCGACGCATGGTGGTGCGCGGACGGCAGCGCGTCGCTCGTCGACGTGATGTGCGCGGGGGCGAGCGCCGAATGGCTCGCCGCGACCGAACACGCGCAGCCGCTGCTGTTCGCGATCCAGGTCGGCATCGTGCGCGTGCTCGACGCACGCGGCGTGCGCTTCGACAGCGTTGCCGGCCACAGCGTCGGTGAGATCGCCGCCGCATGGGCGGCGGATGCGCTGTCGCTCGCGGACGCGGTGCGCGTGATCAAGATTCGCAGCCGCGCGCAGGCGCTGACCCGCGGCAGCGGGCGCATGGCCGCGGCGGGCATCGGCGAGGACGCCGCGCGCGCGCTGATCGCGCAGCTCGCGCTCGATGCGAGCGTCGAGATCGCCGGCATGAACAGTCCGCAGTCGGTGACGCTCGCGGGCCCGCTCGACGCGCTGCAGGCGATCGAGGCGGCGTTGCGCGCGAACGGCCAGTTTTTTCAGTTGCTCGATCTCGATTACGCATTCCACAGCCAGCAGATGGAGCGGATCAAGCCCGTCGTGCTCGAGCAGCTCGCGAACCTTGCGCCGAGCGCGGGCACGGGCGCATTCGTGTCGACGGTCACGGGCGGGCGCCTGGCGGGCGACGCGCTCGACGCGCACTACTGGTGGCGCAATATCCGCGAGCCGGTGCGCTTCGGCGACGCAATCGCATCGATCGCGGCCGAAGGCATTCGTCTGTTCATCGAAATATCGCCGCATTCGATCCTGCGCACGTACGTGAAGCAGACGCTCACGGCGATGAAGCTCGCCGGCACGGCGCTGCCGACGCTCAAGCGCCAGCAGGACGGCGCGCAGATGCTGCGCCAGACGATCGCCTCCGCGCTCGCGCACGGCGCGCGTATCGATCCCGACCGCTTCGCGCCCGATACGCCGCGCGTCGCGCTACCGACCTATCCGTGGCAGCGCGAGCGCTACTGGCTCGATCCGAGCCCCGAAGGCTACGATCTCGTCAATCGCCGCCGCGCGCATCCGCTGCTCGGCTACCGGCTGCGCGAGCATGCGTTCGCGTGGGAGAACCAGCTCGATCCCGCGCGCGTGCCGATGCTCGCCGATCACGTCGTCGACGGCGGCGTCACGTTTCCCGGCGCGGGCTATGTCGAGATGGCGCTCGCCGCCGCGTGCGCGTTCTTCGGCACATCGGATTGCGCGCTCGAGAATCTCGAGATTCGCGCGCCCGTCGTGTTTCAGCCGCAACAGGCGAAGCTGTTTCGCTTCACGATCGAGCCGCGCACCGCGTCGTTCAGGATCGAGACGCGCGAGCGGATGTCCGATGCGCCTTGGGTCGAGAATGTCGTCGGCCGGCTGCTCGCGAGCGGCAATACGCTCGATGCGTCCAGCGCCGCGTCATCCGAGACGCTCGCACGCCTCTACGCGCAGCCCGCGTCGAACGCCGACGCGCTGTACGACTGCGCAGCCGCGCTCGGCCTCGCATACGGCCCCGCATTTCGCTGGGTGCGCGCGCTGCGGATCGCGGGGGACGCGTCGCTCGCCGACGTCGCGGCGCCATCCGCATGCGGCGACGCCGCTGGGCTTGCCGCGTACCTGCTGCATCCGGCGCTGATGGACAGCGGCTTCCATCCGCTTTTCGCGCTGCTCGCGCAAGGCGGCCTCGACGCGCGCACGCAACGCGCCGCGTACGTGCCGGTGCGCATCGGCCGCGTCGATTTCCTGCGCGGCGACGTCGTCGCGCGCGTGCTCGCACGCATCGAGCGGCGCAATCCGCATTCGATCGTCGCGTCGTTCGATTTTCTCGACGCGGGCGGCGCGACCGTCGCGCGTCTCGCCGCGTGCCGGTTCCGCCGCGTCGATTTCGTCGGCCGCCGGTCGAATCCGCCCGCGCGTTTCGTCTACGCGCTCGATGCGAGGCCATTGCCTTCGGCATTCGACGCAAGCGCGCTGTCCGCGCCGGCGCGGCTTGTCGAGAGCGCGGCCGCGATGCTCGCGTCGCGCGAGGATCTCGCGCGACGCATGAGCCATCTGACCGAGATGCTGCCGCTCTTCGACGTGCTCGCGAGCGCATATGCGCTGCGCGCGCTCGATGCGATCGACGCGTTCCGGCAGCCGGTGCCGCCCGCCGACGAGCGCGCGGGGCTCGTCGCGCGTCTCGCGTCGATGCTCGTCGAGGATGGGCTCGCGCAATGGGCGGGCACGCGCCTCGTGCGCAACGACGCGGCGTGCGCGTCGCTGCCCGCGCTCGACGAGTTGTGGCGCGGCCTGCTCGCCGAATCGCCCGCGCATGTCGCGGAGCTCACGCTGCTCGCGCACTGCGGCGCGGCGCTGCCCGCCGTGCTGCGCGGCGAGACGGCCGCCGCGCAGGTGCTGTCGCCGACGGGCGCGAGTCTCGTCGATCACTTCCACGATGCATCGCCGACGTGGAGTCACGCGCACGGGCTGATCGAGGCGTGCATCGGGCAGGCGCTTGCCGCGTGGCGCGAGCCGCGCCGGCTGCGCGTGCTGGAGATCGGCGCGCCGGGCCGCGACGTGTTGCGCCCCGTCGGCGCCGCGCCGTGCGCCGCGCGCTGCGACTATACGATCGCCGGCACGCCGCAGCAGTTGGCGGGCTTCGACGCGGCCGCGCATCCTTCGGTGCAGACGGTCGCGCTGCAGGCGGGCGAGGGCGTCGCGATCGCGAACGACGACCACACGCCTTACGACCTCGTGCTGATCGATCGCGCGCTCGCCGCGCAGCAGGACCCGCTCGCATTCCTGAGCATCGTGTTCGAGCGGCTCGCGCCGGGCGGCATCGTCGTGCTCGCGGAGGCGCGCGGCAGCCGTTTCTCCGACATCGTGTTTTCGTTCGCGGCGGGCGCCGCGCAAGCCGCGCCGCTTGCGCCTGCGGAAATCCAGTCGCTGCTCGCGCATGCGGGATTTCGCGACGTCGCGCGCCATCTCGAGCAATCGCTCGATCTCGAGGGCGCGCCGACGCTCCTCGTCGCGCGCAAGCCCGCGGCGAAGTCGGGCGACGCGCGCGAGGCGCTCGACGGCGGCGTGTGGGACAGCCTGGATACCGCCGCGTACGCGCGGCGCTGGCTCGTCGCGACAGGCGACGACGGCGACGCGCGCTCGGCGCTCGCCGGCGCGCTCGCGAGCGCCGGCTGCTATGCGGAGGCCGTGTCGCTGCAGCGAATGGCCGAGATCGTCGCGCTCGCGTTGTCCGCGCAGCCGCATCACCTGGTGTTCGTCGCGCCTCATGCGCCGCCCGCCGACGATGCCGACGTCGACGGCGCCGCGATGATGCGCGCGCAGCGAACGGGCGTCGTCGCGCTCGCGCGGCTCGTTCGCGAGCTTAGCGTCGTCGGCGCGACGGCGAGCGTGCGGCTGTCGATCGTCACGCGCGGCGGCGCGCCGTTCGCGCTCGAGGCGCCGCTCGATCCGACGCACGCGGGCCTCTGGGGGCTCGGCCGCGTGCTCGCGAACGAGCATCCCGAATTGTCGTGCCGGCTGATCGACGTGCATCCCGACTGCGACGCGCCGCTCGACGCGCTCGTGCGCGAGCTGCTCGCCGACGACGCGGAGGAAGAGGTGCTGCTCACGCCGCGCGGGCGCTTCGTGCCGCGCATGTTGAGCGCCGCGCAGCGCGATGCGCGCGCGGCCGGCGCGACCGGCGAGCGGCCGCCGGCCGCGCTCGCGTTCGACGTGCCGGGATCGCTGCGCAATCTCGAATGGTTCGAGCAGCCCGCGCGCGAGCTCGAGCCCGACGAGGTCGAGATCGAGCCCGTCGCGACCGGCCTGAACTTCCGCGACGTGATGTACGCGATGGGATTGCTGTCCGACGAGGCGGTCGAAGCGGGCTTTGCCGGCGCGACGATCGGCATGGAGCTCGCGGGGCGCGTCATGCGCGTCGGCCGCGACGTCAGCGGCTTCGCTCCCGGCGACGCGGTGCTCGGCTTCGCGAGCGCGTCGTTCGCGACGCGCGTCGTGACGCGCGCGGCGGCTATCGCGCACAAGCCGTCACGGCTGTCGTTCGAGGAAGCGGCGACGATTCCGACCACCTTCTTCACCGCGTACTACGCGCTCGCCGAGCTCGCGCGGCTGCGCCGCGGCGAGCGCGTGCTCGTGCACGGCGCGGCGGGCGGCGTCGGCATCGCGACCGTCCAGCTCGCGCGCCACTTCGGCGCCGAAGTGTTCGCGACCGCGGGCAGCGACGAGAAGCGCGAGTTCGTGCGGCTCATCGGCGCCGATCACGTGCTCGATTCGCGCAGCCTGTCGTTTGCCGACGAGATCCTCGCGCTGACGAACGGCGAAGGCGTCGACATCGTGCTCAACTCGCTCGCGGGCGAGGCGATGGTGCGCAGCATCGACACGCTGCGCCCGTTCGGCCGCTTCCTCGAGCTCGGCAAGCGCGATTTCTACGAGAACAGCTACATCGGCCTGAGGCCGTTTCGCAACAACATCAGCTACTTCGGCATCGACGCAGACCAACTGATGGGCGTGCGCGCCGACCTGACCGCGCGCCTGTTCGGCGACGTGATCGCGCTCTTCGCCGAAGGCGCGTTGCATCCGCTGCCGTATCGCGCATTTGCGGCGGCGCGCGTCGAGGACGCGTTCCGCTGCATGCAGCAGGCGCGGCAGATCGGCAAGGTGCTCGTCACGTATCCGGCGGGCACGCCCGCGCCGACGCGCGGCGTCGCGCCCGAGCAGGCGCCGTCGCTGCGGCTCGATCCGGATGCCGCGTATCTCGTCGTCGGCGGCACGGGCGGGCTCGGCTTCGCGAGCGCGCGCTGGATGGTGTCGCGCGGCGCGCGGCATCTGACGCTCGCGAGCCGCGGCGGCGCGCTTGCGGAACCGCTGTGCGACGAAGTCGAGCGGTGGCGCAGCGAGCTCGGCGTCGCGACGCACGTCGTCGCGTGCGATGCGACCGATGCGGCGGCGCTCGCGCGCACGATGGGCGAGATCGACGCGCGCGGCACGCCGCTCAAGGGCGTGCTGCACTCGGCGATGCACATCGACGACGGGCTCGTGCGCAATCTCGACGACGAACGTTTTGCCGCGGTGCTCGCGCCGAAGGTCGCGGGTGCGTGGAACCTGCATCGCGCGACGCGCGAGCGCGCGCTCGACTTCTTCGTCGTCTATTCGTCGGCGACGACCTATCTCGGCAATCCAGGGCAGGCGAGCTACGTCGCCGCGAACAGCTTCGTCGAGGCGCTCGTCGAGCAGCGCCGCGAGGCGGGGCTGCCGGGCACGTTCATGGCGTGGGGGCCGCTCGAGGACGTCGGCTTTCTCGCACGCAACGCCGACACGCGCGAGGCGCTGCAGACGCGCATCGGCGGCGTGTCGATCACGTCCGGCGAGGCGCTCGCCGCGCTCGAGCGCGTGCTGCTCGCGGCGGACGCGGGCGAGGCCGTCGTGCGGCTCGACTGGCACGCAGTGTCGCGCGGGATGCCCGCGGCCGACGCGCGCCGCTACGCGCTGCTGCGCGCGCGCGGCGCGAACGAGCCCGCGCGCGACGGCGGCACGCGGTTGCGCGCGCATGTGGCGGCGCTCGCGCGCGACGAGGCGGTCGGGCTCGTCGAAGAGAATCTGCGCGCGCAGATCGCGCACATCCTGCATCTGTCGCCCGAGCGGATCGAGCTCGACAAGTCGGTGCTCGAGATGGGCATGGATTCGCTCATGGGGATGGAGCTCGGGATGGCGGTCGAGGAGACGTTCGAGGTCAAGCTGTCGGTGATGTCGATTGCGGACGGCGCGACCGTGCATTCGCTCGCGGGGCGGATCGTCGATATGATTTCGGGCCCGGCGGCCGGACAGCCGGGCGCGGGCGAGGGCGACGATGCGCGGCGCGCCGCGGTCGCCGCGCAGCATGCGCTCGACGGCGATGCGCGCCGGGCGCTGAATGTCGGCGACGGCAAGCCCGCCGACGCCGCGCCGGCCACGCCGAAAACGCTGGTGACCGCATGAGCGCGCCGGCCGGCTGGCAGGCGCGCGAAGGCACCCTCGCGCGCGAGCTCGCGCTGTCGGGCCACGGGCTGCACACCGGGCGGCGCGTGCGCGTGCGGATCGCGCCCGCCGACGGCGGCGCGCATGCGCGCGGCATCGTGTTCAGGCGCGTGTGGGACGGGCGCGTGCTCGCGACGCTCGCGGCCGGCCCGGCGCTGCGCCGCGCGCAGCCGCTTTGCACGATGCTGCGCAATGAGGATGGTGTCGGCGTGCGCACGGTCGAGCATCTGCTCGCGTCGCTGCTCGCGTGCGAGATCGATCACGCCATTGTCGAGCTCGATGCGGAAGAAGTGCCGATTTTGGACGGCAGCGCGCTGCCGTGGGTCGACGCGCTGCGCGCGTGCGGCCGCGTGGCGCTGCCGGCGCCGAAGCGCTTCATTCGCGTGCTGAAGCCCGTCGTCGTGACGGACGGCGACGGCGCCGCGCGCCGCGAGATGCGCGTCGAGCCCGCCGCGCGCTACGAGCTCAGCGTGCGCAATGATCTGAAAGGCTTTGGCGACATGCACTGGGGCGGCGTGCTCACGCCCGACGTGTTCGCCGCCGAGATCGCGCCGTCGCGCTCATACGGGCGAATCAAATGGGCGATTCCCGCGATCGTCGCCGGCTACTTGCGCGGCGTGCCGATCCTGCGCGGCGCGCGGCCGTCGTGCACCGCGTCGATCGTCGGCTCGCGTGTCGTCGGCGGCTTGCGGCAGCCGGACGAGTTCGTTCGCCACCGCGTGCTCGACCTGGTCGGCGATCTCGCGCTCGCCGGCGCGCCGCTGCTCGGCCGCGTATCGGCGTTCCGGCCGAGCCATGAGATGAACTTCCGGCTGATCGAGGCGCTGCTGTCTACCGCTGGCGCCTGGGAATGGGCCGAGTTCGTCGCGTAATATGTGAGCTTCATCGACAAAAACAGGCGACTTGTTCAGATGGGACTGGGTGATCACCTGCGCCAGCAACTCGCGGCGAAAGCACTGAAGCGGCAACTGGACCGCGTGTCCGACGACGGCGCCGCGCGTCGCGCGCCGCTTTCCGCCACTCTCCAGGCGACGGGCGATCCGCGCAGCTGGTTCGAGGCGATGCCGCAATACCAGCAGGTCAAGATCATCCGTGAGATGGGCGAGAAGCTGCGCGTCGAATCGCCGTTCTTTCGCGTGCACGAGGGCGTCGCCGGCGCGACGACGCACATCGGCGGGCGCGAATACCTGAACTACGCGAACTACAACTACCTGGGCCTCGCGGGCGACCCTGTCGTGTCGGCGCGCGCGAAGGAGGCGATCGATCGCTACGGCACGTCGGCGTCGGCGAGCCGGATGGTCGCGGGCGAGCGGCCCGTGCAGCGCGAGCTCGAGCGCGGCCTCGCGTCGTTCTACGAGACCGACGACTGCGTCGCGTTCGTGAGCGGCCACGCGACGAACGTGACCGTGATCGGCGCGCTGTTCGGCCCGGGCGACCTCGTCGTGCACGACGCGCTCGCGCACAACAGCATCGTGCAGGGCGCGCAGTTGAGCGGTGCGAAGCGGCTGAGCTTCGCGCACAACGACTGGCGCGCGCTCGACGCGCTGCTCGCGCGCGCGCGGCGCGAATACCGGCACGTGCTCGTCGCGATCGAGGGGCTCTACAGCATGGACGGCGATATGCCGGACCTCGCACGCTTCGTCGAGATCAAGCAGCGCTACGGTGCGTTCCTGATGGTCGACGAAGCGCATTCGCTCGGCGTGCTGGGCAAGCATGGCAAAGGCATCCGCGAGCACTGCGGCGTGCCGTCCGCCGACGTCGATCTGTGGATGGGAACGCTGAGCAAGGTGCTCGCCGGGTGCGGCGGCTTCATCGCCGGCTGCCAGCCGCTCATCGACATCCTGCGCCATCTCGCGCCGGGCTTCCTGTACAGCGTCGGGCTGTCGCCCGTGCTCGCGGCCGCGTCGCTCGCCGCGCTCGAGCGCATGCAGGCCGAGCCGCAGCGGATCGCGACGCTGCGCGAGCGCGGGCTGCAGTTCCTCACGCAGGCGCGCGAGGCCGGCCTCAACACGGGCACGAGCGAAGGTTACGCGGTCGTGCCCGTCATCACCGGCAGCTCGCTGAAGGCCGCGCAATGGGCGAACGCGCTCTTCGACGAAGGCATCAACGTGCAGCCGATCTTCTATCCGGCCGTCGAGGAGAAGGCCGCGCGGCTGCGCTTTTTCATCTGCTCGACGCACGAACCCGAGCAGATCGAGCGCACGATCGCGGCGCTCGTGCGGCTCGCGCGCTGATCGCGGCAATGGCGATTCCGCCCGTCGCCAGCGCGCTCCGCGCTTCGAGCGAAGCGGCGCCGCGCCCGTCGCCGTGGCGTTTTCGCGCGGCCGCCGCGAGCGACGCGCACGCGTGTGCGCCGCTCGTGTTCGAATCCGGCGTGCGCGAATTCGGCTATTTCCTCGGCGAGCCGCCCGCGCGATGCGTCGCGTTTCTTGCGTTCGCGTTCGCGTCGAAGCACGGGCGCTTTTCGTGGCGGCGACATCGCGTCGCGGTTGGCGAGGACGGTGGGGTGAGCGCGGTGCTCGCCGCGCACGACGGGCGCGCGACGGCTTTCGACGATCTGCACGTCGCGTGGATGCTGCTGCGCTTCTTCGGCGTCGCGCGCACGGTCCGGATGCTGTTGCGCGGGCTCGTGCTCGAAAGCGAGCTGCCTGCGCCGAAACGCTCGCAAACGCTGATCGCGCATTGCGCGACCGATGCGCGCGTGCGCGGCTGCGGCGCGTTCAGCGCGCTGTTCGACGATGCGATGCGCGGCGGTGTGCTGCGCGCGGAGCCGGGCAGGGAGGTCGTGCTCGACGTGCTGACGAGCAACGTGCGCGCCCGCTCGCTCTACGAGCGTCTCGGCTTCGTCGAGACGCCGCGCTCGCGGCCGCGGTCCGCGCGTCTGCCGCCCGAGCTCGCGTCGGTGAGGATGCGCTTCGGCGGCGCGCCGCGGTGATGTGCCGCCGCTGGCACGCGTCGCGCGCTGAAGCCTGAACCTCGCGCGCACGTTGCCGCGCCGCTCGCGCGGCCGATCTACTTCAGATTCCAGCAGCTCCCGTTGAAGTACGCGTCCACCGGCGCGTTCTGCGCGGCCGTCGCCGCGTTGCAAAGATTGCCGCCCGTCGCGAAGCTCGCCGTGCCCTTCGTCGGAATCAGCTTCAGCGTGCGTCCGTTCCATGTCGGCTCGATCGCGCGGATCTTCGCGTTGCCGGTCAGCAGCACGACGGGCGTGGTATGCACGTCGATCGTCGCGGCGCTTGCGATCGTGACGGGTTTGGTGTCGATGCCGAGGTTCGACGACACGATGCTGTCGCCAGTCGGCGCGCCGGAGATCGGCGTTCGCGAGCCGCTGAAGTCGTTGCCGCTGACGAGGCCGCCCGCGTTGTTGCCGGCAAGCACGATGCCGTGCCGTGGCGCCGCCTTGAAGAGCCCGCCGCAACTGCCGCCGAGCTCGGAGTTGCGCACCGCGTACGCGCTCACGTTCGGGCCGTAGACGATGTTCGCCGCCGCGCCGCCGCCGCGGCCGTTGCCGCAGAAGCGGCTTGCGTCGAACGTGACGAACGTGCCCGCCTTGACGTTCGCGCCGTTCGACGCGCCGTTGTAGTTGCGCAGCCCGTTGAAATGGATCTCCGACACGAGCCCGCCGCCCGTGTTCGCGATCAGGATGTTGTCTGACTGCGCGGACGCGGTCCAGCACGCACTGCATTCGAGGCCTTCGACGCGTGCGCTCGGTGCGCGCGTGTCGATCTCCAGCGCGTTGATCGCGTTCGTATCGCCGACGTACGTATTGTTCAGGCTCGCCCACGCGACCGACTGATTCGCACCGGGGGCGATCTGCGTGCCGATCTTCGTGAACAACATGTCGGACTCGGAGACGAGGAGGCCGCCCGCGTCGAGGATCTGCATCGCGGCGTCGCCCGGCTGGGCGCGATCGCCGATGACGGTCGTGCGCGCGATGCGCGCGTCGGTCGTCTCCGCGTGAGCCGTGAGCGCGCCGATCCGGATTCCGACGCTGCCCGCGCCCTTGACGCCGTTGACGATCGTCTGCTCGACGAGCGCCTGATTGCCGTTCAGATCGATGCCGATGAACGGGCCCTGGATATAGACGCCGGCGATCACCGGCGCGACGACGTTCCTGACCGCGATCGTCGCGCCCCGCGAGTTGGCGCCCGCCGCGCTGGCGTTGATGTAGAGATCGCGAATCGCCGCGCCGTTGCCGGCGAGCGAGATCATCGGGCTCAGATTCGCCGCGCCGGCGGCGAGGCTCGCGCGCTGTCCGCGCGCGCCGGCGAGCGTGACGTTCTCCGGCACGGTGACGGTGCCCGCGATCACGCAGCGGGTGCCCGACAGCGGCAGATTCACGACGGCGGGCGCGACGCTCGCCGCATACGCGAGCGCGCGGTTGAGCGCGGCCGCGTCGTCGTTCGAGCCGTTGCACAGCATGCCGAAATCGGCGCCGTTGATGATGTCCGCGAGCTTGACGGCGAGCGGGCGCGGCACGCTGCCCGCGCCTTTTTGCCGAAATCGCACGTCGCCCGGCGCGTCGGGCTGAGGGCGGCCGGCTGCGGCGGGCGGCCTTGCCGTCGACGCGGAGTCAGCGGGCGATGCGACTTGTGCCGCCGCGAGCGCGGGCGCGACGCTCAGTGAAACCAGAACGGCCAGTGCGGCGTGTCTCATGTTGCGGTTCCTGTGCACGGATTGAACGGCGATCTCGGCGGCGCGGGAGGGCGACGCTTCGCGATGATAGGACAGCCGTCTTTCGATACCGTTGCCGCGTCGTCGACGCGCGGCGAACGCGGCGAACCGCGCGACGGGCCGCCACCGGGACGTCGCGCGTTTTCGTGACGCAAGTGCGGACCGGCATCGCTCGACGTCGCGTGTCGACACCCGTCGAAATCGATGCGTTTGCGGCCGATGAAGCGACATATTTTTGTGTCAGAATTTCGGCGGATACCGCCGATCATGCGCGGCCAGAAAAGAGAAGAGGGGATTGCCCACGATGAAGGAGCAACGGCGGGTTTTCGGTGGCCGCGTCATTTTCGATCATTTGCCCAAGACCGCCGGGCAGGCGGTCAATGCGTGGCTGGGCAACGCGCTTGGCGCGGGCTGCGTGACGCCGAACCTGATTGGCCGACATCGCGATCTGATTCGGCGATACGGCGGCGAGTATTCGGTCATTTCCGCGCACATCGATTTTCGCGGCTCGTCGCTCGATCCGCGTTATCAATACTTGACATGCTTTCGCGAGCCGATTGACCGCGCGATTTCCTGGCTCTTTTTTCTGATGAATAACCACGACGCCGAGCAGTTGCCGGGGCTGTGGGAGCAGGCGCAGCGCTTCATCGCGCTGGCGGCCGATCCGGGTGGCGATTTCCGTGCGTCGATCGCGCAATCGTTCGAGTCGAATTTCGTCGAGTCGCTGAGCAATCCGTACGTCGAGCACTTCGCCGCGATCGGCGACACGCAGGCGCGCCGCGACGACGAGAAGCTCGCCGCGGCGCTCGCGAGCGTCGAGCAGTACGACGTCGTGGGTTTCTTCGAAGACATGCCGACGTTTCTCGCCGATGTCGCCGCGCTGATCGGCTTGCCGGCGCCGGAGCGCATCGAGACCGTGAATGCGACGCGGCAGCGGCCCGCGGTCGGACAGATCGAGGCGGCGCTGCGCGAGCGTCTCGAAGCGCTGAACGCGCTCGACCTCGAGTTCTACCGCGTGTTGCGCGAGCGCCGGCAGCGCGAGCGCGCGCGGCGCGAGATCATTCCCGTGCCGCAAACCGCGCGCTGGCAGCCGTACGAGCCCGTCGCGAGCCGTGCGTTCGCGGCGCCGGAGTTTTCGCTCGTGTCGGCGACGCTGCTGGGCGGCGATACATATTCGCACGGCCAGATCATGCGCTTCAGCGTCGTGTTCTCGATCGACAGGGACGTCGCCGAACTGGGCGTCGGCATCCAGATCACGGATAGCGACGAGCGTTGGGCGTTCGGCAGCAGCAACTCGCTGCTGAACCGGCGGCTCGTCGGCCTGCAGCGCGGCACCTATCGCATCGGTTTCTACCTCGGCGCGAACCTGCCGGAAGGGCGCTACGTCGCCGGGTTCATGTTTTCCGATAGCGGCAGCGATCGGACGAGCGAGCTCGCGCACTACGAGAAGCTCGTGGCGTTCCAGGTCGAGGTGCCGCGTGCGGTGCCGAGCGCGGGTTACGCGAGTCTCCCCGCGGACTTCGAATGCCAGCGCGTGAGCGACGCCGTGTCCGCCGTGCCGCGCGACGCCGGCGGCAGCTTGCGCACCGACGTGACGCTCGGTCCGCTGACGGCGGGCGAAGCCTTCGAGTTGCCCGTGTTGCTGGAGAACGCGTCGACGCAGACGTGGGTCAACTCGAGCCGGAATCCGATCCATCTGTCGTATCGCTGGCTCGACGATGCCGGGCGCATCGTCGCGTCCGATCCGGCGCCGATGCCGCTGCCCGTCGATCTCTTCGCGCCGGGCACGACGATGCCGCTGCCGATGCGCGTCGTCGCGCCGAGCACTTGCGGCGATTTTCGCCTCGTCGCGATGCCGATGGCCGGCAGCCAGGGCGGATTCGACGCGCTCGGGTTCGTGCCGTTGTCGCTCGAATGCGCTGTGACGCATGCCAACGCCGCGAGAGTTTACCGAGGCGCCGATATTCGCCTGCACACGCGCGTGGGGCTGCGCGATTCGGGTGCGATGGCGAGCACGGGGCAGGAAGGCTTCCTGCTGTTCGGACCTTACGCGGCGCTGCCGGCGGGCCGTTATGTCGTGAGCCTCGAAGGCCGGTGCGATGCGACGGACGGCGGCTGGATGGACATCATATGGGGCCACGGCACGCAGGTGCTGATGCGTCACGACGTGACGCCCGGCGGGAAGGATGGCCCGATCGCCGAGTTCGATTTCGAACTGGCGACGCCGGTCAGCGATCTCGAAGTTCGCGTGTGGGTGCCGGCGTGCGCGAGCGTGCGCGTCGATACGCTCAGGATCGAACCATTCGAGAACCGGTACGCCGACATGGCGCTCGCGGTGGCCGCCGGCTGAACTCCGCGCGTGCGCCGCGCCGCTGCTTCGTATTGCCGAACCGGATCGCATCGTATCGCGCTCCGGCGCCCGCATCGCGGCCCGCATATCGCAGCTTGCGTATCGCGGCCGTCAATCCGAAGCGGCCTGGTCGCGCTCGTTCGCCTCCGCGTGCCTGAAATCGCGCACCCGCAAGAACGTCACGTAGTTCGAATCATGCTGGCTGTGCGCACCGCCTTCGCCGTCGTCGAACGCCATGCGCACGACCGCGACGATGTCGTCGCCTTCGAATTGCCAATCCGCGTACTGGAAGCCGTGCCGTTGCGCATCGGCGCTTTGCAGCAGCACGCGCTCGACGCTCCAGTGGCGCAGGTCGGGCGACGACGTCAGCGCGAGCGTGTTTCTCACGCGCTCGAGATTCGCGCTGCCGTCGGCGTTCGGCACCGCGTTCGCGAGCGACCAGTAGCGGCCCGAGCGCGCATCGAACCGGATCGTGAACTTCTTGCCGCCGCCGGGAAAATCGATGAAATCGTGCGACGGATCGAACGACAGCGATAAGCCGTCCGCCTGCATGTGAACGAGCGCGACCTTCTCCGGACCGTGCTTCGTGTTCACGCGCAGCACGACGGCCGGCTCGCGATCGGCCGTCGCGACGACGCTGCCTTCTTCCCACGTCAGGAAGTTGTTGTCGAGCCACGCATGGTCGGACGGCAGCGGCTTCGTCGCGCGCCAGTTGCGCGTGTCGAGCAGATCGCCGTCGGCGGGCGCGGACATCACGAGCGAGCGCAGGTCGCCGCCTTCGATCACTTCGAACGCGCGCCATACGCGGCCGCGCTCGACGAGCACCGGCACGGGCGCGGTGATGTAGCGGCCGCTCACGTCGAAGCGTCCGGTCAGCGCATCGCTCGGCGTCGTCCACGTCGCGCCGCCGTCGATCGAGCGGCGGATCACCGGAGTGCCCATCGAGCGATCGGTGCCCATCAGGTAGAGCGCGCCGTCGACGACGAAGAGCGACGACCAGTATTGGCCGGTCACGACGCTCAGCTTTTCCCAGGTCAGCCCCTTGTCGTGCGACGCGAACACGTGCACTTCGTCGGGCAGCGCGGCCGGGCCGAACATGTCGTGCGACGCGACGTAGGTGCCGTCAGGCAGGATCGCGAGCGACGGCGAACCGAGGAACACGCGCGTCGCGGCCGCGCTGTGCGCGACGATGTGGCCGGGCGGCGCGGCGGGCGGCACTTGCGCGGCCGACGATGCAACGACGCACGCGCAGAACAGGCAGGCCAGCATCCAGCGGGTTGTCATCGACATTCTCCTTTGCGTATCGGCGCGTGTGCGCGACAAACGCTAGGGGCCCGATGCTCCGGTCGCGCTCAGCCAGCCGGTACCGGTACCAGGCCGTTCGCGGCGCTCGGGCAAGCGCTCGGCATGCCCGGCGACGACGACGAACATCAGCAGCGTGAGCCACAGCATGCCGTATAGCGCGTGAAACTTGAAGAGGAGGAGCGGCAGCAGATACAGCAGCAGGCACCGGCGGCCACGCTTGCCGAACAGCATGAACAACGTGCCGAAGAACGCAGCGACACCGGCGATGCCGGTTGCGAACAGCAGATACACGTAGAACGAGCTGTCGCGCACCTGGTAGCCGCGCAAGTGCGTCTTGCCGACGTTGTTCCGTTCGTCCCAGAAGAGGCCGCTGCCGAACACGTCGGCGAGCGCGTCACGCTCGCTCAGCTCGCGCAGCACGAGCGTGCGGCTGCCGACGGCGTCGTAGTCGGCGGATTGATTGACGCGCTTGTCGTACACGCCGTACATCGCGGGCGCGATCGCGAGCGCGACCGCGGCGATCACGAGCTTGATCCGCATCGATGTGCGTCCTGTGAGGAAGTGCACGCCGCCGAGCAGCGCGCAGATGAGGATCGCCGCGATCGAGAACGACAGCAGCGCGGTCGCGAACGCGACGATCGTCGCGGCCGTCATGCGCCGCTTCGCGAGCAACAGGACGGTGCCCGCGGGCACGACCGTCATCGCGTAGAACGACGGCTCCGAATAGAGGCCGAGCGCGCGGATCGAGATGAGACTGTCGCTCAGCGCCTTCGTCGCGTAGAGCGCTTCCGAATCGCTCTCGCGGATGTAGCTGTCGAAATCGATGAAATGGCCTAAGGCGAGGTAGCAGCCGAGTTGCGCGACGAAGAACGCCGCGTGCACGTAGATCAGTGTCTCGCACGTCCGTTCGAGCGAGCGCATCGACAGCACGCCGCTTGCGAACATCCAGAACGCGAGTGCGACGTAGGTTTCGATCAGCACGAACTTGACGAAGAAGTTCGCGTAGAAATCGCCGAACGCCGACACGATGAATGCGATGCTCACGCAAAGCGTCCAGTAAGCGGCGATTGCGGGCAGACGTTGCTGGCGCGCGAACAGCGTCGGCGCGCGCAACAGCGCGAGAAGCGCGAGCAATGCGTAAGCGGCGAAGGTCGCGCGCACGCTGAACGCGTTCAGCGAGAAGAAGCAGGCGCTGGCGGCGAAGAGCAGGGTGGGAACGCTCGCGCGTCGCATGAAGGCTCCGTGGTTCGTCAGTCGTGCGCGCGGCAGGTCGGCGTCGCCGGAACGCCGCGCATCGAACGCGCGCGTTGCGCGGCCGCGCTTCAGCGCGTCGCGGCGCATGAGTGCACCCGCCGTACGCGTCGCACGCCGCATGCGCGGCTCGTGCGCGACGCACGGAGCGCAGCGCTTCTGCGCATTTGACTGGTGACGCGCGCCGTAAGCCACGCTCAGCCGGTGCGCGCCCTGCGCCGATGCGGCGCTGTGCCTGAAAGTATAGCGACGCGTGCGCCGTTGCACGTGCGCGTGTCCGATCCGCACAGGGTTTTGGCGGCGGGCGACTTGCTGTGGCCGTGACGGGCGGTCACCACGGGAACTGGCTGCACAGGAACGGCGAATACTGTTCGATCGCCGTCTGAATCGGCGCGTGCCGCCCATAGGCAATCGCCAGCGCCGCGAGCAGCGACGCGAACGCGTAAGGCCGCAGGCGTCGCGACATCGCGGGCGCGCCCCTCCAGCGCACGAACGACAGCGTGACGAGCGCGCCGAGCGCCCAGCCGGCGATGACCTCGGACACCGTATGCGCATCGTCGAACACGCGCGCGGTGCCGATCAGCGCGGCAAGCGCGAGGCCTGCCGCCAGCGTCGCGTCCGAGCGCAGCCATTGCAGGCCGAGCAGCAGCGCCATCGGCCACACCGCCGACGCGAGCATCGTGTGCCCGCTGACGACGCGAAAGTGGATCGCGCGAATCTGCACGCCGCAACCCGCGTAGAGAATCTTCGTCAATCCGACGACGAGCATGCCGGCCGCGAGCAACGCGAGCCAAGAAACGGCGTAGCGCCGCTCGGGCGACGAGCGGACGAGCCACGCGCCGCAGACGACGGAAAGAGGAAGCGTCAAGGCGGCATCGCCGAGATTGCTGATCGCAGGCCACATCGCTTGCATTCACCTGAAAAAGAACGCCGTATTGTAAGGCGGCGATGCGAACGCCCGCAGTTTCGCGCCGCATGAGTGCGCGAGTGCGTCATTTGTCCGATCCGGGCGAATCGCGCTAATTGGCGCGCATGCGGTATCGCGACGTGTAAATGGGAAAATTCCGAAGTGCGGCGATCGTGCATTGTGCATGATGAGAAATGGACGTTGGTCAGCAATTATCGAAAAGCGCGAGAACGATATCGGAAAAATATGCAATAGCCGAATCTCACATCGGTAATGTAAGTTCAATTCCAAATGTAAAAAGACATGCGGTCCGGCGGCGAATTCGATAAAGTCGTCGCGGCAGCGGCGCGCGGTTCGGCAAGTTCGGCGTGCGGCGCGCTTATATTCCCCCTTGAATGGAAACGGCCGCGCGACGCGCCGGCGCGAGGTCGCGCGATGTCGATGCGGCGGATTCCGCCATTCCGATTCGCATGCCGAATTCGGCCCTGCGGCAGGCGCAACGCGGCCATCGGCGCATTTGTCCTTATCCGCCGTCCTTATCGGACGCGCTACCCGTCACCGGTGATTCGGTAGCCGAAAGGCCGTCCGAATTCGACAAGCTCATGCGTGAACCTCTGGTGCAATGCTCGCACCCATTCGAATTGGCGCGGCGGATAAATGATGGAATCGATGTCCAGATTCAATCCGCCAACATGGCGTCGTAATCGGACAGAAAGATTGTTGCAGCGATTTGAAGGAATATGATGCGCCGCAGAATAGACATTGCTGAATGAGTGAAAGGGCCGGCGGCATGGAATGCGCGTTCAACATTGGTCGGATGGGAGCACACGTGAGTCGTGGTGCAGCTTTCGGAGGCGTGTGCTACCGAAAAGGGATCGCTGTCGTCTTGTTTGGAGGCTTTTCGTTGATGCAGGCCGGACGCATGGCGGAGATCTTCAATCTTGCCAACCGCTTTCGGCACACCGGCGAGGATTCCGGCGGCGGCTACGAGATGCTTCTGTTGTCGGCGGCGGGCGGTGCCGTGTATTCGTCGTCCGGCATTCCCGTCTGGACCCAGCCGCTGCACGAGCACGCGATCGAGAGCGTGCATGCGATCTTTGCGATCGGCGAGCCGGGCGCGTGCGATCGTGACGACGCGACGGTATCCGAGTGGTTGCGCAGCGCGCGCGCTCACGTCCGAGCATCGGGCGGCAAGCGGCGCCTGATGGGGCTCGCGGCGCTCGACGGCGGCGATGCGGCGGCGGACGACCTGTCGATCGACGCGATGCTCTCGGGCGCCGCCTCCACCGAGAAAGCCCGCCCGACGGCGGCGGAGCGGGCGGCGTTCTCGGCCGCGCTCGCGATTATCCGGCACGATTGCGGCGATAGCGCCGCACACGAGGTTGCCGAACGCTTGTGCCCGGCGCTGAGCGCGCGGCCGGCCGAATCGAGATTCACCGCGCGCGAGGCGCGCGCGAGCAAGCTGATTCGCGCCTCGGTCCAGCAACTGCGCGACAACAGCGCCAACCGCATTTCGATCGCCGATACCGCGCATGCGGCGGCGATGAGCGAGCGCAATTTCCTGCGCCGCTTCAAGCAGGAAATCGGCGTGACGCCGTCCGAATTCGTCCAGAAGGTGCGGCTCGAGCACGCGTGCCACATGCTCGTGCATACCGATCTTCCGGTCGACAAGATTGCGCGGCGCACAGGTCTCGGCAGCGGCGACCGTCTCGCGAAGCTGTTTCGCCAGCATTTGTCGATGTCGCCGACCGAGTATCGCGCGGTCGAGCGCAGCCGAAGCGCGGACGCGGATCTCGCGTGCGGCGAATTGGTTGCGCGGCTGAGCGGATCGGTTTCATAACAAGCGGCACGCCGCGTCCGCCGCTTCATTCCCCAGCGTCCGTTTCGCCACGCTCGCGTGCGAAGCCGCGGGCGGCGCTCGATCGTCGTTTCGGGAAGACGGGCGAGCGTGACCAGATTCGGAGTCCGATGCATCGATGAAATGACGCAATGAGTGCCGAATGCGAGAAAAACGTTCGGCATGAATGTAGAAGTGCGAATCAAATTATTGACGAATCGCAACTGAGGTTCACTTATGCCAGCGATATTTCCCAGAGTCGTCGACATTGCGGTGATCGTGTTCGGCGCGTTTCTTCCGATTCTGATCGAGGCGTCGGGCGGCCCGCATGCCGAGATCTTCGACGGCACGCTGGTGGCGTTCGCCGCCGCGCTTTCGTTGTCGGTCTTTCCCGCGTGCGGGATCTACGAGGCGTCCCGGCGGCGCTCGCCCGTGCATCTGATCAGCCGAACGGCGCTCGCGTGGCTCGTCGTGCAGGGCGGCACCGTCGTGCTGCTGTACGTGCTGCATCGCGCGCAGATCCTGTCGAGCGCCTGGTTCGTCTACTGGACCGTGACGACGGGCATCGGGCTCCTGATCTTTCGCGCGGTGACGCTCGCGATCTTCGGCCTTGTCGAACGCGCGAGCCGGCAGGTGAAGGCCGCGACGCTCGATCAGGTGGGGCACGTCGCGCAGCGCATGCGCACGTCGGGCATCGGAAAGCGCATCGTCAAGCGCGTGTTCGACATCGCCGCCGCATCGTGCCTGATCGCGCTGTTGGCGCCCGCGCTTGCCGTCATCGCTTTCCTCGTCAAGCGCGACGGCGGGCCGGCCGTGTTCGGACACGTGCGCATCGGGCGCGACGGCCGTCCGTTCAAGTGCCTGAAGTTCCGTTCGATGGTGATGAACGCCGATGCGGTGCTGAAGTCGCTGCTCGAGCGCGATCCGCAAGCGCGCGCGGAATGGGAGCGCGAATTCAAGTTGAAGAACGACGTGCGGATCACGCCGATCGGCCGCTTCCTGCGTCGAAGCAGTCTCGACGAGCTGCCGCAGTTGATGAACGTCGTGAGGGGCGAGATGAGCCTCGTCGGGCCGCGGCCGATCGTCGAGGCGGAACTCGCGCGCTACGGCGACGACGTTCGCTATTACCTCGCCGCCAAGCCCGGCATGACCGGCCTCTGGCAAGTGAGCGGCCGCAACGATACCAGTTACGCGACACGCGTTTCGCTCGATGTGTCGTACGTGAAGGAATGGTCGCTTCGCCGCGACCTGACCATCCTGCTGAAGACGGTCAATGTCGTCCTGCGCGGATCGGGCGCGTATTGAGCGTGCTTCGTGCGGCGATCGGCGGCCGGAACAGGCCGGAGCTAGAAAATGGATAGAGGTGTAGATGGGTAGTCTGGGGGAAGCTGGCGGCGTCGCGCCGCCGGAACGCACGTACGGCGCGCGCGTGCGTGGGTTGACGAGATGGGTGCCGCTGTGCGCGGCGCTCGCGACATTGAGTGCGTGCGGCGTCGCGCCGGGCATGCGGATGAAGCAGCCGGCGAGCGTGCCGGTGTCGGGCGCGCCGGCCGCGGCAGGCGGCGAGTCGCGCGGCGAGCAGTTGCCGGTTCCGATCACGGACATCGATCTGAATCTGATCCGCACGCTGCGCGACGCGCAGCGGCTGCCGCGTCGCGCGTCCGATCTCGCGTCGCCGGCGTCCGCCTACACGATCGGGCGCGGCGACGTGCTGCAGATCACGGTCTGGGATCATCCCGAGCTTGCGGCGGCGCTCGGCACGCAGCAGCAGACGGCGGCGCGCGCGGCCGATGCGCCGGCGGGTTTCGTCGTCGATCAGGACGGCACGCTGCAGTTTCCGTACGTCGGGCGCATCGCTGTTGCCGGGCTCAAGCCCGAGCAGGTGCAGGCGCGACTCGCGCGCAAGCTTGCACAGACGTTTCGCGATCCGCAGGTGACGGTGCGCATCGCATCGTTTCGCGCGAAGCAGGTCTACATAGAAGGCGAAGTGCGTACGCCCGGCTCGCAGGCGCTCAACGACATTCCGATGACGCTGTACGATGCGGTGAGCCGCGCGGGCGGCTTTTCGGCGAGCGCGGACCAGAGCCGCGTGACGCTCGTGCGCGGCGGCGCCGAGCGGCGGATCGATCTGTCGGGCGCCGCGCAAGGGAGCAATCCTTCGCGGCTCGTTCTCGAGGACGGCGACCTGCTGCGCATCCCGCCGCGCGACGAAAGCGGCGTGTTCGTGATGGGCGAGGTCAACAAGCCCGTCACCGCGCTGCCGATGCGCAACGGCCGCTTGACGCTGAGCGATGCGCTGTCGCAGGCCGGCAGCCTGAACGCGACGACGGCAGACGCCGCGCAGCTATACGTGATCCGCGGCTCGCTCGACGCGAAGCCGCACGTCTATCGGCTCGACGCGAGCTCGCCCGTCGCGATGGTGCTCGCGAACCAGTTCGAGCTGGAGCCGAAGGACATCGTCTATGTCGACGGCAACGGGCTCGTGCGCTTCAGCCGCGTGCTCAGTCTGTTGCTGCCCGCCGTCAATGCCGGCCTGACCGCGGCGGTCGTGACCAAATGATCGACTCGATTCTCGTCGTCTGCGAAGGCAATCTCTGCCGCAGCCCGATGGCGGCCGCGCTCTTCGCGGCGTCGCTGCCTGGGCGTACGGTGACGTCGGCGGGCTTCAACGCGCTCGTCGGGCTGCCGGCCGCGCCGCTCGCGCAGGACGTGATGCGCGAGCGCGGCATCGATCTGTCCGCGCATCGCGCGCAGCAGCTCGGGCGCGCGCAGTGCGCGACGGCGGACCTGATTCTCGTGATGGACCACGGTCAGCGGCGGCTCGTCGAGGAACGGCATCCGCTCGCGCGCGGCAAGGTGTTTCGCATCGGCGAGCACGAGAACTTCGACGTCCACGATCCGTATCGCCAACCGCGCTTCGTATTCGAGCGGTCCGCGCGGCTCCTAGAGCTTGGCGTGAACGGCTGGCTGGCGCGGCTGCGGCTCGTGTGAGCGCGCGCGGCGCGTAGAACCGAATCTTCGAGACCCCACAGATGAATCCCAATCCAACCGGCACATCGGCGCTCGCCGACAGCGAAGGCGACACCGATTTCGTCGCCGTTCTCGACATCCTGATCGAAGGCCGCTGGCTGATCGCGGCGATCGCGCTCGGCTGCTTCGTCGTGGGCGTCGCGTATGCGGTGCTCAGCAAGCCCGTCTATCAGGCCGACATCCTGATCCAGGTCGAGGACAGCCCCGATACGTCAGCGGCGAAGAGTCTGCTCGGCGACGTGTCTTCGCTCTTCGACGTGAAGTCGTCCGCGGCGGCCGAAACGCAGATTCTCGCGTCGCGGCTCGTCGTGTCGCGCGCCGTCGACAATCTGAAGCTCTTCATCGACGCGAAGCCGAAGCGCTTTCCGGTGATCGGCAATTGGCTCGCGCGCCGCAGCGAAGGGCTGTCGAATCCGGGGCTCGCGGGCTTCGGCGGCTACGCGTGGGGCCAGGAGCGCATCAACGTCGCGACGTTCGACGTGCCGCGCGCGATGGAAGGCGACACGTTCGAGCTGACGATGCTCGATGCGCGCCGCTATCGGCTCGCCGGCGGCGATCTCGAACGCAATGTCGAGGGTGCGATCGGCACGCTCGAACGCTTTTCGGCGAAGGGCGGGGCGATCGTGTTGCGCGTCGACGCGGTTGCCGCGAAGCCGGGCGCGACGTTTGTGCTCGTACGCCATTCGCGTTTGCGAACGATCGAGGATCTGCAGGACAACCTCGATGTGCAGGAGCGCGTCAAGCAGTCCGACGTCGTCGTCGCGAGCCTGCGCGACACTGACCCCGACCTCGTCAGCAGCGCGCTCAATGAAATCGGGCGGCAGTACATCGCGCAGAACATTCAGCGCAAATCGGCGGAAGCCGCGCAATCGCTCGAGTTCCTGAACGGACAGCTGCCGGCGCTCAAGCGGCAGTTGACCGATTCCGAGGCGCGGCTCACGAAGCTGCGCGACGAGCACGGCACCGTCGATCTGACCGAAGAGGCGAAGCTCGCGCTCGCGCAGTCGGCCGATGCGAAGACGCGTCTGCTCGAATTGCGGCAAAAACGGCAGGAGGCGCTGTCGCGCTTCACGCCGAAGCATCCGAGCGTCATCGCAATCGATCAGCAGATCGCCGCGCTCGACGGCTATCGCGGTGCGGCCGAGCAGCAGATCAAGCGGTTGCCGGATCTGCAGCAGCAGCTCGTGCGGCTGATGCTCGACGTGAAGGTCAATACCGATCTGTATACGGCGCTGCTGAACAACATGCAGCAGTTGCAGCTCGTGCGCGCGGGCAAGGTCGGCAACGTGCGGCTCGTCGATACGGCGGCGGTGCCGGAAGTGCCCGTCAAGCCGAAGAAGGCGCTCGTCGCGCTCGCGTCGCTGCTGCTCGGCGTGCTCGCCGGTTGCGGCACGGCGGTCGGCCGCTCGATGCTGTTCCATGGCATTTCCGATCCGAACGAGATCGAGCGCCGTCTCGGCCTGAACGTCTATGCGACCGTGCCGCGCAGCGATCAGCAGCGGGCGCTGACCGAGCGCGCGAAGCGCAGGGAGCGCGCCCTGTCGCTGCTGTCCGTCGCGCATCCGGACGAGCCGGCCGTCGAAAGCCTGCGCAGCCTGCGCACCGCGCTGCAGTTCGCGATGCTCGACGCGAGGAACAACGTCGTCGTGATCGCGGGGCCCGCGCCGGGTGTCGGCAAGTCGTTCGTGTCGGCGAATCTCGCCGCGGTGCTGACGATGGCGGGCAAGCGCGTGCTGCTGATCGACGGCGACATTCGCAAGGGACATCTGAACGACTATCTCGGCCTCGCTCGCGGCAAGGGCTTTTCGGAGCTGATCGCGGGATCGGCGCAGCCGGACGAGGTGCTGCACCGCGATGTGATCGTCGGACTCGATTTCATTTCGACGGGCGCGATGCCGAAGCATCCCGCCGAGCTGTTGCTCCATCCGCGCTTGCCCGAATTGATCGGCGAATTCTCGAAGCATTACGACGTTGTCCTGATCGATTCGCCGCCGGTGCTTGCGGTGGCCGACACGGGCATTCTCGCCGCGACGGCGGGCACCGCGTTCCTCGTCGCGCTCGCCGGCTCGACGAAGCTCGGCGAGATCGCGGAATCCGCGAAGCGGCTCGCGCAGAACGGCGTGCGTCTGAGCGGCGTCGTGTTCAACGGCATCAATCCGCGGCTCGGGCAGTACGGCTATGGCTCGAAGTACGGCGGCTATCGCTACGTCGCGTACGAATACGGCGCGAAGCACGATGCGTGACGCACACCTCGGGGCGGGCGGACGCGACGGCAGGCGCCGGGTCATGCCGGAGGGCGAGCGATGCGCCGGCGCGCATGCGGAGGCAAGGCGATGATTCGCGCCCGCGATTCGATCGTGTCGCTGTGCGGCGTCGTCGCCGGTCAGATTGCGCTCTTCGGCTGCATTTCGCTGATCGGGCGCTTCGAGGGACCGGAGGCGCTGGGCCGCTTCAACTACCTGCTCGCGTTGGCGACGTTCGCCGGCACGCTGCTCGCGTGCCGCTACGAGCTTGCATGCGTGAGCGACAGTCCGGCCGATTCGTTCAACGCGTTCGTCAACGTGATGGCGCTCGGCGCGGCCGTGGTCACGGCGGGCGGCGCGGCGGTCTTCATCGCGGGCCGCGCGGACCTGTACGTCGTCGCCGCATACGGGTTCGCGGTGTTCGTTCAACTCGCCGCGGGCGGTTATCTAAATAGTCTGCGGCGCTACGGCTGGATCGCCGCGAGCCGGATCGCCGTCAACGGGGCGTTTCTCGTCTGCGTTCTCGCCTCGACATTCGCGCCGAGGTTCGGCGTGGAGTTCGGGCCGGTCGATGCGTTCGGCGCATACGCGGCGGTCACGGTGTCGGTCGCGCTGCTGATGCTGTTCGCGGTCGTGCTGCACGGCAAGCGGCGCGGCTATTCGTTCGCGGTGACGCGTGCGTTCTTCGTCGAGCACAGCCGGTTCGCGAAATACATCCTGCCGTCGACGCTGTGCGGTTCGGTGCTGACCTATGCGCTCGCGATCGTGATTCCGCATTGGTTCGACGCACAGAGCGCCGGTTATTTCGCGGCGGCGTATCGGCTCGGCTTCTTTCCCGTGTCGTTGATCGCGCAGAGCCTGGGCGGCGTGTTCCGGCGCGACGCGATGGCCGCGATGGCGAGAGACGATGCGCATGCGCTGGTGCCGAAGGTGTTCGGCACGTACGCGCGTTCGCTTGCGCTGCTCGCGGCGGGCTATGCGGCGGGGGGCGCGTTGCTGTTCGCTCCGCTCGTCGAGCTGTTCTTCGGCGCGCGCTGGAGCGGCGCGATCGCGTTCTTCCAATGCATGATCCCGCTTTTCGCGTTCCAGATGATCTATGTGCCGTTGTCGCAGATCTTCCTCGCGGCGCGCGCGCAACGCATCGATTTCCTGTTTCAGCTCGGCTCCGGCATCGTGCTCGCCGGTGCGCTCGGCACGGCGAAGCTCACGGGGCTATCGGCGCTTGCGAGCGTGCGCCTGTTTTCGTTCTCGGGCGCCGTGCTGATGATCGCCGGCATCGCGCTGACATTCGGCGTGATGAACGGCAGCGTGTCGCGCCGGCGCGCCGGGGCATGACGTTTTTTCCACTTCTTCGTTGAGCGCAGATCATGATTGTCGTCGTCGTCGATTCGATGGAGCGTTACTACTTTGCCGCGCGGCTCGTGAAGGCGGTCAGACAGGAGTTCGACTTTCTGTTCGCAACGAGCGAGCCGGTCGCGCATCTGATGGCGCTGGGCGCGGGTTTGCGGTCGGTCTATCTGCGGCGCGGCGCGAGCGTGTCCGGCGCGCGCGATGCGCCGGCCGCGATTCGCTCCGATGCGTCGATCGAGGTGCTGAACGGACAGATGGCGTCCGGGCTCGCGCGCGCCGACGCAGCCGCGGTCTTCGCCGTGATGTCCGGCGTGTTCCGCCGTTATTGCGTCTCGCAGTGCCTGATGTGGAACGGCCAGCAGCTCGTTTGCCGTGCGGTCGCGCATGCGTGCGCGGCGCATGGGGTTCCGACGAAATTCGTCGAGATCTCGAACCTGCCGGACAAGCTGTTCGTCGACCGGCTCGGCGTCAACGCGCTGTCGTCGATCAGTCGCAATCCGGCCGTCATCGACGGCCTGCCGATGCCGACGGAAGACGAGCATCGCCGCTGGCTCGCACGCTACGAGCAGTACAAGTCGAGGCCGCTGCCGCAGTCGCGCACGTCTTCGGCGCGCAAGGCGGTGTCGGCCGTCAACTATGCGCTGAAGCTTGCCACGCAAGGCGTGGCGCGCAAACGTTTGAACACGGTGCGGGCGACGAACGGCGCGAGTGCGCCGGCCCAGGCGAAAGCGCTGACGGTGAAGGAGCTGTCGGCGCTGCGCTACGTGTTCCTGCCGCTGCAGGTGTCGGGGGACACGCAGATCAAGCTGCATTCGGACGTCGACAACCTGAAGGCGATCCAACTGGCGTTCGAGCATGCGGCGAACGTCAGCGCCGATCTGATCGTCAAGCTGCATCCGGCCGAGTGCGACGCGGCCGTGATCGACGAGGTGGTGCGGATGCAGCAGGTCTACCACTTCGATCTCGTCACGTCGCCGACCACCGATCTGATCAAGCACGCGCATTCGGTCGTCACGATCAATTCGACAGTCGGCCTCGAGGCGCTGCTGTACGGCAAGCCGGTCATGTCGCTCGGCCGCTGCTTCTACAAGGAGTTCGATCGCGTGAGACTGCTCAAGTACATCCACGCGTTTCTGATCGACGGCATCGATTACTTCGGCAAAGAGGACATCGCGCCGCGCGCCGCGAGAAACGTATTTTCGATGAAACACTGACATGCGCACGACGCTGAAACAGACAATCGGCGCGATCGCCGAGGATTGCCGGCGCAACGCGTTCTTCAAGACGCGCTGCGTCGTCGTGTTCTTCCGGATCGCGAACTATCTCGCGTGCCGCAGCAAGCTGACGCTCGCGCTCGGTGCGCCGGTGATCGCGCTTTACATCGTGGTTTGCGACTGGATCATGGGCGTCGAGATTCCGGTCAAGACGAAGATCGGCAAGGGCCTCACGCTGTATCACGGCACGGGGCTCGTCATCAACGGCTATTGCGAGATCGGGGAGCGTTGCGTGGTGCGTCACGGCGTGACGATCGGCAATACGCTGCGGCCGGACGGCTCATACAGCGGCGTGCCGACTGTCGGCGACGACGTCGAGTTCGGTGCGCACAGCATCGCGCTCGGAGAGATTCGGATCGGCCATCGCGCGCGCATCGGCGCAGGCGCCGTGCTGCTGCGGGACGTGCCGGACGGCGGCGTCGCAGTGGGCGTGCCGGCGCGCGTGCTCGAGAAGGAGAAGAGCGCAGCATGAAAGTATTCATCCTCCATCCGGGGAAGGCGAATTACCCGGAAATCGCCGCGTACCGCGACTTTCTCGGCCGGCGCGGCTTCGACGTCCATGAAGGCGACGCGAGCGCATATGCTCGCTTCGGCGACAGGAGCCGCTGCATCCTGTGGTGCATCATGGGCTTCTACCAGTCGCTGCCGCCCGCGCGGTTTGTGATTCATGACTATCGGTCGCTGTCGGTCGGCAGGCTCGCGGCGATCAAGGACACGGTCAAGCGCGCACTGAACGCAAAGCCGGATCTGCGGATCTTCCAGAACGAGCGGATGCGCGGCGCGATGGCGTTCCGCGACGGAATACCTTCGCTGCTGCTGCCGATGGGCGTGCCGGACTGGATCTTCGGGATCGCGAGCGAGCCAGCGGGGGAAGGCCCCACCGGCCGATTCTGCTATATCGGCGAGATGAGCCGCGAGCGCGGCTTTCACAACGTGCTGGCCGCATATCGCGACGCACCGCGCACGACGCGCGATTCGCTCGTGCTCGTCGGGCAGCCCGAGCCGGAAATTTACGACGCGTTCCGGGCCGTCGACGGCATTGCGTTCGTCGGCCGCGTGCCGCAGCGCGACGCGCTGAAGATCGTGCAGCGCTCCGAGTATGCGGTCTGCTACTTCCCGTATCACCGTCCGCACTGCTTTCAGACACCGACGAAGCTGCTCGAATACGCGGCGCTCGGCAAGAAGATCGTCTGCAACGATGCGCCGTCGAACGTCGATGCGGTGACGGCGCTCGGCATTCGTGCGCACGTCACGGGCGCGGCGATATTCGACGAGCTGCTGCCCCTTGCGCAACTGCGCGCGCAACGCAACGATCCCGCGCGGCTGAAGCGCCTGGGATGGACGTCGGTGATCGCGCAATCGGGAGTGCTCGCGCACATCGAGGCGGCATCCTCGCAGCGAGGTGCGCGATGACGATCGACGGCGTCGATACGCAACGTCGCGATGCAGCGGCCGACGGCCGTCCGCGAATGAAGATCGTGCAGATCCTCGAATCGAGCGCGACAGGCACCTTGTTGATGGTGTGCCTGATCGCGAACCGCCTCGCGCGAGACGGACACGACGTGCACGTCGTCTATTCGCTTCGGCCCGACACGCCCGCGGATTTTCACGCGTTGTTCGATGCGACTGTCAAGCTGCGCCACATTCAGATGAAAGGCGTGCCGCTGCTGCCGATGTTGCTCGAGTTGCGACGCACGCTGGTCGGCATCGGGCCGGACATCGTGCATCTGCATTCGTCGTTCGCGGGATTCCTCGGAAGAATCGCGTCGCTTTTCGCGTTGCGCGGCGCCGCGCTTTTCTATAGCCCGCACTGCATCTCGTTCATGCGCCGCGACATCTCGGCGCTCAAGCGATCGGCGTTCGTCGCGCTCGAACGGATCGCGTGCGTGAAGCGATGCCTCTACATCGCGTGCTCGGCCAGCGAGCGCGAAGCGGTGCGCGCGCACTTGCGGCGACCGGCGGTCGTGATCGAGAACGCGGTCGGCGCGATGCCCGAGCGCGACGCCGGCGAGCCGGAAGACGCGCGCGGGTCGGTGTTGCGGATCGTGACGGTCGGCGGCATTCGCGTGCAGAAGAATCCGCAGCTGTTCGCCGAGATCGCGCGCCGCCTGCGCGGCTCGCGCATGCGCTTCACGTGGATCGGCGACGGCGATGCCGCGCTCAAGGCGCAGTTGCGCGACGCGGGCGTCGAGGTTGCAGGCTGGCTCGGCCGCGCCGAAGTCGCCGCGCGATTGCGGCGCATGGACGTGTATTTGTCGACGTCGTCGTGGGAGGGCATGCCCGTGTCGGTCATCGAGGCGATGCTGCTCGGTTTGCCCGTCGTCGCGTCGGCATGCGCGGGAAACGTCGACGTCATACGGCACTTGCAAACCGGCGCGATATTTCGCGGCGCCGACGACGCGGTCGAACTGCTCGCGTCGATCGACCGCGATGCGGCGCTGCGCGCGCGTCTCGCAACCGCGGCGAGTAAGGAAGCACGCGAACGTTTCGGCGAGGCGCGCTTCTTCCGGCAACTGACGCTGGTCTATGCGTCGCGGCTTGCGCGCGCATCATGAGGATTCGCCGTCCCGAACGCGAGCTCGCCGCGCGGAATCGGCGCGTTGCGCGCACGGGACGGTTCATTTGGAGATTTGACCTATGAACGTAGCAATCAGCCCCGGCATCACGGCCGGCAACGACCGGCCTTTCGTGCTGTTCGGCGGGATCAACGTGCTCGAGAGTCTCGACTTCACGCTCGAGGTGTGCAGCGAATACGCCGCGGTGACGCGCAAGCTCGGCATTCCGTTCGTGTTCAAGGCGTCGTTCGACAAGGCGAACCGCTCGTCGATTCATTCGTATCGCGGCGTCGGGCTCGACGAAGGCCTGAAGATTCTCGCCGAGGTGAAGGCGCGCTTCGGCGTGCCGGTGATCACCGACGTGCACGAGGTCGAACAGGCCGCACCCGTCGCCGAAGTCGCCGACGTGCTGCAGGTGCCTGCGTTTCTCGCGCGGCAGACCGATCTCGTCGTCGCGATCGCGAAGGCGGCCAAGCCGGTGAATGTGAAGAAGCCGCAGTTCATGAGCCCGACGCAGGTGAAGCACGTGGTGTCCAAATGTCTCGAAGCCGGCAACGATCGCGTGATGCTGTGCGAGCGCGGCAGCTCGTTCGGTTACGACAATCTCGTCGTCGACATGCTCGGCTTCCGGCAGATGGCCGAGGCGACAGGCGGCTGCCCGGTGATCTTCGACGTCACGCACAGCCTGCAATGCCGCGATCCGCTCGGCGAGGCGTCGGGCGGCCGGCGTCGGCAAGTGCTCGATCTCGCGCGTGCGGGCGTCGCGGTCGGCATCGCCGGGCTCTTTGTCGAAGCGCATCCCGATCCCGAGCGCGCGCGCTGCGACGGGCCGAGCGCGCTGCCGCTGCCTCTGCTCGAAGGTTTTCTGTCGCAGATGAAGGCGATCGACGATCTCGTCAAGCGCATGCCGGCGCTCGACATTCGATGAGCGCGTGTGCCTATCGCGGGGCGATTCGGCTCGTGCTGTTCGACGTCGACGGCGTGCTGACCGACGGCCGGCTGCAGGTGACGGGTGACGGCGAGTTCATGAAGAGCTTTCACGCGAAGGACGGCATTGCGGTTGCGCTGCTGCGCGCGCACGGCATTCGCAGCGGCATTCTGTCGGGACGCAGCAGCGACGCGCTCGCCTGGCGCGCGCGGCAGCTCGGCTTCGACGTGTTCGTGTCGGGCTGCGACGACAAGCGCGCCGGCTATGCGCGCATCAAGTCGGAAGAGGCGCTCGCCGACGATGCGATCGCGTACGTCGGCGACGACGTGAACGATCTGCCCGTGATCGATTTGGTCGGCGTTTCGTATGCGCCCGCCGACGCGCACGCGCTCGTCAAGCGGCGCGTCGATTACGTCGTGTCGCGCGCGGGCGGCGAGGGCGCCGCGCGCGAAGTCGCCGAACACGTGCTGTTGCGCTCGGGGCTGTCGCTCGACGACGCGTATCGGCCGTTGCTCGACCAATGGGCACGACATGCCGTCGTCCAATGACGGCCCCGCGCATCACGTTGCCGTACCGGCCGCCGGGTTCATGCCGCTCACGCGGCGGCGCGCGCGACGGTTTCCAAACACCTTCATCGCTTACGGCGGCTCCCAGATGAACGATTACAACTATCTTGATTCCGCGCGGCAAGTCTTCGACATCGAGTCGCGCGCGCTCGCGGGTCTGTCCGCCCGTGTCGACGAATCGTTCGGCGACGCGGTCGACGCGATCCTGCGTTCGAGCGGCCGCGTGGTCGTTTGCGGCATGGGCAAATCCGGAATCATCGGGCGAAAGATCGCCGCGACGCTCGCGAGCACCGGAACGCCGAGCTTTTTCATGCATCCGGGCGAGGCGTATCACGGCGATCTCGGCATGGTGACGCCGGCCGACACGTTCCTCGCGATCTCGTATTCGGGGGAAACCGACGAAGTGATCAAGCTGATTCCGTTTCTGAAGAGCAACCGGAATTATCTCGTCGCGCTGACGGGCAACGCGCGATCGACGCTCGCGCAGGCGGCGCACAGTCATCTCGACGCCGGCGTCGAGCAGGAGGCGTGTCCGCTTCAGCTCGCGCCGACGTCGTCGACCACGGCCGCGCTTGCGATGGGCGACGCGCTTGCCGTCACGCTGATGAAGGCGCGCGGCTTTCGCCCGGAGAATTTCGCGCGCTTCCATCCGGGTGGCTCGCTCGGCCGGCGTCTGTTGTCGAAAGTCGACGACGAGATGGCCGCCGGCGATTTGCCGTTCGTCGACGAACGCGCGCAGGCGATCGACGTGCTGCAGGTGATGACGCGCGGCCGGCTCGGGCTCGCGATCGTGCGGCGTGAAACGGGTTTCGGGATCATCACCGACGGCGATGTCCGCCGCGCGGTCGAGGCGTATGGCGACACGCTGTTCCGGCGAGTCGCATCCGATCTGATGTCGAAGGACCCGGCGATGGTGCCGCTCGGCACGCGTGTAGAAGACGCGTTGTTGATGATGGAGACGCGGCGCATCAACGCGCTGTTGGTGTTCGACGGCGAAGACGTCGTCGGCGTATTCAAGAAATAGGGGGCTTCTCGACGGCGTCCGGACGTTTATATCGGATTGCGAAGTATCTAGCGCCGTCGGAAACAGTCGGAAGCCGCGCGAGACGCCGTGCGAAGCGGCCTGGAGCCGGCTCGCCTGCGTCGGCGCGGCGCGCGCTGAACGTTCGTCGGCCTGACGGGCGCGCGCGCGTCGCTTGCGCCGCCGGAAACGGGCGGCGCAAGCCGCGCGTCGCACGCGCACATGGGCCGCGCGCGCACGGTGCGCGATTGGTCACGCCGCGACGAGCTCCGGGAAACGCTCGCTCAGGTACCGCTCGAATTCCGTCGCGACTTCGGGGTGACGCAGCGCGAACTCGACCGTCGCCTTCAGATAGCCGATCTTGCTGCCGCAATCGAAGCGTGTGCCGTCGTAACGATGCGCGAGCACTTGCTCGTCCTTCAGCAGCGATTGCAGCGCGTCGGTCAATTGCAGTTCTCCGCCGGCGCCGGGCTTGAGCGCGCGCAGATGATCGAAGATGCGCGGCGTCAGCACATAGCGGCCGACGACGCCGAAATTGGACGGCGCGGCGGCGGGATCGGGCTTCTCGACGATGCCCGACAGCTTGAAGAGATCGTCCTCCCAGCGCTTGCCGTCGATCACGCCATACGACTTCGAATCTTGCGGCGCGATCTCTTCGACGCCGATGACCGACGTGTGATAGTGATTGAACACGTCGATCATCTGCCGCAGCACGGGCGGCCGGCCGTCGAGCAGATCGTCCGCGAGGATGACGGCGAACGGGCTGTCGCCGACGAGCTTCTGCGCGCACAGCACCGCATGACCGAGCCCGAGCGCCTCGGCCTGGCGCACGTAGAAACAGTCGACGTGCCGCGGCTTGATGCTGCGCACGAGCGACAGCAGTTTTTCCTTGCCGCGCGCCTCGAGTTCGGCCTCGATCTCGTATGACTTGTCGAAGTGATCCTCGATCGCGCGCTTGCTACGGCCCGTGACGAAGATCATCTCGGTGATGCCTGCGGCGATCGCTTCCTCGACCGCATATTGAATCAGAGGTTTGTCGACGACCGGCAACATTTCCTTCGGACTCGCTTTCGTTGCGGGCAGAAAGCGGGTGCCGAGGCCGGCGACGGGGAATACGGCTTTGGTGACTTTCAACATCGAGCGTCGAACCTTCCATCGAAGAAGTTAAACGTTTGCGTGCGAGGTGGCTGCTCGTGGTCGAGAACGAGCGACGCCGGCGATGCACGCGCGTAAAGCGATGGTAGGGCGCTTTGAATTGTTTGGTTGCGCTAAATATAGGTTCGATCGGACAGACTTCTGACGATATCGATTCGATCAAACATGGATGGGGCGAATGCGAAGAGACGTGCTGCGGGCGCGACGATGTTCGCGATCAATGCGTTCGGCGTTCGATGTGAGCGCGTCACGCAGCATCGGGTTCGACGTGAAGGAAAAAGCGCCCGCCTGCAACGGCGCGTGCAGGCAGGCCAATTCCGAGTGAACGGAAGGTTCGCCGCCCGGGGGAGCGGCTGGCCGGAAGCGAGTATGAGGGCGGACGCGCGAGCGCGCCTATCGTTGTGTCCGATTCGACGTAGCAATTGACCGATGGCGACTGCAAGTCGAGTGCGGATCGCATGCCGACGCGAGCGGGAAGCGGCGTTGACGGTGTCGCGGGGCGACGGCGTTGATGCTCGCGAACATTCGACGGCGCGGCGCGTGCGTTTGCCGACCGTCATTTGGCGGAATGCGGCGGGATGATGTCGGATGGGCGCGGCTTGCATACGTTAATCTGCGCCGGCAAGTGGCGTGTCGGGCCGACGAGCGCGCTTGCGAGAACGTTTGCGGACGCGCGCGTTCGTCATCGAAACGAGGCAGGCATGGAAGAAGAAAAAGACGCGTTCGAGGAGATCGCGGAATTCAATCAGCGGTATCTCCAGCTCGTACGTCGTTTGCTGTGCGAGGACGCCGACCGTGCCCGGGCGATACTCGGCATTTCGAACGAACTCGCGATTCGCCTCGTCACGATGACACCGGCTCAACTCGAACGTCTCGCGGACAACGGCGAACTCGTTTGCCGGCTTCGCGCCGACGCGATGCCCGGGCGGGCCTGACGGGCCGATCCGATCGGCGAAAGGCGAGCCGCGCCCGCGCGTGGGATTCGTCGGGTAGCGTCTCCAATGCGCGGGCGCGCACGCGCTCCGGGCGAGCGGGACAACGCGTCTCGCGCACGGCTTGCGCCGGCATCGACGCCCAACCAATTCATCGCAGCCGCCGCACGGTTTCGCACGGGAGCAGACCGCTCCGTTGCGGCGGCCGCCGGCATCTTCGCTTATCGGCCGCTTCTCTCGCGACGCGCATGGCCGCGCGCTCGTAACCCGCCCGTACTGTCTGTTCGCGATTTTGCCGCTACGCACGGCGCGAGCCCCGATGCGATGCATCGCCGGTGCCGCGAATCGGCGCGGTCGCGGGCCGTCGTGCGCGAAAAATGGTCGTCAGTCGGGACTCGCGCTGCGGCCGAGGCGCTATCCGGGCGCACATCCGGCGCGAACGTCGATGACTGTGTCGCCGTACGCGCTTCGATTGCAGTTCCGGCCGGAAATATTTACTGTCTCGACGCAATTTCGTCGAAGTGTCGAAATCGTTCGACTATTAGACGAAGAACCGAGCGAATGTCGACTAATTCGATGTTTAATTGTCAATATTAAATATGTAATATTCGCCTTGGCTATTTGTTTGATTTCCGAATGGAATTTGTCGGGAAAATCGATTTTCGATCTTGTGTCGGTGTCATCGGGAAGTGCCTAGAAGAAGTAATTAAGAACAGGAATGTCCATGATAGAAAAGCACGTGTTCTCAAAAGAAATCCGCGAGCGCTTGAGGCCTTTATTCACCCTGAATAACTGGCGCGGGCCGCTGGAACTGGCCGGCGATTATCTCTGTATCGCGGCGGCCGTCTATGCGACATATTGGTCGATGTGGTGCTACCCGCTCTCGCTGCTCGTGATCGGGTCGCGGCAACGGGCGCTCGCTTCCTTGCTGCACGAGTCCTGCCACAAGACATTCATGCGCAACCGCGCGCTGAACGATCTGTTCGGGCGCTGGCTTGCAGGTTATCCGATCTTCCAAAGCCACCGGGCTTACGTCAAATCGCACGTGCTCGACCATCACACCTTTCTCGGCGACGCGCGACGCGATCCCGATTACATCCATTACATCGAAAGCGGCCTGTTCGACGTGCGTGACCGTCTCGATTTCGTCACGCGGTTCATTGTCAAGACCATCCTGCTTCTCAATGTCGCCGGCTATCTTAGATATTTGTTGATGAACCGGCTCGGAGAAATATCGCGAGCGAAAAAAGAACTGGCGCAACTGGTGCTGACGCAGGCGGCTATTTTCGCGGCCTTTTATGTCGCGGTCGGCCCGCTGGGTTATGTCGTTTTCTGGATCGTTCCAATCATCACGACATTCCAGGTGATTGGGTGGTTTTCCGAAATTTCGGAGCATTATCCCGTGATCCGCACGACTCGCAGCACGCTGACGATCACGCGTAACCGCTTTCCCGTTTTGATCGAGCGTGCGTTCGTGGGCATGCATGGTGACAATTATCACCTCGTTCACCATTTGCTCGCGGGTATTCCGTTCTGGAATCTTAGGCGCGCGCACGCGATCCTGATGGAGGATCCCGCTTATGCGGCGGCCAATCGCGCGCTGGGCGGCATTTTCACCGCACCGTCCGGACGAATATCCGTCATGCGCTCGATTCTCGACGAGATCCGCGTTTCCGCTCCCCTCGATGCTCCCGTAGCTTCCCGACAAGGTGCCTGAATGAACAACGAAATCAAAACGCTCGCCGCAGCCGCATTGAAGGGATTCGCCGCGAATCCGCAATACTCGCAGCGTTTCCGGCAAGGAACCGCATTGCGCGAATGGCTGCAAGTGCCGGCGAGCCGCTACATCGTCGCCGGCGACGCCGGAACCGCGGTTGACCGGATGCGCCTGCTGGCCGGGAAAGGATACGAAGTCGGTCTCGAATACGTCGGCGAAAACGTCACCGATCGCGACGAGGTCCGGCGCATCGAAGCGCAGTATCTGCAATTGATCGACCTGTTGCCGCACGGCGGGCTGGGGCGGCGCACGGAACTCAATTTCGATCTCAGCAACGTCGGCTTGCTGATCGCTCCCGATCTCGCGTGCGAGGTGACGGGGCGCATCGTCGCCGCCGCGGACGAGAAGGGCGCGTTCGTGACGCTCAGCATGGAGCGCTTCCCGATGGTCGACGACATTCTGTCGGTGTTCCACCGCCTCGCCGCCTCGCACGCGAATATCGGCATTACGCTGCAGGCATATTTGCACCGCACGCCGGACGATCTCGACGCAGTGCTGCGGACCGGGCGCAAGATCCGGCTCGTCAAGGGCGTCTATGACGAAATCCCGGAGCGGGCGCTGCCGCGCTCTCCCGCGCTGGACGACCGCTACGCCGAATTGGCGCGCCGCATGACGGACGCCGGCATCGACCGCAGCTTCGCGACGCAGGACCCGGCGCTCATCGAACGCCTGATGCGCGACGGGCTGCTGGCCGACAGGGCGGAAATCGAGATGCTGCACGGCGTGCAGCCGACCCGGCTGCGCGATCTCCGTCGCGACGGCGTGAAGTGCCGCGTCTACGGCACGTTCGGCGACAACTGGTATCTTCATTTCCTTCATCGCCTCGCCGAAGCGCCGGAGACCGTCCTGCAGGCGCTTGCGGATATCCACGATCCGTCGCGCATCGTATTCGGCGGCGAATACTGAGATGCGCCCGATTCATTTCAATACCGCGGGCGCGGGACTGGCGTCGCCGGCGGTCATTCGCGCGATGACCGCCTACCTGAACGCCGAGTTCGAGCACGGCGCGTACGAGGCCGAGCGCCTGCACGCCGAGACGCTGGACGCGTTGAGAGCCGGCTTGGCGTCGTTGCTGAACGCGCGGTCGAGCAGCAGCGTCGCGCTTTTCGACAGCGGCACGCGGGCATGGCTGACGTGCGTGAATGCCGTCGCCGGGTGGCGCGGCCGCGGCAAGGTGTGGACGACGCCGTACGAATATGCGGGCAACCTGCTCGCGTTGCAGAAGCTGTGCGCGCGGCATGCGCTCGAACTGGAAGTCGTGCCGCTGCTCGATAACGGCGATCTCGATCTGCAATGGATCGAAACGCACGCCGGTGAATCGTTGTGCCTCGCGAGCGTGGTTCATGTCCCTTCGGGGTGCGGCATCGTGCTGCCGGTCGAGCGGATCGGGCGCATCCTTCGCGACGCGAGTCCGCATGCGCTTTACGCGGTCGATGCCTGCCAGTCCGCCGGCCAGCTCGACATCGATGTTCAGCGAATCGGCTGCGACCTGCTGACGGCTGCAGGCCGCAAGTTTCTGCGCGGGCCGCGGGGCACCGGCTTCGCGATCGTGTCGCAACGCTGGCTCGACCGTTTGGGCGATCATCCGATCGATCTGCATGCGGCGGAAGTGCTGGCGCTCGACCGGCATCGATTGCACGACGACAGCGCGCGTCGGCTCGAATTGAGCGAAATGCATCTGGCGGCGTCGATGGGGCTGAAGGTCGCCGTCGACGAGGCGCGCGGCCGGGATCTCGATGCCGCCCGACGGATCTACGCGGCGCTTTGCGAGCGGCTCGCCGCTCGCGGCGACGTGACGTTGCTTCATCCGGGATCGGTTCACAGCGGGATCGTGAGCTTCGTGCATCGAGATCGGACGCCCATCGAACTCGTTAATCATTTAAGATCACATCGAATCAATGCATGGAAAATCGCGGGCAGTCATACGCCGCTCTATCTGGGCGCACGCGGATACGAATCGGCCATTCGTTTATCCGTGCATTGCACGAACGCGATGTCCGATATCGACGACCTCGAGCGGGCGCTTTTCAGTTCGACGTGACGCGCACGCTGCTTCGGTGAATCAGGGGACGCGCATTATTCATCGAATCGGCATCGATACATAACAAGCATTTCACTCGCCGCATCACAGGAACATCAAACGGATGGAAACAAACGGACGCCTCGATGGCCGGGCTTTAGGAGCTATCGGCATTGCCTTGTTGACGTGGTCTTCTTCGTATGCCGCCATCGCTTACTGCTTGGGCGCGTTTACGCCCAGCGAGATCGCCTTTTCGCGATTGCTGGTCGCATCGATCAGTTTTGCGGTGTTATGGGTGGTCAAGCGCTTTGCGCTTCCGGCCGCGCGGGATCTGCCGAGAATCGCGATATTCGGCATTCTCGGATTGACGGTTTATCACCTCTGTCTCGCTTACGCGGAGACGCGTATTCCGAGCGGCACCGCGGCGATTCTCATCGCGCTGTCACCGGGGGCGACCGCACTGTTGTCCGCGATCTGGCTGCGCGAATCGATCGGGATGATCAAGGCGGCGGGCTTCATGATCGCGCTTGCGGGCGTCGCGTTGGTCGTCGTCACGAGCGGGCAGGGGTTAAGGATGGAGCCGGCGGCGCTATGGGTGCTCGTGAGCGTTGCGGGCCTCGCGATCTATTCGGTGGGGCTCAAGCCGATCCTCAGTCGCGTCGGATCGCTCGGCGTGACGGCGGCGGCATTCGCCGCGGCGACCGTCGCCGCCGCGCCGTTCGGCGCGCCGCATCTCGCCGCCGCAATCGGCGATGCGTCGCACGCCCGGCTCGCCGCATTGGCATGGCTTGGCATCGCGCCGACTTTCGTCGGATACATCGCGTGGAATTTCGCACTGCGGCGGGCGCCCGCCTCGCAGGTCACGAGTTTTCTGTATCTGTCGCCGCCGCTTTCGATCCTGATCAGTTGGGTCTGGCTTGGCGAGCAGCCGTTGCTGATCACGCTGTTGGGCGGCGGCATCACGTTGATCGGCGTTGCGTTGGTCAATGCGCGCGGCAAGATCGGCAAGACGGCGGGCGTTCAGCCGTCGAGAAGAGGTGCATGAATCCGTATCCGTCGGCGCGGAATCCACGTTGATTCGCTGAGATCGAATCGCGTTGCGCCGATGGGCGCGCTCGCTGCGCAAGAACCCGGGCAACAATCGAACGGCATTCATGCCATGCGGAGGGGCTCGTGAACATGAATCGATTCGTGTCGGCAGGCATTGCGTTGATCGAAGGCGGGCTGATTGCGCTCGCGCTGGCCGTGGCTGTCTATGTCATACGCTGGGCGACGTTTGCGGTCGAGGCGATGTGAGCCTGGAAGGCGGGGCGGCTGCGTGGAAAGCGGAGATTCGTTCGGGCGCGTCGTTTCGAAGAGTCGAGCCATGCGTTGCTCATCGGACGGGCATCTCGTTGCGGCGCGCCGGCGTTCGCGGCGATGCGAATCGGGACGACGGCGCGCGTGCCCGTTGACGCAGCCGAATGGCGCGAAGCGCAACAGCGCAACCGGCCGCGTCGCTTGTCGTCAACGTGAGTGGCGCGTGTTTCTCTGGAGCGGGAGAAGCGTCGAGCACGAGGCGTGCGACCCTGCGTCGGAACAAGCACGGGCGACTCGACGATGAGCGTCTCTTCGGCGTTGCTGATGCGGCGCTCAGCGTAGACGCCGCAGATGCGAGAAGGGCCCGGCGCGAACGCCAGGCCCTTGATTTTCTTGGTAGGCCGTACTGGATTCGAACCAGTGACCAACGGATTAAAAGTCCGCTGCTCTACCAGCTGAGCTAACGACCCAAAAGAGGCGAAATTATAGCGACCCTTCGGCAGGGGTGTCAACCCTTCGGCCGGTCGCGTCGTACGTCGTCACTTGATCGCGTCCAGCTTGCTCTGCGCCGTTTCCGCCGCATTCGAGCCGGGGAACTGCGACACGACCTGCTCGAGGGTCTTCTTCGCGGCCGCCTTCTGGCCTTGCTCGAGTTGATTGGTGCCGATCGCGATCAGCGCATCCGCGGCACGGGGGTGCTGCGGATAGTTCTTCACGAGTCCCTGCCATGTCGCAGTCGACCCCTTGTAGTCGCGCAGTGCGTACTGCGCGTTGCCGAGCCAGTATTGCGCGGTCGGCTGATAGGGGCTTTGCGGGTACTTGGCGATGAACGCGCGGAACGAAGCCGCAGCGCCCTTGAAGTTGCCGTTGCGGAACTGCTGCGACGCCGCGTTGAACGCGTCCGTTTCACCCGGCTGCACCGTGCCTTCTACGCCGTCCACCGTCGTCTTCTGCGGCTCGAATTTCTTGAGGCGCGTATCGAGATCGGTGTAGTACTCCTTCTGTTGGCGTTCGAGCGTTGTCAGACGGTTCGTCAAATCCTCGTTCTCGCCGCGCAGCGTCGCGACCTGCTGGTTCAGCTGGTCGAGACGGTTGGTTTGATCGAGGATCGTGCGTTGCGCGGCGGCGAGCTGGCTCGCGAGACTGTCGGACTTGCTGCGCAAGTCGAGCACCGCACGGCGGGCCTCGTCGTCGTCGAAGAGGCCCGCGTGCGCCGGCGCGGCCGCGAGGGCCGCACCTGCCACGCACAGCGCGGCGGCCGTGCGCAGCCAGGAAAAACGGTGCGTCATACAGCGATTCTTCCGTTACTTACTGTTGATAGACGAGGTCCGCGCGGCGGTTCTGCGCCCACGACGCTTCGTCGTGGCCGAGCGCGACCGGCTTTTCCTTGCCGAGGCTCACGGCTTCCATCTGCGAATCCCCGACGCCGAGCAGCGACAGTGCGCGACGCACCGCTTCCGCGCGCTTCTGGCCGAGCGCGAGGTTGTACTCGCTCGTGCCGCGCTCGTCGGTGTTGCCCTGGATCAGGATGTGGCGCTGCGGGTGGCTCTTCAGGTATTGCGCGTGTTGCTGCAGCAGCGGCTGGTACTGGTCCTGCACCGAGTAGCTGTCGAAATCGAAGTAGACGCTGCGCTTCGCGAGCGGGCTGTTCGGATCGTTCAGCGGATCGACGGTCACTTGCGCGACGTTCTCGGGATTCGGTTGCGTGCTGACGGCGCCGCCCTGGTTCGCGTGTTCGTCGAGCTTCACCCCCGACTTGCACGCGGCGAGCGCGCCGATCATCAGCATCGCGAACGCGAGACGAAGTTTTTTCGACATCATGGTTACTCTCCTTGTGGTCATTGCATGAAGGGCCCCCAGGACGGCTCGCGAATCGCGCCGCCCTGAACGGACAAGATCTGCGGCGGCGCGCTGCCGTCGGACGGAACGGCAGCCAGCACGCTGCGGCCCCCCGATTGCGTAGCGTACAGAATGTACTGACCGTTCGCCGCGAAGCTCGGCGATTCGTCGCGCGTCGTGTTGGTGACGGCATTCGCCGCACCCGTTTGCAGATCCTGAACGTACAGCTTGAAGCCCCCGCCCGTGCGCGAGATGTACGCAAGCAGCTTGCCGTCCGGGCTGATGCGCGGACTCGTATTGTAGCTGCCGGTAAACGTCACGCGCTGAGCGGCGCCAGCGCTCTCGCCTCCGGCGGGCATCCGATAGATCTGCGGCGCGCCGCCGCGATCGCTCGTGAAATAGATCCACTTGCCGTCAGGGGAGTAGAACGGCTCGGTGTCGATCGAACTGCTGCGCGTCAGGCGGTGCAGCCCGCTGCCTGTCGAGCTGACGGAATAGATCTGCGTATTGCCCGTGAGCGACAGCGCGACGGCGAGCGTTTGACCGTCCGGCGACCATGCGGGTGCGCTGTTGTTGCCTTTCTGGTTCGAGATCACGTAGCGGCGGCCCGTCGGCAGATCGTGAATGTACACGACGGGCTTCCTCAGCTCGAACGACACGTACGCCACCTTCGTTCCGCTCGGCGACCACGCGGGCGAGATGATCGGTTCCTTGCTCGTCAGCGCGGGAATCGCGTTCTGGCCGTCCGAATCGGAGATCAGCAGCTTGTAGACGTTGCCCGTGCGCTGCACGTACGACAGGCGCGTGTTGAAGACGCCGCGCACGCCGAGCAGCTTCTGGTAGATGTAGTCGGCGATCTTGTGGCCGGTCTTGCGCATCCCCTCGTTGTCGTTCGACGTCGTCAGCGACAGCCCTCCGAGGCTTTGCTGCTTGACGGTGTCGTAGAGGATGAAGTTGACCTTGTACTGGCCGTTCGGCTCGCGGCTCACGCTGCCCGCGACGAACGCATTCGCGCCTTTCGCCTTCCACGCGCCGAAATCGACCGACGCCGTTTCCGGCACGGGCGTGCCGCCCGCGTCGACGTTGGTGAATTTGCCGCTTCTCGCGAGGTCGGCGCGCACGATCGACGTGACCTGTTGCGGCAGACTCGCTTCGTTGACGAAATTCGCGGTGGCGATCGGAAACTGGGTGGAGCCGACGCCTGTGATCAGGACATTCACCTGCGCGTGGGCGGCACCGCCCGCGGCAATCAGACACGAGGCCACCAGTGCCCTGAAACCTAGCTTCGTCATCAAACTCATGCTTCCTGTTCCCGTATGTACGCTGCGCAACCGCAGAGACTCAAAAATACCCGATTCGTTCCCGGTGCGACGGCGGGAGTGTAAGCGCAAACGCGCTCATTCCGCCGCCTTGAAGGTAATCGTAATCTCGGATGGGGTGCGACCGTTGGTATCGGGCGGCAGGGGCACCGATGCCTGGATCGCGCTGATGACCGCCTGATCCCACCCCGAATTTCCGCTGGACCGGCGGATCGACGTGCTGAGCACGTCGCCCGACGGCGTGCAGCGGATCGCCACGACGGTCACGAGGCTGTCGCGCTCGCCCGCCCACACGATGTTCGGCTTGACGCGCCGGCGGACCTTGTCCGCATAGCCCGGCGACGCGGCGTTGCCGCCCGAGCCCGTGCCCGTGCCGCTCTTCGCGAGGCCTTCGCCGCCGCCCGAGCCGCCGCCCGCCATGCCTTGCAATTGCGCGAGGCGCGCCTGGCGCTCTTTGTCGAGCTTTGCTTTCGCCGCGGCGTTCGCCTTGGCGGCCGCCGCCTTCGCAGCCTTCTCGGCGTCCGCCTTCTTCTGCGCGGCGAGCTGTTCCTGTTTCTTCTGCTGTTCGAGCTTTTGTTGCTCGAGCTTCTGCTGTTCGAGTTTGCGCTGCTGTTCCGCCAACTGCTGCTGCTGCTTGAGCTTCTCGGCCTGCTTCTGCTTCTCGCGCTCGACGGCCTTTTGTGCGGCGAGCTGGGCGGCCTGCTGCGCGGCGAGTTGTTGCGCCTTCAACTGCTGCTGCCGCCGCTGCTCCTCGAGCTGCGCCTCGCGTTCGGCTGCGGCCTGCTGCTCGCGCCGCTTCTGCTGCAGGGCGATGTCCGCTTCCTCGTTCTTCACGGGCGGCGGGGGAGGAGCGACCTTCACGGGCGGCGCGGGCACCGGCTGCGGCGTCGACGTATCCGGCACCGACGTCCACAGCTCGGCCTCCGCGCCGGCCGGCGTGCTGTTCTGCCAATGCACGCCGTGGTACAGGAAAAGCGCGAGCAGTACGTGCATCAGCGCGGCAAGCAGGAACGCGCGGCCTGTGCCGCGCTCGCGCGGCGGCCGGGGCGGATAGGCGGCGGTGCGCGGCTGGCGAGGCTTCATTGCGATTTGACGAGCAGACCGACGCGCTTCACGCCGCGCGCCTTCAGATCGGACATCACGGTCATCACCGCGTCATATTGAACCGTTTTGTCGGCCGCGATCACGACGGGCTGATCCGGATGGTCGGCCTGGCGCGCAGCGATGAAGCTGTCGAGCTCGGCCTTCGTCATCGTGTCTTCCTGCGACGCGCCCGAATCGCCCTTGTAGCGGACGCTCATCTTGCCGTCGGCCTGGATGTTGATGACGACGGGCGGCGTCTGCTCCTGGGGCGCGGCGTTGCCGACGGTTGGCAGATTGACGATCGACGGCGCGACGAGGGGCGCCGTCACCATGAAAATGACGAGCAGCACGAGCATCACGTCGATGTAGGGCACGACGTTGATGTCGGCCATCGAGCGGCGCGAGCGGCCGCCGCGCATGCTGGAACGAATGGGAGTGCCGGCCATCGCGTGCTCCTTATTGCGCCTGGCGCTGCAGGATATTCGAGAACTCTTCGATGAACGTTTCGAAGCGGATCGCGAGGCGGTCGATGTCGTGCGCGTAGCGGTTGTACGCGACGACGGCCGGAATCGCGGCGAACAGGCCGATCGCGGTCGCGACGAGCGCTTCGGCGATGCCCGGCGCGACGTTCGCGAGGGTTGCCTGCTGAACGTTCGCGAGGCCGCGGAACGAGTTCATGATCCCCCAGACGGTGCCGAACAGGCCGATGTACGGGCTCACCGAGCCGACGGACGCGAGGAACGACAGATTCGATTCGAGGACGTCCATCTCACGCTGAAATGATGCGCGCATTGCGCGGCGCGCGCCATCGAGGAGCAGCGCCGGATCGTTCAGGCGCTTTTCCTTTGCCTTCAGGAACTCGCGCATCCCCGATTCGAAGATCCGCTCGAGCGCTCCGATCGTGTGGCGGTTGTTCGCGGCGCTCTGGTACAGCGCCTGCAGGTCGCCGCCGGACCAGAAGTCGCGCTCGAAGCGCTCGGTCTGCGCGCGGGCGCGGCGGATCGCGAACCACTTGCGGAAGATGAACGTCCACGACATCAGCGACAGGACGAGGAGAAGCCCCATCACCGCCTGGGCGAGCACGCTCGCGTTGAGGACGAGGGAAATGATCGACAGGTCTTGAGAAGTGTTCATAGAGGTTTGTGTAACGTCCCTTCGGGGAGGCCTGGCCAGAATGCGCCCGGCCGGCGCGCTCCGGCGGCGTCCGGGTGGAGCGGTCGGCTGCGCGCCGCGCTCGCGCGGTGCGTCGCCGGAAACGCTCCGCCGAATCCTGCTTAGTGGCGGATCATGGGGTCGAGTTCATCGGCTTTGTCTAAACGGCACTCACGCATGCGCCGTTGACACGGCTTGCCGGCTTTATGGCCGGCCCGCGTTCGAGTGCGGCGAAGACGGGGGCCGGGATCGCGGTCGGCTTGAACGCCGAGCGGTCGACGCAGCCGATCCGAATGTCGGCCGCGACGAGCAGCGTGTCTGCCCGCCACGCCTGTTGTTCGAATTCGACGCTCGCGCGGCCGATGCGCGCGATTCTGCAGATGATTTGCAGCGTGTCGTCGAGCCGCGCCGGCGCGCGATAGTCGAGGTCCGCTTGGCGGACGATGAAAATCGCGCCCGTTTCGTCGGCGATCCGGCTTTGGTCGATTCCGCATGCGCGCAGCCACTCGGTGCGCGCGCGTTCGAAGAATCTCAGGTAATTCGCGTAGTAGACGATGCCGCCGGCGTCGGTGTCCTCGTAATACACGCGGACCGGCCACGCGAAGTCGGGTGCCGCGTCGGGCTGTCGGCTGGGTTCGATCATGGCGCGCATTCTACCGGAACAGGCGACCCCGATTCCCCTGATTCGTAACGGAATGTTGCCTTCGCCGGGCCGCCTATACGGCCCGGCGGCGCGATCAGCCGCGATGGACGGTGAGACCGGCGGGCGCCTGCGCGACAGGCATCATCTCGATCGTGTTGATGTTCACGTGCGCGGGACGGGTTGCGATCCAGTAGATCGTGTCGGCGATGTCCTCGGCGGTGAGCGGCTGGACGTTTGCGTAGACGTTCGCCGCCTTCTCGTCGTCGCCGCGGTAGCGCACGTTCGAGAATTCGGTGCCGCCGCAGAGGCCCGGTTCGATATCGGTGACGCGCAGCGGCGTGCCGATCAGGTCGGCGCGCAGGTTCAGGCTGAACTGGCGCACGAACGCCTTGGTCGCGCCATAGACGTTGCCGCCCGGGTATGGATAGCTGCCCGCGACCGAGCCGAGGTTGAAGATGTGGCCGCGGCCGCGCTCGACCATGCCGGGCAGCAGCGTGCGCGTGACCGTGACGAGGCCCGAGCAGTTGGTGTCGATCATCGTCTGCCACTCGTCGAGGCTCGCCCGATGCGCGGGCTCGACGCCGAGCGCGAGGCCCGCGTTGTTGACGAGGACGTCGATCGCGGCGAATTCCGCAGGCAGCGCGGCCGGCACGGCCTCGACGGCCGCGCGGTCGCGCACGTCGAGCTCGATCGGCAGCAGGGCGCCGCCGAGCTCGGCGGCGAGCGCATCGAGGCGCTCCTTGCGGCGAGCGGAGGCGACGACGCGGTGGCCGCCCTTGACGAAGGCGCGGGCGATGGCGGCGCCGAAACCTGCCGACGCACCGGTGACGAACACGATCATTGCTGCAGCTCCTAAAACGATGCTTGCTGGGGGGAACTCGTTAGCCTACTGACATCGCGGCGGTGCGGCAAGGAGCGGCGCGCCCGTCTGCGACGCTCGCGGCAAACCCCCGCCCGGCGCCCCTCATGGATTTGTCCCCTAATATAGGTGGGGACTGCCGCACGCGGTTGCCTATTCATGGCGCATCCAATAAACTAGCGTGCTCAATACCCCCTGCGTGACTGGCGATACGACCTTTCGGGGTCAAGGTGGAGCATCCCACCGTGAAGCGCGGGGCGTCGCTTTTGCCGTTCGCCTGGGCAGCCGTTGTGCGCGCCGCGTTGCGTGCTTTGCCGGTGGCTGTCCCGCCTCGCGTTCCTCGGAATTCCTCCGCCGCGTCGAGCCGGTTGCGCTGCCGGCTGCGCGACGTTACTTGGCCACTTCGGTCAACCTGTACACACTTAACGGAAACCGTATGTTTGACAGAGCCCAAAGCACCATTGCGAACGTCGATCCCGAGATCTGGCAAGCGATCCAGCAGGAAAACGTCCGCCAGGAAGAGCACATCGAGCTGATCGCGTCGGAGAACTACACGAGCCCGGCCGTGATGGCGGCGCAAGGCTCGCAGCTCACGAACAAGTACGCGGAAGGCTACCCGGGCAAGCGCTATTACGGCGGCTGCGAATACGTCGACATCGTCGAGCAGCTTGCGATCGACCGCGTGAAGGCGCTGTTCGGCTCCGAAGCCGCGAACGTGCAGCCGAACTCCGGCTCGCAGGCGAACCAGGGCGTGTTCTTCGCGATGCTCAAGCCGGGCGATACGATCATGGGCATGAGCCTCGCGCATGGCGGCCACCTGACGCACGGCTCGCCCGTCAACATGTCGGGCAAATGGTTCAACGTCGTGAGCTACGGCTTGAACGAGAACGAAGACATCGACTACGAAGCCGCCGATAAGCTTGCGCACGAGCACAAGCCGAAGCTGATCGTCGCCGGCGCTTCGGCGTTTGCGCTGAAGATCGATTTCGAGCGTCTCGCGAAGATCGCGAAGGCGGTCGGCGCGTACCTGATGGTCGACATGGCGCACTACGCGGGCCTCATCGCCGCTGGCGTCTACCCGAACCCGGTGCCGCACGCCGATTTCGTCACGACGACGACGCACAAGAGCCTGCGCGGCCCGCGCGGCGGCGTGATCCTGATGAAGGCCGAGTACGAGAAGCAGATCAACTCGGCGATCTTCCCGGGCATCCAGGGCGGTCCGCTGATGCACGTGATTGCGGCGAAGGCCGTCGCGTTCAAGGAAGCGCTGTCGCCGGAATTCAAGGAATACCAGCAGAAGGTGATCGAGAACGCGCGCGTGCTGGCCGAGACGCTCGTCAAGCGCGGCCTGCGCATCGTGTCGGGCCGCACCGAAAGCCACGTGATGCTCGTTGACCTGCGCGCGAAGAACATTACCGGCAAGGCCGCGGAAGCGGCGCTCGGCAATGCGCACATCACGGTCAACAAGAACGCGATCCCGAACGATCCGGAGAAGCCGTTCGTGACGAGCGGCGTGCGTCTCGGCTCGCCCGCGATGACGACGCGCGGCTTCGGTCCGCAGGAAGCCGAACTGGTCGGCAACCTGATCGCCGACGTGCTCGAGCATCCGGAAGACGCGGCGACGATCGAGCGCGTGCGCGCGCAGGTCGCCGACCTGACCAAGCGTTTCCCGGTCTATCGCTGATCGGCCATGCGCTGCCCGTTCTGCCGGCACGACGATACGCAAGTGGTGGATTCGCGCGTGTCGGAAGACGGCGCCGCGATCCGCCGGCGTCGGCGCTGCTCGGCCTGCGACAAACGTTTTACGACGTACGAGCGGGTCGAGCTGGCGTTGCCGGCCGTTGTGAAGAAGGACGGCAGCCGCACCGAATTCGACCGCCGCAAGATCGTCGCCAGCATGAAACTGGCGCTGCGCAAGCGCCCGGTTGCGGCCGATGCGATCGACGCGGCGGTCGCCCGCATCGAATATCAGTTGCTCGCGTCCGGCGAGCGCGAAGTCCGCAGCGAAAAGCTCGGCGAACTCGTGATGAACGAGTTGCGCCAGCTCGATACGATCGCCTACGTGCGTTTCGCGTCTGTCTACCGTCGGTTCGAAGACGTCTCCGAATTCGCGGACGTGATCGAGGAGTTCCGCCGCGCGGCACCCGCGAAACCGCCGCGCAAGCGCTGAGTTCGCGCATTCCGTTTCCCGTTTCGTTTCCCAGTCCATTCGTTTCTCCTGCGGAGCACGCGGTGTGCGTGCTCGCCTGGGCGATTGTCGTGCGTTCGATTGCGGCGCGCGACTCGGCCGTTCGGCGGATGGTCGGCGTTCGCCGGCACGCGTAGAGTCGGCGCATCGGGTTCCAGGAGAGGGCGATGCGATCGGAGCGTGGCAGTCGGGCGGTGGCGGGTTTCATGCTCGTCGAATTGATGGTCGCGCTCGTGATCGTCGCACTTGTCGCGGTACTGAGCGTGCCGACGTTCGCGGGCGCTCGGATGCGCGACCGGGTCGACGCGCGTGCGCGCGTGTTCGGCGCATCGCTTGCCTATGCGCGCGGCGAGGCGGTGAGGCTCGGCGCGCGCGTGGTGCTCTGCCGCAGCGCCGCGGCCGCGAACTGTATTGCGGCGGGACGGCCGTGCGATGACGGGACGACCGACTGGTCATGCGGCTGGGCCGTCGCCGTCTCGGATGGCGAGCGCGGCATGCGCGTGTTGCGCCGTATCGCGCGTGATGCCCGAGTCGCCGTGACGGGGGCGACTGTCGACGTCATATTCACGCCGCCCGCAGGCCAGGTGATCGGCGGCTTCCGGAGTTTCGAATTTGCACCGAGTGACGCATCGGGCGCGTGGCGCGGCGACCGCTGGCGTCGTTGCCTGCGGATCGCGGCGGGCGGCCGCGTGCGGTTTTTCGAGGGCGGCTGCGGGGCGGCGGCATGATGCGCTCTCGGTCGATGCGTGGGAGCACGTTGCTCGAGGCGGCGATCGCGTGCGCGCTGCTCGCGGTCGCGGCACTTGGTGTGGTCGCCGCATTGCTCGCGGCGATGCGAGGCGAGCGTGACGCCGCGGCGCGCGAGCAGGCGATGATCGTTGCCGATTCGTGGTCCGAGATGGCGCGAGCCGGGGCACTGTCGGGCGTCGATTGGGATGCGTCGATGTCCGGATTGCGCCACGGGAAGCTCGTAGCGACGGGCTCAGGTGCGGGTATTTCGAGTGTACGGGTCGAATGGGAGAGGTTGGGGGCGGGCGCCGCGGGGCCGCGGCATTGCGACGGCGATGTCACGGCGGCCCAAGATGTCGCGAAGCCGTGCGTGACGCTCGCTTATGCATCGACGGATCACCAATGATGGGAGCAACACGTTGGCGCGCGCACACGCTGATCGAGGTGATGATCGCGATGGCGCTCGGCTTGATGATTTTGCTTGCCGCGATGACGCTCTATCGCGTGCAGCGCGCAGCCTATTCGGCGGCGGCCGATGCCGCGCGCCTGCGCGACGCGGCGCAGGCGGCGCTCGCGCTGATCTCGCAACAGATCCAGTTGGCGGGTTTCGTGCCGCTCGATGCGCTTGATGCGCGCTCTGTGCCGGGGCTGTTCGGCTGCGCTGCGGGGCGCCCCGTCGGCGCCGACGGGCAGCTTGCATGCGATTCGCTGGCAAGCGGTTCCGATGGCCTCGTCGTTCGCTATGTGGGAGACGGCGTTTCCACGTGGCCGACGGCGAGCGGGCGGGCGACGGACTGTCTCGGCCAAGGTGTCGGCGTGGCCGACGCGCAGCCGCTGATCGTCAACCGTTTCTACGCACGCGTCAGCGCATCGACGGGCGAACCTGAACTTTATTGCGAAGGCAGCGGCAGGCCCGGCATCGCGCAGCCGCTCGTCGAAGGTGTCGAGCGCTTGCGTCTGCGCTACCGGTTGCACGGCGCCGCACGGTGGATCGATGCGCAGGCCTTGTCTGCCGACGATTGGACCGATGTGACCGCCGTTTCCGTTTGCGTGCAAGTGCGGGGCATGCGCACGGGGCGCGCGGCGCGTTACGTCGACTGCGAGGGGCGAGCGGCGAGCGCGCCGGACACTCGCGCGAGACTATCGCTTCGGCGATATGTTGCGGTCCGTAATCGAGCGGGCGCATGATGCGCTCCATCGCCGGGCTGAATGCGGGGCGACCACGGACGGTTCCGAGGCGTTCGACGCCGCACTATGCGCCGCAGCGGCGGCGCGAGCCGCTGATGCGCGGTTCGCGGGGCATCGCGCTGCCGGGCGTGCTTGCCTTGACGGCCTCGCTCCTCGTCATGTCGCTTGCGTGGTTCGAGATCGCGACGACGGAGGTCCGGCGCACGACGAACGTCGCGAGCCGATTCATTGCATTCCGTGCGGCGGATGCGGCGCTCGAAGCATGCGCGGACGCACTGCGGAGCGGCGCGGCGCCGTTACCATCGGCAAGCGGCGGCACGGCGCCGACGCATGAGCCGAGCGGCTGGCGGCAACCGGGTGCATTCGACGGCATCGGCGCATTCAGGCCGTACGCCGGATGGCCGGGCGCGGCGCAGGCGCCAAGTTGCTTGATCGAAGCGTGGAGGTTGCCGGCGCGCCCCGACGCGCGCGCCTACCTCGTGACCGCGCGCGGTGTGGGCGCGGCGCGCGATACGGTCGAGTGGCTGCAATTGCAGATTGCGATCGAGAGCGGACGCGTCGAACGCCGGTGGCGCCGGGTCGTGGGCCGGCCGGCATAGAAGGCGGAGGAACGGCGATGTCGTGTATCGAACGCAGCTCGCGCTTGCGGGGCTTCACATTGATCGAAGTGGTCGTCGCGCTCGCGATCGTGGCCGTGCTCGCGGCGTTTGCCGTGCCGTCGTATCGCAGTCATGTCGAACGAGGGAACCGGCTGACCGCGATTGCCGCGCTGTATCGCGCCGCTCAATACGTGGACGCGTTCGGCGATGCGCCGCCCGCCGCATTACCGGACGGGATGAACAGGGCGCCCGATTCCGGTCGGGTTGTCTACGTGTTGCGGATCACGCTCGACGACGCGCGCGGCGGATATGCACTGGAGGCGAGTCCTGCCGCCGACGGCGCGATGCAGGGCGATAGATGCGGCGTCTATGTGCTGCACGCGGACGGCACGCGGGGGAATCGCGCGGCCGGAGGCGCCGCCTTCGATGAAGGCGTGCTGGGAGCCGATGTGTGCTGGCGAGCCAGCTAGATGTGGCGCGTCGAGAACCGGTCGCTCGACGCCGGAAACCGGACGGTCGGCGTGATCGGGTCCGCAGTCCGGCCGACAAGCGTCATGGGCGTGTGCGTTGCCGAGCCTCGGCGTCGGATGCGCCGTCGCTGTTCTTCGCCTGCCTCCAGATCTGGTAGGCCTCCCAAACCGCGAAGCCGACGGCGCCCCATTTGAGCGCCGGGCGTGCGCTCGCGCGCAACAGCGCGCGCACGGGCTTCGCGAGCGCGACCGACGCGAGCGAGCTCAATAGCGGATACTGGCTGACGAGCGCGCCGAGCGTCGCGTTCACGTTTCTCGCCGACTTGCCGAGCGATCCGCCCGATACCCCAGGCACGAGGAGCTTCAACCACTTGAAATGCGTGACGGACTGGCGCAGCTCGGCGCCCGCTTGCGCGAGTTCGAGGCGCTCGACGTCGGAGCGCAGGATCAGCAGTTCCTTGCGCAGCGCGCGGTACTGGGCCGCGCTCATGTGCCGCTTTTGCGAAGCGGTGTGGAATCGTTGTTCCGGAACGGAGTGACTCATGGCGCGTCGACGAGAAATGGGCGAGAAGAGGGAGAACGCTGCCACGCGTTCACGGCTTGCCGCGGAACAGCTCGCGGTCCTTTTCGAGTTCGTTCAGCGTCGCTTCGAATACGACGGGCGCGTTGCGCAATCCCGAGCGCGCTTTCAGCCAGCAGGCGAATGCGCCGAGCGCGTAGAGCGCTGTGATGGCGGCGAGCGATTGCCAGCGATAGGTATCCCAGAACGCGATCGCGATGAGCGCCGTCAGGCTGATGAGCGCCATCGTCGCGAGCATCATCGCGGCGATCCCGAGAAAGAGCACGCCCATCAGGCGTTCCTTCTCCTCGGCGAGCTCGATGCCGACGAGTTCGAGCCGGGTCTGCAGGAGAGCGAACACCGAGCCGAGCAGGCGGCGCAGCGGTCCGTGCCCGGACTGGTGCGATGAAGTTTCTGTCGTCATGGAAGAGGCGCTTGCGCGCGAAGAGCGGCCGGTACCGCAACGGACCGGAGCGGGCCGAAGCACATGGCCCCGGCCGTCGCGCGGAGGCGGCCGGGCCGGGGGCTGTCTCTCGCGGTGGCGAGCCGCGTTACTTGCGATTGATCAGAAGGCCGATCAGCACGCCGACGCCAGCCGCGACGCCGATCGACGTCCACGGGTGCTCGTGCACGTAATCGTCGGTGGCGCGTGCCGCCTTCTTGCCCTTCTCGACGACGACCACCTGAACGTCGGCTGCCTTCTCCTTCGCCTGTTTCAGACGCGCGAGCGCTTTCTCGCGCAGCTCGGTCGCACGGTCGCCCGTGCTGCTCGCGGCCTGCTTCAGCAGGTCTTCCGCGTCCGCGAGAACAGTTTTGATATCCGACATCAGTTTCTCCTTGTTGACTTCAGACATTGCGACTCCCTTCTTGCCGAGGCGGGTTGTGCTACGGACATCGTAGCGAAACCCGTGCCTGCGCGCGGGTGCGGCGGCACGGCACGCAGGCAGCGCAAGATCGCGCTTGAGTAGCATGATGGTAAACGACTTGTCGAGACAATAGAGAGCCGTTCCGGAACGAAAAAGTTTCCAGGATTGTCAAATCGCACCCGGCGAAAATGATAAAAAGGCATGAATATCTGACGGAATAATCGTTCGCGCCGGCCGCGGGATCACTTAAGCTTAAAGCTTGTCCGGATGCGTTCTGTATTCGGGCGCCCAACCCATGCAAGTTCAAGGAGCTGCAACATGAGTCTACGTCTTGGCGACATCGCGCCGGATTTCGAGCAGGATTCGAGCCTCGGCCGCGTCAAATTCCATGAATGGCTTGGCAACAGTTGGGGCGTCCTGTTCTCGCATCCGGCCGACTACACGCCCGTGTGCACGACGGAGCTCGGCCTGACCGCGAAGCTCAAGGGCGAATTCGAGAAGCGCAACGTGAAGGTGATCGCGCTGTCGGTCGACAGCGTGGAGTCGCACAAGGGCTGGATCGACGACATCAACGACACGCAGGCGACGAGCGTCGGCTTTCCGATCATCGCCGACGGCGACCGCAAGGTTTCGGAACTCTACGACATGATCCATCCGAACGCGAACGAGACGCTGACCGTGCGTTCGCTGTTCGTGATCGATCCGAACAAGAAGGTGCGCCTCATCATCACCTACCCGGCGAGCACCGGCCGCAACTTCGACGAAGTGCTGCGCGTCATCGATTCGCTGCAGTTGACCGACAACTACAAGGTCGCGACGCCCGGCAACTGGAAGGACGGCGACGATGTCGTGATCGTGCCGTCCCTGCAGGATCCGGAAGAACTGAAGCAACGCTTCCCGAAGGGCTTCAAGGCTGTGCGTCCGTACCTGCGCCTGACGCCGCAGCCGAACAAGTAAGCGGTTTGCGCGCCGCGCATCGGCGCGTCACGAAGGTCATATGACGAAAAAGCCCCGGCGATCATGCCGGGGCTTTTTCGTTTGCTGCGCCGCTTCGGCGGCGCGGGCGCATCCGCGCACGGGTGCCGCGCGTCGTCCGCGCGGCCGCGCCGGCTCTGGCTCGGCGCGTTGGCGAAGAGAACGCCGGTGCCGCATCCGCGCGACGTTCGCAAAACTCAGAAGAACGCCTGAATTCCCGTTTGCGCGCGGCCGAGGATCAGCGCGTGGATGTCGTGCGTGCCTTCGTACGTGTTCACCACTTCGAGGTTCACGAGGTGGCGCGCGACGCCGAATTCGTCCGAGATGCCGTTGCCGCCCAGCATGTCGCGGGCGAGGCGGGCGATGTCGAGCGCCTTGCCGCACGAATTGCGCTTCATGATCGACGTGATCTCGACGGCGGCGGTGCATTCGTCCTTCATCCGGCCGAGCCGCAGCACGCCCTGCAGGCCGAGCGTGATCTCGGTCTGCATGTCCGCGAGCTTCTTCTGGATCAACTGGTTCGCGGCGAGCGGACGGCCGAACTGCTTGCGATCGAGCACGTACTGGCGCGCCGTGTGCCAGCACGACTCCGCCGCGCCGAGCGCGCCCCACGCGATCCCGTAGCGCGCCGAGTTCAGGCACGTGAACGGCCCGCGCAGGCCCTTTACGTTCGGCAGGATGTTCTCTTCGGGGACGAACACTTCGTCGAGCACGATCTCGCCCGTGATCGACGCGCGCAGGCCCACCTTGCCGTGGATCGCCGGCGCCGACAGGCCCTTCCAGCCCTTCTCGAGGATGAAGCCGCGAATCTCGTCGCGCCCGTCCTCGTCGAGCTTCGCCCAGACGACGAACACGTCGGCGATCGGCGAATTCGTGATCCACATCTTCGAGCCCGACAGCGCGTAGCCGCCCGGCACCTTCTTCGCGCGCGTGACCATGCTGCCCGGATCGGAGCCGTGGTTCGGCTCGGTCAGGCCGAAGCAGCCGATCCACTCGCCCGTCGCGAGCTTCGGCAGGTACTTTTCCTTCTGCGCGTCGGAGCCGAATTCGAAGATCGGCACCATCACGAGCGACGACTGCACCGACATCATCGACCGGTATCCCGAATCGACGCGCTCGACCTCGCGCGCGATGAGCCCATAGCTCACGTAGCTCAAGCCGGGGCCGCCGTACGCCTCGGGAATCGTCGGGCCGAGGAGGCCGACCTCGCCCATTTCGCGGAAGATCGCCGCATCCGTGGTCTCGTGGCGGAACGCTTCCGTCACGCGCGGCGCGAGCTTGCCCTGCGCGTAAGCGTTCGCGGCGTCGCGCACGATGCGCTCGTCGTCGCTGAGCTGCAGGTCGAGCAGCAGCGGATCGTCCCAATGGAAGGTTGCGGCAGCCATCTCGTCATCTCCTCGCTTGACTGTAGTTCCGCTATGCGGAACAATGTTTTGCAAATTGGCCCCAGTGTATCACCGCATGAATTTTTCGACCATCGATGCCGACACGCTCGACGAACGCAAGTTCGTCGTCGCCCTCGCCAGGGGGCTCGATCTGTTGCGCGCGTTCCGGCCAGGCGAAACGATGCTCGGCAATCGCGACTTCGTCGAGCGCACCGGGCTGCCGAAGGCGACCGTCAACCGGCTCGCGTACACGCTCACTGTGCTCGGCTATCTGCGTTACGACGACGCGCTCGGCAAGTACGCGCTCGATGCCGGCGTGCTGTCGCTCGGCTACGCGCTGCTCGCGGGCTCGGACACGCTCGCGCTCGCGCGGCCGCACATGCAGGCGCTCGCGCGCGAGATCGGCGCGGCGGTGTCGCTCGGCTGCCGCGACGGTCTCGACATGATTTACCTGGAGACGATCCGCAGCGAGACGGCGCTCACGCTCGGGCTCGCATCGGGGTCGCGGCTGTCGATGCTGACGAGCTCGATGGGGCGTGCGTATCTCGCCGTACAGCCGCCCGACGCGCGCGCGGCGCTCCTTGCCGAGCTGCGCAGGACGGCGGGGAAGGGGCGGGCGGGGGCGGCGCTTGTCGAGGCGGCGGAGCGGGCGGTCGACGCATTCACCGTCGACGGCTGTTGCTACTCGTTTCGCGACTGGCACGACGACGTGAACGCGGCAGCCGTGCCGTTTCGCGAACCGCGCGAAGGGCGCCGGCTGATTCTCAGTTGTAGCGGGCCGGCGTCGTCGATGGGCGAGGAGGTGTTCCGCAACCGGATCGGCCCGAAGCTGAAGGCGCTCGCTCGACGGCTCGGGGAGCTGGGCTGAGCGGGCGCGCGAGCGCCGCTCGCGGGGCCGCGCTTCGCCGCCGCTTCGCCGCCGTAATTCGATGCCGCGCATGGGCGGCGCGGCCATCTTTGTCCGCTTCGACGTCGCTTGTCGCGACGCAAGGCCGCGGGCGACCGCGCCCGGTTGTATCGTAGATGCCGTTTTCCATCGCAGCATGCCTATGCCACGTGAACAGGAGGTTCGCGATGTCGAGCTCGGAATGGCTGGAAGGCGGGTGCGCGTGTGGCGCGATTCGATACCGGATCGCCGGCACGCCGGACGACGCGGGATTCTGTCATTGCCGGCTGTGTCAGCGGACGACGGGCGCCGCCGTGCTCGCGTGGGCGACGGTGCCGATCGGTGCCCTCGAGTACGTGAAGGGCGAGCCGCGCGTGTTCGCGTCGAGCGCATGGGGCGAGCGGCGCTTCTGCGCGCAGTGCGGCGCGCAGCTCGAATACCGGCGCTCGGCCGCGCCTTCGACGGTCGAGGTCAATTACGCGACGCTCGACGACCCGTCGGCGATCGTGCCGAAAGCGCATACGTGGTACGCGAGCCGCATTCCCGGCCTCGCAGTGGCGGGCGGTTTGCCGGTGCGCGACGATGGCGACCACTGAGCCGGCGCCGCGCTTGAACCGGCATCGCGCGAGCGCGGCCGGGCGATGATGATCGGGCGCGAGGCTTGCGAACTGCGTTGCGGCGCACGAGTGGCGCGTGTTTCGCGCGCGCGGGCGGGGATGTGTCGCTCGCGCCCTGCGGCGCGGCTGCCGGGCATCGCCCGAACTCCGTCAGACCGCGGCGGGTTGCGAGAACACCGGCCCCTGCACGAGCCGCACGTCGTACTGACGCAGTAGCTCGAACTGCGTCTCGTCGACGACGCGATCGAAGATGAGCGGAATGCGCACGCGCTGCGCATAGCCGACGAGCGCCTTCACCATCCCTTCCCGCAGCGCGATCGCGGCGTCCATCTTGATGTAGTCGGGCCGCGCCATGTCCGATTCGACGGCAAGGATGCGCCCCGGATCGGGCAGCTTGTCCGCGACCTTGAAGCCGTAATGCTGATAGCTCTTCGTCAGATAGCCGAGAAACGTCTTGTGCGCGACGGCCGCCGCCGGCAGCTCGATCACGACGCGCTCGGGCGGCAGCCCGAACCCCTTGAGCACGGTCGAGAAGTGCTTGCCGTGGTCGTACTTGACGCTCTTCAGCAGCCGCTCGTGCACGCGCAGGAACAGCAGGCCGTGCCGCTGCGCGCCGAAGAAGTTGATCGCATGCAGGCTGCGCGCGAGCCGGTCGAGCGCGACGAGCTCCTGATCGTCGGCGACGGCGTCGATCGGATCGAACGGCGCGCCGCCCGCGTGCGTGAGCGCCTGGAAGCCGAGTTCGTCGCCGTAGCGCTCGATCGCGTCCGACAGCGATGTCGATTGCGGCGCGCCTGGCATCGACACGTCGTAGATCGGCTCGTAGACGCTCTCCAGCTTCCGATCGCGCAGATGCGCATACGCGCCTTGCACGCCGTCTTCGAGCGCGAGGTGGTCGCAAAGGAACGGAAGCTTGCCCGCGCGGGCGACGAGCTCGGGAATGGTGGGCGGAACCATGGACTCCGGAAGGAAGAAAGGCGGCCGAAACGGCCGCCGTATATGAACGATAGTAGCAGCGCCGCGCGCGATTGGCTCGCGTGAGTTGCTCATATCGATATCGGTTCCGCGCGATCGATTAGGGTATACGTTGATTTCACTAATCGTAATTGGTTTTACCATTCGTAAATCGTGATGTTGACGCAGATCAAGCAATCACGCGCGCCGCTTGTCCGGCGAAAGCGGCGCGCATCCCTCAATACGGAGCAAGGAGCGACAGATGGCGGGTGACAAGAAATTTGCATCGCAGGCGGATCTGGCCGAGAAGAAGGTGACGTTCGAGCGGCTGTCCGAGCACGCTTACGCCTATACGGCGGAAGGCGATCCGAACACGGGGATCATCGTCGGCGACGACGCGGTGCTCGTCGCCGACACGCAGGCGACGCCCGTGATGGCCGCGGATGTGATCCGCCGGATTCGCGAAGTCACCGACAAGCCGATCAAGTACGTGCTGCTCACGCATTACCACGCGGTGCGCGTGCTGGGCGCGTCCGCGTACGGCGCCGATCACGTGATCGCGAGCCAGGACACGTACGACCTGATCGTCGAGCGCGGCGCGGCCGACATGAAGAGCGAGATCGAGCGCTTCCCGCGCCTGTTCCGCTCGGTCGAGTCGGTGCCGGGCCTCACGTGGCCGACGCTCACGTTCAAGGGCGAGATGACGCTTTGGCTCGGCAAGCTCGAGGTGAGGATCATGCAGCTCGGCCGCGGCCACACGAAGGGCGACACGGTCGTCTGGCTGCCGCAGGAGAAGGTGCTGCTGTCGGGCGACCTCGTCGAATACGGCGCGACGCCGTACGCGGGCGACGCGTACTTCCAGGACTGGCCCGCGACGCTGGACGCGATCGCGGCGCTCGCGCCCGAGAAGCTCGTGCCGGGGCGCGGCGCGGCGCTGAAGACGCCGCAGGAAGTGGCCGACGGCCTCGCGGGCACGCGCGCGTTCGTGAGCGAGCTGTACGCGAAGGTGAAAGCCGGAGCGGCCGAGGGCCGGGACCTGAACGCGATCTACAAGGAAACCTACGCGCAACTGAAGCCGAAGTTCGGCGACTGGGTGATCTTCGATCACTGCATGCCGTTCGACGTGACGCGCGCGTTCGACGAGGCCACGCAATATCCGGATCCGCGGATCTGGACGGCCGAGCGCGACAAGGAAATGTGGCGGACCCTCGAAGGCTGAAGCACGGCGGGCGGCGATCATGACCATCGATTATCAGACGCTGAAGTTCGACTATCGTCCGCGCGCGGCGCTTGCCGATGCGGGCGAGCCGCATCCGGCCGTCGTCGTCGGCGCGGGGCCCGTCGGGCTCGCGGCGGCGATCGATCTCGCGCAGCACGGCGTGCCCGTCGTGCTGCTCGACGACGACGACACGCTGTCGAGCGGCTCGCGCGCGATCTGCTTCGCGAAGCGCACGCTCGAGATCTTCGATCGCCTCGGCTGCGGCGAGCGGGTCGCGCAAAAGGGCGTGAGCTGGCATGTCGGCAAGGTGTTCCTGCAGGACGAGCTGATCTACGCGTTCGACCTGCTGCCGGAAGCCGGGCACGCGCGGCCCGCGTTCGTCAATCTGCAGCAGTATTACGTCGAAGGCTATCTGGCCGAGCGTGCGCTCGAGCTGCCGAACCTCGATCTGCGCTGGAAGAGCCGCGTGACGGGCATTCGGCAGACGCCCGAGCACGCGGAGCTCGACGTCGACACGCCGGAGGGCCCGTACACGCTGCGCGCGCGCTACGTGATCGCGGCGGACGGCTCGAAGAGCCCGCTGCGCGCGATGATGGGGCTCGACAGCCACGGCCGCACGTTCAAGGACCGCTTCCTGATCGCCGACGTGAAGATGAAGGCGCCGTTCCCGGCCGAGCGCTGGTTCTGGTTCGATCCGCCGTTCCATCGCAATCAATCGGTGCTGCTGCACCGGCAGCCGGACGACATGTGGCGCATCGATTTCCAGCTCGGCTGGGACGCCGATCCCGTCGCGGAGAAGGCGCCGGAGCGCGTGATTCCGCGCGTGCGCGCGCTGCTCGGGCCGAACGTCGAGTTCGAGCTCGAATGGGTGAGCGTCTATACGTTCCGCTGCCAGCGGATGGACAGCTTCCGCCACGGCCGCGTGCTGTTCGCGGGCGATTCCGCGCATGGCGTGTCGCCGTTCGGCGCGCGCGGCGCGAACAGCGGCGTGCAGGATGCGGAGAACCTCGCGTGGAAGCTCGCGCTCGTGCTCGACGGCCGCGCGCCCGACCGTCTGCTCGACACGTATGCGCGCGAGCGCGAATTCGCCGCCGACGAGAACATCCGCAATTCGACCCGCTCGACCGACTTCATCACGCCGAAGAGCCCGATCTCGCGCGTGTTCCGCGACGCGACGCTCAAGCTCGCGCGCGACTGCGAGTTCGCGCGCAGGCTCGTCAACAGCGGCCGGCTATCGGTGCCGGCCGTGCTCGCCGATTCGCCGCTGAACACGCCCGATCGCGCGGGCGAGACGTTCGAGCGCGCGCCGGCGCCGGGCGCGGTCGCGCCCGATGCACCCGTGCTCGCGAACGGCGAGCCCGGCTGGCTGCTGCAGCATCTGAAGGGCGGCTTCGTCGGCATCCTGTTCGGCTCGATCGGCGACGCGGGCGAGCTCGTCGCCGCGACGCGCGGCCTCGCGCCGCCGGTCGCGCCCGTGCTCGTCGTGCCGAAGGGCGAGGCGCGCGCGGTCGAGGGCGTCGACGTGATCGAGGACAGCGAAGGGCTCGCCGCGCAGCGCTATGACGCGCGCCCCGGCACGTTCTATCTGCTGCGTCCGGACCAGCATGTGTGCGCGCGCTTTCGCACGGCGCAAGCGAGCGCGGTGCGCGCGGCGCTCGCCCGCGCGATCTGCCGCGCGTGAGCGGAAAACCAACGAACGAGACCAGGAGACACCCGATGCACCTCGACACCCGCTTGCGCCTGCCCGATCCGGACGCGTTCTACGAAGCGCTGATCGACATGCACCGCGATCTGCCCGACAGCGAGAGCCAGCTCGTCAACGCGAAGCTGATCCTGCTGCTCGCGAACCAGATCGGCGACCTCGACGTGCTGCGCGAAGCGATGGCGCTCGCGCGCAGCGGCGCGGCCGTGCTCGAAGGCGCGCCCGGCGCGCCCGCGCTGCAATGAGCGCGGCGGCGAGTGCCGCGCGCGTGCTCGAAGTTGAGCGCGTGATCGACGACACGCACCGGCCCGCGTTTCACGCGATGCTGCTCGCGCTGTGCGGGCTGTGCCTCGTGATCGACGGTTTCGATGCGCAGGCGATGGGCTACGTCGCGCCGAGCGTGATCGCCGAGTGGGGCGTGAAGAAGCAGGCGCTCGGGCCCGTCTTCAGCGCGAGCCTGTTCGGGATGCTGCTCGGCGCGCTCGGCCTGTCGGTGCTCGCCGACCGGATCGGCCGGCGGCCGGTATTGATCGGCGCGACGCTGTTCTTCGCGCTGACGATGCTCGCGACGCCGTTCGCGACATCGATTCCGACGCTGATCGCGCTGCGCTTCGTCACGGGCCTGGGGCTCGGCTGCATCATGCCGAACGCGATGGCGCTCGTCGGTGAATGCAGCCCGGGCGCGCACCGCGTGAAGCGGATGATGATCGTGTCGTGCGGCTTCACGGCCGGCGCGGCGCTGGGCGGCTTCGTCAGCGCGGCGCTGATTCCGGCGTTCGGCTGGCGCGCGGTGTTCTTCGTCGGCGGCGCGGTGCCGCTCGCGCTCGCGGCCGCGATGGCCGCGCGCCTGCCCGAATCGCCGCAACTGCTCGTGCTGCGCGGCCGGCACGACGCGGCGCGCGCGTGGCTCGCGAAGTTCGCGCCGCAGCTCGCGGTCTCGCCCGATACGCGGCTCGTCGTGCGCGAAGCGGGGCCGCAGGGCGCGCCCGTCGCCGAGCTGTTCCGCTCGGGGCGCGCGAGCGTCACGCTGCTGCTCTGGGCGATCAACTTCATGAACCTGATCGACCTGTACTTCCTGTCGAACTGGCTGCCGACCGTGATGCGCGACGCGGGCTACGCGAGCGGCACGGCCGTCATCGTCGGCACCGTGCTGCAGACGGGCGGCGTGATCGGCACGCTGTCGCTCGGCCGGTTCATCGAACGGTACGGCTTCGTGCGCGTGCTGTTCGCCTGCTTCGCGTGCGCGGCGATCGCGGTCGGCCTGATCGGCTCGGTCGCGCATGCGTTTTACTGGCTGCTCGCAGCCGTGTTCGTCGGCGGCTTTTGCGTCGTTGGCGGACAGCCCGCGGTCAACGCGCTCGCGGGCCATTATTACCCGACGTCGCTGCGCTCGACGGGCATCGGCTGGAGCCTCGGCGTGGGCCGCGTCGGCTCCGTGCTCGGGCCGCTCGTCGGCGGGCAGCTGATCGCGCTCGGCTGGTCGAACGACGCGCTCTTTCACGCGGCGGCCGTGCCGGTGCTGTGCTCGGCCGTCTTCGTGATCGGCCTCGCGAGCGTGACGCGGCGGCGCGGCACGGCCGCGCCGAACGTCGCTTGAATGGAGAGAACGACAATCATGACACTGGATTTTTCGAAACCGGGCGAAGCCGGCTATCAGAGCGGCTTCGCGAACGAATTCGCGACCGAGGCGCTGCCGGGCGCGCTGCCGCACGCGCGCAACTCGCCGCAGCGCGCGCCGTACGGGCTCTACGCGGAGCAGTTGTCCGGCACCGCGTTCACCGCGCCGCGCGGCCATAACCGCCGCTCGTGGCTGTACCGCATCCGGCCCGCCGCCGTGCATCGGCCGTTCGAGCTCGTGTCCGGCGAGCGCCGGATCGTCGCCGATTTCGGCGATTCGGGCGACGTGCCGCCGACGCCGCCGAACCAGTTGCGCTGGGACCCGCTGCCGATGCCCGCGCAGCCGACCGATTTCGTCGACGGCTGGGTGACGATGGCGGGCAACGGCTCGGCCGCCGCGATGAGCGGCTGCGCGATCCATCTGTACGCGGCGAACCGCTCGATGCGCGAGCGCTTCTTCTACAGCGCGGACGGCGAACTGCTGATCGTGCCGCAGGAAGGGCGGCTTTTCATCATGACGGAGCTCGGACGGCTCGACGTCGAGCCGTTCGAGATCGCGGTGATTCCGCGCGGCGTGCGCTTCGCGGTCGCGCTGCCCGACGGGCGCGCGCGCGGCTATGTCTGCGAGAACTTCGGCGCGCTGCTCAGGCTGCCGGATCTCGGGCCGATCGGCTCGAACGGCCTGGCGAATCCGCGCGACTTCCTGACGCCGAACGCGTCGTACGAGGATCGCGAAGGCGCGTTCGAGCTCGTCGCGAAGTTGAACGGCCGGCTCTGGCGCGCGGACATCGACCATTCGCCGTTCGACGTCGTCGCATGGCACGGCAACTACGCGCCGTACAAGTACGACCTGCGTCACTTCAACACGATCGGCTCGATCAGCTACGATCATCCGGACCCGTCGATCTTCCTCGTGCTGCAGTCGCAAAGCGATACGCCGGGCGTCGACGCGATCGACTTCGTGATCTTCCCGCCGCGCTGGCTCGCGGCCGAGGATACGTTCCGCCCGCCGTGGTTCCACCGCAACGTCGCGAGCGAGTTCATGGGGCTCGTGCACGGCGTCTACGACGCGAAGGCGGAAGGCTTCGTGCCGGGCGGCGCGAGCCTGCACAACTGCATGTCGGGCCACGGGCCGGATGCGGACACGTTCGAGAAGGCGTCGGCGATCGATACGTCGAGGCCGAACAAGGTCGGCGACACGATGGCGTTCATGTTCGAGACCCGCACGCTGATCCGGCCGACGCGCTTCGCGCTCGATACCGCGCAACTGCAGGCGAACTACTTCGAATGCTGGCAAGGCCTCAAGAAACATTTCAATCCGGAGCAACGATGAGCGCTATTTCCGACGCGCTGCGCGCGAGCCTCGATCCTTCCCGCAAGAGCTGGCTCGATGCGGCGAACGACGCCGCGTGCGACTTCCCGATCCAGAACCTGCCGTTCGGCGTCTTCAGCGATGCGCGCAACCCGTCGCGCCGCGCGGGCGTCGCGCTCGGCGACCAGATCGTCGACCTCGCCGAGCTTGCGCGCGCGGGGCTGTTGACGGTCGAGGGCGGGGCGGCCGTGTTCGAGCGGCCCGCACTGAACGATTTCATCTCGCTCGGCCGCGACGCGTGGCGCAGCGTGCGCATTCAGCTGAGCACGCTTTTCGAGCGAGGCTGCGCGCGGCTGCGCGACGACACGGCGCTGCGTGCACGGGTGCTCGTCGCGCAGCGCGACGCGACGCTTCATCTGCCCGTCGACATTCCCGGCTACACCGATTTCTACTCGTCGAAGGAGCACGCGACGAACGTCGGCTCGATGTTTCGCGATCCGAAGAACGCGCTGCTGCCGAACTGGTCGGAGATGCCGATCGGCTACAACGGCCGCGCGTCGTCGGTCGTCGTGAGTGGCACGCCGGTGCGCCGCCCGAACGGTCAACTGAAGCTGCCCGACAGCGAGCGCCCGGTGTTCGGCGCGTGCCGCAAGCTCGACATCGAGCTCGAGACGGGCTTCATCGTCGGGCGCGGCAATGCGCTCGGCGAGCCGATCGCGTGCGAGGACGCGGAGTCGCACATCTTCGGGATGGTGCTGCTCAACGACTGGAGCGCGCGCGATATCCAGCAATGGGAGTACGTGCCGCTCGGGCCGTTCAACGCGAAGACGTTCGCGACGTCGATCTCGCCGTGGATCGTCACGCTCGACGCGCTCGAGCCGTTCCGCACCGCGCAGCCGAAGCAGGCGCCGGAGCCGCTCGCGTATCTGCGCCACGGCGGCGAGCATGCGTTCGACGTCGAGCTCGAGGTGCGGCTGAAGCCGCAAGGCGCGGCCGGCGCGACGACGATCGCGCGCACGAACTTTCGGTATATGTACTGGACGATGGCGCAGCAGCTCGCGCATCACACGGTGTCGGGCTGCAACACGCGGGTCGGCGACCTGATGGGCTCGGGCACGATCAGCGGGCCGACGAAGGATTCGTTCGGCAGCCTGCTCGAGTTGACGTGGAACGGCAAGGAGCCCGTCGCGCTCGCGGGCGGCGGCACGCGCGCGTTCATCGAGGACGGCGACGAGCTGACGCTTGCCGGCTGGTGTCAGGGCGACGGGTATCGCGTCGGCTTCGGCACGTGCGTCGGGAAGATTCTGCCGGCGTTGAGCCGGTGACGCGGTAGGGCGCGCGGCGGGCCGCGCCGCCTTGTGCGATCGACGTCGCGAAAGGGTGGCGCGGAAAGCTGCGCGCGGTCATCGAATCGGGCGCTTGCGGCTTCGAGGCCGCAAGCGCCCGCGTTGTTTGGGCATCATGTCCCGGTTTCGCGATACGGCGGCGCGCTTGGGCTCGGTGTCGCCCGGCGCGGCGCGACGCGGGCGGACCGTGGCGAGCACCGACGCGGGCGCGCTGTTTCGCTCGACGCGTCCCGCGCGACGGATTCGCGTGAAGGATTCGCGTCGCGCATCGATGGCGGGCGCCTCGCGCGGCGTGCGTGTCGGAACGCCTCGGCGTGCTCGACGCGATCACCGCATCGCGTCACCGCTCCTGCCGGACAGCTTGCGCCGGCAACGCGCGCCGCTCCCACAGCGCCGCGCCGACGAACGCGATCGCCGACACGATCAGCACGCCGATCAGCGCGTCGCCGCCGAACTGCTCCATCAGCGCCCCCGCGACGAGCGGCCCGCCGAAGCTCGCCGCGCTCCACGACGCCGACACGAGCGAGCTCGCGGTCACGAGCGCCGAGCCGCGGAAGCGCTCGCCGCACGCGACGAGCGACAGCGTGTAGACGCTGCCCGCCGCCGCGCCGAGCACGAAGAGGAGCGGCCAGCAGAGCCACGGCGTCGCGACGACGACGGGCATGAGCGGCAGCAACGCGAGCACGACGCACCCCGCGCCGATGTGCACGCGTTCGCGGCCGAGCTTGTCGGCGAGCCAGCCGATCGGAAATTGCATCGCGGTGTCGCCGAACAGCAGGATCGCCGCGAGCAGCACGGCCGCCTCGCTCGCGACGCCGCGCGCCATCGCGAAGAGCGGCAGCAGCGACAGCGCGAGCGTGTCGAACAGCGCGAAGAACGCGGTGCCGACGACGAGCGCGGGCATCTTCGGCATCACGCGCGTCCAGAGATCGTGCGCGTCGTGATGCGGCTCGTCGGCGATGGGCGTCTTGCGGATCGACGCGAGCGACGGCAGCGCGAGCAGAAAGAGCGCGCCGCACAGCGCGAAGCGCGCGTGCGTCATGCCCGCGATCTGGCTCACGAGCACGGGCCCCGCCATCTGGAACAGCGTGAAGTTCGTCGCATAGATCGCGACGACGCGCCCGCGCGTCGCGTCGTCGGCGAGCTGGTTGACCCAGGCCTCGCCGATCGTGAAGAGCAGCATCAGCGCGGCGCCGCAGACGACGCGCAGCACGCCCCAGACGACGAGGCTCGATGTGAACTGCATCAGCGCGGTCGCCGCGGCGAGCGCGATCACCGACGCGACGATCACCTGCCGCCCGCCGAGCCGCTTCGTGATCGCCGCGACGAACGGCACGACGACGAGGCCGCCGCCTGCCTGCGCGGCGGTCAGCATGCCGACGACGCGGGTGCCGTGGCCCGCTTCGGTGAGCGCGAGCGCGGTGAGGGGGAGCGTCGCGCCCGTGCCCAGGCCGACGACGGCAACGCTGAGAATGAGTGCGAGAAAATCGCGGGTGAGGATGGTCTTCATAACGGCCGTGATGCTACACCGGCGGACGGCTTGGCGTCGCGCCATTCAGCCTCATTTCGCGCGATTCCGGGCCATTCAAGCCGGCAAGCGATGCGCGCTCCGCCGCGCAATCTCCACGTGATCGCTCGCCCGCCGTTCGCCGGATGCCGGTGCACGCGTGCGTGGCGTAGGCGACGCCGCGCCGCGAGTGGCGTGTGCGTCGCGCATGTCATGCATCCCATGCGTGACGCGCGCCACGCGCTCTCTGCGCGTCACGCGCATTCGGCTGGCGCTGGAACCGTTCGCCGCTCGAGCGACGCGGACCACAGCGTGAGCGCGAGGGCCGCCATCGCGAGCGCGGCGCCCGCCCACGGCAGTTTCGCGAGCGGCACGCCCGCGTGGATCGCGGTGCCGCCGAGCCACGCGCCGAGCGCGTTGCCGAGGTTGAACGCGCCCTGGTTGAGCGTCGACGCGAGATTCGGCGCGTGGCTCGCACGATCGACGATCAGGATCTGTAGCGGCGGCACGATCGCGAACGCGAGCACGCCCCATGCGAAGATCGTCACGAGCGCGGGCAGCGGCGCACGCATCGTGCCCGCGAACGCGGCGAGCACGATGCCGATCGACGCGAGCGTCGCGACGAGCGACGGCATGCGCCGCCAGTCGGCGAGCCTGCCGCCGACGGTGCCGCCGACCGTCAGGCCGAGGCCGAACAGCAGCAGCACGAGCGTGACCTGGCGCGGCGTGAAGCCCGTCACGTCCTCGAGGATCGGCGTGATGTACGTGAACACGGTGAAAAGGCTCGCCGACGCGAGCACGCTGATGCCGAGCACCATCAGCACCTGCGGATTGCGCAATACGCCGAACTCGCGCGCGATGCCGGCCGCGGGCATCTCGAGGCGCTTGGGCACGCAAAAGGCGAGCGCCGCCGCCGCGAGCGCGCCGATGGCGGTGACGGCCCAGAACGTCGCGCGCCAGCCGAACGCCTGGCCGAGCGCGGTGCCGAGCGGCACGCCGAGCACGTTCGCGAGCGTCAGGCCGGTGAACATCAGCGCGATCGCCTGCGCGCGCTTGTTCGGCGCGACGAGGCTGCTCGCGACGACCGAGCCGATCCCGAAGAACGCGCCGTGACAGAACGCGGTGACGACGCGCGCGATCATCAGCGTCGCGTAGCCGGGCGCGATCGCGCAAAAGAGATTGCCGACGATGAACACGCCGATCAGCGCGAGAAGCGCCGCCTTGCGCGGCATTCTCGCGGTGACGACGGCGAGGATCGGCGCGCCGATCGTCACGCCGAGCGCATAGCCGGACACGAGCATGCCCGCCGCCGGAATCGATACGCCGAGGTCGCGCGCGACGTTCGGCAGCAGGCCCATGATGACGAACTCGGTGGTACCGATACCAAACGCGGCGACGGCAAGGGCGAAGAGGGGCAGCGGCATGGAGGACTCGCGGGAGGAACGCCGCGTCCGGCGTCGCGGGATGCGGCGCGCCGATGGAAGCGAGCGGAACAGCCGCGATTCTATCTCAGGGAAAACCCCGGCGTTTGGGGCCCGATCAGGTGTTGCGCGCAGACGTCGGCGCGGCATCCCAGGCGTTCTCGTACAGGCACGCTTCGAGCGGCATCCGTGTGGCCCAGCGCTCTTGCTCGAGCATCGGCTTCGCGTAGAACGCGTCGACGTGGCCGAGGCACAGCACGGCGATCGGCTTCGCGCCGTCGGGCATCGCGAGCAGTTGGCGCAGCGCGTCGACGTCGAAGAGCGACACCCAGCCCATCCCAAGCCCTTCGGCGCGCGCGGCGAGCCACATGTTCTGGATCGCGCAGGCGGCCGACGCGAGATCCATTTCCGGCAGCGTGCGGCGGCCGAACACGTGCCGCTCGCGCCCGTCGGCGAGCGCGACGACGAGCAGCTCGCCGCATTCGCGCACGCCCTCGACCTTCAGCCGCATGAACTCGTCGTGCCGCTCGCCGAGCGCGTCGGCGGTCGCGCGGCGCTCGGCGTCGACGAGCGCGTGGATGCGCTTGCGAAGCGCGGGGTCGGTCACGCGGATGAAGCGCCACGGCTGCATGAAGCCGACGCTCGGCGCGTGATGCGCGGCGCGCAGCAGGCGCGCGAGCACGTCGGGATCGACCGGGGCGGACGTGAAATGGCGCATGTCGCGCCGCTCGAAGATCGCCCGGTAGACGGCGGCGATCGCGGGTTCGTCGAAACGCATGGTGAACTGGCGAAGCGGGTGGAGGCGAATCGCCGCAACGATAGCAGACTCTCGCGGCGCGCCAATAAGGGGGCGGCCGACGAGGGCCGGTTCGGCGGGGTTCGGTCTGAAGCGTTTGGTCGGAGCGGCCGGGCTTCGGGGAAGGCGGGCGAGACGGGGCGGCTGGGCCGGAGAGACCAACTGGGCGATTCGGGGGGCTGCCGGGAAAAAGTCTGGCGAGAGTCGGCCGAATGCCGGCCAAAGGCCGGACGACGGACCGCGACATTGCGCGGGCGCGCCGGCCGTCCCGGAGGTTCGGAGGAAATCGATGCGCGGTCGTCGAGCCACGCGCCACGCACTACGGGGCGAATGCGCAATGCCGCCGAATTTCGCCGGGATGTCAGAAGCTCGCCCGAATTCCCGGCGATCGCGCAGCGGGCGCTGCAACACACGCGGCACACGGCACACAATGCGCGGCCGCCGGCCTCACCCGGCTCACCGAACCGGCGCGCCTGCGCACGGCCGCGCGCCGCGCCCGTTCGTTTCCGCCTGCCGTTAGCCCTGCCGCCCGGCGTCGACGACGTTCTGCGGCGCGCCGTCCTGCCACGCGCGGATGTTCGACAGCGTTGCGTGCGCGATCTCCGCGAGCGCTTCGCGCGTGAAGAACGCCTGGTGCGACGTGACGATCACGTTCGGGAACGTGAGCAGCCGCGCGAGCACGTCGTCCTGCAGCGGACGGTCGGAATGGTCCTCGAAGAAGAGCCCGCTTTCCTCTTCGTAGACGTCGAGCCCGAGATGGCCGAGCTGGCCCGTCTTCAGCGCGTCGATCAGCGCCTGCGTGTCGACGAGGCCGCCGCGACTCGTGTTGATCAGCATCGCGCCCGGCTTCATCCGCGCGAGCGCGTCGGCGTCGATCATGTGGTGGGTCGCGGGCATCAGCGGGCAGTGCAGGCTCACGATGTCCGATTCGGCGAGCAGCGCGTCGAGCGGCACGTAGCGCACGCCGAGCGCGATCAGCGCGTCGTCGTGCGGCGGCAGCGAATGCGCGAGCACGCGCATCCCGAAGCCCGTCATGATTCGCGCGAACACGCTGCCGATGAGCCCCGTGCCGATCACGCCGATCGTCTTGCCGAACAGATCGAAGCCGAGCAGCCCGTTCAACGAGAAGTCGCCTTCGCGGGTGCGCGCGACGGCGCGCGGCAGGCGGCGGTTGAGCGCGAGGATCAGCGCGACCGCGTGCTCGGCGACCGCATGCGGCGAGTAGGCGGGCACGCGCACGACGGTGAGCCCGAGCCGGGCGGCCGCCGCCAGATCGACATGGTTGAAGCCCGCCGAGCGCAGCGCGATCACGCGCGTGCCGCCCGCGGCGAGCGTTTCGAGCACGGCGGCGTCGAGCGTATCGTTGACGAACGGACAGACGACCTCGTAGCCGCGGGCGAGGATGGCCGTTTCCGCGTCGAGATGGGAAGGCTGGAAATGCAGCCGGTAGCCGAACGACTGGTTGGCGGCATCGAACGAATCGTGGTCGTACTGCCGGCTGCTGAAAAGAATCACGCGCACGCTTGGCCTCCGGTAAAGGTGCGCGTCAGTTTACTTCAGCCGGGCGTCACTGGAGCCCGGCGACGACGTCCGGGCGCTTCGCCGTGCCGGCTTCGCGCATGAAGTAGTGGCCGTTCGTCTCGGTCTTCTGCCCGCCGAGGTGGTACAGCGCGTGCTCGACGAAGCTGCGCGTGCGCGCCGGCAGGAACTGGCGGTTCGGATAGACGATGGACAACTGCGTGTCGGGATCGTCGATCCGGTAATCGCCGAGAATCCGAACGAGCTCGCCGCTTTCGAGCGCATCGGCGATGTAGCTTTCCGGCAGCACGGAGATGCCGGTGCCGGCGAGCGTCGCCGCGCGCACCATCGACGCGCTGTTGACCGTATAGACCGGCTGCAGCGACACGACGTGCGTGAAGTGGTCCGGATCGACGAAGCGCCAGGTCGATGCATGCTGGCCGGCCGGCAGCGCGATGCACGCGTGGCGGATGAGATCGTCGGGGCGGTGCGGCGCGCCGTGCCGCTCGATGTACGAGGGCGCCGCGCAGAGCGCGAGCGTGTTCGGCATCAGCGGATGACCGATGAGCGCCGGGTTGCCGTCGAGGCGGCCGCCCGTGACGAGGCCCGCGTCGTAGCCGGCTTCGATCACGTCGAGCTGCCCCTCGGTCAGCGTCAACTGCACGCGCACCTTCGGGTACTGGCGCCGGTAGCTGTCGACGAGCGGGGTGATCCGGCCGGGCGACAGCAGCCCGGACACGGCGACGCGCAACGTGCCGACGGGCTCGTGCACCGCTCGCTCGACGGACGCCTCGAGCTGATCGAATTCCTCGAGGAGCGCCCGGCAGCCGTCGAGGTAGCGGATGCCCGCTTCCGTCAGCGACAGATTGCGTGTCGTGCGATGGATGAGACGCGTGTTCAGATGTGTTTCGAGCATCGCGATCGAACGCGTGACGAGCGCATTCGATACGCCGAGTTTCCGCGCCGCCCGGCGGAAGCTCTGCAGTTCGGCAACACATACGAAGACACGCATGGTCTGGATTTGGTTCATAGCTTTCGTTGGCCCATTAAATGATTATGTTGTGTTTTTCGCCTTCGATCATGGCGAGCCGCGGCTGTCGGATCAGCACAGGGCTTGTCTTAAATAACGAATCATCGAAGGCTGGGCAAATTGTTCAATAAGCTGACAGCATCAGTCAACTAAATAATTATTTCATCCCGAATGTAATAAATCGGCCGCCGGCCCCGGCGATCCCTATTTATGGGGCGTGAACCGATTCCGCGATTCGCGTGCGTGATATTCGCCGATTGCGCCGGTTTTAATCCCGGCAAGGCGGCCTGGCGGCGCGCCGGCGCGGGACCGTTTCCATTTCGGGACTCCGCTGGTTCGGAGTGCGGTGCGCCGCGCGCGGGATGCCGCTCGCGTATTTTTTTTGGGTATTTTTGTGTGCGAATTGCAATGAGGCGCGCGGTTCTTTTCCGGTGCGGAACAAATGGATTTGCTGCACCGCATCGAATGGTTAATGCAAGCTTTTACGGAAAGTTTGACGGACCGGCTTGCAAAAAATGATTTTTCGATTTAATGGGGAGTCGATTTGATGCCATTTTGGCCTATTCGGGCCGGGCAGGCCGGAATTTTCCGATGCGCGTCGCGCGAAAGCGTGCGGCGCCCGGATGGGGGCGGAGCGGGCGCGGCGCGTGTCAACCTCTGAGATGTCGCAGGGCGGCCTGGCCGGGCGGGCGCCCGCCGCGCCTTCGGTCGTCCGTCGTCCGTCGCCGCCGGCGCCGCGTCCGGCCGGGCGGGCCGTACGCGCGGGCGGGGCCGATCCGACGGCGCGCAAGCATCCGAAGCACGCATCGATCAAAACACTTGCGCATTGCAACGGTTCGCGGAATGATCGATCGATCACCGCTTTTTCCAACCCGTTGTTCCGCGCCCGCCCATGTCCACGACCGATCACTCGCCGATTCCCCGCCCCGTCGTCGTCCCGCTCGACGCGATCCTGCCCGAAGAACCGCTCCTCATGATGGGCGCCGGCCCCGTGCCGATTCCCGCCGCGGTCGCGAAGGCGAACACGATCGTGATCAACCACCTGGGCGCGACGATGGCGAAGATCATCGAGCAGGTAAAGGAAATGGCCCGCTACGTGTTCCAGACCCGCACGAAGTGGGTGCTGGGCGTCGCCGGGCCGGGCTCCGCCGCGATGGAAATGGCCGTTTCGAATCTCGCGTGGTCCGGCACGAAGGTGCTGTCGATCAAGAACGGATTCTTCAGCGCGCGGATGGCCGAGATGGCGATGCGCGTCGGCGCGAGCGTCGCGACGATCGACGTGCCGGACCGCTCGGTCGCGAGCCTCGACGAGATCGCCGATGCGATCGCGCGCGAGCGCCCCGAGATCGTCACGATCGTCCATGGCGAGACGTCGAACACCGTGTGGAACCGCCATCTGAAGGAGATCGCGACGATCGCGAAGGCGGCGGGCGCGCTCGTCGTCGTCGACGCGGTCTGCACGCTGTCGACGATGCCGCTCGACATGGACGCGTGGGGCATCGACGCGGTGATCACGGGCGGGCAGAAGGGGCTGTCGTCGATTCCGGGCGTGTCGCTGATCGCGTTTTCCGACGCGGCGTGGGAGCGGATGAAGAGCCGCCCGGAGCCGAACACGCACTGGTGCCTCGACATGGCGCTCGCCGAGAACTTCTGGCACAACGCCGGCTACCACTACACGGCGCCCGTGTCCGGCGTGCTCGCGCTGCACGAGGCGCTGCGGCTCGTCTGCGCGGAGACGCTCGAGAACCGCTTCGCGCGGCACCTGCGCTGCTCGCTCGCGCTGCAGGCGGGAATCACCGGGATGGGGCTCGAGCTGTACGCGCCCGAATCGTGCCGGCTGAACTCGGTCGTCGGCATCGCGGCGCCGCAAGGGCTCACGCCGGGGCTCATCTGCGGGCATATCTCGAAGCAGTACCAGGTCGAGATCTCGGGCTCGTTCGGCCTGCCGATCGTGCGGATCGGCCAGATGGGCGAGCAGTGCCGCGAGCACAATCTGTTCCGCACGCTGCACGCGTTCGGCCGCACGATGGTCGATCTGAAGGTGGGCGTCGACCTGCCGGCCGGCGTCGCGGCGCTCGAGCAGGCGTTGTCGGGGCGCGCCGCGTAGCCTCGGCGCGATGCCCGCGGCCGTCTATCGAGCCTGGGCGGCCTGCATCGCGCGGCGGTACATGCCCGGCGTCGCGCCGTGCGCGTCGCGAAAGCGGTGCCCGAGATGCACGGCGTTCGCGTAGCCGCACTGCGCGGCCACCTGCGCGAGCGGCAGCGACGTCGTGCGCAGCAGCGTGCGCGCGCGGGCAAGGCGCTGCTCGGCGATCCACGCATGCGGCGCGCGGCCGAACGACACGCGGAACATCCGCGAGAAATGGTATTCGGATAGCGACGCGATCTCGGCCAACTCGCCGAGCGTCATCGGCTGCGTCAGGTACGTGTCGATGTAGTCGCGCACGCGGCGGCGCACGGCGGGCGCGAGCCCGCCCTTGAACGGCGCGTCGGCGTGGGTCATGCTTTGCCCGCGCAGCAGGAGGCTCAGCACCTCGTGCGCGGTTTCGTTCACGCGCAGCCGGCCGTCGGCGTCGTCCCAGTGCTCGAGCGCGAGCGAGCGGCATAGCGCGGCGACGCGCGCATCCTCGAAATACGTGCGATCGGCGAGCTTCAGTTCGCGCGGCTCGCGGTCGAGCTCGCGCACGGCGCGCCGCGCGAAGTGCTCGGGCAGGAAGTACAGGTGGACGAAGTGCATCTCGCCGCGCACCCACCAGCGCGATTCGTGGTCGCCCGGCAGCGCGCACAGCAGGCTCGGCGCGCCGTAGCGCGCGATTTTCTGCCGCTCGGTGCGGTAGCCGCCGTCCAGGTAGCACGATAGCGTGTGATGTCCCGGCTGCGCATACACCGTTTCGCTTTCCTCGGTGACGCGCGTCCATTCGGCGATCGCGAGGTGATCGCCGAGCCACGCGAAGCGCTCGAGCCTCGCGTTCGCCTCGGCGAGCGTCCGACAGACGGACTGCAGGCCGAACGGCACTTCGCCGCCGACGAAATCGGCGACGGGCACGGACAGGCGGGCATCGAGCGAAGGCGAGGAGGGCGCGTGCATGGTGGAGCGAGTATAAGCGCGCACGCGCGTGCGCGGCCCGGCCGTGCGCAAAAGAGCGCAATTCCAGACAATCCGCGCCGGAAGCGGGGCGGCATAGTCGAAGTCCCGTTTCGTCTTCGCTTCGCTTTCGCCATGAATCTGTCGCTTTACGTCGTCACCGTGCTGATCTGGGGCACCACCTGGATCGCGATCAAATGGCAGTTGGGCAGCGTGCCGCCGCCCGTGTCGATTGCATGGCGCTTCTGGCTCGCGGCCGCGGCGATGTTCGTGCTGCTGCGCGCGATGCGCAGGCCGATCCTGCCGCCGCGCGATGCATGGCGTTTTCTCGTCGCGCAGGGCTTCGCGCTCTTCTGCCTCAATTTCCTGTGCTTCTACTACTCGGAGCAGGTCGTGCCGAGCGGCCTCGTCGCGGTGGTGTTCTCGACCGCGCCGCTCCTGAACTCGATCAACGGGCGGCTGTTCATGGGGCGGCCGCTGCGGCAGTCCGCGATCGCGGGCGCCTTGCTCGGGCTGGCCGGTATCGGATGCCTGTTCTGGCAGCAGATGGCGGGGCACGTCGACGATCGCGCGACCTGGATCGGCCTGGCGATCGCGTTGGCGGGCACGATGTGCTTCTCGGCGGGCAATCTGCTGTCGAGCCGGATGCAGGCAATGGGGCTGCATCCGCTCGCGACCAACGGCTGGGCGATGCTGATCGGCGCGACGATCCTGACCGCCGGCAGCATCGCGGCCGGCCTGCCGCTCGCGCCGGACACGAGTCCGCGCTATCTCGCCGCGCTCGTCTATCTCGCGGTGCCCGGCTCGGTGATCGGGTTTACGGCGTACCTGACGCTCGTCGGCCGGATCGGGCCCGAGCGCGCCGCTTATTGCACGGTGCTGTTCCCGATCGTCGCGCTTGCCGTGTCGACCGTGTTCGAGGGGTACCGGTGGTCGCCCGTCGCGGTCGCCGGGCTGATGCTCGTCGTCGCCGGCAATCTGGTTGCGTTCGATCTGACGCGCCGGTTCTTCGTGCGCACCGCCTGAGCGGATGGTGCGCGGCCGCCGCCGGACGCGGCGCCGCCGGCCGGCCGTTCGGGCGACCTTAAGCGGCCTCAAGCGACCTCAAGCGGCCGCGCCGCTGCCCGACAGGCGCGCCTGCCGCTGATACAGCGCCGCCGACAGCGCGACGCCCGCCGCCGCCGCGACGGCCGCGCACAGGAACACCTGCGCATAGCCGAACGCGCCCGCGACGTAACCGGCGAGCGGCCCCGTGATCCCGAGCGACAGATCGAGGAACACCGAATACGCGGACAGCGCTGCGCCGCGGCTCGCGGGCGGCACGAGCGCGACCGCCTCGACGCCGAGCGCGGGAAAGATCAGCGCGAAGCCGAAGCCCGTCAACGCCGCGCCGACGAGCGCGACGTGCGGCACGGGCGCGAGCCACAGCATCAGGAGGCCCGCGCATTCGAACGCGAACGACACGATCGCGACGCGGAACCCGCCGTGCGTCTTGATCGTATTCGCGAACAGCAGGCGCGCGCCGATGAACAGCGTGCCGAACACGGTCAGCGACAGCGCGGCGTTCGGCCAGTGCCGCGACGCGTAATAGAGCGTGATGAACGTCGCGATCGAGCCGAAGCCGGCCGAACCGAGCGCGAGGCCAAGGCCGTGCGGCAGCACGCGGGTGAACACGCTTGCGTACGACATCCGCTCGCCGTGCACGAGCGGCACGGGCGCGATCAGCCGCGCGAGGTAGTAGCCGAGCGCCGCGAGCGCGATCACGAGCACGCCGAGCACGGCGGGAATCAGCGCATGAGCGATCGCGACGCCGACGGGCGCGCCGATCGCGAGCGCGCCGTATGTCGCGATGCCGTTCCACGAGATGACGCGCGCGTTGTGCGCGGCGCCGACGCGGCCGATGCCCCACAGGATCGCGCCCGTGCCGACGAGGCTCTCGCCGACGCCGAGCACGAGCCGGCTCGCGACGAGCAGCACGATGCTCGCGGCGGGCCAGCGCGCGAACGCGAACGCGGACAACAGCAGCGCGCCGCTCGCGCCGCACGCGGCGAGCCCGCGCAGCACGGTGCGCTTCGGGCCGAGCGTGTCCGCGCAGCGGCCGGCGAGCGGCCGCGACGCGAGCGTCGCGAAATACTGCACGCTGATCGCCGCGCCCGCGACGATCGCCGAAAAGCCGAGTTCGTCATGAACGAAGCCCGGCAGCACCGCGAGCGGCAGGCCGATCGTCAGATAGCAGACGAACGTGAACGAAACGACGGAGACGATCTGCAGCGTCGTGGCGAATGCGTTGCGTGGGGAAGAGGCGGAATCGGCTGACATTGGGGGCGGGAACGAAAACGCGCATCCACTTGATGCGAAAGCCGAATTTTTGCATGGAACCGGTTTTCTTGCAGGTACCGCTTAGTTCAGTGTCCTGCAAAGCGGCATATCGCCGCAGCGATATGAGCCGCATGCGCGCTCGGCTATGGGTTCCGGAATTTGACGGTGATAGCGTGCGAAACATGACGACGACGGCTGCGGCGGCCGTTCGCATGCCGTTCCCCGGCGTCGCGCGCCGCCGCCGTCGTGACGTGTCCCCATTTTCGAGAACGATGCAACGAGAACGACGCAACATGAGTGAGCCGATCCGTTTCTATCATCGCCGGGCGATCCGCGAAGTCAGCGGCGCGGACGTGACCCGCACGGTGCTCCAGTACCTGCGCGAGGACGCGCATTGCACCGGCACGAAGGAAGGCTGCGCGGAGGGCGACTGCGGCGCGTGCACGGTCGTCGTCGGCGAGCTGAACGAGGCGGGCGGCGTCGCGTTCAAGGCGGTCAACGCGTGCATCCAGTTCCTGCCGACGCTCGACGGCCGCGCGCTCTTCACCGTCGAGGACCTGCGCCAGCCGGACGGCGCGCTGCATCCGGTGCAGGACGCGCTCGTCGAATGTCACGGCTCGCAGTGCGGCTTCTGCACGCCGGGCTTCGCGATGTCGATGTGGGCGCTCTACGAGCAGCACGGGCACGACGCGCAGCGCGCCGATCGCACGACGCCGTCGCGCGCGCAGATCGCCGACGCGCTCACCGGCAACCTGTGCCGCTGCACCGGCTATCGGCCGATCGTCGACGCGGCCGTGCGAATGTTCGACGCGCCGCCGCCGAAGGTTCCCGTCGACGTCGCCGCGCTCGCACGCACGCTGCAGGCGCTGCGCCGCGACGACACGTTCCACTACGCGCACGCGGGCCAGGCGTTCGACGCGCCGCGCACGCTCGACGCGCTCGCGCGGCTGAAGGCCGAGAAGCCCGCCGCGCGCGTGCTCGCGGGCAGCACCGATGTCGGCCTGTGGGTGACGAAGCAACTGCGCGATCTGGGCGACGTGCTGTATGTCGGCCAGGTGCCCGAGCTGCGCCGCATCGTCGAGCGCGACGACTGGATCGAGATCGGCGCGGGTGCGACGCTCGAGGCCGCGTATGCGGCGCTCGCCGCGCACTATCCGGAGCTCGCCGAGATGTGGAAGCGCTTCGCGTCGCTGCCGATCCGCAACGCGGGGACGATCGGCGGCAACGTCGCGAACGGCTCGCCGATCGGCGATTCGATGCCGGGCCTGATCGCGCTCGGCGCGCGGGTCGTGCTGCGCGGCGGCGACGCGACGCGCGAGCTGCCGCTCGAGGATCTGTACGTCGGCTATCAGAAGAAGGACATGGCCGAGCACGAGCTTGTCGTCGCGCTGAAGGTGCCCACGCGCACCGGCGCGCGCGCGAACCTGCGGTTTCGCACGTACAAGCTGTCGAAGCGCTTCGACTCCGACATCTCGGCCGTTTGCGCGGCGTTCGCGTTCGTTGCCGACGGCGACGCGATCCGCGCGCCGCGCATCGCGTTCGGCGGGATGGCCGCGACGCCGAAGCGTGCATTGCGCGCGGAAGCCGCGCTCGCCGACGCCGTTTGGGACGAGGCCGCCGCGCTCGCCGCGATGCGCGCGCTCGGCGACGACTACGCGCCGCTCACCGACATGCGCGCGACGCGCGCGTATCGGCTCGAGACCGCGAAGAACCTGCTGTACCGCTTCTGGCTGGAGACCCGCCCGCTCGATCCGCTGCCCGCGTCGGCCGTGAACGTGCGCGAAGTCGCCGCCGAGCCGGCCGCTTCCTGACCGATCGACGCCCAGCGGAGCCATCGCATCATGAATCAGCAAGCCGAACCTTTCCTGAGCGTCGCAGCGAACGCCGAGCGCGACGCGTTCAAGCAAGTCCACGTGTCGCGTCCGCATGAATCCGCGCATCTGCACGTGAGCGGACGCGCGACCTACACCGACGACATCCCGCTCGTCGCCGGCACGCTGCACGCGGCGCTCGGCCTGTCCGCGAAGCCGCACGCGAGGATCGCGTCGATGCGGCTCGACGCGGTGCGCGCGGCGGCGGGCGTCGTCGCGGTGCTGACCGCGGCCGACATTCCGGGCGCGAACGATTGCGGGCCGATCGTCCATGACGATCCGGTGCTCGCCGACGGCGTCGTTCAGTACGTCGGGCAGCCGATGTTCGTCGTCGTCGCGGCGTCGCACGACGCCGCGCGCCGCGCCGCGCGCCTCGCGCAGATCGAATACGAAGCGTTGCCGGCGATCCTGACCGCGCAGGCGGCGCGCGCGGCCGATTCGTACGTGCTGCCGCCGATGACGCTCGCGCGCGGCGACGCGGCCGAACGGATCGCGCGCGCCGTGCATCGCGACGCGGGCGAGCTGACGCTCGGCGGGCAGGAGCAGTTCTATCTCGAAGGGCAGATCGCCTACGCGGTGCCGAAAGAAGACGGCGCGATGCACGTGTACAGCTCGACGCAGCATCCGAGCGAGATGCAGCACCTCGTCGCGCACGTGCTGGGGCTCGCGTCGCACGACGTGCTCGTCGAATGCCGGCGCATGGGCGGCGGCTTCGGCGGCAAGGAATCGCAATCGGGCCTGTTCGCGTGCTGCGCCGCGCTCGCCGCCTGGAAGCTGCAGTGCCCGGTGAAGCTGCGCCCCGATCGCGACGACGACATGATGATCACCGGCAAGCGGCACGATTTCCATTATCGCTACGACGTCGGCTACGACGACGCGGGCGTGATCGAGGGCGTCTCGGTCGACATGACGTCGCGCTGCGGCTTTTCCGCCGATCTGTCGGGGCCCGTGATGACGCGCGCCGTGTGCCACTTCGACAACGCGTACTGGCTGCCCGACGTGTCGATCGTCGGCCGATGCGGGAAGACGAACACGCAGTCGAACACCGCGTTTCGCGGCTTCGGCGGCCCGCAGGGCGCGTTCGCGATCGAGTACATCATCGACAGCGTCGCGCGCGCGCTCGGCCGCGATCCGCTCGACGTGCGCCGCGCGAACCTGTACGGCAAGACCGAGCGCAACGTGACGCCCTACGGGCAGACGATCGAGGACAACGTGCTGCCCGAGCTGATCGCCGAGCTCGAGGCGACGAGCGCGTATCGCGCGCGCCGCGCGGCGACGCGCGCGTTCAACGCGGCGAGCCCGGTGCTGAAGAAGGGCATCGCGCTCACGCCGGTGAAGTTCGGCATCGCGTTCAACGTCACGCATTTCAACCAGGCGGGCGCGCTCGTCCACATCTACACCGACGGCTCGATCCTCGTGAACCACGGCGGCACCGAGATGGGCCAGGGGCTCAACACGAAGGTCGCGCAGGTCGTCGCGCACGAACTCGGCGTGGACTTCGCGCGGATTCGCGTGACGGCGACCGACACGAGCAAGGTCGCGAACACGTCGGCGACGGCGGCGTCGACGGGCTCGGACCTGAACGGCAAGGCCGCGCAGGACGCCGCGCGCCAGTTGCGCGAGCGGCTTGCCGCGTTCGCGGCCGAGCATTTCGGCGGCGGCAACGCGCGAGCGGCGGACGTGCGCTTCGCGCGCGACGAGGTGCGCGTCGGCGAGACGGCCGTGCCGTTCGAGGCGCTCGCCGCGCAGGCGTATCGCGCGCGCGTGCAGCTGTGGTCGGACGGCTTCTATGCGACGCCGAAGCTGCACTGGGATCAGGCGACGCTGCGCGGGCGGCCGTTCTTCTACTACGCGTACGGCGCGGCGGTGTCGGAAGTCGTCGTCGATACGCTGACGGGCGAGATGCGCGTGTTGCGCGCGGATGCGCTGCATGACGTCGGCGCGTCGCTGAATCCGGCGCTCGACATCGGGCAGGTCGAGGGCGCGTTCATCCAGGGGATGGGGTGGCTCACGACCGAGGAATTGTGGTGGAACGATGGCGGCAAGCTGATGACGCACGCACCGTCGACCTACAAGATTCCGACCGTCAACGATTGTCCGCCGGATTTCCGCGTGAAGCTGTTCGACAACCGCAACGCGGAGGACAGCATTCACCGGTCGAAGGCCGTCGGCGAGCCGCCGCTGTTGCTGCCGTTCTCGGTGTTCTTCGCGATCCGCGACGCGGTTGCGGCGGTGGGCGATTACGCGATCAATCCGCCGCTCGCCGCGCCCGCGACGGGCGAGTCGATCCTGCGCGCGGTGCAGGCGGTGCGCGCCGCGCGGGCGGGCGCGTGATGCGGGGCGGGGGCGCGGCGGAGGGCGTGGGCGGCGCGCGTCGGCGCATGCGGCAAGCACGGTCAGCAGGGAAAGCGCGACAGCCGCAAGGCTTAGGAGACGCGCGGTGAGACGGTTGCCGCATCGCGTCGTTTGCGCCGCATCGTGACGCGCCGTCTCGCATTGCATTGCGTCGCGCCGCATCGCGTCCGTGCATTTCGCGTCCGCCGCGCGAATGGCGCGCCAGGCGGCGAGCGGCGAGCGGCGAATGGCAAGGCGGCAAGCGTTCTCCAAAGTGAACCGTTCCGTACAAACCTGCACTTTTCAGCGGAACTGGTTTCCGCGAAGATGATCGTCGCTTTCTCCCCAACCTCGATCGAAAACGACGACAACGATGAGACATACCCTGACGAAGCGCATCGGCGCCGCGCTGCTGGCCGCAGCCGCCGCGCTCGCGCAAGCGCATGCGGCCGAACTGCACGTGATGAATTCCGGCGGCTTCACGGCCGCGTACCAATTGCTCGCGCCGAAGTTCGAAGCGGCGACGGGCAACAGGCTCGACATCGCGTACGGCCCGTCGATGGGCGCGACGCCCGAGGCGATTCCGAACCGGCTCGCGCGCGGCGAGCCGGCCGACGTCGTGATCATGGTCGGCTATGCGCTCGACAAGCTGATCCGCGAGGGCAAGGTCGAGCCGGGCTCGCGCGTCGAGCTCGCGGATTCGCGGATCGGCGCGGTCGTGCGCGCGGGCGAGCCCGCCCCCGACATCGGCACGCCCGCCGCGCTGAAGGCCGCGTTGCTGCAAGCGAAGTCGGTCGCGTACTCGGACAGCGCGAGCGGCGTCTATGTACAGAACGAGCTGTTCAAGCGGCTCGGCGTCGAGGCGGAGGTTAAGCCGAAGGCAACGATGGTGCCGCGCGTGCCGGTTGCGTCGAAGGTCGCCGACGGCACCTATGCGCTCGGCTTCCAGCAGGTGAGCGAGCTGCTGCCGGTGCCGGGCGTGACGTTCGTCGGCAAGCTCCCGGAGCCGCTGCAATCGGTCACGCGCTTCGCGGGCGGGATTCCGGTCGGCGCGAAGCGTCCGCGCGAGGCGCGCGCGCTGCTCGACTATCTGGCGTCTCCGGCTTCTGCCGACGACGTGCGCAAGACGGGGCTCGACCCGGTGCCGGCGCGCTGATCCGCGGCTTGGCCGGGCGCGGCGGCGCGCGCCGCGCGACGATCGCCGCGCGCCGCGCGACGGGCGATACGCGGCGTGAAACGTCTTCGCCGGTTGCCGGCAGATGGCCGGTCGCATGCGGCGTCGGACGCGCGCTTCGCGTAAACTCGCGATTTCGCGCGCTGTCCGGCGCGTCAACGAGGGAGATCCATGCAAGCGCATCAACCGTATTTCGACGAAATCGCTGCCGGCTGCGACGCGATCGGCAATTGGCTCTCGGGTGACGTGTCCGGGCCCGCGGCGCTCGATGCGCTGATGGCGCGCTTCGCGCCGCATTTCACGATGATCGGCACGGACGGCGCCGCCTACGATCGCGCCGCCACGCGCGCGCTGTTCGCGCGGCTCGCCGGCTGCAAGCCCGGCCTGAAGATCGCGTTTTCGGAGATGCATGCGCTCGTCGCGGACGCGGCGCACGGCGTCATCAGCTACTGCGAGTTCCAAACCGACACGACGGGCGCGTTGCCGACGCGCCGCTCGACCGCCGTGTTCGAGCGCGACCCGCAGACGGGCGCGGTGCGCTGGACGCATCTGCAGGAGACGTTCTGCGCGGCGTGAATCATCCGCGCCAATGCGCGCGCGGTTCTCTCGCCGCATGCCGTTCGCATTTCAATCCGGGCGGCGCGTGCCGGTCCGGCAAGCGCCGATCGACCAGCGCTGAACGCGCGGGCCGCCTCGATCCTGCCGATCCTCGCTGCAAAAGTCGGATGATATGTTATATCATCGTCCCCGCTGTGTAGGCGAACCGTAAGCCGTCGCGATTCGATCGTGACGTGCGCGTGGCGCCTGCGTCCAGCCGTGCGTGCGCGACGCCGATGCAAGCGGGACCCGGGTCCTCGCATGCCGATGATCGGCGTTCGGCCGCGCGCGCGATGCCATCGAGGTTGCGGGAGTCGACGAGCAGTGAACAGAGCGAAGCGGGCGGGAAACGTTCGGGGCCGCGTGGCGCCGACGACAGTGGAGCGTGCGGCGTGCGCTCGGGCGGGGGCGGTGGACGAGGCAATCCGTCGATGAGCCGGGCGCAGCATGCACCGTCGCGCCGTCGCGCGTTCGAGCGCAGCTTCGCGGCGGCGGCCGCCCGCGCCGCTCACGGCGCGCCTGCCGCGCATGGCCCGCACGCGTGCCTCGCCGCCGCGTCGCGTCGCTCGACGGCCGTCGAGCGCTGCGTCACCGCGCTCGCGTGCGCGGTGACGGCGTCCGGCGCGCTCGCCGCCGACGCGGACCCGGCCGAATCCGCGCGCGACCCGCATCGCGAACTGCCGACCGTGCGCGTGACGAGCGACGCGGCGCACGCATCGCCGCTGTCCACGCCGCTCACGGCCGGCTCGCGCCTGAAGCTCGCGAGCCTCGACATGCCCGCGAGCGTCGAGGCGATCACGTCCGGGCAGATGGCCGCGCGCGGCGATCGCACGATCGTCGACGCCGTCACGCGCGCGACGGGCTTCAGCACGGCCGCGGCGCCCGGCAACGGCGGCACGGCGCTCAGCGTGCGCGGCTTCGCCGGCCAGGAATCGGTGACGACGCTCGTCGACGGCGTGCGTCTCTACCCCGGCGCGGGCACCGTCACGTTCCCGTTCTCGACGTGGTCCGCCGAGCGCATCGAGGTGCTGCGCGGGCCGGCGTCGGTGCTGCACGGCGAAGGGGCGATCGGCGGCGTCGTCGATGTCGTGACCCGGCGCCCGCGCCGCGAACGATCGACGACGCTGCAGGCGAGCATCGGCACGCAAGGCGAAAAGCGCGTGGCGCTCGACACGACGGGCGCGCTCGGCCCGCGTCTTTCTTATCGTTTCCATCTGAGCGACGAGCGCACGCGCGGCTTCGTCGAGCGCGGCGACGCGCACGCGACGGCCGTCGGCGGCGCGCTGAAGCTCGATGTCGATTCGCGTTTGTCGATTACGCTCGATTACGACTACGGCCGCCAGAAGCCGGCGACCTATTTCGGCGTGCCGGCGGCGAACGGCGTGCTCGACCGCGCGCTGCGCGAGCGCAACTACAACGTCGGCGACGCGACGATCGCTTACCACGATACCTGGACGCGGCTTGCCGCGACCTATCGCGCGGGCAACGGCGTGACGCTCGACGCCCAGCTCTACTATCTCGCGACGCGCCGCCATTGGCGCAACGCGGAATCGTACGCGCTCGACGCGGCGGCGCGCACCGTCGCGCGCAGCGACTATCTCGAGATCTTCCATCGCGAGCGGCAGTTCGGCGAGCGCTTCACCGCACGCATCGATTCGCGCGTGTTCGGCCGCGCGAACCGCCTCGTGGTCGGCGCCGAGTTCAACCAGATCGCGTTCGACGGCGCGAACAACGCGCCGTATCGCGGCGAATCGACCGTCGCCGCCGCCGGCTTCGATCCCGGCGCGTTCGCGAGCCCCGATCCGACGCTGCCGCGCTTTCGCACGCGCACGCATCAGGCGGCGGCGTTCATCGAGAACCGGCTCGAGGTCCTGCCGCGGCTCGCGTGGGTGAGCGGGCTGCGTTACGACCATCTGTCGTTTCACCGCGACGATCTGGTCGCGGGCGGCGCGTTCGACAAGACGTTCGCGCACACCGGCTGGCGCAGCGGGCTCGTCTACGAGATCGCGCCGGGCCTGACCGCGTACGCGCAATACACGACGGGCGCGGAGGGCGTGGGCTCGCTCGTCACGCTGCCGGCGTCGCAGGCGAACTACACGCTCGCGACCGGGCGCCAATGGGAAGCGGGCGTCAAGCACGAGATCGACGACGCTCGCGCGTACTGGACGCTCGCCGTCTACGACATCGTCAAGCGCGGCCTCGTCAGCGTCGACCCGCTGAATCCGGCGCGCGCGCAGCAGATCGGCCGCCAGTCGTCGCGCGGCGTCGAACTCGCGGGCGGCGTGCGTCTGCCGGGCGGCGTGACGATCGACGCAAACGCGGCGTTGCTGCGCGCGCGTTACGACGCGTTCGGCCAGCGCGTCGGCGACACGGTCGTGCAGCGCGCGGGCAACGTGCCGCACGACATCGCGCGGCAGACCGCGAACCTGTGGATCGGCTGGGCGTTCGCGCCAGGCTGGCGCGCGAATGCGGGCTTGCGTTACGTCGGCCGTCGCTACGGCGACGACGCGAACCGCGTGCCGGTGCCGTCGTACACGGTGTTCGACGCGTCGCTCGCGTGGCAGGCGACGCGCGACGTCGGCCTCGCGCTCTACGCGCGCAACCTTGCGAACCGTACGTACGCGGCGTCGACGTCGAACGGCGGCGCGCAATGGCTGCTCGGCCCGTCGCGTTCGGCCGAGCTCGTCGCGACGCTGCGCTTCTAGCGCGGCGGCGCATCCCGACGCTCGACGACGCACGCATGCCCATGTCCGCGACCCTCGACATCGAACGCCTGAGCTGGTCGCCCGCCGGCGCGGGCGCGTTGCTGCGCGAACTGTCGCTGACGGTGCGCGCGGGTGAGCTCGCGGGCCTCATCGGCCCGAACGGCAGCGGCAAGACGAGCGCGCTGCGCTGCGCGTTCCGTTTCGCGCGGCCGCATGCCGGCACCGTGACGCTCGATGGGCGGGACGTGTGGCGCGCGCCGCCGCGCTGGAGCGCGCAGCGCATCGCGGTGCTGCAGCAGGAGGCGCCGGACGATTTCGGGCTGACGGTCGAGGAGCTCGCGCGCATGGGCCGCACGCCGCACAAGCGCCTGTTCGACGCGGACACCGCGGACGATGCGCGCGTCGTCGAAGCCGCGCTGCGCGACGTCGATCTGTGGGCGCTGCGCGAGCGGGGCTTCGCGTCGTTGTCGGGCGGCGAGAAGCAGCGCGCGCTGCTCGCGCGCGCGCTCGTCCAGCAGCCGGCGCTGCTGCTGCTCGATGAACCGACCAATCATCTCGACGTGCGCCATCAGCTCGAACTGCTCGCGCGCGTGCGCGCGCTGCGCGTGACGACGCTCGCGACGATCCACGATCTGAACCTCGCCGCCGCGTACTGCGACCGGCTGCACGTGCTCGCGGGCGGGCGCATCGTCGCGAGCGGCGCGCCCGCCGACGTGCTGACGCGCGCGCTCATCGCCGACGTGTTCGGCGTCGACGCGATCGTCGACGCGCACCCGGTATCGGGGCGACCGCGCGTCACGCTGATCTATCCGGAGGATGCCGAACGATGTTGAAACGAAAAGCCGCCGCGCGCGGCGCGCCGGCCTTGCGCGCCGCGTTCACGCTGCCGTTCGCGGCCGCCGCGCTGGCGGCGGCCGCAACCGTCGCGACGGCGGCGCGGGCGCATGCGTACCCGGTGACGGTGCGCAGTTGCGGGCGCGACGTCACGTTCGAGCGCGCGCCCGCGCGCGCGGTGAGCAACGACGTGAACCTCACCGAGATGATGATCGCGCTCGGCCTGAAGGCGCGGATGGCCGGCTACACCGGCATCGCCGGCTGGAAGACCGGCAATGCGCGGCTGCGTGCGGCGCTCGCGGGCGTGCCCGAGCTCGCGACGCATTATCCGTCGCTCGAAGCGCTCGTCGATGCGCGCGCCGATTTCTACTTCGCCGGCTGGAACTACGGGATGCATCCGGGCGGGCCGGTCACGCCCGCGTCGCTCGAACGATTCGGGATTCGAACGTATGAGCTGACCGAATCGTGCTCGCTCGTGATGCGGCGGCCGCCGGCGTCGCTCGACGACGTCTATCGCGATCTGACGAATCTCGGCCGGATCTTCGGCGTGGACGCGCGCGCGGCGCAGGTCGCGGGCGCGATGCGCGCGCGCGTCGACGCGGTGCGCCGCACGCTCGCGAGCTCGGCGCGCGTCAAGACGCCGCCGCGCGTGTTCGTCTACGACAGCGGCACCGACAAGCCGATGACGGCGGGCGCGCTCGCGATGCCCACCGCGCTGATCGCGGCGGCGGGCGGGCGCAACGTGATGGACGACGTGCCGCGCGGCTGGACGCAGGTGGGCTGGGAGAGCGTCGTCGCGCGCGATCCGCAGGCGATCGTGATCGTCGACTATTCGGCGGTGACGGCCGAGCAGAAGAAACAGTTCCTGCTGAGCCAGCCCGCGCTCGCGCAAGTCGAGGCGATTCGCGCGCGCCGCTTCATCGTGATTCCGTACGATGCGGCGACGCCCGGCGTCGAGAACGCGGCGGCCGTCGAGACGATCGCGCGCGGCCTGCATCCGCGCGCGTTCGCGAAGGCCGCGCGATGAGCGGCGCGGCGCGCGCCGACGCACCGCCGGCATCGCGCGGCCGTCGATGGCGCGTGCGGCTCGTGCTGCCCGCGCTTGCGGTGCTCGTCGCGATTTCGATCGTCGCGTCGACCGCGCTCGGCGCGACGACGATCGCGCCGGCGCGGGTCGTCGCGATCGTGTTGTCGCATCTCGCGGACCTGCGCGTCACGAATGCGCATGTCGCCCACGCGCATGCTGCCGACACGCTCGCCCGGAGCGGCGCATCGTTCGCCGAAGACAGCATCGTCTGGCAGATCAGATTGCCGCGCGCGCTGCTCGCGGCGCTCGTCGGCGCGACGCTCGCGATGGTCGGCGTCGCGCTGCAGGCGGCGACCGCGAACCGGCTCGCCGACCCGCACCTGCTTGGCGTGAGCTCGGGCGCGATGCTTGGCGCGGTGGCGGCGACGCTCGGCCTCGGCGCCGCGTTCGGGCCGTTCACGCTGTCGTTCGCGGCGTTCGCGGGCGCGCTCGCCGCCACCGCGCTCGTGATCGCGCTCGCATACCGGCGCGGCCGGCTCGAGGCGGACCGGTTGCTGCTCGCGGGCGTCGCGGTGTCGTTCATGATGACCGCGCTCGCGAACCTGCTGCTGTATCTCGGCGATCCGCGCGCCGCGTCGTCCGTGCTGTTCTGGATGCTGGGCGGCGTCGGGCTCGCGCGCTGGGATCTGCTCGCCGCGCCCGCATGCTGCGCGGCGCTCGCGGCGCTGCTGCTCTTCGCGCGCCGGCGCGAACTAAACGCGCTGATGTCGGGCGACGTCGCGGCGGTGTCGCTCGGCGTGCCCGTCGCGCGGATGCGTCGTGAGGTGTTCGTGATCGCTTCGTTCGCGACGGGCGCGATGGTCGCGGTGAGCGGCGCGATCGGCTTCGTCGGGCTCGTGACGCCGCATCTGTGCCGGCGGCTCGTCGGTGCGGAGCATGCCCGGCTGCTGCCGGTCGCCGGGTTGAGCGGCGCGGCGTTGCTCGTGTGGGCCGACGTCGCCGCGCGCACGCTCGCCGCGCCGGAGGATCTGCCGATCGGCATCGTGACCGCGGGGCTCGGCGGCGCGTTCTTCGTTGTGCTGATGCGGCGGCGGTGAGCGCAGGCGCGCGGCGAATCGAGGCGTCGCGCGTCGCATGGCGCGATCGCGCGCGCCGCGTTCGCCGGCTCTCAGCGCCGCTTTCCGCGCAAAGTCAGTTCGGCCGACACATCGGCCATCAGTGCGCTCAGCCAATCGACGTCGGTCGGCCGATCGGGCGCCGGGTGACGCAACTGATAGCAGCGGATGCGCGGAAACGGCACGGGCGGCGCGACGACGACGAGCGGCAGCAGTTGCGCGTAGTGGATCGCGAAGCGGCGCGTCGTCGTGAAGATCAAATCCGATTGAAGCAGCACCTGCGGCACGAGCCCGAAGTACGGCAGCGTCGCGACGACGCGCCGCGCGATGCCCGCCCGCGCGAGGCCGAGCTCGATCACGTTGTGCCGCGCGCCGATGTACGGCGCGGGCGCGAGATGCGCGGCGTTCGCATACGCGTCGCGCGTGAGCGGCGCGCGCGCGAGCGGATGATCGCGCCGCATCAGGCAGACGACCGTGTCCGAGAACAGGTCGGCGCGCACGAAGCGCGGATCGGGTTTCGGCCAGTTGCCGATCACGAGATCGAGCGCGCCCGAATCGAGCGCGGCCGCGTGATCGAGCGAAGGGTTCAGCGAATCGATTTCGATGCGCGCGTGCGGCGCGGCCGCGCGAAAGCGCGCGACGAGCGTCGGCATGAAGAAGTCGTTCAGGTAGTCGGGCGCGGCGATCCGGAACGTGCGGCGCGCGGTATCGGGATCGAACGGGCCGTGCGGCGTCGCGACGAAGTCGACGTCGCGCAGCGCGCGCTCGGCCGCGCCGAGAAGCGACGCGCCATACTCGGTCGGCACCATGCCCGTCTTGCCGCGCACGAGGAGCGGGTCGCCGAGCGCGTCGCGCAGCTTGCGCAGCGCGGCGCTGATCGCGGGCTGCGTCTGATTCAGGCGCAGCGCGGCCTGCGTCACGCTGCGCTCGACGAGCAGCGTGCGCAGCACGCGCACGAGCCAGATGTCGAGCGACGCGGCGCGGTCTCGATCCGATTGCATCTGCAGCGGGGAGGGCAACGTCAGGCTCGCGCGCCGTGCGTTGCGCCCCCGCGCGGCGGCGCGGCGGGCGGCGTCATGCGAGCCCGGACGGCAGCGTGCTGATGCGCCGGACTTCGCTCGATTCGAGCCAGCTCGGCGTGCGCGCGCAATAGAGCACCATCGGCAGCGCGTCCTCGCCCCAGAACAGTTGGCGGTTCAGCCAGAACGTCGGCACGCCGAACACGCCGAGGCTGATCGCGTCGTCGGTGTTGCGGCGCAGTTGCGCGAGCGTTTCGTCCGACGTGAGCCGGCTGTCGTCGTGCGCGATGCCGACACGGCCGCACAGCTCGGCGAAGTTGTCGGGCGCCGACGGGTCGCGCCCCTCGCGCCAGATGAAGCGGAAGATCTCGCGGATCGCCTGGACATCCGAATCGAGTGTGATCGCGAGCAGCAGCGCGCGCGTCGAATCGAACGGATGCGCGGGCGGCATCCTGAACGGGATGCCGAGCTGCTCGGCGCGAAAGAGCGCGTGCCGATAAGTGAAGACGCGCTTCGCGGGCACGCCGTATGCGGAGCGCGGGCCCCAGTGGCGATGCAGCTCGGCGAGCGCCACCGGCGTGAGCGCGAACGCGATGCCGGGCCATTTGTCGTGTTGCTCCAGCAGCAGATATGAGAACGGCGACAGGAAGTCGTAGAACCATATCGGTTGGGAGGCGTCGAGGCCGACGGTCATGGAGAGTCTCCTGAGGAATAGGACGCAACGCGCGGCCTCTTTGTTGAATGTTACGCGGCGGCGCGGTCAAATGCAGCCGCCGCGACGGATTTTCGGCTCAAGCGTCGCCGGGCGGGCGCGAATCGGCGGGCGGCGCGCCGGCGGATTTCCGCGCGGCCGGCGAGGCGGATTGGGGCGTTTCGTACTCGCGCGAGAGCAGCCGTTCGCGCACGAAGCCGATGTGTTCGCGCAGCACGTAGAACTGGCCGGCATACGCGAGCGGCATTTTCATCCGGTTGACCGATTCCTCGACGTCGTCGAGCCTGTCGAGCAGCATGACGCGCTCTTGCGCGGTGTGCTCGCCGAGCGCGCTGCGCTCGAGCGCGATGAGCGCGCCGTACCATCGGTAGATTCGCGAACGCACGCGCCAGCCGTACAGCGCCGGCACGAGCCGCAGCCCCGGAATCAGCACCACGATGAGCGGCACGACGATGAAGAGCAGCCGATCGGCGAGGCTCGCCACCCAGAACGGCAGCTTTCGGTAGAGGAACGTCTTGCCGGATTTGTAGTAGCGCGCGGCCTCGATGAGCAGGTCCGACAGCGCGGGATGCAGCGTGTCGCGCGCGATCAGCTCGACGGTCGGCGACAGCGTGTGGATGTCCGACGGCGGCAGGTTCGTGCCCGGATCGTACACGCCCATCGGCAGCGTGATGTCGGTGAGGTACGGGAAGCGCCGCGTGTACGCCTCGGCTTGCGTGAATGAATAGAAATGCACGCCGGGCGCGCGGAACAGCTTCGCCATCACGGGGATCTGCGTCGAGTCGCCGGACAGGAACGCCGCGTCGATGCGGCCTTCGGTCAGCGCGCGTGCGGCGTCCTCGCCGGACAGCGGCAGCAGCGCGGTCGAGCCGCCCGGCGCGATGCCGTTCATCTTCAGGAGCGCGAGGCCGAGCTCGTGCGCGCCCGCGCCTTCGGCCCCGAGCGCGAGCCGCTTGCCCTTGAACTGCGACAGCCGCTCGATCACGGGCCCGCGATAGAGGATCGCGAGCGGCACGTAGCCGACGCTGCCGAGCGAGACGAGACCCTCGTGCGTTTCCTTCCGCTCGATGCCGCTCTGCACGAAGCCGACGTCGACCTTCCGCGCCGGGTCCGACAGCCGCGCGAGATTCTCGGCCGAGCCCTCGGATTCGAGCACGTCGAGCGTCACGCCGTTCTTCGCGAGGATTTGCTTGTAGCGCTGCGCCGCGCGCCAGTTCGTGCTGCCGGGCGGGCTCGCGGAGATTGTCAGCGATGTCGGCGGCGCGGGCTGGATCAGCGCGATCGCGAGCCAGATCGCGGCCGCCGAGAGCACGACGGTCGGCCCGATCGACATCGCGAGATCGCGCCACGACACCGCGACGAAGCGCGCGACGATGCGATGCGGCCGGTAACGGCGGGTGGGTTCTGGCTTCATGAGGCTGAAGGCGGGCGATCTGTTCGCGGCGATGGTACCCGAGTTCGGCGTCGCCGCGGCAGCGCCGCGCCGCAGCGCGAGAACTTGGCGCGCATGCGTGGAGTGGATTACATTGTGCAAGGCCGCCATGCGTTCGCGTTCATCTGTCGAACAACGGCCGCGTGGGCGCCTGCGGCGGCCGCCTTCGCCGCATCGGCCGCGCCGTCCGCCGCGCGTCCTTCGGTCGCGGCGACGCGACCCGGCGCGACGCCAGCCGGCATCGGCCCGCCGCGCGCCGGTTCGCATCCGGGCCGGCGCTTTTCCCGCAACATCTCGCGCAGCCGTCGTGCGGCGTCGCATCGCGGTCCGCTTGATGACCGAGCATCGCTTGCTGTCGCGGTTCCCGTCGAAACAACCAGAATCAGGAGAACGCATGAAACCGATCGTATCGAAGGCTGTCGCAGGCATGATCGTCGCGGCGCTCGCGTGCGGCAACGCACTCGCGCAGGGGAGCGGCGCCGCGGCCGAGGCGAGCGGGCCCGCCGCCGCGCAGAACGCGTCGAAGGCCGCCGAGAAGGCCGCGCGCAAATCGAACCGCAAGCTCGGCTACGCGGTGCGCAAGGCGATCTCGAAGGTGAATGGCGTGAACGTGTCGAACATCACCGTGCGCGCGAGAGGCGGAGTCGTGACGCTCGGGGGCTCGGTGCCGGACGCGTCGCAGATCGACAAGGCGGTCGAGGCGGCGAAGGGCGTCGCGGGCGTCGTGTCGGTCAACAACAAGCTGTCCGTGCAGCCGCAGTGACGGCGATCGTGCGGGCGGCGCAACGACGCCGCCCGCCGCGCGCGCCGGCCGTGCCTGGGCGCGGCGCGCGCCGCCCGGCGAGCGGGCGATTCGAACCAATCAGGCAGACTGGGGGCAACAATGACGACGATCAGGGGCGGATCGAGGCGCGCGTCGCTGCCGGCGCTCGCGCTTCTCGGCGTGCTGCTCGGCGCATGCCACAGCGACGACAACGCGCAGGTGAACACGCTGCCCGGCTTTGTCTCGGGCAACGTGCGCAAGACGGCCTACGACGGCGCGAGCGATGATCTGCTGACGGCGGGGCTCGGCAAGACAGGCCTCGGCAGCGACACGCGGCCCGGCTTCGCGAACCCGGCGCAACCGACCGCGGCGGAACTGCGGCGTCTTGCGATCTACTCGAACTACCGCGCGCTCGTCGACATCACGCCGAACGGCGGCTACGGGCGCTTCTGGGGGCCGAACGTCGACCTCGCGGGCAACGATACGCTCGGCGAAGGCAAGATTGCCGGCACCGAATATCTCGCGTACTCCGACGACGGCAGCGGACGCAAGAACGTCACGCTGCTCGTGCAGGTGCCGGCGAGCTTCGATCCGGCGAATCCGTGCATCGTGACGGCGACGTCGTCGGGCTCGCGCGGCGTCTACGGCGCGATCGCCGCGGCGGGCGAGTGGGGGCTGAAGCGCGGCTGCGCGGTCGCGTACAACGACAAGGGCGGCGGCAACGGCGCGCACGAGATCGGCACGGGCGTCGTCACGCTGATCGACGGCACGCTCGCGAGCGCATCGAGCGCGGGCAGCGCGAGCCTCTTCACCGCGAGCGAATCGAGCAGCGCGCTCGCCGCGTTCAACAGCGCGTTTCCGAACCGCTACGCGTACAAACATGCGCATTCGCAGCAGAATCCCGAGCAGGACTGGGGGCGCGTGACGCTGCAGGCGGTCGAGTTCGCATACTGGGCGCTGAACGAGCAGTTCGGTCCCGCCATCGACGGCGCGCGGCACGGCGTCCGCTATCGGCCGGGCGACATCACGACGATCGCCGCATCGGTCAGCAACGGCGGCGCAGCGGCGCTCGCGGCAGCCGAGCAGGACACGCGAGGCTGGATCACCGCGGTCGTCGTCGGCGAGCCGCAGATCAACGTGCGCATGACGCCGGGCGTGACCGTCGAGCAGGGCGGCGTGCCTGCGCCGTCGTTCGGCCGGCCGCTCGCCGATTACGCGACGCTCGCGAACCTGCTGCAACCATGCGCGGCGGCGGCCGTCGCCGCGGTGGGCGCGCCTTATCTCAGCGCGCTGCCCGTCGGGCTCACGCAGTCGATTCGCGTGCAGCGCTGCGCGACGCTCGCGGCGGCCGGGCTCGTGTCGGGCGCCGATACGGCGAGCCAGGCGAACGACGCGCTCGCGCAACTGCACGCGGCCGGCTACCTCGCCGATTCCGACCTGCTGCAGGCGCCGATGTGGGATTCGCAGGCGATTCCGGCGATCGCGGTTACGTATGCGAACGCTTACACGCGCTCGCGCGTCACCGATAACCTCTGCAACTTCAGCTTCGCGACGACGAACTCCGTGACGGGCGCCGTTGCTCCGCCCGCCACGTCGCCGATGACGAGCCTGTTCGGCGCGGGCAACGGCGTGCCGCCGACGAACGGGATCAATCTCGTGTTCAACGGCGCGTCGGGCGGCGTCGACCACCGGCTTGCGACGCCGGACGCGAGCTTTGCGGGCGCGTTCTGCCTGCGCCAGCTGTGGACCGCGAACCAGCTCGGCATCGGCGCGAATGTCGACGCGGTGCGCGTGGCCGCGAATCTGCAGCGCAAGCCGGCGATCATCGTGCAAGGCCGCAGCGACGCGCTCGTGCCCGTCAATCACGCGTCGCGCGCGTATGTCGCGCAAAACAGCGCGACCGAGGGCCGCGCGAGCCAGCTGTCGTTCTACGAAGTGACGAACGGCCAGCACTTCGACGCGTTCCTGTCGGTGCCCGGCTTCGACACGCGCTTCGTGCCGGTTCACTACTACGACGAACAGGCGCTCAACCTGATGTGGAATCACCTGAAGAGCGGCGCGCCGCTGCCGCCGTCGCAGGTGATCCGCACGGTGCCGCGCGGCGGCGTGCCGGGCGCCGCGCCCGCGCTGTCGACGGCGAATCTGCCGCCGATCGTCCAGTCGCCGGGCTCGAACGCGATCACCGTGAACGCGGGGGTGATCGACGTGCCGCTCTGACGCGCCGCGCGCGCTCGCTGGTCACGACGGCCGGCCCGCACATACGTGCGGCCGGCCGTTTTTCATGGGCCGGCGAGCCTTCGCCGCAAAGGCGCGATTCGCCGGTTTCTCTGTAACAAATTCTTACTTTACGTTGCAGACCGGCGCTTCTAATATGCGCCGGTATTTGATCCTATTTTTAAAAATTACAGGTGGCTTATATATTTCCGTTCTATTAAATAATCCTTTCGAAAACATTTTTCGGTCTTCGAAAAATCACGCCGAATTCCTGGTGGGTGATTAATCGAAAATCGAAGGGAAGATTATTTTTTCGGGAAAAACAATGCGTGCGGCCGCCCGGCTGTGCGCAGGGGCGGGTTTGTCTACTCGGAACGCAGGGGGCGTCCCGCACGATCGGCATCGCGATTGCCGGTTTTATTCTGGAATTGATTCCAGTACGTCGAATCGGAAATTCGGGCGGATAAATAGTGCCGTGCACTGATGCTGCGCACGGAGAAAATGCTCGGGGTGCGCGTCGCATAACGGTCGCATTCCTGGCGAGGCGCGTCGATGAAATCATCCGTTTCAATCGGCGGAATTTATCGTTCTATTCGAGAGGGCAATAATGAAGATACAGAAGTCCTTGAAAGACGGTTTCGCGCTTGGATTGTGCAGGGCGGCACGGCCGGTCGCCGCTGCCGCGCTCGCCGCGCTGCTCGTCGCCGCGTGCGGCGGCGACGACGGCGGCGGCGGCCCGTCGCTCGCGGCCGCGAACGTCGCAAACACGAGCACGTCGACGAACGCGACAGCCGCCGGCGCGGCGAATAATGCGGCGCTCCCGCCGGATCAACCGTATATCGACAACGATGTCTACGGCACCGGGCCGAACGACGCGGTCACCGACGCGACGGAGGGCGCGGCGGTCGTGCACCGGCAGGTGAAGATCGGCGACCAGATCCTCACCTACACGGCGACGGCCGGCCACCTCGTGACGATCGATCCGGTCACGTCGAAGCCGAACGCGAAGATGTTCTACGTCGCATACACGCTCGACAATCCGAATCCGAGCAAGCCGCGCCCCGTTACGTTCTTCTACAACGGCGGCCCGGGCTCGTCGTCGGTGTACCTGCTGCTCGGTTCGTTCGGACCGAAGCGCTTGCAGTCGTCGTTCCCGAACTTCACGCCGCCCGCGCCGTACCGGTTGCGCGACAACCCCGAGAGCCTGCTCGACCGCTCGGACCTCGTGTTCATCAACCCGGTCGGCACCGGCTACTCGGCCGCGATCGCACCGGCGAAGAACAAGGATTTCTGGGGCGTCGACCAGGACGCGCACTCGATCGACCGCTTCATCCAGCGCTACCTGACGAAGTACGCGCGCTGGAACTCGCCGAAGTTCCTGTTCGGCGAGTCGTACGGCACGGCGCGCAGCGCGGTGACGTCGTGGGTGCTGCATGAGGACGGCATCGAGCTGAACGGGATCACGCTCCAGTCGTCGATTCTCGACTACGCGAACGCGGTGAGCGCGATCGGCATCTTCCCGACGCTCGCGGCCGATGCGTTCTACTGGAACAAGACGACCATCAGCCCGAAACCGGCCGATCTGGACGCGTACATGGCGCAGGCGCGCAGCTACGCGGACAACGTGCTCGCGCCGCTCGCGCAGGCGCCGAATCCGCAGGACGGCGGCTTCGTCAACGTGCGGCTGAACCTGAACCTCGCGGCCGCGCAGCAGATGGGCGCGTACATCGGCACCGATCCGGTTTCGCTGATCCAGACGTTCGGCAATCCGGCCGCGCTCGGCAACGTGCCGTCGTCCGACGACAACCCGCCGTACACGTTCTTCCTGACGCTCGTGCCGGGCGTCCAGATCGGCCAGTACGACGGGCGCGCGAACTACACGGGCAAGGGCATCGCGCCGTACATCCTGCCGAACTCGGGCAGCAACGATCCGTCGATCAGCAACGTCGGCGGCGCGTACACGGTGCTGTGGAACGACTACATCAACAACGACCTGAAGTACGTGTCGACGTCGTCGTTCGTCGATCTGAACGACCAGGTGTTCAACAACTGGGACTTCAGCCACACGGACCCGACGGGCGCGAACCGCGGCGGCGGCAATACGCTGTATACGGCGGGCGATCTCGCCGCGACGATGAGCCTGAATCCGGACCTGAAGGTGTTGTCGGCGAACGGCTATTTCGACGCGGTGACGCCGTTCCACCAGACCGAGCTCACGCTGCAGCAGATGCCGCTCGATCCGTCGATCAAGTCGGCGAACCTGACGATGAAATACTATCCGTCGGGCCACATGATCTATCTGAACGATAACTCGCGGATCGCGATGAAGGCGGATCTCGCGACGTTCTACGACGGCATCCTCACGGATCGCAAGGCGCTGCAACGCGTGCTGCTGCGTCAGCAGAAGGCGCTGCAGTTAAAGCAACAGAAGCAACAGCAAGGGCAGTGATGCGAGGCTGGCCGTTTTCGGCCGCGCTGCCCGTTGCCGTGTGACGGCGGCGGGCGGCGCGGTTTGCGCGAACGGCTGTTTCGCGGCGATCTTCGCCTCCCGCGCGCATGGCGCTCGCGAGGCGTTTTTTTTTGAGCGGCGACGTGGCGGTGCGGCGGCTCGCCGGCGGCGTCGAGCGGGACGAACGACGTGAGCGGGGCGCGAAGGAGGGAAGGACGCGACGGGCGGCGGTGAAGCGCGGCGGCGAAGCGCGCACGCGCCGTATGCCGGCGAGCGCTCGATGCGCGCCGCCGGGCGTCAGGACAGCACGAGCTTCGCGCCGACCGCGACGAGCGTCGTCGCGAGAATCCGGCGCAACAGCCCTTCGGGCGCGCGCGTCGACAGATGGCTGCCGACGACGATACCGGGCACCGACCCGATCAGCAGCGACACCAGGATCGCCCAGTCGACCGAGCCGAGCATCCAGTGCCCGACGCCCGCGACGAGCGTGAGCGGGACCGCGTGCGCGATGTCGGAGCCGACGATGCGAGTCGTCGACAGGGCCGGGTAGAGCAGCAGCAGGACCGTCACGCCGATCGCGCCCGCGCCGACCGAGGTCAGCGACACGAGCACGCCGAGCACGGCGCCCGTGAGCACGGTCGCGGCGAGCGTGCGCGCCGGGCTGGGCGGCAGCGCGCGCGTGCGCTTCGCGGCGAACGCGGCGAGTTGCGGGCGGAACAGCAGCGACAGCGACGTGAGCAGCAGCGCGGCGCCGAGCACGAGCTGAATCATCCGGCTGGTCGCCTGCGAGTGCATGCCGTGCGAATGCAGGAGCCACAGCGTGATCGCGGCGGCGGGCACGCTGCCCGCCGCGAGGCGCCCGGTGATCCGCCATTCGACGGTGCCCTTGAGCCCATGCACGAAGGTGCCCGTCGCCTTCGTGATCGCCGCGTAGAGCAAGTCGGTGCCGACCGCCGTCGCCGGGTGGACGTTGAACAGCAGCACGAGGATCGGCGTCATCAGCGATCCGCCGCCGACGCCCGTCAAGCCGACGAGAAAACCGACGAAGACGCCGGACAGGGAGTACAGCAGATCGATATGGGGCAACGACATCGGCGGAGAACGTTAGGCGTTTGAAAGCGACGGCGCGAATGGAATCTCGCATTGTCGCAAAACTCGCGGATCGATGCGGGAAAGCGCAAAAAGATCGAGGCGCGCGCGGCCGAGGCGACGGGCGGCCGCGAGCGTCGGGTCAAGCGTTCCGCCCGCGATGGCTGAGCGGCGCCGTGCTTCGGCGCCTCCTGCACGGCACCGCTCAGTGCGCGGCGCCGTGCAGCTCGGCCGCGGCGTCCGACTGTGCGCGGATGCGCAGCGCGAGCGCGAAACTGGCGGCCAGCGCGGCGAACGCCGCGCCGCAGGCGAACGCGGCGCGATAGCCGCCGTTGAGCGCGACGGGCAGCGCCGCGTGCGCGGCGGCGAGCGCGTCGGTGCGCGCGGACGCGATGCTCGCGAGCACCGCGAGGCCGAGCGCGCCGCCCATCATGAACGACGTGTTGACGATGCCCGACGCGAGGCCCGAATCGCTCGGCGCGACGTCGCTCATCGCGGCGAGCAGCACCGGGTTGAACGCGACGCCCGCGCCGACGCCGACGAGCATCATGCCCGGCAGCACGTGTGCGACGAAGCCGCCGTCGGCGGGCGCGCGCGCGAAGAGGGCCAGGCCGACGGTCGCGACGGCGAGCCCGGCGCCGATCGCGCGGCGGATGCCGAAGCGCATCACGATCTTCGCGGACAGGCCGAGCGAGAACGCGGCCATGATCAGGTTCGCGGGCAGAAACGCCAGGCCGACCTGGAGCGGGCCGTAGCCGAGCACGCGCTGCATGTAGAGCGCGGACAGGAAGAACCACGCGAACATCGCGGCCGCCCACAGCACGCCGATCGCATTCGCGACCGCGACGTTGCGCCGCGCGGCGAGCGCGAGCGGCATCAGCGGATGCGCGACGCGCGTCTCGATCGCGATGAACGCCGCGAGCAGCGCGGCCGCGCCCGCGAGCGTCGCGATCGTTTGCGTCGACAGCCAGCCCGCTTCATTGCCGTTGACGATGCCGTAGACGGCAAGCATCAGCGAAGCCGTCACGGCGATCGCGCCCGCGACGTCGAGCCGCGCATCGGCCGCCGGCGCGCGCACCTTCGGCAGCAGCGCGGCGGACAGCGCGTAGGCGGCAACGCCGATCGGCAGATTGACGAGAAAGATCCAGTGCCAGCTGAGCACGCTCGTGAGGACGCCGCCGAGCAGCACGCCGAGGCTGCCGCCGCCCGCGCAGACGAAGCTGTAGACGCCCATCGCCTTCGCGCGCTCGCCCGGCTCGGTGAAGAGATTCATGATGAGCGACAGCGCGACGGCCGATACGACCGCGCCGCCGAGCCCCTGCACCGCGCGCGCGGCGATCAGCACGAACTGCGTGTGCGCGAGCCCGCAGGCGAGCGACGCGAGCGTGAAGAGCGTGAGACCGGCGAGGAACATCCGGCGCTGACCGTACAGGTCGCCGAGCCGGCCGCCCAGCAGCAGGCAGCCGCCGAACGTCAGCATGTAGGCGTTGACGATCCAGACGAGCGCGGTTTCGGTGAAGTGCAGATCCGCGCCGATCGACGGCAGCGCGACGTTGACGATCGTCGAGTCGAGCACGATCATCAGCACGCCCAGACAGAGAACGACGAGCGCATACCAGCGCTTCGGTCCGTGCAGGCCGTGTGTCATCGAGAACGACTCCGGAGGGTGGGAGGCTGCATTGTAAGCGTGTTGTGAGCCGCCTTCCTGCCGGTTGCTGACAGGCGAATCTTGTTTCCGCGCGGGCCGCGGCGGTGCGCGGCCCGCATGCGAGACGAACTTACCGGCGGAACGTGTCGACCGCGGTGCGGCCGACCGCGGGATCGTCGGTGAAGAAGCCGTCGATGCCCGCACGCAGATACGCCTGGATCTCGCGCACCGATCCCGCCGTGTTGCGCGCGCTCGCCGCGCCGCCGTCCTTCAGCGGCGCCGGCAGGAAGTTGTTCTCGGGCCGGAACGTATACGGATGCACGACGAGCCCCGCCTCGTGCGCGAAGCGCACGTAGCGGGTCGGCTGCTGCAGTGCGCCGTCCGGGCCGACCGGGATGATCGACGTCTTGTACGGCCCGACGCCGTTCGCATATGTCGCGATCTCGCGCATTCCGCTTTGCGTCGACAGGTCGCCGTACGTGCGCGGGTCGCCCGCCTTCACGAAGTCGTACGGCCGCTGCTTCGGCTCGTCCATCAACTGCACGAGCTTCCAGTTCGGCTGGCTCGAGCCGATCCGCGCGCGAATCGCCTTCAGGTTCGCGACTTCGAACGACTGAATGTAGACGGTTGCGTCCCGCGCGGTGTACGGGTCCTTGCGCAGCGCATCGACGAGGCGGTCTTCGAGCGGCAGGCCGATCGACTGGAAGTAGGTCGGATGCTTCGTTTCCGGATAGAGGTGGATCGTGCGGCCGACCTGCGCGGACATCTGCTTCGCAAGCGCGACGATCTCGTCGAACGTCGGGATCTCGAACTGATCGTTGTACGCGGTGTTCGCCGGGCGGATCTGCGGGATGCGCTCGCGCGCGCGCAGCGTCTTCAGCTCGGCGAGCGTGAAGTCCTCGGTGAACCAGCCGGTGAGCTGCGCGCCGTCGATCGTCTTCGTCGTCCTGCGACTCGCGAACTGCGGCAGCGCCGACACGTTCGTCGTGCCCGAGATCTCGTTCTCGTGGCGCGCGACGAGCACGCCGTCACGCGTCGCGACGAGGTCCGGCTCGATCACGTCCGCGCCGTCCTCGATCGCCTTGCGGTACGACGCGAGCGTGTGCTCGGGGCGCAGCGCGCTCGCGCCGCGATGGCCGACCACCTGCACCTTCGCGGAGATCGGCTGCGTGTAGTCGGAGTCGTCGCCGCCGCAGGCGGCGAGCGCGAGCGTCGCCGCGCACGCGAGCGCGACCGGGGAGAAAGCGAACGAGCGCTTGAAGAACATGTCGTCGATCTTGTGAAACGAAAGCGAGCCAGGGGAAAAAGAGGTTGCGGCGGCGCGGCGGATTCCACGCGCGGCCGGACGGGATGCGATCGTCGCAGCGAATGATTACATATGTATTACTTTTAGCTGTCTATTTTTGTACGCCGTGCCGGCGGCGTCATGCCGGACGCCGCGCGCTCATCGTCGGAATCGACGTGCGGCGCGTTGCGGCGGCGCGGTAGCGTGGAGGGGGAGGGGCGCTGTCGGCGTGCACGGGCGCGCGACGCCGTTCCGGCCGCAGCCGAAGCGTCGGAGCGTCGGAGCGTCGGAGCGTCGGCGGCGATGCGCGGGACGCGGCTCGATCGCCCGCACGCGTCAGCGCTCGACGATCGCGACGGCGCCGAGCGCGATGAAGAGCGCGCCTGCGAGATAGCGCCCGATCGTCATCGCGGCGCCGCCCGGCGCCGCGCGCTTGCGCAGCGGATGCGCGAGCGCGATGCAGGTCAGATCGGCCAGCGAGAACAGCAGGTTCGCGCCCGCGCCGAGCAGGAAGAGTTGCCAGCCGACGTCGAGCGAAGCGGACGGGTCGACGAACTGCAACAGGAACGACAGATAGAACAGCGCCGATTTCGGATTCGACGCCTCGATGAGCGCGCTCGACGAGATCACGTTTTTCGGCACGGCGGACGGCGCACCGCTGTCGTCGGCGCGCGCGCGGATGCGCTGGATGCCGAGCCAGATCAGATAGCCGCCGCCCGCGACGCGCAGCGCATGATAGAGCCACGGCGACGTGTCGAGCACGACGACCGCGCCGATCGCGACCGCGCAGATCTGGAAGAACGCGCCGAGGTGGATGCCGAGCGCCGACAGCACACCCGCGCGGCGGCCGTGCTGCAACGTTAGCGATACGGTTTGCAGCAGCGCCGGGCCCGGAATGAAGCCGAAGCCGATGCACGTCGCGATGAAGGCGAGAGTGGGGTTGACCGTCATGGGGAATCGCTCGTCGAGGAAGCGCGGGGCCGGCGGCTGCCGATGCTAGCCGGCCCGACACGGCCGACGCGCGTTTCGGCGGCGGCGCGCCGATGCTCGTGGAAACGGAACGTGCGTTACGCAACGTACATCGCGCACGGCGCAATCCGCAGATGAAACGGCCGTTCAGGCGAGCTTAAAGCACGACCGCGGTGTCGGGCAATCGAAAGATGGCGGCTGGGGGGCGGCGCGGCTTCGGAAACCCGCACGGCGTGCGGCGAGAAGTGGGCGCAATGGCGCGAAGAAGCCGCAAAGAAGCCGCAAAGCAGCCACGAAGGCGCCACAAAGAAGCCGCGAGCCGCCGTTCAGATCCTCTTGTAGAAAAACGTCGTCGCGCACGGCGCGCCGTCGGGCATCAGCGCGTAATCCGGCACGACGCCGACGCGCTGCCATCCCGCGCGCTCGTAGAGCCGCTCGGCGTTGCCGCCCGTCACCGTATCCAGCACGAGGATGGTCTTGCCGGCCGCGCGTGCGGCGTCTTCGAGCGCGGCGAGCAGACGCTGCGCGACGCCGCGGCGCCGCGCGGCGCGATGAACCAGCATTTTCGCGACGTCCGCGCGATGCGGCTGGTTTTCAGGCAGGCGCGTGATCATCTGGACAGTGCCGACGATGCGGCCGTCGGCGTCTTCTGCGACGAAGAGCGTGCGCTCGCCGCGCGCGACGCTCTCGGCGACGTCGCGCCAGAAAGCGCGGGCCTTGTCCCGCGGGAGCGGCGCCATGAAGCTCACCGACGCGCCGCCTTCGACGCAATCGATCAGCACGTCGGACAGCGCGTCGATGCATGCGGCCGCCTCGTGCGGCCCGACGCATCGCGTGTCGATCGCATCGCTCATTCGTGTCTCCCGGTACGGACGGCATTCGCCGCGCCGAGCGCGACGACATAACGCGCGGCCTTGCGGCCCGGATTGAAAAAGATGGCCGGGCGGTCGAGACGCATCGCGAGGCAGTCGCCGGCCGCGACGCGCCACGTTTCGTCGCCGCTCGTGATGTCCATCTCGCCTTCGAGCATCCAGACCTGCTGATGGAAATCGGCGCTGCGCTCGCCGCTGTCGTATGCCACGCGCTCGCCGGGCGGAAACTTGACCTCGACGAGTTGCAGCGGCGAGGGCGCCGCGGGCGACAGGCTGCGGCGCACGTAGCCCGACGCCGGGTCTTTCCAGACCGGCTGCTCGGCCGCGCGACTGAGCGGCGACGCGGCGCGATCGCGCTCGAACAGCGACGCGATCGACACGCCGAGCGCGCTCGCGAGCCGCTCGAGCACGACGGCGGTCGGGCTGCTCTGCGCGCGTTCGATGAGCGAGATGTTCGAGCGGCTCACCTTGCTGCGCTCGGCGAGCGCGTCGAGCGAGTAGCCGCGAAGATCCCGAAGGGCGCGCACCCGGCGCGCGATCAGTTGGTTGACGTCCATATGATCCAGTATGCTGGAATAAAGTCCAGGATACTAGATGCCGGATGAGCGAACGAACGTCACGCTTGTGCGCCGCGCGGGCGGAGAGGGGGCGCCGCTTCGGGAAGTAACCGCACGGCCGGCGGCGGTGCGGCCGGCCGACGCGGGTTTATTTCGCGTCCTCGATGCGAATCGTTCCCTTCAGGTGCTGGAATTCGCCGTTGCGGTGCGCGATGTTCGTGTAGACGACGCCGTTCTCGAAGTCTTCGACATGCACGACGTTGTCGCCGCTCTTCGGCTCGTGCCAATAGACCATGAACACTTGCGGCCGGATCTGCGTCGCCTTGTATTCGACGGTGTCGGTCGCGCCTTGATACTGGCCGGACGTGCCGACGAACGTCATCGTGTGGTCGTCCTTGAAGTCGAGGCGAAAGCGGATGTCGCCGAACTGCACGAGCGCCTTCTTGCCCGCGGCCGGGAATGCGGACGCCGTGCCGACGACGGGCCATTGCATCTCGCCCTTGATGACTTTCGCGCTCATTTCAAGCGACGACACGTCAGCGAGGTTCGGATAGCGCGCCTTCATCGCGGCAATCAGTTCTCCGGAATTTCTCGCCTTCGCGGCTTCCGTCTCGAACGCGACCAGGTAGTCGCGCGTGAACTTCACGGACGCGAGCGTGTTCGGCTCGCTGCCGTCCGGATTGGCCAGATAGTGGCCGGGCACGACGCGCGACGGGCGCAGCGCCGCGATCCGGTCGAGCGTTTTGATCCAGTTGCGGCGCGACTCCGGCGTTTGCGTATCGGCGATCCATACATGGATGTTCGCCGCGACCGGAATGCCGCCGACGACCGCATGCGCGGACGGGATCGACACGAACGTGCGGTCCGGCGACGGGCCGTCGAGGCCGACGATGCGCAACTCGTGGCCGTCGAGCGTCAGCCGGTCGCCGTCAAGCGGCTGCGGCACGACGAGCGCGCGCGGCGCGTTGTCCTTCAGGATCGGCCCCCAGTACGCGAGCTTGTCGTCCTTGTTCGCCTTGATCGCGGCGACCGTCTGCGGCGTCGCGACGATCTTCGCGTCCGGGAACGCGGCCCTGATCGTGTCGAGGCCGAAGTAGTAGTCCGGATCGCTGTGGCTCACATAGACGAGCTTGAGCGGCTTGCCGGTCGCCTTGATCTTGTTGACGAGCGCCTCGGCGTCGTTGCGCTGGAACTGTGCGTCGATGAGGATCGTGCCGGTCTTGCCCGTGACGATCTCGGACGAGACGGCAAAGAGGCTTTTTTCACCGGGATTGTAGACGTCGATCTGAAGCGGCGCGCTGGCGCCGGTCGCGTGCGCGGGAGCCGCGCCGAGCATCGAAGCGGCTGCGGCGGCGAGCGCCACGAGAGAGCGTAAGAACATGAAGGATTCCCTGAGAGGTCTTGGCGTTGTAAGGGCGACGCGAGCAAGCAAGGCGACGGCGTCGAAGCGGGACAGTATCGTCGGATCGGTTTCCGGGCGCATCACCTCGCTGAAAGAAAGTTAGCAAAACGAATCGATGAGCCGACGCGTGAGCGTTGATGCCGCCGGTCGCCGTGAAAGCCTTGCCGCATGTGGCGATACGCGGTGCGACATGGAACCGGACCGTCGAGCAAACGGTGCTAGTATCTACGGTGCAGGTAGTTACCGGTGGAAACTATAGACTGGATGGCAACGATGCGAAAGAACGCACCCCATGGTGAGCAGATTACCGACAGGAAACCATCGCTTCTCGACGCGCCGCTCAAGGGCAACGTGTACGCGTCGGAATGCCCGACGCGGCTCGTGCTCGATCGCATCGCGGATAAATGGACCGTCCTGATCCTTGCGCTGCTGTCGCACGCGCCGCTGCGCTTCAACGCGCTGCTGCGGCATATCGAAGGTCTGTCGCAGAAGGTGCTGTCGCAAACGCTCAAGCGGCTCGAGCGCGACGGGCTTGTCGCACGCACCGTCTATGCGACGGTGCCGGTGTCGGTCGAATATGCGTTGACGCCGCTCGGCCACACGCTCGCGCGCTCGATCTCGCCGATCATCGTGTGGGCGGAAACGCACATCGACGCCGTGCTCGATGCACGCACGGCCTACGACGCCCGGCAGGCTTGCGTGGGCGCCTGAGTGATCAGCAGCGTTCGGCGCATCGGCATCGACGTCGCGGAAAATCGAGAAAATAAATGCCGCGACGATGTGATTTTTTATTCCCACCGGACGCTTTTCAAGCGAATCGAATCATCGCCATTGTTTCCTCTATCGTGTGAAACGAGAGAAAAGTGCGAAAAGGGTTGCCTTGGTGCGCTGCGTCATTCATCATGCTGGCGAGAAAGCGGCGCGAAAGCTGTTCGATCGGAATTTGACATCACTTGGTACGATGTTTGAAAAAACGTTGAGAACGTTGAATGGTCGAGGTTTGTCGAGATCTGAATGTTTGGAACCATGCGTCGATTTACACGGCCCATTCATCGGATCATAGTCATGGCAAATAAAGCAGCACGATAACTACGAGCGTACTTACGGAGACTAAGGATGATACGCACATACGAGGGATCGGCGGGGCAGTCGCATTTTCAAATTCCCATTCGGGCAGTCCTCGCGCGCATTGCTTCCCCGCGCAATCGCATCGCCAATTAGCCGTCGATTTTTCATTCAATTTCCGCTCGCGGGCGCCGCATTGTCATGCCGCGCCGCGAATCGTCGCGCGCATTGAGTTTTGCGCGGTGAATACGCGCTGACCGCGCTTGCGGGCGGGCGTCGCGAATTACGGCGTCGTCGCCGGCGACATCGAAATACCAACCAGCCGGCGGGCGATCACGCTATGCCGACGAGACTGCATTTGATCAAAAAAGGAGGGGAAATGCTTTGCATTCCTAATCTTCGCGCGGCCTTGCTGTCCTGCGTGGTTGCCGCGATGCCGTTCGTCGCAGGTTGCGGCGGCGGGGACGATCCTGGTCCGATCCAGGTCGGGCAGTGCTCGGGCGGCTCGTGTCCGCCGAGCGGCCCGAGCACGACGCCGCCGACGGTGACGAAGCTGTGTCCCGATGCGCTCGATTACTCGACGACGTACACGGGCGGCTCGGGCAGCGGCGAATACGTGAAGGTCAAGTTCGATACGGCGAAGAAGACTTACCAGATGCAGTTCATCGCATCGTCGGTGCCGACGTCGGCGGGGCAGATCAACAATACGCGCGCCGGCCTCACGATCAGCGGCACGTTCCACAACGCGACCGGGCTGCCGACCGCCGAGCAGAATCGCTGCGCGTTCGTGCTCGACAACGGCGTGACGAGCGACGGCGCGTATTCGGTGACGATCAATCGCGCGGATCCGCCGATGCTGTTCGTCGGCATGGGCGTCGTGGGCGGCGGGATTCCGGGCGCGACGATTGCATTTCCGGGCCTCGAACTGTTCCCGGGGCTCACGATCGGCACGGTGCCGTCGCGGACATTCGATTTCTATCCGTTCATCGGTTTTACGGACACCGAAACGGATTTCACGAAAGTGGCGGGCGTCTACAACGAAGTCGGCGTGCATTTGCAACCGACGGGCACGTCGTTCCAGACGGCGGCGCCGCAAGGCTGGCAGCCGGACGTCGTGAACTGGACGCAGACGCTCAACGCGGACGGTTCGTGCACGATCACGCCGGGCAGCGACTACTCGTGTCGCACGACGGGCACGCCGTGGACGCTGCGCCAGAATGCGGACGGCACGTCCGACAACGTGTTCGTGAGCCATCCGCAGCCGAACCAGCCGTATCCGTCCGCCGGGCAGGGGCAGCCGCTCGTGATCCTGACGCCGAGCCAGGCGCAGGGCGTGATGATCGTCGGCAAGCTCAACGGCCAGCTCGTGCCCGTCGTCATTCGCGTCGGCTACGCGAACGTCGACTCGGCCAATCCGCTCGGATCGGTCGCTGACGCGGAGATCGGCATTTCGGTGCTCGCGCCCGTCACGCCGATCGCGGCGAATTCGCTGCAAGGCGGCTACATCGGCGCGACGAGCGCGGTCGCGTGCGGCGTCGTGAGCTTCGGCGGCAACTCGACCGCCCCCGCCAACAGCGGTTCCGCGTTCGACAACACGGTGCCTCATCCCGAATTGCCCGGCGCGTATCGCAACGGCTTCTTCTATCCGTCCGCAGGCAATTGCACGGACGGCTCGGCCGTGTCGACGCTCGCGGCGAACTACACGTCGACGCTGTTTCAGGGGGCGACCGCCGCGTTCCTGGACCCGATGACGTCGGCGGTGAGTTCGCAGTTCTCGCTCGACTACACGCAGGCGACGCCCGGCAAGATCAAGGTCACGGCGACGCGCGACTTCAACGCGCAAGGCAGCGCGGGCTCGGTCGCGATCTTCAGGAAGGGCGATTACGGCTGGCTCATCAAGGTCGGCAACGTCTACGGGATGGTCGTCAACAACAGTCAGTACAACCCGTTCTTCACAGTCGGCGCTTTCGTTCAGTAACGCATGACTTCGCGGCGGCGCGGGGCGCCGTCGCAGACTTCAAAATATCGAGGATTCCTATGTATTGGAGAAAATCGCTGGCTGCCGCCGTACTGGCTCCCGTCCTGACAGCCTGTGGTGGCGGCGACGATCCGCCGCCCGCGCCGGTCGTCCGGCTGTGCCCGAAGACGATCGACTACAGCACCGTGTTTACGGGCGGCTCCGGTTCGGGCGAACTGGTTCGCGTGCAGCTCGATACGACGAAGATGACCTTCCAGATCACTTATCTCGCGTCGCCGGTGCCGGCGGCGACGGGCACCGTGCAGCCGACCCGCGACGCGCCGCCGAACAACATCGTGACGGGAACGCTGACGGACGAGACGGGCCTGCCGACCGCGAAGCTCAACCAGTGTACGTTCCGGCTGAACGACGCGAGCCTCGATCCGAACCGTCCCGCACGCGTGTTCCTTGGCGAGGGCGTGCTAGGCGGCGCGATTCCCGGCGCGACGATTCAATTCGGCGGCGTGATCGGCGTCGGGCAGATTCCGAAGACGACGTTCCCGTACTATCCGTTCATCAGCTTCTCCGATCAGGAAACCGATCTTTCCAAGATCGCGGGCAACTACAATCAGCTCGGCTACCACCAGGTACCGTCGCAGAACTTCGCGCCGGCGGCCGTGGACGCGAAGGTCACGATCAACGCGGACGGCACGTACGTCGAGACCGACAACTTCGGCAGGAAGAACGGCGGCCAGCCGCTCGCGTCGAGCGCGACCGTCAATCAGAAGCTGACGCTGCGCGCCGACGCGCCCGTGTTCCAGTCGCTCAACTATCAGCCGCAGGTTCCGCCGACGCTCGCTTCGCTCGATCCGGCAAAGGCGGGCAAGGGCATCCTGATCGTCGGCAAGCTGCGCAATCAGCTGGTGCCGATCTTCATTCGCACCGGCGCGGCGAACGCCGATCTGACGCAAGGCGCACCCGTCGCCGACGACGAATCGGGGATCTCGATTCTGAGCCCGCAGACGACGATCGCTTCCGGTTCGCAAGACGGCGAGTACACGGGCGTCGACAGCCTCCTCGACTACCGCGCGACCGCGCTCGTCGGCGCGCAGGCGACGCTGCTCGACCCGTTCCACGCATCGCAGGTCGCGCTCACGCGCGCGCTCAATCTCGACTACACGCAGGCCGTGCCGGGCGTCGTGACGACGGTCCAGACCAATGCGGCGTCGGGCCCGCCTACCGGCAAGTTCATCTTCACGGGCGGCGTATTCGGATTCCTCGACATGAGCGACGCCAACAACCCGTACTTCACGGTGGGCGCTTTCGTGCAGTGAGCATCGCGCAGAACAGGAGACACAGGCGATACGCTGCCCGCGGGCGCGCATCGCACGATTGAAGTATCAGGAGACCTCATGAAGAAGCTGATTGCCGCGTGCGTCGTTGCCGGTGCATCGACGGGCGCTTTCGCGCAGCAGGCGGGCGACGTGGTCGCGACGCTCGGCTGGCTCCACGTGATGCCGCAGGATTCGACCAACGGCCTGACCACCAACGTCGTGAATTCTCCGATCAACGGGCCGCTGCGGCTGCCCGGTTCGTTCACGTCGCCGGGCACGAGCCTCACGGTCAACAATGCGGACACGGTAGGCCTCACGTTCACGTACTTCTTCACCGATCATATCGCGGTGACGTCCGTGCTCGGGATTCCGCCGGAATTCGCGCTGACGGGGCACGGCGTCATCAAGCCGCCGGGCCCGTCGGGCTCGCTCGGCAGCGTCGATCTCGGCAATCCCGCGAACCAGCCCGCCGTGAAGAACGCGCGGCAATGGAGCCCGACGATCATCCTGAACTACTACTTCAATTCGCCGACCGCGAAGTTCCGGCCGTTCGTCGGGATCGGCGTTGCATACAGCTGGTTCTCGAACATCGAGCTCAACGGCAATTTCGCGAAGGACATCAACGACAACCTCGGCAGCGTGCTCGCCGCGGGCGCCGGCAAGCCGGGGCCGACGTCGGTCGAGGGCAAGGCGTCGTCGTCGTTCACGCCGGTCTACAACGTCGGCGCGAGCTACGCGTTCGCGAAAAACTGGGCGCTGACGGCGACGCTGTCGTACATGCCGCTCAAGACGTACTCGTCGCTCGTCATCAAGGCCGCCGACGGCACGACGCTCGCGACGACGCGCACGAAGCTGAAGGCCGATCCGCTCATCACGTTCGTCGGGATTTCCTACAAGTTCTGAGCCGCGGGCGTGCGATGCCGGCGCCCGGGCTTCCTGTGACCGAGCGGACCGAGATTCGTCGGCCGCAACGTCACGCCACCGGCGGCAAGCCGCCATTCGTCAAGTGAGGCAGATCCATGCGTAACCGAAAATTTGTTCCGTTCGTTGTCGCGTTGGCATTCGCAGCGGCCGCAGCTACGCCCGCACTCGCCGTCACCGTGTCCCGCGTCGACGGGCAGCCGATGAACCCGAACGGCGAGCCGTTCTCGGCGACGTCGGCTCCCTACGAAACGCTGCTGTCCAAGGGATCGATCAGCGCGAACTGCGTCGCGACGTTCAACGGCACGATCACGCCCGCGGGTATCGTCAACATCACGTCGACGACGTTTACCGGCACCAACAGCCTGTGCAGTCTCATCAAGGGCAGTGCAAGCGGCATGAATCCGTGGACGGGGCAGGCCGACAGCGCAACGCAGCTGACGATCAACAACGCGCAGGTCAACGTGTCGCTGCTCGGCCAGTGCGGCCCGAGCAAGATCGTGACGGCGTGGAGTGACGCGAACTCGTCGCTGACCTTCAGCAACGCGGTGCTGACGCCCGATTGCAAGGTGACGGGGACGGTCGTGACGTCGCCGAAGTTCCACGTTCAGTAATTCGTCACGGTTTCGGCGTGAGGCGGCTTGTCGATCATGAGTCGCTTCACGTGCATCAAGCGAACGCGGCTGCCAGGAGCCGCCGCGTTCGCAAGACGACGAGCGACGGGAACGTCGCCTGACGCGAGGGCTGCCGCGCATGCCGTCATGTCGGGATGCGCGGCCCGGCGAGCATCGCGATCGCGCTGAAGGGGCAGGCGCGTGGGGCCGCGATGCGCGTCGCGTGTGCGTGCGCGGGTTGCGCGCCGGCATGCAGGACGAGCAGCAGGCGAGAGGACCGTCGTGCCGATGCTTCGGAGCCCGATCGAGTGCGAAGCGGGCGCGCGCCGGCCGTCGTCGAAAAGAATGGGGCGACGCGTTCGAGCATCGACGCGCCGCGCGGAGCCTGGCCTTCGACGCATGGGCGAAGGCGGCTCGCGCGCGACGTGCAGCGACAGTTGCCGTCGCCCGAGTGCGGACACGATTCGCATCGTTATTTCTCGGATGACCCATGCCTGACAACCATAATCATCGCGTCGATGCCGAAGGCCTGTCGCTCGGCAGCTTGCGCACGGCAGCATGGCTTCGGCATCTTCTCGATCACGCGGAGCGTTTCGCATCCGCTGCGGCGGAAAGCCGCGAAGCGCGCGTCGCGACCGCCGCGCGTAACATGCTCGCGAGAGCGGGCGTGCATGCGCGGCGCGGGCCGCCGGCCGACGCCGGCCTCCTGAACGAACTGCTCGCGGCGCTGCGAGGCGACGGCCCGCCCGCCGACACGGCGCTCGCCGCCGAATACGAAGCTTTGGCGCGCACGCCGACGAAACGGCTGCTTGTGGCCGTCGAGCGCTACCTGCCGGGTTCGAAGGCCGTGTTCGACAGCGCGCACGGCGCCGCCGACGCGCTCGGCTACGGCGATCCCGGAGTCGGCTGGGCCGCGCTCGATTCGATCGAGCTCGGCATCGGGCGCGCGTTCGCGATGGATGGCGAAGCCGCGGACGACGCGATGCGCGGCATCGTCGGCTTCGAAGGACCTGCCGCGGCGCGCGTGATCGACCGCGCGATCGGACGCATGTGGGGCGCGCACGAGAGGCCCATCGAAGCGTTGGCGGCGTTGGCGGCGTTTTCGGCGGCGCTCGCGACGAATGCGCCGATCACGATCGACGCATACGGTGGCGAGCACAACGGCGTCGCCGCCGCGATTCTATGCAAGCGCCGGGATCTCGCATCGACGGAAGGCCTGCTCGCCGCGCTCGCCGTTTGCCGGCTCGATCGTCTGACGGGCGCGGGCAGCTTCTGGGCGTATTACCTGCTCGCGGGCGTGATGATCGCGGCGCCCGAGGCCGTGGCGTCCATCTGCGCTCGGTTTCATCGCGACGCGCTGAGCGCTTGGCTCGACATGCTTCTTGCGTCGCCCGCGCGCAGCGGGATCGGCGACGCGGGGGAGGCCGCGTTGGGGCGATTGGGCGCGTCGATGAGCTTCACGTCGCGGCACAATCCGATCGTTCACACGAGGCGCAGGCCGATGCGCTGAGCGTCGTAAGGCGCATGGCCGGCGCGGGCGTCGCGGGCCGCTCGCGCCGCTTCGCTCAGATCGACAGGCAGATCTTGCCGAAGTGCTTGCCGGCCGCCTGGTGGCTGAACGCATCGGCGATGTCGTCGAGCGCGAACGTGCGATCGATTACCGGCTTGATGCCGGTTGCGTCGATCGCACGCACCATGTCGATCTGATGTCGTCGACTGCCGACGATCAGGCCTTGCAGGTTCTGCTGGCGTGCCATCAGCGCGACGGTCGGCACGGGGCCGGCAATCCCCGTCAGCACGCCGATCAGCGCGATATGGCCGCCGATCCTGCACGCCTGGATCGATTGCGGGAGCGTGTCCGGGCCGCCCACTTCGATCACGTGGTCGACGTCGCGCCCGTTTGTCTGCTCGAGCACCTTCGCGGCCCAGTTTGCGTCGCGACGGTAGTTGACGACGTGATCCGCGCCCAGCTGGCGCGCGCGCTCCAGCTTTTCGTCCGACGACGACGTGGCGATCACGGTCGCGCCCATGCGTTTCGCGAACTGCAGCGCGAAGATCGACACGCCGCCCGTGCCGAGCACGAGCACGCTGTCTCCAGCCTTCAAGCGGCCGTCGACGACGAGCGCGCGCCAGCCGGTGAGGCCCGCCGTCGTCAGCGTCGCGGCTTCCTCGTGCGTGTAGCCCTTCGGCGCGTGCGTGAACCAATGCGCTGGGCGTACGACCGTCTCGCGCGCGTAGCCGTCGACGCCGTCGCCCGGCACCGTCGCGAAGTCCGCGGTGCTCGGCCCGCCGTCGAGCCATTGCGGGAAGAAGGTCGACACGACCGCGTCGCCGACCGCGAACTCCGTGACGCCTTCGCCGATCGCTTCGACAACGCCCGCGCCGTCCGACATCGGAATGCGCTTGTCGGCCGTGCTCAGCCTGCCGGTGACGACGCCGAGATCGTGATAGTTGAGCGAGCTCGCGTGAATGCGAACGCGGATTTCGCCCGCGGCGGGCGCGCCAGGATCGGTGAGCGTCACGCGTTCGAGGTGCTCGAGGCCGGCGGGCTGACGCAACATGATGGCTTTCATCGATTCGACTCCGGTGAGTGGTGAGCGAGCGCGCCGCGTGGTGTGCGGCCGATGCGTTCCGAATGGCGGCAGGGGAACGCCGGCGCGCATGCGTGTCCTACGCCGCGCGTGCCGCACACGTGCGTGCGCGAATCGCGCCGGACGGCACGCGCGCCGCATTCGGCCGCCCTGAGATCGGCGGCGGATGGGCAAATTGTCCGCACGTACTTCCTTTGATGCAAGAACGTACAATTAACGCCGGTACTATCAATTTTGTAGGTAAGCGCGATGCGACCGAAGCGTTCCGACAGCAAGAGCGGGTGTTCCGTCGAGGTGACCCTTTCCGTCATCGGCGGATTGTGGAAGCCCGTGATCCTGTTTCATCTCTTGAAGGAGAAAAAGCGCTTCATGGAGCTCACGCGCCTGATGCCGAACACGACGCAGAGAATGCTGACGCTGCAATTGCGCGAACTCGAGGCGGACGGCATCGTCGCGCGCCACGTCTATCCGCAGGTGCCGCCGAAGGTCGAATATGAACTGACGCCGTTTGGCACGACGCTCGCGCCCGTACTGATCAGCTTGCGCGAATGGGGCGACGCGTATCGGACGCATCAGTCGGGCGCCGGTTCGGCCGAGTCTGCACGCGATGCAGCGACGTGCGACGCACCGACTCAGTCGCGCAAACGCACGGCCGGCGCGATGAAGGCCGTGTAGCGCGCCGGCGGGCGCGAATCGGCCGGGGTGTGCCTTCGCCCGGATCGATGGGTGGTTTTCCGGCTGGCCAGTGTTGGCGCGCTGGCGACTTCATGCAACGCTCGCCTGGCTCGCGCGTTTGAGCCGTCGGCCCATTTCTTTCTTTCAGAGCCGCATGCGGGATCGACGTCCACGACGAGCATGTCGTGGATGCTCCCGACTTCGGCCGAGATCTTCAACGCGGGCTTCCTGTCTCGTCGTTGGCAGCGATGCCTCCGGATCGGGGCCAGGCGCTCGGCGCTCGATGCCGACCCGATGAAGATGTCCGCTTCATGAACGGCCACGAGTTCATTCGAATTTTTTGCGCGCGCGCACGATCCAAAGAGTCTTTGGCTCGCAGCGCATTATTCATTTCGGAGGGGGATTTTTTGAAATTAATGAAGAAGTGAATATTGTGTGAAATGTATTGATATTCATATATGAAAGGAAATGATCGATGCATTGGATCGCAGAGCGCATGACGTGCGATTGCATTGGCGGCGCCACGTACTTGGCGGTGTGCGTCGGCGTCCGAGGTCGTTGTGGCGTGTGCGCCGGGATAGGCGTTCAAGTCTGACGAAAATGAATCAATCCTTGCAGAACGCGGCTGGAAGCGCGTTGGCTTGCTCGGCGCGTTGGCCATTCTTGATCGATCGTCGCGGTGAGGAGGTGGCAGGCGATCCTTGCTTCGGCTCCACGGCCGTTCGCGTGAACAAGCTGATAGACGGCTATGAAGTGACATATCAATAGGATTTTTTATTGAATTTTCATTGTATTTTTCAGAAGTTGATGTATGCCATGAAAAAATGGGCGTTTGAACATTGAATGTAACGGAATGAAGTGAATTGTTACGTTACGGCTTGCGTAACGGTGGCATGGGATCTGGTCAACTATTCTCTTTGTGCGATGAGAGGGGAAATTAAATTCGTCTCGGGTTCGGTTTTCTGAAGAAAATGGTGCGCGATCGATCCGGCACGCATGCTGGCATGCTCCGTGCGATGACCTCGACGCCGTAATGACGGCGGTACCCATCCACACGAGGTCACATATGAAACAAAGCTTCAAGTTGACGAGCATTGCACTGTCTGCTGCGGTTGCATTTGGGGTCGCGGCTGCGACGCCGGCCGTCGCGGGCGCGTTGAACACGCTTCCGATTTCCGCTTCGGTGGCCGACCTTGCCGGCACCGGCTCGGGCGGCGCGACGTTGGCGCTTGCAGGCGGAGCGCAACACGGATCGATCCATGCGAGCGTGCTCGGTTCGGCCGATGCATCGCTCAGCAACGGCGCACTCGACAACTTGGCTGGCGCGCTCGCGAACGCGGCGAGCCACAATCCGGTTCAGGGCGTGGCGAACAACGCGGTCGGTACGTTGACGAATCTGGCGAGCAACAATCCGTTGCCGGGCGCGCTGAGCAACGCGGTAAGCACGCTGCAAAACGCAGCGGCGAATAACCCGCTGTCGGGCGCAGCGAACAACGCGGTCGGCACGCTGACGAATCTGGCGAGCAGCAACCCGTTGCCGGGTGCGCTGAGCAACGCGGTGAGCACGCTGCAAAACGCAGCGGCGAACAACCCGCTGTCCGGTGTCGCGAACAATGCGGTCGGCATGCTGGCGAATTTGGCGAGCAGCAACCCGCTGCCGGGCGCGCTGAGCAACGCGGTGAGCACGCTACAAAACGCAGTGGCGAATAACCCACTGCCGGGCGCAGCGAACAACGCGGTCGGCACGCTGACGAATCTGGCCAGCAACAATCCTCTGCCGGGCGTCGTGAATAACATAGTCGGCACGCTCGCGAACGCGATCGGCGGCAATCCGATCACGCCGATCACGAGTGCCGCGAGCGGCCTGGCGAACGCACTTTCCGCTGCCAACCCGGCGGCTGCATTGACGGGAGCGGCAAACAACGTCGCAGGCACGCTCGCGGGGGCGGCAAACGGCAATCCGGTCGCGGGCGCGATCGGCGGCCTCGTGAACGCGCTGCCCGCCGGCAATCCGGCAGGCGCCCTGACGAGCGCGGCGAACAACGCGGCGGGCGCGATTGCAACGGTCGCAGGCAGCAACCCGGCTGCCGTGATCGGTAGCGTCGCGAGCGCATTGACGGGCGCGGCCGGCGCCGGCGTCGCGGCGGGCTCGCAACTCGGAGGCGTCGGCTCCGCGCTGATGAGCTCGGGCGCGGCCTCGACCGGCAAGGTGCTGACGTCCGGCAGCAATGCGTTCGGCAGCACGGCCGCGTCGACCGGTTCGCTGCTGACGACGGGGGCCGCCGCGGCGAGCACGGTCGTCAATTCGGCGGGCTCGTCGGTCGGCGCGGTGTTGGCGTCGCTGCCGAACCTGAGCATGTCGTCGTCGAAGTCGACGGCTGCGGCATCGAATCCGCTCGCACCCGTCTCGTCGGCGATCGCGACGCTCGCCGGTGCGCTGCCCAAGTAATGGCGCGGCGCGTCCCGGCCGGATAGCGGTCCGCTCCCGTCGTAGTTAGCCGGAAGGTAATGCGGGGCGGCATGGCGGCGACCCCATGCCGCCCTGTCGTTTTCGCAACGCGGCCGTCGTTCGGCCGGCGATATGGGCGAGGGCGGGGCGCCAGCTTGCCGGCGCCGGTCCGAGCGCTTCGGGAGTAAGCGTGTCGGCAGCGCCGTCTTGACGACGGGATCTTGATGTCAGCTGTCGTCGCGGAGTTGATCAGCTATGGCCCACGGCATGAGCTGATCGACACGATTGATTGCGTGATCAGCAATGCGGGCAAGGACGAAGCGCAGATACGCCTCGGGATCGATGCCGTTGAGCTTCGCCGTTCCGATGAGGCTATAGATCGCGGCAGCGCGCTCGCCGCCGGAGTCGGCACCGGCGAACAGGTAATTCCGCCTCCCGATGGCCACTCCACGCAACGCTCGCTCGACCGGCAGGTTATCGATCTCGAGTTGGCCGTCGTCGCAATAGCGTGTGAGCGCTTCCCATCGGTTCAGCGCATAGAGAATCGCCCGACTCGTATCGGATTTCTTTGAGAGTGTCTCCAGCGTGGCGGTGAGCCAGGCGTGAAGCTGACTGAGAAGCGGTCGGGCATGTGCTTCTCGATACGCACGACGCTCGTCGGGCGGTTTGCCGCGTATCGCGTCTTCGATCTTGTACAACGCACCGATACGCTCGAGCGCTTCGGTATTCAATGCGTTCGGGCGCGCAGCGTGTAGCTCATAGAACTGGCGTCGGGCATGCGCCCAGCAGGCAGCTTCCCTCACGCGTCCGGTCTCGTAGATAGCCTGGTAGCCGCCATAGGCGTCCGCTTGCAGCGTGCCGCTGAACGTCTCGAGATGTTGTTGCGGATGGATGCCTTTGCGATCCGGCGTGTAAGCGAACCACACCGCTGGCGGCGTCATATCGGCTGACGATCGATCGTCACGCACATAGACCCACAAGCGGCCAGTCTTCGTCTTGCCGTTGCCCGGTTCGAGCACTGGGACCGGCGTGTCGTCGGCATGCAGCTTCGTCCCGGTCATCACATGACGGCGTAATGCATCGACCAGTGGTTGTAAAAGCGTCGCGCCGTGGCCGACCCACTTCGCGAGCAACGAGCGGTCGAGTTCGACGCCTTCACGCGCATACATGACCGACTGCCGATACAGCGGGATGTGGTCTGCGAACTTCGAGACCAGCACGTGCGCGAGTAGTCCAGGGCCCGCCAGGCCGCGCTCGATGGGACGACTCGGCGCTGCTGCTTGCGCGATGTGATCGCAGCACGCGCAGGCGAACTTGGGCCGCACATGACGGATTACGCGGAAGCTCGCAGGTACATATTCAAGTTGTTCGGAGACGTCTTCGCCTAGCAGCTTGAGCTTGCCGCCGCATTCCGAGCACGTCTCGGTCGATTGCGGCAAGTGCGTTTGCTCTTCACGTGGCAGATGCTCGGGCAGCGGCTTGCGAGGCGACTGTTCCGGCGCGGTACGAGGTGTCTTCGGGATTTCGATCGGAGCCGCGCCTTCGTCCGCTTCGAGTTCTTCCAGACGCAGTTCGAGTTGTTCGATCTGACGATCGAGCTTCTCCGACTTGCGACCGAACTGCATGCGGCGCAGCTTCGCAATCAGCAGCTTCAGATGCTCGATCTCTGCCTTGGCGGTGGCGTTCGCCGCCTTGTGCGATTCGACTACGTCCTCGAGATGCCCAATGCGAGCATCGCGCTCGAGCAGCATGGCTTTGAGCGCTTCGATGTCGTCCGGATAGGCGTTGGCCGCGGTCATGCCGGCAGTTTACGCGGCGGCCGACGGGTTTACAACGCCGATGTCGGCTCGGTCGTTCGTATCGGCTGGCGCCAGTCGATACCTTCGAGCAGCATCGACAGTTGGGCTTGGCTCAGGCAGACAACGCCACCGTCGGCGCGTGGCCAAACGAATCGGCCCCGTTCCAGGCGTTTCATCAGAAGACACATGCCGTCGCCGCTCCACCACAGCACTTTGACCAGATCGCCGCGCTTGCCTCGGAACACGAACACGTGGCCGCTGAAGGGATCGCGTTCCAATACGGTCTGGACCTTCGCGGCCAAGCTGTTGAAGCCTGAACGCATATCAGTCACACCCGCGGCCAGCCAGACCTTTGTGCGGCTGGGCAGCCCGATCATGCTGCCGATTCCGGTGTGTTGCGCAACATGCGCAGCACCAGCCGCAACGTGCCCTCGTTGGGCGAGCCCTCGATCCGCACACGAGTGTTACCGACGTTGATCTCTATGGCGCCCATCGCGGCAGCGCCGATCACCGGCGTCGGCGCCACGGTCGCAGTCGGTCGCTCGATCTGTGGCGCTGGCGCTTCCAATGTGACCGGCAAAAATCCCACAGAATCGTATTCGCCGGCACGCAACGCGCGACGCCATTTGAATAACAAGTTCGTGTTCACCCCGTGTTCCATCGCCAGCCGCGCTACGGATACGCCCGGTTCGCAGGCCAGCTTGGCGAGTTTCCGTCGAAATTCGACGGGGTGATTAGGAATGCCTTTGCGTGAAGTTCTCTTCGGTGCTTCTGTTGACACTGTGGTCCCCGCTACTCGCCGTGGTGGGGTCTACTCTGGCAACATTCATTCACACCGTCGAGACGGTACCGGCGACTCGCTTACGGTGATTGAGCACCGATAAAAGGATAAGCTCATTTTGTTCAATTCGACTAGGGTCGATGTAGGCCAGTTGCATCAACCTGACCCGGCGGGCTTCGTCGTTTTCCCGATAACTTGGAATCTCTGCGAACGCGGTGCTCAGGAATGTTGACTTGCCGGCACCCCGCGTGCCGTCAACGAAATAGACGAGGCCGCTGCCTGGCGGATATGCCTCGTTGAGCACGGTATGTCCTCGCGGTTCACCGTTATTGCTCAACCGTAAATTTCTTGCGCTCAACAGGTCGGCTTGAATCTGTGCGTGAAGGCGCTCGTAGGCTCTTTTCTGGATGAGATTGCTCGCCTTTACGGTGCTATTAAGATCTCCGGCGGCTAAGTCGATAGTAATGGCTTGTTTGGTCATGGTCTCTTCTACCGTAGCAATTAGAATTGTGTCGCGGCGCTTTTGCGTTGCAGCGCCAACGTCTTGGAATAGCAGCACACTATGTCAGGAAATTGCTACCTGCAAGCGCATAGACATGCAGTGCATGCGGGTTGCGGCGGATCACGATGTTGACAGGAACAAGGCGATGCGTCCCGGAACCTAAGCGGAGCGACTTTGCGGTCGCCGGTGAATCGCAGGTGCTCTCGTGGGGTATCGTCTCATGGATCGAGCAGCAGTGGCCTCTCTTCCTTTAGTGGGTCAACGGAGCCGCTGGCTCGCTAGAAATAGGAAAATGATGCATCTTGCGGAAATTGCAGTCGTGGCAGCAAAGATAACGGCATTTTTGACGGTCCCTTTAGCCTAGCCAGAGCGCTTCCTCGCGGCCAATTTGAGCAACAGGCGGTGGCGTATTAGGGCTTATGGTGCCAAACGTGTGGACTAGGTCATCGTTATGACAGAAGACGTTCAAGCGCTTCCATGCTGCCGGCATCCGATAGCATTACTTGGACGAAATTACTCCAGTTCATATCCAAAGGCTCCGTGGATTTGACGAAGCTTACAATTCGTTGCGCTATGATTTCGCCACCTTTGATGAGATCTTCGGTGCACTCGTTCCACTTATGCGGGAAGAATGCCGAGCAAATTGCCGCGCCTAAAGTGCACATTGACGCTCCGGGCGTCCACCAGTCCCAGTGCCATATCCCATGCGCCGGATGGTACTTGTCCTGGCAATCCAAAACTCGGTACGACCATCTCGGATCCTTATACATCCACCTAGGAGGAAGGAGTAGTTCGCCGGGGCTACAGAATACACGATGTGAACTTGCTTCTCCGTGAATCTCATACGGCCGGTGCTGAAAATAGAGGCGAGCTTTCTCCCATATCGCCGCTTCCCTAAGGCGTGCGGCAATCTCGACTCTGATTTGAGATTGACTCGCACCTAGCACAGCCGATGTCACCGTTGGGCCTAGAGTTATTCCTTCTTTATGGAGGGATATCAAGTCCACGTAAAGTCGCCCGGCAAGCGGTTGAGGTAGTAGGTGGCTAATCGATTCCTCAATTATGACGGGAATGATCTTTACGCCAGATTTTCTATTCCGATGCTGTAGCATTTCGAGCTCGACATGCAATCCGGAATTTTCTTTGTTGGCCGATGCGATGTAGTCGGAGTCACAAATGCAAATTACGTTAAGTGGTGCCTTATTTAGTGTGTTTTCTATTTCTTGAAATATGGAATGGCCGATTGGTATGCTGTCACGGTCCCAGAAGACCGAAAACCCTGCGCCTTCGAGGTTTGTGATGATATCGCTGCGCAACCAATCCTTTTTGTCGTAGGGGCCACCCCATGCATAGGAGATGAAGGCGGGTATTTTTTCTTGTTCATTGGTCATAGCGTTGCCTTGTAGACGATCCTACGCGTATGTTTCATAAAATAATTACACTTGTGGAACTCGGGGGCTTTAAAGTGCCAAATGGCACCGTAAGCTATCCACCGCCTTCGCCGCTTCGGCGCACTGCTGAGAAGATCAGAGGTAGCCAGGCGCTATCTCTAGTGTTTCTACGCCATACAGTGTTTCTCTGTTTTTTAGCCACAATTGATACTCGTTCCCCTCGAGACAATGGTCGGGAGAACAGTCAACGTTCCATCGGCGTAGGAAATAGCCCGCAACGGCGGCTCTGACTCGGAGCCGAGAAATTCCGTTGACCATGCCGTACTCGAATAGCGTCGTCTCGGGGTGTGGGCGCTTCGGATGTGGCACAAGTTCTAGTTCCACGATCCGGTTCCACTGAATGTCATGTTCCCATCGCTCGTGGGTTAGGACGACAGATTCTTCGATTGTTGGATTGCTGATCCGAGAGATAACGAAGTCTGAGAATCGCAGTCTTCGGCGATCGTAGGCCCGAATGTGCCACCGGAGGCCGTTGTCCACCAGGGCGAATGGAACAATTTGGCGTCGCGTTTCGCCACTACTGTGCGATCGATAGTCAATTGAGATGACATGTTGGTGGTTTATCGCTCTCGTGATTGTTGATACCACCATTGAATCCGGACTATCTAACTGGATCGGAAGGTCACATCGAAGAAGGGGTTTCCTTTCCCGCCGAGGAAGTGCGAGGTGGCCGTGCGCGATCATTGCCAAGGCTTCAGTGCTCTCATGGTCATACAGTGGCGCAAAGTTGTAGTTCCGGAGGTAGGCCCGCTGTACATGGCTGTACTCCATGTTGGCGGCGCAACGCTCCCTGTATTGCGTGAGGTCCCTAGTTGCTGCGGGCTCTGAGATGCCGAAGCGGTCGGTTAGGTCCTGCCGGCTGACGTCACCAAGGAACATCAGTCGGAAGTCGATGAATCTGAGTCGCTCCTCTTGGGCACTGGACATAGAAGTCTCCTGTATATCGGCCGTAGGATGGCGCATTTCATAGTGATGGGCAACATGAATCAAAAAGCTCTGTTTACATCATCAAAATGATCTGCTACATTCATCGCATCGATCATGTTCTGCTTGGTCGAGAGGCGAATCGACCTGTCCGGGTTGGTACGCACCACCGAAATAAATTTGAAAGGTGTGAAGATGAGTACCAGCGAAACGGAACGAATCGGCCTCGGCCGCCTGGCTGATGGGGCGTTCAGCGATGACAGCTACTCCGTGCCGGTGAAGGCAGGCCGCTCCGATGAGCGCGTCATTGTGCTTCGGAGGGGAGAAAGCGTAACGACGATTCTTCAGGTCTTTTCTAGGGAACGCGGTTGCTCGATCGAGGAGTTGGTGCTCGTTCGCGAAGGCGAGGAAGAGGGGCTGACGGAGATCGTTGTAGACGCGCAGTATCCGTATCGGCGCCGCCATCATGTCCATCATTCCAGTGCCGTCGCGGTAACAGTCTATTACCAGGCTCACGAGCTTCGCCACGATTTCAAGCGGCACGCAACCGTTGAGGATGTCCTTGCCTGGGCGATCAGGGCTTTCAACATCGACCCGAGTATGGCTGTCGAGTTTGAGCTGGTGCTCCACGGTCAAAAGGAGGAGCTGCCGTCGACAGAGCATATCGGGCACCTTGCCGAGCATCACGACAACCTCGCTCTCGATCTTGTCCGCGGCGACATAGCCAACGGAGCCTTCCGGTGATTGCAGATCCGAGCGCTGGCCGCGTCGAGGCCGATCTCCGGGGCGGAGGGATTGTCAGCGGCTGTGAATCTGGCTGGTGGCGGATCCTCGAGCACAAATTTCCAACACTTGACTTCGTGATTTCTGCGACTGAGCCCGATGGCGCGCCGAGCGAGTACGGTTTTCGGGCCGAGCTATCCAACTACCCCGGCCAGCCGCCGATGGTGCGAATCTGGGACCACAAATCGAATCAGTCGCTCGCAGGAGCAATGCGTCCGCGGGGGAATCGGCGCGTAGAAATCAGTTTTCAACAGTGGAGTTCCGACACCGTCTACCGACCTTGGGAACGATTGACCGGCCCCCATAACAACAACGCTAGCGCATACCCACATCTGGCATGGCGTTCGGATCGCCGTCTGGCGTTCATTTTCGAGGATCTATATGGCATCCTTAATAGTAACGCTCGCGCGATTCGCGCTCGGGCCACGGCCTGAAATATTTTGCGATTCAGCCGTCTGGAATGCTGGCGTCGCTGAGTTGAAACGGCGTGCAGGCGGTTGGCGCGAGAGCGGTGCATTTCTATTGGGTACGAATGGTAAGGAGCGGATCATCGAAGAGTTCGTCTTCTACGATGACATCGACCCGAATGCGCTACGTACCGGTATTGTTGAAATCGACGGACGCCGGCTCGGCGATCTCTGGACGCACTGCAGGAAAACGGGCAGGAGCGTCGTCGCGGACGTCCATGTTCATCCCGGTCGCTTCCAGCAAAGTCCATCGGATCAGGCCAACCCCGTCGTGGCAGAAGTCGGCCACGTCGCAATCATCCTTCCTGACTATGCGGCCAGAGCGAGCCACCCCGGCGCAATTGGCGTTCACCAATATCTGGGATCATGTCGTTGGCGTGATCGCAGCTTCGAACGTCCTTCTCCATTTCACGTCGGATGGTGGCCAAAATGGCGTTAGATCGCTATATATCGCGTCTTGCAAAGATACTTGTCGATAGCGAAGGGGTAACGTTCGACGAGGCGCAGACAAGATTGAGGGCCCTGACACTCGAGGTGGTTGTTGGGCCGGATGCTACCTCGCCCGCAGCCCACGCAGCAGTTTTGACAGCAGTGTCGGTAGGCCGTCGCACCTTTGTCGGCGGTGTTCGCGTGGTCGGCTCACTAGGGCAACCAATCAATTGTCCACTACCGCTGGGATCATCCAGTCTTGGCGAGGCGGCGGAAAAACTCGGAGCAGGCGATTTCGATGGCGCAGCGTCGCGCACGATCATAGTTGGGGCCGCGGAGGTGCGCAGAGATTGTTGGTCCGTAGGCGTCTGGTGGGATGAGTGGCGGGCCGGCACGGACGATGCGGGGGCGTGTGGCTGTGAACGTGGAGATAACCCACTCGTGGGGATTGCGGCCGGCGCGCTCGCTGTCGGTCGGGCCTTTGAGGCGGAGCGGAGCCGATGTTACGAGCTGAAATCGGAAATTGATCTTTGGCCGACGACCGATGGGCATGAGGACGCCCCATGTTTTTCCGATATTTTTCTTCCGGGTGCATTGTGGCTAATTGGCCTGGGAAATCTTGGGCAGGCGTTCCTTTGGACGCTGATGATGCTGCCTTACGGAGATCCGAATGAAGTTTCGCTCGTTCTTCAAGATCGAGACAAGATCACCGAAGAAAATTGGGCAACTTCCGTACTCGTCGGCGATGGAACCTATGGGGTCTTGAAGACGAGAGTAGCCGAGCAATGGGCGCTGGCGAAGGGCTTTAACGTCAGGCGCATTGATCGCCTACTTGTTGCAGCGGACCGACTCGACGATGGTGATCCGCGCGTCGCGCTTTGTGGTGTCGATAAAGTCGAACCGCGCAAGCAGTTGGCTAACGTTGGTTTTGATTGCATTGTTGATGCGGGATTGGGCCGAACAGCAGCGGACTTTGATCGATACCGTGTTAGCGTTTTCGATAGTGCTCGACGGATAAGTGAGCACTTCGCCAACCAAAGTGATCGCGACGTTGCCAATGAAATTCCAGAAGAGCAGGCGTATCGAGATCTTCAAAGAGAAATCGGCCGCTGCGGCGCGGCAGAGGTTGCCGGCGCAAGCGTAGCCGCGCCATATGTCAGTGCCTTGGCCGCGGTTGTCGCAATTGCTCGCGTTATAGCAATAACGTCCGGATGCGGTTGCCCGTCGGCCGAGGTCGGCAAGCTTTCATCGTTGAGCTCGCGCAGAGTGGCACCGACGGTTAATGTTGATGCGAGGGGCGCGTGTCACGCTGGGAACGCGGCAACTGACTGATAATTAATCTCTCAATCATTCTTGATCTCAACGCTATCGCACGTGCCAACTGATCGTGAACTCTGGCTCTTTGGCGACATGCCGGGTAGCATAACCAGTAGTACAAGTTGGGCAAACGGGGGAGAAATGGATCGCTCGAAGTTCACGAAAAGCCAAATCGCCGCAATTGACCACGTGAATGGAAACCTGCAGCTAATTGCTTGCGCAGGTTCCGGTAAGACAGAGGTTGTCGCTCAACGGGTTGTAAGATTGCTGCAGCCTATTTCCGTGGGAGGCGCTGGCTGCCATCCCGAGAACATTGTTGCGTTTACGTTTACGGACAAGGCTGCAGCGGAACTCAAGGAGCGCATACATACCCGTTGTCACGAGCAAATCGGCAACGTTACAGGCCTGGCTGATATGTACGTCGGCACCATCCATGGCTATTGTTTGGAGTTGCTTAAGTCGGAGGTACCTCAGTACATGAAGTACGAGGTTCTCAACGACGTCCAGCAGGCACTGTTTGTCGATCGCCACTCGAAGGCATCTGGTCTAACGCAAAGCACGACGCTGGATGGGAAACCGCTCAAGCGTTATACCGACACTCGGAACTACGTATCTGCGTTGGCGATCCTGCGCGAGGATCATCCATGTGATGAGGCCCTCCTCGAGGACAACACTGTCGCTTCGCACCTCAAGATCTACGAGGATCTAACTGACAAGAAAGGATATCTAGATTACTCTGGAATCCTAAATCGTGCTGTGGCAGAGCTAACGCGGAATAGAGAGCTACGGGAGCGATTAGCGCTGCGTGTCAAGCATGTGATCGTCGACGAATATCAAGATGTCAATCCAGTCCAGGAGGCGATAGTTGCGGAACTACGTCAACTTGGCGCTGACATTTGTGTGGTCGGCGATGACGATCAGACGATCTACCAGTGGCGAGGTAGCGAAGTACAAAACATTCTCACCTTTGATCGCCGATACAACGATGTGACGCAAGTGCGGCTTGAAGAGAATTTTCGCTCGAGCGAAGGTGTCGTAGCACTGGCTCGTGAATTCATCAGTCATCTAAACCACCGCTTGCCGAAGGAGATGAAAGCTACACATGCGCAATCCTATGAAGATGGTGACATCGTAGCGCTCGGGTTCGACTCACCTGAGGAAGAGGCAGAATATATTGCAAAGACTTGCATGGCTCTGCGGGGAGTTGTTGTCCATGAAAGTAGTAGTGAACGCGGTATCTCATGGTCCGACATGGCGGTGTTGCTTCGATCCGTAAGGCGAGACGCACCGGCAGTGACAGCCGCGTTGGATGCGGTGAGGGTGCCATATGTCATCACCGGTATGGACAACCTTTTTCAGAAGGAAGAGGTGGAGGCAGCACGCCAGCTTTTTTATTTTTTGGCAGGCGAGATAGAGATGAACGAGTTGCGTGCTGCCTGGCAACGTGCTGACCTTGGCATCACCAAGCATGCCCTTGAAGGTGCTATTGCAGCGGCAGCCGAGGCTCGCGTAGACATGCAGGACGCGGAAATAGGGCAGTTCAAGGTCTACAACCTGCAGCGGCAGTTTATCGCTTTTATGGAGAAGTCCGAACTGCGAGAGGAACGAGTACCAGGCGGCCGTGGCGAGATCGTCTTCTACAACCTTGGAAAGTTTAGCCAGGCGATCTCCGATTTCGAAAGCATTCACTTTCATTCCGATCCGGTAGAGAAATACAAGAGCTTTGCGGGCTTTCTGCGTTTCCATGCCGAAAATGCGTACCCGGAGGGATGGCAAGATAACGGTTTTGTTAGTCCCGATGCCGTCCGCATCATGACCGTGCACCAGGCAAAGGGGCTCCAGTGGCCGGTAGTATTTATTCCTCAATTGGTAAAGAATCGCTTTCCGGCAAAGGGTGGTGGCGGGCGAAACGCTTGGCATCTTCTGCCCTCTGAAGCATTTTCCAATGCCGCTCGCTATCGGGGAGGCGCTGACGACGAGCGACGACTCTTCTACGTTGCGGTGACACGCGCACAGAAGTATTTGCACATGACGTGGGCACCACATGAGGGTAACCGCACGGCGCAAGTGGCGTCGGATTTCTACAATGAGGTCTTGGCATCGAAATACGTGAAACGGCGAGTTCAGAATTACGCTACCCGACAGCAACTGACGCCAGCGCCTAAGGCATCGGTAGCGAACGTCACGTTGTCGTTCTCGGATGTAAAGTACTTCTTTGAGTGTCCCTATCAGTTCAAGCTGCGCATCCTCTACGGATTCAACGCGCCGCTCGACGAGGCCTTGGGGTACGGAAAGTCGCTGCACGACGCCTTGGCCGAGGTTCACGCACGTGCGTTGCGCGGAGAGACCATTGACTCCCGCGAAGCCGAAGAATTGATCGAGCGCCACTTGCGGGCACCATATGCCTATCCGGATTTGAAGGACAAGTTGAAGAGCGCCGCTGTGAAAGTCGTGGCTGCATACATTCGGAAAAATGCGGCTGAGTTCAACAATTTGGAGTTTTCTGAGAAGGCGATAGAGATTGCTCTTGGCGATGGCGTTTCAGTGGCTGGAAGAATCGACTTGGTACGGAGAATGGATACTGACGAAGTCACTATCGTTGACCTGAAGTCGAATGACCGGGCACAGGCTGAAGCAGTTACCGAAACACAACTCCATATTTATGCGCTAGGTTATAAGGAGCTTACTGGGCGACCCGCCGACTATGTCGAGATTTACGAGCTTGACAATCAACGACAAAAACGACGATCTGTCGATGGAGATTTCACCGACGACGTGAGGCGGGACGTACTCGCGGCTGCTACGGCACTGCGGCGAAATCAATTGCCACCAAAGCCTGGCAAGAAAGCTTGCGGAGCGTGCGACTACTGCAACCTTTGCTCGGCCGCTGTCAATAAGAGCTAGTCAAGAAGAGGGGCAGCGTCGCAAATGTCTGTTGATGCCATCTTATTCGACGCATTTGGCACTCTCTGTGAACTTAAGGCGAAGACGCAACCGTTCGTCAAGCTGGCACGAGCATGTCGCAGACCCAGAGATGTGCTTCACACTGTGATGACGCGGCCGTTGGGGCTACGCGCCGCAGCTGCGGAGTTCGCGTCTGGATCGGTCGATCTCGAGTCTCTCGAAGCAGAATTGGCACTCGAACTTGACGGTATTCGGTTGTTTTCGGACGCAGAGGAATGCTTGATGAAACTGAACGCCGCAGGCATAAAGATCGGTATCGTGTCGAACTTGGCGCAACCTTACGCGGAAGCTCTGTTGTGCACGCTTCCGTTCCGCGTGCATTGTGCATGGTCGTTTGAGCTCGGATATCTCAAGCCCGATCCGCACACTTTCGCGTGGATCTGCGACAAGACGGGCGTCTCTCCCGCTGACGCCATGATGGTCGGAGATACGTTTTCCACCGACTACGTTGGTGCAACAAATTTTGGTATGCGAGCAATTCATCTTGATAGGGCCGGAGTATCGAGGCGTCCGGTGCCGACCATTAGAACTTTGCGACAATTGACGAGCATGCTAGCTATATAGTCAGCGGCAAGTGGTACGACGCGACCGTGTCGCAGCTCTTGTGCGACTCTCGAAAAGGATTGACGACCGAACTAGTGACGCAATTGGCTTGCCCGCTTGTAAGCGAGTCGCCGGTACCGTCTCGACGGTGTGAATGAATGTTGCCAGAGTAGACCCCACCACGGCGAGTAGCGGGGACCACAGTGTCAACAGAAGCACCGAAGAGAACTTCACGCAAAGGCATTCCTAATCACCCCGTCGAATTTCGACGGAAACTCGCCAAGCTGGCCTGCGAACCGGGCGTATCCGTAGCGCGGCTGGCGATGGAACACGGGGTGAACACGAACTTGTTATTCAAATGGCGTCGCGCGTTGCGTGCCGGCGAATACGATTCTGTGGGATTTTTGCCGGTCACATTGGAAGCGCCAGCGCCACAGATCGAGCGACCGACTGCGACCGTGGCGCCGACGCCGGTGATCGGCGCTGCCGCGATGGGCGCCATAGAGATCAACGTCGGTAACACTCGTGTGCGGATCGAGGGCTCGCCCAACGAGGGCACGTTGCGGCTGGTGCTGCGCATGTTGCGCAACACACCGGAATCGGCAGCATGATCGGGCTGCCCAGCCGCACAAAGGTCTGGCTGGCCGCGGGTGTGACTGATATGCGTTCAGGCTTCAACAGCTTGGTCGCGAAGGTCCAGACCGTATTGGAACGCGATCCCTTCAGCGGCCACGTGTTCGTGTTCCGAGGCAAGCGCGGCGATCTGGTCAAAGTGCTGTGGTGGAGCGGCGACGGCATGTGTCTTCTGATGAAACGCCTGGAACGGGGCCGATTCGTTTGGCCACGCGCCGACGGTGGCGTTGTCTGCCTGAGCCAAGCCCAACTGTCGATGCTGCTCGAAGGTATCGACTGGCGCCAGCCGATACGAACGACCGAGCCGACATCGGCGTTGTAAACCCGTCGGCCGCCGCGTAAACTGCCGGCATGACCGCGGCCAACGCCTATCCGGACGACATCGAAGCGCTCAAAGCCATGCTGCTCGAGCGCGATGCTCGCATTGGGCATCTCGAGGACGTAGTCGAATCGCACAAGGCGGCGAACGCCACCGCCAAGGCAGAGATCGAGCATCTGAAGTTGCTGATTGCGAAGCTGCGCCGCATGCAGTTCGGTCGCAAGTCGGAGAAGCTCGATCGTCAGATCGAACAACTCGAACTGCGTCTGGAAGAACTCGAAGCGGACGAAGGCGCGGCTCCGATCGAAATCCCGAAGACACCTCGTACCGCGCCGGAACAGTCGCCTCGCAAGCCGCTGCCCGAGCATCTGCCACGTGAAGAGCAAACGCACTTGCCGCAATCGACCGAGACGTGCTCGGAATGCGGCGGCAAGCTCAAGCTGCTAGGCGAAGACGTCTCCGAACAACTTGAATATGTACCTGCGAGCTTCCGCGTAATCCGTCATGCGCGGCCCAAGTTCGCCTGCGCGTGCTGCGATCACATCGCGCAAGCAGCAGCGCCGAGTCGTCCCATCGAGCGCGGCCTGGCGGGCCCTGGACTACTCGCGCACGTGCTGGTCTCGAAGTTCGCAGACCACATCCCGCTGTATCGGCAGTCGGTCATGTATGCGCGTGAAGGCGTCGAACTCGACCGCTCGTTGCTCGCGAAGTGGGTCGGCCACGGCGCGACGCTTTTACAACCACTGGTCGATGCATTACGCCGTCATGTGATGACCGGGACGAAGCTGCATGCCGACGACACGCCGGTCCCAGTGCTCGAACCGGGCAACGGCAAGACGAAGACTGGCCGCTTGTGGGTCTATGTGCGTGACGATCGATCGTCAGCCGATATGACGCCGCCAGCGGTGTGGTTCGCTTACACGCCGGATCGCAAAGGCATCCATCCGCAACAACATCTCGAGACGTTCAGCGGCACGCTGCAAGCGGACGCCTATGGCGGCTACCAGGCTATCTACGAGACCGGACGCGTGAGGGAAACTGCCTGCTGGGCGCATGCCCGACGCCAGTTCTATGAGCTACACGCTGCGCGCCCGAACGCATTGAATACCGAAGCGCTCGAGCGTATCGGTGCGTTGTACAAGATCGAAGACGCGATACGCGGCAAACCGCCCGACGAGCGTCGTGCGTATCGAGAAGCACATGCCCGACCGCTTCTCAGTCAGCTTCACGCCTGGCTCACCGCCACGCTGGAGACACTCTCAAAGAAATCCGATACGAGTCGGGCGATTCTCTATGCGCTGAACCGATGGGAAGCGCTCACACGCTATTGCGACGACGGCCAACTCGAGATCGATAACCTGCCGGTCGAGCGAGCGTTGCGTGGAGTGGCCATCGGGAGGCGGAATTACCTGTTCGCCGGTGCCGACTCCGGCGGCGAGCGCGCTGCCGCGATCTATAGCCTCATCGGAACGGCGAAGCTCAACGGCATCGATCCCGAGGCGTATCTGCGCTTCGTCCTTGCCCGCATTGCTGATCACGCAACCAATCGTGTCGATCAGCTCATGCCGTGGGCCATAGCTGATCAACTCCGCGACGACAGCTGACATCAAGATCCCGTCGTCAAGACGGCGCTGCCGACACGCTTACCAACGAGGGCACGTTGCGGCTGGTGCTGCGCATGTTGCGCAACACACCGGAATCGGCAGCATGATCGGGCTGCCCAGCCGCACAAAGGTCTGGCTGGCCGCGGGTGTGACTGATATGCGTTCAGGCTTCAACAGCTTGGCCGCGAAGGTCCAGACCGTATTGGAACGCGATCCCTTCAGCGGCCACGTGTTCGTGTTCCGAGGCAAGCGCGGCGATCTGGTCAAAGTGCTGTGGTGGAGCGGCGACGGCATGTGTCTTCTGATGAAACGCCTGGAACGGGGCCGATTCGTTTGGCCACGCGCCGACGGTGGCGTTGTCTGCCTGAGCCAAGCCCAACTGTCGATGCTGCTCGAAGGTATCGACTGGCGCCAGCCGATACGAACGACCGAGCCGACATCGGCGTTGTAAACCCGTCGGCCGCCGCGTAAACTGCCGGCATGACCGCGGCCAACGCCTATCCGGACGACATCGAAGCGCCCAAAGCCATGCTGCTCGAGCGCGATGCTCGCATTGGGCATCTCGAGGACGTAGTCGAATCGCACAAGGCGGCGAACGCCACCGCCAAGGCAGAGATCGAGCATCTGAAGCTGCTGATTGCGAAGCTGCGCCGCATGCAGTTCGGTCGCAAGTCGGAGAAGCTCGATCGTCAGATCGAACAACTCGAACTGCGTCTGGAAGAACTCGAAGCGGACGAAGGCGCGGCTCCGATCGAAATCCCGAAGACACCTCGTACCGCGCCGGAACAGTCGCCTCGCAAGCCGCTGCCCGAGCATCTGCCACGTGAAGAGCAAACGCACTTGCCGCAATCGACCGAGACGTGCTCGGAATGCGGCGGCAAGCTCAAGCTGCTAGGCGAAGACGTCTCCGAACAACTTGAATATGTACCTGCGAGCTTCCGCGTAATCCGTCATGTGCGGCCCAAGTTCGCCTGCGCGTGCTGCGATCACATCGCGCAAGCAGCAGCGCCGAGTCGTCCCATCGAGCGCGGCCTGGCGGGCCCTGGACTACTCGCGCACGTGCTGGTCTCGAAGTTCGCAGACCACATCCCGCTGTATCGGCAGTCGGTCATGTATGCGCGTGAAGGCGTCGAACTCGACCGCTCGTTGCTCGCGAAGTGGGTCGGCCACGGCGCGACGCTTTTACAACCACTGGTCGATGCATTACGCCGTCATGTGATGACCGGGACGAAGCTGCATGCCGACGACACGCCGGTCCCAGTGCTCGAACCGGGCAGCGGCAAGACGAAGACTGGCCGCTTGTGGGTCTATGTGCGTGACGATCGATCGTCAGCCGATATGACGCCGCCAGCGGTGTGGTTCGCTTACACGCCGGATCGCAAAGGCATCCATCCGCAACAACATCTCGAGACGTTCAGCGGCACGCTGCAAGCGGACGCCTATGGCGGCTACCAGGCTATCTACGAGACCGGACGCGTGAGGGAAGCTGCCTGCTGGGCGCATGCCCGACGCCAGTTCTATGAGCTACACGCTGCGCGCCCGAACGCATTGAATACCGAAGCGCTCGAGCGTATCGGTGCGTTGTACAAGATCGAAGACGCGATACGCGGCAAACCGCCCGACGAGCGTCGTGCGTATCGAGAAGCACATGCCCGACCGCTTCTCAGTCAGCTTCACGCCTGGCTCACCGCCACGCTGGAGACACTCTCAAAGAAATCCGATACGAGTCGGGCGATTCTCTATGCGCTGAACCGATGGGAAGCGCTCACACGCTATTGCGACGACGGCCAACTCGAGATCGATAACCTGCCGGTCGAGCGAGCGTTGCGTGGAGTGGCCATCGGGAGGCGGAATTACCTGTTCGCCGGTGCCGACTCCGGCGGCGAGCGCGCTGCCGCGATCTATAGCCTCATCGGAACGGCGAAGCTCAACGGCATCGATCCCGAGGCGTATCTGCGCTTCGTCCTTGCCCGCATTGCTGATCACGCAATCAATCGTGTCGATCAGCTCATGCCGTGGGCCATAGCTGATCAACTCCGCGACGACAGCTGACATCAAGATCCCGTCGTCAAGACGGCGCTGCCGACACGCTTACCGCTTACGCCCGCTTGGCATATCATCAAATCACGCGCGCGCGTCACAGTCACCGGTGGTGGATTCGACGTAGATGTTGCTAAAGGGATTAAGATGCGCCTGCAGTCATGGTGGCTTGCGCCAAGTTTCGGTCTGGCGATGACGTCGCTACGTTAAAAGATAGTTCCGAGCACTTCGGGCGATGTATTTTGCGTAACCTATTGCGCTACGAGAAGCGGCCGTTCACTAAACCGGCAGACCCATGCTCGGATCGCAGGAAAATGCTAGTTTCCTCCGGTCACGCTTTGTGGGGAAAAATCGAAATTGCGGTGCGCTTCGCGATTTAACCCTTCCGTGTGCTTCAACGTGACCCAAGCCCATCAGCGTTACCAAGTAATGCAGAGGGAGTTCGTTGGGGTTCCCCTTGATGAAGCAGCGGCCAAGCAGGAAGGCGCTTGCAAGAGCCCGTTGCGTTTTCGTTAAGGCGGCGGTTTCCTCGTTTGCTATGTGGTTGACCGGATGCAAAGTAAGGTCACCAGCACAATTCGAACAGGATCTCAGGTCGGGTACGTAGAAGCGCCGCGGTGGACGCAGAGCCGGAAACGGCGAAAGGCACGTGGCGCATCGATAGCACATTCGAATGTGATGTTCTGGGCAGATTTTCCAGTCGGAAAACCTCCAGCTAACTCGCAGGAAAGGAACTTCGTCCCCGGCGAGACATTGTGGACAGAACCTGTACGCTGGCTGTCGCTGATCGTCGCGTAACAGGATGCCGCGGTATCGCTTTTCGCTCACGTGCTGATAAATCCCTGCAAGATGATCAACGCAGGCTTCAGAGACATTTGTTCCCTGTACCAGGGTTGAATACACGTGCGGAGTAAGGTCGACATCGGGATCTCCTACATGCCGAATCCCCATGGAGCGCAGGAGCGTCCGAGTGCTGACGGCATGCATTAGGCTCAATCGCTGAAGCCACGATGAAGGCGACTCCCCTGAGATCGGATCTGGAGCGAGCAATAAAGAGTTGGAGGTCGTCGGCATACTGTAAGCGTGTCGGCAGCGCCGTCTTGACGACGGGATCTTGATGTCAGCTGTCGTCGCGGAGTTGATCAGCTATGGCCCACGGCATGAGCTGATCGACACGATTGATTGCGTGATCAGCAATGCGGGCAAGGACGAAGCGCAGATACGCCTCGGGATCGATGCCGTTGAGCTTCGCCGTTCCGATGAGGCTATAGATCGCGGCAGCGCGCTCGCCGCCGGAGTCGGCACCGGCGAACAGGTAATTCCGCCTCCCGATGGCCACTCCACGCAACGCTCGCTCGACCGGCAGGTTATCGATCTCGAGTTGGCCGTCGTCGCAATAGCGTGTGAGCGCTTCCCATCGGTTCAGCGCATAGAGAATCGCCCGACTCGTATCGGATTTCTTTGAGAGTGTCTCCAGCGTGGCGGTGAGCCAGGCGTGAAGCTGACTGAGAAGCGGTCGGGCATGTGCTTCTCGATACGCACGACGCTCGTCGGGCGGTTTGCCGCGTATCGCGTCTTCGATCTTGTACAACGCACCGATACGCTCGAGCGCTTCGGTATTCAATGCGTTCGGGCGCGCAGCGTGTAGCTCATAGAACTGGCGTCGGGCATGCGCCCAGCAGGCAGCTTCCCTCACGCGTCCGGTCTCGTAGATAGCCTGGTAGCCGCCATAGGCGTCCGCTTGCAGCGTGCCGCTGAACGTCTCGAGATGTTGTTGCGGATGGATGCCTTTGCGATCCGGCGTGTAAGCGAACCACACCGCTGGCGGCGTCATATCGGCTGACGATCGATCGTCACGCACATAGACCCACAAGCGGCCAGTCTTCGTCTTGCCGTTGCCCGGTTCGAGCACTGGGACCGGCGTGTCGTCGGCATGCAGCTTCGTCCCGGTCATCACATGACGGCGTAATGCATCGACCAGTGGTTGTAAAAGCGTCGCGCCGTGGCCGACCCACTTCGCGAGCAACGAGCGGTCGAGTTCGACGCCTTCACGCGCATACATGACCGACTGCCGATACAGCGGGATGTGGTCTGCGAACTTCGAGACCAGCACGTGCGCGAGTAGTCCAGGGCCCGCCAGGCCGCGCTCGATGGGACGACTCGGCGCTGCTGCTTGCGCGATGTGATCGCAGCACGCGCAGGCGAACTTGGGCCGCACATGACGGATTACGCGGAAGCTCGCAGGTACATATTCAAGTTGTTCGGAGACGTCTTCGCCTAGCAGCTTGAGCTTGCCGCCGCATTCCGAGCACGTCTCGGTCGATTGCGGCAAGTGCGTTTGCTCTTCACGTGGCAGATGCTCGGGCAGCGGCTTGCGAGGCGACTGTTCCGGCGCGGTACGAGGTGTCTTCGGGATTTCGATCGGAGCCGCGCCTTCGTCCGCTTCGAGTTCTTCCAGACGCAGTTCGAGTTGTTCGATCTGACGATCGAGCTTCTCCGACTTGCGACCGAACTGCATGCGGCGCAGCTTCGCAATCAGCAGCTTCAGATGCTCGATCTCTGCCTTGGCGGTGGCGTTCGCCGCCTTGTGCGATTCGACTACGTCCTCGAGATGCCCAATGCGAGCATCGCGCTCGAGCAGCATGGCTTTGAGCGCTTCGATGTCGTCCGGATAGGCGTTGGCCGCGGTCATGCCGGCAGTTTACGCGGCGGCCGACGGGTTTACAACGCCGATGTCGGCTCGGTCGTTCGTATCGGCTGGCGCCAGTCGATACCTTCGAGCAGCATCGACAGTTGGGCTTGGCTCAGGCAGACAACGCCACCGTCGGCGCGTGGCCAAACGAATCGGCCCCGTTCCAGGCGTTTCATCAGAAGACACATGCCGTCGCCGCTCCACCACAGCACTTTGACCAGATCGCCGCGCTTGCCTCGGAACACGAACACGTGGCCGCTGAAGGGATCGCGTTCCAATACGGTCTGGACCTTCGCGGCCAAGCTGTTGAAGCCTGAACGCATATCAGTCACACCCGCGGCCAGCCAGACCTTTGTGCGGCTGGGCAGCCCGATCATGCTGCCGATTCCGGTGTGTTGCGCAACATGCGCAGCACCAGCCGCAACGTGCCCTCGTTGGGCGAGCCCTCGATCCGCACACGAGTGTTACCGACGTTGATCTCTATGGCGCCCATCGCGGCAGCGCCGATCACCGGCGTCGGCGCCACGGTCGCAGTCGGTCGCTCGATCTGTGGCGCTGGCGCTTCCAATGTGACCGGCAAAAATCCCACAGAATCGTATTCGCCGGCACGCAACGCGCGACGCCATTTGAATAACAAGTTCGTGTTCACCCCGTGTTCCATCGCCAGCCGCGCTACGGATACGCCCGGTTCGCAGGCCAGCTTGGCGAGTTTCCGTCGAAATTCGACGGGGTGATTAGGAATGCCTTTGCGTGAAGTTCTCTTCGGTGCTTCTGTTGACACTGTGGTCCCCGCTACTCGCCGTGGTGGGGTCTACTCTGGCAACATTCATTCACACCGTCGAGACGGTACCGGCGACTCGCTTACTAGTAGGCGACAAGTCTTCAGATAGCTTGTGAGGCTTGTATCGTGAACAGTATCCGCACAGGTGCGGCAATCTTGCTTGGGACACTGATGCAATGCCCTAGAGAAGCACCTACGTACGTGATAATCCTAAAAACAGAACGGAGTCGAACATGACCAGCAAATCGGGGAAGAACAAGGTATTCGAGGCGCTCCAGGATGAGGCGATCAACGAAGGGCTAAGTGCCTACCGCGCATGGCGCCAGAAGGTCAAGAACGGAATTTTGCCAATTGGTATCGCGGAGGTAGGTAAAACGACGCTTCTCTCAAAATATGATGTCGCGGCTCCGAACGTATTCTTGGATTTTAATCGAACGCTCAAGGTCAACGTGGACTCCCGACGTTTGCGGAATGACTTGGCCAAGCGGATTCAGGGTGTTGAGTATGTAAAAACGATCGATGTCCCCGGGGAAGTTCCCGAACAATGGGCTGAAGCCTATTTCAAAAACAATCCGCGAGTTCTCGTGGTTATGGTCGATCATCGCGATCCTGCGAAACACATCGCCGCGATCGAGAAGTTCCTTTCGATTCTTCGCGAGGGGCCAAGCCTATGGCAACGATTCATCAGTGTTGTTTCCCGTACCAATGATAACCTCGCTCGCGTGCTGTTCGTCGTCAACAAGCTTGACAAAGTACCCGAGGTCGAAAGAGATGGCCTGCTTAAGCGATACGCCGGCGTTCTGGCTAATCTGCATTCGCACCTGAATGTCAACATTCAGATATTTCAAATCTCTCTTCGCGATGACGATACGGCGCTCGACTCGTTCTTCACTGCGGCTGTTGATGGGTTGACTCGGAAATGACTGGACAGACCATATTCGCATTTCCTACAACAGAAGGTTATCAATTCGTGCCTGAACTAGGGGTCGAAACAGGGGCCGTATTGTCACGTCTTGCACCGAATATCATAGTCCGCGCAGACGCTGGTGCGACGCTCTCGCCGTTTGTTAAGGCAACATGGATGGGCAAATTCAGATTTCTTCCGAGAAACCGTCTGATTCTTATAATCGGAATCGTTTCCACGGGTATAAACGATGAGATACACCGTGGAGCATATTCGGTCTGGGCGGCACTGAGGATCGTTTCCATGAACCAGACTCCGCGCACTCCACTCGGCCGACAGGAGGCCACCGAACATCTGAGCCAGTTGCTTGACGATTTCCGAACGGAGATAGCCGAGGGGCAACGCTGCAAACCGTTTCACGATGCGTTCAAGATGTCCGTGCAAAGTCACACTACTCCGACTGCCATCGACGCAGTTCTTATGCAGATCGAGAGCGATATCTACGGACCAAACGTTTTCACCAACGCTTCCTATTTTTCTCCTGCTCGATAGCAACGGTTTGCGGTCGCCTCTGTTCAGCAAAGACGGCTTCAGCCTCCCAGTACAGGTTGCCCAACCTTAAACGACCCCGGCAAAGGTTTGTATGGTGCGTGGTCGACATGTTGCAGCTGTTGTGCAGCGAGCTTCCGCCAGCAGAGCCGGCCGTATAAACTTGCCCGACTAGTTCAATAGGCCTGAAGGCTATTTCCACGGGGCTGGGCATGGGGCAGACGCGACTAATGGCACTTCTGGATGAGGTCCGTCCCAGAAGAGTCCTCTTTACGACATTCACTTTCAGCCCCGGTTGGTTTGAGGCGTTTTGCCTCCCGGTTCTTCGCTTGAGCGGGTGCGAAAGTGTGGAGGTGCTGATTGATTCGCGGCAGGCTTGCCGCTCTACAGATGAGTCCGGCAGCCTGTACGCAGGCAATGCGTATCGCATAGTTCCGGTGTTCATGAAATCCGGCGGCTTCTTTCATCCGAAGTTGGCCTACATGGAGCGGGAGGACGGCGGAGACGTCCTTGTCGTGGGAAGCGGAAACCTGACATTTGCTGGTCAGGCGCAAAACCTCGAGGTCGTCGACGCCGTGAATTCGCTTGAACACCCCTTGGTGTTTCAGCAGTTTGCAGATTTCATGGCCGCGTTTGCTGCGCGTGAAGGGCTGACCGGGGAGACGCGTGAACTGTTGGGGGGCTACGCCCGCCGGGCCCGCGTTGCAGCTTCATCCGGCAGCCCGGAGGCCCGCGCGAATCAAAGCGTCTGGCTCGTGCACACGCTCACCGAGCCCGTCGCGAACCAGTTTTCCACACGATGTGCTGACCTCGGCGCTGTACATCAATTGACCGTGCTTGCACCGTATCACGACTGCGACGCCAGTGCCGTGGCGCAGCTGGCCGGGGACAGCGGAGCTCAGATCCTGCGTGTGGGGTTGAGCTTGCCGGGCCGCATAGCGCCGTTCGACAAGGATCACAACGAACTTCCCGAAGATACGACGTACGTGGTGGCGGACACGTTCCGGCCGGGCCGCTTTGCACATGCCAAGGTGTTCGAAGCCGTGTCGCCTGCCGGATGTACGTTGATGACAGGCTCAGTCAATGCGACCAGCCAGAGTTTGTACAGCACGGACAATGGAATTGACCCTGTAATCCCGGACACAGCTTCACACTAAGGTTGCTGAATCCATCGAGCGCCGGAACTCGCGAGGCGAGCGGTATTTCAGCGCGCTATGGGGATGCTTCTCGTTGTAATGCTCGAACGCGATGGCCAGATTGTGTGCAGCGGTCGCCGCGTCCGGCTTCGGCATGAAGGCGACGTAATCGCGCTTCATGGTTTTCACGAAGCTCTCAGCCATGCCGTTACTTTGCGGGCTGCACACCGGCGTGGTCAACGGCTTCAGGCCTATGTCCATCGCAAACCGGCGCGTGTCGTCGGCCGTGTAGCCCGAACCGTTGTCGCTCAACCACTCGATTTCGGATGGCGTATGCAACGCATTGCCGAAACGATTTTCCACCGCAGCCAGCATCACGTCGCGCACGATGTCGCCGCTATGGCCTGCCGTCGTGGCCGCCCAACTCATCGCCTCGCGGTCACAGCAGTCCAGCGCGAACGTTACGCGCAGCGGCTCGCCGTTGTCGCAGCGAAACTCGAAGCCGTCGGAGCACCATCGCTGATTGCTGCGACCGACAGCCACCTTGCCGTCATGGCGACGTTGCGGCCGAGGTGGAATCGGTCGGCGCTGCATCAGTAGCCCGTGCGTACGCATGACGCGATAGATGCGCTTGGCATTGAACGGCACCAGCCCAACGGCAACACGCTCGTTGCGCAACGTGCCCCAAACCCGGCGATAGCCATAGCTGGGCAAATCGCCGACGACACGGCGGATTTCCTCGACCACGCTCGCATCGTCGGCCTGTCTCGATTGACGGCCATCGCGCCACGTCGCCGGGCGCGACAGTCGTGCCGATACGTTCGAGCGCGACACGCCGAGAACTTCACAAACCAGTTTCACTGGCCGTCCTCCGGCAGCAAGGGCGAGTGCGCTATCCATTTTTTTGCTCGGCCGTACTCGACTGCTTCCCGGAGAATCTCGTTCTCCATGGTCTTTTTGCCGAGCATCCGTTGCAGCTCGCGAATCTGCTTGAGCGCGTCGGCCAGCTCCGATGCCGGAACTACTTCCTCGCCAGCCTTGACTGCTGACAGGCTCCCGTCCTGGTACAGCTTGCGCCAGTGGAACAGCTGGTTCGGGTTCACGCCGTGCTGGCGCGCGACCATCGAAACCGACGTCCCCGGCTCCAAACTCTCGCGAACCATCGCCAGCTTCTGTTCCGCCGTCCAGCGCCGCCGACGCTCCGGGCCCGTCAACACTTCCATCACTTCCTGCCTGGTGTTAGTCAAAAACACAGTCCTATGCCTACCCGTTAGTTTAAGCGGGAGACTGTGTCCGGAGATTCAGGGGGCCGTTCCAGACAACGTTGAGGTGGCTCTTATTCGCAGGGTGGCAACGACACCGTTCCAGTGGAATAAAGCAACTCCGGAAGATTTCGTCCCGAACGAGTACGACGTTAGTGAGCTTGCCATACACTTGCCAGCGCTCGACGCCATCTGGCGGCCTGATGGCGTCATCTCAGGTGTGGTTACGCCGATGCCTCCGGCTTCTCAATGTTCGCTCGAAGTCTGGAACGGTGTGGCCTGTGAACATGAAGCCACTGTTACCGTGGCTGCTGACGGAGATTTTGCGACGGGCTCGCTGCAATCCAGCGATGCGCCAGGCGGCCGGTTGCTCAAGCTCAAGGCTGGATCCTTCGTAGCCAAGGGCTGGCTGAACGTCGAAACAGAACTGCGGATGTCACCGCGCGACAGGCAGCTCGTACGAGCTGCCGCCCGGGTTTCGGCAGGAATGGCAACGGGCCAGGACCTTTGGGCCATTTACGATGTGCTGCGCGAGGCTATGAGAACGCCGTCCATGGGTGGTTCAACACCGCGCCATTCAACTGTGGCCAAAAATGTCGAGCCGGTCGTTCAAAAAGCGAGCACCACGACGTACGTTGGGTGGAGCGACATCGATTTTACGCAGATGGGGGCATCCAATCCCCTTGAGATGCAATGTCTGACTGCGGCTTTCAAGCACCTGAATGGAGACCTGGCGCGCGGTGGCGGTCCGAGTGCTGGCCACAAGTCTGCTGAGCTCGTGCTCCTTCGTAACGCGGGTGACGAGTTCGGCGATGACGCTACCGCTCCCGGAACGAACACCACGGAAGGCGCCGATACCCTCGAAGATGCACAGGCCGCTATGCTCGATGTTCTCCCGGACTCGCTCGCGCGGGACGCGACACATCCGCTCCTGACAGGTGCAGTTACGCTCGCCGCCAGCGAGGCACTCAAGCGGGCGTTTGCGCGCCGGCGCGGACTTGCGACCAGCGGCAATTCCTTTTTCGCCGGCAGTGACCTCGCATACGGACTGGATTCGTGGCTGACACGATTCAGCGCATTCGACTACGGCGATGGCAATCGTCAGCGACTGATTTCCGCCTTCTGTACGTTGGCGTGCTGCGCGGTGTACTACGCGAAACCCGCGACCTCCCAGATCGTCTGTGGGACTGTCAAGGAAGCGGTGCGGGTGCTGGTGGGGTATGTTCCGGATGAAGCAGCGTGGACACAGCGCGTCCAGCTGACACTACCAACACTGCCGTTTGTCCGTGTGCCGGTGGAAGACCGGGTTGGCGTTGCGCAGACGGCAGCGCTCATCGCGAAGGCGCTGACCACGCGTGAGCAGCTCGAGCAGCTGATTGTGGCGATTTTCACGGACAAGGCGCGGCCCGACCTTCCGGTCGACACGTACGGGCCCGTAATCCAGCGCCTGGAGGCGTATCGCAAAAAGCCACCCATCGGGAAGAACAAGAGGGTCTTCGGCGTTGTTAAAAGCGCAAACGCACCGTTCGGATGCCCGGGTTGTTTTGTGAATATCAAGGACACGGCCGAACTGGGCGCACTTCGTTCCACGCAGGCACTCGTCCATAACTGTCAACGCGTCATATTCTTGGGACTGGACGTGTCTGCGCTTCGTGCTGCGCTTCCGTCGAATATTGAGTTTGGTGTTGTTCTGCCGGAGAAACGTTCGTGATTACTGCACCTTCATTTACCGCTCCGGCTCCGACGTCGCTCGCACCAGACCCTCTCGGCACACAGAGCGTCAACATGGCGCTCTATCGTTCGGTGTTCCCCGGCATCAACAATGTCGCACAGTACATTCGTGTCTACTCGGCGTTGAGCTGGATGGTCCTGAAAATAGACGAGGCCGCTGTTGCACGTGGTGCGACCCAGGAGGAGGCGCTCGAGATTTCGACGCGCGGCATGGAGAAAATGGAGCTCCTGTTGACGTGGTCCAACACCCTCAACGGTGTGGACGGGATGCCTGGGAGTCGACGGCTTTGGCCAACGGACCCTGCCCGGAAGGTTGAGCTGCGCTTTGACGTCTTGATGGGAGAAGAGCAGGACAAGGCCGTCAAGGCGGGCAAGGTGGATATTGACTTCTCCAACAGTGCGCGGTTCCTAAGTGCGCCGGAGTACCGGCCGAGTGCAGTGAATGGACTACGGTTTCTGGCGGTCACCGGTATTGCTGGGATGTGGCAGTTGACGCAGGGGGGCATGGAACTCGCCGCCGCATTCCAGGCGATGCTCGATAAGTCCCAGCATCCCCTCGCTGACTGGTTGGCGGACCCCACCGCAACGACTATCACGCAGGCCGAGGTCAAAGCCTTGTGGAACCCTGTGTTGAACGTCAGGGAGGCCGCGGTGGACGAACGTGAGGCGTTCCTTGCGCATTACTTCCCTCCGCCTGACGCGTCGCCGTCCGTGCCGCGTTGGCGTCATAGGCACAAGGGGCTCACGCTCGCGCTGCGAGCCATCGAGACTGCGGAGAGCAACTTCGAGGCGTCCGAAGGCTTTGTCCCTGTAGACGCAATCCGCCACACGATGGGTAGCAGACTCGCGCCGAATGGACGGGAGCTTGCGGACGAGACGCTGGAGGACATTGCTGGGTACTGGACATCCCTCCAATATCGCCAGTACCTCAAGCTCGCGCTGGAAACGCTCTTTCGTGCCACCGAATTTGTGGTCCACAATTCCGTGCTCGGGAACAGCGCGCGAGAGGTGACTGCCGTTTCGGCCGCAGTGGGCGCATACTCTTCTGCCGGGTTGCCGACCGATGTTGTACTGGCCGATGTGGCTTCGAGATTGCGCAGCAGCCTGCTCAGGGGGGAGGAGTCGCTCTATCGGAGTGGGATGCGTGTTCCTGCGCTCGACATGAAGACTCGAATGGCAGCGCTGTTGTCCGCCGGCTGGTCCATTCGGCTGGCTTCTTCAAAAGGAATCAACGCCGTCTATGCAGCGCTACAGGCAGTCGGCGCGCTCGCCTGTGAGGCTCTCGTCTACTGCGCCCTCGATGCGACGGTCTGGCAAGACCGTCAGGGGTTCCGGATGACCGTAGACGGGGACCGGCTGCCCTTGACCGAACTCGTGCAGCTCTTTGCTGACTTCTCGAACGCCTCACCGGCAGATTTCGTGGCGCAGGTTGTGCGGGATTATGTGGTCAACCTCCATTTCCGGGTCGTCCGCGAGCGAACCGAGTGGGAGCGCAATCCCCGGGACCGGTACAGGTTCATCATGGGCGACCAGGGGCTTGAGCGGAACCTGAACACGGAGCGCGACTTGATAAACATTGACATCATGTCGGACCTGTTGCACCGGGCGCTCAATCTGATGGCGCGCTCCGGCTTGCTCGAGCAACGTGGGCCTCAAGGCAACGAGAATGAATTTCGGCTGACCGAGGCAGGGCGCCTCAGGGCCAGCCAAGCCCTCGAGATGGCGTAGCATCCTCGCACTGGTGTTTCTGAGCCTCACCCGAAAGAGCTCTAGCGTCACCCAGCATCATCTCGAGAACAAGCGAGTGCGGCATCTTCTGCGCCAAGGGACTGGTATCGCGGCGATTTCTGCCATTGAAGCTCTGGTTGCTCGACTGGCCGCTACGGGTGGAAGAGAGGCGGCGCGTCAGGTGGCGGTCGGCCGCAAGCGGCCCGTACAACTACGAGGGTTGGGGAGCGGCTCCAGACTGGGGGTGTGAATGTTCGAAGAGGGGCGGTTGACTCGTTGGTAACGGCTTCACAGAGCCTGTTGCTTCAGTCACGCCTCCAGCTTCGATCAGTGCAGCGCTGCGGCTTGCAATTGCCTCGTTGGCGAGGCAGAAAATTCAAAGTGATTTGACCCCTTCGCCGGAAACTAGCTTGAGACATAAGGGGATTCCCCAGATTGGGCATGGAAGCGTGCGCGCAAGGCTGAACTGGCGCTAGTGCGTCGCGGGATCACGGTCGATGAAGGTTGCACTGGAGCCGGGGCGTCATCGTAACCTATTGTTTTTTTAGGTAAAAAATTTACTCATTGGGGCGTGCGGCGCGTTGCCGAATTCAAACTTAAGTGGATGATGTTCCAAGTTGGCTGAATCTCGACACGAATCGCGCGTGTCGGCACTTCTTGAATTTGTCAAAACCCGTCCATATAATTAGCACTCGCTGCACGAGAGTGCTAACAATTCCTGCCGGGCGGCGAGCCGCTCGGTAGTTTCCCTCAGCGTTCTTCAGTCTCAATCAAGAGAGGAGTGAATATGAACCTTCGTCCGTTGCACGATCGCGTGATCGTCAAGCGCCTGGATCAGGAAACCAAGACTGCGTCGGGCATCGTCATTCCCGATGCAGCTGCGGAAAAGCCGGATCAAGGCGAAGTCCTGGCCATCGGCCCGGGCAAGCGCGATGACAAGGGCGCTCCGATCGCACTCGACGTGAAGGTCGGCGATCGTGTTCTGTTCGGCAAGTATGCTGGCCAAACCGTCAAGGTCGACGGCCAGGAACTGCTCGTAATGCGCGAAGAAGACATCATGGCCGTGGTCAACGCTCAGTAAGCGTTCACCAACGGATCACAATCTCAGAGATTTCAAGGAGTTAGAAGATGGCAGCTAAAGACGTCGTATTCGGCGATTCCGCACGCGCGAAGATGGTCGAAGGCGTGAACATTCTCGCCAACGCTGTGAAGGTCACGCTGGGTCCGAAGGGCCGCAACGTGGTGCTCGAGCGCAGCTTCGGCGGCCCGACGGTCACCAAGGACGGTGTGTCGGTCGCGAAGGAAATCGAGCTGAAGGACAAGCTCCAGAACATGGGTGCGCAAATGGTCAAGGAAGTCGCTTCCAAGACCAGCGACAACGCAGGCGACGGCACGACGACGGCAACCGTCCTCGCGCAATCGATCGTCCGCGAAGGCATGAAGTACGTCGCATCGGGCATGAACCCGATGGACCTGAAGCGCGGCATCGACAAGGCAGTCGCAGCGGCTGTCGAAGAGCTGAAGAAGATCAGCAAGCCGTGCACGACGAACAAGGAAATCGCACAGGTCGGCTCGATCTCGGCGAACAGCGATTCGTCGATCGGCGATCGCATCGCTGAAGCGATGGACAAGGTCGGCAAGGAAGGCGTGATCACCGTCGAAGACGGCAAGTCGCTCGCCGACGAGCTCGACGTCGTCGAAGGCATGCAATTCGACCGCGGCTACCTGTCGCCGTACTTCATCAACAACCCGGACAAGCAAGTCGCCGTCCTCGAGAACCCGTTCGTGCTGCTGCACGACAAGAAGGTGTCGAACATCCGCGATCTGCTGCCGGTGCTCGAGCAAGTCGCGAAGGCTGGCCGTCCGCTGCTCATCATCGCTGAAGACGTCGAAGGCGAAGCGCTCGCGACGCTGGTCGTCAACAACATCCGCGGCATCCTGAAGACCGTTGCGGTCAAGGCGCCGGGCTTCGGCGACCGTCGCAAGGCGATGCTGGAAGACATCGCGATCCTGACGGGCGGCCAAGTCATTGCGGAAGAAACCGGCCTCACGCTCGAGAAGGCAACGCTGGCAGAACTGGGCCAGGCGAAGCGCATCGAAGTGGGCAAGGAAAACACGACGATCATCGACGGCGCTGGCGAAGCCGTGAACATCGAAGCGCGCGTCAAGCAAATCCGCACGCAGATCGAAGAAGCGACGTCGGACTACGACCGTGAAAAGCTGCAAGAGCGCGTGGCCAAGCTGGCCGGCGGTGTTGCAGTGATCAAGGTCGGCGCGGCGACCGAAGTCGAAATGAAGGAAAAGAAGGCACGTGTCGAAGACGCGCTGCACGCAACCCGCGCGGCCGTTGAAGAAGGCATCGTCCCGGGCGGCGGTGTCGCGCTGATCCGCGCACGCACCGCAATCGCTGCACTGACCGGCGTGAACGCCGACCAGAACGCCGGCATCAAGATCGTGCTGCGCGCAATGGAAGAGCCGCTGCGCCAGATCGTCACGAACGGCGGCGAAGAAGCGAGCGTCGTGGTGGCGGCAGTTGCTGCAGGCAAGGGCAACTACGGCTACAACGCGGCGACGGGCGAGTACGTCGACATGGTTGAGGCCGGCGTCGTCGATCCGACGAAGGTCACGCGCACCGCGCTGCAGAACGCGGCTTCGGTCGCAGGCCTGCTGCTGACGACGGACGCAGCCGTCGCCGAACTGCCGAAGGAAGACGCTCCGATGCCGGGCGGCATGCCGGGCGGCATGGGCGGCATGGGCATGGACATGTAATCGGCTAGACGCCGATTGCATCGAAGGACGCGCGGCGACGCGCGTTCTCCCAAACGAAAACACCCGCAGCGCTGCGGGTGTTTTCGTTTGGGGCGGCGTGGCCGAATGTCGGCGGCGCGACAGGCATGGCTCGGGCCGATGGCTCGCGGTCGAGAGTCGGATGCCGGAAGCCAGTGTGCGCCGGCGCGTAGCGAGATGCGGGAAGCCGCAACCCGCAACCCGCCGAACCGCCGTTCATCCGCCGAATTGCCGCGCGCCCCGGCGCAGGCCGAGCCGGAGCCCGGCCTGCGCATCGTCGCGTCAGTTCGTCCGCTTGGCGATCCCGGCCGGCGCGGGCGACTCGTCTTCGTTGCTGCGGGCCCAGAAGAAGCGATCCGGCAGGTAAGCGCCCATCCCGGGACGAAACGCGTCGCGCGCCGCCTGGTACAGATATTCCTGCGCTTCGCGCACCGCCTCCGGCGGTTCCTGGCCATTCGCGAGCAGCGCGGCGATCGCCGCGCCGAGGGTGTCGGTGATGCCCATCAACCGGTGCGGCGTGCGTTCCCACAAGTCCTGCCTGATCTGGCCTTCCTCGCCGTACAGGGTATTGACGAGCCGGTGGGAACCGGTCTCGGTCGCCAGAATGTACTCGCAGCCCTGGCCGAGCAGATGCGACAGCGCGGCGTCGAGGTTCGGCGCCTCGGCGTCGCCGTCGGGTTGCGCGAGTGCGATGAGCGTCGCGTGGTCGGCGACGAGAAGCGTCGTTTGCGGCGCGAGCAGGTCGGCGATCGATTCGCGCAAGTCGTCGGCGGCGAGCACGTGCTCGTCGTCGAGCGTGAAGTCCGGTGCGAGGACGAGCGGCACGCCGTCGTAGTCGGCGACCACTTCGGCGATCGCGCTCACGACTTCCGCCCGTGTCGCCGCGCCGATCTTGAACGCCGCGACGGGCATGTCCTCGAGCAGCATGCGCGCCTGAGCGGCGACGGTGTCGGGGTCTAGGCCGGTGACCTCGTCGCACGCGGCGGAGTCGCGCACCGTGTAGCCAGTCAGCACGGATACGCCGTGGCAGCCCATGCTCGCCAGAGTCATCAGGTCGGCCTGCAGGCCGGAGCCGCCCGTTGGATCGGACAGGCCGAAAGTGAGGACGATCGGAGGGGTGTTGCTGGACATGAAAATGGGGAATGAGGAAACGATGAAGCCGGTTGGCGGGGTGCACCAGCTCGGTGCGCCCGCGCAGTCAATTATGCGGCGGATTCGGCCTGCCCGAAGCGTTTTTTTATCGCGTTGCAGCGAGCAAACGCGACTAGAGGCCGATTGCTAGGCAGTCCGCCGCCGACACGGTACCATCATGGCTCTCAAATCAACGGACTTTCCTTTACGCGGCTTAAGATGGAATATAAAAGCTGGATGTGCCTGATCTGCGGCTGGATTTACGACGAAGAAGCTGGGTTGCCGGAGGAGGGCATCGCCCCAGGCACACGCTGGGAAGACGTTCCCATCAATTGGACATGCCCGGAGTGCGGCGCGCGCAAGGAAGATTTCGAGATGGTCCAGATCTGACCGTCTCGCGTCGGCGGTTCGGCATTGAGCGAACCGGCGGCGCCGGCGCGGCGGCATCGACGGGTTGAGGCGCCGCTCGCGGCGCGGCTTCGTTTCTGGTGCTGACGCTCGTGCCCATTACCTCAGAAATCGCAACGGTTCCGGTTCTCGACGCCTTGCCCAATCCGCGAGGCGGCGCAGTGCCCGCGGCCGAGGCGGCGCTGCGCGCCGCGCAACAGGCGTTCGAGCGGCGAGCCGATCCGGCCGGGTCGCTTGCCGCCGCAGCAGCGGCGCTGAGGGAGGCGGGGTGGCTCGCCGCGCAACGCTTTGTCGTCGCGTTGGCCCATGCCGCGCCAATCGCCGCGATCGAGTTGCAGCCGATCGCATTCGAGGCCGCGCTGCGGGATTTCCGCGCGGCGCTCGAGCGGCACAATTTGCGCGAGCTCGCCTGCTCGCCGCTTCTCTTCGAGCATTACTGCGCGCTGCGCGCGCAGGCTGCGAGCGACTTGCGCATGGATACGCCGCACGGCGTGCTCGCGCTTGCCGGCCGGCCGGTGCCGCCCGCGACGCTGTATGCGCTGTCGCCGCATGCGCTCGCGCATCTGCGCGCGCGCTACGAGCAAGCGCTCCTTGGGGCGCTGCGTGCGTCCGAGACGGCGACCGACAAGGCGCTCGACGGGCTCGCCGATTGCGCGGCCGAACTCGCCGGTCCGTCTCCCTATGACTTTTGGCGCCTCGCCGGCGCGTGCATGCGGGTGCTGCGCGTGCGCGGCGGCGTCGAGCTCAAGCGCTTTCTCGCACGCTGCAATCTGTTGCTCGGCGAGCAGGCGCGCGGATTGCGGATCGCGCCCGCGGCGCTCGTCGACGAGGCGCTCGCGCTTTTCTGGCGCGACTACGCGCTGTATGGCGCGGCGGCCGAGGACGTCGCCGACGTCGAACTGCTGCACGACTACGGGTTGACCGTCGCGTGGCACGTTGCGGGCACGCAGGCGTCCGAGGCCCTGTGGGAGGCCGACGCCGCGCGCGCCGAGGCGGATGCGGTGCGGGCCGCTGCGACGCGCGAGCTCGGCGTCGTCACGGTCAACGCCCAGGCGTATGACGATTTCCTGCAGACCGCCGATGCGTCGATGAGCGAACTGGCGCTCGATCCGCGCGCGGCCGACGCGGGCGCCGCGCTGCGGGCGGCGCAGGCCGCGTATCGCGTCGGCTCGGCTGCGTGCGCGCTCGGTCTCGGGCATACGGCGCTTCTCTCCGATGCGCTCGGGCTCGCCTGGCGTCGCCACGCGCATCTCGGCGCGATGGGCGACGCATGTGCCGCGGCATGCAGGCAGGCGGCCGAAGCGTTGCGCGCCGCGCTGCACAGGATCGCGGCGGGGATGGCGCCGCCCGATCTGTCCGACGCGTGCGCGTCGCTCGCGGGCGCGTTGTCGGGAGCGGCCCGCGGCGCATGACGGGGCACGCGGCGGGGCGTGCCGCACGGCCGGATTCTTGCTTTCGGCCGATGCGGCGCAATCGCGCGCGGCGCGCGTGCCGATTGGTCGCGAACGCGTGATAGAGTGAGCGATATGTCGTGTCGACCCGCGCGGCGTACGAGGCCGCGACATGCGGCGTCCTTCGCGCCGCGAGGTCTTTGCTAAAATTCAAACCATGTCAAAGAGTTCCGATCGCATCAACCTCACCAACCAGTTCCTGATCGCCATGCCGAACATGGCGGATCCGACGTTTTCGGGAACGGTGGTCTATCTTTGCGATCACAGCGAGCGCGGCGCGCTCGGCCTCGTCATCAATCGTCCGACCGACATCGATCTCGAGTCGCTGTTCAATCGCATCGACCTGAAGCTCGAAATCGAGCCGCTGCTGCACATCCCCGTGTACTTCGGCGGCCCGGTGCAGACCGAGCGCGGCTTCGTGCTGCACGAGCCGGTCGAGGGCAGTTCGTACAACTCGTCGATGACGGTCGAAGGCGGGCTCGAGATGACGACGTCGAAGGACGTGCTCGAGGCGGTCGCGACGGGCACGGGTCCGAAGCGCTTCCTGTTGACGCTCGGCCATGCAGGCTGGGGCGCGGGCCAGCTCGAGGAAGAGATTTCGAAGAACGGCTGGCTCACGGTCGCGGCCGATCCGCGGATCGTGTTCGACACGCCCGCCGAGGAGCGCTTCGAAGCGGCGCTCGGGCTGCTCGGCGTGAGTTCGTCGATGCTTTCCGGCGAGGCAGGGCACGCATGAGCGCGGCGCTTTCGCGCGACGCGACGCTCCTGGCGTTCGATTACGGCGAAAAGCGCATCGGCGTGGCGATCGGCAATCTGCTGACGCGCACGGCCCGTGCGCTCGTCATCGTGCCCAATCTGAATCGCGAGCACCGCTTCAAGGCGGTCGGCGAGCTGATCGCCGAATGGAAGCCGGATGCGCTCGTCGTCGGCCTGCCGCTGCATCCGGACGGCGCGCCGCACGAGATGACGCAGCGGGCGTTGCGCTTCGGCAATCAGCTGAATGGCCGCTTCAACCTGCCGGTGAGCTGGGTCGACGAACGCTACTCGTCGGTCGAGGCGCGCGCCGGCCTGCGCGCGCGCGGCGACGCCGCGAATCGCGTCGACGCCGAAGCCGCCCGCGTCATTCTTCAACAATTCCTCGACGGATTGCCCGATCAACATGAGTTCAATTGACGCCGAGGCGCTTTATCGCGTCCTGCTCGACCAGATTCGCGGCGCCTATGGCGGCACCGCGTTCGCCGATGCCGGCGGCCCCGTGCTCGCCGGCATCCACAGTGGCGGCGCGTGGCTCGCCGAGCGCCTCGCGCGCGACCTCGGCGCGCCGGAATTCGGCGTCGTCAACGTCGCGCTGCATCGCGACGATTACGCGAAGAAGGGGCTGCACAGCCAGGCGAGCCCGACGTCGCTGCCGTTCGAGGTCGAAGGGCGGCGCATCGTGCTCGTCGACGACGTGCTGTACACCGGGCGCACGGTGCGCGCGGCGCTCAACGAGCTGTACGACTACGGGCGGCCGGCGGCCGTGGAGCTCGCGGTGCTCGCCGATCGCGGCGGGCGCGAGCTGCCGGTCGCGGCGCGCTTCGTGGGCGGCACGCTCGCCGTCGACGCCGACGCGACGCTCGTGCTCGAGCGCGCGGACGCGGGACGATTCACGCTTCGCACCGAGGCGCGCGCCGGCTGACGCGCGCGACGCATTCCGGCCGCCCGCGCGCATCGCGCATCCGGGCGCCGTTTGGCAACACGTTGGAATCACGCACATCATGACGACCGACACCTCCGGCCGCACCGGCGCTCCCGCCGCGGCCGCGCCCGCCGAGCGCTTTCGCTACGGCTTCCTGAAGGGCAACCCGCAGCTCACGAAGAACGGCGAGCTCAAGCATCTGTTGACGATCGAAGGGCTGCCGCGCGCAATCCTCAACCAGATTCTCGACACCGCCGAGCAGTTCGTCAGCGTGACCGACCGCGAAGTGAAGAAGGTGCCGCTCCTGCGCGGCAAATCGGTGTTCAACCTGTTCTTCGAGAATTCGACGCGCACGCGCACGACGTTCGAGATCGCCGCGAAGCGGCTGTCCGCCGACGTGATCAACCTGAACATCAACGCGTCGTCGACGAGCAAGGGCGAGTCGCTCCTCGACACGATCAACAACCTGTCGGCGATGCACGCCGATCTCTTCGTCGTGCGCCACGCATCGAGCGGCGCGCCGTACCTGATCGCCGAGCACTGCGCGCCGCACGTGCACGTGATCAACGCGGGCGACGGCCGTCATGCGCACCCGACGCAGGGCCTCCTCGACATGTACACGATTCGCCACTACAAGCGCGACTTCACGAAGCTGCGCGTGGCGATCGTCGGCGATATTCTCCATTCGCGCGTCGCGCGCTCGGACATTCACGCGCTGACGACGCTCGGCGTGCCCGAGGTGCGCGCGATCGGCCCGCGCACGCTGCTGCCGGGCGGGCTCGAGCAGATGGGCGTGCGCGTGTTCCACAACCTCGACGAAGGCCTGAAGGACGTCGACGTGATCATCATGCTGCGTCTGCAGAACGAGCGGATGAGCGGCGCGCTCTTGCCGTCCGCGCAGGAGTACTTCAAGAGCTGGGGCTTGACGCCCGAGCGTCTCGCGCTCGCCGCGCCCGACGCGATCGTGATGCACCCCGGGCCGATGAACCGCGGCGTCGAGATCGATTCGCAAGTGGCCGACGGCCCGCAATCGGTGATCCTGAACCAGGTGACGTTCGGCATTGCGGTGCGCATGGCCGTGATGGGGATCGTCGCGGGCACGAACGACTGACGCGGCGCGGCGCCGCGAAACGCCTGGGGCGCCGCGCATCGGTTTCGGCGAAATCAACGCAATCAACGCATCAACAGACAGCGCATGAAGATTCATATCAAAGGCGGCACGCTCATCGATCCGGCGGCCGGCACGCAGCGGCAGGCCGACGTGTTCGTCGCGGCCGGGAAGGTGGCCGCGATCGGCGCGGCTCCGGCCGATTTCAACGCGGCGAAGACGATCGACGCGACCGGGATGATCGTCGCGCCGGGCTTCGTCGACTTGTCGGCGCGGCTGCGCGAGCCCGGCTACGAGCACAAGGCGACGCTCGAATCCGAGATGGCCGCGGCGGTCGCGGGCGGCGTGACGAGCCTCGTGTGCCCGCCCGACACCGATCCGGTGCTCGACGAGCCGGGCCTCGTCGAGATGCTGAAGTTTCGCGCGCGCAACCGGAATCAGGCGCACGTGTATCCGCTCGGCGCGCTGACGGTCGGCCTGAAAGGGCAGGTCATCACCGAGATGGTCGAACTGACCGAGGCGGGCTGCATCGGCTTCACGCAGGCGAACGTGCCCGTCACCGACACGCAGGTGCTGCTGCGCGCGCTGCAGTACGCGAGCACCTACGGCTACACGGTGTGGCTGCGCCCCCTCGACGCGTTTCTCGCGAAGGGCGGTGTCGCGGCGAGCGGGCCCGTCGCGTCGCGGCTCGGCCTGTCAGGCGTGCCGGTCGCGGCCGAGACAATCGCGCTGCACACGCTCTTCGAGCTGATGCGCGTGACGGGCGCGCGCGTGCATGTGGCGCGGCTGTCGTCCGCCGCGGGCGTCGCGCTCGTGCGCGCGGCGAAGGCCGAGGGCCTGCCCGTGACCTGTGACGTCGGCGCGAATCACCTGCACCTGATCGACGTCGACATCGGCTACTTCGACGCGCAGTTCCGGCTCGATCCGCCGCTGCGCGCCGAGCGCGACCGCGAAGCGATTCGCGCCGCGCTCGCCGACGGCACGATCGACGCGATCTGCTCGGACCACACGCCCGTCGACGACGACGAGAAACTGCTGCCGTTCGCCGAGGCGACGCCTGGCGCGACGGGCCTCGAGCTGCTGCTGTCGCTGACCGTGAAGTGGGCGCGGGAGGCGGGCGTGCCGCTGGCGCGCGCACTCGCAACGATCACCTCGGCGCCCGCCGACGTGCTGAAGCTGCCCGCCGGCCGCGTCGGCGAGGGCGCACCGGCCGACCTGTGCGTGTTCGATCCGAATGCGCACTGGCGGGTCGAGCCCCGCGCGCTGAAGAGCCAGGGCCACAACACGCCGTTCCTCGGCTACGAGCTGCCCGCGCAGGTGCGCGCGACGCTCGTCGCGGGGCAGGTCGCGTTCGAGCGCCGCTGACCGAGAGCCGAATCATGAGAGCCCTACGCAAGGCGCGCCTCGTCCTGCATCTGCTGCGCGGGATGGCGCTTGTCGCGCTGCTCTTCGAGCGTGTGGCGCCCGAGCGCCGCCAGGAGATCACGCGGCGCTGGACGTTGAAGATGCTGCAGCTCTGCGGGATGCGACTCGTCGTGCACAACGATGCGGCGCGGCTCGATGCACGCGCGCTCGTTGTCGGCAATCACGTGTCGTGGCTCGACATCTACGTGATCAACGCGTGGCGGCCGACGCCGTTCGTGTCGAAGGCCGAGGTGCGCGCGTGGCCCGTCGTCGGCTGGCTGGCGGAGCGCCTCGGCACCGTGTTCATCCAGCGCGAGAAGCGCAGCGAGGCGAAGCGGATCATGCACGAGCTGTCCGAGCGTCTCGGCAACGGCGAGCTGATGTGCGTGTTTCCGGAGGGCACGACATCCGACGGCCTCGGGCTGCTGCCGTTTCATTCGAACATGTTCCAGGCGGTGGTGTCGGCGGGCTGCTCGGTGCAGCCGATCTGCCTGATGTACGAGGACGCGCGCGGGCGACAGTCGGTCGCGCCCGCCTATGTCGGCGATCTGCCGCTCGGCAAGTCGCTCGACATGGTATTGGCGAACGGGCCGCTCACCGCGCACCTGTATGTAGGCGAGCCGATCGCCGCGACGGGTGACCGGCGCGAGATGGCCGCGCGCGCGCGCGCCGCGGTTGCGGATGCGCTCGCGCACATGCAGCGGAACGTCGAGCGCCCGCTCGACGCGGATCTCGCGCGGCTCGCGGCCGTCGCGTACTCGACGCCCGAGGCGCCGGCGGGCGAACCCGAAGCCGTGGGCGAGCCCGAAGTCGGCGTCGACGCGATTTCGCGCCGCGAAGGGTAGTTGCGGCGCACGCCGACACGTCGGCCGGCGCGCACTTCAAACGCGTGCGGGCGGATGCGGGCGAGGCAGGCATGTGTCGGGCGCACCCGCCCGCGCGGCTATTCTTCCGCCGCCCCGCAGCGCTCGCATGCGACCTGCGCGACTTCGCGCGCGGCCGGATCGTCGGCGAGCCGCACGGCCGACAGCCGATTGCCCCATACGCATCCCGAATCCAGCGCGACCAGGTTCTCGCGCAGCATCAGCCCCAACGCGGCCCAGTGACCGAACACGACCGTCACGTCAGCGGTTTTTCGGCTGGGCGCGTCGAACCACGGCAGGTAGCCGGCAGGCGCGGACGCCGGACCGCCGTTCGCCCGAAATTCCATTGCGCCTTCCGGCGTGCAGAAGCGAATGCGCGTGAACGCGTTGAACGCGACCCTCAGCCGGTCCGCTTTCTTCAGATCAGGGCTCCAGCAATTGGGGTCGTTGCCGTACAGGCCGCGCAACGTGTCGCGCCAGTTCGGCGCGCGCAGCGCGCGCTGCAATTCGTCGGCGAGCTCGAGCGCGAGCGCCGCGTCCCATTGCGGCAGCAGGCCCGCGTGCACCATCAGCATGCCGCGCTCGAAGTGCGCGAACGGCCGGTGGCGCACCCACTCGATCAGATCGTCGGCGTCGGGCGCGTCGAGGATCTCGCCGATCGTGTCGCCCGGCTTCAGTGTGCGAATCCCGGCCGCGACCGCGAGCAGGTGCAGATCGTGATTGCCGAGCACGGCGACCGCGCGTTCGCCGAGCCCGACGATCTCGCGCAGCGTCGCGAGCGACGCGGGGCCCCGGTTGACGAGGTCGCCCGCGAACCAGAGCGGGGTGTCGGCCGCCGGCGAGAGCTGGGCGAAGAGCTGCCGATACGCGGCGTGGCAGCCTTGGAGGTCGCCGAAAGCGATCGGCGGGCTGCTGGAGAAATTTGTCATTCCTTTGCATTCGTGACGAAACCGAGTTCACGGTATCACAAGAAACCACATCGATCCGAGCGGATCGGCGATGGATAAAATTCGATCCGGCATCGGTCTCTGTAGTAGAAACGTTCTCGAAAACGGTGGATCGATAGCAAACTTCACGAGCTGTTTCAAGATGTTAGAGGGATGTTTTTTCACTTCCTTGCCCGTATAATTGCGGCCTTGTGGGGCAGTCGCTGTGCACTGCCGACTTGGGCGCATGGTTCGATCGAGCCACGCGGCCGCAACCGGCGGTGACATTCGAGCGACCAACGGCATTCTCCCGACCATGCCGGCCATGCCGCATCACGCCGGTTGTTTGACCGACTCCCAATTTCAGCAAAGGAATTCCATGATCTTGGTAACGGGCGGCGCCGGTTTCATCGGCGCCAACTTCGTGCTTGACTGGCTGGCTCAATCCGACGAGGCGGTGCTGAACGTCGACAAGCTGACGTACGCGGGCAACCTCGGCACGTTGAAGTCGTTGCAGGGGAATCCGAAGCACGTGTTCGCGCGCGTAGACATCTGCGACCGCGCCGCAATCGACGCGCTGTTGGCGCAGTACAAGCCGCGCGCGATCCTGCACTTTGCCGCCGAGAGCCATGTGGACCGGTCGATTCACGGTCCGGCCGATTTCGTGCAGACGAACGTCGTCGGCACCTTCACGCTGCTCGAAGCCGCGCGCCAATACTGGAGCGCGCTCGACGCCGACGCGAAGGCGGCGTTCCGCTTCCTGCACGTGTCGACGGACGAGGTGTTCGGCTCGCTGTCGCCCGCCGATCCGCAGTTCTCCGAGACCACGCCGTACGCGCCGAACAGCCCGTACTCGGCGACGAAGGCGGGCTCCGACCATCTCGTGCGCGCGTATCACCACACGTACGGGCTGCCCACGCTCACGACGAACTGCTCGAACAACTACGGCCCGTATCAGTTCCCCGAGAAGCTGATTCCGCTGATGATTGCAAACGCGCTCGGCGGCAAGCCGCTGCCCGTTTACGGCGACGGCCAGAACGTGCGCGACTGGCTGTACGTCGGCGATCACTGCAGCGCGATTCGCGAGGTGCTCGCGCGCGGCGTGCCGGGCGAGACGTACAACGTCGGCGGCTGGAACGAGAAGAAGAACCTCGACGTCGTGCACACGCTGTGCGATCTGCTCGACGAAGCGCGGCCGAAGGCGGCCGGCTCGTACCGCGATCAGATCACGTATGTGACCGATCGTCCCGGCCACGATCGCCGCTATGCGATCGACGCGCGCAAGCTCGAGCGCGAGCTCGGCTGGAAGCCGGCCGAGACGTTCGAGACCGGCCTCGCGAAGACCGTGCGCTGGTATCTCGACAGCCAGGAGTGGGTCGACGAGGTGGCATCGGGCGATTATCGCAAGTGGGTCGAAACGAACTACGCGCAACGCGCGTAAAGGCTGAATCGATGGCGCGCAAGGGCATTATTCTCGCCGGCGGCTCCGGCACGCGGCTGTATCCGATCACGCATGCCGTGTCGAAGCAATTGCTGCCGGTCTACGACAAGCCGATGATCTACTACCCGCTGTCGACGCTGATGGTGGCGGGCATTCGCGACGTGCTGATCATCTCGACGCCGCAGGACACGCCGCGCTTCGAGACGATGCTGGGCGACGGCAGTCAATGGGGGATGAGCATCCGCTACGCGGTGCAGCCGTCGCCGGACGGGCTTGCGCAGGCGTTCATCATCGGCCGGGAATTCGTCGGCAACGATCCGTCGACGCTGATTCTCGGCGACAACATCTTCTACGGCCACGATCTCGCGAAGCAGCTCGAGCGGGCGTCGGCGCGGCAGGCGGGCGCGACGGTGTTCGCGTATCACGTGCACGATCCGGAGCGCTACGGCGTCGTCGAGTTCGACCGCGAATTCCGTGCGCTGTCGATCGAGGAGAAGCCCGCGAAGCCGCGCTCGAACTACGCGGTGACGGGGCTGTACTTCTACGACAACCAGGTGTGCGACATCGCGGCGGACATCAAGCCGTCGCCGCGCGGCGAGCTGGAGATCACGGACGTGAATTCCCGTTATCTCGCAGCGGGCTCGCTCGACGTCGAGATCATGGGCCGCGGCTACGCTTGGCTCGATACCGGCACGCACGATTCGCTGATCGAGGCGGCGACGTTCATCGCGACGCTGCAGAAGCGCCAGGGGCTCGTCGTCGCGTGCCCGGAGGAGATCGCGTACCGGCGGCAGTGGATCGATCAAGAGCAACTGCTCAAGCTCGCACAGCCTTTGTCGAAGAACGGCTATGGCCAGTATCTGAAAAACATTCTCACGGACCAAGTCGCATGGCCATCCAAGTAACTGCTACCGCTTTACCGGAAGTCAAGATCATCGAGCCGAAGGTGTTCGGCGACGCTCGCGGGTTCTTTTTCGAGAGTTTCAATGCTCGGGAATTTTCGGAACTCGTCGAGCCGGGCGTCGAATTCGTTCAGGACAATCATTCCCGATCCGCCCGCGGCGTGCTTCGCGGTCTGCACTATCAAATTCAGCACGCGCAAGGGAAACTCGTGCGTGTAGTCGACGGCGAAGTGTTCGACGTTGCGGTCGACGTCCGCAGGAGTTCGCCCAATTTCGGCAAGTGGGTCGGCGTACGGCTCTCTGCGGAGAACAAGCGGCAGCTTTGGGTGCCGGCGGGCTTCGCGCATGGCTTCGTTGTACTGAGCGAATCGGCGGATTTTCTGTACAAGACGACCGACTATTGGTATCCGGAGTTCGAGCGCAGCATCCTTTGGAGCGACGAGCAAATCGGTATCGAATGGCCGATTGATCGGGAGCCGCTTGTTGCCGCGAAGGATGCGGCAGGCAAGACGCTGAGCGAAGCCGAGGTCTATGCATGAAGATTTTGGTGACGGGGGCAAACGGCCAGGTGGGTTGGGAACTGGCTCGGAGTCTGGCGGTATTGGGGCAAGTTGTCCCGCTGGCGCGTGACGAGGCCGACCTCGGCCGCCCCGAGACGCTTGCACGAATCGTTGAGGATGCGAAGCCGGATGTCGTCGTCAATGCGGCGGCCTATACGGCGGTCGATGCCGCCGAATCCGATGGCGCTGCAGCTAAGGTGGTCAACGGTGAGGCGGTAGGCGTGCTGGCCGCTGCGACGAAGCGTGTCGGCGGCTTGTTCGTTCACTATTCGACGGACTACGTTTTTGACGGCACCAAATCGTCGCCATACATCGAGACGGATCCGACGTGTCCCGTCAATGCTTACGGCGCCAGCAAGTTGCTGGGAGAGTTGGCCGTTGCGGAGACGGGCGGCGATTGGCTGACGTTTCGCACCACGTGGGTGTTCGCCGCACGCGGCAAGAATTTTCTGCGAACGATGCTTCGTCTTGCCAAGGAGCGTGAAGAGATGAAGATCGTGGCCGATCAGTTCGGCGCGCCGACCTGGGCGCGATCGATTGCCGACGGGACGGCTCACGCGCTCGCGACTGCGATGCGTGAACGCGCGGCAGGTGCGTTTACGTCCGGTGTCTATCACATGACATCCGCGGGGCAGACTTCATGGCACGGTTTCGCGGACGCCATTGTCGCATCGTGGCGAGCGGTTCCGGGGGCGGCGCCGCTCGCCGTCAGCCGGATCGTGCCGATTCCGACGAGTGCCTATCCCGTGCCGGCACGGCGCCCGGCAAATTCGGTGCTGTCGAACGAGGCTCTGAAAGAGCGGTTCGGTATCGAACTGCCTGACTGGCGGTATGCAGTAGGGCTGTGCGTCAGAGATCTGCTTTCCCAATGAGATAAGAGAAGCAACCCGGCTTCACGCGATGTCGATAATTAGTGTCTTTACCTCTGCTCCGCGCGATCTCGTAAGCTCGGTCGCGCGGAACGCTTCGCTCATCTGGCAGATGACGAAGCGGGAAGTCGTCGGCCGCTATCGCGGGTCCGTGTTCGGCTTGGCTTGGTCCTTCTTCAATCCGCTGCTGATGCTTGCGGTGTATTCGTTCGTTTTTTCCTTTGTCTTCAAGTCGAGATGGGGAGGCGGAGCAGAAGATCACGGGCGTGCGCAATTTGCGATGATGCTGTTCGTCGGTATGACGATTCACGGGTTGTTCGCCGAATGTGTCAATCGAGCGCCGAGTCTGATTCTGAATAATCCGAGCTATGTGAAGAAGATCGTGTTTCCGCTGGAAATACTGCCTATCGTCGCGCTTCTGTCCGCCTTCTTTCATACCCTCGTCAGTCTGGCTGTACTGCTGTTGGGTTTTGCCCTGTTCAAGCATTTCATTTTCGCAAGTGCGTTGTTTTTGCCGATCGTTCTGTTGCCATTGATGCTGATGTCGCTTGGCGTGGCCTGGTTTCTTGCTGCCACGGGCGTGTTCGTGAGGGATGTTGGGCAGATTACGGGCTTGTTCACGATGGTGCTGATGTTCCTGTCTCCGGTGTTTTATCCGGCATCTGCGTTGCCGGAAAAGTATCGTTTCTGGCTGGAGCTCAATCCGCTGACGCTGTTCATCGAGCAGTCACGCGGGATACTGCTCGAAGGCAGAGTGCCGGATTTCCATCCGCTCGGTCTCGCGCTCCTCGGGGGCGTGGTCGTCGCATGCGCGGGCTTCAAGTATTTTCAGTTGATGCGCAAGGGGTTTGCCGATGTCCTCTGAATTACCGGCAATCAGCGTCCAAGACGTCAGCAAGCACTTTCGCGTATTTGCCAAACCGGCCGACCGCCTGAAGGCCGCAGTTCGACATCGCATCGGCGGACTCGCGAAGTTGGTTCCTGCTCGTTTGCTCGGAACGGAAGGTGCGAGCGAGTTTCATGCGCTGCAGCATGTGTCGTTTCACGTGCAAAAGGGCGAGACGATCGGAATCATCGGCCGCAACGGCTCGGGAAAGTCGACGTTGCTGCAGATTATCTGCGGGACGCTCACGCCGTCGGGTGGCCGGGTCGCGATCAATGGGCGCGTTGCCGCGCTGCTCGAACTCGGAGCAGGCTTCAATCCGGAGTTCACTGGCCGCGAGAACGTATTCATGAATGCGGCGTTGCTCGGGCTCTCGAAAGCCCAGATCGAAGAGCGGCTCGACGCTATCTTCGCTTTTGCGGATATCGGCGACTTCGTGGATCAACCGGTCAAGACCTATTCGAGCGGCATGTACGTGCGGCTTGCTTTTGCAGTCATTGCGCACGTCGACGCCGACGTGCTCGTGATCGATGAAGCGTTGGCCGTCGGGGACGCATTCTTCACCCAAAAATGCATGCGTTTCCTACGCGCATTCATGGAGCGGGGCACCGTTCTATTTGTCAGCCACGATACGAACGCGGTCGTCAATCTCTGTACCCGCGTCGTATGGCTCGACAAGGGGCGTGTTCGCGAAATCGGTCCGGCAAAGGACGTTTGCGATTCGTATCTCGAGGCTTTCTATGAAGAGCAGCATCGCGCATCGGGACGAAGCGCTCACGCGCCTGAGCGCAGCAGCGTCGTGCGCGCGATAGCCGAAGGCGATATGCGCGATCAGCGCGCACTGCTCGTCAATGCGTCGAAGCTGCGAAACGACGTGGAGTTGTTCCAGTTCACTGCGGACGCGAAGAATTTCGGTCTTGGCGGCGCATCGATCGAGCACGTCGGCATCGAGGACGGCACGGGAGCGTCGCTGAACTGGGTAGTGGGAGGCGAGATCGTCTGTATCCGTATTGCCGTCAAGGCGTTGCAGAACCTGCAGCGCGCCATTGTCGGGTTCATTGTCCGGGATCGGCTCGGGCAAAATCTGTTCGGCGACAACACGTATCTCACGACGCTCAACGAACCGTTCGCTGTAGCGGCGGGCGAGAGCTTTTCGGTTCGATTCGGGTTCAGGATGCCGGTTCTGCCGGTGGGTGATTATTCGGTGACGGTCGCCGTTGCCGACGGATCGCAAAGCGACCATGTGATCCACCAATGGCTGCACGATGCGGTGCTGTTGAAGTCGCATTCGACGAGTGTTAGTACGGGGTTAATAGGTATTCCAATGCATGAAATCGTGCTTGAGCGGGATACGCTGAGCGAGATTGGGGCGGCGCAATGAAATCTGAAATACCTGTCACCGTGCCTGAGCGATTCAATACGGCCGACGTGCTGGGGGGGGCACAGCCCACCCGCGTCGCGGATCGGTCGACGCTTGCGAATCCCGCTGACCGGCTCTCGACCCACGATAACGGCTTCGGGTTGCTTCGTCTGCTGTTCGCGACGATGGTGCTTTGGGACCATGCGTTTCCACTTGGGGGCTTCGGTGCCGACCCGATGTGGCGCCTGACGCTCAATCAGGATTCGATGGGCGGCATCTGCGTTTCCGGCTTCTTCGCGATCAGCGGATTCCTCATCGCGAAGAGCGGCATGCGAGCGGATGCGTTGCAGTTTGCGTGGCGCCGATGTGTGCGGATCTTCCCGGCGTACTGGGCGGTGCTGATCGTCACCGCGCTCGGTGTCGGGCCGATCATTCACTATGTGCAGGCCGGAACGCTGCATGGATATTGGAATGCGGCACTTGGTGGTCCGCTGGGCTATATCGTGAACAACTGGCGGCTCACGATCGGACAGTACGGAATCAACGATCTGCTGCGGGACACCACGCCCTATGGGCGTTCGATTTCGGAGAGCGTGTTCAACGGCTCGATTTGGACGTTGATATACGAGGCGAAATGCTATGTGTTGGTTGGCCTTTTTGCGGTGTTCGGACTTCTTACGGAGCACCGCCGGGTGTTGCTTGCTGTAACGGTTGTCTCGTGGTTAGTCCTCGCGGTCCAGACCATCAATCCGGCATTCTCCGCTCAACTCGTCCCGTGGGCTGGAGATCGCCATCTCGTCCAATACGGGACGATTTTCCTGATCGGATCGAGTGCCGCGGCGTACTCGAAGAGTCTGCCGATTTCGGACAAGCTGGGAGCGTTTGCTGTCGTCATTTATCTGATTTCATTGTTCAAGGGCGGATATCTGCTGCTTGGCTATCCGGCGATGGTATACGCGATCCTCTGGCTTGCTTGCCGTCTGCCGCGCTGGGCGCGCCGGATCGGCTCCCGGAACGACTACTCGTATGGGATCTACGTGTTCGGTTTCCTCGTTCAGCAGGTCTTGGCATACGTGGGGGCATACAAGTACGGTTTTGTTTTTTATCTTGCCGCCTCGGTGTTCTTTACCTTCATCTGCGCATGGTTCAGTTGGCATCTGATCGAGAAACGCGCACTGGCGTTGAAGGATTGGGGGCCCGGACAAGGATGGAAGTACTGTTTGGCTAGATTGACTATGAAGAAAGAGGGAGTGTGATGAGCGACGTGAATGCAAGCTTGGTTGACGGGAAGAAGATCCTCGTGACCGGTGGGGCTGGCTTTATCGGCTGCGCGATATCGGAGCGACTCGCAGCGCGTGCAAGCCGCTACGTCGTAATGGACAACTTGCATCCGCAGATCCATGCGAACGCGGTTCGTCCTGTCGCGCTTCACGAGAAAGCGGAACTCGTCGTTGCCGACGTCACGGACGCCGGTGCATGGGATGCGCTGCTGAGCGATTTCCAACCGGAAATCATCATACATCTGGCCGCCGAAACGGGCACTGGCCAATCGTTGACGGAAGCGAGCCGGCATGCACTCGTCAACGTCGTCGGCACCACGCGGCTGACGGACGCGATCGTCAAGCATGGCATCGCGGTCGAGCACATCCTGCTGACGAGCAGCCGAGCAGTCTATGGCGAAGGCGCATGGCAGAAGGCAGATGGCACGATCGTCTATCCCGGCCAACGCGGGCGTGCCCAACTCGAGGCCGCGCAATGGGATTTCCCGGGGATGACGATGCTGCCTTCGCGCGCGGACCGTACCGAGCCGCGGCCGACGAGCGTCTATGGGGCGACGAAGCTTGCGCAGGAACACGTACTTCGTGCATGGTCGCTCGCGACGAAAACGCCGCTATCGATTTTGCGTCTGCAGAACGTTTATGGCCCCGGTCAATCGTTGACCAACTCCTATACCGGCATCGTCGCGCTTTTCTCTCGGCTTGCTCGAGAAAAGAAGGTGATTCCGCTCTACGAAGACGGCAATGTGACGCGCGATTTCGTCAGCATCGACGATGTTGCCGACGCCATTGTCGCGACGTTGGCGCGCGAGCCGGAAGCGCTCTCCCTTTTCGATATCGGCTCCGGGCAAGCGACGAGCATTCTCGACATGGCTCGAATCATCGCGGCGCATTACGGTGCTCCCGAGCCGCAGGTCAACGGCGCATTCCGCGACGGAGATGTGCGCCACGCGGCGTGCGATCTGAGCGAATCGTTGGCGAATCTCGGATGGAAGCCGCAGTGGTCGCTCGAACGCGGGATCGGCGAATTGCAGACCTGGATCGCGCAAGAGCTTGATCGCAAGAACTAGTCATACATCAGAGGTTACAAGTGCCACTGCACGATACGACAATCATCGGTCCCGCGTCCTTGCGGATTCAGTCGGTCCTGTATAACAACAGTCAGCAGCACATCGATACGGCTCTCGAGAGCATCGGTCGTGCCGCCGATCTGGCGATTGCGTCCGGTGCTTTGTCATCGGTGGAAATCGCGTTGGGAGATTGCTCGCCGGAACCCGTCTTTACGCCTGAAGAGATCGAGGCGCGCAGCGCCAAACTGCGTCCGCAAGGCGTTACGCGGATTCAGTACACGTTCTTCGACGCGAATCTCGGATCAGCCGCCGGACAGAATCGCCTGCTCGCCGATTTGCAGACCGATCTCGTGTTGATCCTGAATCCGGACACGGTGGTGGCGCCCAATATCTTCGGCGAACTGGTGCGGCCGATGCGCAAGCCAGGGGTGGGCATCGTCGAGGCGAGGCAGGTGCCGATCGAGCACCCGAAGGATTACGATCCGGTCACGGGCGAGACGAGCTGGGCGGCGACCGCTTGCGCCCTCGTTTCGTCAGCGGTCGCAAAGGAAGTCAACGGCTTTGATTCGGACGCATTCTTCCTGTACTGCGACGACGTGGATTTTTCGTGGCGAGTGCGTCTTGCCGGTTACAAGGTGGTGTTTCAGCCGTCGGCGGCGCTGTTTCACGACAAACGCCTTTCGACGGCGGGCAAATGGATTGTCGGTGGAGCCGAGGAATATTATTCGGCGGAGGCCGCGCTCATCCTCGCGCACAAGTACTCGAATAGCGCGTTGGCCGATCGTATCGAGCGCCAGCTCCTCGCCCACGGCAGCGAGGTCGAAAAAAAGGCCGCCAGGAAGTATCGGGATCTCAAGGATGCCGGGAAACTGCCAGCCCAGATCGATCCCGGGCATCGCGTGGCTCAATTCGTCGATGGCTTCTACGCGAAACACCGCTTCTAAACTATGAATTCTGCAACTTATCAGTTCCACTATCACGAGTATTCGGTGTACAGCAATGTCGTCGAGCTGATCACGGAATTCGGCGCGCGAGATGGCGTGCATCTCGACATCGGCTGCGGATACGGCGCGATCGCGGAACCCGTTCGCGACCTCGGGCTCACGTACATCGGTTTCGATGCCGACGAGGATTCGCTGCGGGATTTGCAATCGCGAGGCTTCGAGGCGAAGCGAATTGACTTGCACCGTCTGGACGACGTGTTCGCGGAGATTGCCGCCGCCGTCAACGGCCGCAATGTGGTGTCGATTTCAATTATCGATACGCTGGAGCACATTACAAATGGGCCGGCATTGCTCGACCGTCTGCGGGAGTTTGCCGAACAGCGTTCGATTCTGCTTGTGATCAGCGTGCCGAACGGCGGGCATCGCGATCTCGGCGCAAAGCTGCTTGCCGGGCATTGGGATTATACGGAGGTCGGCCTTCTCGATCATACGCACGTCATTCACCATACCGATCGCCTGCTGGCGGCGATGGCCAAGCGTGCCGGCTGGCACGAAGTGGGGGCGCGCGACTATGAGCTCGAATCCAGCGATCAGGCGTTCCCTCCGGCTCATCCGCTGTTGACGGGAAACACGGCGGCGTCACGCTATCTGCAGCAGATCCGTCGCGCTTCGGATGCTTTCGGGACAGTGAACGAATTGGTGCGGGCTTACTTGCCGGGCGCGCGTCATGACGTTCCTCTGCTCGCCGATCCGAAAGAGGCACGGCCGTTTCTGTCAATCGTCACGCGTACGCAAGCCAAGCGGCTTGGCAATCTGCGCGATGTCCTGCTTTGCCTCACCGCACAGACTTGTCAGGACTTCGAAATCCTCGTCGTGACGCACAAAGTGGACGGCGATCCGTACTATGCCGTCAGGCGGATCGTCGAAGATTTGCCCGAGTCGATTCGCAATCGTGCGCGTGTGCTTCGTTGTGATCGGGGTGGCCGCACCGCGCCGCTGAATGACGGTTTCGCCGCCGCGAGAGGGCATTACGTCGCGATTCTGGACGACGATGAGTTGGTCTTCGCGCACTGGGTCGAGACGTTCAAGAAGATGAGCGAGAAGGCGGCTGGCTGTGTGCTGCGCGCGACGGCCGCCGAGCAAGACATCGTGTCGACGGGCGTGCGGCCGGACGGGGCGCTCGGCTATCGGACCGTTTCGGCGATCACGACGCCGTACCCGTCGCACTTCGACCTTTTCGAGCATCTATCACAAAATTATTCGCCGCCTGTATCGCTCGCGTTTCCGCGAGCGGCTTTTCAAGAGTTGGGCATCCGGTTCGACGAAGAGCTGGATACGGCGGAGGACTGGGACTTCGAAATGCGCACAGCCTTCGTCTGTGGCGTCGAGAGCAGCCCGGAAATTACCGGTATCTACCGAAAGTGGCGTTCCGGCGAATCGTCCTTTTCGATCCATTCGCAGGACGAATGGCGGCGCGATTACGAAAGGATCGTAGCGAAGCACAACGCCGAGTATCACGTGTTTCCCCCAGGCACGATCAAGCTCATTGTCGATCAGCGCAACTGGATTAAGAAGCTCGAGCACGATATTGCCGTGCTGCAGGGCGCGGCAAAGCTCGATGCGTTGCGCCGGTTCTTTATCAGGCATCCTCGTCTGTACCGGATGGTGCGGATGACCTACGACAATTCGAAGATCGTCGCTCGGAGAATCGTTCGGCGCTTGGGGTAATTCGTCGATGCCGGCGGGTGCGTGTCGTGTGTCACGAAGGCAGGAATAGAGATGCGGTTTGATATATCCGTCGTGGTGTATCGAGAGACGGAGGAAACCCTCGCCGGTCTTCTCGACAGCCTCGCCGCTCAAGTAGCATGCCCGGATACTGTGGTCCGGGTATGGTTGCGCAACAACGATCCCGCCGACGCCGAGCGGTGGGATCGGTTCGTGCACGATCGGCCGCGGTATCCGTTCGACGTCTCGATTTCGCATTCCCCGCAGAACGTGGGCTTCGGCCTTGCGCACAATGCGACGTTCGAAATGGGCGACGCCCCGTTCTTCTTTGTCTTGAACCCGGATGCGCGACTGCATTCGAATGCAGTCGCGGCGTTGCGGAAGGCGATAGACGCGTCGGCCGGCGACGTTGGCGCATGGGAGTTGCGGCAACTGCCGTATGAGCATCCGAAACTGTACGATCCCGTTTCGCTAGGAACGGACTGGGTGACAGGCGCCGCCGTCGTGTTCCGGCGAGCGGCGCTTGAGCAGGTGAGCGGTTTCGAGCCGCGTATCTTCATGTACGGGGAAGATGTCGACCTGTCGTGGCGTTTGCGTGCGGTGGGCTGGACATTACGGTATGTGCCGCAAGCGGCCGTTGTGCACCGGACGTATGCGAAACCAATGGAGGCCAAGCCGCTCCAGATTACGGGCGGCGTGCTCGCGTCGTTGCAATTGCGCACGAGGTTCGGGTCCTGGGCCGATATCGCACGCGGCCTCGGCTGCTGGGTCGCCGAGCTCGCGAGACCGGCGCGCTTCCCGCATGCGCGACGCAAGCATCTGACGATGCTGGTGCGTTATCTTCGAAGCGCCGCGTACTTCAGGCGCACGGGTGCGCGGTATCGCACAGGTGGATTCCGTCCTGACTTTCGTTTTTGGGGATATGGCGATCGGCGCGATGGCGCTTTTTTTGCCTTTGCCGTCGAGGAACTCGATGCGAGCACTGTGCCGCTCGTTTCGATCATCGTGCGAACGCACCGCCGACCGGCATTGTTGCGAGAGGCGTTGATGTCGCTGTCGCATCAAACTTATCCGCGCGTCGAAGTCATCGTCGTCGAAGACGGCGAGCCGGAGAGTCGCGCCATGATCGAGCAGGAGTTCGCTAGTCGCCTCGACATTCGCTACCAGGCGACGGGCGTGCCCGTTGGCAGGAGTGCCGCAGGCAATCTCGGTCTTTCGCTCGCAGCCGGAGAATGGCTCGGGTTTCTCGACGACGACGACCAGTTCTACGCCGACCACGTTGAAGCAATGATGCAGGTTGCGGGAAGTGGTGCGAACCGAGCGGTCTATGGCGCGTCGCACGAGATACCGACCGAATTTGTGCGGCTGACGCAAGGGGAAGCGATATATCGCGAAGGGCCGGCATCGCTCAAGTATCGACCGTATTCGCGCTTGGCAATGTGGCAGGAGAATTTAGCTCCGATTCAAGCGGTCCTGTTCCATCGAAGCTTGTATGAAGAATTCGGCGGATTCGACGAGGACTTGGATCAACTTGAGGACTGGGTGCTATGGGTTCGCTATTCCTGCGCGACCGACTTTTGTTCTTTCATGCGGGTCACATCCCGCTACCGGGTTCCGATGGCAGCCAAGGTCGCCGTCGAGCGCCAGGCCCGACTCCATGACGCCTATGTCGTCGCACTGGAGCGACAGCGGACGATGCGGGTGACGCTGAGTCCGTTCGACGTCGCCGCCATGGCGGAGGAACAGGCCCGCCGGCATGCTATCGTTCACGTCTCGAGGCAGACCGCGCGAAAGCTGCTCGTGCAAGTGCCGTTCATGCGGGCTTTGTTGTCGAGCCAGGCTGGGTGGCGCCGGCGCGTGAGAGCGCTGTATCGCCGGATGTCTCCGCGCTCCTGATGCTGGGCGGGGGGGCGCCGGTCCGTCCGCTCACAACAAGCAATATCCTCCGTTCTACAGGGTTGTCCGCGGGTGCCTCATTTCGAACCGAAATTACTGACCGTATCGATCGTCGTCTACAAGCCGGACGTGCGACTGCTGATGCAGACACTTTCCAGTCTGCTTGTCGCATTGGAGAGGCTCGAGGTGAGCCGGCCGGGCGCGCGCACGGTCCTCTACCTCGTCGATAACGGCGGCGCGCCGGTTTCGTTGCCGCTGTTTGGCGAGATGCGTTCGCGCGGCATCGAATGCATCTTCATCGGCGGTCACGGCAATGTGGGTTACGGACGCGGCCACAACTATGCCGTCCAGCGAGCTGCGAGCCGCTACCACCTGATCTTGAACTCCGATGTCGATCTGGACGAAAATGCGCTCGTGGCGGCGATCGATTTTTTTGACGCTCATCCGGACGTTGGTCTCGTCACGCCGCATGTGGACGACGAGCGCGGGCATACGCAGTACTTGTGCAGGCGTTATCCGGCATTGTTTGACCTTTTTGTGCGGGGATTCATGCCTGCCGGCATCCGAGGCCTGTTTTCTCGGCGGCTGGCACGCTACGAGATGCGGGATGTGGTCAACGCGACCGACGTCGTTTGGGAGCCGGAAATCGTCAGCGGTTGCTTCATGCTGTTTCGAACGGACGTGTTGAAGGCGTTGGGCGGGTTCGATTCGCGCTACTTCCTGTATTTCGAGGACTACGACCTGAGCTTGCGTACGCATGACGTCGCGCGAGTCGCCTATGTGCCTGCGATCATGATTCGCCACTACGGTGGCGGTGCCGCCCGCAAGGGAATGCGCCATGTTCGCTTGTTCGCGACGTCGGCATTCCGTTTCTTCAACCGCTTCGGCTGGAAGTGGCTATGAGCAGGATCGTCGTTACCGGGGCGAACGGTTTCGTCGGGCGCGCGCTCTGTCGTGTACTGCTCGCGGCCGGGCACGAAGTGACGGGGCTGGTGCGTCGCAGGGGAGGCTGCATCGACGGCGTATCGGAGTGGGTGCACGAGGCCGATGACTTCGTCGGCGTCGCCGATCGTTGGCCTTCGAGCCTCCAGGCGGACGTCGTAGTGCATCTTGCCGCACGCGTCCATGTGATGCGGGACCGCGTACTCGATCCTGACACGGCGTTTCGCACATCGAACGTTGCGGCGACGCTGCGCGTTGCTCGAGCCGCCCGGCAGCAAGGCGCACGGCGATTTGTGTTCTTGAGCAGTATCAAGGCGATTGCTGAAGCCGACGGCGGCGCGCCGCTGCGCGAGGATTCGATACCGGCGCCTCAGGACGCTTACGGACGCTCGAAGCTCGAAGCCGAACGCGCGCTCGAGCAGCTGCGCGACGGGGCGAGCTTCGATACGGTCATCATTCGGCCGCCGCTCGTGTATGGTCCCGAAGTTCGCGCCAATTTCCTGAGTCTGATGCGTGCGGTCGCGCAAGGGGTGCCGTTGCCGCTGGGGGCCGTGCGAGCGCGCCGGAGTATGGTGTATGTCGACAATCTCGCCGACGCGGTGATGCATTGCGCAATCGAGCCGGCCGCCATGCAAGGGTGCTTCCATGTCGCGGACGATGGCGCGCCAACCATCGCCGAGTTGGTGAATGACATCGCGCGCCATCTCGGGCGGTCAGCACGTTTGTTGCCTATACCCGAACCGTTGCTACGCGTTGTGGGGGCGATGACGGGGCGTACTGCGCAGATAGATCGTTTGACGAACGATTTGCGACTCGACACGGCGCACATTCGCGCGGTGCTCGGCTGGCGGCCGCCATACTCGCGCGAAGAAGGGCTTGCGGAAACGACTCGTTGGTTCCAGTCGCTTGATCGATGCCAGTCGTTGGAAGACACACGATGTTCCAGTTGAATTCGACCATCACATGGGCCGTTGCGTTTGCCTCGGCCGCCGCGATCGCCTCCGCGCTGATTCTCAGATGGCTGCTTGCGAGCGGGTGGGCATGGCGGCTTGCGACCGACGTGCCGAACGATCGCTCGATGCATACCAAGCCGACGCCGCGTATGGGCGGATGGGGCATCGTACCCGTCGGTGCACTTGCGATCGGGCTCGCGGCGCCCTATCTGTGGGGGATTGCCGTGGCGATGCTGTTTCTCGCGATCGTCTCTCACGTCGATGACCGTCGCGGATTGCCGGCACGGGTCCGATTCGCCGCCCACATCATTGCATCCGTCGCGGTGGTCGTTGCGTATTCGAGCGGCCTGGCGTGGTTCTGGGTCCCGGTATTCGTGGTGGCGCTTGCATGGTTGATCAACCTGTACAACTTCATGGACGGGGCGGACGGCCTTGCTGGTGGTATGGCTTTCTTCGGTTTCGGTGGCTATGCGTTTGCAGCGCTCGCAGGACCTCATCCGTCCATCGGATTGGGTTGGGCATGCGCCGCGATTGCCGGTGCGGCAGCGGGATTTCTGCTCCTCAATTTTCATCCGGCCAAGCTTTTCCTGGGCGACGCGGGCTCGATTTCGCTTGGTTTTCTGGCTGGCACGTTCGGCTATTGGGGATGGCGCCACGAGGTCTGGCCGCTGTGGTTCCCACTCGTGGTTTTTGCCCCTTTTATTGTCGATGCATCTGTAACACTATTGCGACGTTTGTTACGAGGCGAAAAGTTCTGGCAAGCGCACCGTGAGCATTATTATCAGCGCATGGTGCGTTTAGGCGTCGGGCACGCGCGGACAGCACTGTATTGGTACGCAATCATGCTGGTTGGCGCCGTTGTGTCGCTTTCAGTGTTGACGAGTTCTCCCGCGATCCAGTGGATGAGCATCGCCATTTGGGGATTGATTCTATTTCTCATTGGGGCAGCCATCGACGTTCGCTGGAGCCGCTTCCAAATACTCACATCAAAATAAACGCAATATGACGCGAACGTTTCGCCCCAAGGCTTCATGGCTTTCCCTGGGCGCCTTCCTGTTCGACTTGATGGCGGTCGTATGCGCATGGTTGATCGCATACGTGGTTCGATTCAACGGTGTAATACCGCCCCAATTCCTGAGCGGCGCCTTCGTCGCGCTCGTATGGGTGGTTCCGTTGTACGGTCTGCTGTTTCATGTTTTCGGCTTGTACCGCGGCCTCTGGGTATTCGCGAGCCTGCCGGATCTGCTGCGCATCTCGAAGGCCGTGGTGGGCGGCAGCCTGATCGTAATGATCGGCGCGGTAATGCTACAGCCGGTTCCGATCATTCCCCGTTCGGTGCTTGTCCTGTCGCCGATGCTGCTGTTTCTCGCGATGGGCGGCGCGCGGGCGCTCTATCGGGCGACGAAGGAGTTCTATCTATACGGCGGCTTGATCGGGCAGGGCAAGCCGGTGCTGATTCTCGGCGCGGGCAACGCCGGCGCGAGTCTCGCCCGTGAGCTGTCTCGTTCCGGCGAATGGCGCCTTGCCGGTTTGCTCGACGACGATCCCGCAAAACACGGCCGTGAAGTCTACGGCTACAAAGTCCTTGGCCCCATCAGCGAAGTCGCGCACTGGGCCGAGGCAGCAAAAGCCGAATACGCGATCATCGCGATTCCATCCGCATCGGTCGAGACGCAACGCCGCGTCGCCACCCTCTGCGTGCGCGCCGGCGTCAAGGCGATGGTGCTGCCGTCGCTGACCGCATTGATGCCCGGCCAAGGCATCCTGTCGCAGATCCGCCAGATCGACCTCGAAGACCTGCTCGGCCGCGAGGCCGTGACGATCGACACGCCGCACGTCGAAGCGCTGTTGCGCGGCCGCGTCGTGATGGTGACGGGCGCAGGCGGCTCGATCGGCTCGGAGCTGTGCCGCCAGATCCTGAAGTTCCAGCCCGCGCAACTGATCGCGTTCGACCTGTCCGAATATGCGATGTACCGTCTCACGGAAGAGTTGCGCGAGCGCTTCCCCGATCTGCCCGTCGTGCCGATCATCGGCGATGCGAAGGATTCGCTGCTGCTCGACCAGGTGATGTCGCGCTACGCGCCGCACATCGTGTTCCATGCGGCCGCGTACAAGCACGTGCCGCTGATGGAGGAGCTCAACGCGTGGCAGGCGTTGCGCAACAACGTGCTCGGCACCTATCGCGTCGCGCGCGCGGCGATTCGCCACGACGTCCGGCATTTCGTGCTGATCTCGACCGACAAGGCCGTGAACCCGACGAACGTGATGGGCGCGAGCAAGCGCTTGGCCGAGATGGCGTGTCAGGCGCTGCAGCAGACGAGCGCGCGCACGCAGTTCGAGACGGTGCGCTTCGGCAACGTGCTAGGCAGCGCGGGCAGCGTGATTCCGAAGTTCCAGCAGCAGATCGCGAAGGGCGGCCCGGTGACGGTCACGCATCCGGAGATCACGCGCTTCTTCATGACGATTCCCGAGGCGTCGCAGCTCGTGCTGCAGGCGTCGAGCATGGGGCAGGGCGGCGAGATCTTCATTCTCGACATGGGCGAGCCGGTGAAGATCGTCGATCTCGCGCGCGACCTGATCCGCCTTTACGGCTTTACCGAGGACCACATCCGCATCGAGTTCAGCGGGCTGCGTCCGGGCGAGAAGCTCTACGAGGAACTGCTCGCCGACGACGAGACGACAACCCGCACGCCGCATCCGAAGCTGCGCACGGCGCGTGCGCGCGAGGTGCCGGATCATCTGCTCGACGAACTGCTGCCGTGGCTGATGCAGCACCGAGTGCTGAGCGATGACGAAGTGCGGCGCGATCTGCGGCGCTGGGTGCCCGAGTATCAACCCGCCGTCGGCCCGACGCTGCAGAGCGTGCCGACCGGCAGCGGGCTGGTCGCCGGCCTCGGTCGCGACGCCTGACGCTACAAGGAAGGCACAAGGAAGGCGAGACGGTTCCGGCCGGGATGCTGTCGAAGTCGGCCCGCACGTCCGCCGCCCGGGCGGCGGCAAGGCCGAGGGCTTCGGCAGGTCGAAGCGGCCTGCCCGCAGGCAAGCGCGAAGTCCAACAAAAAGCGCGAATCGAAGACCGATTCGCGCTTTTTTGTTGCCCGCCGCCACGCCGCCGCCGCGTTACCGCTTCGGCTGCTGCTTGCGAATGACCATCCATCTCGGCGACTTGAACCGGACGATGCTCACATAGAGCCACACGTAAGTGAGCGCGAACACGATCACGAACGCGAACAGATGAATCGTGTGCTGCCAGAAGAGCGTGGCGGGAATCACCGCGATGAGGCAGAGCAGCCACAGATACGGCGACGTCAGCGAATTCCGGCGCGTCAGCTCATGGGCGGCGCGCGTGCCGACCGCCCAGCGCATCAGCCGCTTGTAGACGAGCATGTGCAGGTGCACGCCGTCCGGGATGCCCGGCGACATCCCGCGAACGAACTTCTTCCGGTAGATCGAGAAGCAGGTCTCGAAGATCGGGTACATGAACAGCAGCACCGGATACCACGCGGACACTTCGCGGTGCCGCATCACGAGCGAGATCGCGAGCTCGGCGAGCATGAAGCCGATGAAGTACGCGCCGCCGTCGCCGAGGAAGATCAGGCCCGCCGGGAAGTTCCAGATGAAGAAGCCCATGATCGCGCCCATCATCACGATCGAGCCGGACATCACGACCGGGTCGCCGACCTGGAACGCGACGTACGCGAGCGATGCGAACATCATGAACGCGACCATCGAAGCGAGCCCGTTGAAGCCGTCGATGATGTTGACCGCGTTCGCGAGCGCGGCGACGGCGAGCACCGTGACCGCGGCAGAGATCGCCGTGTAGCCGAGCAGGAAATCGAGGGGCGGCACGCTGATGCGCGTGATCGCGATGCCCATCAGCGCGAACGCGAGCGCTGCGGCCGCCATCGTGCACACGAGCCGCGCCGCGGGCGTCACCTTCTTCGTCAGGTCCTCGATCAGCCCGGACGCGAAGGCGGGCAGCCCGCACGCGGCGAGCCCGAGGATGCCGCCCGCGATCGCCGGGTATCGTCGCGACAGCAGCGCTGTCGCGACGACGAGCCCGATCAGGATGCCGATGCCGCCCACGCGCGGCACCGGCCGCGCATGGAATTTCTGCACGCCGGCAAGGTCGTTGTCGATCGAGAATTTCTCGTGCAGGTGCGCATAGCGGACGATGAGCAGCGTGACGAGAAGCGAGACGATGAAGCCGACGGCGAAGCTGAGCATGGGTGTGCCCGGAAATTGGACAGCGGATTATACAAAACCGCGCGGGTTGTTCTCCTGCCAGCGCCAGTGGTCCGCGCACATCCGCTCGAGGTCGCGCTCGGCCTTCCAGCCGATCACCTCGGCCGCCGCGGCGGGGTTCGCGTAGCACTCGGCGACGTCGCCCGGGCGGCGCGCGACGAGCTCGTACGGCACGGGCCGCCCCGATGCCTTCTCGAACGCGCGCACGACTTCGAGCACGCTGTAGCCGCGGCCCGTGCCGAGGTTGACGGTGAGGCTCGCGTCGCGGCGCTCGAGCGCGTCGAGCGCCGCGATGTGGCCGCGCGCGAGGTCGACGACGTGGATGTAATCGCGCACGCCGGTGCCGTCGGGCGTCGCGTAGTCGCTGCCGAACACGCGCAGCTTTTCGAGCTTGCCCACCGCGACCTGCGCGACGTACGGCATCAGGTTGTTCGGAATGCCGGCCGGGTCCTCGCCGATGAGGCCGCTCTCGTGCGCGCCGACCGGATTGAAGTAGCGCAGCGTCGCGACGCGCCACGACGGATCGGCGGCTTCGACGTCGCGCAGGATCTGCTCGGCCATCAGCTTCGTCTGGCCGTACGGGTTGGTCGCCGAAAGCGGGAACGTCTCGTCGATCGGCGAGCGCTCGGGCACGCCGTACACGGTCGCCGACGAGCTGAACACGATCCGCTTCACGCCGCGCTCGCGCATCACGCGCAGCAGCGACAGCAGGCTGTCGAGGTTGTTGCGGTAGTACTCGACGGGCTTCGCGACCGATTCGCCCACCGCCTTCAGCGCCGCGAAGTGAATCGCGGCCGTGATCGGATGCGCGTCGAAGATCCGCGCGAGCGCGCGTTCGTCGCTCACGTCGGCTTCGTGGAACGCGGGCGTCTTGCCGGTGATCTGCTCGATCCGCGCGATCGCCTCGCGCTTGCTGTTGACGAGGTTGTCGGCGATCACGACGTCGTAGCCGTGCTCGAGCAGTTCGACGGCGGTGTGCGAACCGATATAGCCCGCGCCGCCGGTGACGAGGATCGTGCCCTTCGTGCTCATTGCTGATTGCTCCGTCAAAATGTGATGCCCGTCAGGGCGGAAATTGTCTGATGATAACGTTCGACGACCTTCGCTTCGTCGAATTCCGCGACGACTTTCCGCCGCCCGCGTTCGCCCATCGCGCGCCGCTCGGCCGCGCTCATGTCGAGCATCCGCGCGAGTTGCGCGGCGAGGCTCGCGCTGTCGCGGGCCGCGCATAGCAGGCCCGTTTCGCCGTCGGCGACGACGTCGCGGCAGCCGGGCACGTCGGTCGCGACGATCGGCCGCCCCATCGCGGACGCCTCCATCAGCGTGCGCGGCACGCCCTCGCGATATGAGGGCAGCACGACGCAGTCGGCGCCGGCAATGTGCGGCCGCACGTCGTGCGCCTCGCCGAGATAATCGATCACGCCCTCGCGCACCCATGCGTCGACGTCGGCCCGCGAGATCGCGCTCGGGTTGTCGACGCCGACCGGGCCGAGCAGCGCGAAGCGCGCGTGCGGATAGCGCGTGCGCAGCGCGCGCGCCGCGTCGACGTATTCGCGCACGCCCTTGTCCCACAGCAGCCGGCCGATCAGCACGAACGTGAACGTGTCGCGCGCGGGCAGCGGCGCGAGCGCGAACTGCTCGAGGTCGACGCCTTCGCCGTGCAGCAGGCGCGCGCGCGCCGGATGCGCGAGGAGCTGCTCGTGCGCAAACGTATCGAGATCGTCGCGGTTCAGAAACCAGACTTCGCGCGGAAAGCGGAACGCGAAGCGGTACAGGTGCTTCGCGACGCGCGCGGCGTGGCTCTGCTGGATGAACACGTAGCCGAGGCCCGTCGTCACCGCGATCGACGGCACGCGCGCGAGCCACGCGGCGATCGAGCCGTAGATGTTCGGCTTGATCGTGTAATGGAACACGAGATCGGGCCGGATCGCGCGATAGTGCCGATAGAGCGCGACGAGCGTGCGCAGGTCCTCGCGCGGGCTCGTGCCTTTCGACGCGACGGGCAGCTCCGCGTAGCGGCAGCCCATCCGCACGAGCGGCTCGACGGTGCGGTCGCGCGGCGCGAGCACCGTCACCTGCGCGCCGCGCGCGATCAGCATGCGAAGCAGGCCTTGCCGGTATGTGTAGATCGCCCAGGCAGTATTGCAGACGAGAACGATGCGCGGGGCGGAAGCGGAACTCATGTCGGACTGAAAAAAATAATCGGGCGCGCGCGAACGCGACGGCGCGCGGCGCGTCATGCCGCGCCGCGCGGCGCGAACAGCAGGCGCTTCGCGCGCTGCAGCGTGGAGTAGGGCGTTACAAAATGAAGCAGGTTTTTCGCGACGCCGAGCCAATCGCACGGATTGAGCGGATCGAAGTAGCGCAGCGCGAGCGCGAGCGTCGACGCGATCTGCCGCCGCCGCTTCGTCGCGCTGATGCCGCCCTCGTTCAATTCGTAATACAAGCCGAGCTCCGGCAAGTTCGCGCAATCGTAGCGTTCCATTAACCGTAAAAAAAGATCGAGGTCTTCCGCCGCGCGATATTTGATCCGATAGTTGCCGACTTCCTTCACCGCCGCCACGTCGAGCATCATCGACGGATGGACGAACGGCGAGCGCAGGAAGCGCGTGCGGCGCAGCGTCGCCGGATCGGCGCTCGGGGTCAGCATGAAAAGCGGCCGGCCGTCGCGCGACACGACCTGCGTCCACATGCCGAGGCCCGCGACGTTCGGGTGCGTGTCGAAATACGCGCGCTGCTTCGCGAGCCTGCCGGGCGCGGCGAGGTCGCCCGCGTCGAGGCGCGCCGCATAACGGAAGCCGCGCTTGGCGAGCGCTTCGATGCCGGCCGCGAGCGCGCGCTCGATCCCGCCGTTTCGAGGCATCCGCAGCACGTCGACCGACAGCCCCGGCAGTTCCGGCGCGGCGATGGGCGGCGTGCTGCCGTCGTCGACGACGAGCACGTGCACGGGCGCGTCCTCGCGCAACGACATCAGCGTGCGCAGCAGATCGTCGTGCGCGTTGTACGCGGGGATCAGCACGGCGACGTCGTCGAGCGAACGGGCGGCGCCGGGCGGGGCGAAAGAGGGCGTCATGGGCGCAGCTTCACGCGAATATAGTAGAAATTGACCGACGCGGCGGCGAGGTAGCCGGCGGCGAGGCCCGCGAGCGCGCCATAGAGGCCGAGCGCGGGGATCGCGATCAGGTTGACGAGCGCGGCGAGCGCGAGCGCCATCGACCACTTCGCGAGCAGCACGAACTTCGCCTGGTACTTGAGCACGACGAGATTGCCGATCGCCTCGATGCCGGCCGGCACCGACAGCCACACCGCCCAGCGGAACACGTCGACCGACGTGTCGAAGCCGGGCCCGAACACGTTGCGGATGATGAGGCCCGCGAGCAGGTCGAGCACGAGCGCGCCCGCGACCATCAGCGCGGCCGTCATGCCGATCAGACGCCAGACGTTGCGGCGCAGTTGCCGCGCGTCCTGCACGCGATAGACGAACGCGGGCGCGATCGTCTGCGCGAGCATCAGCGCGAGCGTGATCCAGTTCTCGTTCAGTTGCTGCGCGGCCGCGTAGCGGCCGAGCTCGGCGAACGACACGTAGCGCTCGAGCATCAGCCGGTCGAGCTTCAGGAACAGATACATGCACACGAGGCCGAGCCAGAACACGGTGCCCGTCGTCGCGAACTCGCGCACGAGCGGCCGCTCGACGCGCCAGCCGAGCGCGCCGCCGTTGCGGTCGCGGTAATACCACATCAGCGCGGCCGCGATCGCCGCGGCTTCGAGCGCCCAAAGCCAGCCGAAGCGCGCGGGCGCGGCGGCCGCGCGCACGAAGAGCCACACGAGCGCCATCTTCGCGAGCGCGGCCGCGATGCTCGCGAGCAGTTGCGGCTTGCTGTACGTCATGCTTTGCAGCCACGCGTTGACGATGCCGACGAACGGCTCGCGCAGCGCGAGCGTCACGGCGAGCCCGGCGAGCATCGCGCCGACGAGCGGATCGAACGCACCCAGGGCGATCGCCGCCCACGTGAGCGCGAGCGCCGCGACCGATACGGTGAAGCGCAGCGCGAACGCGCTGCCGAGCACGGCGCCCAGTCGCGCGCCCGTGCGCTGGACGATCGTCGGCACGAGGATCTCCGCGCCGCACACCCACGTGAGCGGCGCGAGGACGAGCAGGAGCGTGTTCGCGTATTGCCATTTGCCGAATGCGTCGGGGCCGAAGTAGCGGGCGAGCAGGCCGCTCACGACGATCGCGACGCCGATCTGCGTGAGCCGCTCGAGCCCGAGCCACGCGAGGTTCGCGACGGCCTTCGCGACGTCGGGGTTCGAAAGCCTGGATTTCAGCATGGCGCGCGGCGCGGCAACGTGCGCGAGATGACCGGGCCGGCCGACCGCGGGAGCGGTTTTGCTGCGATGAAGCATTCAGGCATTAAAATGGGCGCGATCGGCGTAGCTGAAACCAGCGATTATAAGTTGGATCGGATTCGCTTCCGGCATCCGCAGGGCCCTGCGTTGCCCCTCGTCGGTCCGTTCGGGCGATAATTTTTTACGCATTCGCGTTGAGGCGGCCAAATCTTTTATGGACGACACAGAGAGTGAATCGATGATCTCCCAATCCATCTTCAAGGCATACGATATTCGGGGCGTGATCGGCAAGACGCTCGACGCCGACGTCGCGCGCTCGATCGGCCGCGCATTCGGCAGCGAAGTGCGCGCGCAGGGCGGCGACGCGGTCGTCGTCGCGCGCGACGGCCGTCTGTCGGGCCCCGAACTCGTCGGCGCGCTCGCGGACGGGCTGCGCGCGGCGGGCGTCGACGTCGTCGACGTCGGCATGGTGCCGACGCCGGTCGGCTACTTCGCGGCGAGCGTGCCGCTCGCGCTGTCGGGCGGCGAGCGCCGCGTCGACTCGTGCATCGTCGTCACCGGCAGCCACAATCCGCCCGACTACAACGGCTTCAAGATGGTGCTGCGCGGCGCCGCGATCTACGGCGACCAGATCCAGGGCCTGTACAAGCGCATCGTCGACGCGCGCTTCGAGACCGGCAGCGGCTCGTACGAGCAATACGACGTTGCCGATCAGTACGTCGAGCGCATCGTCGGCGACATCAAGCTCACGCGGCCGCTGAAGCTCGTCGTCGACGCGGGCAACGGCGTCGCGGGCCCGCTCGCGACGCGCCTGTTCAAGGCGCTCGGCTGCGAGCTCGTCGAGCTGTTCACCGACATCGACGGCAACTTCCCGAACCATCACCCGGACCCGGCGCACCCGGAGAACCTGCAGGACGTGATCGCGAAGCTGAAGGCGACCGACGCCGAGATCGGCTTCGCGTTCGACGGCGACGGCGATCGCCTCGGCGTCGTCACGAAGGACGGCCAGATCATCTATCCGGACCGCCAGCTGATGCTGTTCGCCGAGGAAGTGCTGTCGCGCAATCCGGGCGCGCAAATCATCTACGACGTGAAGTGCACGCGCAATCTCGCGCGCTGGGTGCGCGAGAAGGGCGGCGAGCCGCTGATGTGGAAGACGGGCCACTCGCTCGTGAAGGCGAAGCTGCGCGAAACCGGCGCGCCGCTCGCGGGCGAGATGAGCGGCCACGTGTTCTTCAAGGATCGCTGGTACGGCTTCGACGACGGTCTCTACACGGGCGCGCGCCTGCTCGAGATCCTCGCGCGCGTGGCGGACCCGAGCGCGCTCCTGAACGGCCTGCCGAACGCGGTGTCGACGCCCGAGCTTCAGCTCAAGCTCGAAGAGGGCGAGAACGTGAAGCTGATCGACAAGCTGCGCGCCGACGCGAAGTTCGACGGCGCGGACGAAGTCGTGACGATCGACGGCCTGCGCGTCGAGTATCCGGACGGCTTCGGCCTCGCGCGCTCGTCGAACACGACGCCCGTAGTCGTGCTGCGCTTCGAGGCGACGTCCGACGCGGCGCTCGCGCGAATCCAGGACGATTTCCGGCGCGCGCTGAAGGCGGCGAAGCCGGGCGCGAACCTGCCGTTCTGAGCTTGACGGCGACGCGTCGCGCGGCGGGGACGGTTCGTCCGACCTTGCGCTGACGCAAGCCTCGTCGAAAAAGCGGCGACGCATTCGTGCGTTCGCCGCTTTTTGTCTGTGCCGGCCGCCCGGCGCGATAAAATCCGTCCTTTCGGTCTGTGCCGGCCGCCGCCGGCCATTTTTCTCAGCGTGCAAAAAATTCTGATCGTGCGCGTGTCGTCGCTCGGCGACGTCGTGCATAACATGCCGGTGATCGCCGATATTCGCCGGCGCCATCCCGATGCGCAGATCGACTGGCTCGTCGAGGAAGGCTTCGCCGATCTCGTGCGGCTCGTCGACGGCGTGCGCAACGTGCTGCCGTTCTCGCTGCGGCGCTGGCGCAAGCGCCTGAGCGCATCGCAGACGTGGCGCGAGATCCGCGCATTCCGGCGGCGTCTCGCCGAACAGCGCTACGACCTCGTGATCGACTGCCAGGGGCTCATCAAGACCGCGTGGGTCGCGAGCTGGGCGCGCGGGCCGCTCGTCGGCCTCGGCAACCGCACCGACGGCGCCGGCTACGAATGGCCGGTGCGCTTCTTCTACGACAAGCGCGTGCCGATCGCGCCGCGCACGCACGTCGTCGAGCGCTCGCGGCAACTCGTCGCGGCGGCGCTGGGAGACCCCGCGCCGGCGCCCGACGATCCGATCGACTTCGGCCTCGACACGCACGGCGCGGCGCGCGCGCTCGCGTCGCTCGATTTGAACCTGCCGGTGCCTTACGTCGTGTTCGTGCATGCGACGTCGCGCGCCGACAAGCAGTGGCCCGACGACGCGTGGATCGGCCTGGGCGAGGCGCTCGTGCGGCGCGGCGCGTCGCTCGTGCTGCCGTGGGGCAGCGACGCCGAGCGCGCGACGAGCGAGCGGCTCGCGAAGGCGTTCGGCGCGGCGGCGATCGTGCCGCCGAAGCTGTCGCTGCCCGCGGTCGTCGGCTTGATCGACGGTGCGGCCGCGACGGTCGGCGTCGATACCGGCCTCGTCCACATCGCGGCGGCGCTCAAGCGCCCGACCGTCGAACTGTACAATTTCGCGACAGCCTGGCGCACGGGCGGCTACTGGTCGGCCAACGTCGTCAACCTCGGCACCGCCGGCGCGCCGCCATCCCTTTCGCAGACGAAGGACGCCCTCGCGTCGTTCGGCCTCTTGTAATCCCGACAGGCGATCATGAGCGAATCCCAGATCATCGAAATTGCGTCCGCCGACTGGAGCGGCCAACAACTGTCCGTGCCGCGCGAGCAACTGCTCGCCGGCCTCGAGGACGGCAAGGTGCTGTTCTTCCCGCATCTGCGCTTCGCGATCGAAGGCGGCGAGGAAGCGCTGCTCGATCCGGCGCTCGCCGATCCGAAACGCAAGAACATCAGTCTCGCGCCGAACGGCGGCGCGCTCGCGGGCGTGGCGGGCGACGCGGTCACGCAGTCGGCCGTGCGCGCGCTGATCGCGCGCTTCCAGCAGCAGGCGGGCACGCTCGTCGACGGGCTCTTTCCCGAGTATCGCGGCAAGCTGCGCGTCGCGCCGACGAGCCTGCGCCTGATGCAGGTCGAAACCCGCCAGACGTCGTGGCGCAAGGACGACAGCCGGCTGCACGTCGATGCGTTTCCGTCGCGGCCGAACTACGGCGAGCGGATCCTGCGCGTGTTCACGAACGTGAATCCGGCGGGCGTGCCGCGCGTGTGGCGCGTCGGCGAGCCGTTCGAGGACGTCGCGAAGCGCTTCTTGCCGCACATCAAGCCGCAGTTGCCGGGCGCCGCGTGGCTGCTTCACCTGCTGCACGTGACGAAGTCGCGCAGAAGCGCGTACGACCACCTGATGCTGAACCTGCACGACAGCATGAAGGCCGATCTCGACTATCAGAAGCGCAGCCCGCAGCAGACGATACCGTTTCCGTCCGGCAGCGTATGGGTGTGCTTCTCCGATCAGGCGTCGCACGCGGTGATGTCCGGCCAGTTCATGCTCGAGCAGACCTTCTTCCTGCCGGTCGGCGCGATGGTTCGCCCGGAGCGCGCGCCGCTCGGCATTCTCGAGCGCCTGCAGGGCAGGGCCCTCGTTTGAGCGCGCGCGACGTTTTCTTCGCCGGAGCCGCCGCGCGATGCTGAGGGCGATCTATCGCGCGCTGTGGTGGCTCGTCGCGCCGCTCGCGGTGCTGCGCCTCGTGTGGCGCTCGCGCAAGGAGCGTGGCTATCGCGAGCACATCGGCGAGCGCTTCGGCTTCGGGCCGGGGCGCGCGCTCGCGCGCCGCATCGACGAAGCGACGCCGGTGGTCTGGGTGCATGCGGTGTCGGTCGGCGAGACGCGCGCCGCGCAGCCGCTCGTCGACGCGCTGCTGCGCGCGCGGCCCGACGTGCATGTGCTGCTCACGCACATGACGCCGAGCGGCCGCGCGACGGGCGAGCAGATCTTCGGCGAGCGCGTGTCGCGCTGCTATCTGCCGTACGATCTGCCGCACGCCGTGCGGCGCTTCCTGCGCGCATGGCGGCCGTCGCTCGGGCTCGTGATGGAGACCGAGGTGTGGCCGACGCTCATCGACGAATGCCGTCGCGCCGACGTGCCGCTCGTGCTGACGAATGCGCGGATGTCGGCGCGCTCGTTCGGGCGAGCGGCGAAGTTCGGCGCAGCGGCTCGTGAAGTGTTCGGCGGTTTTTCGCGCGTGCTCGCGCAAAGCCCGGCCGACGCGGAGCGCTTGACCGCGCTCGGCGCGCGCAACGTCGCGGTGCTCGGCAATCTGAAGTTCGACATGACGACGCCGCCCGAACTCGCCGCGCGCGGGCGCGCGTGGCGCGCGGCGATCGGCGAGCGGCCGGTATGGGTGGCGGCGAGCACGCGCGACGGCGAAGAGGCGCTCGTGCTCGACGCGTTCGCCGCGCTGCGGACGCCGGATGCGCTGCTGATTCTCGTGCCGCGTCATCCGCAGCGCTTCGCCGAAGTCGCGGCGCTCGTCGAGCGCCGCGGGCTGCGCCACGCGCGCCGTACCGAATGGGCGGCCGACGCGGCCGCCGCCGCGGCGGGCGGGCCGGCCGCGCCGGCGCTGCCGCCGGACGTCGCGGTGCTGCTCGGCGATTCGATGGGCGAGCTGGGCGCGTACTATGCGGCCGCCGACGTCGCGTTCATCGGCGGCAGCCTGCTGCCGCTCGGCGGCCAGAATCTGATCGAGGCTTGCGCGGTCGGCGTGCCGGTGCTGATCGGCCCGCACGTGTTCAACTTCACGCAGGCGACGGCCGATGCGGTCACGGCGGGCGCGTGCGCGCAAGTGCAGGACCCGGCCGACCTCGCGCGCACGCTCGACGCGCTGTTCGCCGATCATGCGCGCCGCGCCGCGATGGGCGCGGCAGGCGCCGCATTCGCCGCGCGGCATCGCGGCGCGACGGCGCGCACCGTCGACGTGCTGAACGCGCTGCTGCCGCCGCCGCGCGTCGCGTCGTCGGCGAATGACGAAGGCGAGGCGGGCGGGCTCGACGCGGGAACGGCGATCGACTGAGCGCCGCGCGGCCGGTGTGCGGCGTCGTGCAGGAGGGCGGTGGCGTCGGCGCGATCGACGAAGTTGCCATTGCTGCCGGCGGCTGCGGCGTCGTGCGGCGACGGTGCGGCTTTGCGATCGCGTGGCGTCGAGCGCTCGACGCTCAGACCGTCAGCAATCCTTTCTTCTCGATGAACGCGATCACGTCGGCCACGCCGTCGAGCGCCTTCAGGTTGCACATCACGTACGGACGCTCGCCGCGCATCTTCTTCGTGTCGGATGCCATCACGTCGAGGTTGGCGCCGACAAGCGGAGCGAGATCCGTCTTGTTGATCACGAGCAGGTCCGATTTCGTGATGCCCGGGCCGCCCTTGCGCGGAATCTTCTCGCCGCCCGCGACGTCGATCACGTAGATCGTCAGGTCCGACAGCTCGGGGCTGAACGTCGCCGCGAGGTTGTCGCCGCCCGATTCGATGAACACGATGTCCGCATCCGGAAAGCGCGCGAGCATCCGCTCGACCGCCTCGAGATTGATCGACGCGTCCTCGCGAATCGCGGTGTGCGGGCAGCCGCCCGTCTCGACGCCCATGATCCGCTCTTCGGGCAGCGCGCCCGCGATCGTCAAGAGGCGCTGGTCTTCCTTCGTATAGATGTCGTTCGTGATCGCGACGAGGTCGTAGCGCTCGCGCATGCCCTTGCAGAGCATTTCGAGGAGCGTCGTCTTGCCGGAGCCGACAGGGCCGCCGATGCCGACGCGCAGCGGCGGGAGCTTCTTCGTGCGGCGGAGCGCCGTCGCGGTGTGAGGTGCGTGCATGATTCGGTGCGTGACGATGTTCTGGGATGCTTATGAGCGGAACAGGCGCGAATACTGCGATTCGTGCCGCGCGGACAGGATGCCGAGCTGCGGCGCGAACGTGTTGATTTCGTCGGGCGGCGTCGCGAGCGCGCGGCGCACCGCGTCGCGGATCGGCTCGCGCAGCGCGACGATGATCTTCTGGCCGGCGAGCTGGCCGAGCGGCACCGCCTTGATCGCGGCGGCCGTCTGGTTTTCGACCCAGCCGAACGCGTATGCGGCGAGCGTCGCGTCGGGCGTCGCGCCGTGCGCGGCGGCGGCGAACGCGAACGCGCTCGGCAGCGCGATCGGCGAGATCGACGCGAGCGTCGCGCGTCGCGCGGCGTCGCCCCATTCGAGCGACGCGCACAGCTGCGCGAGCGACCAGCCCATCTGCTCGGTCTCGCGGCGCAGCTCGGACGATTCGCGGCTCGCGATGAATTCCTCGTTCGCGTCGGCAAGCGCCGTCGCGTCGTGCGCGCGCCAGCGCGCGAGCTGATGCGCGAGGAACGGCAGCTCGCCGTGCGCGAGCACGTCGGCGAGGCCGCTCGCGATCCAGTCACGCGCGCCGTCGGCGTCGCGAATCAGCGGCGCGTCGAGCGCCGCCTCGAGTCCCTGCGAATAGCTGAACGCGCCGATCGGCAATGCCGGCGACGCGAGATGAAGCAGCGCGACGAGCTCAGCGGTGTCCATGACCGTGACCGTGCGAGCAGGACGGGCCATGCTGATGATCGTGATCGTGATCGTGATCGTGATCGTGATCGTGATCGTGCGAGTGCGAGTGCGAGTGCGAGTGCGAGCGGCCGTGGTGCTCGTCGAACACCTGCTGCGCGAGCGCGTAATCCTCGGCGAACGTCGCATCGTGCCCGTGACGGTGCCCGCCGCCATACGCGCCGGCTTCCGGCTGAAACGGCGCGTTCGCGCGCTCGATCGTCGCGCCGAGCCGAGTCAGCATGTCGGCGAGCACGGGATCGTATTCGAGCTTCAGGCAGCCGGCGCCGACTTCGACGGGCGTATGGCGGTTGCCGAGATGATACGCGGCGCGTGTGAGCGTGAGCGCGTCGGGCGCGCGCACGAGCAGCACGGCTTCGTGCGCGGCGGCGACGCGCACGAGCGCACCGTCGTCGGCGACGAGCACGTCGCCGTCGCGCAATACGGTGCCGCGCGGCAGCACGAGCGCGACTTCCTCGCCCGTATCGAGCGTCGCGGCGAGCCGGCTCTTGCAGCGCGCGTCATAGGCGAGCGTGAGCGTCGGCGCGCGCGCGACGAGCGCGGTGGCGAGCTTCACGTTCGGGGCGATGCGTTTGTCGATCGTGCGCATGTTGATTCGTCAGAACTTCAGAACAGGAAGTAGCGTTGCGCCATCGGCAGCACGGCGGCGGGCTCGCAGGTGAGCAGCGCGCCGTCGGCGACGACGTCGTAGGTTTCGGGGTCGACGCTGATGGCCGGCTGCCACGCGTTGTGGATCATGTCGCGCTTGGTCACCGTGCGGCAGCCGCGCACCGGCACGAGCCGCTTCGCGAGCCCATAGCGCGCGCCGATGCCCGCGTCGAGCGTGAGCTGCGACACGAACGTGAGCGACGTGCGCGCGAGCGCGCCGCCGCGGGTGGCGAACATCTCGCGGTAATGAACGGGCTGCGGCGTCGGGATCGACGCGTTCGGATCTCCCATCTGCGCGACCGCGATCATCCCGCCCTTGATGATCATCGCGGGCTTGACCCCGAAGAACGCGGGCTCCCACAGCACGAGGTCCGCCCATTTGCCCGGCTCGATCGAGCCGACTTCGTGCGCGATGCCGTGCGTGAGTGCCGGATTGATCGTGTACTTCGCGACGTAGCGCTTCGCGCGGAAGTTGTCGTTGCGCGCGCTGTCCTCGGCGAGCGCGCCGCGCTGCATCTTCATCTTGTGCGCGCTCTGCCACGTGCGGATGATCACTTCGCCGACGCGGCCCATCGCCTGCGAATCGGACGACAGCATCGACAGCGCGCCAAGATCGTGCAGGATGTCCTCGGCCGCGATCGTCTCGCGGCGAATCCGCGATTCGGCGAACGCGAGATCCTCGGCGATCGACGGGTCGAGGTGATGGCAGACCATCAGCATGTCGAGATGCTCGTCGAGCGTGTTGATCGTGTACGGGCGCGTGGGATTCGTCGACGACGGCAGCACGTTCGGCTCGCCGCATACCTTCAGGATGTCGGGCGCGTGGCCGCCGCCCGCGCCTTCGGTGTGGTACGTGTGGATCGTGCGGCCCTTGAACGCGGCGACCGTCGCCTCGACGAAGCCGCCTTCGTTCAGCGTGTCGGTGTGGATCGCGACCTGCGTGTCGGTGTCGTCCGCCACCGTCAGGCAGTTGTCGATCGCGGCGGGCGTCGTGCCCCAGTCCTCATGCAGCTTGAGGCCGATCGCGCCCGCCTCGATCTGCTCGACGAGCGGCTGCGGCCGGCTTGCGTTGCCCTTGCCGAGAAAGCCGAGGTTGATCGGCCAGCCGTCGGCCGCCTGAAGCATCCGCTCCATGTGCCAGGGCCCCGGCGTGCAGGTCGTCGCGTTGGTGCCGGTGGCGGGGCCCGTGCCGCCGCCGATCATCGTCGTCACGCCCGACGCGAGCGCCTCGTCGATCTGCTGCGGGCTGATGAAGTGGATGTGCGTATCGATGCCGCCCGCCGTCACGATCAGGCCTTCGCCCGCGATGATCTCGGTTGCCGCGCCGATCGCGATCGTCACGCCCGGCTGGATGTCCGGATTGCCGGCCTTGCCGATCGCCGCGATGCGCCCGTGCTTGATCGCGATGTCCGCTTTCACGATGCCCCAGTGGTCGAGGATCACCGCGTTCGTGATCACCGTGTCCGCCACGTCGGCCGCGCTCAGCTGCGACTGGCCCATTCCGTCGCGGATCACCTTGCCGCCGCCGAACTTCACTTCCTCGCCGTAGATCGTGTAGTCGCGCTCGACTTCGATCAGCAGCTCGGTGTCGGCGAGGCGAATGCGGTCGCCCGTCGTCGGCCCGTACATTTCCGCATACGCGCGGCGGCTCAAACGTAATGTCATGTCGTCGAATCCTTCGGATGCCCGTGCGGGCGTGTCAGCGGAACGCAGCGCGGCGCCGGCGCTCAGAGCGGCCCCATCACCTTGCCCTGGAAGCCGTAGACGGCGCGCGCGCCCGCGAGCTCGACGAGCTCGACCGTGCGCGTCTGGCCCGGCTCGAAGCGCACCGCGGTGCCGGCCGCGATGTTCAGCCGAAAGCCGCGCGCGGCCGCGCGATCGAACGACAGCGCATCGTTGACTTCGTGGAAGTGATAGTGCGAGCCGACCTGCACCGGGCGATCGCCCGTGTTCGCGACGACGAGCTCGATCGTGCGGCGGCCGGCGTTCAGTTCGTGCTCGCCGTCGCCGGTCACGAGTTCGCCGGGAATCATGCGGCCCTCCGGCGGCGCTGGCGAAGGGCGCGGATTCCGTTGCCGGAGTGCGGGAGGAAATGAACCATGCGGTGAATCATGACGCGCCTTCACGGAATCGGGTGGTGGACGGTCACGAGCTTCGTGCCGTCGGGAAACGTCGCTTCGACCTGGATGTCGGGAATCATCTCGGGCACGCCTTCCATCACGTCGTCGCGCGTGAGCAGCGTCGTGCCGTAATGCATCACTTCGGCGACCGTCTTGCCGTCGCGCGCCGCTTCCATCAGCGCGGCGGTGATGAACGCGATCGTCTCCGGGTAGTTGAGCTTGAGGCCGCGCGCGCGGCGGCGTTCGGCAAGGAGCGCGGCCGTGAAGATCAGCAGCTTGTCTTTTTCTCGGGGAGTCAGTTTCATGAAAGAAACATTTTGGAAAACGTAATATATGCGAGGCGCGCATCGCGGCGATCGGCAAGTTATCGTAGCACCGCGAACGTGCGCGTGCGGCGAAGCCTTCGAGCGTAAGGGAGCAAGGCACGTGCCATGCGTTTTTTGCGCGCGTTCGTGCCGCGCGACGGTGCGGCGCGCACCGTGTTGGCGCGTTTTTCGAAAGGTGTGCGTCAGGAAAGTGCGGAGATCAGGTCTGCCAGAGGCGCAGCGGTTTCGCGTCGATGCCGTGGACGATCGGGCGAAGCGCGAGCCATTGCTCGGCGAACAGATGCTGCAGCGCTTCCATCGAATGCGCGAGCGCGCGGATCAGCATCGTGCCGGGCGCGATGCAGGTGACGCCCGCGCGCAGCGCGTCGTCGAACGGCAGCGCGGGCGCGATCGATTCGGCGAGCGCGTTCGTGCAGGCGGGGCCGAGCGCCCAGAGCGTGCCGTACACGGGAAAGCCGCCGAGCCCCTGCGGCGCGGCGCGCAGCGGATCGCGGGCATCGAGTCGCGCGCGCTCGACCCATAGCGCTCGTCCCGACGGCCCGACGATCTTCGAGAACGACGCGACGCTGCCCGTCGACCACGCTTCGCCCGCGGCCTGGCGGCCGAGCTGCGCCGCGTCCCAGCCGAGCACGCTCGCGCCGTCGCCGAGCTTCAGCACGAACTCGAGCGATGCATGCGTGGCGTCGAAGAACAGATTGTTCTGCGGCAGCCAGTCGAGCTTCGCGCGCGCGCCGACGTCGATGTCGATCCGCTGCCGCGCGTCGAGCCCGTTCGACTTGTACCACTTCGTCGCGCCGGGCGTCGTGAGCACCGCGTGCGTGCCGGCGTCGAGCTTCACGTCGATCTCGAGCCGGTCGCCGCCCGCGACGCCGCCGGGCGGATGCACGATCACCGCGTGGCAGATCGCGTCGCCTTCCGGATAGAGCGCGCGCTGCACGCGCAGCGGGCCGACATGCCGCCGATGCGCGAGCGCCGTGCGCCCGCCCGGCTGCCGCTCGAAGCCGAGTTCGAGGCGGGCGTGCCATGCCTTGGCGGCGGGGCGGGCGAGCGAGGCGTGGGGGTCGTGGGCGGACATCGGTCGAATCGGAGAAGCGGGCGCGGTAATGCCACAGGATAGCGCTTGCAGCCGCGCACGGGTGTGGAAGGCGCGTGTGCGCGCGCGCACCGCGCGCGCGTGGCGTGCGCGGTGCAGCCGCCGTTCGCGATCCGCCCCGCGCGAGCCGGCGGGCGTCGCCCGCCCCGCGCGCCGACCGACGCTCAGACCGACGCTCAGACCGCGATCAGCTCGCGCACGCCGTGCGCGTCCATCTCGCTGCCCGCGCCGCCCGCGACGATCTCGCCGCGGCTCATCACCCAGTAGCGATCGGCGATCGAACGCGCGAAATCGTAGTACTGCTCGACGAGCAGCACGGTCATCTTCGTTTCGTCGACGAGCTGCCGCAGCGTGCGGCCGATGTCCTGGATGATCGACGGCTGAATGCCTTCCGTCGGCTCGTCTAGGATCAGCAATTGCGGCTCGCTCATCAGCGCGCGGCCGATCGCGAGCTGCTGCTGCTGGCCGCCCGACAGGTCGCCGCCGCGTCGCGCGCGCATGTCCTTGAGCACCGGAAAGAGCGTGTAGATCCGGTCGGGCACTTTGGACGGCGCCTTGCGGCTCGCCGCGCCGACGAGCAGATTCTCCTCGACGGTGAGCCGCGCGAAGATGTCGCGGCCCTGCGGCACATAGGCGAGGCCCGACGCGACGCGCGCGTGGGGAGGCAGCGCGCCGAGCGGCTTGCCGCGCCACGCGATGCTGCCGCTTTTCGTCGGCACGACGCCCATCAGGCAGCGCAGCAGCGTCGTCTTGCCGACGCCGTTGCGCCCGAGCAGCACGGTGAGCCGGCCCGTTTCGGCGGTGAGGCTCACGTCGCGCAGGATGTGGCTGCCGCCGTAGTATTGGTTCAGCGATTCGATTGTCAGCATCGCGTCATCGTCCGAGGTAAGACTCGATCACCGCTTCGTCGCGCTTCACCTGAGCGAGCGTGCCGTGCGCGAGCACCGCGCCTTCCGCCATCACCGTCACGCGCCCCGTGTCGCCTGCGAGCGCCGCGACGAACTCCATGTCGTGTTCGACGACCATCATCGAGCAGGTGCCGCGCAGCGTGTTCAGCAGCTTGGCGAGCTCCATCGTCTCGTGGTCGGTCATGCCGGCTGCGGGCTCGTCGAGCAGCAAGAGCGCGGGGCGCTGCATCAGCAGCATGCCGATCTCGAGCCGCTGCTTCTGCCCGTGCGACAGCTCGCCCGCGAGCCGGTACGCGCTGTCCTCGAGCCCGATCAGCGCGAGCGTCTCCTCGATTTGCGCCTGCGCCGCGCGATCGAGCCGCGCGCGCAGCGACGCGAACCAGCGCTTGTCGGCCGCCATCGCGAGCTCGAGGTTCTCCCACACCGGATGCTGCTCGAACACCGTCGGCTTCTGGAACTTGCGGCCGATGCCCGCGCGCGCGATCTGCGGCTCGGTCATCCGTGCGAGGTCGAGCGTCTGGCCGAGGAACGCGTGGCCCGAGTCCGGCCGCGTCTTGCCGGTGATCACGTCCATCATCGTCGTCTTGCCGGCGCCGTTCGGGCCGATCACGCAGCGCAACTCGCCGACGTCGATCGCGAGCGACAGCTTCCTGAGCGCGCGAAAGCCGTCGAAGCTCACTTCGATGTCCTCTAGATAGAGAATCGCGCCGTGCGACGTGTCGATCGCGCCAGGCGTGACGACGTGCGACATCTGCGCCGTGCCGCTGACGGCGAGCCGATCGCCGCCGTCCGGCAGCGCGAGCTTGGGAATCGTAACGTTCTCGTTCATCGTGACGTTGCCTTGCGCGTGACGGCTTCGACGAGGCCCATGATGCCGCGCGGCAGCACGAGCGGCACGAGCACGAAGATGAGGCCGAGGAAGAACAGCCAGTATTCGGCGAAGTACGCGGTGAACACGCTCTTCGCGCCGTTGACGGCGAACGCGCCGACGATCGGGCCGATCAGCGTGCCGCGGCCGCCCACCGCGACCCAGATCGCCATCTCGATCGAGTTCGCGGGCGACATCTCGCTCGGATTGATGATGCCGACCTGCGGCACGTACAGCGCGCCCGCGATGCCGCACAGCACGGCCGACACAACCCACACGAACAGCTTGTACGCGAGCGGGCTGTAGCCGAGGAACATCACGCGCGTCTCGCCGTCGCGGATCGCGGTGACGACGCGGCCGAGCTTGCTCGTGACGATCGCGCGCGCGGCGACGAACGATGCGACGAGCGCCGCGAACGTGATCAGGAACAGCGCGCAGCGCGTGCCGGGCGACGTGATCGCGAAGCCGGCGATGCGTTTGAAATCGGTGAAGCCGTTGTTGCCGCCGAAGCCCGTCTCGTTGCGATAGAAGAGCAGCATCGCGGCGAACGTCGTCGCCTGCGTGATGATCGACAGATACACGCCCTTCACGCGCGAGCGGAACGTGAAGAAGCCGAACACCCACGCGAGCGCGGCGGGTGCGAGCACGACGAGCGCGAGCGCATACGCGAGATGCTCGGTGCCGCTCCAGTACCACGGCAGCCGGTGCCAGTCGAGGAACACCATGAAGTCGGGCAGATCGCTGCCGTACTTGCCGTCGCGGCCGATCGCGCGCATCAGGTACATGCCGATCGCATAGCCGCCGAGCGCGAAGAACAGGCCATGCCCGAGGCTCAGGATGCCGCAGTAGCCCCAGACGAGATCGAGCGCGAGCGCGGCGATCGCGTAGCACATCAGCTTGCCCGCGAGCGTCATTGCGTAGGATGACAGATGAAACGCGCTCGACTCGGGCGCGACGAGCGCGGCGAGCGGCACGCCGATGCCGACCGCGATGCACAGCGCGACGAGCGCGAGCCACGCGCGGCGCGAGAGCAGCGCGGGGCGCGGCGGCAGGCCGAGCGCGAAGCGCGGCGCGGCGGGTGAAGCGGATGCGGCGGATGCCGTGGATGAAGCGGGCGACGCGCCGCGCGCGACGGCAAGGGAAGAACGGATTGTCGAAGTCATGTCACGCCTCCGCGCTGCGGCCCTTCAGGGCGAACATCCCTTGCGGGCGTTTCTGGATGAACAGCACGATCATCACGAGCACCGCGATCTTCGCGAGCACCGCGCCCCAGAACGGCTCGATCGCCTTGCTGACGAGCCCGAGCCCGAAGCCGCCGAGCACCGTGCCCGCGATCTGGCCCACGCCGCCCAGCACGACCGCCATGAACGAATCGATGATGTAGCTCTGGCCGAGATCCGGGCCGACGTTGCCGATCTGCGATAGCGCGCAGCCGCCGAGCCCCGCGATGCCCGCGCCGAACGCGAACGCATACGAATCGACACGCGCCGTCTTCACGCCGACGCAGGCGGCCATCCGGCGGTTCTGCGTGACCGCGCGCACGAACAGGCCGAGGCGCGTCTTCGTCAACACCGCCCACGCGACGCCGACGACGGCGAGCGCGAACGCGAGGATCGCGAGGCGGTTGTACGGCAGGATCAGGTTCTGCATCACGGTCACGCCGCCGCTCATCCAGGACGGATTGACGACTTGCACGTTCTGCGCGCCGAAAATCGTTCGCGTCGCCTGAATCAGGATCAGGCTCACGCCGAACGTCGCAAGCAGCGTCTCGAGCGGGCGGCCGTACAGGTGCCTGAGCACCGTGCGCTCGAGCACGACGCCGAGCGCGGCCGCCGCCAGAAACGACGCCGGAATCGCGGCGAGCGGATACCAGTCGAACGCGCCCGGCAGATAGCGCTGCACGAGCGTTTGCACGACGTAGGTCGCATACGCGCCGATCATCAGGAACTCGCCGTGCGCCATGTTGATGACGCCGATGAGGCCGTACGTGATCGCGAGGCCGAGCGCGGCGAGCAGCAGCACGCTGCCGAGCGACAACCCCGCGAACAGCGTGCCCGCGATCTCGCCGCGGCGCTGGATCGCATAGAGCGCGTCGAGCCCGTGCTGCGCGGCTTCGCGCACGCGGGCATCGGGTTCCGCATCGCTGCCGTCGGAGCGCTTCGCGACGAGCGGGCGCAACTGCTCGATCATGTCGAGATCGCTGCGCGCGGCCACGAGCCGCACCGCTTCGAGGCGCTTCGCGGGATCGGCGTCGCGCAGCGCGGCGATCGCCCATAGCGCGTCGAGGCGGCGCTTGAGCACCGGATCGGTTTCCTTCGCACGCGCGGCGTCGATCATCGGCTTGAGCGCGGCATCCGGGCTCTTGAGCAGCGCATCGATCGCGCGGCGGCGCGTGTCGATAGCGGGCGACGCGAGATCGAGCCCCGACAGCGCGTTCGCGATCTTCGTGCGCAGCAGGTTGTTGAGCATCACCGGCTGCGCGTCGCCCGCCTGCGCGGGCGCGTTCGTCAGCGCGTCGCGCGCGGCGTCGCCGTGCTGGACGAGGATGCGTCCCGCGTCGGTCGCGAGCGCGTCGCCGTTCGCGAGCGCATTCAGCAGCGCGGCGGCGGCGGCGTCGCGCTCGGCGGCGAGATGGTCGATCGCGGCGCTCTTCGCATCGAAGTCGTCGCCGGCGAGCGCGGCGACGTCGGCGGCCGTGACCGCGTGCGCCGCGCTCGGCGCGCCGAGCGACAGCGCCGCGCAGACGGCGAGCGCCGCGAGCGCGCGAGCGGCGCGGCTCAAAGGCGTGGGCATCGGTATGTCCTCGTGAAAGGAGAAGAAGGCGCGCGGCGCGGCCGCGCGCGATGACGGCGCCGCGCGCTCGCGCGGCGTCCGCACGGACGTCAGGCGAGCGCCGCGCGAGCGCGGCGCAGGAACGCGGGGATCGAGCTCACCACATCGGGCTTGCCCTGGTTGCCCGCGATGAACGGGCTCCACGGTTGCGCGCGAATCGCCGTCTTCGTCTTCCAGACGACGTTGAACTGGCCGTCGCCGCGGATCTCGCCGATCATCACCGGCTTGTGCAGATGATGGTTGCCGTCCATCGTCAGCGTGAAGCCCGACGGCGCGGCCACGCTCTGGCCGATCATCGCCGCGCGCACGCGGTCGACGTCGGTGCTCTTCGCCTTCTCGACCGCCTGCTTCCACATGTGGATGCCGACGAACGTCGCTTCCATCGGATCGTTGGTCACGCGTTTCGCGCCGCCCGGCAGGTTCTGCGACTTCACCCACGCGGCGAACTGCTCCTTGAATTTCGCGTTCGCCGGCCCCTTCACCGACATGAAGTAATTCCACGCGGCCAGGTGCCCGACGAGCGGCTTCGTGTCGATGCCGCGCAGTTCCTCCTCGCCGACCGAGAACGCGACGACGGGCACGTCGGTCGCCTTGAGCCCCTGATTGCCGAGCTCCTTGTAGAACGGCACGTTCGAATCGCCGTTGATCGTCGAGATCACGGTGGTCTTGCCGCCTTGCGCGAAGGTCTTGATGTTCGCGACGATCGTCTGGTAATCGCTATGCCCGAACGGTGTGTAGACTTCCTGAATATCGGATTCCTTCACGCCCTTCGATTTCAGGAACGCGCGCAGGATCTTGTTGGTCGTGCGAGGGTAGACGTAATCGGTGCCGAGCAGGAAGAAGCGCTTCGCGCCGCCGCCTTCGGCGCTCATCATGTACTCGACGGCCGGAATCGCCTGCTGGTTCGGCGCGGCGCCCGTGTAGAACACGTTGCGCGACATCTCTTCGCCCTCGTACTGCACCGGATAATAGAGCAGGCCGTTCAGCTCCTCGAACACGGGCAGCACCGATTTGCGCGACACCGACGTCCAGCAGCCGAACACGCACGCGACCTTGTCCTGCGTGAGCAACTGGCGCGCCTTCTCGGCGAAGAGCGGCCAGTTCGACGCGGGGTCGACGACGACGGGCTGGAGCTGCCGCCCGAGCACGCCGCCGTTCTTGTTGATGTCGGCGATCGTCATCAGCGCGGTGTCCTTGAGCGAAGTCTCGGAGATCGCCATCGTGCCCGACAGCGAATGCAGGATGCCGACCTTGATCGGGCCTTTGCCCGAATCCGCCGCGCGCGCGAGGGGGCTTTGCCCGGCGAGCGCCATGACGCCTGCCATCGATCCGAACTTCAAAAGACTGCGACGTTTCATCGAGTTCCCCTTGCCTGTTGGAGTGTGGGCGCGCACCGGAGCGGACGCGCGGCGAACCGGTTACGCAAGGCATGTGCCAGATGCGTGCCGGCGCGCGTGCGCGCGCCCGTCGGCGGGGCTTTCGGCGATGCGGCGCGGTGCCTGCGACGCCCGCGTGCGCGCATCGCATGGTCCGTCGCGGTGCAGCACCGTGCACGCGCATGCTGCATGGTTGTGCATCGCGAGCCGCGTGCTTACACTCTCAAGGCGAATTTCCATCGATGCGGCGCTCGCGCGCCGCCCCCGTCAGCGCGCATCGCGACATCTTCCAGATATCGTTCGATCGATTTCCGAGGAGCTTTCCATGACCGAGCACGTTTCGCAGACCCCCGACCTCTCCGCGTTCTGGATGCCGTTCACCGCGAACCGGCAGTTCAAGGAAGCGCCGCGCCTGCTCGTCGCGGCGAAGGGGATGTACTACACGTCGCACGACGGCCGCCGCATCCTCGACGGCACCGCGGGCCTCTGGTGCGTGAACGCGGGGCATGGACGCGACGAGATCGTCGCCGCGGTGCAGGCGCAGGCCCGGGAGATGGATTTCGCGCCGACGTTTCAGATGGGACACCCGAAGGCGTTCGAGGCGGCGACGAAGATCGCGCGCCACACGCCGGGCGACCTGAAGCATATCTTCTTCACGAACTCCGGCTCGGAGGCGGTCGACACCGCGCTGAAGATCGCGCTTGCGTATCACCGCGCGCGCGGCGAAGGGCAGCGCACGCGCTTCATCGGCCGCGAGCGCGGCTATCACGGCGTCGGCTTCGGCGGCATCTCGGTGGGCGGCATCGCACCGAACCGCAAGGCGTATTCGGGGGCGCTGCTGCCGTCGGTCGATCATCTGCCGCACACGCTGAACCTGAAGGAGGCCGCGTTCTCGAAAGGGCAGCCCGCTTGGGGCGCGCATCTCGCGGACGAACTGGAGCGGCTCGTCGCGCTGCACGACGCATCGACGATCGCCGCAGTGATCGTCGAGCCCGTCGCGGGCTCGACGGGCGTGCTGATTCCGCCGCAAGGCTATCTCGAGCGCTTGCGCGAATTGTGCGACAAGCACGGCATCCTGCTGATCTTCGACGAGGTGATCACCGGCTGGGGGCGGCTCGGCGCGCCGTTCGCGTCGCAGTTCTTCGGCGTGACGCCCGATCTGCTGACGATGGCGAAAGGCACGAACAACGCGGCGGTGCCGATGGGCGCGGTGGCGGCGAGCGGCGCGATCCACGACGCGATCGTGGACGGCGCGCCGGCCGGCATCGAGCTTTTTCACGGCTATACGTATTCGGGGCACCCGCTCGCGGCGGCGGCGGCCGTCGCGACGATCGACTTGTACGAGCGCGAAGGGCTCTTGACGCGCGCCGCGCAGATCGCGCCGATCTTCGAGCGCGAGATCCACAAGCTGAAGGACGCGCGTCACGTGATCGACGTGCGCAATCTCGGCCTCGTCGGCGGCGTCGAGCTGAAGCCGCGCGACGGCAAGCCGGGCGCGCGTGCGTACGAAGTGTTCGTCAAGTGCTTCGCGAACGGCGCGATGATTCGCTACACGGGCGACATCCTCGCTTTCTCGCCGCCCCTCATCGTCGAGGAGGCGCAGATCGTCGAGTTGTTCTCGATCGTCGCGCAGGCGCTGAAGGAAACGGAGTAGGCGGGAGCGGGCGCACGGGCGCGGTGCTCAGACGAAGCGGCGCGCATCGCGTGCGCCGCTTCGATGCGTGCTCAATAGCGGGGCACCGAAGGATCGACGTCGCGCGACCACGCGTCGATCCCGCCTTGCAGGTTGTAGAGCTTCGTGAAGCCGCGCGATTCGAGGAACATCGCGACTTGCGCGCTGCGCATTCCGTGATGGCACACGCAGACGATCGGCGCTTCGTCGTCGAGCTCCTCGCTGCGCGCGGGGATCTGCTGCATCGGAATCGACACGCTGCCGTCGATCTTTGCGGTCGCGATCTCCCACGGCTCGCGCACGTCGAGCACGACGGGCGCCGGGCGCGCCGGATCACGCAGCCATTCGGCGAGGGCAGTGGCGGTCAGGATCTGCATCGGTGCGAATCGTCTCAGAACTTGAAGCGCGACGGCTCCATCGCGTTGACGAGGTGGTCAACGTAGGTTTCGAACACGTCGGCGACGCGATACTGCTTGTCGTCGATGCGCGTGATGATCTGCGCCTTCATCACCGGCCGGCCGCCGACGAACGCCGCGAGGCGGCCGCCCACCTTCAGTTGCTCGAGCAGCTCCTGCGGGACGACGGGCAGGCCGCCCGACACGCAGATCACGTCGTACGGCGCCTTCGCGGGCCAGCCGCGCGAACCGTCGCCGAGCACGACCTCGGCGTTCGTCACGCCGTTCTTCTTCAGGTTCTCCTCGGCGAACTTCGCGAGGTCCGGATCGATCTCGACCGTCGTCACGCGCTGGCCGCGCGCGGCCAGCAGCGCCGCCATGTAGCCGGAGCCCGCGCCGATCTCGAGCACGTTCTCGTGCTTCTTCACCGCGAGCTCCTGCAGGACGCGCGCCTCGACGCGCGGGAACAGCATCTTCTGGCCATTCGGCAGCGGCAGCTCGACGTCGGCGAACGCCAGGTCGCGATACGCGGCCGGCACGAAGTTCTCACGCTTGACGACCGACAGCAGGCTCAAGACGTCCTGATCCAGTACATCCCAAGGCCGGATCTGCTGTTCGATCATGTTGAAACGTGCTTTTTCGATATTCATGGTGTCATGCGGGCCTGGACGGCCGTCAGCGGGGGGACGAAAAACTCTCGGATTGTACCAAACGGGGTCGAGGTCTTGCCTTCAGAACGCCTGCGGTCCGAGGCGGCTAGCGCTTGCTGTTCTTGATCTGCTGCTCGAACGCGACGTCGAGCTTGCTGGCCTTGCGCGGCTTCTTCGGGCCGAGGCCGTCGACGAACGCGACGAAATCCTCGAGCGGCAGCGGCGTGCAGAGCTTCTCGGCGGCGCCGCCCGAGCGGTCGACGAGGTAGAAGAGGCCGCCCGGCATGCCTACCGCCGAATACTGCGGGTTCCCGGTGCGGGTTCTCAGGCGTTCGACCGCGCGGGTCGCTTGCGTGGTGCGCATCGTGCGTCAAAAACGAAAGTGCGATGAAACCGCCACTTTATCAACAACGCGCGCCGAGCGCGCGGCGCGGCCGCGCTCAGACGGTCTTCGAGTAGCGGTTTTCGGATGCGCCCGACAGATACGCGTCGAACACCATCGCGATGTTGCGCACGTGGAGACGCCCGGCCGGATGAATCGTCAGACGATCTGCGCCGATCGACAGCAGGCCGTCGCGCTCGAAGCCGCGCAGCGTGTCGAGCTCGCTCGAGAACTTGTTCGCGAAGCGGATGCCGTACGCGGCCTCGACGTGCGAGAACGGCAGCACGAGGTTGCACATCAGGTGCGTGATCACGTCGCGCCGCAGCCGGTCGTCCGCCGAGAGCTTCACGCCGCGCACGATCGGCAGCCGCTGGTCGGCGAGCGCCGCGCCGTAGCGCGGCAAGTCCTTCGCGTTCTGCGCGTAGACGTCGCCGACCTTGCCGATCGACGACGCGCCGATGCCGATCAGGTCGGCGTCCGCGCGCGTGCTGTAGCCCTGGAAGTTGCGCTGCAGCGTGCCGTTGCGTTGCGCGCGCACGAGCTCGTCGTCCGGCCGCGCGAAATGGTCCATGCCGATGTACACGTAGCCCGCGCGGGTGAGCTGCTCGATCGCGAGGCCGAGCAGCGCGATGCGTGTCGCGGGGGGCGGCAGCGCGGCGGCGTCGATCTGGCGCTGCATCTTGAACAGATGCGGCATGTGCGCGTAGCCGAACACGGAGAGCCGGTCGGGCTCGAGCTCGACGACCGTGTCGAGCGTGCGCGCGAAGCTTGATACCGTCTGGTGCGGCAGCCCGTAGATGAGATCGATGCCGATCGAGTGATAGCCCGTTGCGCGCGCGGCGCGCACGAGGTCGGACGTCATCTTGAGCGGCTGCACGCGGTTGATCGCGCGTTGCACGTCGGGGTCGAAGTCCTGCACGCCGAGGCTCACGCGATTGAAGCCGATCGTGCGCAGATGGACGAGCGTCGCGGGCGACGCGGCGCGCGGATCGATCTCGATCGAGAATTCCCCGGTGCGATCCGACGCAAGCGTGAAGTACTCGCGCGTGGCCGCCATCAGTTCGGTCGTCTCGGCCTGCGACAGGAAGGTCGGCGTGCCGCCGCCCCAGTGGAGCTGCGTGACGGTCCGCTCCGGATCGAAGAGCGCGGCCTGCAACGCGATCTCGTGCTTCAACTGATCGAGATACGGCCGCGCGCGCTTGCGGTTGCGCGTCGCGATCTTGTTGCAGCCGCAGTAGAAGCACGCGGTCGCGCAGAACGGGATGTGGAAATAGAGTGACAGATCGCTGGCGGACGCGCCCGGGTCGGCCGCCGCGCGGATGTAGTCGGCGGGATCGAAATTTTCGCGGAACTGAGGGGCGGTGGGGTAGGACGTATAGCGAGGGCCGTTCGCCGTGTACTTGGCGAGCAGATCGGGGCGAAACAGCGCCTCGGACGGAATCGGCTGCGTCATGCTGGAAGCTCGAAGTCGTGCTCTATGACGTCGACCAGTATAGGAACCGTCGGTTTCATTGAATTGTGTAATAACGTCGCAGCGGCGAATGGCACAATACGGATTCCGCATGCGGCCGCCTGCCGGGCGTTGCGTGGCGATTGACGTGGATTTTGGATACTTGATGTGATGATTGGCGAAATTGCCGTGAGTTCGGGGAGTGCGTCCGCGCATGCGTGCCGCGAAGGCTGCGGCGCGTGTTGCATCGCGCCGTCGATCTCGAGCGCGATTCCCGGCATGCCGAATGGCAAGCCCGCCGGCGTGCGCTGCGCACAGTTGCTCGACGGCGAGCGCTGCGCGATCTTCGGCCGGCCGGAGCGCCCCGCGTGCTGCTCGGGACTGCGGCCGAGCGACGAGATGTGCGGTGCGTCGCGCGCGGACGCGCTCGCATGGCTCGCCCGGCTCGAAGCCGACACGCGGCCCGCCGCACTGTTTGCCTCTGCAGGAGATTCAGCATGACCCATACGAGCGCGCCCGGGCGGCGCCGCTTCCTGATTGCCGCGTGCGCGGCCGCGGGCGTCACCGTTTCGCTGGCCGCGTGCGCGTCGACGTTTCCGTTCATCCCCGATCACTACACGTTCTCGCAAGGCGACGTGCAGCGTGCGGTCGCCCGCAAGTTTCCGTATCAGAAGACGGTCGCGCAGGTGATCGACGTCGCGCTCGCGAATCCGGTCGTCGGGCTGCTGCCGGACCAGAATCGCGTCGCGGTGCGGCTCGACGCGCGCTTCGAGAGCCCGTTCCTGCGCGCGCCCGTCAACGGCAAGTTCACCGTGTCGGGCCAGCTCGCGTACGACGAGCCGAGCCGCTCCGTCGTGCTGAAGGCGCCCGCCGTCGACAGCGTGAACGTCGACGGCGACGCGCAGTTGTACACGCAGCAGATCAGCGCGGCGGCGGGCCTGCTCGCGACCCAGTTGCTGACCAACTATCCGATCTACACGTTCAAGCCGGAACAGCTGCAATTCGCCGGCGTGAATTACGAACCCGGTACAATCACAATTCTTACAAACGGCATACGCGTGGCGATCGTCGAGAAATGACGTCGTGTCGCCCGCGGCCGCAGCGGCCGCGGCGGTTCCGCGGCCTCGGTTGATTCACTTCGAAAGCGGGCCACGGATGGACTGGATACTGATTTGCAAAGCGCTGGCGCTCGGCATCGTCGAGGGGCTGACTGAATTCCTGCCGGTGTCGAGCACCGGGCACCTGATCGTCGCGGGCAGCTTCCTGCGCTTTCATCCCGAGCAGGCGAAGACGTTCGACGTCGTGATCCAGTTCGGCGCGATTCTCGCGGTGTGCTGGGAATATCGCCGCAGGATCGTCGACGTCGTGACCGGGCTGCCTGCGCAGCGCGAAGCGAGGCGATTCACGATGAACGTCGTAATCGCGACCCTCCCGGCTATCGCGCTCGCGCTGCTGTTCGAGAAAACGATCAAGTCGGTGCTGTTCGCGCCGGTGCCTGTTGCCGTCGCGCTCGTCGTCGGCGGCGCGGTGATCCTGTGGGTGGAGGGGCGGCAGCGCGAACGGGGCAAGCCGTCGCGCGTGCAGTCGATCGACGCGCTGACGCCGCTCGATGCGCTGAAGGTGGGTCTCGCGCAGTGCTTCGCGTTGATTCCGGGGGTGTCGCGGTCCGGCTCGACGATCATCGGGGGGATGCTGTTCGGCCTCGAGCGGCGCGTCGCGACCGAGTTCTCGTTCTTTCTCGCGATTCCGGTCATCTTCGGCGCGACACTGTACGAAACCGCGAAGGATTGGCACGCGTTCAACGTCGATTCGATCGGGCTGTTCGCGATCGGCCTTGCTGCCGCGTTCGTCAGCGCGTTCGCGTGCGTGCGCTGGCTGCTGCGCTACGTGGCGTCGCACGATTTCACGGCGTTCGCGTGGTACCGGATCGTGTTCGGGCTGTTCGTGCTGCTTGTAGGGTATAGCGGCTGGATCGAGTGGATCTGAGGTCCGGCGTCGCGGCGGCGGCCGTTCTCCGCTGCTTCGCCCGGATACTTGCCGATCGCGGCGGCGCGCGCGCCGCCGTGTCGAACCTTCAATTCGAACCTTCGATGCGCCCGGGCGCAGTCCGGCCGACCCCGCGCGCAGTCGGCGCGGCGTCGCGCGTCAGCCCGCGCGCTTCTTCCTGAACACGAGATCCCATACGCCGTGCCCGAGCCGCAGCCCGCGGCGCTCGAACTTCGTCACCGGGCGATAGTCGGGGCGGGGCGCATAGTCTTGCGCGGTGTTTTCGAGCGACGGGTCCGCGCCCAGCACCTCGAGCATCTGCTCCGCATAGTTCTGCCAGTCGGTCGCGCAATGCAGGTACGCGCCCGGCTTGAGCCGCGCGGCAAGCTGCGCGACGAACGGCGGCTGGATCAGCCGGCGCTTGTGATGGCGCGCCTTGTGCCACGGGTCCGGGAAGAAGATGTGCGCGCCGTCGAGGCTGTCCGGCGCGATCATGTGCTCGAGCACCTCGACCGCATCGTGCTGGATGATGCGGATGTTCGACAGTTGCTGCTCGCCGATCAGTTTCAGCAGCGCGCCGACGCCCGGCTCGTGCACCTCGACGCCGATGAAGTCGTCGCCCGGGCGATGCGCGGCGATCTCGGCCGTCGACGCGCCCATCCCGAAGCCGATCTCGAGCACGCGCGGCGCGCGGCGGCCGAAGACCGTGTCCCAGTCCGGCTGGGCATTGTCGTACGGGACGACGAAGCGCGGGCCGAGCTCGTCGATCGCGCGGCGCTGGCCGGTGGATACGCGGCCGGCGCGCGTGACGAAGCTGCGGATGCGGCGCAGATGAAGCGGGCTCGATTCGTCGTCGGCGTGGCCGGTGGCTCGAGCGGCGTCGCTTGCCGAAGCGGGGGCGGCGTCATTGGCGTCGTCGTGCGGCACGCCGGAGGCGTTCGGGTCGTCGTGGTTCATCGTGACAATGAATGAAAGGCGAGGGGCGGGCCGGATGCGCGGCGCGCGACGGCGTCGTGCTGGACGGGCCGCCCTTACTGCGTATGAAATACGAAAAAGCCGCCTTCGACGAGGCGGCTTCGCGTGCTTCGGCTGCGGATGGCATCCATAGCCGGGAAAGTGGAGCGGGCGATGGGAATCGAACCCACGTCATCAGCTTGGGAAGCTGAGGTAATGGCCATTATACGACGCCCGCAGAACGCGCAATTGTACAGGGTTTGACGTGGGGATGGCAAGCGGGTGGTTTTGGGCGGTGGTAGCGAAACTGGCATCGCTCGATGCTGGAGCGGTGGCATCGCTGGCAGTGGTGAGATCGGAGATATGTCTTTCGGTATGTTGATTTGAGGTGCGTGCAGTAGGTAGCGTGCTTATGCTGCGGCGAAATGGATATCTAGCGGCTTACGACATGTGCCATAACGTTGGAGATCTCGATCGCGAGTTGGGTAAGCTGGAGCAGCGGGTACTTCGAAGAATCTATGGTGAAGGGCTCGGGATCGATCTCGCCAAGTTGTCACCGGTGGCTCGTAATTTCTTGGGACTGAACTGAATTGTCGATCCGATGAGCGATGACGGCCCGTGTTTGGGTTCGATGTGGTCGGCGAATTGATGCAATATGCGCCGCTATATCGTCAGCTTCTTGAGATTGGCGCTGGCATGAAAACTGGCATCGCCGGGAGCCCCGCATGAACAGCGGTTCTTCGTGGACTCAGGAGGAAATACGACGTGAGAAGGCGCGTGAATAGTGGTTTTGATTAACGCGCTGGGGCTTGGGAAGCTGAGGTAATGGCCATTATACGACGCCCGCGGAACTGGGAATTCTACAGGGTTTGGGGGGGATGGCAATAAGGCGCAATAGTGCGATACCGAAATGCGGAATGCGTGACGCGGGCGTTCGCGGCGCCGGAATGTTCGGGGGCATTTCGCAACGGACCGGACGGCGGCGGCGCGGTTCATCGACCAATACCTCATTCGTCTTCCAGCAACGCAGATGAACCGGCTCGCGGTGCGCTCGCTGCGATCGTCGGCGCTCGGTACGGCGTCGAGGAGATGGCGCGCATCGAATCGGAAGTGATCGAACGCGTAATCGGATGGCAAGCGGTCTGCGAGCTGGCCCGATCGCGTCCTGATTCCCGTAAACCGGAAACTCCGGCGCCGATCTCTTTCTGCAACGACCCCCGTCTGTTGCCGCTGCCGATTGATGGAGCAGCGGGAAGAATCATGCTGGTTGGCATGCGCATCGGCGGTGGGCGAACAGTTGAAGGAGACCGATTGTCGTGACAGGCCATGGATCGGTGCGCTGACGGTAATCGACGCATGCGATCTGAATCGGATATCGGGGTGATTATCGGGAATGGCGATCACCCGAACGCCGTCATGGCGAGAAGAGCGACCGATATCGCCGCCTCGGCGTGACGCGCGTGATGATTCCTGCCCGATGTGCCGGCGTTCGAGACGAATCGCTCGCTGACGCGCATCACGCGTATCGGCCGCCGGCGAGTACGCTATTTCGATGCGATATCCGGTCCTTGTCGGCATCGCAAGTGATGGGCGGTAGCAGTGGAAGCCCTGATGAATTTTCCGCATCGCCGCGCTTTGGGCGACGCGTGGCGAGCCTGCCTGCCCGTTGCCATTCGAATGCCGATCTTTCCAGTCATTCTGTGTTTTGTGTCTTTTTGTCGTCGCGGAATCGCGCTGCGGCAGTTCAACGAATACAGGTTTCGCGCGGTGTTGTGATTGCTCGTATGCACCTGATAAATAGCAGGATTTTTCTCCTTGCTCGAAGCGTGAGTCGCGCTCTGCATGTATGCGGCGAGCTTTTGTCGAATGGCTCAAGCTCAAGTGAACGATCGCATTAATACACGCGAAATGAGTATGGGTTATTGACAAGTTTCATTGGTAATGTAATTGTAATTTACGAATTTCGATTCGTGTTCCTAACTATTTGGGGGAATTGCATGCCTAATCGGATTTGCGCAAAGCGGTTGATCGCGGCGTCGGTGCTCTCCGCGCTGATCGGTTGGTCGGCGGCGGCAGGCGCCCAGTCGCTCGGTTTCGTGGAGGAGCGTCAGACCGCGGGCGACGGTGGCCTTGTCGAGCAAATCGCGAACACAATGGTGTTCCCGAATTTTCGCGGCGACGTGAAGAGCGTGAGTCACCTCTCGGTAGCGCGTCTCGGGCAAACCGACGCCGTGCGCTCGGTCAAGGTGCTCGTCGAGCGCGACGACAGCAACACCAACCTGTTCACGCTGCGCGCGGCCAACGCCAGCATCGCCGCACGCGTGTCGCCGTCGGCGATCGCGGTGACGTTCGGCAACAGCGCGCCGTCGGCGCTGTCTGAAAGCACCGAATCGAAGCTCTTGTGGCGGCCTATTCCTAAGGACGTCAAATATTTGATATTCACGGCGTACGTGGTGCCGAAGACGAGCGCGCAATCGGAATGGTCCGACAGCGTGATCGTGACCGCCAATGAGGCCGTCGTGCAAGGCTCGAGCATCGTGGCGGGGCGGGAGATCGCCGACCCGATCCGCTCGGCGCTTTCGCGCGACGGCCTCGACGCGTTTGCCCGATCCGCGATCGATGTGTCGTCCGTTCAGCGCGACAATCGCACGCTGGCATTCGTCGAACAGCGTACGGTGCCGCTTGCCGACGGTTCCAATTCGCATCATCGCAGCAAGCGCTGCTTCGAGGATTTCATTCAGGGCATCACGTCGCTATCCGCGTGGTGGTGGGAGCGTCTGTTCGGTGCGCCCAGCATTTGCTCGACCAGCGCGAGCGGCCCGATGCCCGATACGCAGATCGACCTCGTCACGACGCAGCCGTTGCCGGCAAACATCGATCTGACCGTGTACGAGGCGGACGAGATCGGTGGCGGCGACGCGCCGGATTTCGATGTCGCGATGGGCGTCCTGTTCTGCCGCGATCGGCCGAACATGCGACAGGAAAGCGGGCCGCAAGCCTGCACGATGCAGGACCGCGAGGCGATCGCGGCTGTCGGCGAACTGCCGCCGTCCACGATTCGCTCGCTGCTTCAACAGATCAACGCGTACAACGTCGATAGCGCGTCCGGTGCGGCGGCGCCGCTTCGTTTGACGACCGGCAATGCGCGGCTGGATGGGTGGCTGCTCGCCGATACCGAGCGCGCGGCGAATGCGCTCAGTGCCGCGGAAAACATCGTCCAGGTATCGGATAGCCGGGCGAAGCCGAACGAGCCGTCCAACCTGAGGCAACGCAAGAAGAAGGTCGTCAAGGCGAGCTGTGCCGACAACAACGCAGCGCGCGAAGCGGCGGAGCAGGGTTGGGAATGCGTGAAGAAAGCGAAGCGCAAGATCAAGCGGCAAGACGATGCGATCGCGGTGCCGCCGCAGTTGCAGACGGGCGGCCGCTATTATCTGGCGAGTCGAATGGCCGACAACCGCGAATTCGACGCGCTCGTGCGCTCGTTCGACCGGCAAAGGACGGAGATGCCCGCCGGCATGCGTCGCGACGAATTCGCGTCGCAGACGGCCGCGATCGCGCACGATGGCGCGGCGACGGGAGATAACCTCGGCATCGTCTATCTGAACGACCCGAGAGGCAGGCCCGGGCAGCGCTTCGGGTATGGGCTCGAGCATATCTGGGCGCCGGGCGGCGGTGGCGGCGATGACGGCCATCGAAACGATTGGCGCGCATTGTCGGTCGATTCTCGCGATACGCTGACCCGAGTCGTCATGGCGGCGCTGACCGATGTCGACGCGCAATATGTGCAAACGCGAACGGCGGACGGCAAGGTCGTGCGTACCTATGGCCGCTTCACGTTCCGCGACGGCGCTCGCGTGGCCGTGTTCCGCAACGTTCGCATCGTGCTGCGGCAGAACGGCATGGTCGTCACGGCGTTTCCGCTCAAGAACGCGAAGCGGGAGGAAGTGCAACTCTTCATGTGACGGTGTCGCCGGGAGGCGGCCGGCACGTTCCCGTCGATGTGGCGTGAACGGCGCCGGCCGCCGCCGGCGGTCCATGTCGATGTCTCGTCATGCGCGTCGCCGTGCGATGCGCATGAAACCCGGGGCGCGCAGGAGGCGACGCGCGTGTCTGCATGCGCGATGTGCATGGCGCGACGTCGTCGCGTGCATCACACGGTCAATATCACGCTCCCCACCGTCTTCCCCGCTTCGAGCTCGGCGTGCGCGCGCGCCGCATCGCTCAACGCATAGCGCGCGCCGACCGGCGCGACCATCCCGTCGGCGAGCGCGTCGAGCAGATCGCTCGTGCCGCGCGCATACAACTGCGGATCATTCGCGTACGCAAGCGAGCTGGGCCGCATCAGGCCGATCGAGCGCGCGAAGCCGAGATCCTCGACGCGCACGGGCGGTATCGGCCCCGCCGGCTGGCCGAGGCTCGCGACGACGCCGAACGGGCGAACGACGCGCAGCGTCTGCGCGACCATGCTCCCGCCGATGCCGTCGACCGCAAGATGCACGCCCCGGCGCTCCGCGATGCGCACCGCTTCGTCGGCCCAGCCCGGATCGGCGTGGAGCAGCACGTGATCGGCGCCCGCTACGCGCGCCAGCTCGATTTTGCCCGCCGAGCCCACCGTGCCGATCACTTGAGCGCCCAGCCGCTTCGCCCATCGCACGACGATCTGCCCGAGCCCGCCCGCCGCCGCGTGCACGAGAATCCAGTCGCCGCGCGTCGTCGGATGCACCTTGTGCAGCAGCATGTGTGCTGTGAGGCCGCGCAGCATCGAGCTGCCGGCCGTCTCGAACGACAGCGCATCGGGAATCCTGACGAGACGGCTGGCGGGCAGCACGCGCGATTCGGCATAAGCGCCGATCGGCGCGCCCGTGTAGGCGACGCGGTCGCCCGGCCGCAGCCGCGTGACCTCGCTGCCCACGGCTTCGACGACGCCGGCGCCTTCGAAGCCGAGCACGGCCGGCAGCGACGCGACCGGATACAGCCCGCTGCGGAAATACGTATCGACGAAGTTCACGCCGATCACCGATTGCCTGATGCGCACATCGAGCGGCCCCGGTTCGGGAACGTCGATTTCGATCGCCTTCAGTGCTTCGGGGCCGCCGGTTTGCGTGATCGCCATCGCAAGCGTCATGGTGTGTTCTCCCACGTGATGAACGGAACGGGTAGCAAGGCGCGGAGACGCGCATCGGAGCCAAGGTTATGGCCCGACGCGATCCGGTGTAAATTCCCCGAATCTGCACTGCACCTGTGGAAAATCGCACCGATGTTCGATTGGGAAAACCTGCGGCACTTTCTGGCGGTCGCGCGCGTCGGCACGCTGTCGGGCGCGGCGCGCGAGCTGGGCGCCGACCATGCGACTGTCGGCCGGCGCGTGACGATGCTCGAAACCGAATTGCAGACGCGCCTCGTCGAGCGCTTTGCGCGGCATTGCACGCTGACGGGCGTCGGCCGGCGGATGTTCGAGATCGCGTCGACAATGGAGGCGGGCGCGTTCGCGATCGAGCGCACGGTCCAGGCGGAGCGCTCGCAACTGACGGGCATGGTCGTCGTCAGCGCGCCGCCCGTGCTCGTCACGAACTTCTTCGCAAAAGAGACGACCGCGTTTCGCGAGCGCTATCCGGGCATCCAGCTCGCGCTGTCGGGGCAGGCGCAGAGCGTGTCGCTGAGCCGCCGCGAGGCGGACGTCGCGGTGCGGCTCGTGCGCCCGAAGGAGGCGGACAACGTCGTGCGTCGCATCGGCGCGATGGAGTTCGCGCTCTATGCGGCGCGGCGCTATCCGTATCTGCAGGAGCCGGCGCGCTGGGAATTCGTCGGCTACGACGATCCGTTCGACGATATGCCGCAGCAGCGATGGCTGAAGAAGGTCGCGGGCAAGCGGGCGATCGCATGCCGGCTCGGCGACATCACGAGCCAATATGCGGCGACGCGCGCCGGCGCCGGAATCGGAATGCTGCCGCGGTTCCTGCCGGCCGCGAGCGACGATCTTGTCGAGCTCGACGTCGACGCCGAGCCGTTCGCGCGCGACATCTGGCTCGTCGTGCATCGGCAATTGAAGGCGTCGCCGCCGATTCGCGCCGTGATGGATTTCATCGCCGAGCGGGTGCAGCGCACGCCCGCGTTGCAGCGGTCGAGCGCGGCGGCGCGCTGATCGCGCGGCGGGTGCGCCTGAGGACGCGCATCGATCGATCGTGCCTGCGCTTGCGACTTGCCACTCGCCACTCGCCACTCGCCACTCGTCGCTCGTCGCTCAAAGTCCAAAACGTTTCCGGCGGCACGCCGCGCGAGCGTATGATCGTCCCGACTTCGAACGAAATTTGAAGCGAGAACGCCGCGCCATGTCCGATTCACGCCGCCCGCCTTCGAACCCGCCTTCCGAGATGCGCGCAGCCGCATCGCCCGTCGCCGCCGAGCTCATCGACGCGGCCGTTCGTGCGCTGTCGCGCGCCGATGCGCTGCTCGTCACGGCGGGCGCAGGCATGGGCATCGATTCCGGGCTGCCGGATTTCCGGGGCGTCGAGGGATTGTGGCGCGCGTATCCGGCGCTCGGCCATGTCGGCTACGCGTTCCACGAGATCGCGTCGCCGCGCGCGTTTCGCGAGCGTCCGCGCCTCGCGTGGGGCTTTTACGGCCATCGGCTCGCGATGTACCGGGCAACCGTTCCGCACGAAGGGTTTCGCATTCTGCGGCGCTGGATCGGCGCGATGCGCGACGGCGGCTTCGTGTTCACGAGCAACGTCGACGGCCAGTTCCAGACGGCGGGCTTCGATCCCGAGCGGATCGTCGAAGTCCACGGCTCGATTCATGCGATGCAGTGCCTGAGCCCTTGCTCGGCGCACACATGGGATGCGGGATCGTTCGCGCCTGTCGTAGACGAGCCGGCGTGCAGCCTCGTCGGCGACGTCCCCGCGTGTCCGCATTGCGGCGGCATCGCGCGGCCGAACATCCTGATGTTCGACGACGCGGGCTGGCTCGGCGCGCGCTACGACGCGCAGCACGATGCGCTGCGCGACTGGTTCGCGCGTGCGGGGCGCGTGGCGGTGGTCGAAATCGGCGCCGGCACCGCGGTACCGACGGTGCGCGTCTTCAGCGAACGCATCGGCGACGACGTGATCCGAATCAACGTCCGTGAAGCGCACGCGCGGCGCGGCGACGTGATCGGATTGCCCGGCGGCGCGCTCGAGACGCTGCGCGCGCTCGACGAAGCGTGGCGGCGGGATTGACGGCCGACCACGCGCGCGACGGCCGCTACCGTGCGGGCGATTCGCACGCTTGCGCGTGCCGGTCCGTGCCGTTGCCGGCCGTTGGGCGAACGATTGACGGAATTTCGGCGGCGAGCGCAGCGCCGCAGGTAAAAGCGAAAGAGGCGGCGCCCGCGCGCACCGCCGCTTTGGGTTGCCTCACACGCCCGCTCGTGCGCGATCGGCCCGCGCGACGGAATGCTCCGCGCGGGGCCGCCGGCCGCGTGGCGTCGGTCGGCCGGCGAACGCGTCAGGGCTGCGCGACGAGCGCCTGAACCAGGTTGAGCGCCTGCGGCGAGCCCAATCCCGTCACATAGTCGTAGCTGCCGCTCGCGGTGCAGATCGTCCCGCAACCGCCATTGGTGCCCGACGTGATGTCGTGATAGTCGCTGCCGTACGCCAGCTTGCCGACCGTATAGAGCTGGTTGTACGGGCCGGCGAGCGTCGCCTTGCCGGCCGCGGCGCGCATCGAGTTCGCGATCGCGAAGAGGGCCGCCCACTGCGGCGCGCCCGCGCTCGTGCCGCCGACGACGAACCAGCCCGATTGCCCTTGATAGGTGACGGAGTCGTACACGGCGAAGCCCGAGCTCGGATTCGCGTCGTACGCGACGTCGGGCACGCCGCGGCTGCCGGCGTACGGAATCGGCCACAGCGCCTGGCCCGACGGCTCCGGTTCGTACGTGCTGACGCCGCCGCCGCTGCCGCTCCACGCGGTTTCGCCGATGTAGTTGCCGGATGCGTCGACGGCGAGCGTCGTGCCCCCGACCGCGACGACGTACGGCGACGCGGCCGGATATTCGGTGCCGTTGCCGCTGTCGCCGGACGATGCGACGAACGTGACATGCGACGGCGCGCTGAAGTGGCTGTCGAAGCCGGTTTCCGAGCTGAATTCGCTGCCGCCGAAGCTCATCGACACGATGGAGGCGCCGGCGCCGACCGCCGCGTCCACCGCGGTCATCAGATCGTTGAAGCTGTTCGACGCCGCTTCGACGAGCACGATCTTCGCCTTCGGCGCGATCGCGTGCACCCATTCGACGTCGAGCGACATCTCGAGCGACCAGCCGGCGTCGGCGCGCGGCTTCTTGCCGTTCGCGTAGAGCTTCTTGAAGCAGCCGTTCGACGTCGTGCAGGGCGGCAGCGAGAAATGCTTGCTGAAGACGCCGAGATCGGATTCGATCTTCGGATCGTCGTATGCGTCGACGATCGCGACGATCATGCCGTCGCCCTGGTTCGCGATCGAGTCGAAGCCGTACGCGTGCCGCACGGCGGCGGGCGACTGGCCCGAGGCGGTCGTTGCCGAGAAGCGCGCCGGATTCGTGTGGAACGGAGGTCGCGCGAAGCCTTTCGGCGCGCGAGTGCCTTCGACGTACGACGGCGGATGCGCGGAGCCTTGCGCGAGCGAGGCCGTCGCCGCGAATGCCTGAATGCAGGCGGCCGTTGTCAGGATGGACAGCAGGGATTTGTTTTTCATGCTGCATTCTCCATATCAATAAATGGAGTGGTCTGTTTGAATTCTACGGAGCGGAAATGACTTTTTAAATAAGAATCGGCGTGACGAGGGAATTCCCCGAGCCTGTTTTCGAGCGTTGAAAAGGGGAATCGTTGCGCCCCATCGAATCGATGGTTCGGCAGGCCGGATAAGGGGTGATGGCTGATCCGCGCGAGTGCGAGGCGATTCGAACGATTCGAGCGATTCGCGGATTCGGCGCCCGGTATAACCCGAATCGCTGATTCTAAATAATCGGAATAATGGGTTTGATGTTTATCGTTTTCGTTTTATTCGGATTGTTGAAAATAGAACGAACGGAAGTTTTATTTGGGGATTGGCGTAATGGTTACGGGCGACTGGGAAGACGAAGCGGCGAAGCGGCCGGCGGGCGAAACGGCGCCGGCAATCGGCCCGCGCGCCGCTGCGCGGCGAGCCGGCAGATTGCCGGGCGCGCGGAAATCCGCATAAAGTTGAGCATGTGCGTTGCCGGTCGGGCGCGTCGGAAGCCATGCGGCCACGCAGCCGCGCCGGCATGACGCCGGGCTCGGGCCCGGCGAGCGTCGCGCAGCTTGTCTTCGTCAATCGTGAGGTGCCGCCTTGTTCTATTCGATCGTCGCGATTTTCGTCGGCGCCGGGCTCGGCGCGCTGCTGCGCTGGTTCCTGAGCATCGGCCTCAATGCGCTCCTGCCCGAAGTGCCGCTCGGCACGCTCGTATCGAACCTGATCGGCGGCTATCTGATCGGCATCGCGGTCGTCGCGTTCGCGACGCGGGCGGGCCTGCCGCCCGAATGGCGGCTTTTCGTGATCACGGGCTTCATGGGCGGGCTCACGACGTTCTCGACGTACTCGGTCGAAGTGATGACGCACGCGACTCAGGGCGAGTTCGGCTGGGCGCTCGCCGTGGCTGCCCTACACTTGATAGGTTCGTTCACGTTGACGGGGCTCGGCATGTGGACCGCGCGGGCATGGCTCGCGCCGGCCTGATCCGGCCCGGGGGAGGCGGCCATGGACGGGGTCTTTCTGCGTTTCTACGTACACGAGAATCACCGGCTGCACTGGAAGCCACTCTGGGAGTGGCTGCTCGAGGAAGCAAACCGGATGGGCATCGCGGGCGGCTCCGCGTTTCGCGCGATGGCGGGATTCGGCCAGCACCGGGTGCTGCACGAGGATCGCTTCTTCGAGCTGCAGGGGTCGCTTGCGATCGAGGTCGAATTCGTCGTCACGGAGGACGAGGCGCGGCGGCTCATCGAGCGCGTGTCGCGCGAGAAGGTGCGCGCGTTCTACGCGACGATTCCCGCGCACCTCGGCGTGATCGACAATCTCGGCGACGGCGCGCCCGGCGCCGGGCCGCAAGAGGGGTAGCGCGCCGGACGGCGGTCAGATGCCGAACAGCGTGAGCGACACCGCCGCGCGCGTGACGATCATGATCAGCACCTGAACGATCACGAACAGCAGGATCGGCGACAGATCGATGCCACCCAGATGCGGAATCAGCCGGCGCAGCGGGTTCAGGAACGGCGCCGTCAACTGATACAGGATCGCCATCGCGGGCGAGCGCGGATTCAGCCACGACAGCAGCGCCATCAGGATTGTCAGCCACAGCACGAGGTTGAGCGCCCACTTGACGACGGTCAGCAGCGTGACGACGAGGATCGTCGGGATGATCGCGAGCGCGTCGACGCCCGCCATCGTCACCATCAGCACGACATAGACGAGCGACGTGACGACGGCCGCGACGACGCTCGCCCAGTCGATTCCGCGCACGCCCGGGACAATGTGCCGCAGCGGCAGCACAAGCCAGTTGGTCACTTGCAGCACGGCTTGCGTGACGGGGTTGTACGGCGGCACGCGCACGGCCTGCAGCCAGACGCGCAGGATCAATGCGGCGCCGAACAATGTGAAGACGGTATTGAGCAGAAAACGGGCGATCTCGCCGAACATCTTTGAATCCTTTTCGTTATCCAGTCCAGTCGGGTAGCGTGCTAACGCCGCCCTCTCGGGCGGCGTGCATCGGGCGTCACCTTATCACGGCTCGTCGCGGGCGGGGCGTGCGAGGTCGAGCGAACGGGCGAGCGATGCGTCGAGCGCGTGCTCGAGCGCGTCGAGCGACGGGGGCGGCGACGCGCGCCTGCGCGCGAGCGCGACCGCGCGGCGAGTGTGGAGCGCGTAGAACGCCGCGTGATCGCCGCCGCGCGATTCGAGCAGCGCGAGCTGCCGCTCGACGATGCCGACGTCGCCGCGCGACACGGGCCCCGCGAGCGCGTTCGCGAGCCCCTTGTCGCGCGCGGTCTCGACCGTGCCGGCGAGCATCGGCAACAGCGCGCGCAGCGCGTCGTCCTCGGCGAAGCCGAGCGTGCGCCACAGCTCGACGCATTCGGCGAGGTTGCAGAGCGCGAAGCTCGCCGCATAGTTCGCGGCCGCGTGATAGAGCATCCGGCCGCCCGCCGGGATCGACAGAGGATGGCACCCGAGCGCCGCGGCGAGCGCGACGAGCGTGTGCTTCAGCGCGCCGTCGGCTTCGATCGTCACCGAGCAGCCGTCGATTCGCGCGAGATCGGCGCCGCCGCCGCCGAACAGGTAGAGCGGATGGAAGCCGCCCGTCGCCGCGCCTTGCGCGCGTGCGGAATCGAGCAGATCGACGCTCGACGCGCCGCTGCAATGCACGAGCGCCTGGCCGCCGGCGCGAGCCGGCGCGAAGCGCAGCTCGGCGGCGATTCGGCCGAGCGCGTCGTCGGGCGTGGCGACGAAGATCAGGTCGGCGGCGTCGACGACCGCCTGCGGCAAATCGAGCGCGGCGCAGCGCGCGCGGCCGGCGGGCGCGGCGGCCGGCGGGGCGTCACGTAGGGCGCCATCGTGTGCGGTTCGTTCGGCGTCGATTTGCGCCGCGAGCGCGGCGGCGGACGCGCCCGAGCGGCTCGCGATCGCCGCGACGTCATACCCGGCGCGCGCGAAGCGGCGGGCGACGCAGCGCGCCAGGCGGCCGGCGCCGATGAAGCCGATGCGGGGCGTAGCGGAAAGGGGCATGGAAGCGATCCGTCATCTGCGGGAAACCGTCAGTATCGCGTATTCGGCCGCGACGGCGTTCTGTCTGACCCCCAAAGCGGCTTCGATGATGGGGGCGGAGCGCGAGGCCGCGTCCCGGCGTGTCGCGCCGTCCACATACTGTCTCTAATTTGTAATCGTTCATTACCGCGAGCCGAACGGGCGGCGCGGCGGCGCGCGCGCCGCCGCCCGCGATTTCTCGCGATCCGTCGAACGGCCGCCGGGCCGCGCCCGCATCGCCGCATCCGGCCGTGCGCGCCGCCGCGCCTCCAGGCTTTGTGCAATTGCAATTTGCAACAAATGGGCGTGGCTCGCGATTCCGGATTTCGCTACATTCGTCTCATGCGGCAAAGATGCCGTCGCTGTCGATACGGCGAGCGCTGCCGCCCGCCGTCAGGAGAACCAAAGTGAACAAGCTCGTTTCGTTGATCGCCGTCGCGGCACTGGGCCTCGGGGCTGCGAGCGCCGCCGAGGCGCACGTGTCGATCGGTGTCGGCATCGGGGTGCCGATCGCGCCGGCGTACCCGGTCTACGCCGCGCCGCCGCCCGTTTATTACGCACCGCCCCCGCCGCCCGTCGTCTACGCGCCGGCGCCCGTGTACTATGGGCCGCCTGCCGTCGTGGTCGGCGGCGGCTATTACGGCCGCCCGTACTGGCGTCACCACCGCGGCTACTACGGCCGTCCGTACTGGCGCTACTGATTGACGACGTCGGCGCGCCGCCCGGCCGGCGGCGGGGCCGACGCTACGGCGCGTCACGGCGATGGCCGTGCCGCGCCGTTTTCTTTTTCGGCCGCTGCGCGAGTCGGGCGAAGCTGGGACAATGACCGCTTCTTTGTCCAATGCGTTTTCGCACTCGCTGCCATGTCTGCTCAACCCGCCTCCGACCTCGTTCTCCCGACCTTCGACGACGTGACCGACGCAGCCGCCCGGCTCGCCGGCGTCGCGCATCGCACGCCCGTTTTCACGTCCGGCACGGCCGACGCGCGCACGGGCGCGACGATCTTCTTCAAATGCGAGAACTTCCAGCGGATGGGCGCGTTCAAGTTTCGCGGCGCGTACAACGCGATTTCGCACTTCGACGCCGAGCAGCGCCGTGCGGGCGTGCTCACGTATTCGTCGGGCAACCATGCGCAGGCGATCGCGCTCGCCGCGCGCCTCGCGGGCATTCACGCGACGATCGTGATGCCGCACGACGCGCCCGCCGCGAAGGTCGCGGCGACGAAGGGCTACGGCGGCGAAGTCATCACCTACGATCGCTACACGGAAAGCCGGGAGGAGATCGGCGCGCGGCTCGCGCAGGAGCGCGGCATGACGCTCGTGCCGCCGTACGACCATCCGCACGTGATCGCCGGGCAGGGGACGGCCGCGAAAGAGTTGATCGACGAAGTCGGCGAGATCGACATGCTCGTCGCGCCGCTCGGCGGCGGCGGGCTGATCGCGGGCACCGCGTTGTCGGCGGCCGCGCTGTCGGCGGGCTGCGCGGTGATCGGCGTCGAGCCGGAGGCGGGCAACGATGCGCAGCAGTCGCTCGAGCGCGGCGAGGTCGTGCACATTCCGGTGCCGCGGACGATCGCGGACGGCGCGGCGTCCACGCACGTCGGTGCATACAACTTTCCGATCATCCAGCGGCTCGTCAAGCGGATCGTCACGGCGAGCGACGCGCAACTCGTCGACACGATGCGTTTCTTCGCGCAGCGGATGAAGATGGTCGTCGAGCCGACCGGCTGTCTCGGCGCGGCGGCAGTGCTCGACGGCGTGCTGCCCGTCGCGGGCAAGCGCGTCGGCGTGATCCTGAGCGGCGGCAACGTCGATCTCGCGCGCTACGGCGAGTTCCTGCGCGGGTGAGCGTGGATGCGGACGGCGCGGCGGCGCGCAACGCGTCGCCCGCCCGCGAGGGCGTCAAGCCGCGCCGCGTTGCCTCAAGCCGCCGCGTTCAGAATCAGGTCGCGATAACCGCCGGCGATCACGCTATACGAGAAGTAAGCAAAAAGCAGCGCCGACACGACGTGGCACGCGCGCATCAGCCCCGCGCCCGCGCGCTTGCGGCCCTGGCTCGCGAGCGTGCAGAGAAAGAGCGTCCACGCGAGCCCGCCGAGGAAGAAGCCCGACAGGAACACCGATGCGCTCGCGGGCGTCGTCGCGCCGGCCTTCGCGATCAACGCGCCGCCGACCGCCGCGAACCACAGGATCGCCGACGGCGACGACATCGCGAGCAGCATGCCGCGCGCGAAGTTGCGCCACGTGCCCTTTCGGGCAAGGGCGGCGGGCGCGTCGTCGCCGATGTCGCGCGCCGGCTCGGGAAAGAGCGCCTCGCGCGCCATCTTCCACGTGAGGAACAGCAGCATCGCGCCGCCGCCGAGCCACACGACCCAGCGCACGGCCTCGAACCGCAGCAGCACGGCCATGCCGGCGAGCGCGAGCGCCGCATAGACGAGGTCGCCGACGCACGAGCCGACGCCGAGCCAGAAGCCCGGCTTGAATCCGTGCGATAGCGTGAGCGACAGCATCGCGACGTTCACGAGGCCGATGTCGAGACACAGGGAAAGCGACAGGAAAAAGCCGTCGGACAACATCGACGTGGGGGCGAAGCTCATCATGTGCGGTTGTTGTTGAACATGTTCGGCGCCCACGCGTTCACGACAGGCCGATTTCGGTCCACAGACGATCGACGCGCGCTTTCACGGCGGCGTCCATCTCGATCGGCCGGCCCCATTCGCGCTGGGTTTCGCCCGGCCACTTGTTGGTCGCGTCGAGCCCCATCTTCGAGCCGAGGCCGGCGACGGGCGACGCGAAATCGAGGTAGTCGATCGGCGTGTTCTCGACGAGCACCGTGTCGCGCGCGGGATCGACGCGTGTCGTGATCGCCCAGATCACTTCCTTCCAGTCGCGCACGTTCACGTCCTCGTCGACGACGACGATGAACTTCGTATACATGAACTGCCGCAGGAAGCTCCAGACACCGAACATCACGCGCTTCGCGTGGCCCGCGTAGCTCTTCTTCATCTGGACGATCGCCATCCGGTAGCTGCATCCCTCGGGCGGCAGATAGAAGTCAGTGATCTCGGAGAACTGCTTCTGCAGCAGCGGCACGAACACCTCGTTCAGCGCGACGCCGAGCACCGCCGGCTCGTCGGGCGGCTTGCCGGTGTACGTCGAGTGATAGATCGCGTCGCGGCGCATCGTGATCCGCTCGACCGTGAAGACCGGAAACCACTCTTGCTCGTTGTAGTAGCCGGTGTGGTCGCCGTACGGGCCTTCGAGCGCATGCTCGTAGCCGGCTGCGGCGCCCGCCGTCGGCCTTGGCGGCGCGCCCTCGGGCGCCGGCGCGGGCGCGCCTTGCTGCGGGTGAATGAAGCCTTCGAGCACGATTTCCGCGCGCGCCGGCACCTGCAGCGTGTCGACGCCGGGCGTCAGGCATTTCGCGAGCTCGGTGCGCGCGCCGCGCAGCAGGCCCGCGAACTGGTATTCGGACAGCGTGTCGGGCACGGGCGTGACGGCGCCGAGCGCTGTCGCCGGATCGGCGCCGAGCACGACGGCGACGGGATAGGGCTGGCCCGGATGCTTCAGCGCGAATTCGCGGAAGTCGAGTGCGCCGCCGCGATGCGCGAGCCAGCGCATGATCAGTTTGTTGCGTCCGATCAGTTGCTGCCGGTAGATGCCGAGATTCTGGCGCGTCTTGTTCGGTCCGCGCGTGACGGTCAGGCCCCACGTGAGCAGCGGCCCGGCGTCGCCTGGCCAGCAGGTCTGGATCGGCAGCTTGTGCAGATCGACGTCGTCGCCTTCCCAGACGATCTCCTGGCACGGCGGCGCGGACACCGTCTTCGGGCCCATGTCCCACACGGCCTTCGCGAGCGATAGCAGCTTGCCGGCATCCTTCAGGCTCTTCGGCGGATCGGGCTCCTTGAGCGCGGACAGCAGGCGGCCGATGTCGCGCAGCGACGCGAGCGTCGCGTTGTCGTCGGCGTCGACGCCCATCCCGAGCGCGACGCGCCGCGGCGTGCCGAACAGGTTGCCGAGCACCGGAAACCGGTAGCCGTCCGGCGCATCGAACAGCAGTGCGGGACCGCCCGCGCGCAGCACGCGGTCGCAGAGTTCGGTCATTTCGAGGGCGGGCGACACGGGCTGCGTGATGCGTCGCAATTCGCCGCGCTGCTCGAGGCTGTGGATGAAATCGCGTAAGTCTTTGTATTTCATGAAGGATGTCCGGGCCGCGCGCGACAGGCGGCGGCGATGGGGGCGGCGCATGGAGCACGCCCGGAAGCGAGCGCCGATTTTACCCGGCCGGACGGCCAGGCGATGAAAATGTAAAAAATGGAGGCGGATCCGAACGCTAGACGGCACGCGGCTTTCGATTCCGGCTCGTAACAAATCATTACTTTTTGTTATGACATTGTATTTCTATAGTGTTGACGATCTATAAAACCCTGCTAGAATCCGCTCACATTGGTTGCAGGCCCCTGTAGTTGAACCATTAATCCCCGGCCCTATAGACGCAACGCGTCACCGTCCGCCGATACCTGCACGGCCTTCTGACGGTTGTTTGTTGTCCTAGCCAGCGCCCAGTCGACGCTGGTTTTTTGCGTGGGAGCCTCGCGCGTCCGCCTGCCGCAAGTGCAGGCCCTGTTTCGACGTGGCTCCGAACGGTACTTATACCGTTTCTCCGATACCGATGCGGTCCGACCAAGACGCTCGGTGTCTTGATTCCGCGGCAGCGCGCCATGTCTCGCTTCGAGCAACGAGCGAGCCGCACGAATCATGTCCATGGAGGATCTGAATGAACGCTTGGTTAACGTGGCGTCCCAATGAGCGGCATGCGCAGATGTTGCGCGCAGTGCTGCGTCGCGGGACGCGTGTCAGTCACCATCTATTCAGCGTGGTCGGTTGCTGTGCGGTAGCGATCGCGCTGGCGCTGTGGCTCCTGCCCAATGTGCGCGGCACGCTTGCGGCGAAAGTGATGCCGTTCGTGTCGGCCGCGGTTCAGGCCGGCCCGGCGCGCCTGCTGAGCGGCCATCCGCTGCCGACATTCGGTCCGGCGAACGCCGACGAGGGCGAGTCGCTCAACGCGGACGCGACGCTTTCGGCGACGGCCGCTTCGGCCGATGCCGGCGCGACGCTCGACGCGACGCGCAACGGCCCGTCGCCCGTGTCGCTCGCGAAGCTCATTCCGACGCAGCGCGTCGCCGCCGACGCGCGCGACGACCGCGTGCTCGCGTCGAACCGTGAGCAGGCGCTCGTCGCCACCTATCTCGCGCGCCGTTATCGTGTCGCGCAGGAGCCCGTCGGCCAGTTGGTCAAGGCGGCGTTCCAGACGGGGCGCGACGTCGGGCTCGACCCGCTCCTGATCCTCGCCGTGATGGCGATCGAATCCGGCTTCAATCCGTATGCCGAAAGTGGCGTCGGGGCGCAGGGGCTGATGCAGGTGATGTCGAAGGTGCATTCGGACAAGTTCGAGTATTTCGGCGGCACCGACGCGGCGCTGCAGCCGGTCGTCAACATCCAGGTCGGCGCGCTCGTGCTGAAGGACTGCATCGCGCGCGGCGGCTCGCTCGCGGGCGGGCTGCGTCTGTACGTCGGCGCGACGACGCCCGATGACGGCGGCTACGGCGCAAAGGTGATCGGCGAACGCGACCGGCTGCGCGATGTCGCGCGCGGCCGCAAGGTGTCGATCTATGCGTCGCAGCAGCCGGCGCAAGGCGCGGTGACGGTGGCGACGGTATCGGCGTCGGGCGCGACGCAAAAGCGCGTGCGCGCGACGCTCGACGGCGCGCATCCGCTGACCATCAAGGCTGCCGCCGCGCCGAAGGCGCCGCAACAGGACGACGTGAGCGTCGACTCGGCGTCGAAGCATGAAACCGTCGCCGCGGAGCTCGGCACCTGACGAAGCGGATCGGCGCGTGCCGGAGCAGTCGGTCGCTTCAGCGGCTGCGGTCGCTGCGGTCGTGAGCCGGACATCGAATATTGGACATCATTGAAAAGGCCGGGCCTGCGTCGAGCAGGCGCCGGCTTTTTCCGTTTGAGGGAGCGGTGTTTGCGGGGCAGTGTTTGGCGCAACTAACGGCAAGATGGGCGCTGGCGGCTGCGACGGATGGCGACGAATCGTTGAGTCTGTGGTGGCGTCGCGGCTGGTTCGCGGATTAGGCTGAAGTCCGAGTCAGGAGCGCTGATCTTGGGGCCGAAATCGGAATCTCAAACCGGACATGCCGAACGCCATACTTGGCCGCCAATGCAGCGCGGTGCACAGTTGAGCGAACGCTGCGGCGACTGAAGTGACCCGGCAAAGACCCAAACGGACAACGATGAAATGCCGCCGCGAATGAAGCGGGGCGTGCGATATGACAAGGTGGGGGCGCGACGAGCGAAATCGGCGGCAACGAACGTCGGCCTCCAACGCATCGGTTGGAGGCCGCGCGGGCGGGCGCCGAGGCGGCCCGCCGTTTATCGGCCGAACAGCTTGCCGAGACGCTCGACCGCCTCTTCGAGCCGCGAGTACGCGGTCGCATAGGACAGTCGAATATAGTCGCGCGGCGCATGAACGCCGAAATCCATCCCCGGCACGAGCACGACGCCCGCATCGTGCAGCATCGCGTTCACGAGCGCGGCGCTGTCTCCTGCCGCCGGATGCGCGACGCCGCCGCATTGCGCGTATACATAGAACGCGCCATCCGGCATCACGGGCACCTTGAAGCCGAGCGATTCGATCGCCGGCACGATGAAATCGCGGCGACGCTTGAATTCGGCGCGGCGCGCCTCGTAGATCGCGAGCGTATGCGGCTCGAAGCACGCGAGCGCCGCGTGTTGCGCGAGGGCGGACGGGCAGATGAACAGATTCTGCGCGAGCTTTTCGAACGTGCCGACGAGGGCCGGCGGCACGACGAGCCAGCCGAGCCGCCAGCCCGTCATGTTGAAGTACTTCGAGAAGCTGTTGACGGTGACGACATCGTCGCCGAACGACAGCGCCGACACGGGCGCGCCGTCGTAGCTCAGGCCCTGGTAGATCTCGTCGACGATCGAGAAGCCGCCGCGTGCGCGAACGGCATCGATGATCCGGCCGAGTTCGGCGGGCTCGAGCGACGTGCCTGTCGGGTTCGACGGCGACGCGAGCAGCACGCCGCGCGTGCGCTCGCCCCAGCGCGTTCTCACGTCGTCGGCGGTCAGTTGGAAGCGGGCTTCAGGGCCGCTCGGCACGAGCACCGCGCGGCCTTCGGCCGTCGCGACGAAGTGGCGGTTGCACGGATACGACGGGTCTGGCATCAGCACTTCGTCGTCACGGCCGACGAGCGCGAGGCACGCGAGCAGCAGTGCGGCCGAAGCGCCCGCCGTCACGACGATTCGCTCCGGCCCGATCGATAGCCCGTACGCGCGCGCATAGTGCGCGGCGATCGCTTCGCGCAGCGGCGCGATGCCGAGCGCGCTCGTGTATTGCGTGACGCCGCGGCGCAGCGCCGCGGCGGCCGCGTCGACGACGGGCTCCGGCGCCGTGAAATCCGGCTCGCCGATGCTCATATGAATGATGTCGCGGCCGGCGCGCTCGAGCACGGCGGCTTCCTTGACGATTTCCATCACGTAGAACGGCTCGATCGCGTCGACGCGCGACGCGAGCCTCAGGAGCGAATCGGCAGCGGTATTCATCGTCGAATCAAAACGGTGGGGAAGGCGAAAAGCGGGCGCGCGCCGCGCGCCCGCGAACGGAGGTTACGCGCCGCGCCGCGCTTGCGTCTCGGCCGGGCGCAGCTTGACGGCCAGCTTGTCGAGCACGCCGTTGACGTACTTGTAGCCGTCCGAACCGCCGAACGTCTTCGCGAGCTCGACGGCTTCGTTGATGATCACGCGGTACGGCGTTTCGATCTGATGCGTGAGCTCGTACGTCGCGATCAGCAGCACTGCCCGTTCGACGGGCGAGAGCTGATCGATTGGACGGTCAAGGCTCGGCGAGATCGCTTCGGCAAGCGTCGCATGCTCGCGGATCACGCCATGCAGGATCGTGTCGAGCAGCGTCTTGTCGGCCTTGTCGTAACCCAGCGCGCCGCGCAATTGCGCGTCGATCTCGCCCGGCGCCGCGTTCGACAGCAGCCACTGATACAGGCCCTGCGTCGCCAGCTCGCGCGATTGTCGGCGGGCGCTCTTCTTCATGCGCGCTCCTCTTCGTCTTCGTCGTCCTCGTCTTCCTCGTCCTCTTCGTCGTCGCTCAATTGATCGAGCGTCATCGTGAGGTTCGCCATCTCGACGGCGACGCGCGCGGCGTCGCGGCCCTTTTCGGTCATCCGCGCGATCGCCTGCTCGTCCGTCTCGGTCGTGAGCACGGCGTTCGCGATCGGCGTGTTGAAGTCGAGCGCGATGCGCGTGATGCCCGCGCCGCTCTCGTTCGACACGAGCTCGAAGTGATACGTCTCGCCGCGGATCACCGCGCCGAGCGCGATCAGCGCGTCGAACTGGTTGCTTTCCGCGAGCTTTTGCAGCGCGAGCGGGATTTCGAGCGCACCCGGGACGGTCACGAGCAGCACGTCTTCGCCGGAGACGCCGAGGCGCTCCAGCTCCTCGACGCATGCGTCCGCGAGGCCGTTGCAGACGGGCTCGTTGAAGCGCGATTGAACGATGCCGATACGCAGGCCATCGCCTTCGAGGTTCGGTTGATATTGTCCGATTTCCATGTTCTTTCCGTAGAGTGGATGAGCGGTGATAGGGGCTGCAGCACAGGCTGACAACGGTACGGCGATGACGCGAAACCCGTTATGCGGCGTCGGACGCGGACGTTGCGCTCCCCGGCATCGGCGCGAAGCCGGTGACTTCGAGGCCGTAGCCCGACATGCTGCCGAGCTTGCGCGGATTCGACAGCACCTGCATCTTGCCGACACCGACGTCGCGCAGGATTTGCGCGCCGATGCCGAACGTCTTGAAATCGACCGGCCGGCGTTTGAGCTCGGCCGCCTTTTCCTTTTCGTCGAACGCGAGGAACACGTCGACGAGGTGCTCTTTCGTGTCGCCGCAGTTCAGGAGCACGACCACGCCGAGCTCGCGCGCGGCGATTTCCTTCATTGCGGCGTCGAGCGTCCACGAATGGGTCGACACGCCGGTTTCGAGCAGGTCGAGCACGGACAGCGGCTCGTGCACGCGCACGGGCGTCTCGTCGTGCGGCGCGGGCGTGCCGCGCACGAGCGCGATGTGCGGCGAGCCCGTCGGGTGATCGCGATACAGCACTGCCTTGAACGGGCCGTGCGCGGTCTGCATCGTGCGTTCGGCGACGCGCTCGACGATCGATTCGGTCCGGCTGCGGTAGTGGATCAGATCGGCGATCGTGCCGATCTTCAGGCCGTGTTCCTTGCCGAATTCGATCAGGTCCGGCAGGCGCGCCATCGTGCCGTCGTCCTTGATGATCTCGCAGATCACGGCGGCGGGCGTGAGACCCGCGAGCGCCGTGAGATCGCAGCCCGCCTCGGTGTGGCCCGCGCGCACCAGCACGCCGCCCGGCTGCGCCATGATCGGGAACACGTGGCCCGGCTGCACGATGTGCTCCGGGCGCACGTCGTGCGCGACCGCGGTCGCGATCGTGCGCGCGCGGTCCGCGGCCGAGATGCCCGTCGTCACGCCTTCGGCCGCTTCGATGCTGACCGTGAACGCGGTGCCGTACTGGGTGCCGTTGCGATACGTCATCAGCGGCAGGTTGAGCTGCTTGCAGCGCTCCTGCGTGAGCGTGAGGCAGATCAGGCCGCGGCCGTAGCGGGCCATGAAGTTGATCGCTTCCGGCGTGACGAACTCGGCGGCAAGCACGAGGTCGCCCTCGTTTTCGCGGTCTTCTTCGTCGACCAGGATCACCATCCGGCCGGCTTTGAGCTCGGCAATGATGTCGGGCGTGGAGGCGAGCGTCATAAAAGGATCAGGGGGAAGGGAAAGCGCGTATTTTACGCCACGCGCGGCGGGTTTTAGCCGGACGCGACGCGACGGGCGGCCGCGTTGGCCGGACGGCCGACGGCGGGACCTTCGGCGGCGTGGCGGGATCGCCGGGCGGCGGCCCTCCGGCAGGCGTCGGCGGATGTTTGCGCGGCATCCGGACGCGTTTTCCGGCGCGGCGGCGACGCGGCGGTCGCGCGCCGGTGATGCGAAAAGAGCGCGAGAACACTGCAAAGAAGATGGGGAACGGGTCACGAACCGCCGCGAGGCGAGCCCGCAACGGGCACGAAACGAGCGTGAACAGGCGCGATGCGCGGGCCGGAGCGCCGCTCGCCCGATGATTCGCCCGTCCGATCGATCGTCCGGATGATCGGGGCGGCCGAGCGTGCGTCGGGCTGCGGCAATGCCGCCAGCCCGACACGCGCGCCGCGGCGATCAGCGGTTATTTCGGCGCGTTCGTCATCCGTTCGACGTACCGCGCGATTATGTTGAGCCTGGTCACAAACGCTTGCCCCACAAGGCGAGGGTGTTGCCGGTGCATGTGTATTCTGTCAGAAATACCGTTGCCTGATCGTGATTGTATCGAGACTGCGATGGACGCCACGAGACGCTTCACAAGATGCAATGGGTCTCGCTTCACTCCGCCTGCGCCGAGGGCGATGACTATTCCGTTCGCTCATCGCTTTGGCTCCCACGTATATCCAGCCTTCGTCAACTGGGCAACCCAGGCACCGCGTTTTCCATGCTGCGCCATCAGTCGTACGAGCCGACGTCGAAATGTCGCATCGCGTTTGGCACCTGCATACGCTTCGGCAAGATCCTGCAGCGCCCTGAAAGCCTGGTCGTAGGACGATCCGGATCCTCGCTGGAGCTTTGAGTCGATGGCGGACCACGCACTGTCTTCGTCTTCAAGGAGCGAGGTAAGGTAGCCTGAGCGCTCTGCCTTGCGTCGCGCTTCTGCAGCCTCGTGTGCATCGCGTTCCTGCTGTTCGCGAGCGAGACGATGAAGACTGACTCGTGCCTCAATTTCGCTTACACATCGGGGCACTACTAGGCTCGCAACGCGCTTGGGAAGCCGCTCCTGTTCCCAGGCGCGGAACCTACGCCGAAGGGTTCGCTCGGCCTCCTGGTGTCGTCCTTCGAGCAGCATGCGCAGCGCAGTACGCATTTCATCTTCCGTCAACTCGGACAACCACGGATCGAATCGGTCGTTATCGTCAGGGCCGGCAGAGAATGGGGGGCTCTTTTCTGCCGCGGCGGCGAGCCAGTCCGGATCGAGCATCAGGAATTCAGCGAGGGCATTCTGCGCGGGCGTCAGTGTCTTGAGTCCGTCCGGCAATGGTGGTTCACGGTCATCGGCGCTTAACTCGCGATTACCTAGTCGGGCTAGCCAGCCGAGATAAAGCGGACGTGTGTCGCCTCTGAGCAGTTCATCGCGGATGGGCAGCAGTCGTGCCATCCACCCTGTGCCGTCAGCTTCTTCGGAGAAGCGAACGTGTTCTCCAGCGTCGTCGTTGAACCACCAGTCGAGGAGGCAATGTTCGCCAGTGTCGATGGCATCGAACGCTTTCGCAAACTGCGGCCGTGCCGCGCGCCTCTCGCGACCTGTGTAATCGAGCAGCGACCGAGCATCGAATGTTGTCCGCGGCAGTCGCAACAGAAGGCGGCAGCTTCCCCAGTTGGCGGAGTAGACATGGGCGTCGAAGTAGCGCTACCCAGTCGAGCGGTTCGCCTTTGAGATTGCCCCAGTGATATTCGTTGATGAAGCTCGAGGCCGTGATCGTCGCTCGCGTAGAGCGGCTTCGCAACTCGGCCTGCCGCTGTCCGGTAAGCGGTCGGTCGATTGCGGCAAATTCGTAGTATTGGTATTCGCTCACGTTTCAATCTTCATGTCGGGGGAAGCAGTTGCCGCGCCAGGTTGTGGTTCGCTGAACTTTCCTGCCGTTGATCGGCTGCTATAGAAGCCGATGAGTCGGGTTGGGGTGTTCTACCCTATATCCCATTGCCCGATAACCTGCCTGGCGCTTGTCCCACATCCGGAGCAAGCCCGGATGTCCTGTGTCGACGAAATCGAGGATGCGAACATCGGCTTTCGTTGCATGCTCGCGGTGTAGTCTTCCAGCGTATTGTTGAAGCGTGCCTTTCCATGAGATGGGTATTGCGAGGACGAGTGTATCAAGCGGGGGATGGTCGAAACCTTCGCCCACGAGTTTGCCGGTTGCCAGAACCACCCGCGGAGCATTTGCCGGTAAGGCTTCGAGTTCGGCGATTACGAGACTTCGTTGTTTCTTCGACATGCGGCCATGCAGTATGAAAATCTTCTCCACGCTTCCGGTCAGAACTTTTTCTATGGCCGCGACGTGTTCGGTGCGCTCGGTCAGAACGAGAACCTTGCGCCCGCTGGAAAGCGCGGCGACCACCTCGTCCCCGATGACCGCCGTACGGTGGGGGGGGCGGTAGCGACATGCCGGAAGACGTCCTGAATACCTGCTTTGGCGGGTAAATCAATCGTCGAAGATTGGATTCGGGGAATGACCTCAAGGTCGCGTGGCGCCGTGTCCGGTCGCGAGGCAGTATGTCGGATTGGTCCGCACTGCATGAATATGATCGGATGCTGCCTGAGCAGTTCGGTTCGGTGTACAAGGACTAGCGTATTGACCCCACGTCGCGCGATCAGGGCTGCCGCGGTCACCGTTTTGCCGAATGCGGTTGGAGCGCATAGCACCCCGGTATCGTGTCGAAGCATCGCCGCGACAGCCTCTTCCTGATCGGCTCGCAACGTACCTGAAAAGGTGACATCAAGGGGTTTGCCTGAAAACCGCTCGTCGTGAACTTCGCACCGAATTCCGTTGTCACGAAGCAACTTGCGGGCGGCGTCGAGACATCCGCGCGGTAACGCGATATGCTTCGGGTGGTTATCTGCACAACCAATAATTCGTGGTTTGTCCCAGACAGGGAAGCGCATAGCCTGGGCCTTAAAAAAGGTTCAACGCAGGAAACCGTGGAGGGTTTTCGAGTGATTGCATAATCTGACACCTGATTCTAAGGATGTCGGAGGAAGCAATTGCTCGATCGAAAGGCACTTCAGGCACTGGGCTGCTGGACCGGCTACCGGTTGGAACGGGTGGAGTGGCCGCAAGGAGAAGAGCGCACGCTATCGCTGTATCTGAAGCCGGTCAGCAAGGTCATGTACTGCGAGCAATGCGGGGCGCGCTGCCAGCAGATCCACGAGACGACCGTTCGTCGAGTGCGCGATCTGCCGCTGTTCGAATACCGGGTGGTGTTGCATGTGCCTCGTCGCCGGGTCTGGTGTGAGCACTGCGGTGGCCCGCGACTGGAGAAGCTGGCGTGGCTGGGCCGCTACCAGCGCGTGACGGAGCGGTTCGCCAAGGCCTGCGAGAAGCTGCTACAAGCGGCCAGCGTGCAAGCGGTCGCAGCCTTCTACGAGTTGGGTTGGCACACGGTGAAATCGATCGACAAGATGCGCTTGCGAGCGCGCGTGGCCGAGCCGGACTGGTCGACGATCCGCTATCTGGCGATGGACGAGTTCGCGCTCCATAAAGGCCATCGCTACGCCACGGTGGTGGTCGATCCGATCGGCCGGCAGGTGCTCTGGGTCGGACCAGGACGCTCACGGGAAACGGCGCGAGCCTTCTTCGAACAACTCCCTGAAGGCGTGGCCGAGCGTATCGAAGCGGTTGCGATCGACATGACCACGGCCTACGAGTTGGAGATCAAGGAGCAGTGCCCGCAGGCGGAAATCGTCTTCGACCTGTACCACGTCGTGGCCAAGTACGGGCGCGAAGTGATCGACCGGGTACGGGTGGAATTGACCCTGTAATCCCGGACACAGCTTCACACTAAGGTTGCTGAATCCATCGAGCGCCGGAACTCGCGAGGCGAGCGGTATTTCAGCGCGCTATGGGGATGCTTCTCGTTGTAATGCTCGAACGCGATGGCCAGATTGTGTGCAGCGGTCGCCGCGTCCGGCTTCGGCATGAAGGCGACGTAATCGCGCTTCATGGTTTTCACGAAGCTCTCAGCCATGCCGTTACTTTGCGGGCTGCACACCGGCGTGGTCAACGGCTTCAGGCCTATGTCCATCGCAAACCGGCGCGTGTCGTCGGCCGTGTAGCCCGAACCGTTGTCGCTCAACCACTCGATTTCGGATGGCGTATGCAACGCATTGCCGAAACGATTTTCCACCGCAGCCAGCATCACGTCGCGCACGATGTCGCCGCTATGGCCTGCCGTCGTGGCCGCCCAACTCATCGCCTCGCGGTCACAGCAGTCCAGCGCGAACGTTACGCGCAGCGGCTCGCCGTTGTCGCAGCGAAACTCGAAGCCGTCGGAGCACCATCGCTGATTGCTGCGACCGACAGCCACCTTGCCGTCATGGCGACGTTGCGGCCGAGGTGGAATCGGTCGGCGCTGCATCAGTAGCCCGTGCGTACGCATGACGCGATAGATGCGCTTGGCATTGAACGGCACCAGCCCAACGGCAACACGCTCGTTGCGCAACGTGCCCCAAACCCGGCGATAGCCATAGCTGGGCAAATCGCCGACGACACGGCGGATTTCCTCGACCACGCTCGCATCGTCGGCCTGTCTCGATTGACGGCCATCGCGCCACGTCGCCGGGCGCGACAGTCGTGCCGATACGTTCGAGCGCGACACGCCGAGAACTTCACAAACCAGTTTCACTGGCCGTCCTCCGGCAGCAAGGGCGAGTGCGCTATCCATTTTTTTGCTCGGCCGTACTCGACTGCTTCCCGGAGAATCTCGTTCTCCATGGTCTTTTTGCCGAGCATCCGTTGCAGCTCGCGAATCTGCTTGAGCGCGTCGGCCAGCTCCGATGCCGGAACTACTTCCTCGCCAGCCTTGACTGCTGACAGGCTCCCGTCCTGGTACAGCTTGCGCCAGTGGAACAGCTGGTTCGGGTTCACGCCGTGCTGGCGCGCGACCATCGAAACCGACGTCCCCGGCTCCAAACTCTCGCGAACCATCGCCAGCTTCTGTTCCGCCGTCCAGCGCCGCCGACGCTCCGGGCCCGTCAACACTTCCATCACTTCCTGCCTGGTGTTAGTCAAAAACACAGTCCTATGCCTACCCGTTAGTTTAAGCGGGAGACTGTGTCCGGAGATTCAGGGGGCCGTTCCAACGGGTGGATCAGGCCAATCAACTCCGACATGACAAGCCGGCGCGGAAGGTCCTGAAGTCCAGTCGTTGGCTGCTGCTGCGCAACCGCCACAATCTGAAGCCGGATCAGGCCGTGCACCTGAAGGAGTTACTGGCCGCCAATCAGTCGCTGTTATGCGTCTACGTGCTGCGCGACGAACTCAAACGGCTCTGGTTCTACCGAAAGCCAGCCTGGGCGGAAAAGGCCTGGGGGCAATGGTTCGAGCAGGCTCAGCAAAGCGGGATTGCCGCCCTACAAAAGTTCGCCCAGCGCTTGCAGGGGTACTGGCACGGAATCGTGACTCGCTGTCGTCATCCGCTCAACACCAGCGTCGTTGAAGGCATCAACAACACCATCAAGGTCATCAAGCGCAGGGCTTATGGGTACCGCGACGAGGAGTACTTCTTCCTCAAGATCCGCGCCGCATTCCCCGGAATTCCACGATGAACCAAAAATTCGGGATTCGGAAATGCGGCGAGGCGGATCAGTCGGTTGAGCAGAGGTTGGGGGACGCATGCTTTCTCAAAATAGACGAGATCGGCTGCGGTGACAGAGAGCGAAGTCGGCATCGGACCCGGCAGTGTATCTTGCTGGCGTTTACGCACTTTCCACGGTTCCGTCTGATCCTCCTCGGTAATGAAGGTAACGTCGAGAGGATGCGCACCGCCCGTAGCATCCGTGATGGCTTGCTCGACAGAGTCGGTCGCCATCGATTGGATCGAAGCCAGGTAAGCCCACTGGTCCGTGTAGGGTTGGAAGTCCTCGTCGACGAAAACACTGCAATCCTGCTCGCGCGGCGTCTTTTGCAAAGGAAGTGCTATCAGATTGCCGAAGCCACCTTTCGGCATCGTGTCCTGGTTAGGGAAGAGGCGGTCGTAGGATGCCAGCTTCAGTTGCCGGGTTCGCACGCATGTACGGCTGATGATCGCGGTGCCCAGGCGTCGCGCATCCCGAGCAGGTACGGCCGACCGGAAGAAAATCCAGACGTGTGCGCCATTGCCGGATCGCGAGATTTCCAGCGCAGCCGGTACGCCTAATTCGGTGCATGACGACCTGAAAGCCTGAGCATCTTCCCGCCAGTCGGCATCATCGAAATCGACGGCGAGAAAATGACAGGTATCGTCAGCCAGCAAGGGGTAGACGCCAATCGTGTGCCTACCAGCAAGGTGGTCATAGGATCTGGTCGGACAACGGTATCAGGAGGCGGTGGCCGCAGTCGGAGCATGTGATTCGGGGTTTCTCGCAAATACCGGGTCTCCACTCGTTGGCACAAGCGGGTGAGTAGCCTGATTTGCCAGCCTTGCTTTGCCATCTGATTGGATAAACATCGGTACGACCCTGAAACAGCCGGCGAAACAAAGCGACTTTCTCGTCCATACTCAGCCGGCACACCTCAGTCTGCTGCGGGGCTGCTGGCTCGGCCAACGACCATTGGAAGTCGATGCCGTGCGCATCGAGCACGGCACGGAGCCGTGCATTTTCGGCGCGCAAACGTGCCAGTTCGCTAATCTCTGGCGTTGTGTCGGCGTCGCGAACGGGATGGCCACCTTTCCGTCCCCGAACACGAACTGTTGGAGAGTCGTTCAATCCTTGTCCTTTGGGTAGGTGGTTGCTATATAATGACAATTATATAGCGAGGAGGGTGCCATGCTTACATTTAAGGTCACAACTGTCGGGGCTTCTGCCGGTTTCATTCTTACCAAGGAGGCGATGGCACGGCTCAAGGTGCAGAAGGGCGATACCGTGTATCTGACCGAGGCCCCCGAAGGTGGTTATCGGATTACGCCGTACAACCCGGATTTTGAACGCCAGATGAAGCTGGCGGAAGAGATCATGCACGATGACCGCGATATTTTGCGGGCGCTAGCCAAATGACAGCATGGCGCTGGGTGCGTGCGGACCTGACTTACGCAATCCATGATCGCCAGCTCGCAGAGCATGGCGGGCTCGATGGTGTGCGCGACAAGGGAGCGGTGGAGTCGGCACTGGCACGACCGCAGAATCTCGATGTTTATGCGAGTGCAGACGCGGCCGCGCTCGCCGCCGCATATGCCTATGGGTTGGCGCGGAATCATGGCTTTGCGGACGGCAACAAGAGAACAGCTTGGGTAGTTGCGCGCCTTTTCCTGGCAGACAACGGCTATCGGCTGAAGTTTGATCCGGCCGATGCCGTTAGGACCATGGAAATGGTTGCCGCTGGCGCGCTGGACGAAGCTGCGCTGGCGGCGTGGTTCCGGCAGCGGATCGCCGAGTAAGTCGGTGGACGATAAAACTCGAAGCGCGCGCTGGTTTAACCACTTACGAGCGTCCCTTGGGGGACGCCGATGACAGCATCCTTTCGGTGTACCGCGCAATCATGTCAATCTCGAGATTGACCTTCGCGCCGGCGGTCAGATGCCGCAGGGTCGTCACTTCGACCGTATGAGGAATCAGGTTGATCGAGAATTCGCAGCCGTCGTCGCGGTCTTCGACCGAATTGACGGTGAGGCTCACGCCGTTGACGGTGATCGAGCCCTTGTACGCGAGATAGCGGCCGAGCTCGCGCGGCGCGAGCACGCGCAACTCGTGCGATTCGCCCACGGGCGCGAAGCGCGTGACGGTGCCGAGCCCGTCCACATGCCCCGATACGATGTGGCCGCCCAGGCGGTCGTGCGCGCGCAGCGCCTTTTCGAGATTCACGTCGCCCGCTTCGGCGAGGCCGACGGTCTTGTTCAGGCTTTCGCGCGATACCTCGACGTCGAACGTATCGGCCGTCTTCGCGACGACCGTCATGCACGCGCCCTGGATCGCGATGCTGTCGCCGATCGCGACGTCGGCGAGGTCGAGCGCGCCCGCGCGCAGCGTGAGGCGCACGCCCGCCTCGGGCGAGGAGGCGATCGGCTCGATCGTTTCGATGCGGCCGACCGCCGCGACGATTCCGGTAAACATCGTGTCGGATTCCGTTATGAATGAGTGGGGGAGGCGCTCGCGTGAGCGCTCGCGAAGCGCGCGAGGATGCGCAGGTCGTCGCCGACGCGCTCGACGCTGTGGAACGCGAGCCGCGTGCGGTCGATGAGCGACGCCGGCGCGGCGAGATCGAACATCGCGGCCGCGTCCGCGCCGAGCAGGCTCGGCGCGAGATAGACGAGCAGCTCGTCGACGCAGCGCTCGCGCAGCAGCGAGCCGTTCAGCTTGTGGCCCGCCTCGACGTGCAGTTCGTTGATGCCGCGCTCGCCGAGCGCGGCGAGCATCGCGGGCAGATCGACCTTGCCGCGCACGTTCGCGAGCGGCACGATTTCCGCGCCGCGCGCGCGCAGCGCTTGAGCGCGCGCTTCGCTTTGCGCGTCGAGCGCGCCGCAGAAGATGAGGAGCGAGCCGCCTTCGAGCAGGCGCGCGGTGAGCGGGATGTCGAGGCGGCTGTCGATCAGCACGCGGCGCGGCTGGCGCGGCGTGTCGACGCCGCGCACGTTGAGCTGCGGATCGTCTTCGCGCACGGTGCCGATGCCCGTGAGGATCGCGCACGCGCGCGCGCGCCACTTGTGGCCGTCGTCGCGCGCGGCGTCGCCCGTGATCCATTTGCTCTCGCCGGACGCGAGCGCGGTGCGGCCGTCGAGCGACGCGGCCGTCTTCATCCGCACCCACGGGCGGCCGCGCGTCATCCGCGACACGAAGCCGATGTTCATCTCGTGCGCCTCGTGCGCGAGCAGGCCGCAGCGCACGTCGATGCCCGCATCGCGCAGCATCGCGAGGCCGCGCCCGGACACCTGCGGATTCGGGTCCTCCATCGCCGCGACGACCTTGCCGACGCGCGCGTCGATCAGCGCGTGCGCGCATGGCGGCGTGCGGCCGAAGTGGCTGCACGGCTCGAGCGTCACGTAGACGGTTGCGTCGCGCAGATCGTTGCCGCGCGCGCGCGCGTCCTTCAGCGCCTGCACTTCCGCGTGATCCTGGCCCGCCGGCTGCGTGAAGCCCTCGCCGATCACGACGTCGTCCTTGACGATCACGCAGCCGACGCGCGGGTTCGGCGTCGTCGTGTACATCCCGCGCGCGGCGAGCGCGAGCGCGCGCTGCATGTGGGTGAAGTCGTTTTCCGAGAACATCGGTTCGTCCTGTCAGTCGTGCGGCAGGTCAGGCGCGCAGCGCCGCGAACGCGCGGCGCGCGGCGTCGAGCGTCGCGTCGAGCGTCGCGTCGTCGTGCGCGCTCGACACGAAGCCCGCTTCGTACGCGGACGGCGCGAAGTACACGCCGGCATCGAGCATCAGATGGAAGAAGCGGTTGAAGCGCTCGATGTCGCTCTTCGTCACGTCTGCGAAGCTCGCGGGCACCTGCTCGGTGAAGTAGAGGCCGAACATTCCGCCGATCGCGTCGGCCGAGAACGGCACGCCCGCCGCGCGCGCCTCGGCCGCGAGGCCGTCGGCGAGCCGGCGGGTCTTGTCGGCGAGCGCGTCGTGAAAGCCCGGCGCCTGGATCAGTCTGAGCGTCGCCAGGCCCGCCGCGACCGCGACCGGGTTGCCCGACAGCGTTCCGGCCTGGTAGACGCCGCCAAGCGGCGCGAGGTGCGACATGATGTCGCCGCGGCCGCCGAACGCGGCGGCCGGCATGCCGCCGCCGATCACCTTGCCGAGGCAGGTCAGGTCCGGCTTGATCCCGTAGTGCTGCTGCGCGCCGCCGAGCGCGACGCGAAAGCCGCACATCACTTCGTCGAAGATCAGCACGGCGCCGTGCTTCGTGCAGAGCGCGCGCAGCGCGTTCAGGAATTCGGGCGTGCCGCGCACGAGGTTCATGTTGCCCGCGACGGGCTCGACGATCACCGCGGCGATCTCGTCGCCGAACGCGGCGAACGCTTCCTCGAGCGCCGCGACGTTGTTGTACTCGAGCACGGTCGTGTGCTTCGCGACGTCGGCGGGCACGCCGGCCGACGTCGGATTGCCGAACGTGAGGAGGCCGGAGCCCGCCTTCACGAGCAGGCTGTCCGCATGGCCGTGATAGCAGCCCTCGAACTTGACGATCCGGCTGCGGCCGGTGAAGCCGCGCGCGAGGCGCAGCGCGCTCATCGTCGCTTCGGTGCCGCTCGACACCATCCGCACCTGCTCGATCGACGGCACGAGCTTGCAGATTTCCTCGGCGATCTCGATTTCGGCTTCGGTCGGCGCGCCGAACGAGAAGCCGTCGGCGAGCACGCGCTGCACGGCGGCGAGCACGTCCGGGTGCACGTGGCCGACGATCATCGGGCCCCACGAGCCGATGTAGTCGATGTAGCGCTTGCCGTCCGCGTCCCAGAAGTATGCGCCTTGCGCGCGCGCGACGAAGCGCGGCGTGCCGCCGACCGAGCGGAATGCCCGCACCGGCGAATTGACGCCGCCCGGGATGGTTCGCTGGGCGCGTTCGAAGAGAGTTTGATTGTTCGACATGAATTGGACCTGCGAGAGAGTGCGCGCGAGCGGCGAAGCGCCGCGGCTCGCGTCGGGCGTATCGATCGGTCGATTGTACCGGAGACGCGAGGAGCGGGTTTCGCGGGGGCTGCGGCGGTTCGGCGCGCGGGCGCGGCGTGGCCCGGGGAGCGCGGCGGGACGTCGGGAGGCGCGGACGTGCGGTGCGCGAGGCCCCCGCCTGCGCTCGACGCGCGCGGGCTACGCGCGCGTCGGCGGCTTGCGCTTGCCGGTGAGTTCGGCCCAGCGCTTTTCGAGCGCGCCTTCGGCGACCGGCTTGATCGAGATGCCGGATGTCTGCGCGTCCCATGTCTGGACCGAGAACGGGTGCGCGCGCAGTGCGTCGCGCGGGATCGCCACTTCGCGGTGGCCGTCGACGAGCCAGTCGTAGACGAAGTCGATGCAAAGCCGGTAGCCGCGCTTCGTCTGCGGATCGGGCACCTCGTACGGCCCGCGCGTCACGTAGCCGGAGCCGAACACGCCCTTCGGCTCCTTCGCGACGCGATGCAGGAATACGCGGTCGCCCGGCAGGATGCCGCGCGCGAAGCCGCAACCCCAGACATCCGCGACCGCTTCGCCCGCCTTCACGCGCGCGGCCATTTCGGGCAACTCGGGCCACGGCCATTTCTTGGGGCTCCAGATCAGCAGGAAGGCGGTCATGTCGGCGACTCGAACGGATGAATTGAACGGCAAGCGCGAGCTTAACCGATGCGCCGGCAAGCCCGCGCGCGGGCAGATCGTCGGCCCATCAGTTGGAACCCGGGTGGCACGCCGATCCGGATGCCCATCGCGACGCGCTTCAGGCGCGACTGCCCGGGCGCGATGAGCGGGTTGGCCGCCGCTTCCCCGATGGACCGCAGGTCGGCGCAGAAAAAGGCAAACCCGATGGCATGGCGGGGGCTGCCCGACGGCGCGGCCACCACCGCCACGCCGGCGACGACCGACGCGGCGGTCACGGCGAACGGCGCCGCCCGTTGCGCGACGTGCGCGATCAGCGTGTCGAGCCGCGGACATTTCCGTTTGCGCTCGATGCGCAGCCACTCGGCCGGACCGCGGACGAGCCACACGACTATCAGCGCGAGGACGAGCGTGTCGAACCGATGTGCTCGAACAGGAGTTTCGTGCCCCGGTCGGCCTTGTCGAAGCAGCGAAAGCCGACGAGCTGAGCGGCGCCTGTCAGCGTGCCGAGCGTTCCGAAATTGGGCGCGTCCTTGCGGATATCGTCGCTCGTCAGCATCCGGCGTGCCTGTCCGTCGCCTTGCATCGCGATGCTCCCGCCGCTCTTCGTGCCGAACCCGCGATATACGCGTCGGCGGCGCGTCCGGCGGCCGGGCGAAGGCACGCGTACAATCTGGTCGTTTCGGCGTCGACCCGACCGGCCGCCGTCCTCCTTGCCCGCCCGTCTCGTGCGCCATCCGCGCGAGGCGGCCGCTTCCGTGGAATTCCAATGCCTCACGTCGCAAGACGCCGGCCCGACGGCCGGCTGATCCTGTTGCTCGGCGCGCTCGCAGCGTGCGGGCCGATCGCCACCGACATGTATCTGCCGAGCCTGCCCGCGATCGCGGACGGCTTCGGCGTGACCGCCGCCGCCGCGCAGCGCACGCTGACGAGCTTCATGGCCGGCTTTTCGATCGGCATGCTGCTCTACGGCCCGCTGTCCGATACCTATGGCCGCCGCCCCGTGCTGCTCGGCGGCATCGCGCTGTTCACGCTCGCGAGCATCGGCTGCTTCGTCGCCACGTCGATCGACATGCTGATCGTCGTCCGCTTTCTGCAGGCGTTCGGCGCGGGTGCCGCGTCAGTGCTCGCACGCGCGATCGCGCGCGACGCGCACGAGCCGTCCGACGCCGCGAAGGTGCTGTCGATGGTCGCGATCGTCACCGCGATCGGGCCGCTTCTCGCGCCGCTCATCGGCGGGCAGGTGCTGCGCTTTTCCGGCTGGCGCGGCGTGTTCGTCGTGCTCACGCTGTTCGGCGCGGTCTGCGCGACGGCCGCGTTCCTGCGCGTGCCCGAGACCTGGCCGCGCGAAAAGCGCGCGAGCTCGGCCGTGCTGAATTCGTTCGCCGCGTATGGACGCATCCTCGCCGATCCGGTCGCATGGGGCCATATGCTGTGCGGCGGAATGGCGTTCGCGTCGATGTTCGCGTACATCACCGCGACGCCGTTCGTCTATATCGACTACTTCCACGTGTCGCCGCAGCATTACGGGCTGCTGTTCGGGCTGAACGTCGTCGGCATCATGATCGGCAATTTCCTGAACACGCGCCTCGTCGGCCGAGTCGGCTCGCTGAAGATCATCGCGGGCGCGTCGCTGCTGAGCGGCGCGGCGTCGTTCTGCGTCGCGTTCTTCGCGCTGACGGGGCTGGGCGGATTGTGGTCGATCGTCGCGAGCCTGTTCTTCGTCGTCAGCGTGGTCGGCATCCTGTCCGCGAACTGCACGACCGACCTGATGCTGCGCTATCCGCACAACGCGGGCGCCGCGGCCGCCGTGTTCGGCGCGATGCAGCTCGCGCTCGGCGCGCTCGCAAGCGTCGCGATCGGCGCGCTCGCGGACGGCACGCCGTTCGCGATGGGCGTGACGATCGGCGCGACCGGCCTGCTGTGCCTTGGCGGGCGCGTGCTCGTGCTGCGCTGGCACGGCCGGCCGGTGAAGGGCAGGCTCGGCAGCGCCGACGTCGCGTAACGCCGCCGGCGGGCGCGGCGAGCGGCTCAGTGCAGGATCTTGTCGAGGAATTCGCGCGCGCGCTCGGAGCGCGGCGCGGCGAAGAACGCGTCGCTCGGCGCGTCCTCGACGATCGCGCCGCGATCCATGAACAGCACGCGATGCGCGACCTTGCGCGCGAAGCCCATCTCGTGCGTGACGCAGACCATCGTCATCCCTTCGCGCGCGAGCTCGACCATCACGTCGAGCACCTCGTTGATCATCTCGGGATCGAGCGCGGAGGTCGGCTCGTCGAACAGCATCGCGACGGGATTCATCGAGAGAGCGCGCGCGATCGCGACGCGCTGCTGCTGTCCGCCCGACAGTTGCCCCGGAAACTTCCGCGCGTGCGCGCTCAGGCCGACGCGATCGATGAGGCGCAGCCCGATGTCGCGCGCTTCGTCGCGCTCGCGGCGCAGCACCTTGGTTTGCGCGAGCATCAGGTTGTCGAGCACGGACAGATGGGGGAACAGCTCGAAATGCTGGAACACCATGCCGATGCGCGCGCGCAACCGCGCGAGCTCGACCGACGGATCGCCGAGCCGCGCGCCGTCGACGGTGATGCTGCCTTTCTGGAACGGCTCGAGGCCGTTGATCGTCTTGATGAGCGTCGACTTGCCGGAGCCGGACGGCCCGCAGACGACGACCACTTCGCCTTTCGAGACCGTCGCGCTGCAATCGGCGAGGACCTGATGCGGGCCGTACCACTTCGATACGTTGTCGAGCGTGATCATGTCGGGGTGCTTCGTGAATTGCGGCGGGCGCGGCCGGAACCGGCGCTCCGGCGCGCGTTCAATGTGTCGACGGCAGCGCGCAGCGCGTTTCGATGCGGCCCTGGAGCCGAGCGAGCAGCGTGCTCAGCACCCAGTAGATCGCGGCGGCGGCGAGATACAGCGGCAGAGGCTGGAACGTCGACGCGATCACTTCCTGCGTCGAGCGCAACAGTTCCGTGACGGTGATGACGGACACGAGCGACGTGTCCTTGATGAGGCTGATCAGCGTGTTGCCGAGGCTCGGCACCGCGAGGCGCAGCGCCTGCGGGCAGATCACGTAGCGCAGCGTCTGCGCGTGCGTGAGGCCGAGGCTGTGCGACGCGGCCCACTGGCCGCGGCCGATTCCGAGGATCGCGCCGCGCATGCTTTCGGACAGGTACGCGCCTGCGTTGAGCGTCAGCGTGAAGATGCCGGCCGACGTCGGGTCGAGCGAGATGCCGATGTCGGGCAGCCCGTAGTAGACGACGAACATTTGCACGAGGAGCGGCGTGCCGCGCATCAGGCTCACGTAGCCTTGCGCGATCGCGGAAAGGAACCGGTTGTTGCCGATTCGCACGATCGCGACGACGAGGCCGACGATCAATCCGAGCACCATCGACGCGACCGCGAACTTCATCGTGAGAACCGCGCCTCTCGCGAGGATGGGGAGGGTATGCACGACCAGATCGAACGCTTGCATGAACTTGTCTCCAGATCGTTGGCGCGCGCGCCGGCGGCGGCATGCGCGCCGACGCGCGCGCGGCGCGGGCGGGGCGGCCAGCCGCTTATTGCGCGCTCGGCGTCGACGTGTCGACGCCGAACCAGTGCACCGAGATCTTCTTGAGCGTGCCGTCCGCGCGCATCGACGCGAGCGCGTCGTCGAGCGCCTTCGCGAACTTCGGATTGCCCTTGCGGAACGGGATGCCCATCTGCGTCTCGCCGCCCTTGATCGTCGCGCCGGGCCGCAGCGGCATGTGCGCGTTCTTGATCAGATACGGCAGCATCAGCCGGTCGTCCATGCTGACGTCGATGCGGCCCGCGGCGACGTCGCGCAGCTTCTCCGGCGCGCCCGGATAGGTCTTCACGTCGACGCCTTGCAGCGTCTTCGCGAGATCGGCGAAGTTGGTGCCGAGCGTGACGCCGATCCGCTTGCCCTGCAGCGCGCCCGGCGCGCCGTAGTCGTGCTTGTCGTCGGCGCGCTGGATCAACTGCGCGGCCGAGTACACGTACGGCTGGCTGAAGTCGAGCGCCTGCCGGCGCGCGGGCGTGATGCCGACCTGGTTGACGATCACGTCGAACTTGCCCGCCTGCAGGCCCGCGAGAATTCCGCTCCACTCGGTGGTGACGAATTGCGGCTTCACGCCGAGCCGCGCGGCGACTTCCTTTGCGACGTCCACGTCGAAGCCTTCGAGCTGGCCGTCGGCGTTGCGGTAGTCGAACGGAGGATAGGTGCCCTCGAGCGCGATCTTCAGCACGCCGGCCTGCTTGACGCTGTCGAGCAAATCGGCCGCGTGCGCGGATGCGGTCGCGATGCCGAGCAGCGCGGCAACGAGTGCTGACGTGAACATCGGTTTGAATGCCTTCATCTTCGATCTCCGTGGGGATAAGCCGAGCGAGCGATTTCGTGACCGCGTCGTCATGCCGGCGCTCGCCGCGAGTGCCGATTCCGTGGCGGGCGCGCGGCGAGGGTGCCGTTCGACACGCTGCAAATGCGGGTCGAGTGACGGCAAGCTTAATTTCGCCAAAATGGAAAATGTTTCCAAAGAAGTACGGATTTACAGCATGGCATGGAAAGTTTTTCTACCGTTTGCGAAGGTTGCGCAAGCGCGCTGCCGTGAGCGCAACCGGGCGCAATCGGATATGAACGGGGGGCAGCAGGCAAAGGGCGGGAGCAGTGTGGAATCCGTTTCGGATCGCCCAAAAAAATGCCGGAGCGCGAAGGCTCCGGCATGGCTGCAAGCTGCGACGCGCAACGCGCGCGTCACTCCTTCGCCGCGGGCGCCGCGCCGTGGCTCAGCCAGTCGAGCACGTCCGCGGCTTCGTCGCCCGCGCTCGCACCCGCGCGCGCTTTCGCGCGCGCCATCGCCTCCGCGAGCTCCGCGTTCGGCGAGGCGCGGCGGATCGCGACGCCGACCGCGAGGATGTCGATCATCACGAGATGCAGGATTCGCGAGATCATCGACAACTGCGACTCGCGCATCTCGATGTGGTCGGTCTCGAGCGCCACCGTCGCGCGCTTGGCGAGCGGCGTGTTGCTCGACGTGATCGCGATCACCTTCGCGCCCGCCTGCATCGCGACGTCGAGCACGCGCAGCAGCTCCGGCGCGCGTCCGGACTTCGACACCGCGACGATCACGTCGCCCTTGCCGAGGAGCGCGGCCGACGCGGCCTGCATGTACAGGTCGCCGTACGCGATCGTCGGAATCCCGAAGCGGAAGAACTTGTAATGCGCGTCCTGCGCGACGATGTTCGAATTGCCGAGCCCATAGAACTCGATGCGCCGCGCGTTGTTCAGGATGTCGATCGCCTGCTCGACGTGCTCGAAGTTCAGGTGCTCGCGCAACTGAAGGATCGCCGACACGGTGTTGTCGAGCACCTTCGCGCCGAAATCGGTGGCCGTATCGCCGAGATGCACCTGGCTGTGGCTCATCGGGATCGTGCCCGTCAAGCCTGTGGCGAGCTTCAGCTTGAAGTCCGACAGCCCCTGGCAGCCGAGCGAGCGGCAGAAGCGGATCACGGTCGGCTGGCTCACGTCGGCCTTGCGCGCGATGTCGACGATCGGATCGTTGATGATCGAGCGCGGGTGGTTGAGCGCGAGATCGGCGACGCGCCGCTCGGCGGGCGTCAACGCGTCGCGCATCTGGCGGATGCGCTCGAACACGGCCGACGACGCGCCGCCCGTGCGGTTCGACAACTGCTCGGCGAGGATCGCCGACACGCCGAGGAACGCCGGATATTCGGCGGTGATCAGGTAGGTCGGGATGTTCGCGAGATACGCCTCGAAGCGGCCCTTCGCCTCGAAGCGCGCGCGAAACGGCGAGCGCATGAAGAGCTCGCCCAGCTTCGGCACGACGCCGCCGCCGATATAGATGCCGCCCAATGCGCCGAGCGTCACCGCGAGGTTGCCCGCGAACGTGCCGAGAATTCCGCAGAAGCACTCGACCGCCTCGAGCGCGAGCGCATCGCCCGCGTGCGCGCGCTCGACGATGTCGGCCGTGACGACGTTCGCGGCGATGCGTTTCTTGTCGCGCGCGGCGAGCGCGCGGTAGATGATCTCCATGCCCGGGCCCGCGCACACGCGCTCGAACGACACGTGCGGATACTTGCGGCGCGCGTACTGCAGCACGAGATCCTCGCGCTCGTCCATCGGCGCGAACGTCGCGTGGCCGCCTTCGCTGCCGAGCGCGATCCAGCGGTCGTCGGCGGGGATGAGGCCCGACACGCCGAGCCCCGTGCCCGGCCCCATCAGGCCGATCACGCTGTTTTGCCTGCGCGCGCCGGCGCCGATCTGCACGCGCTGCGCGTCGGTCAGGCCGGGCAGCGCCATCGCGAGCGCGGTGAAATCGTTGACGACGAGCAGCGTGTCGAAGCCGAGCGCGCGGCGCGTCGCCTCGATCGAGAAGCTCCAGTTGTGATTCGTCATCCGGACCTGATCGCCGTCGACGGGGTTCGCGATCGCGATCGCCGCGTGATTCACGCGGCCGATCTTCACGTCTTTCAGATACCTGCGGATCGCGTCGGTGAGCGTCGGATACTCGGCGCCGGGGTACACGCGGATCTGCGTGATCTCGCCAGGCCCCGTCTCGAGCGCGAAGCGCGCGTTCGTGCCGCCGACGTCGGCCAATAGGCGCGGCCCGTCCGCGTGCTGGCTCGCCTCGGCGGCCTTAGTTTGCGCACCAGTAGACATCGAGCTTCGTCCCCTTGTCGTTGGCCAGTTGCGAAATCGCGTTCTTCTGCGGCGCGGCCGCGGCCGCCTCGAGCACCTCGCGCTTGCGGCTTCCCGCGATCAGCAGGAACAGGCGCTCGATGCGCTTGAGCGCGCCGAGCGACAGGCTCACGCGCGCATGGGGCGCCGCGCCCGGATGGACGCCGACGAAGCGCTCGGTCGTCGCGATCGCGTGATCCCATTCGGGCGCGTCGGCGAAGATCGACGCGGTGTGGCCGTCCTCGCCCATGCCGAGCACGGCGACGTCGGGCAGCGGGTGCGCGGGGCTCTGGTTGAGCGCGGCGATTTGCGCGTCGAGCGACTCGCGCATGTCGACGAGCGGCGCGAAGCGCGCGTGCGCGGCCGCGTTGCGCAGCAGCGTCTCGCGCACGAGCTTCGCATTGCTCGCGTCGTCGGTGTCGGACACCCAGCGGTCGTCGACGAGCGTCACGTCGATCCGCGGCCAGTCGAGCGCGGCGCCCGACAGCGTTTGCAGGAACGGCCGCGGGCTCGTGCCGCCCGACACCGCGAGCGTTGCGCGCGCGCGTTGCGCGAGCGTGGCCGCGAGCGCTTCGCCGACCGCTTGCGCGAGCGCTTCGGTTTGCGCGCGCGGGGTTTCGAAAGCGTGAACCTCGATCACTTCTCCTCCAGACTGCCTTTATAGAATGGATTGAATTCGGTGGGGACCACCGGCCGGCGCGCGGACGAAGCCGCCCGCGCGCCGCGTCGCATCAGTTTTCTTCCTCGAGCCAGCAGGTGCCGTGCTGCGCGAGCATCGCGCTCGCGGCCGCGGGCCCCCAGGTGCCGGCCGCGTACGGCTTCGGCGGCTTCGTCGAGCGCGCCCATTCGTTCAGGATCGGCTCGACCCAGCGCCATGCGGCTTCCTGCTCGTCGCGCCGCACGAAGAGGGCGAGGCGGCCGTTGATCACGTCGAGCAACAGGCGCTGGTACGCCTCCATCTGGCCTTCCTTGAAGAACTGGTCGAACGCGAGGTCGAGGTGCACGCTCGCCAGATTCATCCCTTCGCCCGGCTGCTTCGCGAGGCAGTACAGGCGAATCGATTCGTTCGGCTGCAGCCGGATCACGAGGCGGTTCGCGCCCGCGCGCAGCGCGGTGGGCCCGAGCGCCGAGTGCGGCACCGGGCGGAAGTTGACGACGATCTCCGCGACGCGGTCGGCGAGGCGCTTGCCGGTGCGCAGGAAGAACGGCACGCCGGCCCAGCGCCAGTTCTCGATCTCGACCTTCAGCGCGACGAACGTCTCGGTCTGGCTGTCCGCCTTCACGCCGGGCTCGGTCGCGTACGCGGGCACCTGCGCGCCCTTGATCACGCCCGCGTGGTATTGGCCGCGCACCGCCACCTTGCCGATGTCGCGCGGATCGACGGGCTTCAACGCGCGCAGCACGCGCAGCTTCTCGTCGCGCACCGAATCGGAATCCATCGAGTGCGGCGGCTCCATCGCGACGATCGAAAGCAACTGCAGCAGGTGGTTCTGCACCATGTCGCGCAGCGCGCCGGTATTGTCGTAGAAATCGCCGCGCGCCTCGACGCCCAGTTCCTCGGCGATCGTGATCTGGATGCTCTCCACCCATTCGCGGCGCCACAGCGGCTCGAACAGCGCATTGCCGAAGCGCAGCGCGAGCAGGTTCTGCACCGGCTCCTTGCCGAGATAGTGGTCGATCCGGTAGATCTGATCTTCGGCGAAGATCTCGCCCACCGCGTCGTTGATCGCGTTCGACGAGCGCAGATCGTAGCCGAGCGGCTTCTCGAGCACGATCCGCGCGCCCTCGTTCAGGCCCACGGCGGCGAGCGCCTTGCAGATCGGCACGAAGAGCGACGGGCCCGTCGCCAGGTAGAACACGCGGATGCCCGAGAGCCCGCCGACCGTGTCGCGCAGCAGCGCGTAATCTTCCGCGCGGCCGAGGTCGAGCTTCACGTAGACGATGCGCTCGAGAAAGCTTCGCCAGGCCGCTTCGTCGAACGCGCGGCCCGCCGCCTTCGCCGCATGCGGCTTCACGTGCTCTTCGACCCACTGCAGGTAGCCGTCGCGGTCCGCCGCATGGCGGGCCACGGCGACGATCCTGCCGGTTTCCGACAGCATGTTCGCGCGATGCGCTTCGAAGAGCGCGGGGAGGATCTTGCGCATCGACAGATCGCCGGTGCCGCCGAAGAGAACGAAGGTGAAGCTCGAATCGGTATGCATGTGTCTCCGCCGTTTGGGGATGCCCGCGACGCGGGCCGTAGTGCGATAAAAATATTTTTGACACTGAATTGTAGTTTAACTACAATCCGCCGCAAGGGGTAGCACCTGGACGAAGAAAAGAAGCGCACGGCATGAAGAGGCGCGCTCTTCGAACGGGCCGTGCGGCGCATGCGCCGCACGCGGAAATGTTATCGGACATTGATGAAGCGCATGTTCGCGCGCGTCGCTGCCCCGGGTTCGAGCCGTGCGGCGGCGGAACCGGATAGCCCAAAAGAGGAGACGGTCGTTGAATCTCGAGTCACTCAGTTCCTAAGAGCCCGCGGCCGGCATCGGCCCGAACGCATCGATCATGCGTCGTTCGCGGCTCGATTTCCCGTGTCGTTCCGTAGCAAAGCCGGCTTTCGCGCATCCGCGCGGTAAAAAGCCTGACGAATCGATCCAAATCTGGAGGAGATAACTGATGAAAATTCGCGCGATCATGGGCGCGCTCGGCGCCGCAGGCCTGTTGTTCGGCGCTGCCGCGGCGCAAGCGGCAGAGAATGTCACGGTGCTGCACTGGTGGACGTCGGGCGGCGAATCCAAGGCGGTCGGCGCGCTGAAGGACGACCTGCAGAAGCAGGGCTACGTCTGGAAGGACTTCGCGGTCGCGGGCGGCGCGGGCGCGGCGGCGATGACCGCGCTGAAGACGAAGGTCATCAGCGGCGACGCGCCGTCGGCCGCGCAGATCAAGGGGCCCCTCATCCAGGAGTGGGCGGACCAGGGCGTGCTCGTGAACATCGACGCCGCCGCGGGCGACTGGAAGCAGAACCTGCCGCCCGAGATCGACAAGATCATCAAGTACAAGGGCAACACCGTCGCGGCGCCGTTCTCGGTGCACCGCGTCAACTGGCTCTACATCAACAAGGCCGCGCTCGACAAGATCGGCGCGAAGCCGCCCGCGACGTGGCCTGAATTCTTCCAGATCGCCGACAAGCTGAAGGCGGCGGGCATCCAGCCGGTCGCGATGGGCGGCCAGCCGTGGCAGGACCTGACGCTGTGGGAAGACGTCGTGCTGTCGCAAGGCGCCGACTTCTACAAGAAGGCGCTCGTCGATCTCGACCAGAAGACGCTCACGTCGGACAAGATGCTCGACGTGTTCAACACGGTGCGCAAGATCCAAGGCTACTTCGATTCGGGCCGCAACGGCCGCGACTGGAACCTGGCAACGGCGATGGTCATCAACGGCCGCGCCGGCATGCAGTTCATGGGCGACTGGGCGAAGGGCGAGTTCGAGGCGGCCGGCAAGAAGCCGGGCAAGGACTACATCTGCGCGGCGGTGCCGGGCACGGCGAATGCGTACACGTTCAACGTCGATTCGTTCGTGTTCTTCCAGCAGAAGGGTCAGAAGGCGGCGACGCCCGGCCAGATCGCGCTCGCGAAGACGATCATGACGCCCGCGTTCCAGGAGCAGTTCAGCCTGCTGAAGGGTTCGATCCCGGTGCGCCTCGGCGTGAAGATGGACAAGTTCGACGATTGCGCGAAGAAGTCCTACGCTGACGAGCAGACGGCGATCAAGTCCGGCGGCTACGTGCCGTCGCTCGCGCACGGCATGGCGCAGGGCGACGCGACGGCGGGCGCGATTTCCGACGTCGTGACGAAGTTCATGAACTCGCAGCAGGACGCGAAGAGCGCGGTCGCCGCACTCGCGCGTGCCGCGAAGGTGAAGTAACGCACGGCGCGAGCGCCCGGATGCGCGCATCGTGCGCGCCGGGCGCTTCGTGCTGCAAGCGCTGCAAACGGGCCGCGAGCCGGCCCGCGCCGTACCCGCCGTCCGCGCCGGCTTCGTGCCCGCGCGCGGCGACCTCGTTCCAGGAGTCGAAACACGTGGCTGCCCCTCTTAGCGGAAACGGAACCAGCGCGGCTGCCGCGCACCGCACATCGCCGCTGTCGGCGTTCGCCGACCGCTGGATTCCGAAACTGGTGCTCGCGCCGAGCGTCGCGATCGCCTTGATCTTCATCTACGGCTTCATCGCCGTCACCGGCTATCTGTCGCTGACGAATTCGCGGCTGTTGCCGAACTACGACTTCGACGGCTTCGGCCGCTATTCCGACCTGTTCCAGAACGACGTCTGGTGGACGTCGGCCGCGAACCTCGGCTGGTTCGGCCTGCCGTTCATCGTGATCTGCGTCGTGCTGGGCCTCTTCCTCGCGATCCTGCTCGACCAGAAGATTCGCAACGAAGGCGCGCTGCGCGCGGTGTTCCTGTATCCGATGGCGCTGTCGTTCATCGTCACGGGCACCGCATGGCAGTGGATCCTGAATCCGGGCCTCGGCCTCGAGAAAGTGATGCACGACTGGGGGTTCACGAGCTTCTCGTTCGGCTGGCTCGACGATCCGGACAAGGCGATCTTCTGCGTGGTGATCGCGGCCGTCTGGCAATCGACGGGCTTCGTGATGGCGCTCTTCCTCGCCGGCCTGCGCGGCGTCGACAGCGAGATCTTCAAGGCCGCGCAGGTTGACGGCGCGACGTTGCCGACGATCTACCGCAAGATCGTGATCCCGAGCATGCGCCCGGTGTTCTTCTCGGTGCTGCTGATTCTCTGCCACATCACGATCAAGACCTTCGACCTCGTCGTCGCGCTGACGGCGGGCGGGCCCGGCACGTCGTCGTCGCTGCCCGCGATGTTCATGTATACGTTCTCGTTCAACCGGGGGCAACTCGGCGTTGGCGCGGCGTCGTCGGTGATGATGCTCGCCACCGTGGTGGCGGTACTCGTGCCGCTGATGTATCTGGAATCGAGGAGCACCCGCAATGCAGCCTAAGATGACGATCAGCCGGGCAGTGATCTACGCGGCGCTGATCCTGTTCGCGCTGTACTTCCTGTTCCCGATCTACGTAATGCTGTCGACGTCGTTCAAGGATCTCGACCAGCTTCGCACCGGCAACCTGCTCACGCCGCCGTCGAGCTGGACGATCGCGCCGTGGGTGAAGGCGTGGGGCGAGGCATGCACCGGCGTGCGCTGCGACGGGATGAAGCCGTTCTTCTTCAACTCGATCAAGATGGTGATCCCGGCCGTGCTGATCTCGTCGCTGATCGGCGCGTTCAACGGCTACGTGCTCACGCACTGGCGCTTTCGCGGCGCGGATGCGCTGTTCACGATGCTGCTCGTCGGCTGCTTCATTCCGTTCCAGGTGATCCTGCTGCCGATGGCGCGCCTGCAGGGGATGCTCGGGCTCGCCAACACGATTCCGGGCCTCGTGTTCGTGCACGTCGTCTACGGCATCGCGTTCACGACGATGTTCTTCCGCAACTTCTACGTGAGCGTGCCGGCCGAGCTCGTGAAGGCGGCGCGCATCGACGGCGCGGGCTTCTTCACGATCTTCACGAAGATCCTGCTGCCGGTGTCGCTGCCGATCTTCATGGTGTGCCTGATCTGGCAGTTCACGCAGATCTGGAATGACTTCCTGTTCGGGATCGTGTTCTCGGGCGTCGATTCGATGCCGATCACGGTCGCGCTGAACAACCTCGTCAACACGTCGACGGGCGTGAAGGAATACAACGTCGACATGGCGGGCGCGATCATCGCCGCGCTGCCGACGCTGCTCGTCTACGTGATCGCCGGCCGCTACTTCGTGCGCGGCCTCACGGCGGGCGCGGTCAAGGGGTGACGTCGGCACACGCACGACGCGAATACGCGAGGCGCCGCGCGCGGCGCAACGATACGAGACACGACGCGGCGCACGCGCGCCGCAATGAGACAGAGGATTCACAGCATGGCAAGCCTTTCCATCCGTGACGTGTACAAGACCTACCCGAACGGCGTGCCCGTCCTGAAGGGCGTCGACATCGACATCGAGGACGGTCAGTTCCTGATTCTCGTCGGCGGTTCGGGCTGCGGGAAATCGACGCTGCTCAACATGATCGCGGGCCTCGAGACCGTGACGAAGGGCGAGATCCGGATCGGCGACAAGGTCGTCAACGATCTGTCGCCGAAGGATCGCGACATCGCGATGGTGTTCCAGTCGTACGCGCTCTATCCGTCGATGACGGTGCGCGAGAACATCTCGTTCGGCCTGAACATCCGCAAGGTGCCGAAGAGCGAGCAGAAGCAAATCGTCGATCGCGTCGCCGCGATGCTGCAGATCGAGCACCTGCTCGAGCGCAAGCCGGGGCAGCTGTCGGGCGGCCAGCGTCAGCGCGTCGCGATGGGCCGCGCGCTCGCGCGCGACCCCGCGCTCTTCCTGTTCGACGAGCCGCTGTCCAACCTCGACGCGAAGCTGCGCATCGAGATGCGCGCCGAGATCAAGCTCTTGCATCAGCGCCTCGGCACGACGATCGTCTACGTGACGCACGACCAGATCGAGGCGATGACGCTCGGCGACCGGATCGCGGTGATGAAGGACGGCGTCGTCCAGCAGTTCGGCGCGCCGCAGGACATCTACGATTCGCCGTCGAACCTGTTCGTCGCGGGCTTCATCGGCGCGCCGCCGATGAACTTCATCAACGGCAAGCTCGTCGAGCAGGGCAGCGGCGTCGGCATCGAGCTCGATACGGGCGCGATGCGCGGCGTGCTGAACCTGCCGTTCGACGCGAAGCGGATGAACGGCCACGTCGGCCGCGACGTGATCCTCGGCCTGCGGCCGGAGCGGATCACCGATGCGCGCAGCGCGCACAGCGGCGAAGGCGCGCGCCTGCAGCCCGTCGACGTGACGGTCGACGTGACCGAGCCGACGGGCCCCGACACGCACGTGTTCGCGCAGGTCAACGGCAAGCGGATCGTGAGCCGCGTGCATCCGGCCGCGAACCCGCAGCCGCAGCAGAAGCTGTCGCTGTTGTTCGACGTGTCGAAGGCGGTGCTGTTCGATCCGTCGACGGAGGCGCGGATCGCGTGATTGCGCGCGATGCCGCGCGGCCGGCGATGCCGGACCGCGGCGTGGCGCGCGCGGGCGAATGCGTGACGTCGCCCAGCCGCCGTTCACGACGAGGCGACGGGCGCCGGCGATCGACCGGGATGCTTCGGGCGATCCATCCGGACGATGGCGGAATCGACGAAGGAAAAGAGAGAAGGGCGGCCGCGCTTGCGCGGGCCGCCCTTTTTCATGTCGCGAGCGATGCGCAGCCCGCGCCAGCCCGTCATGAGCGTGAACAGCGCCTAGTGCGGCAGCCGGATGTCGAGCTTGTACGTGACGAGCCGCGTGACGAGGATGAAACCCGTCGCCGCGAGCACGCTGTAGACGGAATCGAATTGCAGCCACACGAGCAGCAGATAGACCCAGCAGCCGGCGAACGCGCAGGTCGCGTACGGTCGCGAGTCGCGCAGGATCAGCGGGATGTCGTTGCACAGCACGTCGCGGATGATTCCGCCGAACACGCCCGTCGTCACGCCCATCATCGCGGCGACGAACCACGGCATTTGCGCGTCGAGCGCGATCGACGTGCCGGAGATGCTGAAGATCCCGAGGCCGATCGCATCGGCTGCGAGCAGCAGCCGTTCGGCCGAAAGCCGCGACGCCATCCGGAGCACGAGCGGCGCGACGAGCGACAGGCCGAAGATCGCAATCACGTAGCCCTGGTGCTCGACCCAGTAGAACGGACGCCGCTCGAGCAGCACGTCGCGCATCGTGCCGCCACCGAACGCGGTCGCGAGCGCGACGACGAACATGCCGACCGAATCGAGCCGGTTCTTGCGCGCTTCGACGAAACCCGAGATCGCGAACGCGAGCGTCGCGATTGCCTCGAGGACCGCGATCGCGAGTGTGAGTCTCGGATGCACGCGGCTTCCCGTCGCCGTCGTTCGTCTAGGACGGCTGCAGCAGCACGAGCACGGCGCCCGCGCCGCCGTCGTGGCCGCGCGCCTGGCAGAACGCGATCACCTCGTCCTTCTGCACGAGCCACGCGCGCACCTTGCCCTTGAGCACCGGTTCCTTGCCGATCGAGCCGAGCCCCTTGCCGTGAATCACGCGCAGGCAGCGCAGGCCTTTCTTGCCCGATTCGCGGATGAATTCGGCGAGCGCCTCGCGCGCCTCGTCGCGCCGCATTCCGTGCAGGTCGAGTTGCGCCTGGACGATCCACGCGCCGCTTCTGAGCTTGCGCACGACGTCGCGGCTCACGCCGGGGCGGTGGTAGTACAGCGTCTCGTCGGTATCGAGCAGCGTTTCCGGATCGAATTCGTCGGACAAGGTCTCGGAGAGCACCGCCTCCTCGTCCTGCCGCGTGTGCTTCGGCACGGGCGCGGGCGCGAGGCGGCCGCTCGCGGCGCGCGGCGGCGCGGCGAGCGGCTTGATCTCGCCGATCTCGCGGCGGAACAGGTCGGCGTCGGCCGAGGCCTGGCGGGCCGACTGCTGCGCCTGCGTCGCTTCGCGCGCGCGGCGCTCGGATTCGCCGGCGAGCGCGGCGCGCAGCGAGCCGAGCCCGGCGAGGCCCTGGCCGCGCAGCGCGGCGGGCGCGGGGGGCGGGCTCGCGGGCGCGGGCGCCGGTTCGGCTGCGCGGGCGGCGGCTTGCCGCTTCGCGGGGTCGCTCGGGTGAGGCTGGTTCTTCGCCATGATGAATCGATACGATCGGATACCCCGAGGGGCGGGCGCGGCGTGCGGCGGTTCGGGCCGGCGGGCATGAAAAAGCCGCTGCGCGATGCGCAGCGGCTGCGGTGTGTCGAACCCGTCAGGCGGTGCGCGGCGTCGTCATTGTAGCGCCGCGCCGCCGCGCCGCTTACTTGTGGTCGTGCAGGCTTTCGAGATAGCGCTGCGCGTCGAGCGCGGCCATGCAGCCCGTGCCCGCGCTCGTGATCGCCTGGCGATAGATGTGGTCCTGCACGTCGCCCGCCGCGAACACGCCCGGCACGCTCGTGCCCGTCGCGTTGCCCGACAGGCCGCCGTTCGTGATGATGTAGCCGTCCTTCATCTCGAGCTGGCCCTTGAAGATGTCGGTGTTCGGCTTGTGGCCGATCGCGATGAACAGGCCCTGCACCGCGACGTCCTCGGTCGCGCCCGTCGTCACGTGCTTGATGCGCACGCCCGACACGCCGGCATCGTCGCCCGTCACCTCGTCGAGCACGTGGTCCCACTTGATCTCGACGGTGCCTTCCTTTTCCTTCTCGAGGAGACGATCGACGAGGATCGGCTCCGCGCGGAACTTGTCGCGGCGATGGATCACGGTGACCTTCTTCGCGATGCCCGTCAGGTAGAGCGCTTCCTCGACGGCCGTGTTGCCGCCGCCGACGACCGCGACGTTCTGGCCGCGATAGAAGAAGCCGTCGCAGGTCGCGCACGCCGACACGCCGCGGCCCATGAACGCCTCTTCCGACGGCAGGCCGAGGTATTGCGCGGACGCGCCCGTCGCGATGATCAGCGAGTCGCACGTGTATTCGCCCGAGTCGCCGACGAGGCGGATCGGCTTCTCGTGCAGCTTGGCCGTATGAATGTGGTCGAACACGATCTCGGTGTTGAAGCGCTCCGCGTGCGCGAGAAAGCGCTGCATCAGCTCGGGGCCCTGCACGCCGTTCGGATCGGCCGGCCAGTTTTCGACGTCGGTCGTCGTCATCAGTTGGCCGCCTTGCGCGATGCCCGTGATCAAGAGGGGCGACAGGTTCGCGCGGGCCGCGTAGACGGCCGCCGTGTAGCCGGCGGGGCCGGAGCCGAGAATCAGGACTTTCGCGTGTTTGGGCGTGGACATGAGCAGGATCCGTAAAAAGCGGCCGGCCGGGCGGACGACGCTGCCGGGCGGCCCGTTGCGAGCGGGATGCCGTCGCAGATGGGTGCAAAGCTCGCATTATAAAGGGCTGCCTGCTGCGCCGCCGAATGGACTTTTCAATCGGCGCGATAGCGTCGCACGGCGCAACTGTGGCGCCGCGTGCACATTCCCTGTGCCGGCCGGCCGGGCGTTACCGTCATTTACACTTGGCGCGGCGGCGCAGCGTTTACAATAGATCGGATCGAACGATCGGCGGGCCGCCGGCGGTTTTTTGCCGCACGCGGCCGCCTCATCGCCCCTTTTGACGGATTCATGGCAAAAGCACCTTACACCGCTCAGGCCCAAGCGCTGCCGCACCGGATGTCGCGCCTACTGACCGAGATCCGCTGGATTCTCCAGGTCGCGCTGTTCGCCTTCCTGCTGATGGCGCTCCTGAGCTACAGCCGGCGCGACCCGAGCTGGACGCACGCCGCGCAGGTCGACCACATCGCGAACTGGGCGGGGCGGGTCGGCGCATGGACGGCCGACATCATGCTGCTCCTCTTCGGCCTCTCTGCGTATTGGCTCATCGTGCTGCTCGGCCGGCGCGTCGCCGCGAACTATCGGCGCATCACCCGGCACGACGCGCTGCCCGGCGAGCCGGAAAAGCCGGCCGGCTGGCTCGCCGAAGGCTTCGCGTTCGCGCTCGTGCTGCTCGCGAGCGACGGCATCGAGGCGCTGCGGATGTGGTCGCTGAAAGTGCAACTGCCGCGCGCGCCGGGCGGCGTCGTCGGCGAGACGGTCGCGCGCGGCGTGTCGCACGCGCTCGGCTTCACGGGCGGCACGCTCGCGCTGCTGATCGCGCTCGCGATCGGGCTGTCGCTGTATTTCCGCTTTTCGTGGCTGTCGGTCGCCGAGCGCGTCGGCGACGCGATCATCAACGCGTTCACGCTCGCGAAGCTGCGCCGCGAGGCCGAGCGCGACCGCAAGCTCGGCGAGGCGGCGGCCGTCAAGCGCGAGGGCAAGGTCGAGGAGGAGCGCGTGCGCATCGAAGAGCATGAGCCCGTCACGATCGTGCCGCCCGTCGTCACGCCCGCGAAATCCGAGCGCGCGGAGAAGGAGCGCCAGCAGCCGCTCTTCACCGATCTGCCGGGCGACTCGACGCTGCCCGCGATCTCGCTGCTCGACCCCGCGCCGCAGTCGCAGGAGACGATTTCCGCGGACACGCTCGAATTCACGTCGCGCCTGATCGAGAAGAAGCTGAAGGATTTCGGCGTCGAGGTGAGCGTCGTCGCCGCGTATCCGGGCCCGGTCGTCACGCGCTACGAGATCGAGCCCGCGACGGGCGTGAAGGGCAGCCAGATCGTCAATCTGTCGAAGGATCTCGCGCGCTCGCTGTCGCTCGTGTCGATCCGCGTCGTCGAGACGATTCCCGGCAAGAACTACATGGCGCTCGAGTTGCCGAACCAGCGCCGCCAGACGGTGCGGCTGTCCGAGATTCTCGGCTCCGAGGTCTACGCGGACGCGCCGTCGATGCTCACGCTCGGCCTCGGCAAGGACATCGGCGGCAAGCCGGTGTGCGCGGATCTCGCGAAGATGCCGCACCTGCTCGTGGCCGGCACGACGGGCTCGGGCAAGTCGGTCGGGATCAACGCGATGATCCTGTCGCTGCTCTACAAGGCGAGCGCCGAGCAGGTGCGCCTGATCCTGATCGATCCGAAGATGCTCGAAATGAGCGTCTACGAAGGCATCGCGCATCTGCTGTGCCCGGTCGTCACCGACATGCGCCAGGCGGGCCACGCGCTGAACTGGACCGTCGCCGAGATGGAGCGCCGCTACAAGCTGATGAGCAAGCTCGGCGTGCGCAATCTCGCCGGCTACAACAACAAGATCGAAGACGCGAAGAAGCGCGACGAGAAGATCCCGAATCCGTTCAGTCTGACGCCGGACGATCCCGAGCCGCTCGGCCGGCTGCCGAACATCGTCGTCGTGATCGACGAGCTCGCCGATCTGATGATGGTCGTCGGCAAGAAGGTCGAGGAGCTGATCGCGCGAATCGCGCAGAAGGCGCGCGCGGCCGGCATCCACCTGATCCTCGCGACGCAGCGTCCGTCGGTCGACGTGATCACGGGCCTCATCAAGGCGAACGTGCCGACGCGGATCGCGTTCCAGGTGTCGTCGAAGATCGATTCGCGCACGATCCTCGACCAGATGGGCGCCGAATCGCTGCTCGGCCAGGGCGACATGCTGTACCTGCCGCCCGGCAGCGGGTTGCCGGTGCGCGTGCACGGCGCGTTCGTGTCGGACGACGAGGTGCACCGCGTCGTCGAGAAGCTGAAGGAGCACGGCGAGCCGAACTACATCGAGGGCCTCCTCGAGGGCGGCACGATCGACGGCGACGAAGGCTCGGCCGCGGGAACGGGCGATGCGAACGGCGAGTCTGATCCGCTGTACGACCAGGCGGTCGAGATCGTCATCAAGAACCGGCGCGCGTCGATCTCGCTCGTGCAGCGCCACCTGCGGATCGGCTACAACCGCGCGGCGCGGCTGCTCGAGCAGATGGAGCAGTCGGGGCTCGTGTCGGCGATGTCGTCGAGCGGGAACCGCGAAATCCTCACGCCCGCGCGCGACGCCGAGTGAAATTCGCGCAGTGAATCCGCGCCGGCGCGCCAGTCGAACGCGCGCCGGCCGTCTACGGAGAAAACCACAGCATGCAGCATCAGTCGTTGGCAGTTCATACCGGTTCGGGTTCCGCGCCCAAGCGCGGGTTCGCGCGCACGCTGCGCGCCGCGCTCGCGGGCGCCGCGCTCGCGCTCGTCGCGTCGCACGCATGCGCGGGCGGCACCGAGCAACTGAAGGCGTTCGTCGCGAAGGTTCATGCGGCGAAGGGCGATTTCACGCAGCAGATCGTCAAGGCGCCGTCGAAGGCGGCGAGCGGCGCGGTGCCGACCGTGAAGCCCACCGACAACTCGAGCGGCAGCTTCGTGTTCTCGCGGCCCGGCAAGTTCATCTGGACGTATCAGAAGCCTTACCAGCAGGTGTTGCAGGCCGACGGCGACAAGCTCTATGTGTACGACAAGGATCTGAACCAGGTCACCGAGCGCAAGCTCGCGGGCGCGCTCGGCGCGAGCCCGGCCGCGATCCTGTTCGGCAGCAACGACATCGACAAGAACTACACGCTGCGCGATGCGGGCGAGAAGGGCGGAATCGACTGGCTCGAGATGGTGCCGAAGGCGCAGGACACGCAGTTCCAGCGGATCGGCATCGGTTTCAGGAACGGCATGCTCGCCGCGATGGAACTGCACGACGTGTTCGGCAACGTGACGCTCCTCACGTTCACGAACATTCAGACGAATCCGCCGCTCAAGGCCGATCAGTTCAAGTTCGTCGTGCCGAAGGGCGCCGACGTCGTCACCGGCTGAGCGCCGCCGGGCGCTTCGATCCGCGACCGGGCCCGCCAGCGATGGCGGGCCCGGTTCGTTTCGGCGCGCCCGAGTCGCGTTGCGCCGTGAGGGAGGCCGCAGGCGCCGGCCGCCGCGCCGCGGTTCGGGCCGCCGTGGCGTTGCGCCGCGCGGCTGTCATAATGTCCGGTCGGGCGGCGAATGCGCGCCGCCATCGCTTTTTTCGTGGGAGCCAAGGTCCATGTCCGACCTGTTTGCAGTCGAACCGCGCCGGCCGCTCGCCGAGGCGCTGCGCCCGAAGACGCTCGCCGACGTGATCGGGCAGACGCATCTTCTCGGCGAAGGCAAGCCGCTCAAGCTCGCGTTCGAATCGGGCAAGCCGCATTCGATGATTCTCTGGGGGCCGCCCGGCGTCGGCAAGACGACGCTCGCGCGCCTGACCGCGCTCGCGTTCGATTGCGAGTTCATCGCGCTGTCGGCGGTGCTGGGCGGCGTGAAGGACATCCGCGAGGCGATGGAGCAGGCGCGCGACACGCTGAACCGCACCGGCCGCCACACGATCCTGTTCGTCGACGAAATCCATCGTTTCAACAAGGCGCAGCAGGACGCGCTGCTGCCGTTCGTCGAATCGGGGCTCGTCACGTTCATCGGCGCGACGACCGAGAACCCGAGCTTCGAGGTGAATTCGGCGCTGCTGTCGCGCGCGCAGGTGTATGTGCTGAAGTCGCTGACGGAAGACGAGCTGCGCCAACTGCTCAAGCGCGCGCAGGACACGGCGCTCGACGGGCTCGCGTTCGACGACAAGGCGGTCGACACGCTCGTCGGCTACGCGGACGGCGATGCGCGGCGCTTTCTGAACCTGCTCGAGCAGGCCCAGACGGCGGCTTCGTCCGCGGGCGTGACGACGATCGACGCGGCGTTCGTCGAGAGCGCGATGACGATGAACGCGCGCCGCTTCGACAAGGGCGGCGACAACTTCTATGACCAGATCTCCGCGCTGCACAAGTCGGTGCGCGGATCGAGCCCGGACGGCGCGCTGTACTGGCTGTGCCGGATGCTCGACGGCGGCGCGGACCCGAAGTACCTCGCGCGGCGCGTCGTGCGGATGGCGTGGGAGGACATCGGCCTGGCCGATCCGCGCGCGATGCAGATCGCGAACGATGCGGCGCAGACCTACGAGCGGCTCGGCTCGCCGGAGGGCGAGCTCGCGCTCGCGCAGGCGGTGCTCTACCTCGCGTGCGCGGCGAAAAGCAACGCCGGCTACAACGCGTACAACGAGGCGATGGCGTTCGTGCGGCAGGACAAGTCGCGCGAGGTGCCGGTGCATCTGCGCAACGCGCCGACGAAACTGATGAAGGAACTCGGCTACGGCCACGCGTACCGCTACGCGCACGACGAGCCGAACGCATACGCGGCGGGCGAGACGTACTTGCCGGACGGCATGGGCGAGCCGCGCTGGTACAAGCCGGTGCCGCGCGGGCTCGAGACGAAGATCGCGGACAAGCTCGCCTGGTTGCGCGAGCTCGACCGCGAAGCGGGCAAGAACGACTAGCGGCGCCGACGCGGGGGGGCGGGCGTCGCCGTCCGTCGGTTCAGCGTTTGCGCGCCGGCTGCTGCTTCCAGTAGCCGAACGGCTCCTGATGGCAATCGATGTCGAGTTCGGCGACGCGCGTGTGCAGGCTCGACTGCGCGTCGGCGACCGCGAGGTTGTAGATCGCGGGCCCGATTTCCTCGACGAAGAAATGCAGCAGCGCGCCGGCCTGGATATTGCCGATCGGCTCTTCCAGGTTTTCGGTGAAATAGCGTTGCAGCGACGCGATGGCGCGCTCGCGCACGTCCTTGTCCAATTCGATGGCCATCGATTCTCCAGTGATGCGGATGTCGACCGGCGCGCATGCCGGCAACGCGATACTGCCACGGACGGCCGGTTTGCGACACCGGCCGTTTGGCCGACGCCGTAGCGGGCGCGCGGTGCGTTAGAATTCCCCCCTTACACAACGATTTTCCTGTCCTCCCATGCTCGACATCCAGTTGCTGCGCAAAGACCTCGACGGCGTCGCGAAACGCCTCGCCGATCGCGGCTACACCCTCGACGTCGCCGCGTTTTCCGCGCTCGAAGCGGAACGCCGGGCGATCCAGACACGCACGGAAGAACTGCAGGCGCGCCGCAACAGCCTGTCGAAGCAGATCGGCGCGATGAAGGGGCGGGGCGAGGACACGTCGGCGGTGATGGCCGAGGTGGGCGGCATCGGCGACGAGATGAAGGCCTCGGCGGTGAAGCTCGACGAGATTCAGGCGCGCCTGTCCGAGCTGATGCTGGAGATGCCGAACGTGCCGCACGAGAGCGTGCCCGTCGGCCGCGACGAGACGGAGAACGTCGAAGTGCGCCGCTGGGGCGCGCCGCGCCAGTTCGATTTCGACGTGAAGGACCACGTCGATGTGGGCACGCCGCTCGGCCTCGATTTCGAGACGGGCGCGAAGCTCTCCGGCGCGCGCTTCACGGTGCTGCGCGGGCCGATCGCGCGCCTGCATCGCGCGCTCGCGCAGTTCATGCTGGACACGCACACGCAGCAGCACGGCTACAGCGAGACGTACACGCCTTACATCGTGAATCCGGACGTGCTGTACGGCACGGGCCAGTTGCCGAAGTTCGCGGAGGACATGTTCCGCGTCGAGAAGGGCGGCGCGGAGAACACGGTCACGCAATACCTGATCTCGACCTCGGAGATCTCGCTGACGAACACCGTGCGCGATTCGATCGTCGACGCGTCCGCGCTGCCGATCAAGCTGACCGCGCATTCGCCGTGCTTCCGCTCGGAGGCGGGCTCGTACGGCCGCGACACGCGCGGGATGATCCGCCAGCACCAGTTCGACAAGGTCGAGATGGTGCAGATCGTCGCGCCGGAAGCATCGTACGCGGCGCTCGACGAGATGGTCGGCCACGCGGAGGCGATCCTGCAGACGCTCGAACTGCCGTACCGCGTGGTCGCGCTATGCACGGGCGACATGGGTTTCTCGGCGGCGAAGACGTTCGACCTCGAGGTGTGGCTGCCCGCGCAGAACACGTATCGCGAGATCTCGAGCTGCTCGAATACCGAATCGTTCCAGGCGCGCCGCATGCAGGCGCGGTTCCGCAACGCGCAGGGCAAGCCCGAGCTCGTGCATACGCTGAACGGCTCGGGCCTCGCGGTCGGCCGCACGCTCGTCGCGGTGCTGGAGAACTACCAGAACGCCGACGGCTCGGTGACGGTGCCCGTCGCGTTGCGGCCTTACATGGGCGGCGTCGAGCGGATCGCCGCGCCTTCGAGCGCGGCCTGAACGGCCTTCCGGGCGGCTTCGAAAATATTTGAAGAAAATACTTGGAAGTTTGCGGAAGGTTGTTCTATAATCTTCGCTTCGCCGGGACGACCTGCCGGTGAGTGAAAAAGGAAAGGTGGCAGAGAGGTCGAATGCGCCGGACTCGAAATCCGGTATACGGTTATACCGTATCGTGGGTTCGAATCCCACCCTTTCCGCCAGATACACAGGAAACCCCCGCAACGCCGAACAGCTTGCGGGGGTTTTTCTATTGCGTCATGAGAATCGTGGCTGAGCGGCGCATCAACAGTCCGTTCCGATCGGGCAATGTGGTTGCAGCGCCGTGAGCTGTCAATGTCGATGATGCCTCGGCTTGTTCCGCGCGTCGCGCCAATCGGCGCCCTGGTGCCGTTGAGAGGCCAATGTGACCGGTTTCTTGTCGCGCGCTCAGCCAAAACGCTGGTTTGCCGGAAGGAGCGTTTGCCCGCTATCCGTCACCTTGTCGTCGTAGATCACGATATTGCTGGTACTCAGCACATAGTACGGCGTCGCCGACCCGCCCAACTGCACATACATGACGTAGCCGCGAAGGTCGGTGCAATTCCAGGAATCGCTGGCTCCGGGCGCCATCTTGAACGGATTGGTGTCTCCGTCCGTTCCCCAGTGATTGATCGACACTTCAACCGTGTTCGATGCGCTGTTTTTGAAGCTTATCGCTATGATTCCACCTCGTTCTATCAGGCTGTTTTAGTCGGATTCCCATAACGAAATTTCTCTTTCTGAACTTCGTTAAAGGATTGGGTCAATCGAAGTGCGCGGGTAATAGCAGATTGACCGCAAACAATAATAAATTAATCGATCCGAGACTAAACACCCAGATTGGGTAGCCATGCCGGCCATTGAGCAAGGGGTTGCGAAATTGGACCGATGCCACTGCCGTTTATAGTTCGACTCAATGCCGGAATCTGAAAAATCGTCTCGAATCTTTGAAGTTTAAGACGCGACGGAACGTTGATGTTCGTCGTCGGCATGTGTGCATGTCGAGCAGACACGAGATCCGAGTGGAGATCGTCGTGCGTCGCCGGCGCATCGGGAGGGCGTTTCGGTAATCGTTGTCGGACAGATATGCCTGCGCCAACGAGGCGGCGGCATATTGATCGAGGGGATCGATTATTGGGATGATCTGATCCTTGGATCGGCGTGAGATTTTTTCGGCGGTGCGGAGTGCGCCTCGATGAAGGTATTGGGCGATGGGAGATGCGGGAGCACCGTGACCGAGGCGAATGAACCGAGGTGCGCGGGTGGGCGCGTTCGACCGCTCGATCGATGTCGAAAGACGCGGCTCGGGCCGGGGCAGGAGGGTAAAACCGCCGCCGATGCGCGCGCAGGTTTTCCCGATTCGCTCCGATCGAACGGACTGCATAAGAACTGAACGGCGCGACCAATCGGAGCCATGCGCGCACGACGTGCGAGGCGACCGCGTCGGCTGATCGAACCAATGACGTTGATGCGACGTTGATGCCCGTTTTCGCGCGACACGTCCCGTCGACCGATTCGCCGCACATTGCTGCGCTGCCGCATAAGCGCGAAATTGCGCTCGTTATCGCGCTTATCGACGACATTTCGCAGCCGTTCGAAAATTACGATTTGACTCATGCCCCGCTTTCGGTTGAAGCTAACGGCTTGCTGTCCGAAGGGGGCTGTGCCTGCATGAGTTCGACCTTGACTGTTCGTCGTATTGCCGCGGATCAGGGCGGCGTGTATCGCGAACTGCGCGCCGCCTCGCTGCGCGAGCCCTATGCGAGCGGCGAGACGCCGGAAGCCGAGCTGGCCGTCGACGCCGCGAGAGCGGCCGCGATCGCGCAGCAGCGCGCGACGTCCGACGAATCGACCACGTTCGTGCTGTACACCGAAGGCCATCCGGCCGGCATGATCGGCGCGTATTTCGACGGCACGCCCGCGCGCCGCGCGTTCGTGAGCGAGCTGTGGGTCGCGCATGCGGTCCGTCATCTGCGCGGCGGCGTGCTGCTCGTTAACACGGCGCGCGCGTGGCTCGCCACGCGCGGCGCTGTCGAGATCTACGCATGGATCGCCGATCAGAACCGCAGCGCGATCCGCTTCTACGAGCACGTCGGCTTTGCCGACACCGGCGAGCGCGCGCCGATCACCCGCGTGCCGGGTGCGATGAAATCGCTGTTCGTCTGGCGCGAGCACGCGTAAGCGGCGTGCGGACCGGTCCCGGACCTTCCTTGTCGCGCCCGGACGGGCGCACGCGGGCGGGCGGACCGTCGCGCGCGCGCCCGAAAATGATGGCCCCGGGCGTGGACGCCTGTAAAATACGCAAAATTTTTTTGCAGAACGTCCATGTCGCTTAAAAAATCGCCATTCTTCGAACTGCGCAGCGGTTCGGTCGACACGTTGCTGTTCATCGTGAAAACCGCCGATCTCGATGCGTTGCGCGCCGAGTTGGTCAAGCGTTTCGAAGCGACCCCCGAATTCTTTGCGGACGATGTCGTCGCGATCGACGTGCGTCGGCTCGCGGATAACGAGCGCGTCCCGCTCGACGATATCCGTGGGATGCTGAGCGACGTGCGGATGCGTGCGATCGGCGTCGTCGCGCAACCGGAGCAGCACGCATGGGCGGCGGGCGCAGGCTTGCCGCTTCTCGAGGCGCGCGACCGGCGCGCGCCGTCGCCCAAGGCGGCGGATGACGCGCCTGCGCAGCCGGAGGAGCCGCGCGTGCCGGCCGCCGGGCAAGCCGCGCTCTTTGCGCAGGCCGGACCGTCCGGCGCCGATGCGGTTGCGCCGCCGGCCGTGGCCGCCGCACCTGTTGTCGCGGCGCAGTCGGCGACGCTCGTCATCGACAAGCCGCTGCGCTCAGGACAACAGATTTACGCGAAGGGAGATCTCGTGGTGCTCGGCCCGGTCAGTTACGGCGCCGAGGTCATCGCGGAAGGCAACATCCACATCTACGCGCCGTTGCGCGGCCGCGCGCTCGCGGGCGTGCACGGCAATCACGACGCGCGCATCTTCTGCACGTGTCTCGAGCCGGAGCTGATCTCGATCGCGGGTATCTATCGGACCACCGAGAACCCGCTGCCGGCCGACGTGCTCGGCAAGTCGGTGCAGATCCGGTTGGAACAGGAAAAACTGATGATCGAACCGCTGCGCCTCACGTGACACGCGTGGCGCAACAAACGGGTCGGTCGATCCTCATTGACGAACACAGGGTAGGTAAATGGCAAAAATCATCGTGGTGACTTCGGGCAAGGGCGGCGTGGGCAAGACGACGACGAGCGCGAGCTTCGCTTCCGGTCTCGCGCTGCGCGGCCACAAGACGGCCGTGATCGACTTCGACGTCGGCTTGCGCAATCTCGACCTCATCATGGGCTGCGAGCGCCGCGTCGTGTACGACCTCGTCAACGTGATCCAGGGCGAAGCGAACCTGAACCAGGCGCTCATCAAGGACAAGAAGTGCGAGAACCTGTACATCCTGCCCGCGTCGCAAACGCGCGACAAGGAAGCGCTGACGCGCGAGGGCGTCGAGAAGGTCATCAACGATCTGATCGGGATGGATTTCGAGTTCATCGTCTGCGATTCGCCCGCGGGCATCGAGTCGGGCGCGCTGCACGCGATGTACTTCGCGGATGAGGCGCTCGTCGTGACGAACCCGGAAGTGTCGTCGGTGCGCGACTCGGACCGCATTCTCGGCATCCTGTCGTCGAAGACGAAGCGCGCGACGGAAGGCAAGGAGCCGATCAAGGAGCACCTGCTCATCACCCGCTACAACCCGAAACGCGTGACCGAAGGCGAGATGCTGTCGCTCGACGACATCAGCGAGATCCTGCGCATCAAGCTGATCGGCGTCGTGCCGGAGTCCGAGGCCGTGCTGCACGCGTCGAACCAGGGCCTGCCCGCCGTCCATCTCGACGGCACCGACGTCGCGGAAGCGTACAAGGACATCGTCGCGCGCTTCCTCGGCGAGGACAAGCCGCTGCGTTTCACCGATTATCAGAAGCCGGGCCTGCTGCAGCGCCTCTTCGGCTCCAAGTAACGGAGGCGCGTCATGTCGATTCTGTCGTTTCTGCTTGGTGAGAAAAAGAAGTCCGCGGCCGTCGCGAAGGAGCGCCTGCAACTCATCATCGCGCACGAGCGCGTGGGCGGCCGCCCGCCCGCCGATTATCTGCCCGCGTTGCAAAAGGAACTCGTCGCGGTCATTTCGAAGTACGTGAAGATTTCGAACGATGACATCCGCGTGAGCCTCGAGCGCCAGGACGATCTGGAAGTGCTCGAGGTGAAGATCGAGATTCCGCAAGCCTGACGCGTTTTCCGCCTCATTGCGCGCGGCGCGTCGCCGCCGCGCGCGCCTTTACGTCTCGTTGCACTTTCGGTCCTCCGGTAATGCAGCGCCTGTCCGCCGTTGCGCCCTCCTGAGCATTGAATGGATACGCTCTCATCGCGTGTTCAATCGTTCATGGAGGTTGTGATGTCTTTTTCTCTTCATCGTGTCGTGCTGCCGTTCGTCGTCGCGGGCGCGGGCGTATGCGCGGTCGCCGCGCCGCTTGCCGCGAACGCCGGCGAAATCGTCGTCGCGCGGGCGGCGCCTGGTGTCGTCGTCGAGCCTGCGCTGCGCGAAGTCGTCGTCGTCGCGCCGAGCGCGCCGCCGCCCGTGCGCTACGAGGTCGTGCCCGAGGCGCGCGCCGGCTACGTGTGGGATCGCGGCCACTGGCGCTGGGAGCACGGCCGCTATGTGTGGATCGCTGGGCATTGGGAGGTCGAGCGCGTCGGCATGCACTGGGCGCCGGGCCACTGGTCGCAGCGCGGCCCGGGCTGGGTCTGGGTTCGCGGCCACTGGGCTTGAGGAGGCGCGAGCGATGAAACGAACCCTGTTCGCCCTCGCGCTCGTCGCGCTGACGCTGGCCGGCTGCGTCGTCGTGCCGGCGCGGCCGGTGTATTACCGGCCGGCGTCCGTCGTCATCTATTGAGCGGGACGATGCGGCGGCTCGCGATGTGCGGTGTCGCCCGATTGCGACGCCGGGCCGGCCGCGCACGCATTCGGCTCGCCGGCCTCGACGGGTGTCGGTGCCGCGCCGGCGTGGGGCTGCGCGGCCGCGTGTGCGGCATCGCCGCCGGGCGTCGGCGCATCGGCGGCGCGCACCGCCGCGCGGGCGTCGATATTGCCGCCGGCGGCGCTCGTAGCGTTTGCCTGCGCGTCGTTCGTTGCCTCGTCGCGTAGCGTGTCGAGCGGATCGGCGGGCGCCGATTCGGCGTCTTCCGGCATCTTGACCGCCGCGATGCCGGCGTGCGACGGAGCCGCGCCGGTCGCGGCCGCCGCCGCGTGCTTCGGCTGCGGCGGCTTCAGATAGCGTTCGGCGAGCGTTTCGTAGAGCGGCGGCACGAACAAGCGCGATACGCGGCTCGCGATCAGCGCGGTCGCCATCAGCGAGATCACGAGCGCGTGGCCGTTGATCATCTCCATCACGATCACGAACGACGTGATCGGCGATTGCGTGACGGCCGCAAGATAGCCGACCATGGCGAGCGCGATCAGCATCGGCAGATGCATGCCGCTGAACACGAAGTGCAGCAGATTGCCGAAGCCTGCGCCGATCGACAGCGACGGCGCGAAGATCCCGCCCGGAATCCCGGGCAGATACGACGCGACCATCGAGATCATTTTCAGGAACGGATACAGCACGGACAACTGTTCGCGGCCGTCGAGGAGCCCGCGCGCCTCCGCATAGCCGCTGCCGAACGTCGTGCCGCCGGACACGGCGCCGACGGCGGCGATCGCGAGACCGCACGCCACTGCGAACACGATCGGCCGCTCGCGGTAGAGCGTGAGGAGCCGCGCCGGCAGCCAGCGGCCCGTGTGCAGCAGCAGCCAGCCGAACAGCCCGCCTGCGATGCCCGTGACGAGCGCCGTCAGCAACACGGCGGCCGCGAGCATTTTCGGAAAGTGCTGGCCGATCTCGATCGTGCCGAAGTACGTGTAGTTGCCGTTCATGCCGAGCGCGATCACGCCGGCGATGATGATCGCGGTGATCAGCACGCCGCTCGCGCGCGCCGAGAAGCTGCGGCTCAGTTCCTCGATCGCGAACACGACGCCCGCGAGCGGCGTGTTGAACGCTGCGGACAAGCCGGCCGCCGCGCCCGCGAGCACGAGCTGGCGTTCGATCAGCGCGTTCGAGCGCGGGTAGAAGCGGCGCAGGTTGAACATCAGCGACGCGCCGATCTGCACGGTCGGCCCTTCACGGCCGATCGTGAAGCCGCCGATGATGCCGAGCAACGAGATCAGGATCTTGCCGAACAGGATGCGCAGCGTCAGCAGCCGCGAGCCGAACGCGCTCGGCTGCGCGTGCAGCGTCGCGATCACCTGCGGAATGCCGCTGCCTTCCGCGCCGCGAAAGAAGCGGCGCGTGAGCCACACGGACAGCGCGGCGACCGCGGGCGTCAGCACGAACGGCAACCACGGGCGGCCGCGCTCGAGCGAGCGGAACGCTTCGTAACCCCAGTCGATGAGCCGTGCGTACGTGACGGCCGTGAGGCCGACCGCGATCGCGCCGAGCCAGAACACGCCGTATTGGCGCCAGATGCGCTGCGTGCGGCGCGTGAGGGTCGGGAACAGGCGGGTGCGTTGCATGGGAGTTGACGCGCAAAAGAGTGCCATTATAGACGCCCGACTACCACGATCCCGGGGTCGGGGCAAATGTAAATTCTTCGCAATTTGTGGTGTTTGTGACGTTCTGTCTATTTAGAATGCCCAACTACCGAGTTGGGTTGGGTACATCCACATAAAAATGAAACGTATTCTCATTGTGAAGGTCACGTCGCTGGGCGATGTCGTGCAGACGTTGCCCGTCGTCGCGGATCTCCACCGCGCGTTCCCGGGCGTGCAGGTGGATTGGGCCGTCGACGAGTCGTGCGCCGACGTCGTGCGCTGGAACACCGGCGTGAGCCGTGTGCTGTGCGCGCCGTTGCGCCGCTTCAAAAAAGCGCGCAGCCGGGCCGACCTGAAGGCGATCGCGGCTTCGATCGGCGAGTTGCGCGCGTATCGCTACGATGCGGTGATCGATCTTCACGGTGTCTACAAGAGTGCGATCATTTCATTTCTCGCCCGCGCGCGGCGGCGCTACGGCTACCGGAACCAGGATCTCGGGGAACTCGGCGCGATGTTCGCGTACAACGGCCGCTTCGGTCCGCGTCCCGCCTGCGACGCGTGGCACGGCATGCGCGTGAGCGCGGGCGAGGCGCTCGGCTACGAGCCGCAAGGCCGCGCCGACTATCTGCTCGATGTGCCGCCGGAGTCGCGCGAGCCGCATACGGCGCCGCTCGCCGCGCTCGCGGAGCCGGCCGGGCCGTACGCGCTGTTTTTTCATGCGACGTCGAACGACGACAAGCGCTGGCCGACCGATCACTGGAGTGCGGTTGCGTGCGAGATGCGCGCGCGCGGGCTGCATGTGCTGCTGCCGTGGGGCAGCGAGCACGAGCGGGAAGAGGCGCAGCGGATCGCGGCGCGCGCGCCGGGCGCGGTCGTGCTGCCCAAGCTGACGCTCGCCGACGTCGCGCGCAAGATCGACCGCGCGACGCTCGTGGTCGGAGTCGATACCGGTTTCGTGCACATGGCGCATGCGCTCGAGAAGCCGACCGTCATGATCTTCCGTGCGACGTCGCGTCAGCATCTGGGCGTGAGCGGTGCGCCGCACTCGTTGTCGATCGGCGACGAGGGCGCGCCGCCGAGCGTGGACGACGTGCTCGGCGCGATCGAGCGCGTCTATCCGATGGGCATCGTCGAGCAGCCGCGGCGCGTCGCCGCGATGTGAGCGTGCGCCGGCGGCGGGCCGGGCGCTGGCGCGCTCAGGACAGCAATAATTCGAACGCGATCACGGCCGCAATGGCCGCGAGGTTCGCCGCGAGCGCTTCGACCGCGATGCCGAGCCAGCTTTTCGGCCTGAAGCGCATCGCCAGCAGCAGCGCGCCGCCGAGCGACAGCGCAAGGCTCAATACGAGATCGGAGTTCTGCAGGCGGATCAGGTCCATCGTGACGGCTCCTGTCGGCTGATGCCGAAAGCGTGACGCGCGCCCGCCGCGCGGCAGGCGCCCGTGCATCGAGTATAGACAGGACGATGCGCGCCGTAACCCCGGCCGGCGGCCGCTTTTCAGGCGGGATCGGGCGGCCCGGAGCGCGTCGGCGGTCGCGCGCCTGCTCGAGTCAGTGCGTTCGCGCCGCCCGGTTCACGTCAGCTTCGCGTCGCGCGTCTCGCGCATCAGCAGCACGCCGACGAGGCTGATCGCCGCGGCCACCGACACGTATCCGCCGACCCACGCAAGCCCGCCGCGCGCGGCGAGCAACTGCGCGATGTAAGGCGCGATCGACGCGCCGAGAATGCCGCCGAGGTTGTACGCGACGCCCGCGCCCGTATAGCGGACGTGGGTCGGAAACAGTTCCGGCAGCAGCGCGCCCATCGGTGCGAACGTCACGCCCATCAGGAACAGCTCGATCGTCAGGAACAGCGCGACGAGCGCCGTCGAGCCGCTGCCGAGGAGGGGCGCCATCGTGAAGCCCGACAGCAGCGCGGCGATCGCGCCCGCGATCAGCACCGGCTTGCGGCCGAAGCGATCGGCGGCTGCGGCGGCGAGCGGCGTCGCGAGCGCCATGAACAGCACCGCGAAGCACAGCAGGCCAAGGAAGCTCTGGCGCGAGAAATGCAGCGTCGACACGCCGTACGACAGCGAGAACACCGTCGAGATGTAGAACAGCGTGTAGCAGACGACCATCGCGAGCGCGCCGAGCAGCGTCGGCCGCCAATGGTGCGCAATGAGCGTCGCGACCGGCATGCGCACACGCTCGTGCCGGTTGAGCGCGGCCTGGAACGCGGGCGTCTCGGCGATCTTCAGGCGCACGTACAGGCCGACCGCGACGAGCGCCGCGCTCACGAGAAACGGAATGCGCCAGCCCCACGAGCGAAACTGCGCGTCGGACAGCGTGAGCGCGAGCGCGAAGAACAGGCCGTTCGACGCGAGAAAGCCGATCGACGGGCCGAGCTGCGGGAACATCCCGAACCAGCCGCGCTTGCCGGCGGGCGCGTGCTCGGTCGCGAGGAGCGCTGCGCCGCCCCATTCGCCGCCGAGGCCGATGCCCTGGCCGAACCGCAGCACGCAGAGCAGCACCGGCGCAAGCGCGCCGATCGCGTCGTAGCCGGGCACGAAGCCGATCGCGGTCGTCGACACGCCCATCACGAGCAGCGACGCGACGAGCGTCGATTTGCGGCCGATCCGGTCGCCGAAATGGCCGAACAGGAACGAGCCGATCGGCCGCGCGATGAACGCGATGCCGAACGTGACGAACGCGGACAGCGCCTGGGCGGTGGCCGAGCCGTGCGGGAAGAACACGGGGCCGATCACGAGCGCGGCGGCCGTTGCGTACACGTAGAAATCGTAGAACTCGATCGCCGTGCCGATGAAGCTCGCGAACACGATGCGGCGGTGGCTCGTCGTGTCGGCGGCGCTCGGCGCGGCGGCGGAAGCGGAAGCGGAAAGACGGGTATCCGACATGCGGGTCTCCGGTTGTGGCGGCGCGGGTCTCGCAAGGACGCGCGTCGCTCGTTGCGCGCGGTCGGCGGCCGTTGCACCTTTGTTCGAATCGAGAGTCGGGCGTGTCGCCGCACGCGACGCATGCCGGCGGTTCGCGCGCGGCGATGCGAGCGTGCACGCTGCGCCCAAGCGGGCCGTCGCTTGCCCGCGAGCCGGCCGCATCGGTTGCGGCCGCGTGTCGTCGATGCGTTGCGCGGGCCGCCGGATAGGCGAGCCGCGCAAGCGGGCCTTGTGGCCGAATGCGGATGCGGGAAATTATAGCGACGCGGCCGCGTGGCGTCGCGCGCCGCGTGCGACAGCGCGGCGGAGCGCGCGTGCGTACGTGCGTACGTGCGTACGTGCGCGAGTTCAGTTGAGCGTCTGCGCCTGCGGCGCCGCTTTCGTGCGCAACTGGAACTGCCCGTTGTCGTTGAAGAGCCAGCTTTCCATCAGGTCGACCTGGCCACGCCCGTCGAGCATCTTCACGGGAGGCGGCGGCAACGGCGCGGCGCGGCGCAGCGAAGCGAGCGCGATGCCTTCGGCCTCGTCGTCGCCGTTGCTGCGATAGACGGCCGACTTCACGAGTCGCCCGTTGCGATCGACGGTGAACGCGACGACGACGAGCGAGCGCAGCATCGCCTGCGGCGTGCCGTGCAGGATGCGATCCGAATTGCTGTCGGTGATGCGTTGTGCAATGGCCGCGCGGTATTCGGTCGCGCTCATCGACGACACGCTCGGCACGACGACCGCGCCATGCGGCGGCGGCAGCGTGATCGTGCAGGCCGCGAGCATGGCCGCGCATGCGGACAGGGCAGCGCCGCGCGAAGCGGCCCGGATTCGGAGGAATTCGGAGCGAGTCGTCATGATCGCCTCCCTGAGGCTCGGCAGAGCGCCGATTTCATGATAGGTCCGCACGTATCGCGGTGCATCGGGACAAACGATCTGCTCCGGAGGACGGTTTCGGCACGTGCGCGGTCGTTTCATTCGAGGGGCTCATGCGACGACGCTCGCCCCGCGATGACGATTCGGCGGCGATGGCAAGCGGCACCGCACCGTCGTCATGCATATGCTTGTTCGTTTGTTCGTTCGTTCGTTCGCTTGCTTGCGATCGCATCGAATTGAGATGTGACCGGATCGTGATCGGCGCAAGTCGAAAGGCCGTTCTGTCGGACGCGGTGCCGGTTTCATGACGCGACGGCCATATCGCGACGGGGCGCTTTTCATCGAGCGGCGCGATGCCGCCGCCGGAAGGTGAGGGCCGCGTGGTGCGTGCAATCGATGGCTCGCGGGAAATAGGGGGCCGGCTTGCGTCGTCGCATCGAACGCGACGCACTTGCGACCGTGTCGACGGCTCGCCGGCGAAGCCGCGATGCGTCGATGCCGGCGCACGCGCGCCGCGTTGATTGCGTGTTCCGATCCGTAATATGATTTCGTCTCTTCGAATGCCCACTACCAAAGAGCGTGCGATGGACGACTGGAAATTGCCCTGGACGGGAGGATGCCGCTGCGGACGATTGCGCTTCGAGATCACTGCGCCGCCGCTGCTGACGATGGCGTGTCATTGCAGGGGCTGCCAGCGGATGAGCGCAAGCGCCTTTTCGTTGTCGATGGCGATTCCGGAAGGCGGCTTTCGCGTGACGTCCGGCGAGCCGGTCGTCGGCGGCGCGCATGGCGCTGAGATTCATCATCGGCATTGCGACTGGTGCAAGAGCTGGGTGTTCACCGAACTCGAACCCAGCATGGGTTTCGTCAACGTTCGCCCGACGATGCTCGACGATTGCGGATGGTTCAAGCCCTATGTCGAAACCTATGTCAGCGAGGCGCTGCCTTGGGCGAAGACGGGCGCGGCGCACGGCTTCGCCCGATTCCCGGCGATGGAGGAGTATGGTCCGCTCGTCGCCGAGTTCGCGGAGAAGGGCGCGCGTCCCGGCCGGTAGAGCGCGGTGCCGCGATCGTCGTCGGGAATGCAGTCGACGCGCGGTCCCGAATCGGGGGCCGGCTTGGTGATATCGCTTCGCGTTCGACCACGCCGGCGTCGAATATCTCGCGGTGCAACGCGTCGATCGAACATGAGATCGACCGGAAGGGCGGGCTCGCCTGCGCGATGACGGCGCGGATCGTTGCACGAACCGCCGACCGGAAGGCGACCGGCGGCCAGACGTCGAATTGCCGCCGCGCCGCCTTGTCTCGCCCTTTCTCTCGCCCCTTCTCTCGCGCCTATTCGCAGCGCTTCATTTTCAGGACGCGCGAAACCTGGCCGATCGTGAATCCGCTGTTGCGCACATAGGGTGTGTAATCGAGCGGCGCGGTCAGGGATTCGCTGACCGCAAACAGGCCGACGAAACGAAACGCGTCCGCCTCCATCTTGATGAACACGGGGATCGTACCGTTTTGAGCGGCGAGGGTCCTGCCGGCGGCGCGCGCCGAAGCGCTGCCGCCGCAAACGATGACGTCCGGCGCTTGCGGATTGAGATCCGTCCGCAGGCAAGCGGCCACGACCTTGCCGTTCTTCGTCGGCAGAAAGGCCTGCTTGCTGCCGCCGCAGGCCGTGTGAATGAATTCGCGCGTGTAATGCTTGTTGAGTTCAAACATGTCAAGACTCCGGTTCGTCAGTGCATTGCATGCAGGCGGGCATGCCCGTGGATCAAAGCTTGTTCGCGCCGTTCGGTGCGTCGGGCGGATGCGGGTGGGATATCGGCTCGAGGGTTGCGCGAACGGCTCGCGAGATCAGGATCGAAACGCGGCGGAGACGTTGCCTTCCCGTGGGACCCGTTCGCTCAGGATTCGCAACAGGACCTTGCCCTTTCGCGTGATGGAGAACTTGGGCTCGCCCGTTTCCCGATCGATCAGTTCCGCGAGCCCCGCGTCGCGGAGCGCGGTCATGTCGAGCGTCCCCTGCTCGATCTCGACGGGCGAATGTTCGAGCAGCATCAGTGCCGCCATTTCATGCGCGCTCAGTCGCGGCATGCCGGCCGGCGTCGCGGTTACATGAAGCTCGTTCATCGGTCATCCTTTCTTCTTCGTCGCAGGCGACGCGCGTGCGCTCGCATCGTCTGCCGCACGCAAATGAGGTGAAGTTCGAAAGGGCGGGCGAAACGCAGGGGCGCGTCGGTTATCGCGGCCGGAAGCGCACGTCCCGAATCGCCGCAATCGCGGCGTCCGGGTGATGCGCAAGGGCACTCGGAACGGGCACTACGGGTGCGCGCCGCCCGCCTGTCGGCCGGACGATCGCTCGAAGAAAAGAGCCGGCGTCCTGCCTGTCAGGTAGCGAAGCAACTCGGGGGACGAGGACATCGAATGGTCATGTCGCCAGCTCTTGGTGGGATGACACGGGTATTTTATTGAGCCGCCATCCGGAGACAAGTAAAAAGGTCGTAAAGGGAGCGGGGCAAAAATCACCCTTCGACGTTGACGTCCATGGCCATTGGTCTCGATTCGGCCGCGCACGTGTATGGCGGTGTCGGTCCTCGTCAGCGAGATCGGCTCAAGCGCTTTCCGCACGAGGTCCGAGTCGATGCCGGCGGGGAGCAGTGCGGCGATGATGGGATGGGCGTGGGTCGCGAAGGCGTTTGTCCACCGTTGCGTGTGATTCGGGGTCACCGATTCCGCACGGCATACGTCGATAAACGCCGTGGCGCACTGCTTGAAGGTCGGCGCGCGGGCTGCGCCGACCTAGAGGCGGGCATCCCCCTGCTTGCGCAGCATCGCGGGATCGCCGCTGCATTGCGCCGGCTGCGCGATGTACGTTTCGTGCCGCTCCAGCGGCCTCCGGCCTGACGCGTGAATACGGTGCCGTTGTGTATCAACGCTTCGCGGCCGTCCGGTCTCATGTGCCGGAATCGTCGGTATCTCTGGCTGTTCGGCTTGACTAGTCGCGCAAGACATTCGCCGTCACCGACACGACGGCCGCATGCCGAGCGGCATGGCTGATCACGTAGGCGGCTCTCGGGCATGGTCGTCACAGGTCCCCAAAACACTCGACGAATTTGGGGAGTTTACGACTTTTCCTGGAGGCTCGCGAAAGCTCGGATGGCACGCAAACCCTTGTCCGGCTTGGCTTTGCGGCACTTCTTGAGAGGCGGGGAAAGCGTGTCGTGGCGGAAGCGGTGAGATTCGAACTCACGGACGGTTGCCCGTCGCTGGTTTTCAAGACCAGTGCCTTAAACCACTCGGCCACGCTTCCAAGGTCGAGCATTGTAACCGAAACGGCGCACGAATCGTCGCGGTGCCTCGTTCGACTCGCGCGTGCGCGCCTGGGCACGCACGCGTCGGCTCACGCCCGTCAACCGCCTGTCATTCGTCGCGCAGGAAAAGCGCCTGCAGATCGTTGAGGAAACGCTGGCCGAGCGGCGTCGGCGCGATGCGCGTGTGATCGTGCACGATGAGGCCACGCTGCTGCGCTTGCGCGAGCGCGGGCCCGATCGACGCGAGCGACATGCCCGTGCGCTCCGCGAAGCTGTGGGTGGGCACGCCGTCGACGAGCCGCAGCGCGTTCAGCATGAACTCGAACGGCAGATCGCGCGGGCCGACCTCCCGCTCTTCCTGCACCGCCGCACCCGCTTTCGCCTGTTCGATGAACGTCGCCGGATGTTTGTAGCGCGCCTGGCGCAGGATCCGGTTCGGAAACGACAGCTTCGTGTGCGCGCCCGCGCCGATCCCGAGATAGTCGCCGAAGCACCAGTAGTTGAGGTTGTGCTTGCTCTGCCGATGCGGCTTCGCGTAAGCCGACACCTCGTAGCGCGCGTAGCTCGCCTGCGCGGTGCGCTCGTGCAACCAGTCCTGCATGTCGGCCGACGCGTCGTCGTCCGGTACGGCGGGCGGAAATTTCGCGAAGTACGTATTCGGCTCGAGCGTCAGGTGATAAAGCGACAGATGCGGCGGCGCGAACGTGAGCGCGGTCTCGAGATCCGCGCGGCATTCGTCGAGCGTCTGGTTCGGCAGCGCGAACATCAGGTCGAGATTGAAGTTCTCGAACGTGCGCGCGGCGATCTCGACCGCGGCGCGCGCCTGCGCGGCGTCGTGGATTCGCCCGAGCGCCTTCAGATGCGCTTCGTTGAAGCTCTGGATGCCGATCGACAGACGATTGACGCCGCTCGCGCGGAATTGCGCGAATTTCGCCGCCTCGAACGTGCCGGGGTTCGCCTCGAGCGTGATCTCGGCGTCCGCGTCGAGCGGCAGTAGCGCGCGCACGTCGGACAGCAGCCGGTCGAGCCCCGCCGCCGACAGCAGGCTCGGCGTGCCGCCGCCGATGAACACCGTGTGCACCTGGCGTCCCCAGACGAGCGGCAGCGCATGTTCGAGATCGGCGCGCAGCGCGTCGAGATAATCGTGCTCGGGCAGCGCGCCGCCGTCCTTCCATTCGTGCGAATTGAAGTCGCAGTACGGGCACTTGCGCACGCACCACGGGAAGTGAACGTACAGTGCGAGCGGCGGCAGCGACGCGAGCCGGATCTTGCCGGGCGCGGCGAATGTCGCGACGACGCGCGCGCCGTTGGTTGCCGCGTCGCTCATCGAATCTCTCCGAGCCGCGCGACGAGCGCCTTCAGTGCGAGCGCGCGATGGCTCGCCGCGTTCTTCGCGGCCGGATCGAGCTCGGCCGCCGTCGCGCCGAGCGCCGGCACGAAGAAGTGCGGATCGTAGCCGAAGCCGTGCGCGCCGCGCGGCGCGTCGACGATCTCGCCCGCCCAGCGGCCTTCGGCGATGATCGGCTCGGGATCGTCCGCATGGCGCACGAGCGCGAGCACGCAGCAGTAGTACGCGCGCCGATCGGTGACGCCGCGCAGTTGCTCGACGAGATACGCGTTGTTCGCCGCGTCGCTCTTCTCGCGGCCGGCGCGCTGCGCGTAGCGCGCCGAGTAGACGCCCGGCGCGCCGTGCAGCGCGGGCACGCACAGGCCGGAATCGTCGGCGACGGCGGGCAGGCCCGTCGCGCGCGACGCGTGGCGCGCCTTCGCGAGCGCGTTCTCGACGAACGTCACGTGCGGCTCATCGGCCTCGGACACGCCGAGCTCGCCTTGCGGCACGACATCGATGCCGGCCGTCGAGAAGAGGGCGGCGAACTCGCGCAGCTTGCCGGCGTTGTTCGATGCGAGGACGATGCGCGAGGCCACGGCCTCGGTCGATGCGTGCGACATCGTCAGGCCTCCAGCGCGGCGCGCTGCAGCCGCACGAGCTCGCCGATGCCGGCCTGCGCGAGGTCGAGGAGCGCGTTCATCTCGGCGCGCGAGAACGGCACGCCTTCCGCGGTGCCCTGCACCTCGACGAAACCGCCCGCGCCCGTCATCACGACGTTCATGTCGGTGTCGCACGCGGAGTCTTCGTCGTAGTCGAGATCGAGCACGGGCGCGCCGCCGAACACGCCGACCGAGATCGCCGCGACGTAATCGGTGATCGGGGAGCGCGCGATCTTGCCTGCCGCGACGAGCTTCGTCACCGCGTCGTGCGCGGCGACGAACGCGCCCGTGATGCTCGCCGTGCGCGTGCCGCCGTCGGCCTGGATCACGTCGCAATCGAGGTGCAGCGTGCGCGGGCCGAGCGCGTTCAGATCGAATACCGCGCGCAGCGCGCGGCCGATCAGGCGCTGAATTTCCTGCGTGCGGCCCGTCTGCTTGCCGCGCGCCGCTTCCCGGTCGCTGCGCGTGTGGGTCGCGCGCGGCAGCATCCCGTATTCGGCGGTGAGCCAGCCCTGGCCGCGCTCGCGCAGGAACTCGGGCACGCGCTCGACGACGCTCGCCGTGCAGATCACTTTCGTCTCGCCGAACTCGACGAGCACCGAGCCTTCCGCATGCTTCGTGTAGTGGCGCGTGATGCGCACGTCGCGCAGTTGATCGGCGCGGCGGCCGCTCGGGCGTGGGGAGGAATTCGTCATCGGGGCAATGTGCTGGGAGAAACCCGGATTTTACCGCGCCCGCGGCGCATCGGCCCGGCGGGTCCGGCCCGCAAAAATGGGATAATGCATGTTTCGCGCCCCGCGCCTCGTAAGCGCCGGGCGTCTCGAATCCTTCCGGCCCGCTGGGCCATCAAACGACGGGACGAACGATGATCTACAGCATGACGGGCTACGCGAGCGCGACGCGCGATCTCGCGACCGCCTCCGGCAATGGCGGCACGAGCGTATCGGTCGAACTGCGGACCGTGAATTCGCGGTTCCTCGACCTGAATTTCCGGATGCCGGACGATGTGCGCGCGTGCGAACCGGCGTTGCGCGAGATGCTGATGAACAAGCTGTCGCGCGGCAAGGTCGACGTGCGCATCAACCTGCAGCGCGGGGACCAGAACGTGAACGCGGGCGCGCTGAACCATGCGGCGCTCGGCCAGCTCGCGGAGCTCGAGCGCGCGGTGCTCGACGCGTTTCCGGGCGTGGGCCGCCTGCGCGCGGGCGAGATCCTGCGCTGGCCGGGCGTGCTCGCCGAGAGCGGCGTGTCGGCCGACGCGCTGCGCGAAGCGGTGCTCGCGTGCGGCAAGGAAGCGGTCGGCGAGCTCGTCGTCGTGCGCTCGCGCGAGGGCGCGCAGCTCGCGACGATGCTGCTCGCGAACGTGGCCGAAATGGAGGCCATCGTCGCGCGTATCGCGCCGCTCGTGCCGGAGCTGATCGCCAAGCATCAGCAGAAGATCGTCGAGCGGCTGCAGGAGGCGCTCGGCGTCGCGGCGCCGGAAGGCGGCGCGCCCGTCGTGTCGCGCGAGGAAGCGGCCGAGCGCATCCGTCAGGAAGTGACGATGTACGGCATCCGCATCGACATCGCGGAAGAACTGTCGCGCCTCACCGCGCATCTGAACGAGACGCGCCACGTGATCGAGAAGGGCGGCCGCGTCGGCAAGCGTCTCGACTTCATGATGCAGGAGCTGAACCGCGAGGCGAATACGCTCGGCTCGAAGGCGGCCGCGAAGGAACTCGCGGACGCGTCGATGGCGCTCAAGCTGCTGATCGAGCAGATGCGCGAGCAAGTGCAAAACCTGGAGTAACGCAACATGACCGATTCGAACCGCGGCGGCGCGGCAGCCCATTCGCTGCACGCCGGCGTCTATCCCGGCAATCTCTTCATGGTCGTCGCGCCGTCGGGCGCGGGCAAGTCGACGCTCGTCAACGCGCTGCTGTCGAAGGATCCGGAGATCTGTCTGTCGATTTCGTACACGACGCGCAAGCCGCGTTCCGGCGAGCAGGACGGCCAGCACTATCACTTCACGACCGTCGAGGATTTCCGCGCGCGCCACGCGAGCCACGAGTTTCTGGAGAGCGCGGAGGTGCACGGCAACTACTACGGCACGTCGCGCGTGTGGATCGAAGAGCAGATGAAGAGCGGCCACGATGTGCTGCTCGAAATCGATTGGCAGGGCGCGCAGCAAGTGAAGAAGCAGTTTCGCAACGCGGTCGGCATCTTCATTCTGCCGCCGTCGCTCGCGGCGCTCGAGGAGCGGCTGAAAAAGCGCGGGCAGGACGAGCCGAACGTGATCACGCGGCGCCTGCTCGCCGCAGGCAGCGAGATCGCGCACGCGGCCGAAGCGGAGTACGTCGTGATCAACGAGACCTTCGAGCACGCGCTTGCCGAGCTCGAATGCATCGTCGCCGCGACGCGCCTGCGCTTCACGTCGCAATATGCGCGGCATGCCGAACTATTCGTCGAGCTCGGCATTCATCTGCCGCATGCGGAGTGACGGCGGCGAACGAGGCACATAAGGTAGAATAAGCAACATATTCAGAAGGAACGACCCAACATGGCTCGCATTACCGTTGAAGACTGCCTGAAGCAGATTCCGAACCGCTTCGAACTGGCGCTCGCCGCCACCTATCGCGCGCGGCAGCTTGCGCAAGGCCACACGCCGAAGATCGAAAGCCGCGACAAGCCGACGGTCGTCGCGCTGCGCGAGATCGCGGCCGGCCAGGTCGGCGTGGAAATGCTGAAGAAAGTGCCCGTTTAAGGCGCACCCGGTTTCTTCAGCCATGTAGACCCCCGCGCGACCGACGAGCGAACCAAGGAGGCGAAAATGAGCACTACACCATCGTCCGCCTCCTCGGAGGCCGGGCACGCCGAAGCCGCCGCACCGTCGCACGCGCGTCAATATATCGACGCGGTTCTCGAACAGTCGTTTCGTCATTTGTTCGGGCCGACCGCGACACCCGAGCAGCCCCGCAAGCACGGCGTCGTTTCCATCGCGAAGCTGACCGCCGCGCTTGCCGATTACCTCAGTCCCGAGGAAATCAAAGAGGTCAAGGCCGCGTTCCACTTCAGCGACGAGGCCCACCTCGGTCAATATCGCCAGAGCGGCGAGCCCTACATCACCCATCCTGTAGCCGTCGCGGAGATCTGCGCCGGCTGGAAGCTCGACGCGCAGGCGATCATGGCCGCGCTCCTGCACGACGTGATGGAAGACCAGGGCGTGACGAAGAGCGAGCTCGCCGAGCGCTTCGGCCCGAAGGTCGCCGAGCTCGTCGACGGCTTGTCGAAACTCGACAAGATGGAATTCAGGAGCCGCGAGGAGGCGCAGGCGGAGAATTTCCGCAAGATGCTGCTTGCGATGGCGCGCGACGTGCGCGTGATCCTCGTGAAGCTTGCCGACCGCCTGCACAACATGCGCACGCTCGGCGCGGTGCCGATGGAGAAGCGCCGCCGCGTCGCGCGCGAGACGCTCGACATCTATGCGCCGATCGCGCACCGCCTCGGCCTGAACAATACGTATCGCGAGCTGCAGGACATGAGCTTCGCGAACTTCAATCCGCATCGCTACGCGACGCTCGAAAAGGCGGTGAAGGCCGCGCGAGGCAATCGCCGCGAAGTGATCGGCAAGATCCTCGAGTCGGTGCAGCGCGCGATGGCGGACGCGAAGATCGACGCCGAAATCACCGGCCGCGAGAAGACGATCTACAGCATCTACAAGAAGATGCGCGACAAGCAATTGTCGTTCTCGCAGGTGCTCGACGTGTACGGCTTCCGGATCGTCGTCGAACATCCGCTCGACTGCTATACGTGCATCGGCGTGCTGCACGCGCTCTACAAGCCCGTGCCGGGCAAGTTCAAGGACTACATCGCGATTCCGAAGGTCAACGGCTATCAATCGCTGCACACGACGCTCGTCGGCCCGTTCGGTGCGCCGATCGAGTTCCAGGTGCGCACGCGCAAGATGCACGAGATCGCGGAAGCGGGCGTTGCCGCGCACTGGCTGTACAAGAACGGCGGCGCGGATCTGAACGACGTGCAAAAGCGCGCGCACCAGTGGCTCAAGTCGCTCCTCGACATCCAGAGCGAAGCGGGCGATTCGAGCGAATTCCTCGAGCACGTGAAGATCGACCTGTTTCCGGATGCGGTCTACGTGTTCACGCCGAAGTCGAAGATCATGGCGCTGCCGCGCGGCGCTACCGCGCTCGATTTCGCGTATTCGATCCATAGCGATCTCGGCAATCAATGCGTCGCCGTGAAGATCAACAACGAGCTGCTGCCGTTGCGCACGGAATTGAAGAGCGGCGACATCGTCGAGGTGATCACCGCGCCGTACTCGAAGCCGAATCCCGCGTGGCTCGGCTTCGTGCGTACCGGCAAGGCACGCTCGGCGATCCGGCATTATCTGAAGACGATGCGCCTGAACGAATCGGTGCAGTTGGGCGAGCGGCTCGTCGACCAGAGCCTGAAGGGCTATGGGCTCGCGCTCGCCGACGTCACGCCCGAGGTGTGGGAAAAGCTCGTGCAGTGGACGGGCAACAAGAGCCGCCAGGAGATCTTCGCGGACATCGGCCTCGGCCGCCGCGTGGCCGCCGTGATGGCGAAGCGGATCGAGGTGCTGATGAGCGGGCGCGACGCGGACGACGATCTGCCGCGCGCCGAGCGTCAGGCGACGAACCACGCGCCGCCGGTGGTCATTACCGGCACGGAAGGGATGTCGGTGCAGTTGTCCGCGTGCTGTCGTCCGATTCCGGGCGACGACATCATGGGCTACATCGGCATCGGGCTCGGGATGGCGATCCACACGACCGCCTGCCGCGTCGCGCAGCGGATTCACCGGCGCGATCCGGGCCGCTGGATCGACGTTGCATGGGCGCCGCAGCCGGGCCGCCTGTTCGACGTTGCGGTGAAGGCGCTCGTGAAGAACACGAAGGGCATCTTCGCGCGCGTCGCGGCCGACATCACGTCGGCCGACGCGAACATTGTCCACATTGCGATGGACGAGGATCTGACGCAGGAGTCGACGGTGCTGCGTTTCGTGATTCAGGTGAGCGATCGCGTGCACCTCGCGAACGTGATGCGTCGCGTGCGCACGAATCCGGACGTGATGCGGATCATGCGCGAGCGCTCGAGCGACGATGTCGTGCATGCGCGTCACGATGGCGGGATGCGGATCGATCGCGAGCGGCAGGATTACTAGTGCGCGTGCGGCGCCCGACGATGGGGCGCGTCGGCAACTGCAACAACGACGGCGGCCTCGGGGCCGCCTTTTTCATTGGCGTGAGAAGGCGCAGGGGCGACGAACTGCATGGGCCGGCTCGCGGCGGGGCCTGATAGAGACTGCGCTGCCCGAATGCGCAAAAACAAAGGGCCTTCCCGGAGGAAGGCCCTTCATAAAATGGCGCGGCTGGCAGGATTCGAACCCACGACCCCTTGGTTCGTAGCCAAGTACTCTATCCAACTGAGCTACAGCCGCACGCAAAGCGGTACAACCTTGAACTGAAAGGGCCTTCTCGGGAGAAGGCCGCTCGAAAAAGTGGCGCGGCTGGCAGGATTCGAACCCACGACCCCTTGGTTCGTAGCCAAGTACTCTATCCAACTGAGCTACAGCCGCACGCAGAAGTGAGATTATAGCAAACAGATTTAAAAAGGGAAGCCCTTCTTGACGATTTATCGGACGATGCCGTTCGTGTAACCTTGGAGCATCCGATAGTCGTTGAAATTGCATCATGAACAAGGCGTTTGTGAAGGAGTCGGACGGAGACGACGACGACCTCGAACACGCGCAGGCGGCGATTCCGCCCGGCGCGAAGAACTACATCACGCCGGCGGGCCACAAGCGCCTGCGCGACGAGTTGCTGCATCTGATCGACGAAGCGCGTCCCGAAGTGGTGAAACTCGTGTCGTGGGCCGCGTCGAACGGCGATCGCTCGGAGAACGGCGACTACATCTATGGGAAGCGGCGTCTGCGCGAAATCGATCGGCGCATCCGTTTTCTGACGAAGCGTCTCGACCTTGCCGAAGTCGTCGATGCAAGCCGCCAGGAGAACGCGGACCAGGTGTTCTTCGGGGCGACCGTCGATTACGCGACGCAGGACGGCATCGAGCACACGGTGACGATCGTCGGCATCGACGAGGTCGATCTCGATCGCGGGCATGTAAGCTGGATCTCGCCCATCGCGCGTGCGCTGCTGAAGGCGCGCGTCGGCGACACGGTCACGCTGCTGACGCCTGTCGGTCCTGAGCCGATAGACGTGCTCGACGTCCGCTATCCGTCGCCGGGCGCGGCTTGAACCGAGGCGTATCGGCGCGTTTTGCCGTCGTCGCGTCCTGCGGCGCACGAATTCGAACGGCGCGTATGACCGAATAAGGTCGCGAATGCGCAGTCGGCCGTCGCGACGGCGGCGCGCATGCCGCGCGGTGCTCCGCCGCGTGCTCGCCCGGCCGGAGACGATCGGACAAAAAAAGCGCCCCAAGCGGGGCGCTCTAGGTCGGTGCCGAAGAACCGGTTAGAAGCGATGACGCAGGCCTGCCGTGACGGCGATCTGCTTCTCGCTCGACGACATGCCGCCGACGCCGTTGATATAGGCGCCGAGGCCCGTGCCGTCGCTGTTGACCTTCTGATACACGCCTTGCAGGTACACGTCCGTGCGCTTCGACAGCGCGTAGGCCGTTTGCAGGTTGAACTGATTCCAGCCCGGGTGGTGGTTCTCGATGAAGCCGGCGGTGTACGTGTACGAGCCCGCGACCGTCCATGCCGGCGTGATCGCGTAGCGCGCGTTCACTTCGTAGTTGTTGAAACGCATGAACGTGCCGTCGAGCGCGATGCCGCTCGACACGCCCGATGCGCCCGAGCTGATCGCCGTCGCGCGATTGACGCGCGATTGCGTGAACACGAAGCCGGCCGTCGCCGGGCCGTACGTGTAATTCAGGCCGCCGCCGAACACGCGCTGGCGCTTGCCGACGAACGTATTGTCGAGCGCGACCGCGCCCGAAGCGTTCGACACGGTCGGGCCGAAGTCGTTGTTCAACTGCAGGTAGCCGGCGCCGACGTTGAAGCCGGCGTAGCTATACGACACGCCCGCGCTATACGCACGGTTGTTCGCGAACTCGTTGCTGTTCGAGAAGCCGTACAACGCGCCGAACTTCAGGCCGGCCCAGTTCACGCTCGTGTACTTGACCGCGTTGTTGATCCGGAACGAGTTGTTCAGGTTGTCGTTGTCGAACGGGTGGGCAAACTGCACGCCGCCGAATTGCGTGCCGGTCAGCGACAGCGGCCCGATGTAGTCGACGACGCTATCGTACTGACGGCCGAGCGTCAGGGAGCCGTATTGATCGTGCGACAGACCGACGAACGCCTGGCGGCCGAACTCGCGGCCGTTCTGCTTGAGCGTGCCGTTATTGATGCCGAAGCCGTTTTCCAACACAAAAATCGCCTTCAGGCCGCCGCCGAGGTCTTCGGCGCCGCGCAGGCCCCAGCGGCTGCCGTTGACCGAGCCGCTGGACTGCGACCATGCACTGTGGCCGCCTTGGTTGTTCGTGTAGGTGATGCCGGCGTCGATGAGGCCGTACAGCGTCACGCTGCTTTGCGCGTGAGCGGCCGTCGCGAAGACGCCAGAGAGAGCAGCGACGATGAGGGTCTTTTTCATTGGGTTTATCTCCGTCCGAAACAGGGTGGATGACGATATCTGTCCTGTTCTTCGATGTTCCCGGCTGCTGCTGCGAGAAACGGAGCCGGGGCATGTCTCGGGCGTGTACCGACGCCCGTCATTACAAGCTATCCGCAGTGTAAAAGAGCGTTGCCGAGAGTCGCGGAATTCAATTTAAGAAATAATGTATTTTCATTGGCGCAATAATTGGGGGTGTGACGGAAACCCTTGCGGGGCAAGGCTTCGAGCAGGAGAGAGGGAATATTTTTCCGTCTCCGAACCTGTCGCAGCGTTGCGTGACAGCGACAATCGGTGAGGAGAGGCGGCCGAGTGGGGTGCGTAAGAATGCGATTGTTGACGCTTCGGCAATAGAGGTTTGTGAGGAGTATGACTAATGAAAGGGAGTCAACTCGTTATACTGCAGCTTCTGCTTACCAAAGCAGACTTTTTCGTTGACGGAAAAGATCTCCAAACCTTTGTCAGCGCGACTTTCCGGTCGCGCTTTTTTTTGCCCGCTTATTGTTCATACCAGCGCCTGCGGCGCTTGGGCGGCGATGCGTCGGCCTGTTCGTCTCGCGCAGGCATGACAGGCTGCGCCCAATCTTCCATCACATAGTGACGCGCATCGAGCGGCGATGCGAGCAGGTTCTGCCAATGGTCGCCGTGCCAAGTGGAGCCGGAGTCGAATTCGCCGGCAAACGTCGAGGGCGCCGCCGGTGCGCGATCCGTTGAATTGTTGCGACGCACAATACCAAGACGGTGTGCGAACCGTTTGATGCCATTCAGCATGGCAGTCTCCAGCGCCTTTCTGAGCGCTGCTCAGCATTGCAAAGCTTGTTGCGCGCCGCAACTCGGATAAATACTGAGGCGTGGCCGATTCGCTCGATTGCGGTAGATTTTTCTTTTGCGGATTTAATCGGCCGTTTACCCCGGTAATAATGACAGGTGTTGTTGCGGTTAATTAATTTCTCGGTCCTAGTGTACCGATTCCAGTTGTATTCATATCAAATCGCATAAGTGGTCATCAAAAATTTTCTTGACTGAATTGGATTCTCCCATTTATAAAAGCAGCACCAAGCTTGCAGTGCTTCCAGCACATCGACTGAGGGGGTGGAGGAAGCGTCGGAGCTTTGTGTGACGGTATAAGGGCGTAGCCCGTGTTTTATTTTTATTTAGTGGGGAACTAGGAATATGGATACCGGTATCGTGAAATGGTTTAACGATGCTAAGGGCTTCGGCTTTATTACGTCGGACAATGGCGGCGAGGATTTGTTTGCCCATTTCTCCGAAATCAGGATGGAGGGGTTCAAGACCCTTAAAGAGAATCAGCGTGTGTCGTTCGAAGTGAAAACCGGTCCGAAGGGCAAGCAAGCCGCGAATATTCAGGCGCTTTGAACGCCTGAAACGCACCGAGGGCCGTGCAAACCCCCGCCTAGGCGGGGGTTTTGGTTTTTCAGGCAGGTAGAATAGGGACTGCCAGCGTCGGGAGCCGCGCTCCCGCCCTCCGTCCGACACGATACGAAGCGCCCTCCGCCCATCCATGTCCGCCTCGTCGCTGATTCATCCCGCGATCGATACGCCGCTCGCGTTCGTCGATCTCGAAACCACCGGCGGCTCGGCCGTCGAGCATCGCATCACCGAAATCGGCGTTGTCGTCGTGAATGCGAACCACGTGTCGACGTGGACGACGCTCGTCGACCCGCAGCAGCCGATTCCACCGTTCATCCAGCAGCTCACGGGCATCACCGACGCGATGGTGCGCGGCGCTCCGACGTTTGCCGACATCGCGCCCGCGTTGCTCGAGCGGCTCGACGGCAAGCTCTTCGTCGCGCACAACGCGAGCTTCGACCGCGGCTTCCTGCGCGCTGAGTTCGAGCGCGCGGGCGTTGCGTTCAATCCGGATGTGCTTTGCACGGTGCGGCTGTCGCGCGCGCTGTTTCCGCGTGAGTCGCGTCACGGGCTCGACGCGTTGATCGAGCGGCACGCGCTCGTGCCGTCGGCGCGCCACCGGGCGCTCGCCGACGCGGATCTCATCTGGCAGTTCTGGCAAAAATTGCACGGCGCGATACCGGCCGAGCAGTTGCGCGAGCAAATCGCGCGCACGACGCGCCGGTTCAGGCTCGCGGGGGCGTTGACGGAGGCGCACCTGGAAAGCGCGCCCGCCGGCTGCGGCGTCTATGCGCTGTTCGGCGACGACGATGCGCCGCTCTATGTCGGCCGCAGCGTGCGGGTCCGCCAGCGGTTGCGCGCGCTGCTGACGGGCGAGCGACGCTCGGCGAAGGAAATGCGGCTTGCCCAACTGGTTCGGCGCGTCGAATGGCGCGAGACGGGGGGCGAACTCGGCGCGCTGCTGGCCGAGGCGGACTGGATCGCGTCGCTCGCGCCATCGTTCAACCGGCGTCCGGACCGGAGCGCCGCGGGCGATGCGCACTGGCCGTTCGTCGGGCCGGTCGCGTTCGAGGAGCGCGGGGAGTCGAGCGTCTTTCACGTGGTCGATCGCTGGCGCTACGTCGGCGCGGCATCGTCGATCGAACAGGCGGCGACGCTCGCGGCCGACGCGCGCGCGGCGGGCGAAGGCTCGCCGGACGCGACGCGCGCGGTGCGGCGCATTTTGCAGACACATCTCGCGCGCGGACTCGAGCTGATTCCGCTCGCGGGCACGGCGCCTGCCGCCGCGTAGGGCCGGCGCAAGCCGGTTATGAGCGTGGCCGGGCCCTAGCCGACGGCGCTGGCGCCGCCTGCGGCGCAGACATGCGACAGCGCGGTGCCGAGCGCGTCCTTCTGGGCGGAGTCGTAGCGCGTCAAGGTTTTCCAGTTTGCGATGCTGCGTGCGAGGCGAGACGGGCAATCCGGCGCATCGCGCAGCGGCGCGACGCGCGCGAGCGCGGCGATCAGCGATTGCGTGAGCCGGTCGAGCTGCGGCCGCGTGCTCGTCGCCAGATCGGGCGCCGGGCCTTCGGGGCCGTGCGTTGCGCGCCATGTCGCGAAGAGCGCGTTCTGCAACTGCTTGCTCGCCGCGATCTGGTCGTCGAAGAACGTGCGTGCGTACGCGGGATCGACGCCGTTCGCCGTCGCGCGCTTCTCGACGTCGGTCAGGAGCGCCGCTTCGCGCGGCGGGTCCGAGATCGGCTTCCTGTTGATCCATTTCCAGTGGGCGACGGGTTCGGCGAGCGCGAGGCGCTGCGACGCGAGCGCGACGAGGTTCGTGAGCGCGGTATCGTCGCCGTCGGCGGCGGCGATGCGGGGCGCGCTCAGTGCGGCGCAGCCGAGCAGGGCGGCGACCAGGCTTGCGCGAAGCGACTGTTTCATGGCGAAAAATGACAATGCCGGCGTGCGAGAGCCGGGAGATGGAAAAAACAGAAGAATAAGCGAAGACGTTGCGCAGCGACGCGGCGCAAGCGAGGGATCAGCGGGCGCAACAGTCCCGACCCGGCTCGCGACGGCGGGCCGGATTCAATGCGGCGCGCCGACACGCGGCTTGCCGGGGCGACGAAGCGGTGGGGCGCACCGAAGCGTTCGCGAACACGCGACGATTCACCGGCCCGAACGCGCCGTCAGCGAATGCACCGTCACTTCGGCGTGCACAGCTTGCGCTGTTCGTCGAAGAACGCACGCACGTGCTCGGGCAACTCGGCGAGAAACTCGACGGCCACGGGCTCAGGGTCCGGGCTCATCACTTTCTCGGGAGGCGGAATGCGGGTGGGCCTTTCGTCCATGATCTCTCTCCTTGGTGAGACGATTATCGAATGCGCACTTTGTTTTATGCCAGTGTTCAATCGTTAGATTTTGTCTCTGTTGCTTAAACAGCACACGCGTTTGCGTTGATTTGCAGCAATGCGCGATCCGGCACGGATGCGCATCCTTCGGAGCGCGATCGCAAACCGCCTTGTTATACTGCGCGCCTCTTTTCCCCGAGCTGCAATGAAACGTTCGACGCGATGGATGAGCCTCGTCTGGCTGGCGCTGGTACTCAATGTACTATCGCCCGTCATCGGCTACGCGCGCGCCGCCGCGAACGCGCACGACGCGCCGTTCGCGCTCGAATTGTGCAGTGCGGCAGGCGCGCGGAGCATCGCCATCGGCAGCGGCGGGCAGACGCGCCAGGACGACGGTTCGCTCGCGCATGTCGCGCATTGCGTCTATTGTCCCGGCTTCGCCGCGAACGTCGCGCTCGGCTCGAGCGCGCCCGTGCTGCCCGGTTTCGTTCGCGCGTTCGCGTATGCGAGCCGCGTCGAACGGCCCGCCGTCTTCTTTCGCCGCGGCGTGCGCATCGCGCAGCCGCGGGCTCCGCCTGAAACCGTCCCGGTCTGATTTCCGCAGCCTGCTCGCGCGTCGCCACGCGTGAGCGTCGTCGTGCGCGCGATGTCCGGCGTCGCGCCCGCCCTTCCGCGGGGACGGGCGCGGCGGGCGTTCGCCCGCGCGGCGATTCGCCGACCTCGTTTTCAGGATCCGCTTTTCCATGTCCCATGAACTTGCCGCGCACGTCGCGCGCACGCGGCTCGCGGCCGCCTGCGTCGCGGCGTTCGCCTGGCCCGCCGCGCACGCCGTCACGACGGGCGCCGCCGTCCCTGCCGATTCAACGTCCGCCGCCGCTGCCGAGACGACCGCATCCGGGAAAACCCTGGATATCGTCAGGGTGACCGCGCAGCGCCCCGCATTCGCGTCCGACACGCCCGGCGTCGTCGAGGCGCTCACGCGCGAGCAGATCGATTCGCACGTCAACGTGACGACCGAAGACGCGCTCAAGTACGCGCCGAACCTGATGGTGCGCCGGCGCTATATCGGCGATCGCAACTCCGTGTTCGCCGGCCGCGATTTCAACGAGTTGCAGAGCGCGCGCGGACTCGTTTACGCGGACGGCATCCTCCTGTCGAATCTGCTCGGCTCCAGTTACTCGTATCCGCCGCGTTGGTCGCTGATCCAGCCCGACGACATCGCGCGCGTCGACGTGCTGTACGGCCCGTTCTCCGCGCTCTACCCGGGCAATGCGATCGGCTCGACCGTGCAGATCACGACGCGCAAGCCGGATCGGCTCGAGGCGTCGGTGTCGACGCAGTTCTTCACGCAGCGCTATCGCGACGGCTACGGCTTTGCCGACAGCTTCGGCGGCAATCACCAGACCGCGCGCGTCGCCGACCGCGTCGGGCGCTTCTGGTATGCGCTGTCGCTCGACCGGCTCGAGAACGACAGCCAGCCGATGCAATACGCGAGCCCGAATGGCACGTTCGATCCGCGGCTCGGCGCGAGCGTGCCGGTGACGGGCGCCGTTTCCGACATCGGCCCGAACGGCCGGCCTCGGACGATCGTCGGCGCGCAGACGATCGAGCGCACCGAGCAGCTCAACGAGACGCTGCGCTTCGGCTATGCGTTCACCGACCACGTCGATGCGACGGTTACGCTCGGCCACTGGGAGAATCACTACCGGCAGCACGGCGACACGTTCCTGCGCGACGCGGCGGGCAACCCGGTATACGGCGGCAACGTGTCGTTCGGCGGGCGCAGCTACACGGTGTCGCCGACCGCGTTCGCGCCGCAGACCGGCGACCAGGAGAACTGGCTGTACGGGCTCGGGCTCGACGCGCGTCTCGCATCAGGCTGGAAGCTGTCGGCGACCGCGTCCGCGTACGAGGTGTCGCGCGACGTGCTGCGCAGCGCGTCCGGCGCGCCGACCGGCGCGTGGGACGGCGGCCCGGGCACGGTATTCCATGGCGACGGCACCGGCTGGCGCACCGTCGATTTGCGAGCGGAGTCGCCCGACGTGCGCGGGCACCGCTTCTCGTTCGGCTATCACTTCGACACCTATTTCCTGCGCAACGCGACCTACAACACGGCGGACTGGCAAAACGCCGTGCCGACGACGCTTGCGAACCGTTATCGCGGCAACACGCGCACGCAGGCGCTGTACGCGCAAGACGCGTGGCGTTTCGCGCCCGGCTGGCTCGCGACGCTCGGCCTGCGCTACGAACGATGGGATGCATACGGCGGCCAGCTCGGCAACGCGAACGCGACGCTCGGCTACGCCGGCCGTGGCGCGACCGCGCTGTCGCCGAAGCTCGCGCTCGAATGGCAGCCAACGGACGCATGGCGCCTGCGGCTGTCGTTCGCGACGGGCACGCGCTTTCCGACCGTGGCCGAACTGTTCCAGGGCACGATCTCGAACAACGCGATCGTCAACAACAACCCGAACCTGCAACCGGAAAAGGCGATCGACTGGGACTTCACGGCCGAGCGCGACGTCGGCTTCGGCGTCGTGCGCACGAGCGTGTTCCAGAGCGATCTGCGCAATTCGATCTACAGCCAGACGACGGTCGCGGGCGCTTCGACGTACACGAACATCTCGAACGTCGACCGCGTGCGGGTGCGCGGCGTCGAACTCGCGTTTTCAGGGCAGGACGTCGCGATCAAGGGGCTCGACGTTGACGCGAACGTGTCCGCGACGAATGCGCAGACGCTCGCCGATGCGGCGAATCCGAACTACGTCGGCGCGCGTTGGCCGCGGATTCCACGGATGCGCGCGAACTTGCTCGCGTCGTACCGCTTCGGCGAGCACTGGATGACGAGCGTCGGCGTGCGCTATTCGGGGCGGCAGTACAACGCGCTCGACAACAGCGACGTGAACCCGAACGTGTACGGCGGCACCAGTTCGTTTGCGGTCGTCGACCTCAAGGCGCGCTACCGGTTCGATCGGCACTGGCTCGCGTCGTTCGGCATCGACAACGTGACCGATCGCCGCTACTACGTGTTTCACCCTTATCCAGGCCGCACTTTTTATGGAGAGTTGAAATGGTCGCTGTGAAGCATCGATTGGCGGGCGTTGCGCTCGTCGCGTTCGCGTGCGGCGCGCTCGCGAACGACGCGCGGCCGGCCGCTGGCGCATCGAACGCGCACGCGGCGCACATGGCGATGGACGCCGCGGCGTCCGGTGCCACGCAGAAGGCGCCGCTCGCGACGGGCGCGGCATTCGATGCGCGCCATCGGCTATGGGTCGCGTGGGTCGAAGGGCTGCATGTCGTCGTCGCGCATTCGGACGACGCCGGGCACACGCTGTCGGCGCCCGTCGCGGTCAACGCGCTGCCCGAGCCGATCTACACGAGCGCCGAGAACCGGCCGAAGATCGCCGCGAGCCCGGACGGGCGCGCGATCTACGTGACCTGGTCGATGCCGCTCGATGCGCCTTACACCGGGATGGTGCGCTTCTCGCGCTCGATCGACGGCGGCGCGACGTGGACGGTGCCCGTCACCATGCATCGAGACCGGCAGGCGATCACGCATCGTTTCGACATGCTGACGATCGATCCGCGAGGCCGCATCTTCGTCGCGTGGATCGACAAGCGCGATCTCGTCGCGGCGCAGCGGGCGGGGCGTTCTTACGACGGCGCAGCGATCTACTACGCGGTATCGGACGACGGCGGGGCGACGTTCGAGCCGGAGCGCAAGGTGGCCGATCACACGTGCGAATGCTGCCGGATTGCGATGACGATCGATCCCGACGGCCGCGTGCAGGCCACATGGCGCAACGTGTTCCCCGGCCAGATCCGCGATCATGCGGTGGCGGTGCTGCCCGCGTCGGCGGGCCGCGCGGTCGAGCCCGTGCGCGCGACGTTCTCGAACTGGCATGTCGAGGCGTGCCCGGATCACGGGCCTGCGCTCGCGATCACGACCGATGGCGTGCGGCATCTCGCGTGGTTCGGTGTCGTCGACGGCAAGGCCGACGTGTTCTATTCGCGACTCGATGCGAACGGCAAGCCGCTCGGCACGCCGTTCGCGTTCGGCGACGATCCGGCGGCGCCGGGCGAACAGGCGTCGCATGCGGCGCTCGTCGCGCAGCGCGACGCGCTGTGGCTCGCGTGGAAGGCGTTCGACGGCGATACGATGCGCATCAAGCTGCGCCGGTCGGACGACGGCGGCGCGCATTGGAGCGCACCGCGCACGCTCGCGCAGACGTCCGGCGCGAGCGACAACCCGCAGTTGCTGACCGACAGTGGGCGCGTCTATCTGTCGTGGCGCACGCGCAACGACGGCTATCGGTTGATCGACGTGGGGGCGCTGCAATGAAACGGATCGTTTTCGCACTTACCGCGTTCGCGATTGTCGCGTCGAGCGTCGCGGGAGCATCGCGGTTGCCGCAGCCGCTGCGTGCGTCGGATGTCGCGTCGCTCTATGCGAGCGGAAGCGGTGCGCCGCTCGTCGTCGAAGTGTGGTCGCTCGACTGCGGCTACTGCCGCGAGAACGCCGCGCATCTCGTCGAATGGCAGCGGCGGCATCCGCAGGTGCGCATCGCGCTCGTCGCGCTCGATTCGCTCGACGAGCGTGGCCAGGAGATTGCCGGCGCGCTCATGCAAATGAAGCTGCCCGCGACGGTCAGGCAGTACGCAAACGCGGAGCCGATGCCGGAACGGCTGCGCGCGGCGCTCGATCCGGCGTGGCGCGGCGAACTGCCGCGCACGCTATGGATCGGCGCGGACGGCACGCGACGCGCGAAGAGCGGCTTGCTCGCGCCGGACGTGCTCGATGCGTGGCTGAAACGTCGGGATTCCTGACGATCGATGCGCGGTGGATGCCGTCGGCGAACGGGTGTCGCAGCCGTTTGCCGACGACGTGCGTGATGCGGTTTGTTCGGTGCGGACGGCGAGCGGGAATGCGACGTGCAAGCGATCCTTGCGCGAGACGGCGCAAGCGAACGATCCGGACGGCGGAAGAACGCGGCGCGAGGCCGCGAGAGAACGGAGCGGGGAAGTGCCCGGCGGCCGTGCGGCGTGCCGGGCGACGTCGTTACACGTCAGGCTCGCTTGAATAGCCGGATCACGAACAGCAAGATGACAGCGCCGATCACGGCGACGATCACGGAACTGATGAAGCCGCCGCCGATGTGAATGCCGAGAATGCCGGCGAGCCAGCCGCCGATGACGGCGCCGACGATGCCGACGATGATGTCCACGAGCAGCCCGAAGCCGCCGCCCTTCACGAGCAGGCCGGCGAGCCAGCCGGCGATTGCGCCGATGATGAGCCACATAATCAAGCCATGAGCCATGGTGGTCCTCTCCTTTGTTAGTTCCCACGAATGAGCCGACGTCGGGCGCTGCCTGTGACGTGACGCGGATCGCACGCCGATCCCGGAGCGTCGCACACGCAATTTACTGCAATAGGCGGGTCAGGATCGTTAAGTAATGTTACGCATCTCGTCCGGATTGACCAAATATTTTTTGTCGGACGGATGTTGGCGCACACATTGAAATAAAAGCGTAAGCAAAATGTGTGCGCGATTCGCGTGTGATGACGCCGTGGCCTGGCGCGCGGTACGCGTGCGGCGCCGCAGCGAACGGCGAGTCGTTTGCAATGCGAAAGGTTTTGACGATAGTGGACAGTGGGCGGACTCACGGTGCGGCGCTGTTCGCGCTGACGATCGAAGACGCCTGTGTGCTCGCGTTGAAACGTATCGAAGGCGGGGCAATCGATGAGCGCCTGGATGCGCGGGTTTCGGGCCGGCCGGGCCTGATCGATTGTCCCATTGTGCGACGGCGCGCGGCGCGACACGCGGACGAACGAGTCACGATTGCGACGTCGACGGCCAACGCGAACGAGCCGCGCATATCGTTTGGATGCCGAAAGAAGTGGCGTTCGAAGGCCGGCGTTTTGCCCGCCGAGCGTGGGAATCGTTCAATCGCCTGATCTCGAGCAAAAGGATGTCGCGGCGAATGAGGATTGCGATGCGTGCGCCGCGCAAAGCGCGACGCCGGAAATTGAAAAGGGCCGCGATGCTTTCGCATCGCGGCCCTTGAATCTGTTGGTGCCGGAGAGAAGACTCGAACTTCCGACCTTCGCATTACGAATGCGCTGCTCTACCAACTGAGCTACACCGGCAACAGAGAGATGAGATTATAGGGAGCTATTGAGGGCTTGGCAAGAGGGTGGGCGAAAATTTTTTCGATGTTTTTCGGGCCGCCGATAACTGCTTGATTCGTCGATACTCTGCACGAACGGCTCGCGCCGGTTGGCGGCCATTCGGCAGGTTCACATCGAGCGAGCGCACGCTTGCATCGCGAGTGCGCGTCAGCGCGGCGATGCCTCGATCCCGCTTCGCTCGACGAGCGCATTCGCGTGCGCCGCCCGGCGCGCTCGTCCGTGCGCTGCGGTCGGGGCGGCGCGCCGAGCGGCCGCGCCCCGACGCCCGCCGTTGCGTGGCGTTAAGACTGCGCTTCCTGGTGATAGCGCGCGACGCGCTCGACTTCGTTCTTCGAGCCGAGGATCACCGGCACGCGCTGGTGCAGGCCCGTCGGCTGCACGTCGAGGATCCGCTTCAGGCCCGTCGTCGCCGCGCCGCCCGCCTGCTCGACGATGAACGACATCGGGTTCGCTTCGTACATCAGGCGCAGCTTGCCCGGACGATCCGGCGTGCGCTTGTCGGCCGGGTACATGAAGATGCCGCCGCGGTTCAGGATCCTGTGCACGTCGGCGACCATCGAGGCGATCCAGCGCATGTTGAAGTTCTCGCCGCGCGGGCCTTCGGCGCCCGCGTTCAGCTCGTCGACGTAGCGCTTCACCGGGTCGTACCAGTGGCGCGCGTTCGACGCGTTGATCGCATACTCGCGCGTGTCCTCCGGAATCCGCAGGTTGCTTTGCGTGAGCACCCACGAGCCGACTTCGCGGTCGAGCGTGAAGCAGTTCACGCCGTTGCCCGTCGTCAGCACGAACACGGTTTGCGGGCCGTACACCGCGTAACCCGCCGCGACCTGCTCGGTGCCCGGCTGCAGGAACGATTGCTCGGTCGCCTGCTGGCCGTCCGGGCAGCGCAGCACCGAGAAGATCGTGCCGATCGACACGTTCACGTCGATGTTCGACGAGCCGTCGAGCGGATCGAACACGAGCAGGTATTCGCCGCGCGGGTAGTTCGCCGGGATCGGGAAGAACGTCTCCATTTCCTCCGACGCCATCGCGGCGAGATTGCCGCCCCATTCGTTCGCGTCGAGCAGGATCTCGTTCGACAGGATGTCGAGCTTCTTCTGCACTTCGCCCTGGACATTCTCGCTGCCCGCCGTGCCGAGCGCATCGCCCAACGCGCCCTTGCTCACGTTGTAGCTGATCGCCTTGCACGCGCGCGCGACCACTTCGATCAACAGGCGCAGGTCGGCGGGGAGGTTGTGGGTCTCACGCTGCTGCTCGATCAGATACTTGGACAGCGTGGTGCGTCGGGTAATGGACATGGGGAACTCCGAGAGGCTGACGAATGCGTTGGATGTTGGGATAGGAATAGGCTCGATTTTACCCGTGGCGGCTGGCCGCAGACGGTTTTTCGCCGAAAACGCGCCACAACGCGGGCCGCGACGCAGGGCGCGAGCGGCGCGCGGCGCGCCGCTTACAGCAGCTCGATCTCGGGCAGCGACGCCGCGCTCGTCTCGCGCATCGTCGCGACGAAGTCGGCTGCGTACGCGCGCGTCGAGAACGCGGGCAGCGTCGCCGCATAGAGCTCGCCCGACAGCGCCGAGCCGTCGGCGCGCAGCACCGGGCGCGCGCTCACGTAGCGCTTGTCGAGATAGGTCGCGACCGCCCATAGCGGCAGCGCCGCGACGCCGCGACGGCTTGCGACGAGCTGCAGGATCGCGATCGTCAGCTCCGACGTGCGCCGCTTCGGCTCGATGCCGGCGGGCTTCAGAACCTGCCGGACGATGTCGAGCATCTCGTCGGGCACCGGGTACGTGATGAGCGTCTCGTCGGCGAAGTCGGCGGCCGCGAGCGACGGCTTTTGCGCGAGCGCGTGGTCGTTGCCGACGAGCCCGACGATCTGGAAGCGAAAGAGCGGGTGATAGCCGACCGCTTCGTCGGCATCGGCCTCGGCGACGATCGCGAGATCCGCGCGATCCTGGTGCAGGAGGCCGATCGGGTCCGCGTGAAAGCCCGACACGATGTCGAGTTCGACTTCCGGCCAGCGCTGCCGGAACGCGTCCATCGCGGGCATCAGCCAGTCGAAGCAGGTATGGCACTCGACCGCGATGCGCAGCGCGCCGCCCGTGCCGAGCGCGAGGCGCGCGATGTCGCGTTCGGCTTCCTCGATCGCGGGCACGACCTGCTCGGCGAGCGCGAGCAGCCGCTTGCCGGCCGCGGTGAAGGTGAGCGGCGCGGACTTGCGCACGAAGAGGGGCAGCCCGAAGTGCGTCTCGAGCGCCTTCAACTGGTGCGACAGCGCCGACTGCGTGAGGCACAGCACCTGCGCGGCGCGCGACAGGTTGCCGGTGTCGCGCAGCGCGACGAGCGTTTGCAGATGCCGGAATTCGAGCGGGGAGCGGATCATCGCGGTGCGTCTGGCCAGATTTGATGTTGAAAAATATTCATGTTGTGCGGCAAAAACTTTCGTTTGAGTAATGATAGGGCAAATCCGATACTGCCGGTCACTTCTGGAGGATCGAGATGACCACCGCACACATCCTGGGTTTTCCGCGCATCGGCGCGCAACGGGAACTGAAGTTCGCCCTTGAACGCTATTGGCGCGACGGCGCGTCGGCCGACGCCGAGCGCGCGCTCGTCGACACCGGCCGCGCGCTGCGCGCCGCGCATTGGCAGACGCAGCGAGACGCCGGGCTCGACTGCGTGACCGTGGGCGATTTCGCGTGGTACGACCACGTGCTGACGACGCTCGCGCACGTCGGCGGCCTGCCGCGGCGCTTCGGCTTCGACGCGCGCGCGCTCACGCTCGCCGATTACTTCGCGGCCGCGCGCGGCAACGCCGCGCAGCCGGCGATGGAAATGACGAAGTGGTTCGATACGAACTACCACTATCTCGTGCCCGAGTATTCGCCGGCGACGACGTTCGGGCCGGGCGTCGAGTGGCTCTTCGACGAGGTGCGCGAAGCGCGCGCGCTCGGTCATCGCCCGAAGGCGGCGCTCGTCGGCCCGCTCACGCTGCTGTGGCTCGGCAAGGCGCGCGATGGGCTCGCCGATCGTCTCGAACTGCTGCCGCGCCTCGTGCCCGCGTATCGCGCGCTGCTCGCGCGGCTAAGGGAGGCGGGCGTCGACTGGGTGCAGATCGACGAGCCGATCTTCGCGCTCGATTTGCCCGCCGCGTGGCGCGACGCGGCGCGGCCCGCGTACGAAGCGCTCGTGCCCGGCGCGCCGAAGCTGCTCGTCGCGACGTATTTCGACGATGTGAGCGAGCACGCGGCGCTGTTGAAGGCGCTGCCCGTCGCGGGCCTGCATGTCGATCTCGTGCGCGGCGATGCGCAGCTCGACGCGTTCGTCGCGGACTATCCGGCCGACAAGGTGCTCTCGTGCGGCATCGTCGACGGCCGCAACGTGTGGCGCAACGATCTCGACCGCTCGCTCGCTCGGCTCGCGCCGGTGCATGAAACGCTCGGCGAGCGGCTGTGGATCGCGACGAGCTGCTCGCTGCTGCATGCGCCCGTCGATCTCGCGCACGAACCGAAGCTCGACGACGAACTGAAGGCGTGGCTCGCGTTCGCCGTGCAGAAGACGCGCGAAGTCGCCGCGCTGCGTGACGCGCTCGCGAAGGGGCGCGCGGCGGTCGCGGCGGAGTTCGACGCCGCCGCTGTGGCGGCGGCCGCGCGACGCACGTCGGCGCGCATCCACAATCCGCTCGTCAAGCGCCGCGTCGCCGCGTTGACCGACGCCGACGCGCGCCGCGCGAGCGCTTATCCGGCGCGCGCGGCCGCGCAGCGCGCGCGCTTCGACTTGCCGCCGCTGCCGACGACGACGATCGGCTCGTTCCCGCAGACGCCGGAGATCCGCCGCGCGCGCGCCGCGTTCCGGCAGGGCGTGCTCGATCACCTCGGCTATCTGGAGGCGATGCGCGAGCAGGTGCGCATCGCGATCGACAAGCAGCTCTCGTACGGCCTCGACGTGCTCGTGCACGGCGAGGCGGAGCGCAACGACATGGTCGAGTACTTCGGCGAGCTGATGTGGGGCTTCGCGATCACGAGCAACGGCTGGGTGCAGAGCTACGGATCGCGCTGCGTGAAGCCGCCCCTCGTCTACGGCGACGTCTATCTGCCGGAGCCGATGACGGTCGGCTGGGCGTCGTATGCGCAGAGCCTGACGACCAAGCCGGTGAAGGGCATGCTGACGGGGCCCGTGACGATGCTGCAATGGTCGTTCGTGCGAGACGACCAGCCGCGCGCGACGACGGCGCTGCAGATCGCGCTCGCGCTGCGGCAGGAGACGCTCGATCTGGAGAAGGCCGGCATCGGGATGATCCAGGTCGACGAGCCGGCGCTGCGCGAGGGGCTGCCGCTGAAGGCGCGCGATCGCGCCGAGTATCTGGACTGGGCGGTGCGCGCGTTCAGGATCGCGGCGTCGGGCGTCGCGGACGACACGCAGATCCACACGCACATGTGCTATTCGGAGTTCGGCGACATTCTGCCGTCGATCGCGGCGCTCGACGCGGACGTGATCTCGATCGAGACGACCCGCTCGAACATGGAGCTGCTCGACGCGTTCGAGACGTTCGAGTATCCGAACGAGATCGGGCCGGGCGTCTACGACATCCATTCGCCTCGCGTGCCGGACGCCGACGAGATCGAGCGGCTCATCCTGCTCGCGCTCGAGCGGATTCCGGCGCAGCGCCTGTGGGTGAATCCGGATTGCGGGCTGAAGACGCGCGAGTGGCGGCAGGTCGACGCGGCGCTCGCGGCGATGGTCGACGCGGCCAAGCGCGTGCGGCAGACGGTCGAGCAGGCGGTGCCGGCTTGATGCGGCGCGAGCGCGCGCGAGGGGCGTGGTCGTGCGCGTGCGGACGCGAATGCGCGTGAACGAGGCGCGCCGAGCGCGGCGTATGCGCTGGATGCGGCCGCCGACCGACGCGTGCGCCGTTCACGAGCGCGACGCGGCCACGCCTGGTTCAGGCGAACGCGATTGGTTCGGTGCGGCCGGCCGGTTCGACAAGAAAGCCGGCATCGCGTGACGCGATGCCGGCTTTTTCGTCTGCGGCAGCAACGAACGGCGCGGCGGCCGCGCGCATCGCCCATCAGGCCTGTTGATCCTGTTGGTGTAGGTTCTGTTGGTCTCGTCGGCCCCGTCAGGCGAGCGCCTTCTCGACGATCTCCCGCACGTCGCGCGACTGCGCGTTCGCGGCGACGCGTTCGAGCGCTTCGCGCATCTTGTCGCGCAGCGACGGCGTGAAGCGGCGCCACAGCTCGAGCGCGCGCGCGAGCCGCGCGGCAACCTGCGGATTGAGCGCGTCGAGCGAGAGCACCTGATCGGCCCAGAACGCGTAGCCCGAGCCGTCGGCCGCATGGAACTGCGCCGGATTCGCCGAGCAGAAGCCGAAGATCAGCGATCGCGCGCGGTTAGGATTCCTCAGGTTGAACGCAGGATGCGCGAGCAGCTTGCGCACGATGTCGAGCGTCGGATGCTCGGGCGTGCCGCGCCGGGTGGCCTGCATCGAGAACCACTTGTCGATCACGAGCGCTTCCTTCTCGAAGCGGCGATAGAAGTCCTCGAGCGCACGATCGGCGGCGCGCGCCGCGTCGGCCGAGGCGGCGGCGGCCGACAGCAGCGCGACGAGCGCGGATGCGCGATCCGTCATGTTGTTCGCGGCGTCGTATTGCGCGGTGGCGAGACGGATCGCGTCCGCCGGTTCGTCGAGCTCGGCGAGGTAGGCGAGCGCGAGGTTCTTCAGCGCGCGACGGCCAGCGTCGTCGGGCGTCGGCGCATAGGCGCCCGGTGTCTGATGGCGGTCGTAGACCGCGAGCCAGTCGGCGCGCAGCGCGTTCGCGAGCTGACGGCGCACGAACTGGCGCGCGCGATGAACGGCGGCCGGATCGGCTTGCGTCATCTGGTCGGCGAGATAGGCTTCCGACGGCAGCGTGAGCGCGAGCTCGCGAAACGCGGGCGACAGCGTGTCGTTCGTCAGCACGCGCTTGAACGCGGCGACGAACGCGTCGTCGAGCGCGAGCGGCTGCTGCGCGGCCGCGCGCGCGGCGAGCGTGAGCAGCGCGCGCGTCGCGAGGCGCTGGCCCGCCTCCCAGCGGTTGAACGGATCGCCGTCGTGCGCGAGCAGGAATGCGAGCTCGTCGTCGCGGTAGTCGTATTCGACGATCACGGGCGCCGAGAAATTGCGCAGCAGCGACGGCAGCGGCGCTTCGTCGACGTCGACGAACGTGAACGTCGTCTCGGTCTCGGTCAGATCGAGCACGCGCGTCGTGCCCGACGTGGCCGCCTCGCCTTCGAGGCGCAGCGGCAGGTCGCGGCCGTCGGCGCCGATCAGGCCGATCGCGAACGGAATCAGCAGCGGTCCTTTCTGCGTGTCGCGCGCGGCATCGCCGTAGCCTTGCCGCAGCGTCACCGCGTAGCGCTTCGCGGCGGCGTCGTAAGCGGTGCGAACCGTCACGCGCGGCGTGCCCGCCTGGCTGTACCAGCGCTCGAACAGCGCGAGATCGCGGCCGTTCGCGTCGGCCATTGCGTGGCGGAAGTCGTCGCACGTGACGGCCTGCCCGTCGTGGCGCCGGAAGTACAGGTCCATCCCCTTGCGAAAGCCGTCGCGGCCGAACAGCGTCTGATACATCCGCACGACTTCCGCGCCTTTCTCGTAGACGGTCATCGTGTAGAAGTTGTTGATCTCGACGTAACTCTCGGGCCGCACCGGATGCGCCATCGGGCCGGCGTCCTCGGCGAACTGGAGCTGGCGCAGCACGCGCACGTCCTCGATGCGCTTGACCGCGCGCGCGGCGGCGTCGTCTTCGGCGCCCGCGGACATGTCGGCCGAGAACTCCTGGTCGCGGAACACGGTGAGGCCTTCCTTCAGGCTCAACTGGAACCAGTCGCGGCAGGTCACGCGGTTGCCTGTCCAGTTGTGGAAATACTCGTGGCCGACGACCGATTCGACGTTCGCGAAGTCGACGTCGGTCGCCGTTTCCGGGTTCGCGAGCACGTACTTCGTGTTGAAGATGTTGAGCCCCTTGTTTTCCATCGCGCCCATGTTGAAATCGCCGACGGCGACGATCATGAAGCGGTCGAGATCGAGCTCGAGGCCGAAGCGCCGTTCGTCCCAGCGGATCGAATGGATCAGCGAATCCATCGCGTGGCGGGTCTTGTCGAGATCCTGCGGCTCGACCCACACCTGCAGCAGCTTGTCCTTTCCGCTCGCCGATTTGATCGTTTCCTCGAGCTTGACGAGCTTGCCCGCGACGAGCGCGAACAGGTAGCTCGGCTTCTTGAACGGGTCTTCCCACTTCGCGAAGTGGCGGCCGTCCGGCAGATCGCCGGAATCGACGAGATTGCCGTTCGACAGCAGCACCGGATACGCGGCCTTGTCGGCGCGCAGCGTGGCCGTGTACGACGCCATCACGTCCGGGCGGTCGACGAAGTAGGTGATGCGCCGGAAGCCCTCCGCCTCGCACTGGGTGAAGAAATTGCCGCTCGAGACGTACAGGCCCGAGAGCGTCGTGTTCGATTCGGGCGCGCACGCGTTCTCGATCGTCAGCTCGAACGCGTCGGGCACGTTCTCGACGGTCACGCCATGCTCGTGCGCGCGCACCGCGTCGTACGGCTTGCCGTCGAGATGCGCGCCGATGAGCACGAGCGCCTCGCCCATCAGCTCGAAGTGCGGCGCGGGCGCGGCATCCGGATTGCGGCGCACGCGCATCGTGTTCTTGACGATGGTGCGCGCGGGCTCGAGATCGAACTCGAGCGCGACGGTATCGATCAGGAACGCAGGCGGCGTGTAGTCGCTGCGGCGGATCACGGCGGAGGGAGCGGCGGTGTCGGACATGGCGATCGTGGGCATAGGATAAGGTTGGGTCCGCGCCGGGCGCGCGGCGCGGCGGCAAGAGCCCATTGTACAAAGCCTTGGCGCAAGGCGCGCGGGACGAACTTTTCGGCGGCGCGGGCGGTCTTCGTGATATCGGCGCAGCGCTTGCGCGACGGCGTATCATCCGGTCATCACGCCGTCCGGCCAGCCCGCGCGACGCCATTGATCCAGAGGACGAACATGAAACGCATTCCCTTCATTCGCGGCACGGCGCTCGTCGCGGGTGCCCTGATCGTGCTGCTGTCCGGCTGCACGTCCTACGTCACGACACAGGTCACGGCGTTCTCGAACTGGAGCGGCAACGACGCGACGCGCACGTACGCGTTCGCGCGGACCGCCGAGCAACAGAACAGTCTCGAGCAGTCGACCTACGAGCAGATCGTCGGCAACGAATTGTCGACTTATTCGTTCAGGCGCGTGCCGACTAAGGATGCGCGCTATCTCGTCCGGCTTGCGTACGGCATCAAGAGCGACTGGGTGTCGGTGCCGCAGCCCGTCTACTACGATCCGTGGTTTGGCCCCGGCCCGTACTGGCGCGGACCGTGGGGGCCGTACGGTCCGTGGGGGCCGTTCCCGACGGGCTACGTGAATCAGAGCTACCAGATTTTCCAGCGCTCGCTCGAGATCCGGATCACCGAGCGCGCGACGGGCACGGAGGTCTATAACGTCGCGGCGCGCAACGCGGGCGAAGGCTCGTCGCTGCTGCAGGCGATGCCGTATCTCGCTCGCGCGGCGCTCGCCGATTTCCCGCTCGGCAACGGCACCGTGCGCACGGTGCGGCTGCCGGTCGACAAGAACGGCGCGCCCGCGCCGATGCCGTCGAACGAGCGTGCGGTGCCCGCCGCGCCCGCGTCCGGCGCAGCCTCGGCGCCGGCGCATTGAGACGGCGAGCCGACGAGGCGGCGAACCCGTGAAAGGGGGAGCCGGAAAAACGCCGAACCGGCGAACCCGTGAGTCGGCGCGATGCTGAGCCGGGCGCGCCGCGGGGGCGGCAGCCGGTTGCCGCTGTCGTCATTGCCGCTGCCGGCGTGGCGAGCGGCTGCCATGCGCGGGGGCGCATGGCCCGCGCGCGCGTCCCGAAGGCGGGCACGCGGCTCCCTTTGCGCCGTCAGGCGCCGCCGTGGATGAACGCGAGCGCGCCGAGCGCGATGAACAGCACGGCGGCGACGCCGTGGACGAGCTTCGTCGGCAGCCGGTGCGCGAAGCGGTCGCCGAGCAGGATTGCCGGCACGTTCGCGAGCATCATCCCGAACGTCGTGCCGGCGACGACACCCACGTAATCCTGGAAGCGCGCGGCGAGCGCGACGGTCGCGATCTGCGTCTTGTCGCCCATTTCAGCGAGGAAGAACGCGACGAACGTCGCGCCGAACACGCCGAGCCGCGAGCGGTTCGCGTTCGCCTCGTCGGCGTCGAGCTTGTCCGGCACGAGAATCCACAAGCCCATCCCGATGAACGAGATCGCGAGCGCCCAGCGCATCACCGTCGGCGTCAGATAGACGCCGAGCCACTCGCCGAGCGCGCCGGCGAAGCCGTGGTTGATCAGGGTCGCGGCAAGGACGCCGGCGATGATCGGCAGCGGCTTGCGGTAACGTGCGGCGAGGACGAGCGAGAGCAGTTGGGTCTTGTCGCCGATTTCGGCGAGGGCGACGGCGCCCGTCGAGATCAGGAAGGCTTCAGTCACGGAACGAATATCCCAGGGCCAGGTTGAACGCGAGCGACGATTCGCCGCGCGCCGGGCCCATCTGCGGCGCGTGGAGAATCATCGGTCTCGCCAGGCCCTGCGGGCTGCGTCCGCCATGGCCGCGACGGCCAAGTCTGTTGACGGACGCCTCCGTCACGAGCGCGCCGGGCGGCGTCGGCTTGAGCGGAGCGGCTACTCCCCAATGAGGAGCGGATTCTAGCATGCCTTTTTTGTACGAAGGGAACGATTGTTGCGGCGCGTCGACCACGGAGGGCGTGGCGGCGATGCCCGGGCGAGCGCGACGCGAGGGGTGCCGGGCAGGGGGCGAGCGCGGACCGGTGCGGACCGGCCCGTCGGCCGCGTGGCGCGCCGGGCGGCTCGCGTCCTCGACGGCCTTCACGCGCTCAGACCATGCTCAGCCCGCGTCGGCGACGTCGCGCCGATGCACGCAGCGGCCGGCCGCATACGTGCGATAGACCGCACGATCGTCGCCGAGCAGCGCGAGCGCGAACAGCAATTCCTCGAGCGACTCCGCGCGCGCGGTGCGGCGTGCGAGCAGCGGCGTCGCAGCCGGATCGAGCACGACGAAGTCGGCTTCCGCGCGCGGCGCGAGCGTGCCGATCGTGTCCGCCAGGTCGAGCGCGTGCGCGGCGCCCGCCGTCGCGAGCCAGAACATCCGGGTTGCGCTCAGATGATGGCCCGTCATCCGCGCGATCTTGTGCGCCTCGTTCATCGTTTGCAGCATCGAGAACGACGTGCCGCCGCCGACGTCGGTCGCGAGCGTGACGGCCATCTGCCGCGCGTTCGCGCGATCGAACTCGAACAGGCCGCTGCCGAGGAACAGGTTCGACGTCGGGCAGTGCGCGGCGATCGCGCCCGTTTCGGCGAAGCGCCGGCGATCGTCGTCGTCGAGATGGATGCAGTGGCCGTAGACCGCGCGCCGGCGCAGCAGGCCGTAATGATCGTAGACGTCGAGATAGCTGCGCCGCTCGGGGAACAGCTCGGCTGCCCAGCGGATCTCGTCGAGATTCTCCGCGACGTGGCTCTGGATGAACACGTCCGGATGAAGCTTCGCGAGCGCGCCGCACGCCTCGAGCTGCTCGTGCGTCGACGTGGGCGCGAAGCGCGGCGTGAGCGCGTACAGCTGCCGGCCGCGGCCGTGCCAGCGGGCGATCAGCTCGGCGCTGTCGTCGTAGCCCGATTGCGCGGTGTCGCGCAGGAACTCGGGGCAGTGGCGGTCCATCAGCACCTTGCCCGCGACCATTCGCAGGCCGCGCGCGTCGCTCGCGTCGAAGAATGCGTCGGCCGACTGCTTGTGCACCGTGCAGTAGACGAGCGCCGTCGTCGTGCCGCATGCGAGCAGCGTGTCGAGGAAGAACTCGGCGACGTCGCGCGCGTGCGCGGAATCGGCGAAGCGCCGCTCGGTCGGGAACGTGTAGCGGTCGAGCCACGGCAACAGGCCCGGCGCCGGCGACGCGATCATTTCGGTCTGCGGATAGTGGACGTGCGTGTCGATGAAGCCGGGCACGATCAGCTTGTCGCGCATTTCGACGAGCGTCGCGTCGGGCGCGAGGCGTGGCGCGAGCGCCGCATAGGCGCCCGCCGCAACGACGCGCCCGTCGTCGTCGACGACGAGGAGGCCGTCTTCGTCGTGCGCGATCGCGTCGTCCGATTGCGCGGGGTCGCCGTCGAACCTCAGCAGGCGGGCGCGGAAAGCGGTTTGGGTCATCGTTTGGAATCCGTATCGATTGAAATCAGAGCTGCGCGACGAGTAGCACCGACAGCGCCGCCACGACCCACATCGCGGGCTTCACGTCGCGGCGGCGTCCGGTGAAGAGCTTCAGCACGACGAATGCCAGAAAGCCGTATGCGATGCCTTCGGTGATCGAGTACGTGAGCGGGATCAGGATCATCGCGAGAAACGCGGGGATCGCCTCGTCGAAGCGGTGCCATTCGATCTTCGTGATCGATTCCATCATGAACACGCCGACGAGCACGAGCGCGGGCGCCGTCGCAATCGCCGGGACGAGCGAGAGCAGCGGCGACAGGAACAGGAACGGCACGAAGCACAAGCCCGCGACCACCGCGACGAGCCCCGTGCGCCCGCCCGCCGAGATGCCCGCCGCCGATTCGATGTACGCGTTCGCGGGGCTCGTGCCGAGCGGCGCGGACACGACGGCCGAGAACGCGTCGACGATCATCGACTGGCGGATGTTGCGCGGATTGCCGTCGCCGTCGCGCAGGTCGCCGGCCTCCGAAATCGCCATGAACGTCGACAGCGCGTCGAAGAACGCGGTGAACAGCATCACGAAGATGAACGGCCAGTACGCGAACTTCAGCGAGCCGAGCAGATCGAGCTGACCGATCGCCGAGAAGTCCGGCGCGGCGACGAAGCCGTTCCAGTTGACGAGCGTCTTCGTTGCGATCGCGGCGGGCCAGTACGCGCTGCCGTCGCCCCACACGCGGCCGATCGGGATCGCGAGCAGCGTCGTCGCGACGATGCCGAGCATCAGCGCGCCCGTGACGCGGCGCACGACGAGCACGGTCGTGATCGCGAGGCCGGCGAGAAACGTGACGATCACAGGGTTGAGCGACGTCGCGTGGACGATCGTCACCGGATCGCCGACGATGAACTTCGCGTTCACGAGACCGATCAGGCTGATGAACAGGCCGATGCCGCACGACACCGCGTGCCGCAGGTTCGCCGGAATCGCGTCGACGACGAGCTTGCGCGCGTTGAACGCGGCGAGCGTCGCGAACAGCACGCCCGCCCAGAACACGCAGCCGAGCGCGGTCTGCCAGGGCATCTTGCCGCCGTGGACCATCACGAACGTGAAGAGCGCGTTCATCCCCATGCCCGGCGCGACGAGCACCGGGTTGCGCGCGTACAGGCCCATCGCGCAGCTGCCGAGGAAGCTGACGATCACCGTTGCCGTCAGCGCGGCCGAAAACGGCACGCCCGCCTGCGACAGGATGCCGGGATTCACGACGATGATGTACATCGCGGTCAGGAACGTCGTCACGCCGGCGACGATCTCGGTGCGCAGCCGCGAGCCGGACTCGCGGATGCCGAAGTGGCGCTCGAGCGCCGAGCGCTCAGCAGGCGCGGCGGTGCCTTGGTAGAGGTCCATCGTTAAGCTCTCCTCAGTGTCTCGTGTCGAACGCGTCGCGTCTGGACGCGCGCGCTTCGCGCGCCGCCGCATGCGGCGCGCGCGTCGTGCGGCCGTCAGGCCGCGTGCCAGTGCGCGTCGAGCTTCGCGATCAGCGCCGCGCGTTCGTCGGCGCTCACGAACGACGCTTCGAAGCCGTTCCTGATCACCGTGTAGACGTCGTCGTCGCCAAGCTGTAGCGCGTCGACGGTCGCGAAGTAGTTTTCGTTGACGTAGCCGCCGAAATACGCGGGATCGTCGGAGTTGATCGTCACCGCGACGCCGCGATCGAGCAGCGCCTTCAGCGTGTGCTTCGTCAGGTCGTCGAATACGCAGAGCTTCAGGTTCGACAGCGGGCAGACGGTGAGCGCGATCTTCTCGCCGGCAAGGCGCGCGACGAGCGCCGTGTCCTCCGCGCTGCGCACGCCGTGATCGATGCGATCGACCTTCAGCACGTCGAGCGCTTGCGTCACGTATTCGGGCGGGCCTTCCTCGCCCGCGTGCGCGACGAGTTTCAGGCCGCGCTCGCGCGCCTTCGCGAACACGCGCGCGAACTTCGACGGCGGGTTGCCGCGCTCGGACGAATCGAGCCCGACGCCGACGAGGCGATGCGCGTAGCGATCGAAGAGGGGCAGCGCCGCCTCGAACGTCGCAAGTGCGTCTTCCTCGGACAGATGGCGCAGGAAGCACAGGATCAGCTTGCTCGAGAAGCCGCGAGCCTGCGCATCGGAGAGCGCGCGATCGATGCCCGCGACGACCGTCTCGATCGGCACGCCGCGCTCGGTGTGCGTCTGCGGATCGAAGAAGATCTCCGCGTGCGCGACGTGATCGGCGAGCGCGCGCTCGACGTACGCGGCCGTCATGTCGTAGAAATCCTGTTCGGTGAGGAGCACGCTCGCGCCCGCGTAATAGATGTCGAGGAACGACTGCAGATCGGTGAACGCGTACGCGGCGCGCAGTGCGTCGATCGATTCGTATGCGAGCTTCACGCCGTTGCGCTGCGCGAGCGCGAAGATCAGCTCGGGCTCGAGCGAGCCTTCGATGTGGATGTGCAGCTCCGCCTTCGGCGCGCGGGCGATCTTGTCTTGGAATGTCGGGGTCATCGTGGTTTCTTTGGTCGTGTCCTGGTTTGAATGGCGGCGATTCAGCTCGCGCCTGCGCCGTGCGCCGCGGGCGATGCGGCCGGATGCCCGTTCGCGCGGCGCGCGTCGACGGTCTGCAGGATCTGCGCGGAGACGGCGATCGCGATTGCCTCGGGCGCCTTGTCGACGATGCCGGGCACGCCGATCGGGCATTGCATGCGCGCGATCTGCCGCGGATCGATGCCGCGCGCGGCGAGCCGGTGCTCGAACTGCATCCGCTTCGTGCGCGAGCCGATCATGCCGAAGTACGCGTAGTCGCCGCGCGAGAGGATCCGGTGAGCGAGCTCGAGATCGCGGGCGTGATTGTGCGTCATCACGACGAAGTACGCACCGGGCTGCGCCTCGTCGATTGCTTCGTCGGGCGCGTCGTTCGCGTCGAGCGACAGATTGCGGATGCCCGCGAGCGTGTCGGGCGGCGGGAACTGCGCGTCGCGCTCGTCGACCCAGCGCACGTGGCACGGCAGCGTGCCGAGCACGCGCACGAGCGCCGCGCCGACGTGTCCGGCGCCGAACAGCACGACCGAGAACGCGCGCGGCGCGATCGTCTCGGTCAATAGCGGTGCGCCGCCGATGTCCCACAGCAGGCAGTCGGGGCGCGTCGCGCCCGGCTCGGGCTCGCTCAGCATCATCGTGTCGGCATCGGCGCCGAACGACACGCTGCGCACGGTCGGCGCGCCCGCCGCCGCGCGTTTCGCGAGCGACGTGACCCAGCCGAGATCGGCGATGTCGAGCCGCTCGAACGCGAGCACGACCGCGCCGCCGCAGCACTGGCCGAGGCTCGGGCCGAGCGCGAGCCGCTCGAGCCGGCGCGCGTGCGGCGTGTGCGCGCCTTCCTTCAGCAATTGCCGCGCGATCTCGATCGCCTTCCATTCGAGATGGCCGCCGCCGATCGTGTGGCGCGCGGCGTCGCGCGTGACGAGCATCTTCGTGCCCGCGTCGCGCGGCGCGGAGCCGTCGACGTGCGCGACCGTGACGAGAACGGCCGCGTCGCCGCGGGCGAGCAGATGCTGCAGGTCGGTGAGCCAGGTTTCCATCCGGCGGTTCTCCTGATCGTGCATCAGGCCGTGACGGCCGGGCGGGCGGCGGCTGCCGCGTGAACGGTGCGCGGCGCGCGGGCGGACGCGGCTGCGCGCAGATTCGCCGCGTGCGACACGCACGTTCTTGCCTCGGACGTCCGGACGCGCGGCGAGCCGGCATGGCGCGCGCGTTCGGCTGGCTGGCGGTGTCGCGCATCGCCGCTCGGGGCGGTGCGCACGAGGCGGCGGGGCAGGCGGATGGTTGGCGTTGTCATGGCGAATCCACGGGACATTGCGGATCAGGCGCGCGTTACGCAGGGTCGAGAAGCGCCCCCTCGCGCACGTAGATCGCCATCCGGAAATGAAGATAGCACCGCAAAAAGGCGGCGGTATGGCCTGGCAATGATGCGGGCTATTCGGTGGCGATCATGATGCGCATAGGATTCGCGGGCCCGGCCGAAGTTGCCGGATGACGGGAACCTTTGCTGCGCGCGGGTCCCGGCGGGGCCGGATGCGGGCCGGCGCCGCCGATCGCGCCGGCCCGCTGGCCGCGATGCCCGGGAAAACGAGCAGCGCCGGCCGGCGGCGCGGGCGGCCGCGCAGTGTGCGACCGCGCCGGGCCGATCAGCGCAGCCGGCCGCGGTGGCGCAGCAGGCTCGCGGCGACGGGCACCACGATCAGCGCGAACGCGATCAGCGCCCAGCCGGGCAGCAGGATGCCGAAGATCGGCGGATAGACTGTCTCGCACAGCCCGGCGACCTTGAACACGCCCGGCAGCCAGTGCGCGGGCGGCAGGCTGTCGACGACAGGCTGCAGCGCGTCGAAGCCGCAACTGAAGCCCGGGTTCAGTTGCACGTACAGGTGGCGCGCCGCGGTGCCGACGCCCGCGGCGGCCGACAGCACGATGAGCGCCTCGATCACCGCGATGCCCGCGCCGCTCGCCATGCCCGCGCCGATGAACGCGAACACCGCGATCAGCACGAAGAAATAGCGCTGGATGATGCAAAGCGGGCACGGGTCCTCGTTTTTCACGTACTGCAGATAAAGCGCGCCGGCCAGAAGCGCGAGGCATACGAGGCCGAGCAGCACGAGCAGTCGTCGTTCGCGGTGCAGCGAGAGCGTCAGGTTGTTCATCGAAACGGGATTCCTTCGAGCGTTCGGGAAAATGAATCGTCGGATTTTAACGCGAACGCCGCGCCGCTTTCCGACGGCGCGGCATCCGGCACGCAGGCGGCGCTCAGCGGATCGTCGCGAGCACCGCTTCGACCGCCTGCCCGATCGCGAGCAGCGCGTCGTCGCGATGCGGCGCGGCGGCGAGCATCAGGCCGACGGGCGCCGTGTCGCGCGGATGGCACGGCAGCGACAGCGCGCACGCGTCGAGGAAATTGAACGCGCTCGGGTTGCGCAGCACGAGCGCGTTCGTGCGCGCGAACGCGTCGTCGTCCCGTTCGAGTTCGGCGATGCGCGGCGGCGCGATGGGCACCGTCGGCGCGACGAGCGCGTCGAAGCGCTGCCATACGGTGCGCGCCGCCTCGTCGATGAGCGCCGCGCGCGCGGCGACGAGGTCGAGGTAATCGGCGGCGCTCGCCGGCTCGCCCTTCAGGATGCGCGCGAGCACGCGCGGATCGTACGCGTCGCGGTGGCGCGCGACGAGCGGGCGATGCCACGCGTACGCCTCGATCGAAGAAAAACCGTAGCGGTTGATGTCGGGCAGCGTGTCGAGCGGCGCGAAGCGCGCGTCCGACACGATCGCGCCCGCCGCCTCCAGGTGCTTGAGCGCGGCGTCGAGCGATGCCGCGACGTGCGCGTCGACGCCGTCCGTCACATAGTTCGTCAGCACGCCGAGCCGCACGCCTTCGAGCGGACGCGCGGCGCTCACGAGCGGCTCGAGGCCCGCGAGAATCCGGTCGACGAGCGCGCAGCACGCGACCGAAACGCCGATCGGGCCGAACGAATCGAGCGTCGTCGACAGTGGCACGCCGCCTTGCTTCGGAATCCGGCTCGCTGTCGGCTTGAAGCCCGTCAGCCCGCAGAACGCGGCGGGAATCCGGATCGAGCCGCCCGTGTCGGTCGCGAGCGCGACGGCCGCCATGCCGTGCGCAACCGATGCGGCCGCGCCCGACGACGAGCCGCCCGCGATCCGCTCGTCGCCCGGCACGCCGCGCCGGTACGGCGAGCGCGGCGTGCCGTAGTGCGGATTGAGGCCCAGGCCGGAGAATGCGAACTCGCTCATGTTCGTGCGGCCGACGAGCACGGCGCCCGCGCGCTTCAGGCGGGCGACGGCGATCGCGTCGGCCGCCGCAGGGGGCGCGTCGGCGAGCACGCGGGAGCCCGCGCGCGTGACCTGGCCCGCGACGTCGAACAGATCCTTCACCGACACCGGAATGCCCGCGAGCGGCGACAGCACGGTGCCCGCCGCGCGCAGGCGGTCGTGCGCGTCGGCGGCCGCGCGCGCGCCTTGCGCGTCGATCTCGGTGAACGCGAGCGCGCCTTGTCCCGCCGGATCGGCGGCGCGTTCGAGCGCGGCTTCGACGAGCGAGCGGCTCGTCGTCGCGCCGGCGGCGAGATCGGCGGCGAGCCGGGCGAGCGGCGGGAAGGGAGCGAAAGTGGTCATGGCGGTATCAGGCTCGATCGGGTTGCCGAAGCGCCGTGCGACGCGGCCCGGCACGGTTCGGCGCTTCGTGAAGCGAAGCCGCGCGGCGGCGGGCAGCGCTCGGGTTCGCGCATTGTAGAACAGCGGTGCGCCGCGGGGGGGCGAGGCGGTACGCGTCGCACGCCGCTTCGAACGCGCGGCTGCGCGCCGGACGGCGCATGGCCGCGCGGGCGGGAGTGGGGGCGAGCGGGGCGTGCCGGTGCGCTGCGGCGCGATGCGTGAAAACGATGAGCGTCATGCTTGCTTACCGCCGTGCTCGATATCGCGCCGGGTTGCCGTTTCGTGCGCGGCCGTTCGCGCGCACGACCTGCCGGAGCGGCGCCGCGCGATGCCGAGGACGAAACCGCGGCGACGATGCGCTCGCGTGGCGCACATTGCCGCGCCGCCGCCATCGCGAGGCCGCCGCACTTCGATTCGTACGTCGAATCGTGCGCATCGTTGCGCGATTGCAACGTATATCGGCGTGAATTCGCGACAGTGTTGCAACAATATTGACGAAATTCTGTCGGTTTGCCGCCGATCGTGTACTGAAGCATAATGAATTCTTGTTGATTCTCCGCGTGACCGACGCGCCAGACCTTCGTCATGAGCGAAAACACGTCCGCAAGAACCGATCAGCCCGGTTCTTCCTCCTCTGCTTCCGCAGCGACACCTTCCGGCCCCGCTGCTCCGGCTTCCTTGCCTTCCGTCTCCGACAAACCGCCCGCGGGCGCGACCGTTCACGTCGGCGCGTTCGCCGCGCAGATCGCGGCCGCGCAGGACATCGGCGACCCTGGCTCGGCGCCGACAGGCACGATCGCCGAGCCCGGCGCACCCGGCGTTGCGGCGGCCCCGGCTGCGGCCATGCCGGGCGCAGCCGGCGCAACCACGTCCGGCGCGTCTGCCGCTGCCTCGGGCGCGGCGAGCGCAGGCGCATCGGCGCCGGGCGCCGCCAGTTCCGCCGCGCGCTCGAAAGCCGGCTCCCCGCCGCCGGGCTTCGGCGCGCAACCCGATTTCGAGACGTCGCGCCCGCCGCCCGCGAGCGCGGCCGCACCTGCGCCGCCCGCATACCTGAAACAGAGCGACACGCCGTGGTCGGTGTTCGGCCGGATCATCGCGGCGCGCGCGCGGCGGCTCTTCGACCGAGCCGGCCAGCGGATCACGCAGCGCACGCTGCGCATCGGCGTGTCGGCGCGCATCTTCCATCCGGAGCCCGGCGCGCCGGGGCTGCGCGGCAAGACGCTGCAGTATCTGGAGGAATCGATCGCGCACTGGGTGATGTCGCGCGACGTGCTCGTGTTCATGATCCCGACGGTCGGCCATCAGGGGATGCTGCATCCGAGCAACATCCGGCTGCGCGACTATGCGAAGCATCTCGACGGCCTGTTGCTGCAAGGCGGCGCCGACGTCTCGCCGCAGACCTATGCGGCGACCGACGCGCGTCCCGAATGGCCCGGCGACCGCGTGCGCGACATGTACGAGCTCGAACTGCTGCACGAGTTCATCGAGTCGGGCAAGCCGGTGCTCGGCGTGTGCCGCGGGTGCCAGCTCATCAACGTCGCGTTCGGCGGCTCGCTCTATCAGGACATCGCGACCGACGTGCCGACCGCGGGCGCGCACGTGAGCGAACACTACGACCAGCACCGGCATTCGATTCGCTTTCCTGACGGCTCGACGCTCGCGAACATGTTCCCCGGCCGCCGCGAGGCGATCGTCAACTCGATTCACCATCAGGCGATTCGCGACATCGGCCGCGATCTGAACATCGAGGCCGTGTCGGCGGAAGACGGGATCATCGAGGGGATTCGCTATCGCCGCGCGCCGTTCGTCGTCGGCGTGCAATGGCATCCGGAGTTCCATCGCGCGGGCGGCCCGGAGCTGCTCGACTGCACGCCGCTTCTCGATACGTTCCTGCGCGCGGCGCGCGAGACGCGGCTGTAGCCGGCGCGAGACGCGGTTTCCACGCAAGCAGGAAAGCGGCGGGCCGCACTTCGGTGCGGCCCGTCGTTCGTTCGGCATCCGGAGCATCGGCCGGACGATCGTGCGATCGCTCGGCGCGACGCCGCTTCGTTCGCACGCCTGCGCGGAAGAGGGCGCGCAAAAAGGGGGGCAAAAGGCATCTCAAAGGACTTGATAAGAAGACTCGACAAGAAATGTTTCAGATACCTTTCGGGCTGCTTCGCAAGCGACGCTTTGACGCATCTCGCCATCGTTCGCAGTAAGATGGCGGACGCCGCGCAGCGCATCATCGATCTGCGCGGCCCCCGGCCGCGCCGGGGAAAGAAGCACGATGTGATACGCGCCGCGCGCCGCCTGCCGGTGGCCGCGGCGCAGCCTTATCGAGAGAGACATGTCTACCGCGTCCCCCGCAATTCAGCAGGAATCCAAGGCCAGGACCGTGTTCCGCGTCGTCAGCGGCAACTTCCTGGAGATGTACGACTTCATGGTCTACGGCTACTACGCGTCCGCGATCGCCAAGACCTACTTCCCGAGCGGCAACGCGTTTGCGTCGCTGATGCTGTCACTGTCCGTGTTCGGCGCGGGCTTCCTGATGCGCCCCGTCGGCGCGATCGTGCTCGGCGCGTACATCGATCATCATGGCCGCCGCAAGGGCCTCATCCTGACGCTCGCGCTGATGGCGCTCGGCACGCTGACGGTCGCCACGATTCCGGGCTATGCGACGATCGGCGTGCTCGCGCCGATTCTCGTGCTGCTCGGCCGCCTGCTGCAAGGTTTCTCGGCGGGTGTCGAGCTGGGCGGCGTGTCGGTGTACCTGTCCGAGATCGCGACGAAGGGTAACAAGGGCTTCTACACGTCGTGGCAGTCGGGCAGCCAGCAGGTGGCGGTCGTGTTCGCCGCGTTCGTCGGCGTGCTGCTGAACCGCGCGCTGCCCGTCGAGCAGATGACGTCGTGGGGCTGGCGCATTCCGTTCCTGATCGGCTGCCTGATCGTGCCGTTCCTGTTCCTGATCCGCCGCTCGCTGAAGGAGACCGACGAGTTTCTCGCGAAGCGCCACCGTCCGAGCATGGGCGAGATCATGAAGTCGATGCTCGAAAACTGGGGCGTCGTGCTCGCCGGCATGGGGATGGTCATCATGACGACCGTGTCGTTCTACATGATCACCGCGTACACGCCGACTTTCGGCAAGGAAGTGCTGCACCTGTCGGCGATCGACGCGCTCGTCGTGACCGTCTGTGTCGGGCTGTCGAACCTGATCTGGCTGCCGCTGTCGGGCGCGCTGTCCGACCGGATCGGCCGGCGCCCCGTGCTGATCGCGTTCACGGCGCTCACGATCCTCACCGCGTATCCGGCGATGCAGTGGCTTGTCGGTTCGCCGTCGTTCCTGCGGCTGCTGACCGTCGAACTGTGGCTGTCGTTCCTGTACGGCTCGTACAACGGCGCGATGGTCGTCGCGCTGACCGAGGTGATGCCGGCAGACGTGCGCACCGCAGGCTTCTCGCTCGCGTACAGCCTCGCGACGACGATCGGCGGCTTCACGCCGGCGATCTCGACGCTGCTGATCCACGAGAGCGGCAACAAGGCGGCGCCGGGGCTCTGGCTCGGCCTTGCCGCGATCTGCGGACTGATCGCGACGCTCGTGCTGTACCGGTCGCCGCAAGCGCGCAATCAGTACAAGACGACTTGAGCGGACGGGCGGCCTGCTGCGAACGGGCCGTCGACGGCGAATCGGGAAACGGAGCGCGCCGCGCTCCGTTTTTTGTTTGAGCGAAGCGTTGGCGCGGCGCGCGGCGAAGACGCGGGCGGCAAGTCCGGAGTCGTGATGGCGCGCGATCGCGGTATCGATGAATCGACCATGTTGCGGCTCGAAGGCTCGAAGGCTCGAAGGCTCGAAGGCTCGAAGGCCCGAAGGCCCGAAGGCGAGACCGACCGTGAGCGCCGCCGAAAGGGGCGCGTCGCACGAGCGACGATTCGCAGGCGGACGCGAAGCTCAATAGACCGAAGCAAGCGCGCACGAATGCGCGCGCGAGCCGTCATCCGCGCGCGATCTCGCTCGCGACGGTTTCGACCACCTCGTCCCAACGCCCCGGCTCCGACTGCCGGACGAGTCGCGCGCGCGGATACCACGGGCTGTCGTCACCCGTGCTCCAGCGCCAGTCGGCGGCGACGGGCAGCATCAGCCACAGCGGCTTGCCGAGCGCGCCCGCGAGGTGGGCGACCGCCGTGTCGATCGAGACGACGCCGTCGAGCCGATCGACGAGCGCGGCTGTCGCCGCGAAATCGGTCAGGCCGTCGAGCCGGTGGATGCGCGCCGCATCCGGATGCGCGTCGAGCGCCGCCCGGTCGGTGTCCGACAGCATCGGCTGCAGCACGATCCAGTCGATGCCGGCGAGCGCGAAGAGCGGCGCGAGCGCATCGAGCGGCAACGCTCGATTCTCCTGCACCTGCGCGCTGCCCGACCATGCGATGCCGAACTTGCGCTTCGCCTGTCCGCCCAGCGAGCCGCGAAAGCGGCGGCGCGCGGCGTCGGGCACGTCGAGATACGGCGTGCGGGACGGGATCGCATCGTATGCGAGGCCGAGCGCGAACGGCAGGCTCAAGAGCGGGCAGACGAGATCGGCGGCGGGCGTCTGCGCCGCATCGGCCGGCACGACGCTCACGCGCCAGCGCGCGGCCATCGGCTCGACGAGCGGCAACAGCGCCGGCTGGACCTGCAGGACCAGCCGCGCGCAGCGCTCGCGCGCGAGCGGCACGAGCCGCACGAACTGCAGCGTGTCGCCGAAGCCTTGCTCGGCGAGCACGAGCAGCGTGCGGCCCGCGATCGGCTCGCCTTGCCAGCGCGGCAGCGGCCCGAGCGGCGCCGCGCCCGGCAGCGCATGCCGCGCTTCGTACGCGGGCAGGCCGCGCGCGAAGTCGCGCAGGGTGAGCAGCGTGACCGCGCGGTGCATTTGCGCGAGCGCGTGCGACGGATCGAGCCGCAGCGCCTGATCGAACGCGCGCAGCGCCATCTCGTGCGCGCCGAGCGCGTGATGCGCGGTGCCGAGGTTGAGCCATGCGAGCACGAACGACGGATCGAGCCCGACCGCGCGCTCGTAATGCGGCAGCGCGTCGCGATGGCGGCCGAGCGCCGCGAGCGCGTTCGCGAGCCCGAACAGCGCGAGCGGAAAGCGCGGCTGCAGCGCGAGCGCGGATTCGAATGCGCTGAGCGCCTGCGCATGCCGGCCGACCGCATCGAGCGCGTTGCCGAGATTGAAATGCGCGGCGACGAAGCGCGGCTCGGCGGCGAGCGCCGCGCGAAAATGCGCGATCGCTTCTTCAGTGTCGCCAAGCGCGGCGAGCGCCATGCCGAGGTTGTTGTGCGCACCCGCGTGGCCGGGGCGCAGTTCGAGCGCGCGGCGAAACGCCGCAAGCGCGTCGCCGTGCCGGCCGAGCGCATTGAGCGCGTTGCCGAGATTGTTGTGGATCGACGCGTCGCCGGGCGCGAGCGCGAGCGCGCGCTGAAACGCGTCGACCGCGTCGTCGTGCCGCTCCTGCGCCGCATATGCGTTGCCGAGGTTGTAATGCGCGAGCGGAAACTCCGGCGCGAGCGTGAGCGCGTTGCGAAAGCGCTCGATCGCGTCGTCGAGGCGGCCGAGCGCCTTGAACGCGTTGCCGAGGTTCAGTTGCAGCGCAGCGTCGTTCGGACGCAACTCGACCGCGCGGCCGACGAGATCGGCCGCTTCTTCGTGCCGGCCCTGCTGATGGCGCAGCACGCCGAACAGGTGCAGCGCGTCGGCATTGGCGGGATTGGTGGCGAGCGCCGCCCGGTAGCCGTGCTCGGCATCGTCGAGCCGGCCTGCGCGGTGCGCGGCGAACGCGCGGTCGAAAGCGGATTCCATGACGCGGGACAAACGGGAAACCCTGCATTTTCCCATACCTCGAACCGCGCCGGCCGAATCGACCGAGGCGGCCCGCCCGCTATGGATGCGGCGCGGCGGCGGGCGTAGACTGCGGGTGTTGCGTATCGACGAGGTCCTTATGGCAGTCGTTCCGCTCATCACGCCTCCCGTGCTGATCGTCGGCGCCGGGCCGACCGGGCTTGCCGCCGCGCTTTGCCTCGCGCGCGCCCGCGTGCCGGTGCGCATCGTCGACAAGGCGGCACGGCCCGCGCACCATTCGCGCGCGATCGGCATCCAGGCCAGAACGCTCGAACTCCTCGAGCAGCAGCGCGTCGTCGACCGGTTCGTCGAGCTTGGCCATCGCGCGCGGCTCGCGATCCTGTACTCGGCCGGCCAGCGCATCGCCGAGCTCGACTTCGATCCGCTGCAAACGCGCTATCCGTACCTGCTGTTTCTCGACCAGACCGTCACCGAGCGTTTGCTGACCGAGCATCTCGCGACGTTCGACGTCCACGTCGAGCGCGGCGTGACGCTCACGCATTGCACGGAGCCGGAAGGCGCGCTCGACGTGCGGCTGCGCCACGGCGACGGTCGCGACGAGCATCTGCAGCCGTCGTACGTCGTCGCGGCCGACGGCGCGCACAGCACCGTCCGGCGTCTGCTCGACGTCGATTTCGTCGGGCATGCGTTCGAGCAGACATTCTTGCTCGCGGATCTCGACGTCGGCGCCGACTGGCCCGACGACGAGATTCATTTGTTCACGACGGGCGACGGCATCGCCGGATTGTTTCCGATGGGCAACGGCCGCTACCGGCTCGTCGCCGATCGGCCGCCGCGCAACGGCGCGCTCGACGACGAGCACGGGCCGTCGCTCGAGCTGTGCCGCGAGATCGTGCGCGCGCGCGTGACGCCCAATCTGAAGATCGGCGATCTCGCATGGTCGTCGTATTTTCATCTGCACAGCCGGATGGTCGCGAAGCTGCGCGTCGGACGCGTGTTTTTCGCGGGCGATGCCGCGCACGTGCACAGCCCGGCGGGCGCGCAGGGGATGAACACGGGCATTCAGGAGGCGTTCAATCTCGGCTGGAAGCTCGCGCGCGTGCTGGCCGGCAACGCGCCCGAGCGGTTGCTCGACACCTATCACGAGGAGCGTCACCCGATCGAGCGCGACGTGCTTCGGCAGACGAGCTTCGCGACGCAGGTCGTCGAGGCGGACCGCGGGCCGCTCAGGCTGCTGCGCAACCACGTCGTGCCGATCCTCGCGTCGTTCGGGCCGTTGCGGGACGCGGCGCGTCGCTCGGTCAGCGAGCTCGCGATCCAGTATCGGAAGAGCCCGCTCACGCTCGAACGCGTGCTCGACGGCGGGCCGCGCGCGGGCGAGCGCGCACCGGACGCGCTCTTGCATGTGCTCGACGGGCCGCTCGGCAAGGCGCCCGGCGTCGCGCGCCTCTTCGATCTGCACGATCCCGCGCATTTCACGCTGCTCGTGCTCGAACCGCGCGAGGCGATCGACGACACGTTGCCGTCGGATCCGGGCGAGGACGGCCGCGCGCTCGCCGACGCGCTCGAGCGGATCATGCCGGGCGCGGTGCGCTGCTGGCGCGTGACGGATGCGCAGGGCGAGGGCGCGCCGCTGTTGATCGATGCGTACGGGCGCTCGCGGCCCGTGTTCTACCTGCTGCGCCCGGACGGTTACGTCGCCGCGCGCGGCCGCCCGGCGACGGATGCGAACGCGCTGCTGCGTCATTGCGAGACGTGGTTCTCGGGAATGCGGCTCGACGCGTGAACGCGACGGCGCGCCAGACGGGCGCGGCCGGCTCGCGGATGCGGCCCGTTGCGGACCGAGCGGCGCCGCACGCGAGCGGCGGGGGAGCGGCCGGCGTGCGCAGCCGTGTCGATCCGCGCGACGCGGCATCGACCCACGCATGCCGATGGGTGCGGCGCCCGCCGTCCGCTACGCGGCGTGCGGCGCGGCGGGCGCGGGCTCGAGCGACGCGCGGTGCTTGTCGATCGCCTCTCGGACGATCGGCGCGACGCCTTGCGCGGCGTCGTCATGCGGATCGTCGAGCGCGGCGAGCAGCGCGCGCCGCATCCGCGGCTCCCAGAAGCGCCGGATGTGATCGGCGATGCCCGCGACCGCTTCGTCGTGATCCGGCATCGACGCGAAGAACGCACCGATCTGGTTCGCCATGTCGATCAGGTGTCGGCTTTCCATGTCGACCTCACTTGCCCGTTGCGGTTGCCGGCGCGTTCGCGGCGGTGCGCTGCTCGAGCAGCGCGAGCTGCTCCGCGCGAAAGCGCGTGTACGCGCGCTGCCACTCGGACGGTTGCGCGACGGGCGCGACCTGCACGGCCGTCACCTTGTACTCGGGGCAGTTGGTCGCCCAGTCCGAGCTGTCGGTCGTGATCACGTTCGCGCCGGATTCCGGGAAGTGGAACGTCGTGTAGACGACGCCCGGCTGCATCCGCTCGGTGACGAGCGCGCGCAGCACCGTCTGCCCGGCGCGTGATTCGACACCGACCCAGTCGCCCGTCTTGATGCCGCGATCGCTCGCGTCGTGCGGATGGATCTCGAGCCGGTCCTCGTCGTGCCAGCGCACGTTTTCCGTGCGGCGCGTCTGCGCGCCGACGTTGTACTGCGACAGGATTCGGCCCGTCGTCAGGATGAGCGGATAGCGCGGCGTGACCTTCTCCGGCGACGCGATGTACTGCGTGATCATGAACTTGCCCTTGCCGCGCACGAAGTGATCGACGTGCATCGTCGGCGTGCCTTCCGGCGCCGCATCGTTGCACGGCCACTGGACGCTGCCCAGCGCGTCGAGCAGCGCGTACGACACGCCCGCGAACGTCGGCGTGAGACGCGCGATCTCGTCCATGATCTCGGACGGATGCGCGTAATGCATGTCGTAGCCGAGCGCGCGCGACAGCATCAGCGTCACCTCCCAGTCCGCGTAGCCGGAAAGCGGCCTCATCGCGCGGCGCACGCGCGAGATCCGGCGCTCGGCGTTCGTGAACGTGCCGTCCTTCTCGAGGAAGGTCGCGCCGGGCAGGAACACGTGCGCGTACTTCGCGGTTTCGTTCAGGAAGATGTCCTGCACGACGAGGCATTCGAGCGACGATAGCGCCGCCGCGACGTGCTGCGTGTTCGGGTCCGACTGGACGATGTCCTCGCCCTGGCAGTAGAGGCCCTTGAAGCTGCCGTCGAGCGCCGCGTCGAACATGTTCGGGATGCGCAGGCCGGGCTCCGGCTGCAGCGTCGTCGCCCATGCCTCGTCGAAGCGCGCGCGCACGGCCGCATCGCCGATATGCCGGTAGCCGGGCAGTTCGTGCGGGAACGAGCCCATGTCGCACGAGCCCTGCACGTTGTTCTGCCCGCGCAGCGGGTTCACGCCCGCGCCCTCGATGCCGAGGTTGCCCGTCGCCATCGCGAGGTTCGCGATGCCCATCACCATCGTCGAGCCCTGCGCGTGCTCGGTGACGCCGAGCCCGTAGAAGATCGCCGCGCGCCCGCCCGTCGCGTACAGGCGCGCGGCGGCGCGCACCGCGTCGGCCGGCACGCCGGTGATGTCCGCCGTCGCCTCGGGCGAGTTCTCGGGCCGCGCGGCGAACGCGCGCCACACGTCGAACGCGTGCGGCTCGCAGCGTTCGGCGACGAACGCCTCGTCGACGAGGCCCTCGGTGACGATCACGTGCGCGAGCGCGTTGACGAGCGCGACGTTCGTGCCGGGGCGCAGTTGCAGATGATGGACGGCCTTCACGTGCGGGCCGTCGACGAGATCGATCCGGCGCGGATCGGCGACGATCAGTTTCGCGCCCTCGCGCACGCGGCGCTTCAGGCGCGAGCCGAACACCGGGTGGCCGTCGGTCGGATTCGCGCCGATCACGACGATCACGTCGGCCGAGCCGACCGACGCGAACGTCTGCGTGCCCGCCGATTCGCCGAGCGTGACCTTCAGGCCGTAGCCCGTCGGCGAATGGCAGACGCGCGCGCAGGTATCGACGTTGTTGTTGCCGAACGCCGCGCGCACGAGCTTCTGCACGAGGTACGTCTCTTCGTTCGTGCAGCGCGACGACGTGATGCCGCCGATCGAATCGCGGCCGTGCTTGTCCTGGATGCGGCGGAACTGCGCGGCCGCATGGCCGATCGCTTCGTCCCAGCTCACTTCGCGCCACGGATCGGTGATCTTCTCGCGGATCATCGGCTTCGTGATGCGATCCTTGTGCGTTGCATAGCCCCACGCAAAGCGGCCTTTCACGCACGCATGGCCTTCGTTCGCCTGGCCGTTCTTGTGCGGCGTCATCCGCACGACCTGCTCGCCTTTCATCTCTGCCTTCAGCGAACAGCCGACGCCGCAGTACGCGCAGGTCGTGACGACCTCGTGCTCGGGCTGGCCGAGCCGCGCGACGCTCTTTTCGATGAGCGTCGCGGTCGGGCACGCGGCGACGCATGCGCCGCACGACACGCACTCCGAATCCATGAACGCGTCGCCCGCGCTCGCCGCGACGCGCGAGTCGAAGCCGCGCGCGGCGATCGTCAGCGCGAACGTGCCCTGCGTCTCCTCGCACGCGCGCACGCAGCGATTGCAGACGATGCACTTCGCCGGGTCGTAGCTGAAGTAAGGGTTCGATTCGTCCTTCGCGTCGCTCAGATGGTTCTTGCCGTCGAAGCCGTAGCGCACCTCGCGCAGCCCGACCGCGCCTGCCATGTCCTGAAGCTCGCAATCGCCGTTCGCCGCGCATGTGAGGCAGTCGAGCGGATGATCGGAGATGTAGAGCTCCATCACGTTGCGGCGCAGATCCTGCAGCCGGTCGCTTTGCGTGCGCACCTTCATGCCGGCCTCGACGGGCGTCGTGCACGACGCCGGGTAGCCGCGCCGGCCCTCGATCTCGACGAGGCACAGGCGGCATGAGCCGAACGGCTCGAGCGAATCGGTCGCGCAGAGCTTCGGCACGTTGATGCCGGCCTCGATCGCCGCGCGCATCACCGACGTGCCGGCCGGCACCGTGACCTCGCGGCCGTCGATGTCGAGCGTGACGTCGGCGTCGGCGTGGCGCTGCGGGGTGCCGTAGTCGGTGTCGTCGAACGGATCGGCGCGACGCGCGTGCGCGGCGCTCTTGCACGCGCACTGGCCGGAGCCGCAGCCTTGCCGGGACGAATCGAATGCGGAAGAAGTCATCGGAACTCCTGCTGTCAGGCCGTGGCGGGCGCCGCGCCGCTCGCGGGCGGCGCGAGGCCGAAATCTTCGGGGAAGTGATCGAGCGCGGACAGCACCGGGTACGGCGTCATGCCGCCCATCGCGCAAAGCGAGCCCGCGGTCATCGTGTCGCAGAGCTCGCGCAGCAGGCGCACCTGCTTTTCCGACGTGTCGCCCGCGCGGATCTTCGCGATCGTCTCGACGCCGCGCGTCGAGCCGATCCGGCACGGCGTGCACTTGCCGCACGATTCGAGCGCGCAGAAGTGCATCGCGTATTCGGCGAGCGCGGCGAGGTTCGACGTGTCGTCGTGCAGCACGATGCCGCCGTGCCCGACGACGGCGCCGACGGCCGCGTACGCCTCGTAGTCGAGCGGGATGTCCCACTGGCTGTCGGGCAGGTAGGTGCCGAGCGGGCCGCCGACCTGCGCGGCGCGAGCGGGACGCCCGCTCGCGGTGCCGCCGCCGAAGTCGAACAGCAGCTCGCGCAGCGTGACGCCGAACGCGAGCTCGACGAGCCCGCCGCGCTTCACGTTGCCCGCGAGCTGGAACGGCAGCGTGCCGCGCGAGCGGCCCGTCCCGTAATCGCGATAGAACGCCGCGCCGCGCGCGAAGATGATCGGCACGGTCGCGAGCGTGATCACGTTGTTGATGACGGTCGGCTGACCGAATAGCCCCGACAGCGCGGGCACCGGCGGCTTCGCGCGCACGACGCCGCGCTTGCCTTCGAGCGATTCGAGGAGCGCCGTCTCCTCGCCGCAGACGTACGCGCCGGCGCCTTTCGCGACGTGCAGCTCGAACGCGTGCGCGGTGCCGAGCACGCTCGCGCCGAGCCAGCCGGCCGCGCGCGAGCGGGCGATCGCCTCGCCGAGCGCCGCGATCGCGTGCGGATATTCGCTGCGCACGTAGATATGGCCGATCGTCGCGCCCGTCGCGATGCCGGCGATGATCATCCCTTCGATCAGGCAGTACGGATCGCTTTCCATCACGAGGCGATCGGAGAACGTGCCCGAATCGCCTTCGTCCGCGTTGCAGACGATGTATTTCTGCGCGGCCGCGGCGTCGCGCACGGTCCGCCACTTGATGCCCGCCGGGAACGCGGCGCCGCCGCGTCCGCGCAGGCCCGATTCGACGAGCGTCTCGCACGCGGCGGCGCCGTCGAGCGCGAGCGCGTTCTTCAGGCCTTCGAGGCCGCCGTGCGCGACGTAGTCGTCGACCGACAGGGGATCGGTGATGCCGATGCGCGCGAAAGTGAGCCGCTGCTGGCGCTTCAGATAAGGGATTTCGTCGACGATGCCGACGCGCGCCGGATGTTCGCCGCCTTCGAGCCAGCCGGCGTCGAAGAGCGCGGGGACGTCGCCCGCCGAGAGATTCGCGTAGCCGACGCGGCCCGCCGCGGTGCCCACTTCGACGAGCGGCTCGAGCCACAGAAGCCCGCGCGAGCCGTTGCGCACGAGCTCGATCGCGACGCCGCGCCTTGCCGCCTCCGCCTCGATCGCGCGCGCGAGCGCGTCCGCGCCGACCGCGAGCGCAGCGGAATCGCGCGGCACATGGATGCGCGTGCTCATGCGGGCTCCTTGGTGCGGACAGCCGCGTCGAAGAGCGCGTCGAAGCGCTCGGGCGACATTTTCGCGTGCGGCTCGTCGTTGATCGTGAGCGATGGCGACTGCGCGCAAAGGCCCAGGCAATAGACCGATTCGAGCGCGACCTCACCGCCGTGCTCGCCGTCGATCCGGCAGCCGGCGCGGGCCTGCGCGTGAGCGACGAGCGCCTCGCCGCCCATGCTGCGGCACGCTTCCGCGCGGCAGAGCCGGATTGTCACGCGCGCGGGCGGGGCGGTGCGGAAGTGGTGGTAGTAGGTCAGCACGCCGTGCACTTCGGCGCGCGACAGATTGAGCGCCTTCGCGAGCGGCTCGATGCACGCGGGCGGCACGTAGCCCGCGTCGTCCTGGATCGCGTGCAGGATCGCGACGAGCGACCGGCCGGGTTGAGCATGCGCGCGCACGAGCGTGTCGGGCACGACGGAATTGGGGGACATCCAGTTGCCTCCTCCGAAGTCATATATGCGCTTATGATTCATATGGAGCGCAAACGGACTTTGAGATATTGATATGTATCAACGATAAATCGATAGAATGATGGTCGCAATAGGAAATAGGATTGCATAAATGATTCGAGTCGAATGCGACGCGCATTTGGTCGTGCGCGACACCGACGGCCGCACGGCGAGCCTGACCGACGTGGCGCCGCTCCTCGAGCTCGTCGCGACGACGGGCAGCATCGCGCAGGCGGCCGACGCGAAAGGGCTGTCGTACCGGCACGCATGGGGGCTCTTGCGCGCGCTCGAGGCGTGCGTCGGCGGCGCGCTGATCGAAACCGTGCGCGGCAAGGGCTCGTCGCTATCCGAGCTCGGGCAGGCGGTCGTGGATGCGCAGCGCCTCGCGGGCGAGCGTCTCGACGGCAACCTGCGCGCGCTCGCGGCGGAAGTCGCGAGCGGGCTCAACCGGCGGCTCGCGCGTCACGCCGGGGCGTTGCGCATCCACGCGTCGCACGGCTACGCGGTCGCGGCGCTCGTGTCCGCGCTCGTCGAAGCCGGCTCGCCCGTCGACATCAAGTACCGCGAGAGCGTCGAAGCGATGCGCGCGCTCGCGGGCGGCGAATGCGATCTGGCGGGCTTTCATCTGCCGCGCGGCGCGTTTCGCGCGCCCTGCGCGCAGATCTACCGGCCGTGGCTCGACGACGCCGATCACGTGCTGATCCACCTGACGCGCCGCCAGCAGGGCCTGTTCGTGCCGCGCGGCAACCCGAAGCGGATCGCGGGGCTCGCCGATCTCGCGCGCGGCGACATTCGCTTCGTCAACCGGCAGCCGGGCTCCGGCACACGGATGCTGCTCGATCTCGCGCTGCGCGACATCGGCGTCGATCCGGAGCGGATTGACGGCTATGCATCGGCGGAGCTCACGCATTCGGCGATCGCCGCGTTCGTCGCGAGCGGGATGGCCGATCTCGGCTTCGGCGTCGAGCCGGCGGCGCGCCATTTCGGACTCGACTTCATTCCGATCGTCGACGAGGACTATTACTTCGCGTGCGAGCGCGCGCGGCTCGGCGACGCGCCGCTCGCGGGCGCGTTCGCTTTGCTGCGCGACGACGCATACCATGCCGCCGTCGCGCGGCTCGACGGCTACGATCCGGGCGCGTGCGGCGCGCTCGTCGATGTGGCGGCGGGCCTCGCGGGCACGGCCGATGACGCGCGCGCCGACGGTCATCGGCGGTAACGAAAAGGGGCGCGAGCGGCGCTGCAAGGCGCGCGCATTTGCGTTACGCTTGCCGCTTCCTTTCGTGTGATCCAAAGCGCCGATAGGCGTTCGACATCGATGAAGCTCCTGACCCAACTCGCCGTCGCGTCCGCCGTCGCGGGGGCGCTCGCCGCGGCCGCGACGGCCGCGTTCGCGCAGAACTCGCCCGGCCTGCCGGGCGGCATCCTGAACGACCAGTTTCGGCTGAACGAGCATCCGCAGATGCAGTTCGCCGCGTCGGCGCCGACGAAGAAATATCAGAGCGGCAAGAAATCGGACCTGCGCAGGAAGGGCGACATGGGCGACCCGAACGGCTGCAACCTGAAGTGTCCGATGGACTGACGGGGCGCACGCGCGGCGCGCGAAGCGGCCGCGCGAGATCTCGACGGACGCGCGTCGCGCCCGGCGGGTTCATGCGCGACGTATCCGTCAGAGCGACAGAGCGACGAAGAACGAACGCCGCAAGCAGTGGTCGCCGCATCGCGGCATGACGTTACGCGGCCGTCGAAGGTGGCCGCGCGCCTGGCCACGGATGGCCGAGCGACGACGGGGAGCCCGAGAAGTCCGCGTGGCGCTGCAGCCGATAGACGGCCGCGGGAGGCACGTTCGCCCACGCGATGCCGATGCGTTCCGCGCGAATGCCGATCGCCGCGAGCCGGCGGGCGGGAATCGGGCAGCGGGGCAGATAAGTGAACTGATAGAACGCGCCGCCCGGGCCGAGGTGCATTGCGAACGCGCCGTGCACGATCGCGATTGCCTGTTCGACAGGCATCGCGACGAGCGGCAGGCCGCTGACGACGGTGCTCGCGCGCGCGTCGCCGAACAGGCCGTGCGTGATGCCGAGCTCGGCTGCATCCATGTTCATGACCCGCAGCGCGGGGAAGCGGCGGCGCAGTGTCGCGGCGAACGCCGGATCGGCTTCGACGAGCACGAGCCGGTCCGCCGCGACGCCGCGCGACAGCAGCTCGCGCGTGAAGACGCCCGTGCCCGCGCCGAGCTCGATCACGCGCGCGCTATCGCCAGGGATCTGGGCGGTCATCAGGGCGGCGAGCGCGGGGCCGGACGGCGCGAGCGCGCCGACCTGTCGCGGATTGCGCAGCCAGGCACGCAGGAAGAGCGCGAGTTCGGGGATTCGCATGATCTGTTCCCGAGGAATTGAGCGACAAGCGGATCGCGACATCGTTCGGACGAAATCGGTTCCGACGCTACGACCGGCAAGCTAGCCTGCCACGTTCAAAAACACAGGCCATCATGTATTACCCGCTATGTTGCGCTCGCGCATGACGCGAACCGACGACGCGCAAGCCGGGTAACGCAGTGTGCGGCGTGACCGATGGATATCGCAAGCGGATGGGCGGCCGGCGCAGCGGCGGCGCACACGCTGGGCGATTGCGGCGCCGGCCAATGAGGCCGTGCCGCGGAAATGGTCGGGAGAAAAGGCGGCGAAAAAAAAGCCCTTGTGAAACAAGGGCTTTTGGGGTGTTTGGTGGTGGAGGCGGCGGGAATCGAACCCGCGTCCAGAAGCGGTCCACGACCAGTTCTACATGTTTAGTTCTGTCGTTTGATTTAACCGTGACGTCGCGGACGAACACGCTCCGTTACGGCGATTCACTCAATTTTCGACCTGGCCGTCGTGACGCCGGACAGGCTTAACTGACGTATATGACCTCTGTCGGTATTGCTACCGGTCTTGCGACACTAGCCCGTCAGTGAACTAGGCAGAGGACGGCGGCCCTTAGGCTGCCAGTGCGAACGTATCGTCGTTTGCAGTTACGTTTTTCCCATTGATTAACGAGGTGACGGGTCCTCGACATGCCCTAGCCGCTTCACAACCCCTGTCGAAACCAGGTCGCCCCCAGCGGATCAATCATTATAGCGCAACACGCGCAATAGTCGCTGCAGGTCGTCCGTCGTTTCGACGAGATGCTGCGCCTGCCAATCGGCGGGCGCGACGCCGTCGCCGCAATAGCCGTATGCGGCCGCAACCGTCGGCATGCCGGCGGCGCTGCCCGCCTGGATGTCGCGCAAATCGTCGCCGACATACACGATCCGCTCGGGCGCGAGCGACAGGCTCTGCGCGGCATGCAGCAGCGGGGCCGGATGCGGTTTCGGGTGCGACGCCGTGTCGCCGCTGACCACGCATGCCGCGCGCGCCGCGAGGCCGAGCAGTGCGACGAGCGGGTCGGTGAAGCGCGCGGCCTTGTTGGTCACGATGCCCCAGCGCACGCCGCGCGCGTCCAGGTCGTCCAGCAGCGCGCCGATGCCCGGAAAGAGCGTCGTGTGCACACACAGGTCGGTCGCGTAGTTGGCGAGGAATTCGTCGCGCAGCGCATCGAATTCCGCATCCGCGGGCACGATGCCGAACGCGCCGCCGATGAGCCCCCGGGCGCCGGCCGACGCGAGCGGGCGCAGCGCATCGAGGGGCGTTGGGGCGGCCCCGCGCGAGCGCTGCATCTTGTTGACCGCGGCCGCGAGGTCGGGCGCCGTATCGGCGAGCGTGCCGTCGAGATCGAACAGCACGGCCTCGCACGCTTCGAGGCGCGGCGCGCCGGACTGCGAGGCGGCGAAGGAGGGCGACGAAGAGCTCATGAATGCGATCGGTGCAAGTGGCGGGTCAGACGCTGCGGCGGCATGCGACGAGATAGTTGACGTCGGTATCGTTCGACAGCGCGAAGCGCTTTGCGAGCGGATGGTAGGTGATGCCCTTGATCTCGACGAGTTGCAGGCCGGCCGCGCGCACGAAGTGAGCGAGCTCCGACGGGCGGATGAAGCGCGCATAGTCGTGCGTGCCCTTCGGCAGCATCTGCGCGATGTATTCGGCGCCGATCACGGCGAGCAGGTAAGACTTCAGGTTGCGGTTCAGCGTCGAGAAGAACACCCAGCCGCCCGGCTTCACGAGCGTCGCGCACGCGGCGACGATGTTCGCGGGCGACGGCACATGCTCGAGCATCTCCATGCAGGTGACGACGTCGTATGCGCCCGGCTCGCGTGCGGCGAGCGCTTCAGCCGCGATCGCCTCGTAATCGACGCTCACGCCGCTTTCGAGGCTGTGCAGATCGGCGACGCCGAGCGCTTCCGTCGCAAGATCGATGCCCTTGACCTGCGCGCCGAGCGACGCCATCGATTCCGACAGGATGCCGCCGCCGCAGCCGATGTCGACCACGCGCTTGCCGGGCAGGTGCGCGTGCGCGTCGATCCAGTTCAGGCGAATCGGATTGAGATCGTGCAGCGGCTTGAATTCGGCGTTCGGATCCCACCATTTGTGAGCGAGGTCGCTGAATTTCTGGAGTTCGTGCGGATCGGCGTTCGTCATGTCGGCAAGCGGATGCGGGAAAGAGGGCGGCGGCGCGCCCGTCAAGCCACGAGTATATAAGCTAAGCGGGCGGGGTCGCCAGGCGTGCGGCCGCGGATCGGTCGGGCCGCGTCAATGAAAAAGCCCCGCCGAAGCGGGGCTTTTGAAGCAGATGCGAACGATTCGCGGCTTACTTCGCCGGAACGGTCGTCTTCTGCACTTCCTGCGTGCCGACCACTTCGACTTCCACGCGGCGGTCCGGTGCGAGGCAAGCGATGAGCTGCTTGCGGTTCTTCTGCTTGCAGGTGTTGCCCGTGATCGGGTTGCGCTTGCCCTTGCCTTCCGTGTAGACCTTGTTCGCCGGGACGCCCTTGCTGACGAGGTACGACTTGACGGCTTGCGCACGGCGCAGCGACAGACGGTCGTTGTACTTGTCCGAGCCGATGCGGTCGGTGTAGCCCGTGGCCACGACCACTTCGACGTTCATGCCTTGGATCTTCGCGGCCAGTTCGTCAAGCTTCTGCTTGCCGGCCGGCTTCAGGATGGCCTTGTCGAAGTCGAACAGCGTATCGGCTTGGTACGTAATCTTCTGGCTCGTGATGGCCGGAGCAACCGGTGCGACCGGTGCCGGGGCCGGTGCTTGGGCGACCAGCGCGCCGTCGCACTTCGCGTTGGCGGTGGCCGGCGTCCAGAACGCATCGCGCCAGCAGAGCTCGTTCGTGCCGTTCATCCACACCCATTCGCCCGTGCCATTCACCCAGTTGTCATTCACGGCTTGTCGCGACGCCGGCACCGACTGTGCCGAAGCGGATGCAGCCATAACTGCGGTAGCTGCAATGAACGCGAGCTTTGAAAGTTTATTCATATTTCTCCTCTCGAAATTGAGATTACCGCAGGTTTACTGCGAGCCTGTTGACGATGACAAGTCATACATTGCTCGAAGTATAACATTGGTGCGGCACAAAAAACGCGGCACCGCTCTGTGTAGACTTCGAGCAGCGTCTAACTTTCAGTGCGTTGGCATTTTGCCATATCGTTCCCTTCCCACGAAAAAAAATCCTCCCCACCCTAACATCGGTCTATCGATTGTGGCGCGAGTGCAACACCGCTTGCCGCATGTTTAGAAAATTGTCAAGTCCATTGGCAGGGAATTGCAGATTTTTTGAAGTGCGAACCTTTCGTTAGCCCTTTTGTGTTTTTTTGTGTGCGTATCGGCGGCCAGGGCGGGCAGGCAGGGCGCGAAGCGGCCGGCGATCCGCTCGCGCAAGTTTCGCCATTCTTATATAGAGGGCCCCGCGTTGGGGCGGGTTGGGGCGCATGTTAGAATCGCACGTTGCGTCGCGCGAGCGGCGCCCACGCGAAAGGCGGCCCCGTCTTCGCTCCGAAAAGATACGGATACATGGATCAATTCGCCAAAGAGACCCTGCCCACCTCCCTCGAGGAGGAAATGCGCAAGTCGTATCTCGATTACGCCATGAGCGTGATCGTCGGACGTGCCCTTCCGGATGTCCGCGATGGCTTGAAGCCCGTGCACCGGCGCGTGCTGTTCGCGATGCACGAGTTGAACAACGACTGGAACCGGCCCTACAAGAAGTCCGCGCGTATCGTCGGCGACGTGATCGGTAAATACCATCCGCACGGCGACACTGCGGTCTACGACACGATCGTCCGGATGGCCCAGGATTTCTCGCTGCGCTACATGCTCGTCGACGGCCAGGGCAACTTCGGCTCGGTCGACGGCGACAACGCGGCCGCGATGCGCTACACCGAAATCCGGATGGCCAAGATCGGCCACGAACTGCTTGCGGACATCGACAAGGAAACCGTCGACTTCGGCCCGAACTACGACGGCAGCGAGATGCAGCCGCTCATCCTGCCGTCGCGGATTCCGAACCTCCTCATCAACGGTTCGTCGGGGATCGCGGTCGGCATGGCGACCAACATTCCGCCGCACAACCTGAACGAGGTCGTCGACGCATGCCTGTACCTGCTGAACAATCCGCAGGCGAGCGTCGACGAGCTGATCGAGATCATCCCCGCGCCCGATTTCCCGACGGCGGGCATCATCTACGGCGTTGCCGGCGTGCGCGATGGCTACCGCACCGGCCGCGGGCGCGTCGTGATGCGCGCGGCCACGCACTTCGAGGAGATCGACCGCGGCCAGCGGATGGCGATCATCGTCGACGAGCTGCCGTACCAGGTCAACAAGCGCTCGCTGCTCGAGCGGATCGCCGAGCTCGTCAACGAGAAGAAGCTCGAGGGCATCTCCGACATTCGCGACGAGTCGGACAAGAGCGGCATGCGGGTCGTGATCGAGCTCAAGCGCGGCGAGGTGCCCGAGGTCGTGCTGAACAACCTGTACAAGGCGACTCAGCTGCAGGACACGTTCGGCATGAACATGGTCGCGCTCGTCGACAACCAGCCGAAGCTCCTGAATCTGAGGGAGATCCTGCAGTGCTTCCTGTCGCATCGGCGCGAAGTGCTGACGCGGCGCACAGTCTACGAACTGCGCAAGGCGCGCGAGCGCGGCCACGTGCTCGAAGGTCTCGCCGTCGCGCTCGCGAACATCGACGAGTTCATCGCGATCATCAAGGCCGCGCCGACGCCGCCGATCGCGAAGCAGGAGCTGATGGCGAAGTCGTGGGATTCGTCGCTCGTGCGCGAGATGCTCACGCGCGCGGAGGCGGAGAACGCGGCGGCGGGCGGGCGCGCGGCGTACCGCCCGGAAGGGCTGAGCCCGGCGTTCGGCATGCAGGGCGACGGCCTGTACCGTTTGTCCGACACGCAGGCGCAGGAAATCCTCCAGATGCGCCTGCAACGCCTGACGGGCCTCGAGCAGGACAAGATCATCGGCGAATATCGCGACGTGATGGCGCAGATCGCGGATTTGCTGGATATCCTGGCCCGCCCCGAGCGGATCACGGTGATGATCGGCGAAGAACTGGCTGCGGTGAAGGCCGAGTTCGGCGATGCGCGCCGCTCGAAGATCGAGCTGAACGCGACCGAGCTGAACACCGAAGACCTGATTACTCCGCAGGACATGGTGGTCACGATGTCGCACGCGGGCTATGTGAAGTCGCAGCCGCTGTCCGAGTACCGCGCGCAGAAGCGCGGTGGCCGCGGCAAGCAGGCGACGCAGATGAAAGAAGACGACTGGATCGAGACGCTCTTCATCGCGAACACGCACGACTACATCCTGTGCTTCTCGAACCGCGGCCGCGTGTACTGGGTCAAGGTCTACGAGGTGCCGCAGGGCTCGCGCAACTCGCGCGGCCGTCCGATCGTCAACATGTTCCCGCTGCAGGACGGCGAGAAGATCAACGTCGTGCTGCCCGTGAAGGAATTCTCGGCCGACAAGTACGTGTTCATGACGACGGCTTTGGGCACGGTCAAGAAGACGCCGCTCGAAGCGTTCAGCCGCCCGATGAAGAAGGGCATCATCGCGGTCGGCCTCGACGACGGCGACTATCTGATCGGCGCGGCGATCACCGACGGTGCGCACGACGTGATGCTGTTCTCCGACGCCGGCAAGGCGGTGCGCTTCGACGAGAACGACGTGCGTCCGATGGGCCGCGAGGCGCGCGGCGTGCGCGGGATGCAGCTCGACGACGGGCAGCAGGTGATCGCGATGCTCGTCGCGGGCAGCGAGGAGCAGTCGGTGCTGACCGCGACCGAGAACGGCTACGGCAAGCGCACGCCGATCACCGAGTACACGCGCCACGGGCGCGGCACGAAGGGGATGATCGCGATCCAGACGTCCGAGCGCAACGGCCGCGTCGTTGCGGCGACGCTCGTCGACACCGAGGATCAGATCATGCTGATCACGACGGCGGGCGTGCTGATCCGCACGCGCGTATCGGAGATCCGCGAGATGGGGCGGGCGACGCAAGGTGTTACACTCATCAGTCTCGATGAAGGCACCAAGCTTTCGGGTCTGCAGCAGATCGCCGAGGCGGACGCCGATGCCGACGACGACGCGTCGGAGGCCGGCGACGCCTGAGTCAGGTTGTGACCGTCGAGCCGCCGCCCGGCGCGCGCGCAAAGATGTGGCGTGAGGGGGGCGGCGTATAAACTGTGCATATTTTCATGAGGGAGTGATGATGCAAAAACGATTCAAGCAACTGGTCCTGCTGGCGGCGATGGTTCCGGCGTTCGCGATGGCGCAGTCGCTGTCGAACCAGTCCGCGGCTCCGGCGGCCGCTGCTCCGATCGACGCGGACAAGAAGGCGGCGATCAAGGATCTGCTCGACGCAATCGACGCGCCGAAGCTCGTGTCGGCGATCGCGAACAGCGCCGAGATGCAGTCGAAGCAGCTCGTGCCGGCGATCCTGTCGGACGCGCTGTCGGAGAACAAGACGCTGAACGACAAGCAGAAGCAGGCCGCCGTGCCGACGCTGCAGAAGAACGCGGTGCCGAAGCTCGTCGACGGCGCGGGCAAGGTGTTCGGCACGCAGCAGTTCACGAACGACGCGATGCAGGCTCAGTACGACGCGTACGCGAAGTACTACAGCACGTCGGAGATCAAGGATCTGACGACGTTCTACAAGAGCCCGACGGGCCGCAAGTTCATCCAGGTGCAGGATCAGGTCGGCCGTGACGTCGTGAACGGCCTGATGCAAAAGTACATGCCGCAGGCGATCAAGGCGACGCGCGACCAGGCCGACAAGGAAGTCGCGGCAGTCAAGCCGGGCAAGTAAGCCGCATCGGCTGAGGCTCGCCGGCCAGGGCGGCGTTCGTCGCCCGCGTTTGGCGGGTTCGTCAGGACAGTGCGATAATGGCCGTTTGCGCAACAGCGCAAGCGGCCATTTTCTTTTCCCGCGCGGCATTCGCGCCGATTCGAAGCGGCCGGGTTCCTTCCGAGGTTTTTCACGATGCGCGTCTTTAATTTCTCCGCCGGTCCCGCGGCGATGCCCGAGGAAGTGCTGCGCCAGGCGGCCGCCGAAATGCTCGACTGGAACGGCAGCGGCATGAGCGTGATGGAAATGAGCCATCGCGGCAAGGAATTCATGTCGATCCACGAGGCGGCGCTCGCCGACCTGCGCGAGTTGCTCGACGTGCCCGCGAACTACCGGATTCTGTTCCTGCAGGGCGGGGGGATCGCCGAGAACGCGATCGTGCCGATGAATCTGCTCGGCTCGCGCGCGACGGCCGACTTCGTCATCACGGGCTCGTGGTCGCAGAAGTCGTTCAACGAGGCGAAGAAATACTGCACGCCGCATCTCGCCGCGACGGGCAAGACGGACGCGGGCTACACGCGCGTGCCGGCGTTCTCCGAATGGCGGATGTCCGACGATCCGGCGTATGTGCACCTGTGCACGAACGAGACGATCGACGGCGTCGAGACGTTCGACATCCCCGATCTCGGCAGCGTGCCGCTCGTCGCCGACGTGTCGTCGCACATCCTGTCGCGTCCGATCGAGATCGGGAAGTATGGTGCGATCTTCGGCGGCGCGCAGAAGAACATCGGAATGGCGGGCGTGACGCTCGTGATCGTGCGCGAGGATTTGCTCGACCGAGCGCTGTCGATCTGCCCGTCGGCATTCGAATGGAAGACGGTCGCGCTCAACAACTCGCTCTACAATACGCCGCCCACCTACGCGATCTACATCGCGGGGCTCGTGTTCAAGTGGCTCAAGGCGCAGGGTGGCCTGGCCGAGATCGAGAAGCGCAACGTCGAAAAATCGAAGCTGCTGTACGACGCGATCGACGCGAGCAGCTTCTATCTGAACAAGGTCGAGAAATCGGCGCGTTCGCGGATGAACGTGCCGTTCTTCCTCGCCGACGAATCGCGCAACGAAGACTTCCTCGCCGGCGCTAAAGAGCGCGGGCTGCTGCAGTTGAAGGGCCACAAGTCCGTCGGCGGCATGCGGGCGTCGATCTACAACGCGGTGCCGCTCGCGGGCGTGCAGGCGCTCGTCGAGTACATGAAGGATTTCGAGCGGCGCTGCGCGTGACGCGCGCCGCTCCTCACGCATTGCTGGTCAATTCATGGACGACGAACTCAATTCCCGCCTGAAGCCTCTGCGCGAGCGCATCGACGCGATCGACACGCAACTGATCGCGCTGCTGAATCAGCGCGCGGCGGTCGCGCTCGAGGTCGGCGAGGTCAAGAAACACTTCAACGCGCCCGTGTTCCGGCCGGAGCGCGAGCAGCAGGTGATCGCGCGCTTGCAGGACATGAGCGCCGGGCCGCTCGCGAGCGAGCACATCAGCGCGATCTGGCGCGAGATCATGGCGGCGAGCCGCGATCTCGAACAGACGATACACGTCGCGTTCCTGGGGCCCGTCGGCACCTACAGCGAACAGGCGATGTTCGACTACTTCGGCCAGTCGATCGAAGGGCTGCCTTGCCCGTCGATCGACGAAGTGTTCCGCTCGGTCGAGGCGGGCGCCGCGACGTTCGGCGTGGTGCCGGTCGAGAATTCGTCGGAAGGCGCGGTGTCGCGCACGCTCGATCTGCTGCTGCATACGCAGCTTCTGATCGGCGGCGAACTGTCGCTGCCGGTCCACCACAATCTGCTCACGCGGACGGGCAAGCTCGACGGCGTGAAGCGCGTCTGCGCGCACGCGCAGGCGCTCGCGCAGTGCCAGCAATGGCTCGCGTCGAACGCGCCGCATCTCGAGCGGCAGGCGGTCGCGAGCAACGCGGAAGCCGCGCGGCTCGCGGCCGACGACGCGACGGTCGCCGCGATCGCGGGCGACCGCGCGGCGACCCACTACGGGCTGCAGATCGCGTACGCGCTGATCCAGGACGACCCGCACAACCGCACGCGCTTCGCCGTCATCGGCAAGGAGCCGGCCGGGCCGAGCGGACATGACCAGACGTCGCTCATCGTATCGGTGAAGAACGAGCCGGGCGCGGTGTTCAAGCTGCTCGAGCCGCTCGCGCGGCACGGCGTGTCGATGACGCGCTTCGAATCGCGCCCGGCGCGGGTCGGCACGTGGGAGTATTACTTCTACATCGACATCGAAGGCCATCGCGACGACGCCGCTGTCCAGGGCGCGCTCGCGGAGCTTGGCAAGAAGGCGGCGTTCCTGAAGATTCTCGGTTCGTATCCGCGCGCGCGGTGACGCGTCGCGTTGCGTCGCGCGGCGGCGGCGCCGCGGTGGCGCCGGCTGCGCCGTCCGGTGCAGCAACGAGCGCGGGCGACGGCGGATGCGGGTGCACGGCGGCAGACTTCTTCTCGCCCGGGCTGCGCGCGTCGGCCGGATGACGCGCCGTGCGTTGCGCATGCAAACGCGCGGGGCGTCGGGCAGACGACCGTTCGATATTGACCCTTGCGCGCCCGGGCCCGTCCCGGACGCGCGTTACTTGGCTCTCGTCGTGTCAGGCTTTTCTTTCGACAAACTGGTGATTTTCGGCGTCGGGCTGATCGGCGGCTCGCTCGCGCTCGCATTGCGCGACGGCGCGGCGGGCGGCAGGCGCGAGGTGGTCGGCGTCGGCCGCTCGGCGGCGTCGATCGAACGCGCGCTTGCGTTGCGCGTGATCGACCGCGCGGCGGCGCTCGACGACGACGCGCAACTGCGCGATGCGCTCGCGGGCGCGGATCTCGTGCTGCTTGCCGCGCCCGTCGCGCAGACGGGGCCGCTTCTTGCGCGGATCGCGCCGTTTCTCGACGCATCGACGATCATCACCGACGCAGGCAGCACGAAATCGGACGTCGTCGCGGCCGCGCGCGCGGCGCTTGGCGCGCGGATCGGCCAGTTCGTGCCGGGCCACCCGATCGCCGGACGCGAATCGAGCGGCGTCGAGGCGGCGCTCGCCGATCTGTACGTCGGCCGCAATGTCGTGCTGTGCGCGCTGCCGGAGAACGCGCCCGACGCGCTCGCGCGGGTGGAGGCGATGTGGCGCGCGGCGCGCGCCGACGTGCGCGCGATGAGCGCCGAGCAGCACGACCGCGTGTTCGCGGCGGTGAGCCACCTGCCGCACGTGCTGTCGTTCGCGCTCGTCGAGCAGATTCTCGGCGAGTCCGACGCCGAGCTGAAGTTCTCGTATGCGGCGGGCGGTTTCCGCGATTTCACGCGCATCGCCGCATCGAGCCCGGAAATGTGGCGCGACGTCTGCCTCGCGAACCGCGCGGCGCTTCTCGACGAGCTCGATGCGTACACCGCCGTGCTCGCGCGGCTGCGCGCGGCGATCGACGCGGGCGACGGCGCCGCGCTCGAGACCGTGTTCGCGCGTTCGCGCGCCGCGCGCGCCGCATGGCGCGAGCGCGGCGCGAAGCCCGCTCCCGCTGTCCGCTCAGACACTCCTGGAACAGGATCTCACATGGAATATCTCGATCTCGGCCCGTTCTCCCATGCGCGAGGCACGGTGCGTCTGCCCGGCTCGAAGAGCATCTCGAACCGCGTGCTGCTGCTCGCGGCGCTCGCGGAGGGCGAGACGACCGTCACGAACCTGCTCGATTCCGACGATACGCGCGTGATGCTCGACGCGTTGACGAAGCTCGGCGTGAAACTGTCCCGCGACGGCGACACCTGCGTCGTCGGCGGTACGCGCGGCGCATTCACCGCGAAGACCGCGGATCTTTTCCTCGGCAACGCGGGCACCGCGGTACGGCCGTTGACCGCGGCGCTCGCGGTCAACGGCGGCGATTACCGGATTCATGGGGTGCCGCGGATGCACGAGCGCCCGATCGGCGACCTCGTCGACGGGCTGCGCCAGATCGGCGCGCAGATCGACTACGAGGGCAACGAGGGCTTCCCGCCGCTCAGAATTCGGCCCGCGACGATTTCGGTCGACGCGCCGATCCGCGTGCGCGGCGACGTGTCGAGCCAGTTCCTGACCGCGCTCCTGATGACGCTGCCGCTCGTGAAGGCGAAGGACGGCGCGAGCGTCGTCGAGATCGACGGCGAGCTGATCTCGAAACCGTATATCGAGATCACGATCAAGCTGATGGCGCGCTTCGGCGTGACGGTGGAGCGCGACGGCTGGCAGCGCTTCACGGTGCCGGCGGGCGTGCGCTACCGGTCGCCCGGCACGATCATGGTCGAGGGCGACGCGTCGTCGGCGTCTTACTTTCTCGCGGCGGGCGCGTTGGGCGGCGGACCGCTGCGCGTCGAGGGCGTCGGCCGCGCGAGCATCCAGGGCGACGTCGGCTTCGCGAACGCGCTGATGCAGATGGGCGCGAACGTGACGATGGGCGACGACTGGATCGAAGTGCGCGGCATCGGTCACGATCACGGCAAGCTCGCGCCGATCGACATGGATTTCAACCTGATTCCGGACGCCGCGATGACGATCGCAGTCGCCGCGCTGTTCGCCGACGGCACGAGCACGCTGCGCAACATCGGCAGCTGGCGCGTGAAGGAGACCGACCGGATCGCCGCGATGGCGACCGAGCTGCGCAAGATCGGCGCGACGGTCGAGGAGGGCGCCGACTATCTCGTCGTCACGCCGCCCGCGCGACTCACGCCGAACGCATCGATCGACACCTACGACGATCACCGGATGGCGATGTGCTTCTCGCTCGTGAGCCTGGGCGGCGTGCCCGTGCGCATCAACGATCCGAAGTGCGTCGGCAAGACGTTTCCCGACTATTTCGACCGTTTCCTGGCGCTCGCGAACGCGTGACGCCGTACTGATCCGATGAAATCGACCCGACCTTTTCACCCGACCCCAGTTATCACGATCGACGGCCCGACGGCGTCCGGCAAGGGCACCGTCGCGGCGCTCGTCGCCGCGCACCTCGGCTTTCACCTGCTCGACAGCGGCGCGCTGTACCGGCTTGCGGCACTCGCGAGTATCCGCTATCAGGTCGAGCCGAACGACGCGGACGCGCTCGCGAAGCTGGTCGACGGCCTGCACATCACGTTCCGCGAGGGCTGCGCGCAGCTCGACGGCGTCGACGTGTCCGACGAGATCCGCGCCGAGGCGGTCGGCAACCGGGCGTCGGCGATCGCCGTCCACGCGCCGGTGCGCGCGGCGCTCGTCGCGCGGCAGCGCGCGTTCCGCAAGACGCCCGGGCTCGTCGCGGACGGTCGCGACATGGGGACGGTGATCTTTCCCGACGCGGTGCTGAAGGTGTTCCTGACGGCGAGCGTCGAGGCGCGCGCCGCGCGTCGGCATAAGCAATTGATGCAAAAAGGTTTTTCTGCTAATATGGATAACTTGCTCCAGGATTTGCGGGAGCGCGACGCGCGCGACAGCAATCGCGCGGCCGCGCCGCTCAAGCCTGCGGCAGACGCCAAGCCCCTCGACACATCAGCCTTGACGATCGAGCAATCGGTCGAACAGGTGCTCGCGTGGTACCGGGAACTCGGCCAGCCCGCCTGATCGGGGGCAAAAGCGCAGTAGGTGCTTCGCGCGTCGCGCGAGGCGTGTGTTAAACCCTTAACCCCGTGTGGATTCGCGGGCGCGTCGCCAGCCGTTGCGGCCGGCGCGGGCGGTAGAGCGAAACCACGCACAAACCGATTTTTATGTCCGACCTGCAAACCTCCAACCCGAATACCGAATCCTTTGCGGCTCTGTTCGAAGAGTCGCTGACCCGCCAAGACATGCGCGCCGGCGAAGTGATCTCCGCCGAAGTCGTGCGTGTCGACCACAACTTCGTGGTCGTCAATGCCGGCCTGAAGTCCGAGGCCTACATTCCGATCGAGGAATTCCTGAACGATCAGGGCGAGGTTGAGGTTCAGGCGGGCGATTTCGTTTCCGTCGCGATCGACGCGCTGGAAAACGGCTACGGCGACACGATCCTGTCGCGCGACAAGGCGAAGCGTCTGGCTTCGTGGCTGTCGCTGGAAAAGGCGCTCGACAACAACGAACTCGTCACGGGCACGATCACCGGCAAGGTGAAGGGCGGCATGACGGTGATGGTCAACGGCATCCGCGCGTTCCTGCCGGGCTCGCTCGTCGACACGCGTCCCGTCAAGGACACGACCCCGTACGAAGGCAAGACGCTCGAGTTCCGCGTGATCAAGCTCGACCGCAAGCGCAACAACGTCGTGCTGTCGCGCCGCGCGGTGATCGAAGCCACGCAAGGCGAAGAGCGCGCGAAGCTGCTCGAGACGCTCAAGGAAGGCGCGATCGTCAACGGCGTGGTCAAGAACATCACCGATTACGGCGCGTTCGTGGATCTGGGCGGCATCGACGGCCTGCTGCACATCACCGACATCGCATGGCGCCGCGTGCGTCACCCGAGCGAAGTCCTCTCGGTCGGCCAGGAAGTCACCGCGAAGATCCTCAAGTTCGACCAAGAGAAGAACCGCGTGTCGCTCGGCATCAAGCAACTGGGCGACGATCCGTGGGAAGGCATCTCGCGCCGCTACCCGTCGGGCACGCGCCTGTTCGGCAAGGTCACGAACATCACCGACTACGGCGCGTTCGTCGAAGTGGAATCGGGCATCGAAGGCCTCGTCCACGTGTCGGAAATGGACTGGACGAACAAGAACGTCGCTCCGTCGAAGGTCGTTCAGCTCGGTGACGAAGTCGAAGTCATGGTGCTCGAGATCGACGAAGACCGTCGTCGTATCAGCCTCGGCATGAAGCAGTGCAAGCCGAATCCGTGGGACGACTTCAGCCGCAACTTCAAGAAGGGCGACAAGATCACGGGCGCGATCAAGTCGATCACCGACTTCGGCGTGTTCATCGGCCTGCCGGGCGGCATCGACGGCCTCGTCCACCTGTCGGACCTGTCGTGGAGCGAAGCCGGCGAGGAAGCCGTTCGCAAGTACAAGAAGGGCGATGAAGTCGAGGCGATCGTGCTCGGCATCGACGTCGAGAAGGAACGCATTTCGCTCGGCATCAAGCAGCTCGAAGGCGATCCGTTCAGCAACTACGTCGCGATGAACGACAAGGGTTCGATCGTCGACGGCGTCGTGAAGTCGGTCGATGCGAAGGGCGCGGTCATCACGCTGACGCCGGACGTCGAAGGCTACCTGCGTGCGTCGGAAATCTCGCAGGATCGCGTCGAAGACGCGCGCAACGTGCTGAAGGAAGGCGAGAAGGTCAACGCGATGGTGATCAACATCGATCGCAAGTCGCGCGGCATCAACCTGTCGATCAAGGCGAAGGATTCGGCCGAGCAGCAGGAAGCGATGCGCGGCCTGCAAGCCGATTCGAGCGCCGCTGCGACGGGCACGACCAACCTCGGCGCGCTGCTGAAGGCGAAGCTCGACGGCCAGAACCAGTAAGCCTCGCGAGGTCTGCTGAAGTATGACCAAATCCGAGTTGGTCGCCCAGCTGGCATCGCGATTTCCGCAGCTCGTGTTGAAGGATGCGGATTTCGCGGTGAAAACGATGCTCGATGCGATGTCCGACGCGTTGTCGAAAGGGCATCGCATCGAAATTCGCGGCTTCGGCAGCTTCGGTCTGAACCGTCGCCCGGCGCGCGTCGGGCGCAATCCGAAGTCGGGGGAGAAGGTGCAGGTGCCCGAGAAGCACGTGCCGCACTTCAAGCCCGGCAAGGAATTGCGTGAGCGTGTCGACGGCCGCGCCGGCGAACCGTTGAAGAACGACGAGCCGGAAGACGGCCAGTGACGGTTCCGTCGCAGCCGAGGTCGAACCAGCATGGCTGAAAGAAAGCGCCCCTTGCGGGCGCTTTTTCTTTGGCGTGCGCCGCGTGCGTTTCGCGAAGCGCGTCAAGTGCCGGCGCAAGCGATTCACGAAGCGCGAAACGCTTCCTTTACAATACGGGGCGCCCGTGGCGCTGCGAAGGGGAGTCGCATGCGCCGCCGAACAATCTCAGTCAAAGAGAGGGAGTCATGAAGTTCATCGTCTGGTTGATCCGTGTGCTGGTGTTCGTGCTGTTGCTCGTGCTTGCGTTGGCCAATACGCAAAGCGCGACGCTGAATTTCCTCGCCGGCTACAACTGGCAGGCTCCGCTGATCCTGATCGGTCTCGCGTTTTTCGGCGTCGGGCTGATCGCGGGTTTGCTGTCGGCGCTGCCCGCGATCTTCCGGATGCGGATGGAGAACGGCCGCCTGAAGCGCGACTTGCGCGCCGTGCGCGAGAACCCGGCCGTCGTCGACCAGCCGCCGATGCCGCCCGTCATTTAACGATGCCGACGCCGCGCACGATGCGCGGCCCAGGTTTTTTTCGACACGTCGCATGGATCTTGATTTTTGGTGGCTGCTCGCCATTCCCGTCGCGTTCGCGCTCGGCTGGATGGCGTCGCGCTACGACCTCAACAAGCTGCTGTCCGAGAGCGCGAACCTGCCGCGCTCTTATTTCCGCGGCCTGAATTTCCTGCTGAACGAACAGCCGGACAAAGCGATCGACGCGTTCATCGAAGTCGCGAAGCTCGATCCCGAAACGGTGGAGCTGCACTTCGCGCTCGGCAACCTGTTTCGCCGCCGCGGCGAGACGGACCGCGCGATCCGCGTCCATCAGAACCTCCTGAGCCGCAACGATCTGCCCGTGAACGAGCGCGACCACGCGCTCTTCGAACTCGGGCAGGACTTCCTGAAGGCGGGCCTGCTCGACCGCGCGGAAGAGGCGTTCCACAAGCTCTCCGAAGGCGACTACGCGCTCGACGCGCAGCGCGCGCTTCTCACGATCTACGAGATCGAGAAGGACTGGATCAAATCGATCGACACCGCGACGCGGATTGAATCGATGGGCGCGCCGCGTCTTGCGACGGAGATCTCGCAGTTCCATTGCGAGCTTGCGCAGGACGCGCTGCAGCGCAAGAGCGCCGAACTCGCGGCCGAGCATCTGCGCGACGCGCTCGCGGTGAATCCGCAGAATGCGCGCGCGGCGATCCTGTCGGGCGATGCGGCCGCGGCGGCGGGCGACCATCGCGCGGCGATCGAGCACTGGCGGCGGATCGAAACGCAGAATCCCGCATACCTGCCGCTCGTCGCCGACAAGCTGATGAAGTCGTATACGGCGCTCGATCGGGCGGCCGAAGGCGCCGAACTGCTGACGGGGTATGCGCAGCGCTATCCGTCGAACGATCTGCTCGACGTCGTCTATCAGTACGTCGCGCAGCTGCGCGGCAACGACGTCGCGCATGCGCTCGCGCGCTCGCAGATGGAAAAGGCGCCGAACCTCTCCGGCATGCTGCACCTGCTCGACGCGCAGATCGCCGCGGCCGACGAGCCGCGCCGCGCGGAGCTCGAGATGATGCGCGCGCTCGTCAAGCAGCGCACCAAGAATCTGCCACGATATACGTGCCAGAATTGCGGTTTCCGGGCGCGCCTCTTCTATTGGCAGTGCCCCGGATGCAGCGGATGGGAAACCTATGCGCCGCGGCGCGTCGAACCCGCCGTTGCGTAATGAGGCAGTAACGAGGCAGTAACGAGGCAGTAATGGGGCAGGCCACGCGGGCCGGCGCGACACCGCCCGCGGCCTGAACCGGGCGGACGTCGTCCGCTCGAGCGAATCATCGGAATATTTATGAAGATCACCATCATCGGCACGGGCTACGTGGGCCTCGTCACCGGCGCGTGTCTCGCCGAGATCGGCCACGACGTGTTCTGTCTCGACGTCGATCCCCGCAAGATCGACATCCTGAACAACGGCGGCATGCCGATTCACGAACCCGGACTGCAGGAAATCATCGCGCGCACCCGCGCGGCCGGGCGCATCACGTTCTCGACCGACGTCGCGGCGAGCGTCGCGCATGGCGAGATCCAGTTCATCGCGGTCGGCACGCCGCCCGACGAGGACGGTTCGGCGGACCTGCAATACGTGCTCGAGGCGGCGCGCAACATCGGCCGCCACATGACGGGCTACAAGGTGATCGTCGACAAGTCGACGGTGCCCGTCGGCACCGCGCAGCGCGTGCGCGCTGTGGTCGACGAGGTGCTCGCCGCGCGCGGCCTCGAGGGCAGCGCCGAGCATCGCTTCTCGGTCGTGTCGAATCCCGAGTTCCTGAAGGAGGGCGCGGCCGTCGACGATTTCATGCGGCCCGACCGGATCATCATCGGCGTCGACGACGACGCGGCGGGCGCGATCGCCCGCGAGAAGATGAAGAAGCTCTACGCGCCGTTCAACCGCAATCACGAGCGCACGATCTACATGGATGTGCGTTCGGCCGAGTTCTCGAAATACGCGGCGAACGCGATGCTCGCGACGCGCATTTCGTTCATGAACGAAATGTCGAATCTCGCGGATCGCGTCGGCGCCGATATCGAGGCGGTGCGGCGCGGGATCGGCTCCGATCCGCGGATCGGCTATCACTTCCTGTATGCAGGCGTCGGCTACGGCGGCTCGTGCTTTCCGAAGGACGTGCAGGCGCTCATTCGCACCGCGAGCGAGAACGGTCAGCCGCTCAAGATTCTCGAGGCGGTCGAGGACGTGAACCACGCGCAGAAGAACGTGCTGCTCGACAAGATCGAACAGCGTTACGGCGCCGATCTGGCGGGCCGCACGTTCGCCGTCTGGGGGCTCGCGTTCAAGCCGAACACCGACGACATGCGCGAAGCGCCGAGCCGGCGCCTGATCGCGTCGCTGCTCGCGCGCGGCGCGACGGTGCGCGCGTACGATCCCGTCGCGCTCGACGAGGCGCGGCGTGTTTTCGCGCTCGATCTGCATGACGGGCCCGACGCGCTCGCGCGGCTCGCCTTCGTCGATTCGGCCGACGACGCGCTCGCGGGCGCGGACGCGCTCGTCATCGTCACGGAGTGGAAGGAATTCAAGAGCCCGGACTTCGCGCATCTGAAATCGGTGCTGAAAGCGCCCGTGATCTTCGACGGCCGCAACCTGTACGAACCCGACGCGATGGCCGAGCTCGGCATCGATTACCACGCTATTGGACGCCCCTATGTCGTGCCCTTCTCTTCCGAGCGCGAATAAGCGCACGGCGCTCGCCGCGACCGCGCGGGCCGTGCCGCGCGAGCAGATCGCGAAGTCGCGCGTGCTCGTCGTCGGCGACGTGATGCTCGATCGCTACTGGTTCGGCAACGTCAACCGGATCTCGCCCGAAGCGCCCGTGCCCGTCGTGCATGTGCAGCGGCAGGAGGAGCGCTTGGGCGGTGCGGCGAACGTCGCGCGCAACGCGGTGACGCTCGGCGGCCAGGCAGGCCTGCTGTGCGTGGTCGGGCGCGACGAGCCCGGCGAGCGGATCGTCGAGCTGCTCGGCGAGAGCGGCGTGACGCCGTATCTCGAGCGAGATCCGGCGCTGCCGACCACGATCAAGCTGCGCGTGCTCGCGCAGCAGCAGCAATTGCTGCGCGTCGACTTCGAGGCGTCGCCGACGCACGAGGTGTTGCTCGCGGGGCTTGCGCGCTTCGATGCGCTGCTGCCGTCGTACGACGTCGTGCTGATGTCCGACTACGCGAAGGGCGGCCTCACGCACGTGACGACGATGATTGCGAAAGCGCGCGCGGCGGGCAAGCCCGTGCTCGTCGATCCGAAGGGCGCCGATTGGGCGCGCTATCGCGGCGCGTCGCTGATCACGCCGAATCGCGCGGAGTTGCGCGAGGTCGTTGGGCAGTGGACGTCCGAGGACGATCTGCGCGCGCGCGTCACGAAGCTGCGCGAAGAACTCGCGCTCGACGCGCTGCTGCTCACGCGCTCGGAAGAGGGGATGACGCTCTTCTCGAACGACGGCGAACTGCACGTGAGCGCGCTCGCGCGCGAAGTGTACGATGTGTCGGGCGCGGGCGACACGGTGATCGCGACCGTCGCGACGATGCTCGGCGCGGGGCTGCCGCTCGTCGAAGCGGTGGTGCTCGCGAATCGCGCGGCGGGCATCGTTGTCGGCAAGCTCGGCACCGCGACCGTCGAGTACGGCGAACTGTTTCATTGAACGGCGACGGCGCGCACCGCCGCGCGCCGTGCGCACACTCTTATCGGCAGAACGATCATGACCCTCATCGTTACCGGCGCGGCCGGCTTCATCGGCGCGAACCTCGTCAAGGCGCTGAACGAGCGCGGCGAGACGCGCATCATCGCGGTCGACAACCTGACGCGCGCGGACAAGTTCAAGAATCTCGTCGATTGCGAGATCGACGACTATCTCGACAAGACCGAATTCGTCGAGCGCTTCGCACGCGGCGATTTCGGCAAGGTGCGCGCGGTGTTCCACGAAGGCGCCTGCTCGGACACGATGGAAACCGACGGCCGCTACATGATGGACAACAACTTCCGCTACAGCCGCGCGGTGCTTGATGCGTGCCTCGCGCAGGGCGCGCAGTTCCTGTATGCGTCGTCGGCCGCGATCTACGGCGGCTCGAGCCGCTTCGTCGAGGAGCGCGAGGTCGAGGCGCCGCTCAACGTGTACGGCTATTCGAAGTTCCTGTTCGATCAGGTGATCCGCCGCGTGATGCCGGGCGCGAAAAGCCAGATCGCGGGCTTTCGCTACTTCAACGTGTACGGGCCGCGCGAGTCGCACAAAGGGCGCATGGCGTCGGTCGCGTTCCACAACTTCAACCAGTTCCGCGCCGAGGGCAAGGTCAAGCTGTTCGGCGAGTACAGCGGCTATGGCCCGGGCGAGCAGACGCGCGATTTCGTGTCGGTCGAGGACGTCGCGAAGGTGAACCTGTATTTCTTCGATCATCCGGAGAAATCGGGCATTTTCAATCTCGGCACCGGTCGCGCACAGCCGTTCAACGACATCGCGGCGACGGTCGTCAACACGCTGCGCGCGCTCGAAGGCCAGCCGGCGCTCACGCTTGCCGAGCAGGTCGAGCAGGGGCTCGTCGAATACGTGCCGTTCCCGGACGCGCTGCGCGGCAAGTACCAGTGCTTCACGCAGGCCGACCAGACGAAGCTGCGCGCGGCCGGCTACGATGCGCCGTTCCTGACGGTGCAGGAAGGCGTCGATCGCTACGTTCGTTGGCTGTTCGGCCAGCTGTAAGCGGCGCGCCCGCCTCCTTAGACTGGGTCTCACGGTCGGCAGCCGCCGGCCGCTTTCCCACGGAGATCCAGATGCTGAAGAAACTTTTCGCGACGGTCGCGCTGTGCGCCGCGGCCGCGCACGGATGGGCTGCCGTCGACGTCAACGTCGCGAACGACGATGCGCTTCGCGGCATCAGGGGCATCGGCCCGGCGAAGGCCAAAGCGATCGTCGACGAGCGGAGCGCGCACGGCCCGTTCAAGGACGCGGCCGATCTCTCGCGCAGAGTGAAGGGCATGGGCGGCAAGACGGTCGAGCGCCTGCAGGCCGAGGGCCTCGCGATCGGCGCGGCCCGCGCGCCGGCCGCAGCCGCGGCGCCGCGGAAAGCGGCGGCTGCCGGCAAGAAATAATCCGGGCTGCTGACGATTCCGGTGCCGGCGGCCCTGCAATCGAGCGGCCGGCGGCAGGGTGATGCCTCCTTCAGGCGCCGCTTCGGCGGCGAATTCCCGCGGCGCATGCCGCGGGCTTTTTGCATGGGCGCAACGCAGCATACCCGCGCGCGGACGTCGCGCGGCGCTCCGCCGGGGCGGCGATCGCGATGCCGGGCGGCTCGCGCGCACCGAGTGCACCGAGTGTCGGAAGGCCGGGCCTCCTCGGCGGCGTGCTTGACGGCCGTCGTGCGCGCACGTTTCTCCGCTGGTTTACAATCGATCAATTCATCGGCATCGGATAAACGTGACGTTCATGGCTTACAAAACTATCGAAGACACGATCGGCAATACGCCGCTCGTGCAAATCGTCCGCTTGCCGGACGACGAGATTCGCGCCCGCAACAACGTGATTCTCGCGAAGCTGGAAGGCAACAATCCGGCGGGCTCGGTGAAGGACCGTCCCGCGCTGTCGATGATCCGCAAGGCGGAAGAGCGAGGCAGGATCAAGCCGGGCGATACGCTGATCGAGGCGACGAGCGGCAACACCGGGATCGCGCTTGCGATGGTGGCGGCGATCCGCGGCTACAAGATGGTGCTGATCATGCCGGAGGATCTGTCCGTCGAGCGTCGTCAGAGCATGGCTGCGTACGGCGCGGAAATCGTGCTGACGCCGGTGAAGGGCGGCATGGAATTCGCGCGCGATCTCGCCGACCAGATGCAGCGCGAAGGCAAGGGCGTGATCCTCGATCAGTTCGCGAATCCGGATAATCCGCTTGCGCATTACGAGGGCACCGGCCCCGAAATCTGGCGCGAGACCGAGGGCCGCATCACGCACTTCGTGTCCGCGATGGGCACGACGGGCACGATCATGGGTACGTCGCAGTATCTGAAGGAGCGGAATCCGGCCGTCGAGATCGTCGGCGCGCAGCCTGAAGAGGGCTCGCGGATTCCGGGCATCCGCAAGTGGCCGGAAGCGTATCTGCCGAAGATTTTCGATCGTAGCCGCATCGACCGCGTCGAGAACGTGAGCCAGGCCGCGTCCGAAGCGATGGCGCGCAAGCTCGCGGCCGTCGAAGGCATCTTCTGTGGCATCTCGTCGGGCGGCGCATGCGAAGTCGCGCTGCGCGTCGCGCGGCAGGTCGAGAATGCGACGATCGTGTTCGTCGTCTGCGACCGCGGCGACCGTTATCTGTCGACGGGGGTGTTTCCCGCGTAACGCGCGGCGCCGTCTCGCAGGCACCCGAAAAAAAGCGCCGCATCTACGGCGCTTTTCTCATTCGGGCCATTGCGCGCTTCGCGCCGTGCCGGCGTCATTCGGACGGCGGCTGCGCGGCGGGCGCGGGTGCCGCAGCGGCGGCGTCGGCGGGCGCCGACATCAGCTCGCCGCTTGCCTCCATTTGCGCCTTCACGCGCTCGCCCAGTTGGTAGACCGCAAGCGCATAGAAGAAGCTGCGGTTGTAGCGGGTCAGCACATAGAAGTTCTGCAGTCCGAGCTTGTATTCGGTTGCGCGGCCGGGCGTCGGCAGATCGATCACGGTGACGGGCGTGCTCGCCTCCGAGGCGATGTTGACGGACGCCTCGTCGAGCACGAGGCCCGCGCGCAGCAACTGTGAAAGCGCCCAGTGCGGCTCGGGCCGGCCGTCGGCCGCCGCTTGCGCGACGCCCTGGCTGCCCGTGTCGGGCGCGATGTTCCATACCACAGGCCGGCTGGTTTCCCAGCCGTGCTGCTTCAGGTAGTTCGCGACGCTGCCGATCGCGTCGGCCTCGCTCGCGCGCAGATCGATGTGGCCATTGCCGTCGTAATCGACCGCGTAATCGCGGATGCTGCTCGGCAGGAACTGCGGAATGCCGACCGCGCCCGTGTACGAGCCGAGCACGCTCGTCGGGTCGAGCTGGCTGTCGCGCGTCCAGACGAGAAAGTCTTCGAGATTCTTGCGGAACGTCGCCTGCCGCGCGTCGCGATTCGGCGTGTTCGGGTAGTCGAAGGCGAGCGTCGTCAGCGCATCGAGCGTGCGGAAGTTGCCCATGTAGCGGCCGTAGATCGTCTCGACGCCGATGATGCCGACGATCACCTCGGGCGGCACGCCGAACTCCGTGGACGCACGCTGCAGCGTGCCCTGGTTCGCGCGCCAGAACTTCACGCCGGCGTTCACGCGCACCGCGTCGAGAAAGCGCGACTGGTAGACGCGCCAATTCTTGACGGCGGGCGACGGCGCGGGCATCACGAGCTTCGCGGCGGTCGCCGAGTAGCTCACGCGCGCGAACAGCGCATGCAGCGCGTTTGCGTCGAAGCCGTGGCGCGCGACCATGTCGGCGATGAACGCGTCGATCTTCGCATTGTTCGCGTAGCGCTGCGGAACGATTTCCTCTTCGAACGTTTGCCCTTGCGGCACGCTCGGCTGCGGCTGCCCTTGCGCGACGATGGTCGCGGCGGGCTGCGTTTGCGCGACGGCGGCTGACGCGAAGAGCGTCGCGGCGAGCGACAGCGCGGCGAGCGGGAAGCGAAGACGGAAAGCGAGCGAGACGGGTGCGGCAGGCTGGTTGAAGGTCATGTCGAGGCGAAGCGGACGAGGCGGATGATTTCGGGTCAGTATAACCGACACGCCCGTCGCACCGGCCCGGCGCGGGGCGCGATGTGGTAAGTTAGCGGCGAACTTCGCACCAGACGATATCGCGGACATCCTTGACGGAGACCTGCGGCGCGCACCGGCCGCGTCGCGGAACGAGCTTATGCCAACGGCCTTTTACACGCACCCCGACTGCCTGCTGCACGAGATGGGGGAGTGGCATCCCGAGTCGCCGGCGCGGCTGTCGGCGATCCAGGATCAACTGATCGCGAGCCGCATCGACGACCTGATCGTCCACGAGACGGCGCCGTTCGCGAGCGAGACGGCGCTGGCCCGCGTGCATACGCAGGCGCACATCGACTACATCCGCAGCCGGATTCCGAAGGAAGGGTACGTCGAGATCGATCCCGACACGTCGCTGAACCGCTACACGTGGCGCGCGGCGCTGCGCGCGGCGGGCGCGGCCGTCGAGGCGACGGACGCGGTGCTCGAAGGCCGCTACGACAACGCGTTCTGCAGCGTGCGCCCGCCCGGCCATCATGCGGAGCCCGCGCGCGCGATGGGCTTCTGTTTCTTCAACAACGTCGCGATCGCCGCGCGCCATGCGCTCGAGATCCACGGTCTCGAGCGTGTGGCGATCATCGATTTCGACGTCCATCACGGCAACGGCACCGAGGCCGCGTTCGCGAACGACGAGCGGGTGCTGATGTGCAGCTTCTTTCAGCATCCGCTGTATCCGTTTTCGGGCGTCGACCATCAGGCGCCGAACATGGTCAATCTGCCGATGGCCGCGCGCACGAACGGGATGGCGGTGCGCGAGGCGGTCGACCTGATGTGGCTTCCGCGGCTCGATGCGTTCAAGCCGCAGATGCTGTTCGTGTCGGCGGGGTTCGACGCGCATCGCGAAGACGACATCGGCGGGATGGGGCTCGTCGAGGCCGACTACGAGTGGCTCACGCAGCAGGTCTGCGAAGTCGCGCGTCGGCATGCGCAAGGCCGGATCGTGAGCTGCCTCGAAGGCGGTTACAACCTGTCCGCGCTCGGGCGCAGCGTGGTCGCGCATCTGCGCGTGCTCGCAGGCGTGTGAGCGCCCCCCGGACGCGCATCGCGGATGGCATCGGCGCCGACGTTCGACGCCGGGCGCCGAGCGTAGGCGTGCGTCAGCATAGGTTGGCGCATGACCGACGTGCGTCGCCGAGCATCGGGGACGCACGTCGGTGCCCGTTTCCTCCATGCCGCCGCGCTCGAACGCGCGGGTGTCCGAACGGCCGCCAACGCGGCGGCGCGATGGCGCGATGGCGCGGTCGCCGTGCGCGTCCTCCCTTCGCGTGAAACGGTCGGCGCGCTGTTCGGCGACTTTCTCGGCATCTCTTTCCGTCCTCGCCTTCGTTTCCGCGTGACGCATCCGGCCCGGGCCCTGCCTCAACCGCGCGCCGGCGCGCGCGCGGCGATCCAGTCGATCTGCGCGCCGATCACGCGCTCACGTTCCAGATCGTTCATTGTCTCGTGATAGTTGCCTTCGTACAGCGTGAGCGTGCGGTCGGGCGAGCCGACATGCCGGCCGAAGTCGCGGCTGCCGTCGGGTTCGGTCAGCTTGTCGGCGGTGCCGTGATAGACGAGGACGGGCACGCGCAGCGCCGCGCGGCCGGCCTCGATTCGTCGCATCGCGTCGAGAATCTCGGCGCCCGTGCGCGCCGGCACCGGGCCGTGATGGACGAGCGGGTCGGCGCGATTCGCGGCGACCACGGCCGGATCGCGCGACAGCAGCGCGGCGTCGATCTTGATCGCCGGAAAGCGGGGCCACACGCGGCTGATGAAGCGGCTCATCGCGAGCATCCACCTCGGCACGTCGCGTCCCGGCGCGAGCGCGGGGCTCGACAGGATCAGGCCCGTCAAGCCCGGACGACGCACGGCCGCGCGCTCGACCGCATAGAGCGCGGCGACCGCGCCGCCCATGCTGTGTCCCATCAGGAAGAGCGGCGTGTCGTCGCGCGCGACGCTTGCGACGAGCGCGTCCGCGTCCTCCAGATATTGATCGAAGCGCTCGACCCACGCGCGTTCGCCGGGCGAATGCCCGTGCCCGCGCAAATCGATCGCGACAACCTCGATGCCCGCCGCATTCAGCCGCTCGGCGAGCGCCTGGTAGCGTCCCGCGTGCTCGGCGAGCCCGTGCACGAGCGCGACGGTCGCCCGCGGCGCCGCGGGCGAGAGCCCGGCTGCGGGCCAACGATAGGACGCGAGCTCGAGCCCGTCGGCGGTGCGCAGGCGCCCGCGCCGAGGGGCGGAGCCGGGATCGGCGGCTAGACCGGGCGAAGTCGAAGCGGCGGCATCCATGACGGGCGTCTCCGGAGTGTCATGATGAAGGATGGGCTCGATCATAGACGCCGTCCGTGACCGCCCGTGCGGGCGTCGTCCTCTAATCGCCTTTGGTTATGAAAAGGTGGAAATCGATTATTAAGGGAAATGTGACGAATGCGGTAAACTCGCGGGCTATTTCCTAGATGCGGCGGCGGCCGACAGCGAAGCCCGGCACATCCGGCTGCGCCGTTCCGCCGTTTTTTACATGATCGAAATTCGCAACCTTTCGCAGCGTTTCGAGGGGCCTCGCGGCTGGATCGAAGCGTTGCACAACGTCAATCTGACGATTCCGCAGGGCGAGGTATTCGGCATCATCGGCCGCAGCGGCGCGGGCAAGAGCACGCTCGTGCGCACGATCAACCTGCTCACGCGGCCGTCCGAAGGTAACGTGTTCGTCGACGGGCGCGACCTGACGCAATTGTCGGCGGGCGAGCTGCGCGGCGCGCGGCGCGACATCGGGATGATCTTCCAGCACTTCAACCTGCTGTCGTCGCGCACGGTGTTCGGCAACGTTGCGCTGCCGCTCGAGCTCGCCGGCGTAAAGCGCGCGGAAATCGAGGCGACCGTGCTGCCGCTTCTCGATCTCGTCGGCCTCGCCGCGCAGAAGGATCGCTATCCGGCGCAGATCAGCGGCGGGCAGAAACAGCGCGTCGGCATCGCGCGCGCGCTCGCGAGCAAGCCGAAGGTGCTGCTGTCGGACGAAGCGACGTCCGCGCTCGACCCCGAGACGACGCGCGCGATCCTCGACTTGCTTCGTCGCATCAACCGCGAACTCGGCCTCACGATCGTTCTCATCACGCACCAAATGGAAGTGATCAAGGACGTGTGCGATCGCGTCGCGGTGCTCGACGCGGGGCGCGTCGTCGAGGAAGGCAACGTGATCGACGTGTTCATGCGCCCGCATCACGAAGTCACGCGCGCGCTGATCGGCGACGTGATCGCGCAGGAGCTGCCGCCCGCGATGAAGGCGCGCGTCGCCGAGCGCCTGAAGACGGGCTCGGGCCATCTGCTGCGCCTCGCGTTCACGGGCTCGGGCGTCGACCAGCCGATCCTGTCGGAGACGATCCGGCGCTACGAGCTGGACTTCAACATCCTGCACGGCCAGATCGACGAGATTCAGGGCCGCGCGTTCGGTTCGCTCGCGGTGCTCGCCACGGGCGAGCCGGGCAAGGTGGGGCAGGCGTTCGCGTATCTGCGCGAGCAGGGCGTGGTCGTCGAGGAGCTTTCGTATGTTGAGTGAAATGTTCGATATGTTCGTGCAGTCGTTCTGGGAGACGCTGATCATGGTCGGCATCTCCGGAGCGGTCGGCGCGCTCGTCGGCCTGCCGCTCGGCGTGCTGCTCTATCTGACCGACCGCCAGGGCGTGCTGCAGAACCTCGCGGTGAACCGCGTGCTGGGCGGCGTCGTCAACGCGGTGCGCTCGACGCCGTTCATCATCCTGCTCGTCGCGGTGATTCCGTTCACGCGTCTGGCCGTCGGCTCGTCGATCGGCACGGCCGCGGCCGTGGTGCCGCTCACGATCGCGGCGGCGCCGTTCATCGCGCGGCTCGTCGAGACGGCGCTGCGCGAAGTCGACCGCGGCCTCATCGAGGCCGCGCAGGCGATGGGCGCGACGACGGGCCAGATCGTGTTCAAGGTGCTGCTGCCCGAATCGCTGCCGGGCATCGTCGCGGGGCTCACGATCACGTTCGTGTCGCTCGTCGGCTATTCGGCGATGGCGGGCGCGATCGGCGGCGGCGGCCTGGGCGACCTCGGCATCCGCTACGGCTATCAGCGCTATTTGCCCGAAGTAATGTGGACGGTCGTCGCGATCCTGATCGTGTTCGTGCAGATCGTGCAGTCGTTCGGCGACTGGCTCGTGCGGCGCCTGAGCCACAAGTGACGCAATCGACAATCGAAGACGAACGAGCGCCGCGCGTCTCGACATGCGACGGCGCCACAACCGCAGAGGAGATCCGAAGATGCAACGAAGAACGATGCTGAAGCTCGCCGCCGTGCTCGGCGCGGCCGCGTGCGTCGCGAGCGCGCACGCGCAGGCGCAGGCGCAGACGATCAAGGTCGGCGTGACGGGCGGCCCGCATGCGCAGGTGATGGAGGAAGTGAAGAAGGTCGCGGCGAAGAGCGGGCTCGACATCCGCATCGTCGAATTCTCCGACTACGTGCAGCCGAACGCGGCGCTCGCGGCGGGCGACCTCGACGCGAACAGCTACCAGCATGGCCCGTATCTCGAAGCGCAGGTGAAGGATCGCGGCTACAAGATCGTCAAGGTCGCGGATACGGTCACGTTCCCGATGGGCATCTATTCGAAGCGCGTGAAGTCGCTTGCGGATTTGCGGCCGGGGGCGCGGATTGCGATCCCGAACGATCCGACGAACGGCGGCCGCGCGCTGTTGCTGCTGCAGAAGCAGGGCCTGCTGAAGCTGCGCGACGGCGCGGGCCTGAAGGCGACGCGCTTCGACGTCGTCGACAACCCGAAGCAGTTGAAGCTCGTCGAGCTCGATGCCGCGCAGATCCCGCGCTCGCTCGCCGACGTCGACGCGGCCGCGATCAACACGAACTACGCGATGGAAGCCGGCCTGAAGCCGAAACAGGACGCGATCGCAATCGAGGGTCCGAACGGTCCGTACGCGAACATTCTCGCGGTGCGCGCCGAGGACAAGGACAAGCCGTGGGTCGCGAAGCTCGTTGCCGCATACCGGTCGCCCGAGGTGAAGCGCTTCATCGCGCGCCAATTCGGCGGCGCGGTGATCGCCGCCTGGTAGGGCGAACAAGAGGGCGCGCCGCTGATTAGAGGTGGAGATCGAAAGCCCGGGCTTGGCGTCCGGGTTTTTTCTCTTTTAAAATAGAACGACCGTTCGCTATTATCGGCATGCCGCAACGGAGCGCTATCCTCGGCGTAGCCGCAAATTGAATGACCGGCGTCGCCGCCGCGTGGGCGAGCCACGCTATAGAATGGCCGCTGGTCGTATTCGTAACTTTGGAGCGTGTGCATGAAAATCCTGGTGCCAGTGAAAAGAGTGGTCGATTACAACGTGAAGGTCCGCGTGAAGTCGGATGGCACGGGCGTCGATATCGCGAACGTGAAGATGTCGATGAACCCGTTCGACGAGATCGCCGTTGAGGAAGCGGTGCGCCTGAAGGAAGCGGGCGTGGCGACCGAGGTGATCGCGGTGTCGGTGGGCGTCGCGCAGGCTCAGGAAACGCTTCGCACGGCGCTCGCGATCGGCGCGGACCGCGCGATTCTCGTCGAATCGAATGACGAGGTGCAGCCGCTTTCCGTCGCGAAGATCCTGAAGGCGCTGGTCGACAAGGAGCAGCCGCAGCTCGTGATTCTCGGCAAGCAGGCGATCGACGACGACTCGAACCAGACGGGCCAGATGCTCGCCGCGCTCGCGAATCTGCCGCAAGCGACGTTCGCGTCGAAGGTGACGGTTGCGGACGGCAAGGCGACCGTCGCCCGTGAAGTGGACGGCGGCGCGGAAACGCTGTCGCTGACGCTGCCGGCCGTCGTGACGACGGACTTGCGCCTGAACGAGCCGCGCTACGTGACGCTGCCGAACATCATGAAGGCGAAGAAGAAGCCGTTGGAGACGGTGAAGCCGGAGGACCTGGGCGTGGACGTCGCGCCGCGTCTGAAGACGCTGAAGGTGGTCGAGCCGCCCAAGCGCGCGGCGGGCGTGAAGGTCGCGGACGTGAAGACGCTGGTCGAGAAGCTGAAGACCGAAGCCAAGGTGCTGTAAGGGGAGCGCAAAGAGATGACGATTCTGGTTATTGCGGAACATGACAACGCGTCGATCAAGGCCGCCACGCTGAACACGGTGGCCGCGGCAACGAAGATCGGCGGCGACATTCACGTGCTGGTGGCGGGCCACAATGCGCAGGGCGCGGCGGACGCGGCGGCGAAGATTGCGGGCGTGTCGAAGGTGCTGCTGGCCGACGCGCCGCAACTGGCGGACGGTCTTGCGGAAAACGTCGAGGCGACCGCGCTGAACGTCGCGAAGGACTACTCGCACATCCTCGCGCCGGCGACCGCGTACGGCAAGAACATCGCGCCGCGCATCGCGGCGAAGCTGGACGTCGCGCAGATCTCGGACATCACGGCGGTCGATTCGGCCGACACGTTCGAGCGCCCGATCTACGCGGGCAACGCGATCGCGACGGTGCAGTCGAGCGATCCGATCAAGGTGATCACGGTGCGCGCGACGGGCTTCGATCCGGTCGCGGCGCAAGGCGGCGGCGCGTCGGTCGAGAAGATCGACGCGGCGGCGGACGCGGGCATCTCGCAGTTCGTGAGCCGCGAAGTGACGAAGCTCGATCGTCCGGAACTGACGAGCGCGAGCATCATCGTGTCGGGCGGCCGGGGCCTCGGCAGCGGCGAGAACTACACGAAGGTGCTGGAGCCGCTGGCGGACAAGCTGCAGGCGGCGCTGGGCGCATCGCGCGCGGCGGTGGACGCGGGCTACGTGCCGAACGATTATCAAGTGGGCCAGACGGGCAAGATCGTCGCGCCGCAGCTGTACATCGCGGTGGGCATCTCGGGCGCGATTCAGCACCTGGCGGGGATGAAGGATTCGAAGGTGATCGTCGCGATCAACAAGGACCCGGAAGCGCCGATCTTCAGCGTGGCCGATTACGGCCTCGTCGGCGATCTGTTCACGCTCGTGCCGGAACTTGTGAACGAGCTCGGCTGACACGTTCAGCAGCCGGCGCGCGTCGCGTTCAGCGCACGAGCCAGTCGAACATGAACAAAGGGGCGCGGCGAGCGCCCCTTTTCACACCATAAGCAGACTAGGAGAGGAGCAACATGAGCTATACCGCACCCGTCAAGGACATGCTGTTCGTGATGAAGGAGCTGGCCGGCATCGACGCGGTCGCGAAGCTGCCCGGCTACGAGGACGCCGGCTTCGACACGGCGCAGGCCGTGCTCGACGAATCGGCGAAGTTCTGCGGCGAGGTGCTCGCGCCGCTGAACGTCGAAGGCGACAGGAACCCGAGCAGTTGGAAAGACGGCGCCGTCACGGCGACGCCCGGCTTCAAGGAGGCGTTCCGCCAGTTCGTCGAGGGTGGCTGGCAGGGGCTGCAGCATCCGACCGAATACGACGGTCAGGGCCTGCCGAAGCTGATCGCGACGCCGTGCATCGAGATGCTGAACGCATCGAACCTGTCGTTCGCGCTGTGCCCGCTGCTCACCGACGGCGCGATCGAGGCGCTTCTCACGGCCGGCACCGAAGCACAGAAATCCCGCTACGTGCCGAAGCTCATTTCCGGCGAATGGACGGGCACGATGAACCTGACGGAGCCGCAGGCGGGCTCCGATCTGGCGCTCGTGCGCTCGCGCGCGGAGCCGCAGCCCGACGGCTCGTACAAGGTGTTCGGCACCAAGATCTTCATCACGTGGGGCGAACACGACATGGCGGACAACATCGTCCACCTCGTGCTCGCGCGCACGCCGAACGCACCCGAAGGCGTGAAGGGCATCTCGCTGTTCATCGTGCCGAAGTTCCTCGTCAACGACGACGGCAGCCTCGGCGCGCGCAACGACGTGCACTGCGTGTCGATCGAGCACAAGCTCGGCATCAAGGCGAGCCCGACCGCGGTGCTGCAGTACGGCGACCACGGCGGCGCGATCGGCTATCTCGTCGGCGAAGAAAACCGCGGCCTCGAGTACATGTTCATCATGATGAACGCGGCGCGCTTCGGCGTCGGGATGCAGGGCATCGGCGTCGCCGAGCGCGCGTACCAGAAGGCCGCCGAGTTCGCGAAGGAGCGCGTGCAAAGCCGTCCCGTCGACGGCTCCGCGAAGCAGTCGGTGACGATCATCCATCATCCGGACGTGCGCCGGATGCTCGCGACGATGCGCGCGCTGACGGAAGGCGCGCGTGCGCTGTCCTACGTGGCCGCCGCGCATAGCGATCACGCGCACCGCGCGGCCGACGAAGGCGTGCGTGCGAAGCATCAGGCGATCTACGAATATCTGGTGCCGATCGTGAAGGGCTGGAGCACCGAGATGGTCAACGAGGTCGCGAGCCTCGGCATCCAGGTGCATGGCGGGATGGGCTTCATCGAGGAAACGGGCGCCGCGCAGTACTACCGCGACGCGCGCATTCTCGCGATCTACGAGGGTACGACCGCGATCCAGGCGAACGACCTCGTCGGCCGGAAGACGGTGCGCGACGGCGGCGCGGTCGCGAAGGCGCTCGTCGGCGAGATCCGTCAGACGGCCGAAGCGCTCGGCGCGCACGATGGCCCGGCGTTCGCCGCAATGAAGGCGCAACTGGAGAACGGCGCGCGTGCGCTATCGGCCGTCGTCGACTTCGTCGTCGCGAACGTGAAGGGCGATCCGAACGCGGTGTTCGCCGGCAGCGTGCCGTATCTGAAGCTGGCGGGCGTCGTGCTCTGCGGCTGGCAAATGGCGCGTGCGCTGCTCGTCGCGCAGCAAAAGCGCGCCGATGATCCGAAGTTCTACGACGCGAAGATCGCGATCGCCCAATTCTATGCGGAGCACATCCTCGCGCAGGCAAGCGGGTTCGAAGCTGCGATCGTCGGCGCGAAGGGCGGGCAGGGCGTGTTCGCGCTGACGGAAGACCAGTTCTGAGCGTCGGGGCGGCCGCCAGGCGCCGCAACGCGGAACGGCGCCCTCGGGCACCGTTCTTTTTGGAGAGGCGGCCGCTGCACACGGGCCGCCTCGGTCGCGCGTCAGCGCGTCATGCGTACGCGGGGCGATGCTCGCCGTCCGTCTCGCTCAGGTAGCGATGCACCGACAGATCGTCCGCGCGGATCGCGGGCTTCTTGCCGGACATCAGATCGGCGAGCAACTGGCCGGAGCCGCACGACATCGTCCAGCCGAGCGTGCCGTGGCCCGTGTTCAGGAACAGATTCGGCACGGGCGTGCGGCCGACGATCGGCGTGCCGTCCGGCGTCATCGGCCGCAGGCCGGTCCAGAACGACGCGTTCGCCGTGTCGCCGCCGCCCGGGAACAGGTCGTTCACGCACATTTCGAGCGTGTCGCGGCGCGCCTGGCGCAGTCGCTTGTCGAAGCCGACGATCTCCGCCATTCCGCCGACGCGAATCCGCTCGTCGAAACGCGTGATCGCGATCTTGTAGGTCTCGTCGAGCACGGTCGACACGGGCGCTTTCGCCGCGTCGACGATCGGCGCGGTGATCGAATAGCCTTTCAGCGGATACACCGGAATCTTCACGAGATTCGCGACGAGGTTCGTCGAGAACGCGCCGAGCGCGACCACGTAGGCGTCGGCGCGCACCATTTCGCCGCCGCACTGGACGCCCGCGATCTTGCCGCCCGCGACGGCGAGCGCATCGATGCGCGTGTTGAAGCGGAACTTCACGCCGAGCTGCTCGGCGAGCGCGGCGAGACGCGTCGTGAAGAGCTGGCAGTCGCCCGTTTCGTCGCCCGGCAGGCGCAGGCCGCCCGTCAACTTGTGCGACACCGCGGCGAGCGCCGGCTCGGCTTTCTTCAGTTCGTCGCTCGACAGCAGCTCGAACGGCACGTTCGCTTCCCGCAGCACGGCGATGTCCTTCGCGGCGCCGTCGAGTTGCTGCTGCGTGCGGAAGACCTGCAGCGTGCCGCCCGTGCGGCCTTCATACTGGATGTCCGTCTCCGCGCGCAGCGCCTGCAGGCAATCGCGGCTGTATTCGGCAAGGCGCACCATCCGGCCCTTGTTCAGCGCATAGCGCTCGGTCGTGCAGTTGCGCAGCATCTGCCACATCCATTGCAGTTGGAAGCGCGTGCCGTCGAGGCGGATCGCGAGCGGCGCGTGCTTCTCGAACATCCACTTGACGGCCTTCAGCGGCACGCCGGGCGCGGCCCACGGCGCCGCGTAGCCGGGCGAGATCTGGCCCGCGTTCGCAAAGCTCGTGTCAAGGGCGGGGCCGGCCTCGCGGTCGATCACCGTGACTTCATGGCCCGCGCGCGCCAGATAATAGGCGCTTGCCACGCCAACCACGCCACTGCCCAAAATAACCACACGCATAGCTGCTCCGGATAGAGAAAACGCCGGACGGCGCGCGGCGCATCCGATGCGCTCTGCGATTTCCGTTCGACCTAGTTTTTTGCGCTATGTTATGGTTGATCAACCAGGTTTTGTTATTGTATTTTTTTGATTTTCAGTAAAAAGAGATGAGAACTCAACGTCAGCCGGTACGCGCGCTCGACAAGCTCGATCGGCGCATTCTGAAGTTGCTGCAAGAGGACGGGCGCATGGCGATGAAGGACCTCGCCGAGCGCGTCGGCCTGACGGTCACGCCGTGCATCGAACGGGTGCGGCGGATGGAGCGCGACGGCGTGATCACCGGCTACCACGCGCGTGTCGATCCTTCGCAGCTTGGCGCCTCGCTGCTCGTGTTCGTCGAGATCACGCTCGATCACAAGAACGGCAACATGTTCGAGCAGTTTCGCCGCGAGGTGATGAAGATCGACGAAGTGCTCGAATGCCATTTGGTGTCGGGCGACTTCGACTACCTGATCAAGGCGCGGATCGGCGAGATGGCCGATTACCGGAAGCTGCTCGGCGACATCCTGCTTCAGTTGCCGGGCGCCGTACAATCGAAGAGCTATGTCGTGATGGAGGAGATCAAGGAGACGCTGATGATCGCGGTCGACGAGTGAGCGCGCGAACGCCTGCCCGAAGCGCTTGGCACAAACCGCCAATTACTGTATGTTTATACAGTAATTGGCGGTTTTGTCATTGGCGGCCCGGGCCGCGTACCAGAGGCACGATGAGCGAACGATCCGACGTCGAATATCCGGTGGCGCCGCCCGCGCCCCGCAAGGGGCGCGGCGCGGTGGGCAACCTGCAGGGGCGCTACGAGACCGTCGAGCGCGAGACGGTAGACGACGGCTGGGCGCGCGACGACGATGGCGAGCCGCCCGTGCCGTTGCGCACGCAGGTGTTCGAGGAGCGAGCGAGGACGATCCTCACGCGCAATGCGTCGCCGGATATTCCGTTCAACGTGTCGCTGAACCCTTATCGCGGCTGCGAACACGGCTGCATTTACTGCTTCGCGCGGCCGACGCACAGCTATCTCGGGCTGTCGCCGGGGCTGGATTTCGAGAGCCGGATCTACGCGAAGATGAACGCCGCGGAGTTGCTCGAGCGCGAGCTCGCGAGGCCGCGCTACGTGCCCGAGCCGATCGCACTGGGCGTGAATACGGACGCGTATCAGCCGGTCGAGCGAGAACTGCGGATCACGCGGCAACTGATCCAGGTGATGCGCGACCACGGTCAGCCGTTCGCCGCGATCACGAAGTCGTCGCTGATCGAGCGCGATCTCGATCTGCTCGTGCCGATGGCCGAGCGACGGCAGGTGATGGCGGCCGTGACGATCACGACGCTCGATCCCGAGCTCGCGCGTGCGCTCGAGCCGCGCGCCGCGACGCCGGCGCGCAGGCTTCGGACGATCCGCGCGTTGCGCGACGCCGGGGTGCCGGTCGGCGTGAGCGTCGCGCCGATGATCCCGTTCGTCACCGAACCCGATCTCGAACGCGTGCTCGAGGCGTGCGCGGACGCGGGCGCGACGCACGCGAGCTACATCGTGCTGCGGCTGCCGTGGGAAGTCGCGCCGCTTTTCACCGAATGGCTCGCCGCGCATTTCCCCGATCGCGCGGAGCGGGTGATGGCGCGCGTGCGGGACATGCGCGGCGGCAAGGATTACGACGCGGATTTCAGCCGCCGGATGAAGGGCGAAGGGATGTGGGCCGATCTGCTCAAGCAGCGCTTCCGGATGGCGGTCAAGCGTTGCGGGCTGAACGAACGCGCGCGAGGGATTCTCGATTTCTCGCAATTTTGCGCGCCGCAGCGATCGACGCCGATGAGGTCGCACCCACAGCCGCGCGAGGCGGCGCAAACGAAAGACCATCCGCAACTCAGCCTGTTCTGAGCGACACGGGCGGCGCGTCGTGTCACGCTGGCTGAGCCGGCGGATGCGTCATTGCGAAATTTGCTTGGCGGCTTCGACCTGCGATTCGAAATACGTCTGGAACGCAAGCGCGAGCCCCGTCATCAGCAGAAATGCGCCGATCAGCAGCGAAAAGATGACGACGAACACGACACCCCAGCCGGAGCGGCTGTGGCGGCCCGTCTCGGCATTGAATTGCGCGTCCCACTTGTCGTCGGCGCGCAGCCCGTAGACGAGCGCCGCGAGAAACGCGGCGAGCAGCGATATCGCGCCGGGCACGGCAAGCCACCAGCCGAGCGCGGCGGCCCGTCCCGATGCGGCGAGCAACAGGAAGCCGGGAATGCCGACGATCGTCGCCAGCAGGTGCGCCCAGCCGGCGAGGTCCTTCCAGCCATACAGATAGAAGCGGTGCGCGCCGAGCGAGCCGAACAGGAAGGCGAGCAGTGCGGTAAGCGTCTTCGAGCGAAAGCGGGGCGGCGTGGACGTGCTGCTGGACATGTCGGGGGGCAATGGGTCTTCTTCGTGGACGCTCGGGCGAGGCCCGGGCGCGGTGGTCGGCTCGCATTCTACGATGCGGGGCGCGGCGTGGTCACGCCAAGACTGCGTCAATGCGTCGCATCATAGGTGATCCGGTAGATCGCGCCCGCGTAGTCGTCGCTGACGAGGAGCGAGCCGTCCGGCAGCGGCAATACGTCGGCGGGGCGCCCCCACACGCTTTCGTCGGGCCGCCGCCACCCGTCGATGAACGTTTCCTGGCGCGCGGCGCGACCGTCGGGCGACGCGATCACGCGCACGACCCGGTAGCCGACCTTGCGGCTGCGGTTCCACGAGCCGTGCTCGGCGATGAAGATGTTGTCGCGGTATTCGGGAGGGAACATGCCGCCCGTATAGAAGCGCATGCCGAGCGCGGCGACGTGCGCGCCCAGCTTGAGCACGGGCGGCGCGTAGCTCGCACATGTGTGACCGCGCCCGAACTGCGGATCGAGCACGTCGCCGCCGTGGCAGAACGGATAGCCGAAGTCGAGTCCCGCGCGCGGCGCGCGGTTCAGCTTGTCGTCGGGGCGGTCGTCGCCCATCAGGTCGCGGCCGTTGTCGGTGAACCAGAGTTCGTGCGTCGCCGGATGCCACGCGAAACCGACGGTGTTGCGGACGCCTCGTGCGTAGACCTCGTAGCCGCTGCCGTCGGCATTCATCCGGCCGATCATCGCGTAGCGGTCGCGATCGGCGATGCAGATGTTGCATGGCGCGCCCGTCGGCACATAGAGCTTGCCGTCGGGGCCGAACGCGATGAATTTCCAGCCGTGATGGCGGTCGGCCGGCAGCGTGTTCGTGACGACGGCGGGTTTCGGCGGAGTGGCGATTCGCTCGTCGATTCGGTCGAAGCGTAGAATCCGCGACACGGCCGACACGAAGAGCGCGCCGTTGCGATACGCGACCCCAACCGGCATCTCCAGCCCCGATGCGATCACGCGGTGCTCGCGAACGTGGCCGTCGCGCACGACGAGCGCATGGACGCGTCCGTCCATGCTGCCGACGTAGAGGATGCCGCGGGGCGACCACGCCATTTCGCGCGCCGTGGGCACGTCGTCGGCGAGCACCTGGACCCGAAATCCGGGCGGCACGCCGAGTTCGTCGATCGGCAGTGCGGCCGACGCGGCGGGGGCGGCTATTGTGGCAAGAAGGAGACACGCGGCGGGCGCCGCGCGCAGCGACGTCGGCAGGCCGGACGAAACGATGCGAGACAGGGCGATGAGGCGGCGCATGGCGGACGAAGGCAGGGCGGGCGCGGGGCGCGCAACAGGCCGATTGTAGGCCTCCGCAGCCGGAGGGCGGGTTTTTTGGCAGGTAAGTGTTTGTTGTGCCACCGGTTTCGGGCTATAATCGCACGTTTCAGTAGTTTTCGAACCCGGTTTTCCCGAAGGATTTCATATGGTCATCATCCGTCTGGCTCGCGGCGGCTCGAAGAAGCGCCCGTTCTACAACATCGTCGCTACCGATTCGCGCAACCGTCGCGACGGCCGCTTCATCGAGCGCGTCGGCTTCTACAACCCGGTCGCGACGAAGGGCGAAGCGCTGCGCATCGCTCAAGACCGTCTGACGTACTGGCAAGGCGTGGGCGCGCAACTGTCGCCGACCGTCGAGCGTCTCGTGAAGCAGGCGCAAAAGGCGCAGCCGGCTGCCTAACATGGCGCGGCGTGCCGGAACTGCCGGCTGTGAGGTTCGTTGATGGCTGGTCACGATTCCGGTAGCGCGAAGCGCGGGCGGTCGCCGTCGTTCGGCGTATTCGTCCGCAAGCCGGTCGAGCGCGCGCCCACGAAAGGGGCGGGCGACGGCGCGGCTGATTCGGAAGCAATTCGCATCGATGCGGCGCAGCCGTGGCCGGACGATGCGGTCGAGGTCGGCGCGGTGGTCGATGCGTACGGCCTCAAGGGCTGGGTCAAGCTCGTGGCCCATGCCGGGGCGGGGCGGGGCGGCGATGCGCTGCTCAAGGCTCGCGACTGGTGGCTGCAAAAGGGGGGCGAGCGGAAGTTCGCGCGCGTCACGCAGGCGAAGCTGCACAGCGACGCGGTCGTCGCGCATCCGGCCGGCTCTGTCGATCGCGATACGGCGCTTGCGCTGCGCGGCTTTCGCGTATTCGTGCGCCGCGGCGATTTCCCGGCGCTCGCCGCCGACGAGTTCTACTGGGTCGATCTGATTGGCCTCGACGTGGTCAACGAGGCTGGCGTCGCGCTCGGCAAGGTTGCCGATATGATTGACAACGGCGTGCATTCGATCATGCGCGTCGAATATCCGGCGACCGGCAAGGATGGCCGGCCGACGACCGGCGAGCGGCTGATTCCGTTCGTCGGCGTGTACGTGAAGGCGGTCGAGCAGGCGGCGGGACGCATCGTCGTCGACTGGGAAGCCGATTACTGAAATGGACGAAGCCACGCAGCGCGCGATCCAGTTCGACGTCGTCACACTCTTTCCGGAGATGTTTCGTGCGTTGACCGACTGGGGCATCACGAGCCGCGCGGTGAAGCAGGGGCGGTTCGGCTTGCGCACGTGGAATCCGCGCGATTTCACGAGCGACAACTACCGCACCGTCGACGATCGTCCGTACGGCGGCGGTCCCGGCATGGTGATGCTCGCGAAGCCGCTCGAGGCGGCGATCGGTGCGGCGAAGGCCGCACAGGCGGCGCAAGGCGTTGCGACGTCGCGCGTGGTGATGATGTCGCCGCAGGGCGCGCCGCTCACGCACGAGCGCGTCGCTCGGATGGCTGCGGAGCCGGGCGTCGTGTTGCTGTGCGGGCGTTACGAGGCGATCGACCAGCGCCTGATCGACCGTTGCGTCGACGAGGAGCTGAGCCTTGGCGATTTTGTGTTGTCGGGCGGCGAGTTGCCGGCGATGGCGCTGATGGACGCCGTCGTGCGACTGCTGCCGGGCGTGCTGAACGATGCGCAATCGGCAGTGCAGGACAGCTTCGCCGACGGGCTGCTCGACTGTCCGCATTACACGCGTCCCGAGGAGTACGAGGGCGTGCGCGTGCCGGACGTGCTGCTCGGCGGGCATCATGCCGAGATCGAGCGCTGGCGCCGGCAGGAAGCGTTGAGAAACACCGTCGCGAAGCGCCCCGACCTGATTGCGCGGGCGCGTCGCGAAAAGTTGCTGAGCCGGGCCGACGAGGCGTGGCTCGCAAGTCTCGCGAAAGAAGCGAAGCAGGCCTCCTGAGGCGGCGGCGCTTTCTGTTTGCGAATTTGGCGGTGCCGAGCATGCGTGTGCGGCACCTGATGTGAATCCATCCTCTATCGGGGCCGAGCCTGGAAGCAGGCGGGCGCGAACGCCGACAAGATGGTTTTAGGAGTCAGTGATGAATCTGATCGCAAAACTTGAGCAGGAAGAGATCGAGCGCGCGCTCGCAGGCAAGACGATCCCCGAATTCGCCCCGGGCGACACGGTGATCGTGAACGTGAACGTGGTGGAAGGTAACCGCAAGCGCGTTCAGGCTTACGAAGGCGTCGTGATCGCGAAGCGCAACCGCGGCCTGAACTCGTCGTTCATCGTCCGCAAGATCTCGTCGGGCGAAGGCGTCGAGCGTACGTTCCAGACGTACTCGCCGCTGCTCGCGAGCATCGTCGTGAAGCGCCGCGGCGACGTGCGTCGCGCGAAGCTGTACTACCTGCGCGAGCGTTCGGGCAAGTCGGCTCGAATCAAGGAAAAGCTGGTGTCGAAGGATCGCGCCGCTGCCGCGCAGCAGTAAGCGCAGCCGGGAACGCGCACTGGAAATCGATCGGTGCGCGTTTCGCCTGGCGTGGAAAGGCGCCGTGCGGGAAGCTTCCGCACGGCGCTTTTTTTTCGACCGGCTGTCGAGGGCCGCTGCGAGGCAGCGGCCTTTTTGCGTCCGGCCGGCGCGGGAGATGGACTTGACCGTTCCACGCGTTCCTTCCGTATGGCCGCCAGGCGTCGCGGTGCGGCGTTCGCGCGTCGCCGCCGGGATCGTGCGCGCGCCGAGACCCGCGCGCCGGTGCGCGGGATCGGTCGCAACCCAGCGCAAACCGCCGATCGAAAAGCGCTTGCCCGCGTACGAGATCGTCTTGCGCGCGACCGCCGCGTAGCTGACGACCTCGCCACTCGTCGACGTCGACGCGTAGAGCGACATCGCGTCGAGGTGAGGTGCGTGGATGGCCGGGGCGGGCGCGCATCCGCCGACCTGTGCTGCTCCAGTGAGTCGTTGCAACCGGAGAACGGGTGATTCAAACGGCATGACGCATCGTCCGATGCGCGAGGGGCCACGCGTGAATGCCCAAATGGGGCGTCGGCCGCTCGCCGCAAATTCGAGCCACGGTCGACATTTCGGTCGTGTCTGCGCCGCCGCGCCCCAGTCCCCGATCTCGCCCCGAGCCGCCGCCCGCAGCAAATCGCCGAATCCGGCCAATTGCATTTCGCGCGATGTTGTGCGTGACGGCTTGCATGCATTCGACCGGCGAGCCACTGCCGATATCGCGCTCGCCCCTCTCGCAACGCATCCAGGCCGACGAGCGTGCCGGAGCGAACACGTAAAATGCTGCGGTCCCCGGCGGCGGGGCCGTCCGGCGAGCGGCCCCGGCGGGCGTTTTTTTCTTTTCGGCGCGACAATATGGCCATATCCATTCCGAGCAGAGCGACCCTTGACCCGCCGCCCCATCATCGACCCTGAAGTGCTGCCGATCGAGACGACCGGCGCTGGCCTGGCTCCTGTCCCGCCGTCGTTGCTGACGCCGGACGGGCTGCGCGATCGTTTCGCGCAGCCGCCCGTATGGACTCAGGAGCCCGCCGAGGCACAACTTGCCGACGGCATCGATCCGCGCAGCGCGGCCGTGCTCGTGCCGCTCGTCGTGCGCGAGCGCGGCCTGACGGTCCTGCTCACGCAGCGTGCGGACCACCTGAACGACCATGCCGGCCAGGTCAGCTTTCCGGGCGGACGCCGCGAGCCCGACGACCGCGACGCGAACGCCACTGCGCTGCGCGAGGCGCGCGAGGAGATCGCGCTTTCGCACGAGCGCGTCGAATTGCTCGGCGCGCTGCCCGACTATCTGACGGGCACGGGCTTTTGCGTGACGCCTGTCGTGGCGCTTGTCCATCCGCCATTTACGGTGGAGGCGGATACGCTCGAAGTGGCCGAGATCTTCGAGGTGCCGTTCGATTTCCTGATGAACCCCGCCCATCATCAGGTGAGGGTGTTCCGCTGGGAGGGCGGCGAGCGGCGTTTCTTCGCGATGCCGTATCCGCGCGGACCGGTCGGCGGCCAGTATTTCATCTGGGGCGCGACGGCCGGCATGCTGCGCAACCTGTATCGCTTTCTCGCGGCCTAGTGGCGGGCGCCACAGTCGGCGCAAGCCGGAGCCATCCGGCGCGCCCGCTGTGCTATCTTTACGCGAAAAATCAATCATCCCAGAACGGCACGGCCCTTCGCATGACTTTCTTCTCGGTTCTCCTTGCCCTCATCATCGAACAGGTCCGCGCGCTGTCGCCGAGCAATCCGGTGTTCGCGCTGTTTCAGTCTCATGCGGAATCGGCTGCGCACGGCTTCGACGCCGGCAAAAAGAAGCACGGCGTGCTCGCGTGGCTCGTCGTCGTGCTGCCCTGGGTGCTCGGCGTCGGGCTCGTCTACTTCCTGTTGTACAAGGTGAGCTTCGTGCTCGCGTTCCTCTGGAACATCGCCGTCGTGTACTTCACGCTCGGGTTCAGGCAGTTCAGCCATTACTTCACCGATATCCATCTCGCGCTCAACAACGACGACGTGCCGCGCGCGCGCGACATCCTGCGAGAATGGACGGGCATCGACACGGTCGACATGCCGGTCAGCGAAATCGTTCGCCACACGCTGATCCATGCGGTCGTCGCGTCGCATCGGCACGTGTTCGGCGTGTTTTTCTGGTTCGTGCTGCCGGTCGGCCCGGCCGGCGCGGTGCTGTATCGGATCGCCGAATATCTGTCGCGCAGCTGGTCGGTGCCGGCGGACGACCGCACCGCGGCGTTCTCGACGTTCGCGCAGCGCGCGTTCTTCGTGATCGATTGGGTGCCGGCGCGCCTGACCGCGCTCGGCTTCGCGATCGTCGGCAACTTCGAGGACGCGATCTATGCCTGGCGCAATCACACGCGCCAGTGGCCCGACCCGAACGATGGCGTGCTGCTCGCGGCCGGCAGCGGTGCGCTCGGCGCGCGGCTCGCGGGCCCGCTCGCGGAGCCGTCGAGCGTCGATGCGCTCGCGGCGGGCGACAGCGGTCCGATCACGGTCGGCGACGATTGCTCGCCACGCACGCTGCAATCGGCCGTCGGCCTCGTGTGGCGCGCCGTGATCCTGTGGATGCTGCTCCTGCTCATGCTGACGATCGCGGTCTGGGTGTCGTGACGCGGCGTGCGTTGATGTCGAGCCAGGGCTCGCCAACGAACAAGCCGGCTTCGAGCCGGCTTTTTTTCGCCCATTTCCCGGCGCGCTTCGGTGCTTCGGGGCGGCGCGGACGGCGCTCGCCTTGCCGCGGGGCAGGCGTCACGCCGCGCGTCAGCCGTCGCGTGGATCGCGGATCGCGCCGCAATGCCAGCAGGCGGTGAATTGCGCGTCGAGCGTCTCGCCGCAGCACGCGCAGCGCCACGGCGCCGCACCGACGGGCGGTCCGGCCGACGCCGCCTCGATCAGCCGCCGCGCGAGCGCCTCGTCGCGCTCGTCGTCGAGCCAGATCTCCGGCTGGCACGCGTCCAACGGCAACCCGCCCAGTGCGCCGAGCGCGTAGCAGTTGTGCAGCTCGCAGCCGATGCCTGCGATGTCGAGCACGTTCGCCCAGTGCTGGGCGGTCGCGAGATCGGGGGCCTTGAAGCGCATTGCGGCGTCTCCTCCGTGCATGGCGAATCGGCGGCGGGCGCGCGGCCGCCGGGCGGCCCGGTTAGCGAACGATCTGGCTCGCCTCGTGCACGAGCTGCGCGTACAGCGCATGGCGCGACGGCGCGATCCTGCCGTCGGCCACCGCCTCCAGAATCGCGCAGCCCGGCTCGTGCAGATGATGACAATTATAGAAACGGCAGTGCGGCAGCAGCGGCCGGAACTCCGGGAACGCACGCTCGAGGCGGCCTTCCGTCAGATGATAGAGCCCGAACTCCTGGAAGCCCGGCGAATCGATCAGCGCGCCGCCGTCCGGCAGCGGATAGAGGCGCGTGAACGTCGTCGTGTGGCGGCCGCTGTTGAGCGCGGCGGAGATCTCGCGCGTCGCCGCCTCGGCATCCGGCACGAGCAGGTTCACGAGCGTCGATTTGCCCATTCCGGACTGGCCGAGCAGGATCGTCGAATGGCCCGCCAGATGCGGCGCGAGCTGTGCGCGCGCGTCGTCGGGCGCACCCTTGATCGACAGCTCGAGCACGTCGTAGCCGAGCGCGCGATAGGGGGCGAGGCGCTCGCGCGCGACAGGCAGCGCTGCTTCGACGTCGATCTTGTTCAGCACGACGATCGGCTTCAACTCGTTCGCCTCGGCGGAGATCAGCGCGCGGCCGAGCAGGTCTTCGCTGAAATACGGCTCGGTCGCGAGCACGATCAGCAACTGATCGAGATTCGCCGCGAACAGCTTCGACTTGAACTGATCGGAGCGGTAGAGCAGGTTGCGCCGCTCGCCGATCTCGACGATCACGCCCTGGTCGGCCGACGTCCGTTCGTAGGCGACGCGGTCGCCGACCGCGACGTCGCTCTTCTTGCCGCGCGGAAAACACTGCAGCATCGGGCCGCCGTCGGCGGGCGCGACGATGTAGTGGCGGCCGTGCGCGGCGATCACGCGCCCTTCGGCGCGCTCGCCGCCGCGCGCGGCCGCCATGGCCATGGCCGGCTGCTTCGTCGGCGCGCGCTTCATGAGAGCTGGAGCAGCCGGTCGATGCGTTGCGACGCGGGCGGATGCGAGTAGTAGAACGCGGTGTAGACGGGGTCGGGCGTGAGCGTCGACGCATTGTCTTCGTAGAGTTTCACGAGTGCGTTGACGAGATCGCGCGCGTCGGTCTGGCTCGCGGCGAACGCGTCGGCCTCGAATTCGTGCTTGCGCGAGCTCAGGCTGCCGAGCGGCGTGACGAAGAACAGGAACACCGGCATCGACAGGAAGAACAGCACGAGCGCGACGCCCGCGTTGCTGCCGGCGAGCGACGGCATCACGCCGAGGCCCGTGTAGAACCAGGCGCGCTGCGCGAGCCAGCCGAGCAGCGCGAGAAGCGCGAGGCTCAGCGCGAAAGTCCACAGCATCCGCTTCATCACGTGGCGGCGCTTGAAATGGCCGAGCTCGTGCGCGAGCACCGCTTCGATCTCGTTGCCCGTCAGGCGGGCGAGCAGGGTATCGAAGAACACGATCCGCTTCGACGCGCCGAAGCCCGTGAAATACGCATTGCCGTGCGCGGAGCGGCGGCTGCCGTCCATCACGAAGAGGCCCTTCGCCGCGAAGCCGCAGCGCTTCATCAATCCTTCGATGCGCATGCGCAGCGCATCGTCGGCAAGCGGCTCGAACTTGTTGAACAGCGGCGCGATGAAGGTCGGATAGAGCACGAGAACGAGCATCTGGAAGCCGACCCACACGATCCATGTCCACAGCCACCACAGCGCGCCCGCCTGATTCATCAGCCACAGCACGACGAAGAGGAGCGGCAGGCCGAGCGCCGCGCCGAGCAGCGCGTTCTTCGCGAGATCGGTGAAGAACAGGCGCCTTGTCATCCGGTTGAAGCCGAAGCGCTCTTCGACGCTGAACTGGCGGTAATACTCGAACGGCAGATCGATCGCGCTGGAGATCACGAGCACCGCGGCGACGAGCGCGACCTGCTGGCCGTAGCCGTGGCCGAGCCGGCCGGCGAGCAGCGAATCGAGCGCGCCGACGCCGCCGAGGAGCGTGAGGCCCACGAGCACCGCCGACGCGACGACGATCTCGAACATCGTGAGCCGCGTGCGCTCGATCGTGTAGTCGGCGGCGCGCTGGTGCGCGGCGAGCGGAATCGTCTCGCGGAACTGTGCGGGCACGCGGCCGCGATGCGCGGCGACGAAGCGGATCTGCCGCGACGCGAGCCACAGCTTGGTGCCCGTCATCGCGACGATCGCGACGGCGAAGAGCAGGGTGAAGGTATAGGCGGACATCGAAGGCGCTGGTGGGTATCTATGCGAGAATTATATGTTCTTGCGGAGCCGGCCCGCTCGCCGTTTGCCGGCCCGCCCGGCGGCGCGCGCGCCGCCCGCTCATTTCCCAGGATTGCTCATGACCGATATCTCCGCCTTGGACGGCCAGCCGGCGCTCGTTCGCAACGAACTGAACCTCGTCTGGCTCGACATGGAAATGACGGGCCTGAACCCGGACACCGACCGCATCATCGAGATCGCCGTCGTCGTCACCAATTCGACCCTCGACATCGCGGTCGAAGGGCCCGTGCTCGCGATCCATCAGAGCGACGAGACGCTCGCGAAGATGGACGACTGGAACAAGAACACGCATGGCCGCTCCGGCCTGATCGACCGCGTGCGCGTGTCGAGCGTCACGGAGGCGGATGCCGCCGCGCAGATCGAGGCGTTTCTCGGCCAATACGTGCCGCCCGGCAAGTCGCCGATGTGCGGAAACTCGATCTGCCAGGACCGCCGCTTCATGGCGCGCTGGATGCCGGAGCTCGAGCGCTTCTTCCATTACCGGAACCTCGACGTCAGCACGCTCAAGGAGCTGTGCCGGCGCTGGCAGCCCGCGATCTACAAGGGGTTCCAGAAGCGTGCGATGCATACCGCGCTCGCCGACATCCACGAGTCGATCGACGAGCTCAAGTATTACCGCGAGCGCTTTCTGATTCCGGCCGCGCCGGCGGGCGAGACCGCGTAAGCGGGTAGCGCGCGCCTCGAGGGTTTTCGCGACTCGGCGTGCGCATGCGCGGGCATGTTCGCGCGGCGCGCCGAACGTGCCGCCACCGGCGTGCGGCGCCATCTCCGCGCTTTTCGCGCGCAGCGCGCTGCGACGTCGGCCGCCGCCGCACATGCCGCCGTCGCGTCCGCCCGGCGAGCTTTCCCGCGATCGGCGCGAGCCGCGCGATCGTTTCGCTGTTCCCCTCACGATCGCACCAGCGGCCGTAGCCGCGCCCGCCACGCTGACCGGCTCGGCCGCGACAGCCGTCACTTCGGCGCGCGCACCGCGCTCTTCGGCCGGAACGCCGCGCATACGGCCGGATTCGTCTGCGCGTACGGGCCGCCGATCAGATCGATGCAATACGGCACCGCAGCAAAAATGCCCGGCACCTCGACGTTGCCGTCGTCGCCGCGCAGCCCTTCGAGCGTTTCCTTGATCGATTTCGGCTGGCCGGGCAGATTCACGATCAGCGCTGCGTGATCCGCGGTTTCGCGAATCACCGCGACCTGCCGCGACAGGATCGCGGTCGGCACGAAGTTCAGGCTGATCTGCCGCATCTGCTCGCCGAAGCCCGGCATTTCCTTCGTCGCCACGGCGAGCGTCGCCTCGGGCGTCACGTCGCGGCGCGCGGGGCCGGTGCCGCCCGTCGTCAGCACGAGGTCGCAGCCGACCGTGTCGACGAGCTCGACGAGCGTCGCCGAGATCGTCGGCGCGTCGTCCTGGATGAGCCGCGTCTCGGCGCGCCACGGCGACGCGAGCGCCGCTGCGAGCCATTCGGAGAGCGCCGGAATGCCCTTGTCCTCGTAGACGCCGCTGCTTGCGCGGTCGCTGATCGACACGAGGCCGATCACGAGTTCGTCGGGGCGGTTACGCTTCGTCGTCGTCATCGTCGGACTCCGGTGAGTGCTCGGGCGCGTCGCTTGCGTCGCCCGCCGCGCCGCTCGCCGACTTGATCCACTGGAACAGCTCGCGGAAGTAGCGCGGCGGCTTGCCTTGCTGCGCTTCCCGGCGTGCGTTGCGGATCAGCGTGCGGCCTTCCTGCACGTCGGCCGACGGATGCTCGCGGATGAACGCGGTCAGCGCTTCGTCGTTCGCGAGCAGTTGCTCGCGCGTGCGCTCGATCCAGTGCAGGCGCGCCGTCTCGGCCTTGTTCACGCCGCGCTGCGCATCGAGCGCCGCGCGCAGCGCGGCCGTCTCGTCTGCGGTGAGCGAGCGCATCACGCGCCCGACGTACTGAATCTGGCGGCGCTTGCCTTCGTGATCGGTGATGCGGCGCGCCTCGCGCACGGCGTCGGCGAGATCTTCCGGCATCGGCATGCGCTTGAACGCGTCCTTCGGCAGCTCGACGAGGGCGGCGCCCAGTTCCTGCAGCGCGTGCATGTCGCGCTTCAACTGGGACTTGCTGGGGCGATCGTAGCCGTGGTCGGCGTCTTCGCCGGCGTGTTCGATCGGTTGGATGCGGGTTTTGCGTGTCATGGGCGGCATTGTATCGCGCCGGACACCGCGCGGCCGCGCGGGCGCGCGTCGCCCGCGCCGGACCTTGCTATGATCGCGGGATACGCACATTTCGAAACATGCGGGCGACCCGCCCGTTACCGGATACCACGACGATGGCTGCAAACCTCGACGCCCAGGCGCACTATTTTCCGCACACGCAAGACGAACTGAAGGCAATCGCGACGGACATCCTCCGGCACGCGAAGGCGCTCGGCGCGACCGACGCCGCGACCGAAATCTCCGAGGGCGACGGCCTGTCGGTGTCGGTGCGGCGCGGCGAAGTCGAGACGATCGAGCACAATCGCGACAAGACGGTCGGCGTGACCGTCTTCATCGGCAAGAAGCGCGGCAATGCGAGCACGTCGGATTTCTCGCCCGCGGCGCTGAAGGACACGGTCGCGGCCGCGTACAACATCGCGCGCTTCACGGCCGAGGACGACGCGGCGGGGCTCGCCGAAGCCGAGCTGCTCGAAACCGATCCGCGCGACCTGGACCTATATCACCCGTGGCGCCTGTCGGCCGACGATGCGGTCGACCTCGCGCGCCGCGCGGAGGATGCCGCATTCGCGGTGAGCCCGCAAATCCGCAATTCGGAGGGAGCGAGCGTATCCGCGCAGCATTCGCAGTTCGTGCTCGCGACGACGCGCGGCTTTCTCGCCGGCTATCCGTACTCGCGCCACTACATCGCGTGCGCGCCGATCGCGGGCAGCGGCCGCCACATGCAGCGCGACGACTGGTACACGTCGAAGCGCCGCGCGGACGAACTCGCGTCGCCCGAATCGGTCGGCCGCTATGCGGCGCAACGCGCGCTCGCGCGAATGGGCGCGCGCCGCCTCGACACGCGCAAGGTGCCCGTGCTGTTCGAGGCGCCGCTCGCGGCGGGCCTGCTCGGCGCGTTCGTGCAGGCGGTGAGCGGCGGCGCGCTGTATCGGAAGACGTCGTTCCTGGTCGACAGCCTCGGCAAGGAGGTGTTCGCGCCGCACGTGCAGATCGTCGAGGACCCGCACGTGCCGCGCGCGATGGGCAGCGCGCCGTTCGACGAGGAGGGCGTGCGCACGCATGCGCGCAGCGTCGTCAAGGACGGCGTGGTCGAGGGCTATTTCCTGTCGACGTATTCGGCGCGCAAGCTCGGCACGCAGACGACCGGCAACGCGGGCGGCTCGCACAACATCGCGCTCAGGAGCGCGCTCACGAATCCCGCCGACGACTTCGACGCGATGCTCAAGAAGCTCGGCACGGGTCTTTTGCTGACCGAGCTGATGGGGCAGGGCGTCAACTACGTGACGGGCGACTATTCGCGCGGCGCGGCGGGCTTCTGGGTCGAGAACGGCGAGATCCAGTATCCGGTCGAGGAGATCACGGTGGCGAGCACGCTGCAGGAGATGTTCCGCCACATCGTCGCGATCGGCGCGGACTCGATCGTGCGCGGCACGAAGGAAACGGGGTCGGTGCTGATCGAGCAGATGACGATCGCGGGGCAGTGAACGCGGCGATCGTTTCGATCGCGCAAAAGCAAGAGGCGCCGCGGCGAGCGGCGCCTTTTTTGTGTCGTCGCGCGGGAGCCCGCGATATCGCGCGCGGGCTCGCGTCCGTCAGGCGGCGCGCTTGCGACGGTAGACGACGAACGCGTATGCGAAATCGTTCGGCGGGGCCGCGCGATGCGCATCGCGCGACACGGCTTCCCACTGCGCGGGATCGGGCGCGGGAAACGACGCGTCGCCTTCGAAATCCTGATCGATCTCGGTGACGATCAGCTTGTCCGCATGGCGCAGGCCCTCCGCGTACAGTTGCGCGCCGCCGATCAGGAACGCTTCGGCCGCGCCGTCGCGCTCGGCGAGCGCGAGCGCGTCGCCGAGCGACGTGGCCGTGTCGCAGCCGTCGAAGCGTCGCGCGGCGTCGCGCGTGACGACGATGTTGCGGCGGCCGGGCAGCGGCCGGCCGATCGACTCGTGCGTCTTGCGGCCCATCACGATCGGCGCGCCCATCGTCGTGCGCTTGAAGAACGCGAGGTCCTCGGGGAGTTTCCACGGAAGCCGGTTGTCGCGGCCGATCACGCCATTGCGGGCGCGCGCGACGATCAGGGTCAGCGTCGTCATGACGGGAAGAAAAAGATGCCGGAAGGGCACGATTCTACCGGATCGCGCCGCACGCGCCCGCGCGCGTCGTGCTTCGCGCCGGTTCGGAATACGCGTTCTCGCGCGCCTTGCGGCGATCGACGCTTGATGCGCCCTGCGCCGACGCTTCGCGCACACGCCGCCCGCACTTCACGTGGGCTCGGCTTCGTCGTCCGGATCGCTCGCGCCCGTGCGATGCGTGCCCCATGACAACTCGCGCAGGCCGTGCGACACCATCAGCCGATACAGCGTCGCGCGAGACACCCCGAGCTCCGCCGCCGCTTCGGTCAGGCGATTGCGATGCCGCAGCAGCGACGCCTCGATCGTCCGGCGCTCGGCGCGCTCGCGCGCCTCGGCGAGCGTCGTCGCCTGGCGGGCGGCGAACGGCGCGAGATCGAGATCGGCGGCCGACAGATGCCGGCTGTCCGACATCACGATCGCGCGCCGAATCCGGTTGATCAGCTCGCGCACGTTGCCGGGCCACTGATAGTTGTACATCGCTTCGATCGCGCACGACGTGAAACCGTGGATGCGGCGTGCGCCGTCGCTTCTGAACCGATGCAGGATGTGATGCGCGAGGATTTCGATGTCCTTGTCGCGCGCGCGCAGCGGCGGCTCCTCGAGCTTCAGCACGCACAGCCGGTGGTACAGGTCTTCGCGAAAGCGGCCTTCGCGCATCGCCGCGTCGAGATCGACATGCGTCGCGGAGATGATCCTCACGTCGACCGGGATCGACTCGTGCCCGCCGAGCCGCTCGATCTTGCCTTCCTGCAGGAAGCGCAGCATGCTCGCCTGGCTTTCGAGCGGCATGTCGCCGATTTCGTCCAGAAACAGCGTGCCGCCGTCCGCCGATTCGACGCGGCCGATCTTGCGCTGGCTCGCGCCCGTGAATGCGCCGCGCTCGTAGCCGAACAGTTCGGACTGCAGCAGATGATTCGGAATCGCGCCGCAGTTGATCGCGACGAACGGCGCCTTGCGGCGCTCGGAGCGCTCGTGAATCGCGAGCGCGGTCAGCTCCTTGCCGGTGCCGGATTCGCCGGAGATGAACACGGTCGCGTCGGTCGCGGCGACCTTGCGGATCATCCGGAACAGCTGCTGCATCGCGTCGCACGCGCCGACCATTTCGTCGCCGGTTTCGGTGGCGCCCGCCATGAGGTCGAGATCGCACAGCGCGACCATCCCGTAGGCGTGGCCCACGAGATAATCGATCGTCTCGTGCGGCGGCAGGCCCGGCATGTAATCGAAACAGTACTGGCGAATCAGCCGGCGCACGTCGGGATCGTTGATGCGCGCGTCGCCGGCGAGCGCGATCCAGCCGACCTGCTGCTGGCGCAACACCGCCTCGAGCGTCGGCAGCTCACGCGGCGCGAAGCCGTCGAGATCGGCGATGCCCGCCTGCGGCTGATCCGGCTTCACGCGCCGCGCCGCTTCGTGCGCGGAGCGCGCGACATGCACGTTCCAGCGTCGCGCGCGCAGATGCTCGACGAGCGTCGTGTCGGGCGTGCGCGACAGGTAGACGAGCTGGCGCGCGGCCGCGTCGGCGGGGGACGCGGTGCGCTGCCCGGCGTGGCCGGGCGGTGCGCAATCGGAGGGAAAGCGGAAGTCGGGCACGATGCACCTCAGCTGGAATGTTGTTCGGAACGTGTCGGGGGCAGGCGCGCCGAGCGCGGCGCGCGGCGTGCAATGTTCGGTGTGCGGGGCGCGAGCGCCGCGGGCGTCGTCGCGTGGCGCGCGTCGTTGGCGCGACCGATGCGGGAGGACGGCGGGGATGCCGGGCGGCCGGCGTGCGGTGTCGGTGTTGCTGCGACGCATGTGCGCTCTTCCGGGGCGGGGGCAGGGCACGGCGATGCGCGCGACACGCGTTGCGCGATGCGCGAGGAACGTCGGCGCGTCGGCGGCGTCGTGTCGCTGGAGGCGGCCGCGCGGCGTCGCGGTCGAACTTGTTCGGCCGGACATCGATGCGGCGATCGCGAACGCGCGCGCACCGCGCGCGAACGCAGCGGCGGGCCGAGCGAACGTCGGCGCGATTTCCCAGGACATCTGGTCCCCCCGTTGCGCGCCGCGAACGCGACGACGCAATGCGCTTTCCCCGTCAAGAGCCGTCGACGGCTGCGCTTTAGCGCGGCGACGGCGAATGGTTATCCTGCCTTGCGCCGGCATCGCCGGCGGTCTTCGTTTCGATGGTGCCGCTTGCGCGTGCCGCCGCGCGGCGCGTGCTCGACGCGGCGGGCGCGCCCGCTCGTCGCCGCTTGAAAAGCATCCGCGACCACGCGACACGCCGCGGTGCCGTCGACATCACGCACATCGCGCGCGCGTCGTCGCTCGCATGTCGATGCCGACGTATTCGCGACCGGCGACGCGCGTGCGGCCCGATGCGCGTCGCATTGACCGCATTGACCGCATTGGCCGCACGTGCTGCGCGAACGGCCGGGCATGGTCGAAATTCGCCGCGCATCGGCGCTTGCCGCCGCATCGCCGACGCGATCGGCGAGTACGCGCCCGCGCGTCAGGGCGGTGCGCGGCGCGGCGGGCGTCGCGCCGCGCGAAACGCCGCGGCGCGGCAAGGCGCTCGCGGAACCGGTTGCCGGCGCAAGCTTCGCCGCTGCAACGCGCGGGCATTTCGCCGCCGTGCTGCGGCACGCGTGGATTCTGTTGTCAAAAAGAGTGCCCGCCGGGGGACGGAGCACCAAAACGTTCGCCGTTGCATGAACGGCTCCGGCTATCTGGACGACTTGGACGATTCCGATGACATGCGCGAGCGCGTCGCCGTGGCGCAATGCTCGCTGCATGTCATGCCCCCCCGCCGGCTGTCCCAGACTTCCGTGTTTGGGGGCCGCCTCGGATAGTTCGCTATCCGAGGCGGCCTCCGCTTCCGCGCGCAGCGCGAGGATCGTGCCGCTGCGGCGCTGAAGACCTGCTGTGCCCGCGCGTCGACGCGCGAGCGGCGAGCCCGACGGGTTCGCCGATGCGATCCACCCGGCGACCGCCGTCGCGTGCGAAGCGCGGCGCCGAGCGGGACGGATGGACGTGCGTGAATGCTCCGATTCGGAAAGATGCGGGATGCCTGCGAACCGTGCGTCGAGCGCGGGTACACGGTGCATCGGCGCACGCGCGGTCCGTGCGTCGAGATCGTCGCGATCGTCGCGATTGCGGGATACGTACCGACGAGCGGCGGCGCGCGCAACCACCTCGCACACGTTCGCCGTGCTGCATGGAACCGCATCCAGGGGCCCGACGCGCACGTTTGAGCCGGTCAAACCGGTTTGTACGGTCGGCAATGCTCGGCGCGCCCACGATTGCGAAGCGGCGGTCAGTGCGGTCATCTCATCTCCTCTTCGTCTTCGTATGGCGTGGTTGTGCCGGGCGGGGCCCGGTGATTTGCATCCGGATACGTCACTGCCGCGTATCGCTCACACCGTCTTCGCGAATCGTGCGCTGTGCATCGGACGGCACGGGCAGCGGCGCGGGCGGACTGATCTCGTCCCACAGCGTCACGGCCGCGCTGTCGTCGACGAGCGGCGTCGGCGCCGCGACGGGAACGGGCATCGGCACGAGATCGCGCAGCCGTGCGAATGCGCGGGCATCGACGTTCACGAAACGTTGAGCCCGGCCGGCCGCGACGATGTGCACGAGGGGCGCGTCGACTATCCGATGCGTTTCGTCTTTGTGCGCGATCGCGACATAAGGGCACATGACGGCAAGCGATGCCGCGAATGCTGCGGCGACGGAATGCCGTCGACAGGCAAGGCAGGCTGCGATTCGCATGACGTCTCTCCGGTTTGCCGGTGGTCGAGCGAAATGCATGCCATCGCGCGGAATCCGTTGAGCGGTCGAGCTGCGCGAATGCGCGGACGAATCAGTGCGCGGCCAAACGTGAACAAAACGTTTCAGCTTTGAAACGGGCCCTTGGGAGTACCGCTGATTCAAAAAAATACAGGATTAATCTAATCTTCCATTCAAGCGCGTGGCGAATTAAGCGAATCAATAAACACGATCTTTCATGATTTAAGCAGAGGAATGAAATGACATTTTTTAATGCAGCCGATGCTGAAAAAAGTTGATTTAATTCATTTGCTTTGTCGCATGCTTGTCAGTACGCTGAGACAACCGAGATTCGGAAACGGGCGGACTTGACCACCGCCTTTGTTTTGAGCCAAGCGCCGATCTACGGGGAACGCAGTTCCAGTGGTAGTGAAAAATGACGAGCCGAGTCCTCCTAGCGAGTCCCGGCTCGGTTCCGTCGCACGCCTGTGCCAGGCGGCGCGACGCAAATCGATTGACTGGGTGGCGTCATGGATGTTGCGGCAAGGCATCTCATCTACTATTCTCATCGTCCCGATGCGGATCTGCAGCGCTGTTTCGATCGGCATGGCTGGCAGGTCGACATCGTCGATTCGCCACGCGAGATGCGGCGCTCCGCCGCGCGCGGCGTGATTGCGGGCGGCTTGCTCGATTTTTCGTGCGGTGTCGGGGCCGCCGAATTGCGCGAGCTCGAAGCGAGTCTGAAGACGCCGAACGTCGGCTGGATCGCGATGACGAGGCGAGGGCAGATGGGCGACGACGCGGTGCGCCGCCTCGTGCGCGATTACTGCTTCGACTACGTGACGGTGCCTTACGAGTGCGAGCGCATCGTCGAGTCGGTCGGCCACGCATACGGGATGGTCACGTTGTCGGAAGGGCTCGCGCCCGCCGCCGCGACGGTGCGCAACGAAGGCGAGATGGTCGGCACCTGCGACGCGATGCTCGCGCTCTTCAAGATGATCCGCAAGGTGGCCGCGACCGACGCGCCCGTGTTCATCTCCGGCGAATCCGGCACCGGCAAGGAACTGACGGCCGTTGCGATTCACGAGCGCTCGGCGCGCGCGAACGCGCCGTTCGTCGCGATCAATTGCGGCGCGATTCCGCCGACGCTGTTGCAGGCCGAGCTGTTCGGCTACGAGCGCGGCGCGTTCACCGGCGCGAATCAGCGCAAGATCGGCCGTATCGAAGCGGCGAACGGCGGCACGCTGTTTCTCGACGAAATCGGCGATCTGCCGTTCGAGAGCCAGGCGAGCCTGTTGCGCTTCCTGCAGGAACACAAGGTCGAGCGCGTCGGCGGGCACCAGTCGATTTCGGTCGATGTGCGGATCGTTTCCGCGACGCATGTCGACATGCAGGTCGCGTTGCGCAACGGGCGCTTTCGCGAGGACCTGTATCACCGGCTGTGCGTGCTGAAGCTCGAGGAGCCGCCGCTGCGCGAGCGCGGCAAGGACATCGAGATCCTCGCGCGGCACATGCTCGAGCGCTTCAAGGGCGACGCGCACCGGCGGCTGCGCGGCTTCACGCCCGATGCGATCGCGGCGCTTCACAACTATGCGTGGCCGGGCAACGTGCGCGAGCTGATCAACCGGGTGCGGCGCGCAATCGTGATGTCGGAGGGGCGGATGATCAGCGCGGCCGATCTCGAACTGTCGGGGTACGCGGAAGTCGCGCCGATGTCGCTCGAGGAGGCGCGCGAGAGCGCGGAGCGGCACGCGATCGAAGTCGCGCTGCTGCGGCATCGCGGCCGGCTCGCGGACGCCGCGCGCGAGCTCGGCGTCTCGCGCGTGACGCTCTATCGCCTGCTTTGCGCATACGGGATGCGCGACGACGGCAGCACGCGCGCGAAGCGCGACGAGGATCTGCGCCGGGCCTGCTAGCGCGGGCCTTGCTAGAATGGCGGGCACGGCCGCTTTTCGCGGCCGGAGGAACCCGCATGAAACAGTATCTCGATCTCGTTCGCACCATTCTCGACACCGGCACCTGGCAGAGCAACCGCACGGGCATCCGCACGATCGGCATCCCGGGCGCGATGCTGCGCTTCGATCTGCAACAGGGCTTTCCCGCCGTGACGACGAAGAAGCTCGCGTTCAAGTCGGCGATCGGCGAGCTCGTCGGCTTCCTGCGCGCGACGCGCAGCGCGGCGGAGTTTCGCGCGCTCGGCTGCAAGGTGTGGGACGCGAATGCGAATGAGAACGCGCAGTGGCTCGCGAATCCGTATCGCCGCGGCGCCGACGATCTCGGCGACGTGTACGGCGTCCAATGGCGGCGCTGGCCGGGCTACAAGGTGCTCGACGCGCACGCCGACGCGCAGATCGCCGATGCGACTTCGCGCGGCTTTCGCATCGTCGCGCGCTTCGAGGAGGGCGGCGCGGACAAGGTGCTGCTCCACAAGGCGATCGATCAACTGCGCGATTGCCTCGACACGATCGTGCGCGATCCGTCGAGCCGGCGCATCCTGTTCCACGGCTGGAATCCCGCGGTGCTCGACGAGATCGCGCTGCCCGCATGCCATCTGCTGTATCAGTTCCTGCCGAACGTCGAGCGGCGCGAAATCTCGCTGTGCCTGTACATCCGCAGCAACGACGTCGGACTCGGCACGCCGTTCAATCTCGCCGAAGGCGCGGCGCTCCTCACGCTCGTCGGCCGGCTGACGGGCTACTCGCCGCGCTGGTTCACGTACTTTATCGGCGATGCGCACATCTACGAGAATCAGCTCGACATGCTCAAGCAGCAACTCGAGCGCGAGCCGTTCGAGAGTCCGCGGCTCGAGCTTGCCGAGCGCGTGCCCGATTACGCGAAGACGGGCAAGTACGAGCCGCAATGGCTCGAACGCGTCGAGCCGTCGGATTTCACGCTCGTCGGCTATCGCCATCATGAACCGCTGAGCGCGCCGATGGCCGTCTGAACGACGCGCGGCCCGTCTCGATCGATCCATGAAAAACCCGCGAATTCGCGGGTTTTTTCGTTGATGCGGCGAGTGCGGTGCGCTTACGCGTGCCGGCGCTCTTCGCGGTTCGGGGCGAAACCGTGCTGCTGATCGGGGCGCACCTGACGCGGCGGCTCCTGACGCGGCGCGGGCGGCGGGTTGCGCGGCGCGGCGGGCGGCGGCGCGGCCGGACGCGGCTCCATCCGCGGCGCTTCCATTCGCGGTGCGGGCATGCGCGGCGCTTCCGTCCTCGGCGCTTCGACCTGCGGACGCGGCGCGGGGGCCGGCGCGCGATATTCGTTGCGCGGCGCGGGCGGCGGCGCGACTTCCTGGCGCGGCACGCTGCGCGGCGCCTCGGGCGCGCGCATTTCATTGCGCGGCGTCTGCCATGCCGGCTGCGGTTGTGCGCGCCCGGCGGGCTGCGGCGCGGGCTGGGCGGAGTGCGTGGGCGTCGGCGTCGAGCGGATCGGCGGCAGTGCGTTCTGCGTCGGCGACCGGTAATTGAGCGGCGCATTCGGCTCGCCGCTTGCGCGCGGCTGGCCTTCGTTCGCGCGCTGCTGCTGGATCGGCGGATGCGGCTGCGTCCAGGAAGGCTGCGGACGTTGCGCTCCGCCCGGCGCACGCGCTTCGTTGCGCGCACCCGGGTTGTCGATGGCCGTGGGCGGGCGCGGCACGCCGTTGTGCGTCGAGGGAGCGGGATTCGGCCGCGCCTCGTTCGACTGCGCCGCGCCTGGCCGCATCGCATTCTGCGGCACGCCCGGCACGCCCGGCACGCCCGGCACGGCCGGCACGGCCGGCGCGTGAGGCGCGTGAGGCGCATTCGGCTGCGCGACGCCCGGCTGAGGGAGGCCGGGGCGCGCGACGTTCGGCTGCGCGGCATTCGGCTGCGGCCGCTCGCCCGCGCGCGCGGCCGGATTGCCCACGCCGCCCTGAGGGCCGCGCGCGGCTTGCGCGACAGGTGCGTGCGTGTCGACGAGCTGCACGTTGCGCATTACCCAGCGGTTCGGCGCGCCCGCGTTCTCGAGCGAGCGCACCGGCCGCATCGCATAGCTCGGCGGCACCGCGGTCTTCACGACGGGCGCGCCCGCGCCGGGCACCCGTGCGCCACTTTGCGCGAGGTGCGCGGCGAGCTGGTCATGGTAAGCGGCCGGCACGGCCGGATTGCGCGTCGCGACGATCGAGCGCTGCTCGACGGCTGCGGGCGGCCGGTACGCGGCGTTGCGCAGCGCGCCCGTAAAGCTCTGGCGCACCGGCGCAACGCCCGGCGCACCCGAGCCGATGTGCGCGTTGCGCCACTGCCGCGGATCGACCTTCTGCGCGAAGCGCGGCACCGGCTGGCCATGGACGAAGGCGGTCGCCGGCACGGCCGTCACCGCGTTCGGCGCGCGGAAGTTCACGTACGTGTTGTGGATGTTCGTCACGTTCACCGTCTTGTTGACGTTGATGTTGTTGACGTTGTTCACGATCACGGTCTGGTTCACGTGCTGATAGTAATGCGGGCTCCAGCCGCCCCAGCTCGGTCGCCACGGGTCGCGCGGGCCGAGCGGGAACCACGCGACGCCCGCCGCCGCGATGCCGCCGACCGCGAGGCCCACGCTCCAGTCGAAGCCGCCGCCGCCCCCGCCGACGAACGCGACGAGCGCGGGTGCGTAGCACGGCGGCGCGCTGACGACGAGCGGGCCCGGCACCCAGGCCCACGAATCGTCGACGTACGCCCAGCGGCCGTAGTGGTACGGGGCGAAGCCCCACGGCTCGTCGTCGATCCAGGTCCAGCCCCACGGCGCCTGCCAGATCCAGTGGCCGGTGCGGTATGGCGCCCAGCCGGCGGGCACCGCGCTCGGCACCCACACCTCGCCGTAATCGGGGTCGTCGCGCCACGTTCCGTTTGCGTCGAGGTCCTGGTAACCCGGGATTTCGCGCGACACGTAGTGGGCCGACACCGAGCGCTCCTCGGCCGCGTCGCGGCTTGCGGCCCAGTCGTCGAGGCCGTCGGGCGGCGGTACGGCGCCCGTGTCCGCGACCTGCAGCCCGGTGCCCGTGAAGACGACCCGCTGGCCGGCCGATACCGGCATCTGCGTGCCGTCGCCGTAGACGGTCGCGCTGCCGCGTCGCACGGTGACGGTCGTGCTCGAACCGTCGGGTGCGACGTCGACGCGATAATCGCCGGGCGAGCCGACCGCGAGCGCGAGGTTCGGCGTGTCGATTTCGTACGACGTGCCGGGCGGCAGCTCGCGCACGTGCGTCGACAGCGTGCCGAGCGGCACCTTCAGTTGCGTATTCGTGTCGTCAAGATTGAGGATCGACAGGCTCGTCGATTGGCCGAGCCGCACCGCGGTGGAGCCGATGTGCAGCTCGGAGCGCGCGCCCGAATCGTTCCATAGCTGGTCGCCCGTCGTGAGCGGGCGGTTGACGGCCGCGTACGACCAGTCGCTCGCGCCCGCGGGCTCGGTCGTCACGGCGCCGGACAGGTAGTTCAGCCGCGCGACGCGGGCGGGCGGATCGCCGCCCGTTTGCTGGGCGACGCCGGCGGGCGGCGGGGCGACGTTTTGCGCGATGGCGGGCGGCAACGCGGCGAGCATCGCGACGGCGAGGAGCGTGTGGCGGGCGATGCGCGAAAGCGCAAACGGGTGGCGAGCGGCAAGCATGGTCATCATCGTCTCTGTTTTGTCCGGCGTGGCACGCGCCGTATGAGTCCACTCTATCCGCTCGGCATGTTTCAGTGACATCGGTTTTGTTATGCGATTTGATGCGCGTGTAACAAGAGTTGTCGGCGCGGCGCAATTCGTCAGACCGACGAAAGTGGGCGTCATCCGCCGGTAAGCAAGGCGTCGAATTCGCGCTGGCCGGCGGGCGTCACGCGCAGCACGCGCGGCTTGGCCGCATGCTCGATCCAGCCGCATTGGCAGAAGCGCTCGAGGAGCGCCGCGCCGAGCGCGCCGCCCAGGTGCGGACGGCGCTCGCTCCAGTCCGGGCATGTGCACGCGAAGCGCCGGCGCTTCGCGCGCTGGCCGCCGATGTCGATGCCCCATCGCGCGAACTGCGCGGCGCCCGCGGCGCTTGCGTCGAGCACGCCGTTGGCCGCCGTCAGCCAGCTGCGCGCCATCAGCCGCTCGAATACCTGCACCGCGAGCTCGCCCGCCATGTGGTCATAGCAGGTGCGTGCATAGCGCATGTCGGGCGGAACCGTGCGCGCCGGTTGCGGGATCGGGCGCTGCGGCGCGGCCGCCTGCGCGACGTTCGCGAGCGCCTCGATCGCCGCGGCGACATCGGGCGAAGCGATCCGGTAATAGCGATGGCGGCCGCGCACGTCGAGCGCGAGGAGGCCGCCGTCCGCGAGCCGGGCGAGATGCGCGCTCGCCGCCGACGGCGACAGCCCGGCGATCATCGTCAGCTCGCCCGCGGGGCGCGCGCTGCCGTCCATCAGCGCCCAGAGCATCGCGGCGCGTCCCGGATCGGCGAGCAGCGCGCCGAGGTGGCTCAAGCCGGGGAAATGGTGGTGGCGATCGGAATCGGACATCGGGGAACCCTCGGGAAGGACACGGTTCGAGTGTAGGCGCGGATGGCATTCGATGTTTCGCGTTGCGCCGAAATGTCGAATGTGCGGGCGTGTTGCCTGGCTGAGGCGGCGGGATGCGGCGTTGTTTCGCGCTTGGGCGGGGGCGGGCGGCCGGGTGGGCAAGGCCGAACGGCCGGACGCCCGATCGCGGGGTGGGCGAGGCGCGAGCTCGCCGCCGCCGGTTGCTGCGCTTGCCGCGGCGGCGCGCGTAAAATGCGACGTCCGATGACTCGCCCGGCGCGCGATCGTGGCGCGCCGGCGCTCGACGACGCTTCTTCTTCCGATGAAAACACTGGCTGCAACCCTCATTGCCGCGTTCGTCTGCGCGGGCTGCGTATCCGGCGGCGCTGGCGGATCGAGTGCCGGAACAGGCCGCATCGAGATGTACGGCACGATCGATCAGGGCGTGACGATCCGCAACTAACGGCGTGTTACCAATCGCGTCGCGCGCGGCCGGGAGCCAGCGCCGCTCCCGGCCGGCGCGCGCATCGGCCTGAAACGGCGGCTGCGGCGTCATGTCGCAGTGCAACGTATAATCGTCTCCTTTCCCGCCATGCCAGCAGAACTGGAGCCAGCCGAAATGCCCGCCACGCCCCCCGCGCCGCTTGATCGCACCGAAACCGTTTTCCGCTTCCTCGCCGAGCCGACGTCAGTCAACTTCGGCGGCAAGGTGCACGGCGGCGCGCTGATGAAATGGATCGACGAGACCGCGTACGCGTGCGCGGCGATCTGGTCGAGCCGCTATTGCGTGACAGTGAGCGTCGGCAACATCCGCTTCCAGCGGCCGATCCTCGTCGGCAATCTCGTCGAACTGAAGGCGCGCGTCGTCGCGACGGGCCGCACGAGCATGCACATCCACGTGTCGGTGCACGCGGGCGACCCGAAGGGCGGCGTGCTGCGTCAGACGACCGACTGTCTCGTCGTGTTCGTCGCGGTCGACGAGAACGGCAATCCGGTGCCGGTGCCGCCGTTCGTGCCCGTCAGCGACGAGCAGAAGCGCCTCGCGCAGTACGCGATGGACGTGCGCGCGGCGCTCGACAAGATCGTCGAGCTCAAGCCCGAGGAAGTCGCGAAAGGGGACGTGTGAGCGCGCGTCGGCGTTCGTCGGGCGCACGCGCCGTGCGTGCGGACGACGGATGCCGGGCGCATCGAATCGAGCACATGCCGCGATCGTTCGCGGCGTTTTTCGTTTGAAGAGCGACGCGCGATACGACGCAGCGCGATCCGACGTGCGGACATGCGCGGCGCTCGCGGCGCGGATCGCATTCGACGTCACGTGCATGGCAGGCGGTCTGCAACCGCATGCCGGCTTGGCTGCGGCCGAGCGCACGGGTTCGGGGGGCGGGCGATCGGGGCGGGGCAGGCGAACGCGTGCCGACGACCGAGCGCGGAACCTCAAGCGCGGAACCTCAAGTGCCGTCGATCAAGCACCGTCGGTCGAACGATGCCGATCAACCGCTGTCGATCGGGTGCCGACGACCGAACCGAACATCCGCCACGCCACGCCGCCGCGCGTGCGCGACGCCGGCCGCGCATCGCGCGCCGCGTCGAGGGTCAGCTATTGCCGACCATCTTCGCCGGCCGCACCCATTCGTCGAATTGCGCATCGGTCACGTAACCGAGCGCGAGCGCGGCGGCTCTGAGCGTCGTGCCTTCCTTGTGCGCCTTCTTCGCGATCTGCGCCGCCTTGTCGTAGCCGATGTGCGGATTGAGCGCCGTCACGAGCATCAGCGATTCGTTCAGGAGTGCGTCGATGCGCGTGCGATTCGGCTCGATGCCGACCGCGCAGTGATCGTTGAAGCTCTGCGCGCCGTCCGCGAGCAGCCGCACCGATTGCAGTACGTTGTGCGCAATCATCGGCCGGAACACGTTCAGTTCGAAATTGCCGCTCGCGCCGCCGAAGTTCACCGCGACGTCGTTGCCGAACACTTGACAGCAGAGCATCGTCACCGCTTCCGATTGCGTCGGATTGACCTTGCCCGGCATGATCGAGCTGCCCGGCTCGTTCTCCGGAATCGACAACTCGCCGAGCCCGCAACGCGGCCCGCTCGCGAGCCAGCGGATGTCGTTCGCGATCTTCATGAGGCTCGCGGCGACCGTCTTAAGCGCGCCGTGCGCGAACACGAGCGCGTCGGCCGCGGCCATCACTTCGAATTTGTTCGGCGCACTGACGAACGGCAAGCCGGTGAGCCGGCCGATCTCGGCCGCGACGCCCGCCGCGAACTTCGGATGCGCGTTCAGGCCCGTGCCGACCGCCGTGCCGCCTTGCGCGAGCTCGTACAGATGGGGCAGCGCCGTCTCGACGTGGCGAATGCCCTGATCGAGCTGAGCGACGTAGCCGGAGAATTCCTGGCCGAGCGTGAGCGGCGTCGCGTCCTGCAGGTGCGTGCGGCCGATCTTCACGATGTCGGCAAACGCGGCGGCCTTCGCGTCGAGCGTCGCGCGCAGCGTGCGCAGCGCGGGCAGCAGATGGTCGACGATCGCGCGCGCGGCGGCGACGTGCATCGCGGTCGGGAACACGTCGTTCGACGACTGGCCGCGATTGACGTCGTCGTTCGGATGCACGTTGCGGCTTTCGCCTCGCTCGCCGCCGAGCAACTCGCTCGCGCGGTTCGCGATCACCTCGTTGAGGTTCATGTTGGTCTGCGTGCCCGAACCCGTTTGCCAGACGGCGAGCGGGAATTCATCGGGATGACGGCCGGCGATGATCTCGTCGGCGGTGGCGATGATCGCGTTCGCCTTGTCCTGCGCGAGCACGCCGAGTTCGAGATTGACGGCGGCCGCCGCGCGCTTGATCAGCGCGAGCGCGTGAATCAGTTCGGGCGACTGCTTTTCGGTCGAGATCTTGAAGTTCTGCAGCGAGCGCTGCGTCTGCGCGCCCCATAGCCGGGCGGCCGGCACTGCGATTTCGCCGAACGTGTCGCGTTCCATCCGTACTGCTTCGCTCATGATTGCTCCTTCAGATGACGGGGGACGCCGCGCGGGCGCGGCGCAATGCGCATGCGGGGATGGAGCCGTTCTCGCGACGGCGTCCACTGATGGGCAAGCATAGCGCCGTGTGCGATTTCGTGCCGCGTCGCGGGCGATCGGCGAGACGGGCGTGGGGGCACTCGGATGAGCGAACAGCGCGCATGCGCATCGCGACGATCGGGGCGGCGCGATGCACGCGAGCATCGCTCGCGCGGCGGCAGACGGATGCGATCGTTCCGCGTGGAGACGCTGCGCCGCGAGCGTGCGTGCGCGATGTGGGCGACGCGGCCGCTTTGCCGGCTCCGCCATGTGCGGCGAATCGCGGCGAACCGCGTTCGCGGAGGTGAGGTCGCCGCTGTCGCGGGCGTCGCGCCCGCGAATCAGCCGCGCTCGCGAGGCATCCGGCATCTTCCGACGAAAAGGGCGCGTAAAAGAGGACCGGTGCATGATTGCGGTGGCGAATGAGCGATCGCGTCGGTCGCCGTCGCAGTGTATGCGTGCGGACCCGCTTATCCGTTTATCCGCTTATCCGTTTATCCGCGCAAACGCGCAAACGCGCCCGAGTCCTCGCGAGCTTGCATGCTCACGCGCCCACGCCGAAGCCCGCCCTCAAGCTCCCGCCCGCGCGCCGAGCGCGGCGCTCTTCCGATGGAATCGCCACGTCATCAGCACCGCGACGCTCGCGAGGCCGGCCGCGAGCCCCCACCATAATCCGCGCGCGCCGAGGCCTGCGTGGAACGCGAACCAGTAGCCGGTCGGAAAGCCGATGCCCCAGTAGCCGAGCGTCGCGGCGAGCATCGGCACGCGCGTGTCTTTCAGGCCGCGCAGGCAGCCGGAGCCGACGGTCTGCATCCCGTCGACGATCTGGAACACCGCGGCGATGCCGAGCAGCGACGTCGCGAGCGCGACCGTATGTGCGTTCGCGGGATCGTCGAGCTTCAGATAGAGGCCGACGATCGCGTGCGGCGCGACGATCAGCGCGAGCCCCGACAGCGACATGAACGCGACGCCGAGCCCGAGCGCGACGAAGCCCGCATGCCGCGCGGCGACGGGCGCGCCCGCGCCCGCCCAGTAGCCGACGCGCACGTTCGCCGCCTGCCCGATCGCGAGCGGCACCATGAAGGCCACCGACGCGACGTTGAGCGCGATCTGATGCGCGGCGAGCGACGCTTCGCCGAGCACGCCGACGGTCAGGCCCGTCGCGAGAAAGAGCGTCGACTCGACGCCGTACGTGATCGCGACCGGCCAGCCGATGCCGAACAGCTCGCCCATCAGCGGCAGGCGCGGGCGCGTGGCGGCGACGAAGTGCTTGAACGCCGGCCGTCCGTGCAGCAGCGCGACGAGCGTGATCGCGGTGAGCCAGATCGTGATCGTCGTTGCCGTTGCGGAGCCGAGGAAGCCGAGCCGCGGCAGCCCAAACGCGCCGTGGATCAGCCCGTAGTTGAGAAACGCGTTGACGCCGACGCCCGCGAGCGACACCCACAGCAGCCGCTTCGCCGCGCCGATCGCGGGCAAGAACGAGCGCATCAGCCCGACGCCGATCAGGCTGCCGGGCGCCGCGAAGCGCAGTACGGCCGCATATTCGCCGACGTTGCGCGCGAGCGCCGCCGGTTCGCCGAACGCGAGCAACAGCGGCTGCGCGAACGACAGCAGCGCGAATGCGGGAACCGCGAGCAACAGCGACAGCGCGAAGCCCGTCCAGTAGATATGCGGCACGCGATCGTCGGCCATGGCGCCGCGCGCGTGCGCGACGCTCACGCTGACCGACGTCAGCACGCCTTGCAGCAGCGTCACGACGACGAAGAACAGATTCGCGCCGAGGCCGCCCGCCGCGAGCGCGTCGGGGCCGAGCGAGCCGAGCAGCACCGTGTCGGTGACGCTCATCGCCATTTGCGAGAGCTGCGCGATCGCGAGCGGCGCGGCGAGGCGCGCCGTATCGGCGGCGTGGCGGGACAGCGTGGGAGGCGGCGCGGCGGCCGCTCGAGTGAAACCGGAAGGCGACATGGGACGCGTTCGCACGAGCGGCCCGCCCGCGCTTTGCTTATTTTTTGGAAACGATCAGCTTACGAGTTTCCGCGAGTGCTGTCGATGAGCCGTTGCCGATGGCCTCACGGTCGACAGGGGCTCGCTATGACGCGCCGTGCACGGCGATGCGCGTGTCGCCGAGCAACACGACTTGCCCCGCGCGGATCTTGCAGGTCTTGCGCAGCTCGACCGCGCCGTCGACCTTCACGGCGCCCGACGCGACGATCATCTTTGCCGAGCCGCCGCTGTCCGCGAGCCCGGTGAGCTTCAGCAGGTTATGCAGTTCGACGAATTCGCCGGTCAGCGTGAAATCGAGATTGGGCATGGCGATGAAAACGGAAACGAGCGCGCGGAAACGGGAGCGCCGCGCGCGGCGGGCCTCGCATCATAAGCGATGTGCGGCGCGCGCGGTGTAAGGCGTGCGTCAAATGTTGTCCGGCTTTCGCGCGATTCGGGCCGTCGCCTGTAAGCGAGTGTGTCGAACTCGTCAGCAAATGAAACGGTGGGTAACAGTTGGCGAGAACGGCGAACCGGGAGCCGACGCGGCCGGTCTGTACACGGACTCGCTGCATGTCGCGGCGGGCCCATAGCGGCGGGCCGGTTCGAAGGCACGCCGCGTCCAACGACTTTGTTGAGGAGAATTGCGATGTCGAAGATTCGTGCAATGCTGATCGGTGCCGCGGTGGCGGCGATGGCGACGAGCGCTTTTGCGCAGACGGCGGGCGTGGCGACGCAAGGTTCGGTCGGCGGCTCGGCCGACGTGCTCGGCCAGAAGGCGGGCGCGAGCGCGCAACTGAACGCGGGCGGCGACCTGTCGGCCGCATCGCCCGAAGCGGCGGCAAGCGCCGTCAAGCATTCGGCTAAGAAGCACGTGAAGCGCGCGAAGGCCAAGGCGAAGGCGAAGGCCGCCGAAGCGGCCGAACTCGGCGCGGATGCGCAGACGAAGGCGAGCGGCGCGGTCGAAGGCGCGACGAATGCGGCGGGCAACGTGGTCGGCGGCGCGACGAGCGCGGTCGGCGGCGTCGCGGGCGCGGCGGGTGGTCTCGCGAAGGGCGTCGTGGGCGGCGCGAACGGTTCGGCGTCCGTCAACGGCGGCGTGAAGGCCGGCGCGGGCGAGTAAGCGCGTCAGGCGAGGCGCGCGGACGGTTCGCCCCGGAAGGCCCGTTCGGCGCGCCGCGCCCAGGCTGAAGAACAGCGGCCCGGATCGCATCGTGCGATCCGGGCCGTTGCGTTGTCGGGGTTCGCGCGGCGAGCGCGGATCGAGCCGTGCGTTCGCGCGCGCCGCCGAACGCGCGATGCGCCGCGCTACGAACGCCGCTGGCCTTGCGGCTGCGATGCGTTCTGCTGCGCGCCGCGCGCGGGCGTCGCGACCATGAACATGCTGCGCAGCCACGCGGCGATGCGCGTGAAGACGTCGTACGGTTCCTCGATGAAGATCTCGGGCTTCAACAGCCGCAGGTATTCCATGATCTGCTGCGCTTCCTGCTTCTGGAACGAGCCGTGCGCGATGCCGAGCCTGAGCAGCCCGCGCAGTTCGCCGAGCTTTTCGCGCGCGACGCTGCCGACGCTCATCTCGCACGCGAGTTTCGCCTCGTACACGCGTTGCCGCAGCGATTCGGCGAGCCGCCACGCGGGCGTCTGCATCCGTTCCTCGAGCGTTTGAATGTCGGTGACGGCCGACTTGATCTGTGCGGCGAGCGGATCGACGAGCGCCGCGTCCCCCTGCGCGCCGGACACGACGGCGGCGGCCCAGTCGCGGCACGCTTTCGCGAGCTCGTCGGGCGTCCATTCGGAGCGCGACGCGAAGCCGAAACCGAAGTCTCCCGCCTGCCGGATCAGGATCGAGACGACGTCCGGAAACTCCTTGTCGAGCGTGCGCTTCGCCCATGCATACTGGCCGCCCTGCAGGAGCCGCTGAACCGCGTGCTCGGTGAGCGGCACCATGCTGTCGAGCAGCTTCGCGCGCAGGAAATCCTCGAACGACGGCGTGACGAATTGCGGATCGAGCTTGAGCGACACGCGCACGAACGCATCGTAGTCTTTGCGCAAGGAAACGACGGTGTCGTCTTTCAGCGTGAGAGTGATCTGGCCCATGTCTTTCTCGATGCTCGATGCCGGCCGGCTCGACCGGCGCTTTCGCCCGCGCGCGAGCCGACGTGGGCGGGCCGCGTGTGCGCTGCGCGGACGGCGGCTGGCCGTCGGCCCGCATGCCGGATGGACCGGGCCGCGTCTGGGCCGGGTCCCGTCGCCGGGCGCGAGGCTACATCCTCTTAACGGCGGCGCGCGCGAGAACTTGAGGCCGTGCGCGCCGATGCCGCGCGGCGCCGCGGCGGCTCAGCCCGGCAGCCCGCCGTGCGGCAACACGAGCGCCTGCCAGAGGAAGAACACGGCGAGGCCGGCGGCGATCGTGACGAGCGGCCGGCGCGTCGCGGCGCACACGAGCACAGCGGCGACGCCGCCGACGAACTGCGGATTGCGCCACGTCAGTTCCGCGTCGCCGCCGTGCGGCGCGAGCGTCATCGGCACGATGATCGCGGTCAGCACCGTCACCGGCACGAAGCGCGGCGCGGCGAGCGCGAGCGGCGGAAACACGAGGCGATCGCCGAGCAGGAAGAGCGTCGTGCGGATCGCGTACGTGAGTGTCGCCATGCTGAGAATCAGCAGCGCGTAGCTCATCACGCGACCTCCGCCCGCCGGCGCGCGCGCTGCCCGTCGAGCCACGTCAGCGCGACGCCGATCGCGACGCCCGCCGCGACGGCGGCGAGCAGGCCGAGCTTGTACGGCCATGCACGGCAGAAGAACGCGGCCGCGCCCGCCGTCACCGCGGCGGCGAGATAGGGCGGCGCCGCGAGTTGCGGCACGACGATCGCGATGAACGTCGCCGCCATCGCGAAATCGAGGCCGAGCGATTGCAGACGCGGGAACGCGGCGCCGAACAGCAGGCCCGCGATCGTCCAGATCTGCCAGTTCGCGTACATCGCGATGCCCGAGCCGAAGAAGTGGTATGGCCCGGTCGCGCCGGGTTCGGCGTGACGATAGTGCGCATGGGCGACGGCGAACACTTCGTCGGTCATCAGCGCGCCGAGCGTCGCCCGCCACCGCAGCGGCAGATGCGCGACATACGGCGCGAGCGCCGCGCTGTACAGCAGGTGGCGCAGATTGACGATGAACGTCGTCGCGAGCACGACCGCGTAGCTCGCGCCGCCCGCGATCAGGCCGAGTGCGATGAACTGCGCGGAGCCCGCGAACAGCGCGAGCGACATCAGCTCGCCGTGCCACGGCGCGAGCGGGCCGGTCGTGACGAGCGTGCCGAAGATCATGCCGAAGGGCGCGGCGCCCACCATCATCGGGATGGTGTCGCGCACGCCGGCGGCGAACTCGGCGAGCCGGCCGGGCGGGGGATGCGTGGGGCGGAACTGGGACACGATGGCTACCTCCTGTTCGGCGGAGGATAGCGGAGCGGGGGAGGCGCTCGCTTGTACGTTCTTGCGCCGTCGTTGATGCTGTCTTTGCCGGTGCCGTTACCTTGATTCGAGCCCAAGCCCAAGCTGGAATTTGCGCGGGTCGAGCCGCGTCGCGCGCTTGCCGCTATGTCGCTACGACGACTGCCAACGCCCCGGCGGCACGCCGAACATTCGTTTGAAATGTCGAGTGAAGTGGCTCTGATCGGCGAAGCCGCACGCGGCGGCGACATCGGCGACGCTCGCGCCCGCGCGCAGCGGCGCGAGCGCGCGCTGCAGGCGCAACTGGTTGCGCCATGCGTGCGGCGGCATGCCGGCCACGCGCGAGAACAGGCGGGCCGCATGGAACGGCGATAGCCCGGCCGCTCGCGCGACATCCGATAACGTCATGGTTTCGGACAGATCGGCGGCCAGCCGCTCGCGCATCGCGTCGACGCGCCGCTGGTCGGCCGCGACGCCGCGCGGCGCGCTGCGATTGCCCGCGTGGCGCGCGATCAGCGTCGAATATGCGTCGAGCATTGCGGTTTCCGCGGATAGCGGATCGTCGAGCGGCCGCGCCGTGCCGGTGCACAGCGAATACGAGGCCGTAAAACTGGCTGAAGCGCGGGCCGAATCCATGCCCGGAATCGGAGCGGCGGCCGAAGCCGATGCCCAAGCTGAACCCCACGCAGAATCCGAGCACGGGTCCGAAGCCGAATCCGAGGTGCCGTCGGCCGTCGCGGCCCTCTCGCCGAACCGCGGCCGGCGGGCGGCGGCGAGCAACGCCGCGGCGCCGTTCGCCTCCATCAGCCGGTGCGCGAGCACGAGCCGCGCGGCGAGATCCGCATCGTGAATGACGTCGAGCCGGAACCATGGGGCAGGCTGCGGCTTGCCGGCGATTTCGTCGGCGAGCGCGCGAATGAAATCGACGGGTACATAGGCAACGCGATAGCGCCAGCCGCCTTCGGCCGCGCGCGAGCCGGTGTGGATTTCCCCCGGATTGATGACAGGGATCGAGCCCGTACCGGCGACGTGCGCGCTGCCTCGACACGTGTAGCGTTCGGCGCCCGCCTCGATGACGGGGATCGTGTACGCGTCGTGCCAGTGGGGCGCGAACACGTGGTCGCGATAGGTCGCGGTGACGAAGTCCGCCTCCGGCAAGAGCGGCGTGCGCCAGTAACGGACTTCCTCTTGCGGACGTTCGGATCGCATGGCGGCGGACCCGGCTACCGGGCGCTTCGTTACCTGACCGGGATCGGCGTGCCGGCGGGCACGGGCACGGCGGTCACGCTGTTCTTCGGGCTGCCCGTTGCGATCCGGTCGCTATAGGTCAGATAGACGAGCGTGTTGCGCTTCTTGTCGACGACGCGCACGACATGCAGCGTCTTGAAGATGAACGACAGCCGCTCGCTGAACACGTCGGTCTGCTGCCTGAGCGGCTCGGTGAAGCGGATCGGCGCGACCTGCCGGCACGCGATCGACGCCTCGGTCGGGTCCTCGGCGATGCCGAGCGTGCCCTTGATGCCGCCTGTGCGTGCGCGCGACACATAGCAGGTGACGCCGCTCACGAGCGGGTCGTCGTACGCTTCGACGACGACGCGGTCGGAACCCGTCAGGCGGAAATTGGTGTTGACGCTGGCGACTTCCTCGCCGCGCGCGGCGGTCGTTGCGATCGGAAGGAGGGCGGCGCAGGTCGCGAGGACGGCTAAATGACGGTTTTTCATCGGCGGCGAAGCGGGGGCTTGGCGGAGAAGCAGAGCACGACTCTAGCACGCCGCCGGGCACGCGACGGTGCGCGGCGCAACGAAAAACGTAGAGGGAAAAAGCAAAAAGGCCCGTCGCGAACGACGGGCCTTCGAAGCTGGCTCCCCGACCTGGGCTCGAACCAGGGACCTACGGATTAACAGTCCGGCGCTCTACCGACTGAGCTATCGGGGAATAAAACGGTTCGGCATGTCTGGCGCCTCGGCGTCAACAGCACAAGGCGGCCATGAAAAAGCCCGTTTGCAACGGGCCTTTGCAATTCTTGGCTCCCCGACCTGGGCTCGAACCAGGGACCTACGGATTAACAGTCCGGCGCTCTACCGACTGAGCTATCGGGGAACAAACAGCAGAGAAATGAGATTCTATGGGGCGCTGGCCGATCTGTCAATACTTTTGCGCATCGGCACCGTCACTCGGCGTCGTGCCGCGCCCCGCGAGCGCGGGCGATCAGCGCTCGAGCAGGTGCAGCTTGTCCTGCACGTCCTTCCACTCGTCGGCGTCGGCGGGCGCGGGCTTCGTCTTCGTGATCGACGGCCACGCCTTCGCGAGCTCGGCGTTCAGCTCGGTGAACTGCTGCTGGTCGCCCGGCACGTCTTCTTCCGCGTAGATCGCGTTGGTCGGGCATTCGGCGACGCACACCGCGCAGTCGATGCACTCGTCCGGATCGATCGCGAGGAAGTTCGGGCCTTCACGGAAGCAGTCCACAGGGCACACATCGACGCAATCCGTGTATTTGCACTTGATGCACGCTTCAGTCACAACGTGGGTCATTCAAAACGCTCCTGCGGCGGTATCTGGGTATGTATATGGGGGGGCGACGCGTGGCGCCAAAAGCGGCATTGTAACTGATGCGTCAAACCCGCATCGCCCGCGCGACTTTCCCTTTTATACCGTTTCGTGATTAGTTTATGGCGGATTGCATGGTGCCGCGGCGTTTCGGCGCGGCGTCGCGCCGCATTCGGGTAACATGCGTCAACCGGAGGGCGGGCGCGCGGGGCGCGCAAACACTCGGGCTCCGTTTCGATTTTGGCAGTCTGGAATCATGATCATCACTTCGCTGCTCGATACCGACCTGTACAAATTCACGATGATGCAGGTCGTTCTGCATCACTTCCCGGCCGCGAACGTCGAATACCGCTTCAAGTGCCGCACGCCCGGCATCGATCTCGTGCCGTACATCGACGAGATTCGGGCCGAGGTCCGCTCGCTCTGCGAACTGCGCTTCACCGATCCCGAGCTCGACTATCTGCGCCGGCTGCGCTTCGTCAAGAGCGATTTCGTCGATTTCCTCGCGCTCTTTCACCTGAACGAGAAGTACATTTCGATCACGCCGTCGCAAAAGGGCGGCGGCGAGATCGACATCGAGATCAAGGGGCCGTGGCTGCATACGATCCTCTTCGAGATTCCGGTGCTCGCGATCGTCAACGAGGTGTACTTCCGCAACACGCAGCGCCGGCCCGACTATCGCGAAGGGCGCGGGCGGCTGCGCGAGAAAATCAAGCTGCTCGGCGCGAAGCCCGAGTTCGCCGATTGCAAGATCGCCGATTACGGCACGCGCCGCCGCTTCTCGAAGGTGTGGCACGAGGAGGTGCTGCGCACGCTGCAGGACGGGCTCGGCGCGCAGTTCGCCGGCACGAGCAACGTCTTTTATGCGATGAAGCACGAGATCACGCCGCTCGGCACGATGGCGCACGAGTATCTGCAGGCGTGCCAGGCGCTCGGCCCGCGGCTGCGAGATTCGCAGACCTACGGCTTGGAGATGTGGGCGAAGGAATACCGCGGCGATCTCGGGATCGCGCTGTCCGACGTCTATGGGATGGACGCGTTCCTGCGCGACTTCGACATGTATTTCTGCAAGCTCTTCGACGGCGCGCGTCACGACTCGGGCGATCCGTTCGACTGGGGCGAGCGGCTCATCAAGCACTACGAGGACAACCGGTGCGACCCGCGCACGAAGGTGCTCGTGTTCTCCGACGCGCTCGACATCCCGAAGGTCATGCAGCTGTACGAGCGTTTTCGCGGCCGCTGCAAGCTCGCGTTCGGCGTCGGCACGAACCTGACCAACGATCTGGGCTACCAGCCGCTGCAGATCGTCATCAAGATGGTGCGCTGCAACGGCCAGCCGGTTGCGAAGCTGTCGGATTCGCCGGGCAAGAGCATGTGCGACGACAAGGCCTACCTCGCGTATCTGCGCCAGGTGTTCGGGATCACGCAGCCGCCCGACGACGACGCGGGCAAGTGACGCCGTCCGCGCGAGGCGGCGCGCAGGCGCGCCCGCGTCGCCGGGAATGGGCGCTTGGGCCGTCCGGCGCTTGATTTTTCATATCGGCGGCGGCGGGCGCGCGCCGTATCGGCCGGTATAATCGGGCCGGTATCGAAAGCCATCGTCACGAGGGGTTCATGGACACATCGGCTGCCCGCCGCAACATCCTCGCGCGCATCCGCGCGGCGCAGGGCCGCCCGGCCGAGGTGGCCGGCGTGGAGCGCGAGCATGCGGCCGACTACGTCGCGCGTCATCCGGCGGGGCCGCGTCCGCCGCTCGGCGACGATCTCGTGTCGCGCTTCGTCGACGAGGCGCTGCGGCTCGCGACGACGGTGGACACCGTCGCGTCGATGCGTGATGCGCCCGCCGCGGCCGCCGCTTATCTGCAGCGCACGGGGCTCGGCATGCAGGCGATCGCGTGGCCGACGCTCGATGCGCTCGACTGGGCGGGCGCGGGGCTCGCGGTCGAATTCAGGAAGCCTGTCGACGGCGATCGCATCGGCATCACGGGCTGTTTCTGCGCGACGGCGGAAACCGGTTCGCTGGTTTTGCTGTCTAGTCCGAAGACGTGTTCGTCCGCCGCGCTGCTGCCCGAGACCCACATCGCGCTCGTGAGCGCGTCGCGCATCGTCGCGGGACACGAGGACGCGTTCGCGCTGATCCGTGCGGAGCGCGGCGTGTTGCCGCGCGCGGTGAACTTCGTGTCGGGGCCGTCGCGCACCGGCGACATCGAGCAGACGATCGTGCTCGGCGCGCACGGGCCGTCCCGCGTTCACGCGATCGTCGCGCTCGACGCGTGAGCCAGCGGCCGCCGCCGCGCCACGTGCCGTATCCATTCGCATTTCAAGAGGACTTCACATGAAACGACATGCCGCCTGGGCGGGCATGGCGCTGGGAGGCGCGTTAGGCGCCGCTCCCGCGCTCGCATCGGCCGCAACGCTCGACGGTGCCGCGCTTTCCGCGTTCTGGGCGGTGCCGTTCGCGGGCATCCTGTTGTCGATCGCGCTCTTTCCGCTGATCGCGCCCGTGTTCTGGCATCATCATTTCGGCAAGATCGCGGCGGCGTGGGCGGTCGCGTTCCTGGCGCCGTTCGCCGCGACGTTCGGCCTCGGCACCGCATTCGGCACGCTGATGCACGCGCTCTTCGAGGAGTACATTCCGTTCATCGTGCTGCTGACGGCGCTGTACACGGTCGCGGGCGGCATCTGCGTGCGCGGCAACCTGCACGGCACGCCGAAGCTCAACACCGGCATCCTCGCGCTCGGCACCGTGCTCGCGAGTGTGATGGGCACGACGGGCGCCGCGATGTTGCTGATCCGGCCGCTCCTGCGCGCGAACGACAACCGCAAGCACGTCGTGCACGTCGTCGTGTTCTTCATCTTTCTGGTGGCGAACGCGGGCGGCTCCCTGTCGCCGCTCGGCGATCCGCCGCTCTTCCTCGGCTTCCTGAACGGCGTCGATTTCTTCTGGACGACGATTCATCTCGCGCTGCCGATGCTGTTCATCTGCTCGATCCTGCTCACGCTCTTCTTCGTGCTCGATACGTACTTCTATCGAAAGGGCGGCGAGGAAGGCAAGCCGTTTCTCGATCCGACGCCCGATTCGCACGGCGTATCGATCGAGGGCAAGATCAATTTCGCGCTGCTCGGTGCGGTGATCGCGCTCGTGCTGATGAGCGGCCTCTGGAAGCCGGGCATCGCGTTCGATCTGTTCGGCACGCACGTCGCGCTGCAGAACGCGGTGCGCGACGTCGCGCTCGTCGCGGTCGCGCTTGTGTCGCTCGCGATCACGCCGCGCTCGGCGCGCGAGGGCAACGCGTTCAACTGGGCGCCGATCGAGGAAGTCGCGAAGCTGTTCGCGGGCATCTTCGTGACGATCGCACCCGTGATCGTGATCCTGCGCGCGGGCGCCGACGGCGTGTTCGCGCCGATCGTCCATCTCGTCACGGGCGCCGACGGCAAGCCGGTCGACGCGATGTACTTCTGGGCCACGGGCGTTCTGTCGTCGTTCCTCGACAACGCGCCGACCTACCTCGTGTTCTTCAATCTCGCGGGCGGCGACGCGCAGTCGCTGATGACGACGGGAGCGACGACGCTCGCCGCGATCTCGGCGGGCGCCGTGTTCATGGGCGCGAACAGCTACATCGGCAACGCGCCGAATTTCATGGTGAAGGCGATCGCCGAGTCGCGCGGCGTGAGGATGCCGAGCTTCTTCGCGTACCTTGGCTGGGCGCTCGCGATTCTCGTGCCGGTGTTCCTGCTGACGACGTGGGTGTTCTTCAGCGGTTAGGCGGATGAATGACGGCCGCGCGGGCGGCGGGCGGCGCGATTGCGCGCGCTCGCCGCCCGCGCGGCGTGACGGAGACGGCAATGCAGAAAATCCTGGTCGCACGCTCGATCTTTCCGGACGTGATCGAGCGGCTCAAGCAGTATTTCGACGTCGACTGGAACGACGGCGACGCGCTCGCCCCCGACGCGCTGAAGGCGCGCCTCGCGGACAAGGACGGCGCGCTGACGGCGGGCGACATGATCGACGCGTCGGTGCTCGCGGCGGCGCCGCGGCTGCGCGTCGTGTCGAACATGGCGGTCGGCTACAACAACTTCGACATCGGCGCGTTCGACGCCGCGCACGTGCTCGGCACCAACACGCCCGACGTGCTGACCGAGACGACCGCCGATTTCGGCTGGGCGCTGATGATGGCGGCCGCGCGGCGGATCGCCGAATCCGAGCACTGGCTGCGCGCGGGGCGGTGGCGCAAGTGGTCGTACGACAGCTTTCTCGGCGCGGACATTCACGGCGCGACGCTCGGCGTGATCGGCATGGGCCGCATCGGTCAGGCGCTCGCGCGCCGCGCGCGCGGCTTCGGCATGCGCGTGATCTATCACAACCGCTCGCGCGTCGCGCCCGAGATCGAGGCCGAGCTGAACGCCGAATATGCGTCGAAGGCGGCGCTGCTCGCGCAAGCGGATCACGTCGTGCTCGTGCTGCCTTACTCGGCGGAAAGTCATCACACGATCGGCGCGGCCGAGCTTGCGATGATGAAGCCGAGCGCGACGCTCACGAACATCGCGCGCGGCGGGATCGTCGACGACGCGGCGCTCGCCGACGCATTGCGCAACAAACGGATCGCCGCAGCGGGCCTCGACGTGTTCGAAGGCGAGCCGAGCGTGCATCCGGCGCTGCTCGAGGTGCCCAACGTCGTGCTGACGCCGCACATCGCGAGCGCGAGCGAAGGCACGCGTCGCGCGATGGCGAATCTCGCGGCGGACAACCTGATCGCGGCGCTCGGCGCGGGCCCGGATGCGGGCCGTCCGCCTAACCCGATCAATCCCGGCGTGCTGGGGAAGGCTCGCATATGACCGAAACCTTGTTGCTGGCCGCCGTCGTCGCGCTCGCGGTGGCGCTTGTCGTCGCGCTCGTCGTGCTGCTGCGCGGCGGCTCGCGCGGCGATGGCCTCGAGCGGCTCGCCGAGCAGATCGACGATGCGAACGACGCGCACGCGCACACGGCCGAGCGCCTCGAGCGCGAGCTGCGCGCGGAGATCGTCGACGGCGCGCGCCATTCGCGCACCGAGCTCGCGGGCAACTTCGCGCAATTGCAGCAGACGCTCGCCGCGCAGTTGACGAGCGTCGCGACCGTGCAGAACAGCCAGATCGACGGCTTCGCGCAACAGCTCGCGAAGCTCGTCACGGGCAACACGCAGCAGTTCGACGCGATGCGCGACACGCTGCAGCGCCAGGCGCAGCTCGCGCGCGAAGAGCAGGGCGCGGCGCTCCGGCATTTCGGCGATACGCTCAACCAGCAGCTCACGCAATTGACGGAGGCGAACGATCGCCGGATCGGCGAGGTGCGCGCGACGCTCGAGACGCGCCTGAAGGAAATCGAGGCGAACAACGCGGCGAAGCTCGAGGAGATGCGCCGCACCGTCGACGAGAAGCTGCACGCGACGCTCGAGCAGCGCCTCGGCGAATCGTTCAAGCTCGTGTCGGACCGGCTCGAGCAGGTGCATCGCGGGCTCGGCGAGATGCAGACGCTCGCGGCGGGCGTCGGCGACCTGAAGAAGGTGCTGACGAACGTGAAGACGCGCGGCACCTGGGGCGAAGTGCAGCTCGAGGCGCTGCTCGAGCAGATGCTGACGCCCGATCAATATGCGAAGAACGTCGCGACGGTGCCGAAGAGCAGCGAGCGCGTCGAATTTGCGATCCGGTTGCCTGGGCGGCACGACGAAGGTGCGATGGGCGGGGCGGAGCCGGTGTGGCTGCCGATCGACGCGAAGTTCCCGCGCGAGGACTACGAACGCCTGATCGACGCGCAGGAGCGCGCGGACGCGGCGGCGGTCGAGGAAGCGGCGCGCGCGCTCGAGGCGCGGATTCGCGCGGAGGCGCGCACGATCGCCGAGAAATACGTCGCGCCGCCGCACACGACCGATTTCGCGCTGCTGTTCCTGCCGACCGAAGGCCTCTACGCGGAGATCCTGCGCCGCCCCGGCCTCACCGATCTGTTGCAGCGCGACTATCGCGTGACGGTGGCCGGCCCGACGACGCTCACGGCGCTGCTGAACAGCCTGCAGATGGGCTTTCGCACGCTCGCGATCGAGAAGCGCTCGAGCGAGGTCTGGCAGGTGCTCGGCGCGGTGAAGACCGAATTCGGCAAGTTCGGCGACGTGCTCGCGCGCACGAAGTCGCAGCTCGAGACGGTCACGCGCTCGATCGAGGCCGCCGAACAGCGCACGCGCGTGATGAACCGCAAGCTCAAGCAGGTCGAGGCGCTGCCGGGCGAGGTCGCGAACGGCCTGCTTGGCGCGGACGGGGCGGAGACGGGCGAGAGCTGACCGGGCGGCGGCGCGCGCGAGGCGGCGGACGGCGCGCCGCCTTCACGTGCATCCCGCGGGCAAAACGAAGACGGGGCGCCGCATGCGCCCCGTTTGCATTGCCGGTTCGGTCGTGCGCCGATGATCCCCATCGGCTGGTGGCGACGAATTCGCCGCTCGTCGATGCCGGTCGGCCCGCGCCGCGCCGCGCAACGTGCGTTACGCGCCGCCGTTCGCGAGCCGTGCAAGCGCGTCGCCCGCCACGCGCACGACGCGCCAGTCGGGCATCACATCCGCGCCCATCTTCCGATAGAAATCGATCGCCGGCTGATTCCAGTCGAGCACGGTCCACTCGAAGCGCCCGCAGCGGCGCTCGACGGCGATCGCCGCGAGCCGGCGCAGCATCCGCGTGCCGAGCCCCGTGCCGCGCTGCGACGGCTGTACGTACAGATCCTCGAGATACAGGCCACGCCGGCCGACGAATGTCGAATAGTTGTGAAAGTAGAGCGCATAGCCGACGATCGCGCCGCCGTTCACCGCGACGAGCGCCTCGGCGGACGGCCGCGCGCCGAACAGCGCATCGGCGAGATCCGCTTCGGTCGCGACGAACAGATGCGTGAGCTGCTCGAATTCGGCGAGCTCGCGCATCAGCGCGAGCATCGCGGGCACGTCGGCCTGTGCTGCCGCGCGGATCGCCGTCATCTCGCCGACGGCGGCGTTCACGCTTCCTCCGGTGCGTCCGACAGCACGATCTCGATGCCGCCGAAACGCGAGGCGACCCAGTTGTATGCGTGGCATGCGATCCACAGCAGCACGAAGCCGACGATCGCGTTCAGCAGCAGCGCGCTGAAGATCGTGCTGAAGATCGTGCCGAGCCCGACCGACTGTTCGCGAAAGAACGCGTTGACGATTCCGAGCAGCACGATCGGCACGCTGAACGTCAGATAGACGAGGATCAGCGCTTTCGCGGTTTGCCCCGGTGCGATCGATGAGATTTGTTTTTTCATATGAGAGTTGCCCCCGTGGAAGTGCTGAGAACGGATTCAGATGGCGCCGTCGAACGGCAGGATGTCGACCGTCGCGCCGGCGTCGACGCGCGCGGCGTCGTGCGCGAGCACGATGAAGCAGTTCGCGTCGCTCAGGCTCTTGAGCGATGCCGAGCTTTGCGAGCCGGCGGGCGCCACGCGCCACACGCCGCTCGCGTCGCGTGCCGCGTGGCCGCGCAGATATTCGGTGCGGCCCGCGCGCTTCTTGAGCGGCGTCTCGCAGATGGCGGGGTAGCGGGGGAGCGGCTGCGCGTCGGCGCCCATCATCGCGAGGAGCGCGTCGCGCACGATCACGATGAAGGTTGCCGCGACCGCGACCGGGTTGCCCGGCAGGCCGAAGAAGAGCGCGGGCCGCCCGGCGCGCCCGCTTGCCCAGATCCGTCCGCACGCGAGCGGACGGCCCGGGCGCATCGCGACGCTCGCGAACGTGACGTCGCCGAGCGTTTCCAGCAGCGCGCGAGTGAAGTCCGCGTCGCCGACCGACACGCCGCCCGACGTGATGACCGCGTCCGCCTGCGCGGCCGCTGTCTTCAGTGCGCTTTCGAGCGCGGCGGGGTTGTCGCGAACGATGCCGAGATCGAGCGTCTCGACGCCGAGGCGGGCGAGCATCCCGACGAGCGTCGCGCGGTTGCTGTCGTAGAGGCCGCCTTCGCGCAGCGGCTCGCCCGGCGTCTGCAGTTCATCGCCCGTCGAGAAGAACGCGACGCGCACGCGGCGGCGCACCGTGACGTCGGCGATGCCGAGCGACGCGAGCAGGCCGAGATCGGCCGCGCGCACGAGGCGGCCGGCGGCGAGCGCGCTCGCGCCGCGCGCGAGATCTTCGCCCGCGCGTCGGCAGTGGTCTCCGCGCGCGGCGGCCGAGGCCGGAAAGCGCGCGACGTCGTTCGTCGCCTCGACTTTTTCCTGCGGGATCACGGTGTCGCAGCCTGTGGGCATCTGCGCGCCCGTCATGATTCGCACGCACGCGTCTTTCGCGACGCGGGGGCCGTCGAACGGATGTCCCGCGAGCGCGCGGCCCGCTACTGCGAGCGTCAGCATGCCGTCGGCGGCGGGTGCGGCGAGCGCCGCGCCGTCGAACGCGTAGCCGTCCATCGCGGCGTTGTCGTATGCGGGAATGTCGAATGGCGACGCGATATCGTCGGCGAGCACGCGGCCGAGCGCGTCGCGCAACGCGACGCGCTCGACCTGCGCGACGCGTTCGGCGAAGCGCAACGCGAGCGCGCGCGCTTCGTCGACGGTCAGCGCGACGGCGTGCTCGGGCGTGGCGGATGGCGTGGGCGTGGTGTGCGTGGTCATCGGTGGCGAGGCGCCGCTAGGCGGATTGTGTTCGGGGCCGGCATCCCGGCCGCCGCCGTGAAGCGCTCGCGTCGCAAGCGGCAGGCGGCGCGCGGAACGCGGTGCGGCCTATCACGCGCGTTCGAGGCCGGCTAAGTCCCGCAAAGAGTTTGCATTGTAAAACGCCCGCTCGTCGCTAAACGGCACTTCGACCGTCTTGTGGCGTGCGTACCACGCGCGCATCTTGCGCTCGCCGGCCGCGAGATACACGGCGAGATCGTCGGCGAGCGCGGTGCGCACGAGTGCGAAGACGGGTTGCGGCGCGACGCCGCCGCCCGCGTCGACAGTCGTCGCGAACGCGATGTCGGCGCGCTGCGCGTCGAGCGCGGCGGCAAGGCGCGCGGCGAGATCGGCGGGCAGGAACGGCGAATCGCACGGCACGCACAGGACGAGCGGCGTGCCGGCCGTGCGCAAGCCCGCGGCGAGCCCGGCGAGCGGGCCGGCGAAATCCGCGTGCGCGTCCGCGACGATCTGCGCGCGAAACGGCGCGCCGAGCGCCGCGTACCGATCGAGATGGCGATTCGCGCTGATGACGAGCGCGTCGACTTGCGGCGCGAGCCGGCGCAGCACGTGCAGTGCGAGCGGCTCGCCGCGCAGCGGCTGCAGCCCCTTGTCGACGCCGCCCATCCGCGTGCCGCGTCCGCCCGCGAGCAGCAGGCCGGTGATCGGGGAAGCGGGCGCGGTGCGCGACGACATGGCGAGAGCGGGGGCGCGTGGCGCGGGCGGGCCTAGCCGCCGATGTAGGACATTTCGACGCGCTTCGCTTCGCCGAGCGCTTCCTCCGTCGCTTGCGCGCTGCCGCGCAGTTGCGAGTAGCGGTCGGTGCGCGCCTGCCAGATGTGGCCGATCAGCGCGGCGATCTGCTCGTCGGTCGCGCCGCCGCGCACGAGGCTGCGCAGGTCGTGGCCGGACGATGCGAAGAGGCACAGATACAGCCGGCCCTCGGTCGACAGTCGCGCGCGCGTGCAATCGCCGCAGAACGCGCGCGTGACGCTCGAGATCACGCCGATCTCGCCGCTGCCGTCCGCATAGCCCCAACGCTGCGCGGTCTCGGAACGCGTGTTGCGCTCGAGCGGCACGAGCGGGAAATGCTCGGCGATGCGCGCGATCACGTCGGCGGACGGCAGCACTTCGGCCATGTTCCAGCCGTTCGACGTGCCGACGTCCATGTACTCGATGAAGCGCAGCACGACGCCCGTGCCCTTGAAGCGGCGTGCCATCGGCACGATCTCGGCGTCGTTCGTGCCGCGCTTGACGACCATGTTGACCTTCACGGGAGAAAGGCCCGCCGCATGCGCGGCGAAGATGCCGTCGAGCACGTCGGCGCTCGCGAAATCGGCATCGTTCATGCGTTTGAAGAGCGTGTCGTCGAGCGCGTCGAGGCTGACCGTCACGCGCGAGAGCCCCGCGTCGCGCAGGCTCTTCGCCTTGCGCACGAGCAGCGAGCCGTTCGTCGTCAGCGTGATGTCGAGCGCACGGCCGTCGACGGTCGTCATTTTCGCCAAGCGCTCGATCAGGAATTCGATGTTCTTGCGCAAGAGCGGCTCGCCGCCCGTGATGCGGATCTTCTCGACGCCGTGTGCGACGAAAAGTCGCGCGAGGCGCTCGATTTCCTCGAGCGTCAGCAACGCGCTGTGCGGCAGGAACGGGTAATCCTTGCCGAATACGGTGCGCGGCATGCAGTACACGCATCGGAAGTTGCAGCGGTCCGTGACTGAGATGCGCAGGTCGCGCAGCGGGCGTGCCAGGGCGTCGCGCAGCGTGCCGTTCGGCGCGAGCAGCGCGCCGGACAGATCGGGTGTCGTGCTCACCGGGGTCACAGGAATGATGCGTCGGGACATGAGCGTTGCAAGATAAGTCAGAGTTCCATTTTAGCCGGAAGCGCCGCATGGGGCCGGGCATGGAAACCCGCAGAACCGGAGCACAGACAAAAAAGCCCGCCTTTGGGGGCGGGCTTTTTCATGCGATGGACGACCGGATCAGCGGTGCGTCGTCTCGACCTGCTGCATCGGCGCCGCGTCGACGGGCGGCAACGGCTTGCGTTCGCGCGGCACGCGCGCGGGCGGCACGATTTGCGCGGCGGCGGCCTGCGCGGCGCGCAGCTTGTCCGTGTCGGTGTTGACCCACACGAGACCGGCGGCTTCGAGCACCGTGTCGAGGCTCGCGCCCGCGGTCGAGACGGAGGCCGGAGTGGCCGCCTCGGCTCGAGCGGCCGCCGGGACGTGCGTCTCGGCGACGGGAGCCGGCTCGTGCGCGACAGGCGCTGCGAGCGGTGCGGCCGCCGCGACAGCAGCGGGCTGCTGCGTTTCGGCGACCGGCGCAGGCTCCGCGACCACGGCCGGAGCGACCGCGGGTGCGGCGACTTCGGACGCTTCCGCGGCAGGCGCTTCGGCCGGGGCGGCTTCGGCGGGGGCGGTTGCGGCCGGAGCGGGGGGCTCGTGCGCGACATCGGCCGCAGCCGGCTGTACGTGCGCCGCGGTTGCCGGAGCGGCTTGCTCGACTTCGGCTTGAGCCGTCGAAGCGGCTTGCGCCGGCGCTTCGACCAGTCGCGCAGGCGCCGCCTCGGCACGCTGCGTGTCGGCGACGGGCGCCCCGGCTGCCGGTTGCGGCTCGACCTTCGCGCCGCTCTCGACATGCGCGGCAGAATCAGCGGCGATGGCCGCAGCCGCGACTGCCGCCGCACCCGCGCCCGCTTGCGCGACATGCTGCGGCTCGTGGCCGGCGGCAGGCGCGACGCCTTGCTGCGCTTGCTCGGCATGCTCGAACGCTTCGACCGTCACGCCTTCGCCGCCTTCCGCAGCGTGCGCTGCGCCTTCGTCCTCGCGCTCGCGGCGGCCGCCACGGCGACCGCGGCGGCGGCGGCGGCGTTCCTCGCCGTCACGCGCGTTCGAATCCGCGTCGACGCCGGCTTCCGCGCCAGGCGCGTACGCCGGCTTTTCAGCGGCTTCCGCGAGTGCGCTTTCGCCGCGGTTCACGGTTTCGAGCGTCGCGACGTGCTGGGCCGGCTTGCGACGCTCACCGCGCTCACGGCGCTCGCCGCGCGGCGCTTCCGAGGCGTCGGCCGTTTCGGCGCGTTCGCGGGGTTCGCGCTGTTCGCGCGGCTCACGGGGTTCGCGCGGCTCGCGTTGTTCGCGCGGTTCGCGCGGTTCGCGGGTTTCGCGTGCTTCGCGTGCTTCGCGGCCTTCCCGGTTGTCCCGGCCGCCGCGTGCTTCGCGGCCTTCGCGGGGCTCGCGGGTTTCCTTGCCTTCGCGCTCGGCGCGCTGCGCCTGACCGCGGCCGCCGCCTGCCGCTGCCTGATCGCGTCCGCCGGCTTGCTGCGCGGCGCCGCCGCGACGGTTGCGGTTGCGATCGCCGCCGCGTTCGCCGCGCTCGGCCTTCTCGCCGCGTTCGCCACGCTCGCGCGCCGGACGCGCGGCCGCTTCCTGCGCGGCGGGCGCCGGTGCGGGCGCCGCGGCGGGCTGCACGCCGAACAGGCCCTTCAGCCACTTCATGAAACCGCCGCTCGCGGGCGCGGCGGCCACGGGCGCAGCCGCTTCCGGCGCGCTCTGGCGCTGCGGCGCGGGGCTCGGCGCCGGACGCTCGGGCGTGATGCCCTTGACGGCCGCTTCCTGGCGCGGCTTCGTTTCCTCGGCGCGCTTGCTGTAGCCGGTTTCCGCCTCGAGCTCGCGGGCGGCTTCCTCGGCCATCTTCCACGATGCGCGCGGATCGTCGAGGCGCGCATCGTCGTGACGCAGGCGCTCGAGCTTGTAGTGCGGCGTATCGAGGTGCTTGTTCGGGATCAGCACGACGCCGACCTTGAAGCGCGACTCGATCTTGTTGATTTCCTGGCGCTTTTCGTTGAGCAGGAAGGCCGTCACCTCGACGGGCACCTGGCAGTGGATCGCCGCGGTGTTCTCCTTCATCGCTTCTTCCTGAATGATCCGCAGCACTTGCAGCGCGGACGATTCGGTGTCGCGGATGTGGCCCGTGCCGTTGCAGCGCGGGCAGGTGACGTGGCTGCCTTCGGACAGGGCCGGGCGCAGGCGCTGGCGCGACAGCTCCATCAGGCCGAAGCGCGAGATCTTGCCCATCTGCACGCGCGCGCGGTCGTGCTTGAGCGCGTCCTTCAGGCGCTGCTCGACTTCGCGCTGGCTCTTGGCCGACTCCATGTCGATGAAGTCGATCACGATCAGGCCGCCGAGGTCGCGCAGACGCAGCTGGCGCGCCACTTCATCGGCCGCCTCGAGGTTCGTGCGGGTCGCCGTCTCCTCGATGTCCGCGCCCTTGGTCGCGCGCGCCGAGTTCACGTCGATCGCGACGAGCGCCTCGGTGTGGTCGATCACGATCGCGCCGCCCGACGGCAGCGGCACCGTGCGCGAGTACGCGGTTTCGATCTGGTGCTCGATCTGGAAGCGCGAGAAGAGGGGGACGTCGTCGTGATAGCGCTTCACCTTGCCGACGTTGTCGGGCATCACGATGTCCATGAACGCGCGGGCCTGATCGTAGATCTCGGTCGTGTCGATCAGGATTTCGCCGATGTCGGGCTGGAAATAGTCCCGGATCGCGCGGATCACGAGGCTCGATTCGAGGTAGATCAGCATCGGCTGGCCGGGATGGCCGCTTTGCGACGCCGCCTCGATCGCGCGCCAGAGCTGCAGCAGGTAGTTCAGGTCCCACTGCAGTTCCTCGGCGCTGCGGCCGATGCCCGCCGTGCGGGCGATCATGCTCATGCCGTCGGGGATCTGCAGTTGCGCCATCGTCTCGCGCAGTTCCTGGCGCTCGTCGCCCTCGATGCGGCGCGACACGCCGCCGCCGCGCGGGTTGTTCGGCATCAGCACGAGATAGCGGCCGGCGAGCGAGATGAAGGTGGTGAGCGCCGCGCCCTTGTTGCCGCGCTCCTCCTTCTCGACCTGGACGATCAGCTCCTGGCCTTCGCGCAACGCGTCCTGGATGCGCGCGGAGCGCATGTCGACGCCTTCCTTGAAGTACTGGCGGGCGACTTCCTTGAACGGCAGGAAGCCGTGGCGGTCTTCGCCGTAGTTGACGAAGCAGGCTTCGAGCGACGGTTCGATGCGGGTGACGACGCCCTTGTAGATGTTGCCTTTGCGTTGTTCGCGGCCGGCGGTTTCGATGTCGATGTCGATGAGCTTCTGCCCATCGACGATGGCGACGCGCAGTTCTTCCTGCTGCGTCGCATTGAACAGCATGCGTTTCATTGAACGACTCCAGGCGGCTCTGCCGGCGGTGCGCTCCGGTTGTCAGGCGGAGCGCGGGACGACGTCAGGCCGCGCCTTGTTGTGTTGTCACAAGCACGCTGGAGCGGGAACGATGGCGGGAGAATGGCCTGATGAGGCGCGAACCCATACGGCGGGTCGCGGCCAGAGGGCGCCTGCGAACACGGCTTCAAAGCACACGGCGTCGACACTCCGCGCGCCGCAGGGCGCGCTAAGCCTCCGACCGGGCACTGCCGCGGGGCGCGGCGCAAGTTGCGCGCGGCGCCGGGGGGCGGCATATGCTGCGGCTCGGCCGCAGCGGGGAGTATCGAATCCAGCCCGACTTTCCCGCCTGGGGTGTTCCTTCCTTGGTTTTGACGTCGCCAAGCCCCGCGCTCTCGCGGAGCCACATCGGGCGCACGCCGTTCTATTCGCAACAGGAAACTGCGCCGGGCTTACATCGCGCCGCGCCGCAGCCTCCAACAAATTCTTTTTGTCCAACATTCCGTTACCGCGGCACGGCTCAAACCGAATCCGCCTGTGGGCGCGATCCCTGCCTGAGCGGGGTGCCGTGCGTGCAACTTGCTGCTTTCATTCATGAGGACGAGCAGCACGCCCCGGGCGCAAGTAAAATAACAGTTTGCGCTTGCGCCTCGCGCAGTCCGTCCGAAAACCGGCCGATCAGGCCGCTCCGCTACGGAAGGCTGCGCAAAATTATATTCAGTATGAATGAGTTAGGCAAAAAATCCCATAATTCGGTCGCAAGCGGTCAGGTTTCGCTCATCGAGATCGACGAAAGCGCCGCCGGGCAGCGCATCGACAACTTCCTGCTGCGCGTCTGCAAGGGCGTGCCGAAGAGTCATATTTACCGAATCCTGCGCAGCGGCGAAGTCCGCGTGAACAAGGGCCGGATCGATGCGCAATACCGGCTCGCGTTCGGCGACGTCGTGCGTGTGCCGCCCGTGCGCGTCGCGGCGGCCGACCTCGCGCGCGCGGCAGGCCCCGCGCCCGTGCCCGCGGCGGAATTCGAGATCCTGTTCGAGGACGACGCGATCATCGCGCTGAACAAGCCGGCGGGCGTCGCCGTGCACGGCGGCAGCGGCGTCGCGTTCGGCGTGATCGAGCAGATGCGCCACGCGCGGCCGCACGCGAAGTTCCTCGAACTCGTGCACCGGCTCGACCGCGAGACCTCGGGCATCCTGATGCTCGCGAAGAAGCGCTCCGCGCTCGTCGGGCTGCACGAGCAGATTCGCGAGAATCGGATGGACAAGCGCTACTTCGCTTGCGTGCACGGCGACTGGGCGGCCGACTGGGGCCGCCGCCGCGCGGTGAAGGCGCCGCTTTTCAAGTACGCGACGCCCGACGGCGAGCGGCGCGTGCGGGTCCAGGAGGACGGGCTGCCGTCGCACACGGTGTTCAATCTCGTCGACCGCTGGCCGGACTACGCGCTCGTCGAAGCGGAACTCAAAACGGGTCGGACCCATCAGATCCGTGTGCACCTCGCGCATCTCGGCCTGCCGATCGTCGGCGACGCCAAGTATGGCGATTTCGCGCTGAACAAGGCGCTTGCGCGCGCGAGCGCGGTGCCGTCGATCAAGCGGATGTTCCTGCACGCGCACCGGTTGCGCCTCGCGCATCCGCTGACGGGCGAGCCGCTGCAGTTCGACGCGCCGCTGCCCGCCGAGTGCCGGCAATTCCTCGATCAACTCACCGACTTGCGCGATACCGCATGACACGCATGGCACGACAGCAATTTGATCTGATCGTCTTCGACTGGGACGGCACGCTGATGGATTCGACCGCGCACATCGCGCAGTGCATCCAGGCCGCGTGCCGGGATCTCGGCGTGCCCGCGCCGTCCGACGAGGCGGCCCGCTACGTGATCGGGCTCGGCCTGCGCGACGCGCTCGCCGTGACCGCGCCGAGCGTCGATCCCGCCGACTATCCGCGGCTCGCCGAGCGCTACCGGTTCCACTATCTGATCAAGGACCAGCGAACCGAGCTCTTCGGCGGCGTGCGCGAAATGCTGGAAGAACTGCGCGACACGGGCTACCTGCTCGCCGTCGCGACGGGCAAGGGGCGCGTCGGGTTGAATCGCGCGCTCGATCAGGCGAAGCTCACGAGCCTCTTCGACGCCACGCGCTGCGCGGACGAGACGTTCTCGAAGCCGCATCCGGCGATGCTGCAGGAATTGTCGCGCGAACTGGGGCAGGATCTGGCGCGCACCGTGATGATCGGCGACACGACGCACGACCTGCAGATGGCGGCGAGCGCCGGCGCGGCGGGCATCGGCGTCGCGTACGGCGCGCATTCGGCTGACGCGCTCGCGGCGCTGTCGCCGCGCTTCGTCGCGCCCGACGTCGCATCGCTCGCCAGTTGGCTGCGGGAGCACGCATGACGGGCGGAGACGACGCGCGCTTCGTGTGCGCGGCCGATGCGCTCGTCGACGGCGGCGCGGGCGTGCGGCTCGACGCGACGCTGCGCGGCGAGCCCGCCGTCGTGTTCTTCGTGCGCTACGAAGGGCGCGCGTACGGTTACCTGAACCGCTGCGCGCACGTGCCGATGGAACTAGACTGGGCCGAGGGACAGTTCTTCGAATCGTCAGGCTTATACTTGATGTGCGCGACGCACGGCGCGATCTACGAGCCCGAGACGGGCAAGTGCGTCGGCGGCCCGTGCCGCGGCGCGCGGTTGCGCGCCGTCCAGGTCGACGAGCGGGACACGCCCGCCGGCCGGGCGGTGTTCTGGCTGCCCGACGGCGATCTGCGCCCGATCTCTTCCGACCACTGATTTTCAAGCATGTCCGATCAAATCAACCCGCCCGATTCGTCTTCGTCCCCCGCTGCGAACGCCGCCTCCCGAGAACCGAACTGGGAGCGCGCCGTGCTCGAGCGCGTCGCGCTCGCGGCGATCAAGGAGCAGCGCGCCGCGCGACGCTGGAGGATCTTCTTCCGCTTCGCGTTCCTCGCCGTGCTCGGCGCGCTCGCGTTCGCGTTCCTCAGCGTGTCCGGCGACGGCAGCAAGCTCGCGAGCGGCCGTCACACGGCGGTCGTGACGATCGACGGCGAGATCGCCGCGAGCACCAACGCGAACGCCGAGGACATCAACACGGCGCTCGACAGCGCGTTCGAGGATTCGGGCACGGTCGGCGTCGTGCTGAAGATCAACAGCCCGGGCGGCAGCCCGGTGCAGGCGGGCATCGTCTACGACGAGATCCGCAGGCTGCGCAAGAAGTATCCGGCGAAGCCGCTTTACGTCGTCGTCTCCGACATGTGCGCGTCGGGCGGCTATTACATCGCGGCGGCGGCGGACAAGATCTACGTCGACAAGGCGAGCATCGTCGGCTCGATCGGCGTGCTGATGGACGGCTTCGGCTTCACCGGCCTGATGGACAAGCTGGGCGTCGAGCGGCGCCTGCACACGTCGGGCGAGAACAAGGGCTTCTTCGATCCGTTCTCGCCGGAGACGCCGAAGATGGACGCGCACGCGCAGGAAATGCTCGACGAGATCCATGCGCAGTTCATCAAGGCGGTGAAGGACGGCCGCGGCGCGCGGCTGCACGAATCGCCGGACATCTTTTCCGGACTCTTCTGGACGGGCGCGAAGAGCATCGAGCTCGGCCTCGCCGACGATTACGGGACGACCGATTCTGTCGCGCGCGACGTGCTGAAGGCGCCGGATCTCGTCGACTACACGGTCAAGGAAAGCCTGACGGACCGCGTCGCGCGCCGCTTCGGCGCGGCGGTCGGCAAGGCCGCGCTGAAGGCGGCCGTCGCCGGCGCCGAGCTGAAGCTGCGCTGACGGCGCGCAGCGCTGCACCCGGTTCGCCGGGCTTCGCCTCAGTTCGCGAGCAGCAGGAAGATCGCGGGGCGCTTGTGCAGATCGGGCACAGGCGCCTTTTTCCATTGCGCCGCCGAACGGCTCGCGATCGTCTCGGTCGCGAGCGTCAGGTCGGCCGCGACGCACACGAGCGTCGACGGCGCGCACGTCGCGACGAGCGCATCGAGCATCGCGTGATTGCGGTACGGCGTCTCGATGAAGATTTGCGTCTGATTCGCGTGGCGCGACTGCTGTTCGAGTTCGCGCAGGCGCTTCGCGCGCGCGGCGGCGTCGACGGGCAGATAGCCGTGAAACGCGAAGCTTTGTCCGTTCAGGCCGGATGCCATCAGCGCGAGCAGGATCGAACTCGGCCCGACCAGCGGCACGACCTTCACGCCGCGCTCGTGCGCGCGGCGCACGAGCAGCGCGCCGGGATCGGCGACGGCGGGGCAGCCGGCTTCCGACACGAGCCCCGCGTCGGCGCCCGCGAGCACCGGCGCGAGCAGGCGGTCGATCTCGCTCGCCGGCGTCTTCACGTTCAGCTCGCGGATCTCGATTTCCTGGATCGGCCGTTCGGTGCCGATCTTCTTCAGGAACGCGCGAGTCGTCTTCGCGTTCTCGCCGATGTAGTAGCCGAGCGACGCGGCGCGCGCCTGCACGGCGGCGGGCAGCACGGCGGCGAGCATCGCGGCGTCGCCTTCGCCGAGCGTGTTCGGAATCAGATAGAGCGTGCCTGCCGTCATTGTCCGTTCGCTCCGTCGGCGGCCGACGCCGGCGCGTCGAAGAGAGGATAGCCCGCTGCGCGCAGCATCCGTGTGAGCGCGATGAGCGGCAGGCCGACGAGTGCCGTCGGGTCGTCGGAATCGATCGCGTCGAGCAGCGCGATGCCGAGCCCTTCCGATTTCGCGCTGCCCGCGACGTCGTATGGCGTCTCCGCGCGCAAATAGGCGTCGAGCTCGACGTCGGTCAGCGTGCGGAATCGTACGCGTGTCACGACGTCTTCGATCTGTGTTTGGCCGCAGCGGCTGTCGTACAGGCACAGCGCGCTGTGGAATTCGACGTCGCGGCCGCGCATCGCCTGCAGTTGCGCGAGCGCGCGCTCGTGCGTGCCCGGCTTGCCGATCTGCAGCCCATCGAAGGTCGCGACCTGGTCGGAGCCGATCACGAGCGCGCCGTGAGGCGCACGGACGCGCTCGGCCGCGGCGCGCGCCTTCGCGGCGGCGAGACGCAGCGCGGTCGCGGACGGCGTTTCGCCCGGCAGCGGCGTCTCGTCGACTTCGGGCGTGACGACGTCGAACGGCGCGCGCAGGCGTTCGAGGAGCTCGCGGCGGTAGCGCGAGCTGGAGGCGAGAATCAGCCGCGGCAGGCTGGAAGCGTCGTGCTGCATGATGGGGTGTCGAGTATTGGTTGGTTCGAAAGGTCGGAGGTGAAGGAATTGCCGCCGCTCCACCGCACGCGGGCATGCGAGCGCGAGGCGGCTGGGTGTTCGGCGAAGTCCAGTCTTAAGTGTTTGACTCGAAAAGATAAAACAGGTATGCTCTTGCGCTTTTCATCGGCAGGGGTTTTGCGAGCGTCCGCCGGCGAACCGAGCGGCCCGGATGCGTCATGCATCCCGCGGCACGGGGCGCTGGGCCGCGCAATCCGCTGCACGAACGAGTTGCACCGAGGGTTGATAAGGCAGGAGCGCACATGAACCCGTCTTCAGGCAAGCCTGCGGTTTCGCTCGATCCGCACGCGATCGATCTGTTCGAATTTGCGCGCAGCGCCCGGCAGGCCGCGGGCGCCGTCCGGCTCTCGCAGTTGCCGCGCATGTTAAACGAAGTGCCGGCGGACGCGCCAGAGCGCGATACCGTATTCACGTGGCAGGCGGAGGGCTCGACGCAGCCCGAACTGCAGGACGACGGCACGGAGGGGGCGCAGCCCTATCTGCGGCTCGCGCTGCATGGCGCCGCATGGCTCGAATGCCAGCGCTGCATGAGGCCGTACGAGCAGCCGTTCGATATCGACGTCGTGTATCGGGTCGTCGCCACCGAAGAGGAGGCGGAGGAATTTCCGCTCGACGAAGAGGAAATCGACGTGATCGTCGGCTCGCGCCAGTTCGATCTCGTCGACTTGATCGAAGAGGAGTTGCTTCTTTCGCTGCCGCTCGTGCCGAAGCACGAAGTCTGTCCGGCGGTGCACGAAAGCCTCGTATCGGGCGCGAGCGGTCCCGCGGCCGATACGGACGATACGTCCGACGAATCGGCGGGCGAAAGCGACAGGCCGAATCCGTTCGCGGCGCTCGAAGCGCTGAAAAAGGGCGGCGACGGCGACAAACACTAAGCAGTTGGGGCGCGGGAAGGCGTGAGGCCGCAGGGCCGGGGTAGCAAGCGCCGGATCGGGCTGTGTTAGAATCCGGAAAATTTTTAGGAGTTAGTCATGGCAGTTCAACAAAACAAGAAGTCGCCGTCGAAGCGCGGCATGCATCGTTCGCACGATTTCCTGACGAGCGCGCCGCTCGCCGTCGAGCCGAGCACGGGTGAAGTGCACCTGCGTCACCACATCAGCCCGAACGGCTACTATCGCGGCAAGAAAGTCGTCAAGACGAAGAACGACTAAGCGTTTCCGTCTCCGTGACGCGCGTCTGATGGCCATTCGGGCACCTCGCGCGACAACCGGTTCGCTTTGACACTTTCCTGGCTCAACAAAAAGGCGGCATTCAACTGCCGCTTTTTTGTGCCTGAAATTCGTCGCATTCCATGACTGTAAAGCTCACAATCGATTGCATGGGAGGCGACCACGGCCCGTCCGTGACCGTTCCCGCCGCAGTCAAGTTCGTTCGCTCGCATCCCGATGCACACCTGATGCTCGTCGGCATCGAAAGCGCGATCCGGGCGCAACTCAAGAAGTGCAAGGCGCTCGACGAGCCTGCGCTGTCCGTCGTGCCGGCCGCCGAAGTGGTCGCGATGGACGATCCCGTCGAAGTGGCGCTGCGCAAGAAGAAGGACTCTTCAATGCGCGTGGCCCTCAATCACGTGAAGGAAGGCGAGGCGCAGGCGTGCATCTCCGCCGGCAACACCGGCGCGCTGATGGCGGTGTCGCGCTACGTGCTGAAGACGCTGCCCGGCATCGAGCGGCCCGCGATCGCGTTCGCGCTGCCGAATCCGACGGGCTACACGATGATGCTCGACCTCGGCGCGAACGTCGACTGCGAGCCGCAGCACCTGCTGCAGTTCGCCGAGATGGGGCACGCGCTCGTCGCGGCGCTCGAGGGCAAGGAGCGGCCGACGATCGGTCTCCTCAATATCGGCGAGGAGGTCATCAAGGGGAACGAAACGATCAAGCGCGCCGGCGAGCTATTGCGCGCGAGCACGTTGAATTTCCGCGGCAACGTCGAGGGCAACGACATCTACAAGGGCACCGTCGACGTGATCGTCTGCGATGGCTTCGTTGGCAACGTTGCATTGAAGACGTCCGAAGGTCTCGCGCAGATGCTCGCCGACATCATCAAGGAAGAGTTCAGCCGCTCGCTGCTGTCGAAGCTGATGGCGCTGCTCGCGCTGCCCGTGCTGCTGCGCTTCAAGAAGCGCGTCGATCATCGCCAGTACAACGGCGCGGCGCTGCTGGGGCTGCGCAGTCTCGTCATCAAGAGTCACGGTTCCGCCGACGCGTACGCGTTTGAGTGGGCGATCAAACGCGGGTATGATGCCGTCAAAAATGGCGTGCTGGAGCGCCTTTCGCGAGCGATGGCGGAGAATGCCGCGCCGCTTGGCGAAAGCGGTCGCGACGCGGACGGGGCGGGGCAGGCGAGTCCGTCCGCAGGCCAGCCAGCCGAGCCCTCCGCCGCGCTTTCCTCGAAGACATAATGGCCCAATCGACCCTCTATTCCCGCGTGCTCGGCACGGGTAGCTATTTGCCGCCCGACCGCGTCACGAATCAAGAACTCGCCGATCGTCTCGCGAAGGACGGCATCGAGACGAGCGACGAGTGGATCGTCGCACGCACGGGCATTCACGCGCGGCACTTCGCCGCGCCCGACGTGACGACGAGCGATCTCGCGTTCGTCGCCGCGCAGCGCGCGATCGAGGCGGCCGATGTCGATCCGCAGTCGATCGACCTCATCATTGTCGCGACGTCGACGCCCGATTTCGTGTTTCCGAGCACGGCGTGCCTGCTGCAGAACAAGCTTGGCATCAAGAACGGCGGCGCCGCATTCGACGTGCAGGCCGTGTGCTCGGGTTTCGCGTATGCGCTCGCGATGGCCGACAGCTTCATCCGCACGGGGCAGCATCGCACGGCGCTCATCGTCGGCGCGGAGACGTTCTCGCGCATCCTCGACTTCAAGGACCGCACGACCTGCGTGCTGTTCGGCGACGGCGCGGGCGCCGTCGTGCTGTCGGCTTCCGAAGAGCCGGGCATCCTCGGCAGCGCGCTGCACGCGGACGGCAGCTACTCGAACATCCTCTGCACGCCGGGCAACGTGAACCGCGGCGTCATCGCGGGCAGCGCGTTCCTGCACATGGACGGTCAGGCCGTCTTCAAGCTTGCCGTGAACGTGCTCGAGAAGGTCGCGGTAGAAGCGCTGTCGAAGGCGGCGCTCGCGCCGGAGCAGATCGATTGGCTGATTCCGCACCAGGCCAATATCCGTATCATGACGAGCACGTGCCGCAAGCTCGGCCTGCCGCAGGAACGCATGATCGTCACCGTCGACGAGCACGGCAACACGTCCGCCGCGTCGATTCCGCTCGCACTCGACGTCGCCGTGCGCGACGGCCGCATCAAGCGCGGTCAGCACGTGCTGATCGAAGGCGTCGGCGGCGGCTTCACGTGGGGCGCGTCGGTCTTCCGGTACTGAGCCGCACGTCTCGCGCATCCCATCGGCGCGCCGCTCGCGCGCGCCGCTCGAATCGATTCAATTGGGGACGATATGAAATTTGCATTCGTTTTTCCGGGCCAGGGCTCGCAATCGGTCGGCATGCTCAATGCATTCGCCGATGTCGCCGTCGTGCGCGAGACGCTCGACGAGGCGTCTGATGCGCTCGGGCAGGATATCGGCAAGCTGATCGCCGACGGCCCGGCCGACGAACTCAATCTGACGACGAATACGCAACCCGTGATGCTGACGGCCGCGTATGCGTGCTATCGCGCGTGGCAGCAGGCGGGCGGCGCGCAGCCGTCGATCGTCGCGGGCCACAGCCTCGGCGAATACACGGCGCTCGTCGCCGCGGGCGCGATCGCGTTTCGCGACGCGCTTCCGCTCGTGCGCTTTCGCGCGCAGGCGATGCAGACGGCCGTGCCCGTCGGCGTCGGCGGCATGGCGGCGATTCTCGGCCTCGACGACGATACGGTGCGCGCAGTGTGCGCCGAGGCGTCGGCGGCGGGCGTCGTCGAAGCGGTGAATTTCAATGCGCCCGCGCAGGTCGTGATCGCGGGCACGAAGGCGGGCATCGAGATGGCCTGCGAGATCGCGAAGGCGAAGGGCGCGAAGCGCGCGCTGCCTCTGCCCGTGTCGGCGCCGTTCCACTCGTCGCTGCTCAAGCCTGCCTCGGACAAGCTGCGCGACTATCTCGCGAACGTCGACGTGAAGACGCCGCGGATTCCCGTCGTCAACAACATCGACGTCGCGGTGGTGTCCGATCCCGCCGCGATCAAGGATGCGCTCGTGCGGCAGGCGGCGGGCCCCGTGCGCTGGGTCGAGTGCGTGCGGCACATCGCCCGCGAGGGTGCGACGCACGTGATCGAGTGCGGTCCGGGCAAGGTGCTCGCCGGCCTCACGAAGCGTATCGACAGCAACCTGGTCGGCGCGTCGGTGTTCGATCCGGCGTCGCTCGACGAAGCGCTCAAGCTCGCCGCCTGACGCCGTCAAGCGCTCGAGCTTGCCGATTCAACCGAAACACGGAACCTCTGCATGGACAAGACTCTCGACAAACAAGTCGCGATCGTCACCGGCGCGTCGCGCGGGATCGGCCGCGCGATCGCGCTCGAACTTGCGCGGCGCGGCGCAACGGTGATCGGCACCGCGACGACCGAAGCGGGCGCCGAGGGCATCAGCGCCGCATTCAAGGAGGCCGGGCTCGAAGGCCGCGGCGCCGTGCTGAACGTCAACGACGCGGCGGCGGTCGACGCGCTCGTCGAAGCGACGCTCAAGGAATTCGGCGCGCTGAACGTGCTCGTCAACAACGCCGGCATCACGCAGGATCAACTCGCGATGCGGATGAAGGACGACGAGTGGGACGCCGTGATCGACACGAACCTGAAGGCCGTGTTCCGGCTGTCGCGTGCGGTGCTGCGTCCGATGATGAAGGCGCGCGGCGGACGCATCGTCAACATCACGTCGGTGGTCGGCTCCGCGGGCAATCCGGGGCAGGTCAACTATGCGGCGGCGAAGGCGGGCGTCGCGGGGATGACGCGCGCGCTCGCGCGCGAGATCGGCAGCCGGGGCATCACCGTGAACTGCGTCGCGCCGGGCTTCATCGACACCGACATGACGAAGGTCCTGCCGGAAGATCAGCAGGCCGCGTTGAAGACGCAGATTCCGCTCGGCCGTCTGGGCAGCCCGGAGGACATCGCGCATGCGGTTGCGTTCCTCGCGTCGCCGCAGGCGGGCTATATCACGGGCACGACGCTGCACGTGAACGGCGGCATGTTCATGTCGTAACGGAATTCGTTTACCATCCGCGCCGTGCATGCGCATCCGCGCATCGGCGCTTGTCTGGCCGCAAAGCCGGCGCGCATTTTGGGCAGCATCAAACCTGTTAAAATGCGCGCACTTGTAAATCTGAACTTTCCCTCGGAGGGGTAATGGACAACATCGAACAACGCGTGAAGAAGATCGTCGCCGAGCAACTGGGCGTCGCCGAAGCTGAAATCAAGAACGAAGCGTCGTTCGTGAATGACCTCGGCGCGGACTCGCTCGACACGGTCGAGCTCGTGATGGCGCTCGAAGACGAGTTCGGCATGGAAATCCCGGATGAAGAAGCCGAGAAGATCACGACCGTTCAGCAAGCGATCGACTACGCTCGCGCAAACGTCAAGGCGTAACACGCGCGTCGTCTGCAAGTTTTTGCACACGCTGCGCCGGATGCGCGATCGCGTCGGCGTTCTCGCCGGCCGAGCTAACAGCCACAGGGCTCGCAGGGGTGGTTCCTGTGGCCGCTGTGGCTTTTGTTTTTGTCATTCAATGGAAAAGAGGTTACCGTGAGCCGCCGTCGTGTTGTTGTTACAGGCCTTGGGCTGATTTCGCCTGTTGGCAATAATGTTGCCGACGGCTGGGCCAATCTCGTGGCCGGCAAGTCCGGCATCGTCAATATCACGAAGTTCGACGCGACGAACTTCTCGACCCGCTTCGCAGGCGAGGTGAAGGGCTTCAACGTCGAGGATTACATCCCGGCGAAGGAAGCGCGCCACATGGATACGTTCATCCATTACGGGATCGCGGCCGGCATGCAGGCGATGCAGGACAGCGGCTTCCAGGTCACCGACGAAAACGCGGAGCGCGTCGGCGTCGTGGTCGGCTCGGGCATCGGCGGGCTGCCGATGATCGAGGTCACGCAGACCGAGCTGCTTAACCGCGGCCCGCGCCGGATCTCGCCGTTCTTCGTGCCGGCGTCGATCATCAATATGGTGTCCGGCCATCTGTCGATCAAGTTCGGCATCAAGGGCCCGAATCTGGCGATCGTCACCGCTTGCACGACCGGCCTGCACTGCATCGGCGAAGCTGCGCGCCTCATCGAATACGGCGACGCGGACGTGATGATCGCGGGCGGCGCGGAGGCGACGGTGTCGCCGCTCGGCATCGGCGGCTTCGCGGCGGCGCGCGCGCTGTCGCAGCGCAACGACGATCCGGCGACCGCGAGCCGCCCGTGGGACAAGGACCGCGACGGCTTCGTGCTCGGCGAAGGCGCGGGCGTGATGGTGCTCGAGGAGTACGAGCACGCGAAGGCGCGGGGCGCGAAGATCTACGCGGAAATCGGGGGCTACGGGATGAGCGGCGACGCGTATCACATGACGGCTCCGCTCGAGGATGGCGACGGTGCGCGACGCTGCATGCTGGCCGCGCTGCGCAACGCCGGCATCAACGTCGATCAGGTCAACTACCTGAACGCGCACGGCACGTCGACGCCGCTTGGCGACGTCGCGGAAACGGTCGCGATCAAGCGGGCGTTCGGCGATCACGCGAAGCAAATCGTCGTCAACTCGACGAAGTCGATGACGGGCCACCTGCTCGGCGGGTCGGGCGGGCTCGAATCGGTGTTCACGGTCCTCGCCGTCCACAACCAGGTGTCGCCGCCGACGATCAACATCTTCAACCAGGATCCCGCGTGCGATCTGGATTATTGCGCGAACGAAGCGCGCGAGATGAAGATCGATGTCGCGTTGAAGAACTCCTTCGGCTTCGGCGGGACTAACGGCACGCTGGTCTTCAAGCGCGTCTGATGCGGGGTCGCTTGACGGAGCCGTTCCACGCCATGTCGGCAGGCGCGCAGCACGTCGTGCTGCGCGCGTCGGCGCGGCTGCGCGCCGCGTGCGCGCTGTTCGTGCCGGTTGCCGGCGCGGCCGTCTACACTTGTGCCGAGCCGCTTTTCGGCGGCGGCGGGGCGGCGATGCTCGCGTGGCTTGCCGCAGCGCTCGTCGCGTTGCGCGCGCGGGCTGCCTGCGGGCAGCGTCAGCCGGCTGCGTTGCGCATCGATGCCGGCGCGGGCGTGCTCGCAGCGTTCGATCGCGATGGGCGACTCCTCGCGCGCGGGCGGATCGCCGGCTGCACGCAGTGGAGCGACCTGCTCGTCGTGCTGGCGGTGCAGGGCCGCGGCCGGCGCGCGACGCCGCTCGTCATCCCGGCCGACGCGGTCGACGCGCCCGTGTTCCGCGCGCTCTGCGTGCTCGGCCGGCGCGCCGCGCGCGGGACGCTCGCGGCGGCGTGACTGCTTGCGCGGCCGGCCGTTTCCGGTCGAAATCGCCCAGAGCGGCTCGAGCGGGAACGTTACAATAGCGCTCCGCGTTGCTTCCCTCGTTTACGGATTTGTCAGGTGAGTGAAAAAGAAATCGATCAGGCGCTGGTCGAACGCGTACAGAATGGCGACAAGGCGGCGTTCGAACTCCTGGTCTCCAAATACCACCGCAAGATCATCCGGCTGATCTCGCGCCTCGTGCGGGATCCCGCGGAGGTCGAGGACGTGGCCCAGGACGCGTTCATCAAGGCGTATCGCGCGTTGCCGCAGTTTCGCGGCGAGTCGGCGTTCTACACGTGGTTGTACCGGATTGCCGTCAATACCGCGAAGAACTACCTTGCGACCCAGGGACGCCGGGCGCCCACGTCCACCGACGCGGACGCCGAAGAGGCTGAAACTTTCTCCGACGCCGACCAACTAAGGGATATCAACACGCCTGAGTCGATGTTGATGAGCAAGCAAATCGCCCAGACGGTCAACGCCGCGATGGCGTTGCTGCCGGAAGAGCTGCGAACGGCCATCACGCTGCGCGAGATCGAAGGTCTGAGCTACGAAGAGATCGCGGAGATGATGGGATGCCCGATCGGCACCGTTCGCTCGCGGATCTTCCGCGCCCGCGAGGCGATCGCGGCAAAATTGCGGCCGCTGCTCGATACGCCGGAAGGCAGGCGCTGGTAAGCGCCTGCGGCGAATCGAAGCGGTTTGGGGTCTAGTTACGGAGTCGTGTGTCACGACGGGGTGTGTGCAAGATGGGGAGCATCATGGGGTCGGTCTCTATGCAGTCGCAGGCGTGCTCGCAACGCGAGCGCATGTCCGCTCTGGTCGACGGCGAAGCGCCGGAGGGCCTTTCGCTGAAACAGATTCTCGCGGGGCTGGGCGACGCCGAGCGCGCGACCTGGGCGCAATATCACGTGATCGGTGACGCGCTGCGCTCCGATGAGCTCACGCTCAAGCCCGCCGAGAGCAGCGCGTTCATGGCCCGCTTCTCGGCGAGCCTCGCGGCCGAGCCGCACCTGCTCGCGCCCGCGGCCGCACCCGTCGCGCGCCGGCTGCTGGCGCTGCGCCGCCGCGTCGTGCCCGCGTTCGCTGTCGCCGCCGCCGCGGCAACGCTGACGTGGATCGTCGTGCCGCAGATGCAGGGCGTCGGCGCGCCGGGCGCCGTGCAGGTCGCGTCGGTGAGCCCCGCGCAACAAGGCCCGCTGCAACGCGTGGCGGCTGCGCAGACGGGCGCGCAGGACGCGAACATCATTCGTGACGCGAGCCTCGATCAATATCTCGAAGCGCATCAGCAATTCGCGCAACAGCCCGTCGTGACGGGTTCGATGCCGGTCATTCGTACAGCGGTCACCACGCAAGGCCAATAAACCCGATGCGGACGTTGCAGTTGAATCAAGCCATTCTCGGTTGGAGACGGCTGCCGGCGCTGCTGCTATGCGCGGCCGCGCTGTTGTCCGTCCAGTCCCCCGTCTCCGCGCAGCAGCCCGACGATCCCGTGGCCACCCGGCGCCAAGCCGCCGAGTGGCTTGATCGCATCCAGCTGGCCGCGCAGCAGCAGAACTACGAAGGGACGTTCGTCTATCAACGCGGCGCGTACGTGCAATCGTCGCGGATCGTCCATGTCGCGTCGAAAGGCGACGGCGAATACGAGCGCGTCGAGAGCCTCGATGGCAAGCCGCGCAAGCTGCTGCGTCACAACGACGATCTCTATACGTTCGTGCCCGAGCGGCGGCTTTGCGTCGTCGAGCGCCGCCAGAACAAGGATTCGTTCCCCGCGCTGCTCGGCGCGAGCGGCGAGCAGGTGCTGTCCGTCTACGAGCCGAAGTCGCTCGGGCGCGACCGCGTCGCGGGCCTCGACGCGCAGGTCGTCGAGCTCGTGCCGAAGGATGCGTATCGCTTCGCGTACAAGCTGTGGACCGATGCGAAGACGGGGCTTCTGCTGCGTTCGCAGACGCTCGACGCCGACGATCGCGTGCTCGAGCAGATCGCCTTCTCGCAACTGCAGCTCGGCGCCGCGGGGCCGAGCCAGAAAACCACGATCGCGGCCGGCATGCGCCATCTCGGCGGCTGGACCGTCGTTCGGCCGCCCGTGTCGCCCGTCGACATCGAGGCGCAGGGCTGGCAGATCGCGCCGACCGTCGCGGGCTTCCGCAAGATCCGCGAAGTGCGCCGTCCGATGGCCGCGCGCGACGCGAACGATCCGCCGATTCCCGTCGATCAGGCCGTGTTCACCGACGGCCTCGCGACGATCTCGGTCTTCATCGAACCCGCCGAGAAGAACAGCCGCAAGGAAGGGGCGGGCGGCACGGGCGCGACGCACGTGCTCGTCAAGCGCCGCGGCGATTTCTGGATCACGGTTCTCGGCGAAGCGCCTCCCGCGACGTTGCAGCAGTTCGCGTCTGCCATAGAATACAAGGCTTCCAAGTAACCTCTCGGTTTCCGACATGATGAATCCCTCGCTGCGCACCTGGCTCGTCGCTGCGGCGGTGACGGCCTTGACGCCGCTTGCCGCGCAATCGGCGACGGCGGCTTCGAATGTCACGACCGCGCCTGCCGCCACGGGCGCCGCGCCCACGACGCGCGCCGGTTTGCCCGATTTCGCGGACCTCGTCGAGAGGGTCGGCCCGGCCGTCGTCAACATCCGGACGACGGCGAACGTGCCGGCCGATACGCGCGGCGCGCTGCCGCCCGGCCTCGACAACGGCGACATGTCGGAGTTCTTCCGCCGCTTCTTCGGCATTCCGCTGCCGCAGCCGCCGGGCGGGCAGAAGAATGCGCCGAGCGCGCCCGACGCACCGGACACCGAGCAGAACCGCGGCGTCGGCTCGGGCTTCATCCTGTCGCCGGACGGGTACGTGATGACGAACGCGCATGTCGTCGACGACGCGGACACGATCTACGTGACGCTCACCGACAAGCGCGAATTCAAGGCGAAGCTCATCGGCGTCGACGAGCGCACCGACGTCGCGATCGTGAAGATCAACGCGTCGAGCCTGCCGACCGTTGCGATCGGCGATTCGAACCGCGTGCGCGTCGGCGAATGGGTCGTCGCGATCGGTTCGCCGTTCGGTCTCGACAACACGGTCACGGCCGGCATCGTCAGCGCGAAGGGCCGCAACACCGGCGACTATCTGCCGTTCATCCAGACGGACGTCGCGGTCAACCCCGGCAACTCGGGCGGCCCGCTCATCAACATGCAGGGCGAGGTGATCGGCATCAACTCGCAGATCTACAGCCGCACGGGCGGTTTCATGGGGATCTCGTTCGCGATTCCGATCGACGAGGCGATGCGCGTCGCCGAGCAGCTGAAAGCGTCGGGCAAGGTCACGCGCGGCCGGATCGCGGTCGCGATCGGCGAGGTGACGAAGGAAGTCGCCGATTCGATCGGTTTGCCGAAGGCCGAAGGCGCGCTTGTCAGCAGCGTCGAGTCGGGCGGTCCGGCCGACAAGGCGGGCCTCCAGCCGGGCGACATCATCCTGAAGTTCAACGGCCGTTCGGTCGAAACGGCGTCGGATCTGCCGCGCATGGTCGGCGACACGAAGCCGGGCACGAAGGCGACGGTGACGGTGTGGCGCAAGGGGCAGTCGCGCGATTTGCCGATCACGATCGCGGAATTCCCGGCCGACAAGATCGCGAAGGCAAGCAGCCGCCAGGCGCCGCAGCAGAAGCCGCGCAGCAGCGCGCTCGGCCTGGCGGTCAGCGATCTGTCGCCCGAGCAGTTGAAGACGCTCAAGCTGCGCAACGGCGTGCAGATCGACGCGGTCGACGGCCCGGCCGCGCGCGCGGGGCTGCAGCGCGGCGATATCGTGCTGCGCGTCGGCGACGTCGACATCTCGAGCGCGAAGCAGTTCGTCGACGTGACGTCGAAGCTCGATCCTCAGCGCGCGGTCGCGGTGCTCGTGCGGCGCGGCGACAACACGCAGTTCATCCCGATCCGGCCGCGCCAGAAGTGATCGCCGCCGCGCGTTTCACGCTGTATGGCCGCGGCTGGTGCCATTTGTGCGACGACATGCGCGATGCGCTCGCGCCCGTGGCGGCCGAATGCTCGGCGAGCGTCGACTATGTCGACATCGATGCGGATCCGGCGCTCGTCGCGCGCTATGACGAGGACGTGCCGGTGCTGCTGCTCGACGGCGTCGAAGTATGCCGGCACCGGTTCGACGAGACGCGGGTCAGGGCGGCGCTTGCGCGGCGCGGGGCGTGAAGCGCCATGCGGTGAATGGCGCGCAAGGGCGGAGCGGCCGTCTCGCCGCCGCTCGTGCCTGGGGACTTGCCGCGCCGATCGAACGGCCGCGCGGCGGATCGCCGGCCGGGGCGGACGTCCCAACGTCCAAAATGCCGCCCCTGGCGGGCCTTTTCGGCTAAAATAAGCCGTTTTTTCACCGACTTACAAGGCGTGCTCCGCGGTCGTCGAGCGCGCCTTTTTCGCTTGATCGGCACTGAATGGATCATATTCGCAACTTCTCGATCATCGCGCACATCGACCACGGCAAGTCGACGCTCGCGGATCGCATCATCCAGCTTTGCGGCGGCCTGTCCGACCGTGAGATGGAATCGCAGGTGCTCGACTCGATGGATCTCGAGCGCGAGCGCGGCATCACGATCAAGGCGCAGACCGCCGCGCTCACCTATCGCGCGCGCGACGGCAAGGTCTACAACCTGAATCTCATCGACACGCCGGGGCACGTCGATTTCTCGTACGAAGTGAGCCGCTCGCTGTCCGCGTGCGAGGGCGCGCTCCTCGTCGTCGACGCGAGCCAGGGCGTCGAGGCGCAGACGGTCGCGAACTGTTACACGGCGATCGAGCTCGGCGTCGAAGTGGTGCCCGTCCTCAACAAGATCGACCTGCCGGCCGCGAACCCGGAGAACGCGATCGCCGAGATCGAGGACGTGATCGGCATCGACGCGATGGACGCGGTGCGCTGCAGCGCGAAGACGGGCCTGGGCGTCGAGGATGTGCTCGAATCGCTGATCGCGAAGGTGCCGCCGCCGAAGGGTGATCCCGATGCGCCGCTGCAGGCGCTCATCATCGATTCGTGGTTCGACAACTACGTCGGCGTCGTGATGCTCGTGCGCATCGTCAACGGCACGCTGCGCCCGAAGGAAAAGATCAAGCTGATGGCGACCGATGCGCAGTATTCGGTCGAGCACGTCGGCGTGTTCACGCCGAAGTCGCGCAATCTCGAATCGCTGTCGGCGGGGCAGGTGGGCTTCATCATCGCCGGCATCAAGGAACTGACGGCCGCAAAGGTCGGCGACACGGTCACGCACGCGACGAAGTCCGCGCCCGAGCCGTTGCCGGGCTTCAAGGAAGTGAAGCCGCAGGTGTTCGCGGGCCTCTATCCCGTCGAGGCGAATCAGTACGACGCGCTGCGCGAATCGCTCGAGAAGCTGAAGCTGAACGACGCGTCGCTGCAGTACGAGCCCGAAGTGTCGCAGGCGCTCGGCTTCGGCTTCCGCTGCGGCTTCCTGGGGCTGTTGCACATGGAGATCGTGCAGGAGCGGCTCGAGCGCGAGTTCGACATGGATCTCATCACGACCGCGCCGACGGTCGTCTACGAGGTCGTGCAGAGCGACGGCGCGACGATCATGGTCGAGAACCCGGCGAAGATGCCGGAGCCCGCGCGGATCGCCGAGATTCGCGAGCCGATCGTGACGGTCAACCTGTACATGCCGCAGGATTACGTCGGCTCGGTGATCACGCTGTGCGAGCAAAAGCGCGGCACGCAGATCAACATGCAATACCACGGCCGGCAGGTGCAGCTCACGTACGAGATCCCGATGGCGGAAATCGTGCTCGACTTCTTCGATCGGCTGAAGTCGGTGTCGCGCGGTTACGCGTCGATGGACTACGAGTTCAAGGAATACCGGACGTCCGACGTCGTGAAGGTCGACATGCTGATCAACGGCGACAAGGTCGATGCCCTGTCGATCATCGTTCACCGTTCGCAGTCGCAGTATCGAGGCCGCGAAGTGGCGGCGAAGATGCGCGAGATCATTCCGCGCCAGATGTACGACGTCGCGATCCAGGCGGCGATCGGCGCGCATATCATCGCGCGCGAGAACATCAAGGCGCTGCGCAAGAACGTGCTCGCGAAGTGCTACGGCGGCGACATCACGCGTAAGAAGAAACTGCTCGAAAAGCAGAAGGAAGGCAAAAAACGAATGAAGCAGGTGGGTTCGGTCGAGATCCCGCAGGAGGCGTTCCTGGCGATCTTGCGAGTCGAAGACAAATAACAGGACTGATCCTCTATGAATTTTGCGTTGATCCTTTTTGTGCTCGTCGTCGTGACGGGCATCGCATGGGTGCTGGACAAACTGGTTTTCCTGCCGCAGAGGAAGAAGGCGGCGGACGCGGCGATCGCCGAGTTCGATCGCCAGCAGGAGCGGATCGGCGAACGCTTCGCCGACGAGAACGCGCCGCAGACGCGCGCGCGCCTGCGTGACGAAAAGCTGCGCCAGCCGTGGTGGCTCGAGTACACCGCGAGCTTCTTTCCGGTGATTCTCGTCGTGTTCGTCGTGCGCTCGTTCGTCGTCGAGCCGTTCAAGATTCCGTCGGGCTCGATGGTGCCGACGCTCCTCGTCGGTGATTTCATCCTCGTCAACAAGTTCGATTACGGCCTGCGTCTGCCGATCACGAATCAGAAGATCACCGAAGGCCGTCCGCTCGAGCGCGGCGACGTCGTCGTGTTCCGCTATCCGAAGGACGAATCGGTCGATTACATCAAGCGCGTGATCGGCCTGCCGGGCGACACGGTCGCATATCAGGACAAGAAGCTCACGATCAACGGCCAGCCCGTGCCCGAGACGCCGCTGTCGGATTACTTCGACGAAGAGCGGATGAACTACGCGAAGCAGTTTGAGGAAACGCTCGGCACGCGCAAGAACGCGATCCTGAACAATCCGTCGGTGCCGCCGTTCGTGATGGGCGCGGACGACTATCCGTATCGCGACAACTGCCAGTACGACAGCCGCGGCGTCGTCTGCAAGGTGCCGCCCGGCCACTACTTCATGATGGGCGACAATCGCGACAACAGCGCCGACAGCCGCTACTGGGGCTTCGTGCCGGACAAGAACATCGTCGGCCGCGCGTTCTTCATCTGGATGAATTTCAGCGATCTGAAGCGCATCGGCTCGTTCAACTGAGCCGCAGCGAACGTTGCGACACGCCGCGCGCGGGCTGCGCGGCGTGTCGCCGAACTGCTCGCAGAACCGGCGGCAACACCGCCTCGTCACGCCTTTTTGCGCCAGGTCGCGTTTCCCGACCGACGCGGCGCCCGCGTTATACTCCTGTCCATGCCCCTATCCCAGTTGGAAAGCCGGCTGCGCTACGAATTTCGCAATGCGGAATTGCTGCGCCAGGCTTTGACCCATCGCAGTCACAGTGCCACGCATAACGAACGGCTCGAGTTTCTCGGCGATTCCGTTCTGAATTGCGCGGTGGCCGCCCTTTTGTTTCAGCGCTTCAGCAAGCTGGACGAAGGCGATTTGTCGCGCGTGCGGGCGAATCTCGTCAAGCAGCAGTCACTGTACGAGATTGCTCAGGCCCTCAATATCTCGGACGGCCTGCGGCTTGGCGAAGGCGAGTTGCGCAGCGGCGGATTCCGAAGACCGTCGATCCTCGCGGACGCATTCGAAGCCATCATCGGGGCGGTGTTCCTCGATGGCGGCTTCGAAGCCGCCCAAGGGGTCATCAAGCGGCTGTACGTGCCGATTCTCGACCACATCGATCCGCGCACGCTCGGCAAGGATGCGAAGACGCTGCTGCAGGAGTACTTGCAGGGCCATAAGATCGCGCTGCCGACCTATACCGTCGTCGCGACGCATGGCGCGGCGCACAATCAGCAGTTCGAAGTCGAGTGCACGGTGCCGAAGCTGGACATCAAGGTGTCGGGTTCGGGCGCGAGCCGTCGCGCGGCCGAGCAGGCCGCCGCGAAGAAGGCGCTCGACGAGGTGATGGCGGTTGCGCCGATGCTTGCCGCGAAGCCGAAGCGCTCGAAGAGCGCGCGCGGCGCGAAGCACATGGAGCCCGAGATCGTGCCGGGCGTGAAGGGCGTGCAGGAGGCGCTCGACCTGCGTTCGCCGGACCGCAAGGAGCGCGGCGCGGGCCGCACGGCGGGCGGCGAAGCGAAAGGCGTCGAGCCGAAGGCGGCCGATGTGAGGGCCACGGTCGACGCGAAGTCGGGCGACGCGAAGCAGGGCGAGCCGAAGGTTGCGGAGTCGCGCGTGGACGATTCGAGGGCGACCGAGGCAAGGGCCTCGGCGGACGCGAAGGCTGGCGCGCAAACTCACGCGGCCGTTTCGCCCGTCGTGCCCGCGCACGCCGACGATTCGGCCGCCCGTTCCCCCGGGACCGCGCCCGTCGCGATGATCCGCGCGGCACACGTCGAGCACGGCGCCGACAAGGGCGAGCCGCGTGCGGCGAAGCCGGCCGAGAAGCCCGCGCCGGCGACGGACAGGTTGCAGGAGAAATCGGCGGAAAAGGCGCCGGACAAGGGCCACGAGAAGCCGCAGGACAAATCGCCCGACCCGGCTCCGGAAAAGACGCCCGACAAGACGGCGGAGCCGCTGACGGAAAAGCCGGACGCCGCCGCGCGCGTTTGCGCGGGGGCCGCCGATCGGCCGCCGCGCGCGCGCGACGCGTCATCGGCCGCCGAGCCCGATCTGGCCGCCGCGCCCGTGCGCGTGGCCGATGCGGGTCATTGACATCGTTCCAATCGACACCGCGGTCGCGCACGGTCGCGCGGCCGCTTCCGAACCCAGCAGCAGCCTGATATGAACGCACCCGCTCCCACCGGTTTTCGTTGCGGCATGATCGCGATCGTCGGTCGTCCGAACGTCGGCAAATCGACGCTGATGAACGCGCTCGTCGGCCAGAAGATCAGCATCACGTCGCGCAAGGCGCAGACGACCCGCCACCGGATCACCGGCATTCGCACGCTCGACGACGCGCAATACGTCTTCGTCGACACGCCCGGCTTCCAGACGCGCCACAGCACCGCGCTCAACCGGTCGCTGAACCGCGCGGTGACGTCGACGCTCACGTCGGTCGACGCGATCCTGTTCGTGATCGAGGCGGGCCGCTTCGGCCCCGACGATCAGAAGGTGCTCGACCTGATTCCGCCCGGCACGCCGACGCTGCTCGTCGCGAACAAGCTCGACCGCGTATCCGACAAGGACACGCTGTACCCTTTCTTCCAGAAGATGGGCGAGCTGCGCGAGTTCGCGGAGATCGTGCCGCTGTCGGCCAAGCATCCGGAAGACATCCAGCGGCTGATGAACACGATCAAGCCGTATCTGCCGGAAGGCGACGCGATCTACGGCGAAGACGACCTGACCGACCGCAGCTCGCGCTTCCTCGCGGCCGAGATCCTGCGCGAGAAGGTGTTCCGCTGGACGGGAGACGAGCTGCCCTATACGAGCACCGTCGTCATCGACAAGTTCGAGGAGGAGGGGCGGCTCACGCGCGTGTTCGCGACGATCCTCGTCGAACGCGATTCGCACAAGGCGATGGTGATCGGCAAGAAGGGCGCGAAGCTCAAGCAGATCAGCACCGAGGCGCGGCAGGACATGGAGAAGCTGTTCGACGGCCCGGTCTATCTCGAGACTTTCGTCAAGGTGAGGAGCGGCTGGGCGGACAACGAAGCGGGGCTGCGCGCCTATGGGTACGAATGACGGGACGTCCGATGTCGGGATGACCGACGAGGCCGACGCCGACCCGCAACCCTTCGCCGTGCCGCCCGCACCCGGCGCGCCGGCCGCCAACAAGCCGGCGCGCAAGCCGCGCCGCACCGTGCCGCGCACGTCCGAATTCCGGATCGCCGAGCAGCCGGGGTTCGTGCTGCACAGCTATCCGTACCGCGAGACGAGCCTCGTCATCGACGTGCTGACGCGCGATCACGGCCGCATCGCGCTCGTCGCGAAGGGCGCGAAGCGCCCGCATTCGGCGCTGCGCGGCGTGCTGCAGACGTTCCAGCCGCTGTCGCTGTCGTGGTCCGGCAAGTCGGAGCTGCGCACGCTGACGGGCGCCGAATGGGTGGGCGGCATGCTGCCGCTCGCGGGCGACGCGCTGTTGTGCGGCTTCTACGCGAACGAACTGCTCGTCAAATTCTGCGCGCGCGAGGACCCGCATCCGCCGCTCTTTCAGCACTATCTCGTCACGCTTACGCGTCTCGCGCACGGTGAGCCGCCCGTGCAGGTGCTGCGCTCGTTCGAGCGCGTGCTCCTGCGCGAGACGGGCTATGCGATGACGCTGAAGCGCACCGTCGCGCGGCGTGCGGTCGAGCCCGGCAAGCTCTACGTGTTCGATCCGGAGCGGGGCGTGCGCGATGCGGACAGCGACGTACCGCCGCACTGGCCCGTGATCGCCGGCCAGACGTTGCTCGACATGGAAGAGGACGATTACCATCGGGCGCAGACCGTTGCGCAAAGCAAGACGCTGATGCGCTTTCTGCTCAACACCTATCTGGGCGGCACGCCGCTCGCCACGCGTCAGATCCTGATCGACCTGCAAAACCTATGAGCTTCTTCCTGACAACGCCCACCGCCATCGAACTGGGGGTGAACATCGACCACGTCGCAACGCTGCGCAACGCGCGCGGCACCGCGTATCCGGACCCCGTGCGCGCGGCGCTCGCCGCCGAGGACGCGGGGGCGGACGCGATCACGCTGCATCTGCGCGAAGACCGCCGGCACATCGTCGATGCGGATGTGCGCACGCTGCGTCCGCTCGTGAAGACGCGGATGAATCTCGAGTGCGCGGTGACGCCGGAGATGCTCGACATCGCATGCGAGGTCCGGCCGCACGACGCCTGCCTCGTGCCGGAGAAGCGCTCGGAGCTGACGACGGAAGGCGGCCTCGACGTCGTCGGGCATTTCGACGCGGTGCGCGCCGCGTGCAAGCAGCTCGCGGACGCGGGCGTGCGCGTGTCGCTCTTCATCGATCCGGACGATGCGCAGATCCGCGCCGCGCACGAAACGGGCGCGCCCGTGATCGAGCTGCACACCGGCCGCTATGCGGACGCGCACGACACGGCCGAGCAGCAGCGCGAGTTCGAGCGGATCGCGACGGGCGTCGACGCCGGCATCGCGCTCGGGCTGAAGGTGAATGCGGGCCACGGATTGCACTACACGAACGTGCAGGCGATCGCCGCGCTGCCCGGCATCGCCGAGCTGAACATCGGGCACGCGATCGTCGCGCACGCGGTGTTCGCGGGCTGGGACAACGCGGTGCGCGAGATGAAGGCGATCATGGTCGCCGCGCGCGTCGCCGCGCTGCACGGCGGCCGCTGACGCGCATGGCGATCTACGGCATCGGCACCGATCTCGCGCAGGTGAGCCGCATCGCCGCCGTGCTCGAGCGCACGGGCGGGCGCTTCGCCGAGAAGGTGCTCGGTCCCGACGAGCTGCGTGTGTTCCATGCGCGGCGCGCGCGCTCCGAGGCGCGCGGCATCGCGTTTCTCGCGACGCGCTTTTCCGCGAAGGAAGCGTTCTCGAAGGCGATCGGCCTCGGCATGCACTGGCCGATGACGTGGCGCGCGCTGCAGACGCTCAACCGGCCGAGCGGCGAGCCTTACGTCGTCGCGTCGGGCGGGCTCGCCGAGTGGCTCGACGCGCGCGGCATCACCGCGCGCGTGACGGTGAGCGACGAGCGTGATTACGCGGTCACGTTCGTCGTCGCCGAAGCGCCCGACGACGTGGTCGCCGCGCGCTCGGGCGCCGCTTCCTGATCCATTCTCCGCAAGGACGCTGATTCGATGAAACTGCCCCCCGGTCCGGTGATGCTCGACGTCGTCGGCACGACGCTCACGCGTGACGACGCGCGCCGTCTCGCGCATCCACAGACGGGCGGCGTGATTCTGTTCGCGCGCCACTTCGAAAGCCGCGCGCAGCTCGTCGCGCTGACCGACGCGATCCGGGCGATCCGCGACGACATCCTGATCGCGGTCGATCACGAGGGCGGCCGGGTGCAGCGCTTTCGCACCGACGGCTTCACCGTGCTGCCGGCGATGCGCCGGCTCGGCGAGCTGTGGGACAAGGATGTGCTGCACGCGACGAAGGCGGCGACCGCGACGGGCTACGTGCTCGCGTCCGAGCTGCGCGCGTGCGGCATCGACATGAGTTTCACGCCCGTGCTCGACCTCGACTACGGCCGCTCGAAGGTGATCGGCGATCGCGCGCTCCATCGCGATCCGCGCGTCGTCGCGCTGCTTGCGAAGAGTCTGAATCACGGGCTTGCGCTTGCCGGGATGTCGAACTGCGGCAAGCATTTTCCCGGTCATGGCTTCGCTGAGGCCGATTCGCACGTCGCGCTGCCGATCGACGATCGCCCGCTCGACGAGATCCTCGCGAACGATGCGGCGCCGTACGACTGGCTCGGGCTGTCGCTGTCGGCCGTCATTCCGGCGCACGTGATTTACACGCAGGTCGATTCGAAGCCGGCGGGCTTCTCGCGCGTATGGCTGCAGGACGTGCTGCGCGGCCGGCTGCGTTTCCCGGGCGCGGTGTTCAGCGACGATCTGTCGATGGAAGCCGCGCGCGAAGGCGGCACGCTCGCGCAGGCGGCGCAGGCCGCGCTCGATGCGGGCTGCGACATGGTGCTTGTGTGCAATCAACCGGATGCGGCGCAGCGGGTGCTCGACGAGCTGCGCACGACGACGTCGCACGAATCGCTGCTGCGGATCAAGCAGATGCGCCCGCGCGGCAAGGCGCTCAAATGGCGCAAGCTGATGCGTGAGCCGCGCTATCTGAGCGCGCAGGAACTGTTGCGCAGCACGTTCGCTTGACTTGAAACAGGCGAGGGCGGCGCGCGGCCGCCCCGCTTCGATGTCGGCCGGGCGTCAGCCGATCTTCATTCGCTGCAGCTTGTTGTAGAGCGTCTTCGGGCTGATGCCGAGGAGCGTCGCCGCGCGGTGGCGCGTGCCGCCGACCGCGTCGAGCGTCGCGCGGATCAGCAGATCCTCGACGTCGGCGAGCGGCGTGCCGACGCGCACCTGCACGCTGCTGCCGTTCAGCGCCGCGCCGGGCTGCGGATATGCGTCGCCCGCGCGCAGCGTTTCGATGAAATCGCCCGACTGGTCGTATGCGATGCGCACGCGCTCCCGCAACTCGCGCACGTTGCCGGGCCAGTCGTATGCGAGGCATTCGCGGATGAAGGCGGGCGCGATTCGCTTGTCGGTGATGTTCAGGCCCGCCGCGCGCGCGTCGCGGTTCAGATCGTCGACGAACGCCTCGGCCATGACGACGACGTCGTCGTCACGCTCGCGCAGCGGCGGCAGGCCGATCGATGCGGCGTCGAGGCGCAGCCAAAGATCCTCGCGCAGTGTGCCGTTCGCGACCGCTTCGCGCGCGGGGCGGCGCGTCGTCGCGATCAGCCGGAAGTCGCTCGCGATTTCCGTCGTGCCGCCGACGCGCATGAAGTTCTGCGAATCGAGCGCGCGCAACAGCGCCTCCTGCAGCGGCAGCGGCAGCGCGGTGATTTCCTCGAGGAACAGCGTGCCGCCGCTCGCCTGCTCGAAGAGGCCGGGGTCGCGCCGCTCGACGCCCGTGTACGCGCCGCGCTCGCGGCCGAGCAGCATGCTTTCGATCGCGCGGCCGTTGGTCTCGATGTTGCGCGGCGATTGCACGGCGGCGCGGCAATCGAACGCGACGAACGGGCCCTTGCGGCGGCGGCTCAGCTCGTGCAGCGTGCGCGCGGCCGCTTCCTTGCCGGTGCCGGGCTCGCCCCACAGCAGCACCGCGGTTTCGGTGCGCGCGTTGTGCTCGATCATGTCGTAGACGTGCTGGATCGCGTCGCTGCGCCCGACGAGCGAACCGAAGCGCCCGAGTCGGCGCAGCGACGCGCGCAGCGCCTGCACTTCCTCGATCAGTTCGTACGGGCGGGGAATTCGCGCGAGCAGGCTGCGCAGCCGGGGGATGTTGACGGGCTTCAGCAGGTAATCCCAGACGCCGTGCCGCAACCCTTCGATCGCGCTCTCGACGGTCGCGTTGCCGGTCAGCACGATCACCGGCAGCGAGCCGTTCGGCTGTTGTTGCGGCAGGTTCTGCAGCAGGTCGAAGCCGCTGCCGTCGGGCAGGTTCAGGTCGACGAGGACGACGTCGGGAATCGACCGGGCGAGGGCGCCGCGCGCCTCGGCGAGCGATGTCGCCGTATCGACCGAGAAGCCGTCCGCGGCAAGAAGCGCGGTCAGGCCGGATAAGCTATTGGGATCGTCTTCGACAATCAGGGCGAGTGGCATGGTGTGCGCGAGTTGAAAGACCGGTCCATCGGCAGGACAGGCGTACAGCCCCCATTTCGGGATGAGAAATGAATTTTATGCCCCATCGCACACTTGGCGTACGGTATTTGTTATCGACTATAAAACAGTTACGGATGATACAAATTGAATCCCGTCAGCGCTTCCTCAAAAACATTGTTTATGATGCGGCGCCTTTATGCAATAAGCGACGTCGAATAAACAAAAAGCGCCCCGTGGGGCGCTTTGTTCAACCGGCAGGCGCAATCGGCGCTTACGCGCGGCTGCGGTACTCGTTGGTGCGGGTGTCGATTTCGATCTTGTCGCCGGTGTTGCAGAAGAGCGGCACTTGCAACTCGAAGCCCGTCGAGAGCTTCGCGTTCTTCAGCACCTTGCCCGACGACGTGTCGCCCTTGACGGCCGGTTCCGTGTACGTGATCTCGCGAACGAGGATCGTCGGCAGTTCGACCGAGATCGCCTTCTCGTTGTAGAACACGACTTCGCATGCCATGCCGTCTTCGAGGTAGTTGAGCGCGTCGCCCATCATTTCCGCTTCGACTTCGTACTGGTTGTAGTCGGCGTCCATGAACACGTACATCGGGTCCGCGAAGTACGAGTACGTCACTTCCTTGCGGTCGAGCACGACGACGTCGAACTTGTCGTCCGCCTTGTAGACCGATTCCTGGCCTGCGTTCGTCAGCAGGTTCTTCAGCTTCATCTTGACGACGGCGGCGTTGCGGCCCGACTTGTTGTATTCGGTCTTCGAGACGACCCATGCGTCGTTGCCGACCATCACGACGTTGCCTACGCGGAGTTCCTGTGCGGTTTTCATAACTAAAACTATCCTGAACGAGAGAATTTGCCTGAGCGTTGCTCAACGGCTAACGGCGCAAGCGGGCTCGATCCGGCAAGCCCGGCGATCGCATGCGCGATCGGCCGCGGCCGGACTGGCGGCCCCCTTTATCCTGAAGCGTCGCGCCGGGAACGGACGCGCTTGCGTGGTCAGCCATTGGATAACCGCTTATTTTAACTGAGTTTTTGCAAAATTCGCCAGATTTCCGGCGAGGTCGCCGACGGCCGCGAGCTCGTCCGCCCAGCTCGCCGCGCGCGCTGTGAGCGCCGCGCGGTGCCGCCAGAAGTCGGCCCAGTCGGGCGCGCCCGCGCCGTTCCATGCATGCCAGAAGCGCTCGGTCGCCGCGCGCGTCGCGTGATCGACGCGTGCGGTGACGTGCGCGAGCGCCGCGTCGAGCTTCGGCAGATGTGCGTCATCGGCCTGCGGATAGATTTGCCAGACGAACGGCCGGCGCGCCCATTGCGCGCGGACGAACGAATCCTCGCCGCGCACGAAGTTCACGTCGCTCGCCCACAGCAGCCGGTCGTAGTCGGGCTGCGCGACGAACGCGAGACCGTGCGCGGCGACGCTGCCGCGCGCCGCATGCGCGCCGGCGCCGAACGCGCCGGCCCCGAAGAAGCGCGCGACGCGCGCCGAGATCCGGCCCTCGGGCACGAGCAGCACGACCGGCTCGCCGCCGTCGCGCCATTGCTCGAGCAGCGCATCGAGCGCCGGGTTCTCGTACGCGAAGAGCGACACGACGGTTGCGTCCGGGCCCGGCATCGGCGCGCACGCGACGTTTTGCCACCATGCGCGGCGCGCGTCGCCGTCGGCTTCGAACGCCGCACGGCGCGCGTCGAGATCGCGCTCCTTCAGCACGCCGCCCGTGCCGGGGCCGAGGCCGGGGAAGAAGAACGTCTTCGTCAGCGGGTAGCGCGGGTGCGGTGACGGGCGCAGGTGGAAGTCGCCGATCCAGTCTTCGGCGCTCAGGTATTCGAGGTTGAGCCACACGGGCGGCCGCGCGCGGCGCGCCATCGCGGCGACGTACGCGCCCGGCAGCTCGCACGCGAACGCCTCGATCACGACGTCGGCGATCTCGAGCGTGTCGCCCGCGTGCGCGGGCGCGCGCCAGTGCTCGACGACGATGCCGTCGACGGTCTGCCGCGCGGCGTCGGGCAACGCGGCCGGCTGCAGGCGCGCGAACGTCGCGAGGTCGTCGACGAAGAGTCGCACCTGCCAGCCGTGCTCCGCCGCGAGCTGGCGCGCGAGGCGCCAGCACACGCCGATGTCGCCGAAGTTGTCGACGACCGCGCAGAAGATGTCGCACGCGATCGGGCTTGCCGTTTGCGGGGACGGCGCGGTGTCGGCGGGCGCGGACGCGGGCGGGGGAAGAGGGGCGGACGACGTCATTTGATCTGGGCGAAGCGAATGAAGCGAATGAAGCGCCGATCGGCGCGCGAATCGACTTGAAAACAGGCGCGCGACCGGCGCATAACCGGCGCGGCGCGCACGAGGCGCGGACGCGCGGCGGCGGCCGGGCCGCGTTCGCGCGCGGCGAATGCTCTACACTGGCGATTCTAAATGACCTTGTTCGCGCGCGCCCCTCGCACCCGCATTGAGCATGACATCCCCCGACGCATCCGAATCCCGTTTCGAACCCAAGCCGATCCTCGCCCAACTGCCGCACCTGCCCGGCGTCTACCGATATTACGACGCGCAGGAAGCGGTGCTGTACGTCGGCAAGGCGCGCGACCTGAAAAAGCGCGTGTCGAGCTACTTCACGAAGACGCAGCTGTCGCCGCGCATCGCGATGATGGTCACGCGCATCGCGCGCATCGAGACCACGGTCACGCGCTCGGAGGCCGAGGCGCTGCTGCTCGAGAACAACCTGATCAAGGCGCTCGCGCCGCGCTACAACATCCTGTTTCGCGACGACAAGTCGTATCCGTACCTGAAGCTCACGGGCCATCGGTTTCCGCGGATGGCGTACTACCGGGGCGCGGTCGACAAGAAGAACCAGTACTTCGGGCCGTTTCCGAGCGCATGGGCGGTGCGCGAGAGCATCCAGATCCTGCAGCGCGTGTTTCAGTTGCGCACCTGCGAGGACTCGGTGTTCAGCAACCGCACGCGTCCGTGCCTGCTGCACCAGATCGGCCGCTGCTCGGCGCCGTGCGTCGGCGCGATCGGCGAGGAGGATTACGCGCGCGACGTCGACAACGCGTCGCGCTTCCTGCTCGGCCGGCAGGGCGAGGTGATGGGCGAGCTCGAGCGGAAGATGCATGCGTTCGCGGCCGAGCTGAAGTTCGAGCAGGCGGCGGCCGTGCGCAACCAGATGAGCTCGCTTGCGAAGGTGCTGCATCAGCAGGCGATCGACGTCGGCGGCGACAGCGACGTCGACATCCTCGCCGTCGTCGCGCAGGGCGGCCGGGTGTGCGTGAATCTCGCGATGGTGCGCGGCGGCCGGCATCTCGGCGACAAGGCGTATTTCCCGACGCATGTCGAGACCGCGCTCGCCCTCGCGGGCGGCGTCGACGCGCACGCCGGCGAAGGGGCGGGCGACGACGCGCGGGACGCGGCGGAATCGCCCGCGCAAGCGCGGCTTGCGGGCGATGCGGCGGCAAATGGGGTGGCAAATGCGGCGGCCGCGGCGCGCGCGGACGATCGCTCGGCGCAGCCCACGCGCGCGCGGGCCGAAGGCGATGTCGAGCGAAGCGCGGACGCGAGCGCCGGCGCGCGGGGCGAGGCCGATGCGCGCGAAGCCGCCGCGCCGTCTGAGCCCGACAGCGTTACCGCCGCATCGCAGGACGCGGACGCCGACGCCGCGCCGCTCGAAACCGAAGTGCTCGAAGCGTTCATCGCGCAGCACTATCTCGGCAACCGCGTGCCGCCGATTCTCGTCGTGAGCCACGCGATCGCGAATCGCGAGCTGATCGATCTGCTCGTCGAACAGGCGGGGCACAAGGTCGCGCTCGTGCGGCAGCCGCAGGGCCAGAAGCGCGCGTGGCTCGCGATGGCCGAGCAGAACGCGCGCCTCGCGCTCGCGCGGCTGTTGTCCGAGCAGGGATCGCAGCAGGCGCGCGCTCGCTCGCTCGCCGACGTGCTCGGCTACGAGAGCGACGATCTCGCGCAGCTGCGCATCGAGTGCTTCGACATCAGCCATACGATGGGCGAGGCGACGCAGGCGTCGTGCGTCGTCTATCACCATCACAAGATGCAGTCGTCCGAGTACCGCCGCTACAACATCGCGGGAATCACGCCCGGCGACGACTACGCGGCGATGCGCCAGGTGCTCACGCGTCGCTACGAGAAGATGGTCGAGGAGGCGGCCGCCGAGGCGTCGGCCGACGAAGCGGCCGGCATCGACGGCAACGCGGTGCATGCGGCCGCGTCGGCCGGCCGGCTGCCGAACATCGTGCTGATCGACGGCGGCCGGGGCCAGGTCGAGATCGCGCGCCAGGTGTTTTCCGAGCTTGGGCTGGATATCTCGATGCTCGTCGGCGTCGCGAAGGGCGAGGGGCGCAAGGTCGGGCTCGAGACGCTGATCTTCGCCGACGGCCGCGCGCCGCTCGAGTTGGGCAAGGAGAGCGCCGCGCTGATGCTCGTCGCGCAGATCCGCGACGAGGCGCACCGTTTCGCGATCACCGGGATGCGTGCGAAGCGGGCGAAGACGAGGCAGACGTCGCGGCTCGAGGAGCTCGAAGGCGTCGGCGCGAAGCGGCGGCAGCGGCTGCTCGCGCGTTTCGGCGGCTTGCGCGGCGTCGTTGCCGCGAGCGTCGACGAACTCGCGAGCGTCGAGGGCATCTCCCGCGCGCTCGCCGAGCAGATCTATCGGCAACTCCACTGAGCGCCGCTCCTTCGCCGCCCGGCCCTTCGCGGGCAAGCCGGGCGGCGCGGTCCGGGCCGCCCGGCTTGCTTGTGGCGGCGCGGGCGACGCGGCACAATGGCAAATCCTTCAACCGTGTCGCGTGCCATGCCGTTCAATTTCCCGATTTTCCTGACGTGGGTGCGAATCGTGCTGATTCCGCTCGTCGTCGGCGTGTTTTACCTGCCGGACACGATGCTGAGCGCCGACCATCGCAATTTGGCGGCGGCCGTGATCTTCATTCTTGCCGCGCTGACCGATTGGTTCGACGGCTATCTCGCGCGGAAATGGAACCAGACGTCGGCGTTCGGCGCGTTTCTCGATCCGGTCGCCGACAAGCTGATGGTGACGGCGGCGCTGCTGATGCTCGTGCAGCTCGCGCGTATCGACGCGGCGATCGCGCTCGTGATCGTCGGCCGCGAAATCGCGATCTCGGCGCTGCGCGAATGGATGGCGCAGATCGGCGCGTCGAAGAGCGTCGCGGTGAATTCGCTGGGCAAGTTCAAGACCGCGTGCCAGATGGTCGCGATTCCGATGCTGCTCTTCTATGGTCGTCTGCCGTTCGGCGGCGGCGTCGCGATCGACACGCGCGTGTGGGGCGAGTGGCTGATCTATCTCGCGGCCGTGCTGACGATCTGGTCGATGCTTTACTACATGAAGCTCGCGTGGCCGCAGATTCGCGAGCGTGGCGGCGCGGCGTGAGCGCGCCGCCGAATGCACGGCGAAACGCGAGCGGGATCGCGCGCCGATGAGGGCGATGACGCGGTCGAAGAAAAAGGGCGCGAAAAACGCTTGACACACAAATCGAGTTTCACCATAATCTCGTTTCTCCACTGCACGACGTCTGACGCAGTGCGGTGGATGAGGCAAAACGCGGGAGTAGCTCAGTTGGTAGAGCGCAACCTTGCCAAGGTTGAGGTCGCGAGTTCGAGACTCGTCTCCCGCTCCAGGTTTTAAAGCAGCGTTTTGTTTGACGTGTTGTTCGGCAAAACCTGCAGTGCAGGACGATGCGGGAGTAGCTCAGTTGGTAGAGCGCAACCTTGCCAAGGTTGAGGTCGCGAGTTCGAGACTCGTCTCCCGCTCCAGAACAAGGGGAAGCCGGGCTTCCCTTTTTGTTTGATGTGCCCTTCGGGCTTCGAACGAAATCTGTCGATCGTTGCAAGCCGGCTGGTTTCGCGATATTCGGCAGTCCGCTTACGGCGCGATAGCAAAGCGGTTATGCAGCGGCCTGCAAAGCCGTGTAGGCCGGTTCGACTCCGGCTCGCGCCTCCAAGTTATAAAAGATAAAGCCCTGATTCGTCAGGGCTTTTCTTTTTTCTGCTTCGCTTTCATCCTTGTAGGAAAGTCGCCTGGAGTGGTACAGAGTCGCCTCTAACCATTCAAGAAACACGCGTAACCACGCCTAAGTCGGCTCTTTGGCCGTATAGGCGAGTTCGCTCAGCACATAGCGACCAAGCGATTACGCTTCTCCGGAACGTGGGAATACACCATCCGAGGTTCGAAGCTCCTCCCAAAGCCACTTTCCCTGACGTTCTAATCCTAAGAAGAGGGTGACGCATATGTCGCTCGTCTTGATCAACTGCTCGATGCCGGTATTGTGCCGACGGCAGTCACCGAGCGACGCGAAGCGATCGCTCCAGCGTTCGAGGCATCGCCCGAAGGCGCGGCATTATTGAAACCGCTGCTGCCGGTCGCGATCGATCGACCCCAAGCATAATCAGGGCATTTACCCACAAGGAAGCACAAGATGACCTTTTCCACATTCCGGCGTATGGCTTTCGCGGCGGGCTTTGCTGTCGTCGCGCTGACCGCTTGCGCCGGTTCTAGTTTCTTGCCCGACGATCCTCTTGAGGGGCGCGGGCCTGCGCTTGGCATGGTGCCGATTAATCATACTGACCGGTATGCGGTGAACAACTGCGAGGAAGTCGTATATCCGGGCGTGCATTCCGATGTCGGCGGTGGTTACGGGCCGGAGGAGCAGGGGCGCGAGCAGGACTTGTCGTTGATCCCGCTACGACACATGTATGCAGAAGCTTTGCGGGCCGGCGTGCCATTGCAAGGACGTGTCAGGAATTTCGTGTGCTGAGGCCGGTTAAAGGTCTCAGTTGATGGCGGAGGTGAATCGCTCGCCGAACAGAATGGCGAACTGATTAACTGCTTGCCGCCAAGTGATAGGCGGCATCTTCCAATCCTTTTCGATGTTGCGCAAGGCCAGATACAGCAGTTTGCTGGCGGCTTCGTCGCTCGGGAAGTGGCCGCGGTTCTTGACGATCTTGCGCAACTGCATGTGCATGCTCTCGATAGCGTTTGTCGTATATACGATTCGACGCACCTCCGGCGGATAGGCAAAGAAGGGAATCACCTGTTCCCATTGGCGCTGCCACATGGCCGCGACGGTAGGGAATTTGCGGCCCCACTCGCTCTGCGCAAAGGCGTCGAGCGCCGCTGCCGCCGCCTCGGCCGTGGCGGCCTGGTAGATCGGCTTGATCGCGGCAGCCAGCGGCTTGCGATCCTTCCAGCTCGCCAGATTCAGCGAATTGCGGATCAGATGCACGATGCAGGTCTGGATTTGGGCGGCCGGATAGACCGCCTCGATCGCTTCGGGGAAGCCGCGCAACCCATCGACCACCGCGATCAGGATGTCGTGCAAGCCGCGGTTCTTCAGCTCGTTGAAGACCTTCAGCCAGAACTTGGCGCCTTCGGTTTGCTCGATCCACAAACCCAGTACTTCCTTGCGGCCGTCGGCGCGGATGCCCGCCGACACCGCGTGAGTTGACCCCATACGAAAAAATGATCCTGTCGGCGTGGGACGAGCAGGCACCGCCTTTGCTGGTCGTCGATCAACTGCTGGCGGAATACGTTCACGATTCGGTTGCGGCATTCACGTCGTGGCCCTGCGCGCTATGGGATCAGCGGGGGATCTGGTGTGACCAGAGGCGCTATCTCGCGGAGAATGCCCCGATGAATGCGGGGGATTTGGCGGTGGCGTAGGCTCTTGCCAATGTCAGGGCCATTACGGCTCGGGTGGTTTTCCCGAAGAGGACCCGTGGACTTCAGCGTGAGTTGTGCGTCGATGTCTGGGCGAGCGGAGGGCAACCAGAGCCGCTTTGCAATTGAACTGCGATCCGGTCAGGGCCAAATTCGCTAAAGCCCGCTCACGGTGCTTCACAGAATTGCAGCCTCAGCGCTGGTGCAGGAATACGATCGAGCGAACGTGGCCGCGCCCGCGCCCGCGCCCGCGCTTGTGCGCGGGCGGCCGGCATCGCCGGATGCCGATTTACTCGCCGCGCCGCGTCGCGTTCTCCCACGCAACCTCGACGAACACTCGGCACAGCGCCTCCATTCCTGTCGCATCCTCCGCGTCGAAGCGGCCGATCAGCGGGCTGTCGACATCCCATACGCCGATCAACGCGCCGTCGCGCGCGATGAGCGGCACGACGATTTCCGATCGCGACGCCGAATCGCAGGCGATGTGGCCGGCGAACGCGTGCACGTCGTGCACGACCTGCGTGCCGCGCGTCTGCGCGGCAGTGCCGCACACGCCCTTGCCAAGCGGGATGCGCACGCATGCGGGCTTGCCCTGGAACGGCCCGACGACGAGCTCGCGGCCGTCGAAGAAATAGAAGCCGGCCCAGTTGAGGCCATCGAGCGAGTGATAGACGAGCGATGCGAAATTCGCAGCGTTGGCGACGATGTCGGTTTCCGTCTCGACGAGCGCGCGCGCCTGCGCGGCGAGCGTTTCGTAGAGCGCGGGCTTCGACGATGGAAGGGCTTCGGAGAGCGCGAACATGAGCGATTGACGTGAGGGTTGAGCGGCGGCCGCGAGCGGCCATGGCTCGGGCAGTCTACGGGAATTCGCCGCCGCGCGGGGCGTGAGCGCGCGCGGCGACCAGGATGCGAGCGGGCGTTGGATCGCGTTCGAACGTCTGATCGATCGGCTGCCGGAGCGTTCGTCTAATCCGGCTCGAGCGCGGCGAAACGCTGCGCGAGAAAGTCGAGCAGCGCGCGCACCGAAGGCAGCAGCCCGCGGCGCGACGCGAACACCGCATGCACGATCTCGCGTCGCGGGGCCCAGCCGGGCAGCAGTTGCCGCAGCTCGCCGCGCGCGATCGGCTCGCGAACCATCATCGTCGGCAACTGAACGACGCCGACCCCCGCGACGGCCGCCGCGCGCAGCGCGAGCATCCCGCGCGTGACGAGCCGGGGCCGATGATGGATCGCCGCATGCGCGCCGTCGGGCCCGTACAGGTTCCAGACGTGTTCGTCCTGAGGCAGGCCGAGCGCGAGGCTCGGCAGCGCGGCGAGATCGGCGGGCACGCGCGGCACGCCGGCGCCGGCGCGCGCGAGAAGCCGCGGGCTCGCAACGAGGCATTGTCCGCGCTCGCCGAGCACGCGCAGCACGAGCTCGCTGTCTTCGAGCGGCGGCGGCCGAACGCGCAGCGCGACGTCGATTCCTTCGCCGACGACGTCGACGCGGCGGTTCGTTTCCTCCAGATGGATCTCGACGAGCGGGCATTCGGCCATGAACGCCGCGATCATGTCGCCGACGAGCGCATCGAGGAGCGCGACGGGGCAGGTCATCCGGACGATGCCGCGAGGCTCCGCGCGCATCAGCGCGACCGCTTCGTCGGCCGCGTCCGCCTCGACGAGCATCGCGCGGCAATGCGCGCAATAGGTCTGGCCGACATCCGTGACTGCGAAGCGTCGCGTCGAGCGCTGGATGAGGCGCATGCCGATCCGCTCCTCGAGGAGCGCGACCCGCCGGCTCAGCTTCGACTTCGGCATGTTCAGCGCGCGCCCGGCGGCCGCGAAGCCGCCGTGGTCGACCACTTGCACGAAGTAATAGAGATCGTTCAGGTCCCGCATGATCGATCGTTCTCCAGATGGAACGCTGAGTACGAATTGTGCAGTCTACCGAAAGTATCGTTCTGATTTTATCTTCTATCCATCGATCGAAGCGATCGCTTCGGCCATCAACGAAAGGAGAGGAACATGAAGCAAATCGTCGGCGTGTACAGCGCGCCTCGTTCGCACTGGGTTGGCGACGGCTTCCCGGTGCGGTCCTTGTTCAGCTATGACAGCCACGGCGCACATCTGAGCCCGTTCCTGCTGCTCGATTACGCCGGCCCGGCGCGCTTCGAGCCGACCGCGCGGCGGCGCGGCGTCGGCCAGCATCCGCATCGCGGCTTCGAGACCGTGACGATCGTCTATCAGGGCGAGGTCGATCACCGCGACTCGACGGGCGCGGGCGGCCATATCGGCCCGGGCGACGTCCAGTGGATGACGGCGGCGGGCGGCATCCTGCACGAGGAGTTTCATTCGGCGCAGTTCGCGCGCGACGGCGGCACGCTCGAGATGGTGCAGCTCTGGGTGAATCTGCCCGCGAAAGACAAGATGTCCGAGCCCGGCTATCAGACGCTGCTGAACGACAGCATCCCGTCGGTCGAACTGCCCGACGGCGCGGGCCGCGTGCGGGTGATCGCGGGCGAGTTCGACGGCCGCCGCGGGCCGGCGCGCACGCATACGCCGCTCGACGTGTGGGACGTGCGCGTCGCGCAGGGCGGGCGCGTGCGGCTGCGCGCCGACGCGGGCCGCACGCTCGCGCTCGTCGTGCTGCGCGGCACGGTGCTCGTGAACGGCGAAGAGGTCGTGCGCGAAGCGCAACTCGTGCAGTTCGCACGGGACGGCAGCGACGTCGACATCGAGGCGAACAACGATGCGACGCTGCTGTGGCTGAGCGGCGAGCCGATCGACGAGCCGATCGTCGGCTACGGGCCGTTCGTGATGAACAGCGACGAGGAGATTCGCCAGGCGATCGACGATTTCAACGGCGGCCGCTTCGGCAAGATGAGCGCTTGACGAAAGCCCCGCGACGAGCGGGGCTTTTCCCATGCGCCATTTGCGCGGCGCCGCGCGCGGACGCGAATGCGCGCATTCGGCGCGGGAGCCTGTATTCGCGTTCCCGAGTCCGCTCAAGGCATAATCGGCCATTGCGTGCATCGCAACGACATTGCTTTTCACTCGGAATCTCGATCATGTCCACCCCCACGGCAGCCGCTTCGTCCATTACCGCCGCCGCGCCTTCGGCATCGCTCGAATGGCGCTGGAAACCGTTCGGCGCGCTGACGCCGAGCGAGATCTACGCGATTCTCGCGGCGCGCAGCGACGTGTTCGTCGTCGAGCAGCACTGCGTGTATCGCGACATCGATCATGCCGATCTCGATGCGTGGCATCTCGGCGCGTACGACGCGCAGGGCCGTCTCGCGTGCTACCTGCGCGTGCTGCTGCCCGACGCGTCGGAGCCGGACATCCGGATCGGCCGAGTGCTGACGACGCAGCCGTTTCGCGGAATGGGCCTCGGCAACGCGATGCTCTCGGCCGCGCTCGAGCGCATTCGCGCGCAGTGGCCGGACACACCGATCAGCCTGCACGTGCAGGCGCATTTGCAGAACTTCTACGGCGCGTTCGGTTTCGCGCCGAGTTCGGACGTGCACGACGAGGACGGCATTGCGCACGTGTGGATGCGCTCGCCCGCGTAAGCGGCGAGGCGCCGAACCCGCCGCGGATTGCGCCCGCGAATCGCACGGGGCCCGCGCGTGACGTGGCGAGCCGGTGGTGAGCGTCAGTGCGACGCGCGGGCCGCCTGCCTGCGCGCGAGCTCGGCGCGCGCCGCGCGCTCGTCCGACAGGCGGCCGCGCGCGGACAGCCGCATCCAGTGTCGCAGCGCGATCAGCGCGCCGATCACGCTCATCATCGAGCCGGGAATCCACAGCAGCAGCCCGCCGATCTGCTGGTCGCGCAGCGGGCTCAGCCACGTGAACGCGCGCCCGCAGATCGAATAGATCGGATAGAGCTCGTGCGGCGTGAAGAAGATCAGCGCGCCGAGCGCGATCTGCGGCGGAATCGCCGCGACGACCATCAGGATGCGGCGCCCCGGCGCGAGCCGGGCGGGCGGCGCGGGCCGAGGATCGACGACGAGCCACCAGAACAGCAGCCCGTCGATCACCATGCTCCAGTTCATCACGCGATAGAGCCGCCAGTCGAGCATCGCGACGAAGTGGATCGGCGACAGCAGCCAGAAATAGATCAGGCCGACGAACAGCACGACCGCGACGACCGGATTGAACAGCACGTCGAGCGTCGCGCGCACGAACGGCTGCGCGAGCGCGGGGCGCACGAAGCGCTGCCGCCACGCGAACGGGATGCCGGCGCGGATCGCCGCGCCCGGATACGACAACGCGATGAAGAACGGCCCGAGATGATGCAGCACCAGGTGCTGCGCGCGGTGCATGAAGAACTCGTGCTCGAAGAAGTAGTCGAGCCGCGTGTGCAGCGCGACGTACAGCGCGACGAGTCCGAACCAGAACGCGACGCGCCGCGACGCCGACACCTTCGCCTTGCGCGCGCCGCGCGCGAACAGCACGCCGGCCACGAGTACCGCGATCACGACGGTGGGCGACGGCTCCCACGGCTCGAGCCAGTACAGCAGGTTCATCGCGCGGGACTTACTGGGCGGTCGCGGGAGACTTCACGGCGAACGGCGCGTCGAGCTTTTCGCCGTCGGAGAACTGCATCCGCAGGTGCACGGTGTCGCCCGGCTTGATCGCGCGCTTCGGCTCTTCGAGCATGAAGTGATAGCCGCCCGGCGCGATGTCGACCTTGCCGCGCGCGGGGATCGTCAGCTTGTCGACCATCACCATCTTCTGCGTCGAGCCGTTCGACACGGTCTGGTGCAGCATCGTCATTCCGTACTCGGGACTGTCGACCTCGACGAGATCGATCGGCTTGTCGCTCGCGTTGACGAGCGTGACGTAGCCGGCGGCGGGCAATTTGTTCGGCAGCCAGCGCACCCATGCGTTCTGCGCGCTGATCGAAGCGGCGTCGGCCGCGTGGGCGTTCAGGCTGAGCGAGAGGGCGGCGAGCGCGGCGAGGAGTGTCGGTTTGAGCGTCATCGGCTTGGCGGTAAGTGGGTTCCGGTTCAGGAACGGTTGACGATGATCCGGCGCAGATCGGCGGCGATCGCGTCGGGGGAATCCTGGTCGGTCGCGAGCAGGCGCGCGCGGCCTTGCGCATCGAACACATAGACGGCCGAGCTGTGCGTGACTTCGTAGCTGCCGTTCGGATCGCGCTTTTCCATCTGATACGCGACGCGGTAGCGCTTCGCGAGCGACTCGATTTGCCGCTCGCTGCCCGTCAGCCCGTACGCGTGCTCTGCGTCGAACGCGCCGACGTAGTCGCGCATCGCGGCGGGCGTGTCGCGCGCCGGGTCGACCGACACGAACAGGATGCGCACGTTGTCGCGCACGTCCGGGCCGAGCAGCGCGAGCACCCGCATCAGGCGCGCCATCGTCTCCGGGCACACGTCCGGGCAATGCGTGTAGCCGAAGTAGACGAGCGCGGCGCGGCCGCGGAACGCGGACGCGTCGATCGGCTTGCCGTCCTCGCCCGTGAGCGAGAACGTCAGGTCGGGCAGGTGGCCCGTTACGTTCGTCAGGCGCCACGGCTCGCCGCGCGGCGTGCAGCCGGCGAGCACGACCGCCGCCGCGCAGGCGGCGACGCGCAAAAAGCGCGTGCGGCGGGCGCAAGCCGGCGATGATGCGGCCGGCGCGCGCGCCGCGGAAAAAGGAAACGGCATCGGCGAATTCAGTTCGAAACGGTTCGAAGAGCAATCGTGCGCGACGGCCCCGCGCGGTATCGGGTGCCGCGATCACGGTGCGCGGCGCCGGCTGCGATCGGGGACGCATCGAGCGTGCCGCGTCGCGGCGCACCGGCCCGGCCACACTCCGGCGCCGAGGCGGATCGGCGTCGGGCCGCGTCGCGCCATATCGGTTAGCGGTTGCGACTGTAGCGCAATTTGATCCGGATCGTCTTTTCGAAACGCGCGCGGCACGCGGAACCGGGGCAAAATGTCGCAGCGACGCGGGATGCCGGCCGCGCGCCGCAGGCCCGCGCTTTTGTTCATCGTGTACGAGGCGCGGTAAGATGCGCACATTCGCCCGGCGGGCGCGCCCGCCAGCGGCCATTCTCTTCAGCGAATCGATGCCATCCATCCCGCTTTCCCTTCCTCTCGCTCGCGCCGCGTTCTTCTTCGACTTCGACGGCACGCTCGTCGACCTCGCGCCGACACCCGACGCGATTCAGGTGCCGCCCGACGTGCCCGCGCTCGTCGACGATCTGCGGCGGCTGTCGCACGGCGCGGTCGCGATCGTCTCGGGGCGCGGCATCGACAGCATCGACGCGTATCTGAACCTGCCCGATCTGCCGGTGGCGGGCCTGCACGGCGCCGAGCGGCGCGACGCGAACGGCGACACGCAGCGCATCGGCTTCGACGATCCGCGCCTGTTGCGCATCGAGCGCGAGCTCGCGGCGGTCGTCGACCGGCATCCGGGCATGCTGCTCGAGATCAAGGGCGCGGCGCTCGCGCTGCACTTTCGCAATGCGCCCGAGCGCGAAGGCGTGGCGCGCGCGGCGGCCGAGCGGCTCGTCGCCGACTATCCGGACGCGTACGTGCTGCAGCCGGGCAAGATGGTGTTCGAGATCAAGCCGAAGGGCGTCGACAAGGGGCGCGCGGTCGCCGCGTTCCTGAACGAGCCGCCGTTCGCCGGGCGCATGCCCGTCTTCGCCGGTGACGATCTGACCGACGAGCAGGGCTTCGCCGTCGTCAACGCGAGCGGCGGGCTGTCGATCAAAGTCGGCGCGGGCGATACGGCGGCGCATGTGCGCGTCGATTCGGTCGCCGCGTTCCGCGAGCAGCTCGCGCGCTGGATCGACGCGGGGCGCGCGCTCGCATGAGCCGTCTCATCATCGTCTCGAATCGGGTCGCGCCGATTTCGGAAGGGGAGCCCGCCGCGGGCGGTCTCGCGATCGGTGTCTACGACGCGCTGAAGGAAACGGGCGGCACGTGGTTCGGCTGGAGCGGCGAGGTTGTCGCGTCGGGCGCGCCGCAGATTCGCGTCGAGGAGCACGGCCCCGTCACGTTCGCGACGATCGGGCTGTCGCGCCGCGATTACGATCAGTACTACCGAGGCTTCTCGAACGCGACGCTGTGGCCGGCGTTCCATTACCGCGCGGACCTGATTCAGTTCGATCGCCACGAGTTCGAGGGCTATTCGCGCGTGAACGTGTGGCTCGCGCGGCAGCTCGTGCCGCTGTTGCGCGACGACGACGTGATCTGGGTGCACGACTATCACCTGATTCCGTTCGCGCAGGCGCTGCGCGCGGCCGGCGTGAAGAACCGGATCGGCTTCTTCCTGCACATTCCGTTTCCGGCCGCGCAGGTGCTCGTCAACGTGCCGCCGCATCGGGAGCTTGTCGAGGCGCTGTGCTCGTTCGATCTGCTCGGCTTCCAGACCGACACCGATCTGCGCGCGTTCTTCGAATACGTCGAATGCGAGGCGGGCGGCGCGGTCGACCGCGCCGCGCACCCGGCGCGCGTCGAGGCGTTCGGGCGCACGCTGCGCGCGGCCGCGTATCCGATCGGCGTCTATCCGGACGAGATCGCCGCGCTCGCGAAGGCGGGCGAGAACGGCCGCGCGGTGAAGGCGCTCGCGGCGTCGCTGCGCGGGCGGCAGCTCGTGATGAGCGTCGACCGGCTCGATTACTCGAAGGGGCTCGTCGAGCGCTTTCGCGCGTTCGAGAAGCTGCTCGAGCACGAGACGTCGTTTCGCAATCACGTGTCGTTCCTGCAGATCGCGCCGTCGACGCGCGCCGACCTGCGCGCGTACCAGGACATCCGCCGTCAGCTCGAAGGCGAGTCGGGGCGCATCAATGGGCGCTTCGCGGAGCTCGACTGGGCGCCGATCCTCTACATCCATCGGCAGTACGAGCGGCCGGTGCTGGCCGCGCTGTACCGGCTCGCGCGTGTCGGCTACGTGACGCCGCTGCGCGACGGGATGAATCTCGTCGCGAAGGAGTATGTGTCCGCGCAGGACCCGGACGATCCCGGCGTGCTGGTGCTGTCGCGCTTCGCGGGCGCGGCGTGCGAGCTTACGGGCGCGCTGATCGTCAATCCGATCGACATCGCCGGGATGGCCGACGCGTTGTCGCGCGCGCTGTCGATGCCGCTCGCCGAGCGGCGCGCGCGTCACGCCGACATGCTCGCGCGGCTGCGCGAGAACAACGTGTCGGTGTGGCGCGACAACTTCTTGCGGGATCTCGGGCGATAGCGCGCGGCGGCGGGCGAGGGCTGCCTGCTCTCGCCGCTCCGGGGCGGCGCGATCGCGCGGGCGTGAGGGGCGATGGTTCGGACGTCCGCACGCCGCATCCGGCGAGCGCCGCGCCCCGTTACTATCTTCCCGCCCCGATAATTGGGGCTTTGGCCAGCCAGGCTCGGCATGATTCTCGCCCCCAGTCGCAGTCATGATCCGGGGGGTGTTGTCACCGGGCCTGGTGGGTGGCTGGTGATCGCTGATAGGGGTTTGGCCGGGATATCCCGACGCCGTCCGTAACGTGGATGCCGAGACTTGCCACCGTTGTTGCAGGCCAATCCGTTCACTCTGCACAAACTGCGATGCAAGACACACAACAACGTGATGCCGTCGATGTCTTCGTCGGCGTCGATGTCGGTAAAGGCCAGCATCACGCCGTCGCACTCGATCGGAACGGCAAGCGTCTGTACAACAAGGCGCTACCCAACGACGAGGCCAAGCTGCGCGCCCTCATCGCCGAACTCAAGACTCACGGTCGACTCCTGTTCGTCGTCGACCAACCTTCCACCATCGGCGCGCTGCCGGTGGCCGTAGCCCGTGCTGAAGGCGTACTCGTCGCCTATCTGCCGGGACTGGCCATGCGCCGCATCGCCGATCTGCATGCAGGTGAAGCCAAGACCGATGCCCGCGATGCCGCGATCATTGCCGAAGCCGCCCGCTCGATGCCACATACGCTGCGCTCACTTCGATTGGCTGACGAGCAACTCGCCGAGCTCACCATGCTGTGCGGCTTCGACGATGATCTCGCCGCCCAGGTCACTCAAACCAGCAACCGCATTCGCGGCCTGCTTACTCAAATCCATCCGGCGCTCGAGCGCGTTCTCGGACCCCGCCTCGACCATCCGGCAGTGCTCGATCTGCTTGAGCGCTACCCGTCGCCCGCCGCGCTTGCCTCAACCAGCGAGAAGACGCTTGCTAACCGCCTGACCAAGCTCGCGCCCCGCATGGGCAAAAGCTTGGCGGCCGAGATCGTTCAGGCTCTGAGCGAACAAGCCGTGATCGTGCCCGGCACGCAAGCTGCCACCATCGTCATGCCTCGTTTGGCCCAGCAGCTTGCGGCCTTGCGTAAGCAGCGCGACGAGGTCGCGGCCGAAGTTGAGCAACTGGTGCTTGCTCACCCTCTTTGGCCGGTCCTGACCAGCATGCCGGGAGTCGGCGTCAGGACCGCCGCCAGACTCCTGACCGAAGTCGCCCATAAGGCCTTCGCTTCGGCTGCACACTTGGCGGCCTACGCTGGCCTTGCCCCGGTCACCCGGCGCTCAGGCTCGTCTATCCGAGGCGAACATCCATCCAGACGCGGCAACAAGGTGCTAAAGCGCGCCTTGTTCCTATCCGCCTTCGCTGCCTTACGAGACCCAGTCTCACGGGCCTATTACTCCCGCAAGATCCAGCAAGGCAAGCGCCACAACCAAGCCCTCATCGCACTGGCACGGCGACGCTGCGACGTCCTGTTCGCCATGCTGCGTGACGGCACCATTTACCAACCCAAGTCAGCCCCTACCGCTTGACGAAACACATAGGGGCACCCCCCGGATGACGAATGCGGGCTTGAGCGAAAAGACCGACCGTGATCCGCCCCCCACGAAGCTGGACGGCTAAAGGCCAGGCGCCGAAGGGCTGCGTTCCGCGATCGGCCATGCGGACGGCGGGCCGCGATCCGTCGGCGTATCACCGGTCGGCCAATTCCGCGACGCTTCGCCGGCCGGATCGGGCCGAGCGCCTCCTTCCGATGTCGGATGCCCCTGAACGACTGGTCGTCGAAGCCCGTCGCTGTACTTCGTCATGCAACACACCCCAAAAGTCGGACTGAAACATCCAGCTTTGGGGGGTGCCCCTATGTGTTTCGTCAAGCGGTAGGGGCTGACTTGGGTTGGTAAATGGTGCCGTCACGCAGCATGGCGAACAGGACGTCGCAGCGTCGCCGTGCCAGTGCGATGAGGGCTTGGTTGTGGCGCTTGCCTTGCTGGATCTTGCGGGAGTAATAGGCCCGTGAGACTGGGTCTCGTAAGGCAGCGAAGGCGGATAGGAACAAGGCGCGCTTTAGCACCTTGTTGCCGCGTCTGGATGGATGTTCGCCTCGGATAGACGAGCCTGAGCGCCGGGTGACCGGGGCAAGGCCAGCGTAGGCCGCCAAGTGTGCAGCCGAAGCGAAGGCCTTATGGGCGACTTCGGTCAGGAGTCTGGCGGCGGTCCTGACGCCGACTCCCGGCATGCTGGTCAGGACCGGCCAAAGAGGGTGAGCAAGCACCAGTTGCTCAACTTCGGCCGCGACCTCGTCGCGCTGCTTACGCAAGGCCGCAAGCTGCTGGGCCAAACGAGGCATGACGATGGTGGCAGCTTGCGTGCCGGGCACGATCACGGCTTGTTCGCTCAGAGCCTGAACGATCTCGGCCGCCAAGCTTTTGCCCATGCGGGGCGCGAGCTTGGTCAGGCGGTTAGCAAGCGTCTTCTCGCTGGTTGAGGCAAGCGCGGCGGGCGACGGGTAGCGCTCAAGCAGATCGAGCACTGCCGGATGGTCGAGGCGGGGTCCGAGAACGCGCTCGAGCGCCGGATGGATTTGAGTAAGCAGGCCGCGAATGCGGTTGCTGGTTTGAGTGACCTGGGCGGCGAGATCATCGTCGAAGCCGCACAGCATGGTGAGCTCGGCGAGTTGCTCGTCAGCCAATCGAAGTGAGCGCAGCGTATGTGGCATCGAGCGGGCGGCTTCGGCAATGATCGCGGCATCGCGGGCATCGGTCTTGGCTTCACCTGCATGCAGATCGGCGATGCGGCGCATGGCCAGTCCCGGCAGATAGGCGACGAGTACGCCTTCAGCACGGGCTACGGCCACCGGCAGCGCGCCGATGGTGGAAGGTTGGTCGACGACGAACAGGAGTCGACCGTGAGTCTTGAGTTCGGCGATGAGGGCGCGCAGCTTGGCCTCGTCGTTGGGTAGCGCCTTGTTGTACAGACGCTTGCCGTTCCGATCGAGTGCGACGGCGTGATGCTGGCCTTTACCGACATCGACGCCGACGAAGACATCGACGGCATCACGTTGTTGTGTGTCTTGCATCGCAGTTTGTGCAGAGTGAACGGATTGGCCTGCAACAACGGTGGCAAGTCTCGGCATCCACGTTACGGACGGCGTCGGGATATCCCGGCCAAACCCCTATCAGCGATCACCAGCCACCCACCAGGCCCGGTGACAACACCCCCCGGATCATGACTGCGACTGGGGGCGAGAATCATGCCGAGCCTGGCTGGCCAAAGCCCCAATTATCGGGGCGGGAAGATAGTAACGGGGGGCGGAATTTTCGGAGCGCAGTTCCGGCCGGGCCTTTTCGTTCTTCCCTTTTTCGTTGACGGCGCGGCGCTACGCGACGCGTTCGTCGTCCGACGCCGACGCATCGTCGTCGCCGTTACCGTCGCCCTCCGCGGGCGCCGGCGCGGCCAGGTGCCGGCCGTGCTGTTTCGCGAGCAGGTCGCGGTAGAGGCCCGGGCGCTCGCGCAGCACGTCGGGGCTGCCGTCGTCGATCACCTTGCCCGCGCTCATCACGATGATCCGGTCGAAGTTGCGCAGCGTCGACAGCCGGTGCGCGATCGCGATCACCGTGCGGCCCGTCATCAGCCGGTCGAGGGCGGCCTGGATCGCTTCTTCGGACGCGCTGTCGAGCGCCGACGTCGCCTCGTCGAGCAGCAGGATCGGCGCGTCCTTCAGGATCGCGCGCGCGATCGCGATCCGCTGCCGCTGGCCGCCCGACAGCTTCACGCCGCGATCGCCGACGATCGTCTCGAAGCCCTCCGGCATCGCCTCGATGAACTCGGTGCAGCGCGCATCGCGCGCGGCGGCGAGCACTTCCTCGTGCGTCGCGTCGGGGCGCCCGTACGCGATGTTCTCGTAGATCGACCGGTGGAAGAGGGAGATGTCCTGCGGCACGAGCGCGATCGACTGGCGCAGGCTCTCCTGCGTGATCGAGCCGAGGTCCTGGCCGTCGACCCGGATCGCGCCCTGCTGGATCTCGTAGAAGCGCTGCAGCAGCGCGAGCACGGTCGACTTGCCCGCCCCCGACTTGCCGATCAGGCCGACGCGCTGGCCGGGCTCGATGTGCAGATCGAAGTGGTCGAGGATCGGCCGGCGGTGCGGATACGCGAACGTCACGCGCTCGAAGTCGACGCGGCCGCCGCGCGGCGCGAGCGCGATCGCGTCCGAGCGGTCGGGCATCCCGTGCGGCTCGAGGAGCGTCTTCACCGCCTCGGCGAGCCGCGCGACGTGCTGCGTGACGTCGACGAGCGCGACGGCGAGGTCGCGCGTGCCGTGCAGGATCGTGAAGCCGAGCGAGCTCACGAGGACGATGTCGCCCGACGTCGCGCGCCCCTGCTCCCAGAGCCACAGCGCCCAGCCGAGCAGGCCCGCCGACAGCATCGCGGTGATCACCGCGTGCAAGAGGCGCAGCTTCTCAAGATAGAGCAGGCTCTGCTGGCGCGCGTCCATCTCGGCCTTCACAGTCGCGGAAAAGCGCTTCTGCTCGCGCAGCGTCATCCCGAACGCGCGCACGAGCCCCATGTTGCCGATCACGTCGACGAGCTCGCCGTCGACGGCCGCCGCCTTCGCCGCGAAGCGGTGGTGGCGCACCGAGCCGCGCTTGGCGAGCTTGAACAGCACGATCGCGAGCACGCCCGAGCACGACAGGAGGCCGAGCGCCATCAGCGGATTGACGACGATGATCATCAGGATCGCGCCCATCACCGCGATGCACGGCGGCAGCACGTTCCACGCCATCGTGTTCTCCGACGTGTAGATCGCGTTCGACGTCGCGGTGATCCGGCTCGCAAGCGTGCCCGGCTGCTTCTCCGCGTAGTAAGTCTGCGAATGCCCGCTCAAATATTGGAACAGATCGCGGCGCAGATCGCCCGTCACCGCGACGAACGTATGCGCGGCGACCCAGCCGCCGACGCGCCACAGCAGGTTGTCCGCGGCGATCAGGCCGACGAGGAGCGCGAACGCGCCCCAGAGCGCGCCCGGATGGTGGCGGCCGGCCGCGAGCACGTCGATCAGGTGCTTGATCGCGTATTGCGAGCCGAGCGCGCAGCCGACCGCCGCGAGCACGCTGGCGAGCACGACGACGTGCGCGACCGGGTGCATCCGGATATAGCGGAACAGGAACGCGAGCGGCCGGTTGGCGTAGCTCGCGAGCTTCGCGTTGTGGGCGTTGCGCTGGGCAGGGGTGAGAGCTTCCAAAATCAGTGCGTGTGGTGAAACGAGGGTTGAACGCCGCGTCCGAACGTCGCGCCGAGAAGCAGGCGAAAGCCGGCATTGTAATCAAGCCGGTGCGTCGCGCTGCGCCCGAGTTGCGTTACGCCGGGGTATGCGACTCATTTTGGGATAAAATTTTGCGTCTTGTGGCGCGTTCCTCTCGTCGACGGACGAAAAACGCCGCGCGCACGGCCGGTTGCCGCATGGAGCGGAGCGGACGCAACTACTCTAGAACGGTCTTCACGTCGGAAGATTGGCAAAGTGTTGCGTCTTTGTAACAACGTAAAGACTTTGAAATGTTGTGCGCCGCACCGTCCGCGACCCCCGATAATCGACTCCGGGTTTGTCCTAGGTCCTTTACTGGAACCTGTCAACGGAATTCCCGCTGAAACGTTAACTGCCCGTGCGGCGCGGCCTGCCAGGCAACGCAGCTTCAGTGTCGCGAGCCGGCTCGCCCGACGTCCAACCGACGTCGCCGCGGCGTTCGGCAGGCGGGCGATCGACCCGCTGTTTTACTTTTTGCCGATTTTTTAGGAGTTACACATGCGAATCGCTCAAATCGCTCCGTTGCACGAAGCGGTTCCCCCGAAACTGTACGGCGGTACCGAACGGGTGGTGTCCTATCTGACCGAGGCGCTCGTCGAGATGGGACATGACGTCACGCTCTTCGCGAGCGGCGATTCGCAGACCTCCGCGAAGCTCGAGGCCGTGTGGCCGCAGGCGCTGCGCCTCGATCCGACGATCCGCGACGTGATGGCGCCGCACATGCTGCTGCTCGAGGAAGTGCGCCGCCGCGCGGACGAGTTCGACGTGCTGCACTTCCACATCGACTACTACCCGTTCCCGCTGTTCTCGCGCCAGCCGGTGCCGCATCTGACGACGCTGCACGGCCGCCTCGACCTGCCGGAACTGCAGCCGATCTTCAACACGTTCAGCGACGTGCCCGTCGTGTCGATCTCCGACAACCAGCGCATTCCGCTGTCGCAGGCGAACTGGCTGCAGACGACCTACCACGGCCTGCCCGAGAACCTGCTCAAGCCGATCCCGGACGTGAAGCCGAGCTACCTCGCGTTTCTCGGCCGCATCTCGCCGGAAAAGCGCGTCGACACCGCGATCCGCATCGCCGAGCAGGCCGGCATGCCGATCAAGATCGCCGCGAAGCTCGACAAGGCCGATCGCGCGTACTACGAAGAGAAGATCAAGCCGCTCTTCTCGCTGCCGCACGTCGAGTACATCGGCGAGATCAGCGAAGCCGAGAAGGCCGAATTCCTCGGCAACGCGCACGCGCTGCTGTTCCCGATCGACTGGCCGGAGCCGTTCGGCCTCGTGATGATCGAGGCGATGGCGTGCGGCACGCCGGTCATCGCGTTCAAGCGCGGCTCGGTGCCTGAGGTGATCGAGAACGGCGTGTCGGGCTTCGTGGTCGAGGACGAACTGTCCGCCGTCGCCGCCGTCAAGCGCCTGAACACGCTGCCGCGCGAGCGGGTGCGCGCCGCGTTCGACGCGCGTTTCACGTCGAAGGTGATGGCGCGGAACTATGTGAAGGGCTACGAGGAGCTGCTGCGCCAGAAGCGCCGCACGGTGCTGCGCGAAGTCAACGCCGGCTGACGCGGCGCTTTCGAGCGCTGCACGTTCGAGCGATGCCCCGCCCGGGTCGACCTGGCGGGGCATTTTGCATTCGGCGGCGGGCGCGCCGGCCGCCGGTGCGCGCCCCGCGCGATCTGTTGTATTCGCGCCGCGCCGTCGTGTCCGGAAACGATGCAATCCGGCGATTTGCGGCGCTTGGACATCAGCCGGCCGAGTAATGTCCCTATAATGGCCGTGCCGCAAAATCAGGCCCCGGCAAGGCCGTCAAGAGGAGAGAGTTTTGGCGAGAACGAAACCCACGCGCGCGAACCCGGCTCCCGGCTCGGGCGTCATTTTCGCGTTGCGAGCCGTCGGTCTCGTGCTGCTCGCCCGCTGGCTCTTCTCGATGTCGCTGATGGGCTATCGGGCGTCGCTGTCGGCGATGGCGTCGTCGCCGTGGGCGTGCATCAACCTCGTCCTCATCTTCCTGCTGCTCGTCTTGCCCGGCGCGCAGGCGCGCGCCGAGCGCCCCCTCCATCCGCTTCCGCAGTGGCTGCGCCAGGCGCTGCGCTTCTTCGCGCTGCTCGGCTTTCTGTTCGCCGTATGGTCGGTCGGCGTGTTCGCATGGGTCGCCGGCTGGCGCCGCGCGCTGCACGCGCTGACGGTCAGCAACGGCTGGCTGCTCGCGGCCCCCGCGCTCTATGCGGCCGTCGTCTGGGTGTGCCGGCCGCGTGCGCTTTGGCGCACCAATGTCGCCGCGCGCCGCTACGCGATCGGCCGCTACGCGATCTCGCTCGATGTGCTGACGCGCACCGTCGTCGTCTGGATGGAGAGCCGCAAAGTCGGGCAATACGATGCGCGCGAGTTGTCCGTGCGCTGGCCGAAAGGGGCTGCGCCGCAAGCCTTGGCGGCCGCCGATGCGGGCGCGCCGGCGGCAGACGCGCCGGGTGTCGCTGCGCCGGGCGTCGTCATGCCGGACGTCGCCGCGCAGGATGCCGGAGCGCAACCGGATATGGCCGCGCCACCCGCTGGGCAACCGGATGCCGCCACATCGGCCGGATCGGTCACGTCGGCCGGATCGCATGCATCGGCGAAACAGCCGGCATCCGCGCGTCCCGCCCCGCGCAACGGCGGTTGGTTCGCGAGGCCGAAGATCGAACTGCTGTGGGATTCGCCGGCCGCGGTCGGCCATAACCGCCAGATCGTGATGCGCGCGCCGCTCGCGACGGAAGGGGACCGCGTCGCGGCGCGCGCGCTCGACGCGTCGCTCAGGCAGATCGCGTGACGCCGGCGGGCCGGCTCGCGCCGCCGCATTCGCTTTGCCGACGGAAGGAGGAACGATGCTGACCGTTCGATGGCTGCTCGCCGCCGTGCATTTGCTCGCGTTCGGCTTCGCGTTCGCGTCGATTTCCGCGCGCAACCGCGCGCTCAAGCGCGTCGCCGCGTCGCGGCAGCCGGCGGATCTGCCCGACGTGTTCAAGGCCGACGCGATCTGGGGCGTGTCCGCGCTCGTGCTGATCACGACGGGCATCGTCCGCGCGTTCGGCGGCTTCGAGAAGGGCGGCGACTATTATCTGCACGCGCCGCTCTTTCATCTGAAGATGGGCGCGCTCGCGCTGATCCTCGTGCTCGAGCTCGCGCCGATGACGGGCCTCATCCGCTGGCGCGTGAGCGCGCGTCGCGGGATGCTGCCCGATCTCGCGCGCGCGCCCGCGTACGCGCGGATCGGCCATGTGCAGGCGATGCTCATCGCCATGATCGTGCTCGCGGCCACCGGAATGGCGCGCGGCGTCGGGTTCTGACCGCCGGCCGCCGGTCACCCCCGCGATCGCCGCCGCACACGGCGCGCGTCGGCCACGCCCGCGCGTCTTCGCCAGCCGCTCCCGCCCTGCGCGCATTCCCCGTCAAACCACGTTCCGCTCGATAATCGGCCGGCCTTCGAGCACGCGCGCGAAGCCTAGCGGCGAAAGATCGAGCGACGTGTACCGTCCGTGCACGATCAGCTCGGCAACGCCGCGCCCCGTCGCCGGCCCCTGCTGCAGCCCGTGCCCGGAGAAGCCGTTCGCGAAGATGCAGTTGTCGACGTCCGGGTGCGGCCCGATGATCGCGTTCTGGTCGAGCACGTTGTACTCGTAGTAGCCGGACCAGCTGCGCGTGACCCGCAGCGCCTCGAACTGCGGCACGCGGTGCGCGAGCGTCGGCCAGATCAGGTCGTCGAAGAGCGCATGGTCGATGTCGTCGAGCGGCAGGTCGTCGAAATCGCGCTCGGGCGGCGGCGCCGCGCCGCAGATGAACGATGCGCCTTCCGGCCGGAAGTAGACGCCGCTCGGATCGATGACGAGCGGGCAGCGCGGCAGCGCGGCGGGCGAGCTCACGTTGAAGATGCTGCGGCGGCGCGCGCGCACCGGCAGATCGACGCCGACGAACGCCGCGACCGAACGCGCCCACGGCCCCGCCGCGTTGACGAGCGCGTCGCAGTCGAACGTGCGGCCGTCGGCCGTCAGCAGTTGCGTGACGCGCCGCCCGTCGACGCGTGCGCCCGTCACTTCGGCGCTCACGTATTGCGCGCCGAGCGCGCGCGCCTTCCTGCGCAACGCCTGCACGAGCCCGTAGCCGTCGAACCAGCCTTCGCCGCGCTCGCCGTGGCAGCCGGCCGCGAGATCGCCGACGGCAAGCCACGGGAACGTCGCGGCGAGCGCGTCGCGCGGCAGATAGCGGATCTGCGCGCCGAGCGATGTCTGCAGCACGTGGTTCTCGCGCAGCGCCGCGTCGCCTGCCGGCGTCGCGAGAAAGAGGTATCCGCCTTCGTGCAGATCGATCGACGGGCGTTCGCCGTCGACCGCGAGCCGCTCGCCGAGCGAGCGCAGGAACTCGATCCCGAAGAGCGACATCCGGATCGACAGCGGCGTCGAGAACTGCTGGCGGATCGACGCCGCGGACAGCGCGGACGACGCGCGCGCATAGGTCGGATCGCGCTCGATCACGGTCACGGCGATGCCCGGATCGAGCGTGCGCAGGAAATAGGCGGTCGCGCTGCCGATGACGCCGCCGCCGACGATGACGACTTTCGATTGCATCGAAACTCCATGGGTTGGGCGCGATGCGCGCCGTTCGGGAAAGCGGCCGCGCGCGTGCAGCGCGTCGCGCGCGGCCTGCTCGAATCACGGGCGGCCGATCAGCCTCCCTTCGTGACGATCGTCTGCCACGCGCCGTTCTTCACCTGATAGAGCGTGGACATCCCGCTCTTGAGCGAGCCGTCGCCGCCGAACGAGATGCGGCCGGTGATGCCCTCGAAGTCGATTTTCTTCAGCGCGGGCCGATAGCCGTTCGGATCGGTCGAGCCTGCCGCCTGCATCGCCCTGATCGCGGCCCACGTCGCGTCGTAGCCGAATTGCGCGTACGACAGCACGTCGACGCCGAAGCGCTTCTTGAAGCGCGCCTCGAAATCCTTGCCCTGCGGCAACTGGTCGAGCGGGCGGCCGTATTCCCACGCCATCGCGCCTTCCGCGGCGGGGCCCGCGATCTTGATGAACTCGGCGTCCTTCACGCCGCCGCCGCCGACGAACTGCGCGTTCAGGCCGAGCTGCTTCATCTGCTTGATGAAGTTCGCCGCGAGCGAATCGAGGCCGCCGAAGAAGATCAGGTCGACGTTCTTGCTCTTGAGGCTCGTGATCTGCGCGCGAAAGTCGACGGCCTGGTTGTTCGTGTACTCGCGCGCGACGATCGCGCTGCCGGCGGCCTTCACCGCCTTGTCGAATTCGTCGGCTTCGCCCTGGCCGAACGCGGTGCGGTCGTCGACGATCGCGATGCGCTTCGCCTTCGTCACGTCGACCGCGTAGCGGCCCGCGTTGCCGGCGTTCTGGCCGTCGGTGGCGATCACCATGAAGACGTTCGCGAGCCCGCGCGACGTGATGACGGGATTCGTCGCGGCCGGATCGATGACGGGGATGCCCGCCTTGTCGTAGACGACCGACGCGGGAATCGTCGTCCCTGAATTGAAGTGGCCGACGACAACCGACACCTTCTTGTCGACGAGGCTTTGCGCGGCCTGCACGCCGATGCGCGGGTCGGCCTGGTCGTCCTCGACGACGAGCTCGAAGCGCGCGGGCTTGCCGCCGATCTTGACGTTTTGCGCGCGGGCGTCGTCGAGCGCGAGTTGCACGCCGTTTTGCAGATCCTTGCCGTAGCCCGCGTTGACGCCCGTGAGCGGCGCGGCGAAGCCGATCCTGACGGGCGTGTCGTCGGCGGCACGCGCGGCGCCGGTTGCGCCGCACGCGAATGCCGCGGCGAGGGCGAGGGAGGACAGTGACGAGCGGAGTCTCATGTTCTTTCCTTGTAGCGATGCACGAACGGGATGCGAGTAGCGCGGATGCACAGGGCCGGCGCCGCGGCCCGCGTCGCGAGCCGCCGGAGCGGCGCCGGCTAACCGATTTATAGAAGGCCAAATTGGGCGAGTCTTGTTGATTTGCGGCGCATCGGATGCGGATTTGCGCATAGTCGCGCGGGGGCGGGAGCGGGCGCGAAACGGCGGGAACGCTCGGATTCCGCAGACTGTTGACGCGGCGCGCCGCGCGCGCATTCGTGCGCGCTTGCGGCGCATTGCGGCAGAACGACGGGAATCGGGCCCGACGGGAAAGCGTGCGCGGGCGATGGCATGGCGGGCGAGATGCGCCCATCGCTTGCGCCGCGCGCGCGGCGGATGCCTGTCGGCGGCAAGCGGCGAAACGGAGCGGGAGAGAAAAGCGAGAGATGGGGAGAAGGCGGAACGGCGGGAAGCAACACGATCGCGCCTGTATCGGGCTCGGGCGCCACGTCGCGAAACGCTGCCGATCCGCGCGCACGTGATCAGGGCGTTTCGATTGACGGATCGCTGGCGCGTGATCGGTCGATTGCGACGTGGCGCGGCGGGACGCGCGCGCCCCGCCGCGCGCTCGCCGGCGGCGCCGCGCGGTCATCGCTCGAGCGAGCTGTCGTGCGCTCGCCCGCCGCGCGGCCTTCGATCGTCCGCGCCCAGTCCGTCAGCCGCGTGCGCCGCCGAAGCGCCGCACGCGAGCGCACGGCGCGCCGCTCAGACCGTCGCGATCAGCGGATCGCTCGTGCTCGGCCGGCCCGTCTCGACGTGTCCCGCGAAGCGGCGCAGGAAGCCGTTCGGCGCGCCGTCGGAGACGGTCAGGTCGTACCAGCTGTGGCTGTCGCGCAGATCCCAGTAGTCGTTGATCCGCTGGCCGGGCTTCAGCTCGTAGACGCGCGGGCTTTCCTTGCCGTACGCGTTCGCGACTGTGAGCCGCACCGTCGCACGCCCGCGGTTCGACAGGCGCAGCGTGATGTTGCCGTTCGCGACGTCGTAGCCGTAGATCACTTCCGGGTTCGCGTTGAGGCCGAGCGCGGCCGCGGTCGAGCCGCGGAACTGGCAGAGGAAGCCGTTCGGACCGTACACGGTCAGATCGTAGAGGCTCAGCGTGAGCGCCGTGCTCCACTCGTCGGACAGACGCTTGCGCGCTTCGACCGTGTACGCCCACGGACCGTCGACGCGATTGCCGGCCGTCACCTGGAACGCCGCGCCCGCCCGGCCCGTGTTCGCGAAGGTCAGCTTGAACTTGCCGGTCGACTGATCGATGCGGCCGAGCACGAAGAGCTCATACGGCAACGCGCGCGCGGCGCGCAGGCCCGCTTCCTGTTTCGGCATCGACTGCGCGACGGGCGGCACCGGCACGTAGCTCGGGTGGCGATTGCGATCGGGCGGCGCGTAGCCGCTCGTGTCGGGCAGTTGCGGCCAGCTGCCGTCCGGGCTCGAGAAGTTGAACGCGGACGTGAGATCGCCGCACACCGCGCGGCGCCACGGCGTCACGTTCGGCGCGCGCACCGGGTAGCGATCGTTGAAGCGCGCCTCGATGAATTGCAGCAGCGACGTGTGATCGAACGTCTGCGAGCAGACCCAGCCGCCCTTCGTCCACGGCGATACGACGAGCATCGGCACGCGCGGCCCGAGCCCGTACGGCCCAGCCATGTGCGCCGCGTCGCCCGGGAAGATCTCGCCCGCGGTCGACACCGTCGACAGCCCGTTGTCGCGCGATTGCGGCGCGAACGGCGGCGCGACGTGATCGAAGAAGCCGTCGTTCTCGTCGTACGTGATGAAGAGCGCGGTTTTGCTCCACACGTCCGGATTCGACGTCAGCGCCTTCAGCACCTGCTCGACGTACCACGCGCCGTAGTTCGCCGGCCAGTTCGGGTGCTCCGAATACGCTTCCGGCGCGCAGATCCATGACACCTGCGGCAGCGTGCCGTTCTTCACGTCCTGCTGCAACACGTCGAACAGGGTGCCGCCCGCGCTCACGTTCGTGCCCGTGCGCGCCTTGTCGTACAGCGGGCTGCCCGGCTGCGCGTTGCGGTACTGGTTGAAGTAGAGGAGCGCATTGTCGCCGTAGTTGCCGATGTACGGGTTCTGCGTCCAGCCCCACGAGCCCGCCGCGTCGAGGCCCGTGCCGATGTCCTGATAGATCTTCCACGACACGCCGGCCTGCTCGAGCGTCTCCGGATACGTGCTCCAGCCGTAGCCGGCTTCCTCGTTGCCGAGCACCGGGCCGCCGCCCGCGCCGTCGTTGCCGACGTAGCCCGTCCACATGTAGTACCGGTTCGGGTCGGTCGAGCTCGGGATCGAGCAGTGGTACGCGTCGCAGATCGTGAACGCATCGGCGAGCTGGTAGTGGAACGGGATGTCGCCGCGTTCGAGGTACGCCATCGTCGTCGTGCCCTTGTTCGCGATCCAGCGGTCGTAGCGCCCCTTGTTCCATGCGCCGTGCGTGTCCTGCCAGCCGTGCGGCAGGTCTTGCAGGAACTGCATGCCGAGATTCGATGCGTCCGGATGGAACGGCAGCAGCTCGGCCGGGCCGAGGAGCACCGGCTGATGGAACACCGGCTTGCCGTTCTGCAGCGTGAGCGGGCGCGGATCGCCGAAGCCGCGCACGCCGCGCAGCTTGCCGAAGTAATGGTCGAACGAGCGGTTTTCCTGCATCAGGATCACGATGTGCTCGACGTCGCGGATCGTGCCGGTGCGGCGGTTCGCGGGAATCGCGAGCGCTTCGCGGATCACAGGCGGAAAGAGTTGCAACGCGGCCGCGCCCGCCGTGCCGGCGGCGAGGCGCAGAAAGTCTCGGCGATTCTGATTCGTCATGTTGTCGCTTCCTTGTTTTGGGGTGGGGCGAGACCGCCGGAGCGGCGGCGGCCGGAGGGAAGTTGGTCGCGATGCGTGATGCCGTCGTGCGCGGCAGCGCCGCCGCGCAACGCCGCCGGGAGGATATCGGGGAAACGGTGTCATCCGGATGAACGCGCGCGGGCATGCGCGCGGATGCCGGCGCGCGCGTTCGGGCGCGATGGCGCGTGCAGCGCCGCTGCGGCGCGCGTGACGGCGCGGCGGGTACGGCTCGTCGCAAAGACGCGAGCGGGCGGGCGAAGGGCGCGGCCGTCGCGATAGCCGTGAGGCGTGCGACGAAAGCGACGAAAGCGAGAACGGCGAGAACGGCGAGAACGGCGAGAACGGCGAGAACGGCGAGAACGGCGAAGCGAGCGGCGGGCGCGGCGAGGCAAACGGAAGCCGCGAGAGCCGCGGTGGCGCTCCGCCCCGCGGCGGCCGAAACACAAGCGCGCGACGGGGCGTGCGGCTCAACACGCGGACCGTCGCGCGCCGCGCATCAATCCGCGCCCGTGACCCACGCGCCGAACCACTCGCTCGGCTGCGCGATCTCGTCCTGCGCGGCGACGAGCTCGAGCTCGTAGCGCCGCGCGTCGTAGGTCGCCTTGACGACCGCGTGCACGGCGGCGAGCGTGTGCTCGAACGCGGCGCGCACGCTGTCGCCGCGCAGCCGGCGTGCGACGAAGATCGCGCTCGTCAGGTCGCCGACGCCGACCGGGTGCCGCGGGAACGCATACAGCGGACGCTGGCCGATCCACGCTTCGGTTTCGGTGACGACGAGCATGTTGAAACGGTCGGCGGGGCTGTTGCGATCGTGCAGATGCTTGACGAGAATCAGCCGCGGGCCGCGGCGGATGATCGAGCGGCACGCTTCGACGGCCTCGGCCACCGTCTCGATGCGCTGTCCGGCGAGCTTTTGCAGCTCGCCGTGATTGGGCGCCATGCCGTCCGCGAGCTCCGGCAGCTCGGCGACGATGAATTCCTCGACGCCGGGCTCGGGCCGGATGCCGCCCGTCTGGCCCATTGCGGGATCGCAGAAGTACCACGCGTTCGGATTCGTCGCCTTCACGGTGCGCACGATCTCGACCGCCGCGCGCGCCTGCGCGGGCGAGCCGAGGAAGCCCGAGAGGACCGCGTCGCAGCGCTTGAGCGCGCCGATCGCGGCGATGCCGTCGACGAGTTGCTCCATCTTGGCCGCGTCGATCGCGCTGCCCGCCCAGTGGCCGTACTGCATGTGGTTCGACAACTGCACCGTGTTGAGCGGCCAGACGTTGACGCCGAGCCGTTGCATTGGAAACACTGCGGCGCTGTTGCCCGCATGTCCGTAGATGACATGCGACTGGATGCTGAGGACGTTTTTCATGATCGAGTGTGCCTGCGCGCGGCGGGCTCGTCGGACTAGGTCGAACGATACATGACTTTCCCGCATTCGCGGAAACATCCGGTAATACGGTGTCGGGGAGGCGTCAGCACGCCGAAAGTAAAATGGCGCGCGGCTTGCACGGACGTCGGGCGAGCCGCTTCCTTCACTCTTCCAGGCTTCGACGATGGTCCAGATTCGCATGGTGTGGTTCGCGCGGCTCGCCGCAGTATCCGCTGCAGCGTCGATCGCGCAGACGCCGGCGTTTGCCGCTTCGCAGGCCTTCGTGCCGCAGGTCTTCGCTTCGCAGGCCGCCGCTTCGCAGGCCGCTGCTTCGCAGGTCAGGGCGGGCGCGCCGGCAGTGGCCGCGGCGCGCGCGATCGCGTCGGCAACCGCCGCTTCGGGCGTTGCCGCGAGCGCCGCGTCAATCGCAGCCGGGTCGCGGGCGGGTGCGTCCGCAGCCGTCGCCGGACCGGCGGGCGCCGCCGCGCGTGCGCAGTCCGACGGCCCCGCGTACGGCGCGGAACTGGAGGGTTTCGCGTACGCGTATCCGGTGCATCGCTACGCGTTCACGTCGCAGCGCGAGACGCTGCAGATGGCGTATCTCGACGTGCGCCCCGAGCATCCGAACGGCCGCACTGTCGTGCTGCTGCACGGGAAGAATTTCTGCGCGGGAACCTGGGAGCAGACGATCGACGCGCTCGCGAAGGCGGGCTACCGCGTCGTCGCGCCCGACCAGATCGGCTTTTGCAAGTCGACGAAGCCCGTGCGCTATCAATACAGCTTCCAGCAGCTCGCGCACAACACGCACGCGCTGCTCGAATCGATCGGCGTGAAGGAGGCGACGATCGTCGGCCATTCGACGGGCGGCATGCTCGCGGCGCGCTACGCGCTGTTGTATCCGAAGGCCACGCGCCAGCTCGTGCTCGTCAACCCGATCGGCCTCGAGGACTGGAAGGCGCTCGGCGTGCCGCCGCTGTCGGTCGACTACTGGTATGCGCGCGAGCTGAAGACGACCGCGGACGGCATTCGCCGCTACGAGCAGCGCACGTACTACGCGGGCGAGTGGTCGCCCGCCTACGAGCGCTGGGTGCAGATGCTCGCCGGCCTGTATCGCGGACCGGGGCGCGAAGCCGTCGCGTGGAATTCGGCGCTCGTCTACGACATGATCCTCACGCAGCCGGTGCTCTACGAGTTCGGCGCGATTCGGGTGCCGACGCTGCTCCTCATCGGCGACAAGGATACGACCGCGATCGGCAAGGACGTCGCGCCGCCCGACGTGCATGCGAAGCTCGGCCGCTATCCGGCGCTCGCGAAGCGCACGCAGGCGGCGATTCCGGGCGCGGTGCTCCACGAGTTCCCGGCGCTCGGTCACGCGCCGCAGATCCAGGACCCGGCGACGTTCCACAAGGCGCTGCTCGAGGGGCTCGCGGACGTGAAGCCGGACGCGCGCTCGGCGAGTTCGGCGAGCGAGTAGGCGTTGGCGGCGGGGCGCGAGGGGGGGCGTTTTCACGCTCGTCGTGTCGTCCGCGGCGGGCCGGTGGGATTCGGGCAAGCAAATCGGCCGGGTGTTCGCGGTCCGTGAGGCTGCGGCCACGATGTATCGGGAGGCGCGCCTCCGCGCGGTCATCTTCGTTGCGGCGCCCGGCCCCCGCATTTACGTTGCGTGATTGTTCTCGCCCTTGCCGCCATCGTCGCCGGTTCGGACTCGGACGCACCGCCGACGCGCGGTCGCCTCACGCGGCGCCTGCCATCGCCATTGCCATTGCCATCGCCATTGCCATCGCCATCGCCATCGTCATCGCGCCGCCCCCCGTCTTCCCCCCGTCTTCCCCCCGTCAACCTCCCGCCTCGTCGCGAAGCTCGTCGCGCACCTGCGCGGCGATCTCGTACGACCGCACCCTCGCGCCGTGATCGAAGATCTGCGCGGCGACGATCAGCTCGTCCGCGCCCGTCTGCGCGATCATCCGTCGCAGCCGCTCGCGCACGGTGTCGCGCGAGCCGACCGCCGCGAACGACAGCGCGTGCGCGACGCTCGCCAGTTCCTGCTCGGTCGCGCCGAGCGCGTCGAGCGATTCGACGGGCGGCGGCAGTTGTCCGGGCGTGCCGCGCCGCAGATTCAGGAACTGCTGCTGAAGCGATGTGAAGAGGCGCCGCGCGTCGTCGTCGGTATCGGCGGCGAACACGTTCACGCCGACCATCGCATACGGCTTCGCGAGCGCCGCGGACGGGCGGAACTGCGCGCGGTACGCGTCGAGCGCGCGCATCAGGTAGTCCGGCGCGAAATGTGATGCGAACGCGAACGGCAGGCCGAGCATCGCGGCGAGTTGCGCGCTGAAGAGGCTCGAACCGAGCAGCCAGATCGGCACGTTCAGGCCCGCGCCCGGCACCGCGCGCACGCGCTGGCCGGCGGCGGGCGCGGCGAAGTAGCGCTGCAGCTCGACGACATCGTCCGGGAACGAATCGGCGCTGCCGATCAGGTCGCGGCGCAGCGCGCGGGCCGTGATCTGATCGGTGCCGGGTGCGCGCCCGAGGCCGAGATCGATGCGGCCCGGGTACAGCGACGCGAGCGTGCCGAACTGCTCCGCGATCACGAGCGGCGCGTGGTTCGGCAGCATCACGCCGCCCGAACCGACACGGATCGTCTGCGTCGCGCCCGCGACATGGCCGATCACGACGGCGGTCGCGGCGCTCGCGATGCCCGGCATGTTGTGGTGCTCGGCGAGCCAATAGCGGCGATAGCCGAGGCGCTCGGCATGCCGGGCGAGGTCGACGGAGTGACGCAACGCCTGGGCGGCGTCGGCGCCGGCGGGGATCGGTGCGAGGTCGAGAACGGAAAACGGGATCATGGCGACGGCGGAACGAGTGGCATGGGGACGGAGCTCGGGCCCACGCGCGGCGCGGCCCGTCGATGATGCGTGGATGCAACAGACGGCGTCGATTGTGCCAAAGCGTTCCGGATCGCGTCGGAGGCCGCAAAGATATCCCTGAAGGCGACAGGGACGAAAAAGGGCGTCAACGTGACGCGGCACGGCGCGAAAGATTGTTCTGTAATAGACTGTAACGGTAAGAAATCAGGCGAAATACGCGACGATTCGACTCGAATATTTCACTGGCTACAAAAATCCACAGAAACCCTTACGTTTTGGACAGCATGCGTCCTGCAAAGCGCTTACGCTAACAATGGGGCAACTGCGCGGAAATTGGCCGTATCTGCGTGGATCTGCCGTTCAGAAACAGTGCTTTTCAACACGCGCGGCAAGCGTTGCCGGCTTGTCGCTGCTAAAATTCGCGGCCTACACACCAATCGCGCTCACGGATTCCGTTCTAGTTCTCCCTGCGCTTGCCGCGAAAAGCCGCACGAGGAGCCTCGGGATAGCGGCCGCCAGGCCGGTTCCGGTGCGTTGCGCGTCGTTGAAAGTGCAAGCAAGTCAGAAAGGAGTTGGGATCGTGTTCGAAATCGTCCCCGCCGAAGCATCGCGCTCCCGTTTCGCCCGTCGCTCGATCGTCCGGGGGCGCGCGGCATGACGGAATCGCTTCCCATCGTCGGTTGGGCGCTGCTCGCGCTCGTCTGCGCGTCGTGCGGCTATGCGGTGCTCGCCGCGTTCGCGCCCGCGCCGCGCGTGCCCCGCACGGCCGCGCGCGACGGCTTCGAGCCCGTCAGCGTGCTCAAGCCGCTGTGCGGCTCGGAGCCGCATCTGTATGAAAATCTCGCGACCTTCTGCGAGCAGCGGCATCCGCGCTACCAGCTGCTGTTCGGCGTCGCGTCGGCCGCCGATCCGGCCGCAGCCGTCGTGCGCCGGCTGCAGGCCGACTACCCCGATTGCGACATCGAGCTCGTGATCGACGCGCGCGTGTACGGCTCGAACCTGAAGGTCAGCAATCTCGTCAATCTCGCCGAGCGCGCGCGCCACGGCCGCATCGTGATCGCCGACAGCGACATCGCGGTCGAGCCCGACTATCTGACGCGCGTGACGGCGCCGCTCGCCGATCCGTCGGTCGGCGTCGTCACTTGCCTGTATCATGCGCGCAGCGTCGGCGGCTTCTGGACGCGGATCGGCGCGCAGTTCGTCGATGCGTGGTTCGCGCCGTCGGTCCGGATCACCCATCTCGGCGGGTCGAGCCGTTTCGGGTTCGGCGCGACGCTCGCGTTGACGCGCGCGACGCTCGACGCGATCGGCGGCTTCAAGGCGCTGAAGGACGAGCTCGCGGACGACTACTGGCTCGCCGAGCTGCCGCGCCGCCTCGGGCGGCGCACGGTGCTCTCCGAGGTGAACGTGGCGACGGACGTCGCGGAGCCGTCGTTCGCGCCGCTGTGGCTGCGCGAGACGCGCTGGCTGCGCACGATCCGCTCGCTGAATCCGGCGGGGTTCGCCTTCCTGTTCATCACGTTCACCGCGCCGTGGCTCGCGATCGGCGCGGCGCTCGCGGCGTGGCTCGGCCTCGCGTCGGCCGCGGGCGCGACGGCCGCGTGGGCGGCCGCGATCGGCGCGTTCGCGCGGCTCGCGCTGCACGCGCGCGGCGCGGCCGGATGGCGCGCGTTCTGGCGCGACTTGCCGCTCGTGCCGGTGCGCGACGCGCTGCTCGCGCTTGAATGGCTCGCCGCCGCGTTCGGCACGCAGGTCGTGTGGCGCGGCGCGCGGATGACGGTGGTCGGCGGCGATGCGCGCGCGACGGTCGTCGAAGCGGGCGACGGGCGCTGACAGGCGCCGGACACACATACGGGATGCGCGGGCGGCGGCGGGCCGCCCGCGGTTTGTCGAAACATTTGTACTGGAACGAATTGATATCTATGCAGCAGGCTACCGGAGCATTCATGAAAACGCTGTTCTTGCAGGCACCGTCGTACGACGGCTTCGACGGCGGCGCGGGCTCCCGCTACCAGGCGAAGCGCGAGATCCGATCCTTCTGGTATCCGACCTGGCTCGCGCAGCCGGCAGCACTCGTGCCGGGCAGCCGCGTGCTCGACGCGCCCGCTGACGGCCTGTCGGTCGAGGAGACGCTGAAGATCGCGAAGGACTACGATCTCGTGATCATCCACACGAGCACGCCGTCGTTCCCGACCGACGCGATGTTCGCGGAAGACCTGAAGAAGATGAAGCCGTCGATGCTCGTCGGCATGGTCGGCGCGAAGGTCGCGGTCGATCCGCACAACTCGCTCACCGCGACGCAGGCGATCGATTTCGTCTGCCGCGAGGAATTCGACTACACGTGCAAGGACATCGCCGAAGGCAAGCCGTTCGCCGAGATCCTCGGGATGAGCTACCGCGCGAAGGACGGCTCGATCGAGCACAACGGCCCGCGTCCGATGATCGAGAACATGGACGAGCTGCCGTTCGTCGCGCCCGTCTACAAGCGCGACCTGAAGATCGACAACTACTTCATCGGCTACCTGAACTACCCGTACGTGTCGATCTACACGGGCCGCGGCTGCCGCTCGAAGTGCACGTTCTGCCTGTGGCCGCAGACGGTGGGCGGCCATCGCTACCGCGTGCGCTCGGTCGAGAGCGTGCTCGCGGAAGTGAAGTGGATTCGCGACAACATGCCGGAAGTGAAGGAGATCATGTTCGACGACGACACCTTCACCGATTTCAAGCCGCGCGTCGAGGAGATCGCGCGCGGGCTCGGCAAGCTCGGCGTCACGTGGTCGTGCAACGCGAAGGCGAACGTGCCGTACTCGACGCTGAAGATCATGAAGGAGAACGGCCTGCGCCTGCTGCTCGTCGGCTACGAGTCGGGCGACGACCAGATCCTGCTGAACATCAAGAAGGGCCTGCGCACGGACATCGCGCGCCGCTTCAACGAGGATTGCAAGAAGCTCGGCATCAAGATCCACGGCACCTTCATCCTCGGCCTGCCGGGCGAGACGAAGGAAACGATCAAGAAGACGATCGAGTATGCGAAGGAAATCAATCCGCACACGATCCAGGTGTCGCTCGCCGCGCCGTATCCGGGCACGCGCCTGTACAACCAGGCGATCGAGAACGGCTGGATGGAAGAGAACAAGACGATCAACCTCGTCAGCAAGGAAGGCGTGCAGCTCGCCGCGATCGGCTATCCGCACCTGCCCAAGGAAGAGATCTACCACCAGCTCGAGCACTTCTATCGCGAGTTCTATTTCCGGCCGTCGAAGATCTGGGAAATCCTGCGCGAGATGCTGACGAGCTGGGACATGATGAAGCGCCGCCTGCGCGAGGGCGTCGAGTTCTTCCGTTTCCTGCGCGCGCACGAGGCGTGATCGGTGGCGGCTTGCGACGCGGCGCCGCGCGCGCTGATCTTCACGGCGGACGACTTCGGCCTGCATGAGCGGGTCAACGCGGCCGTCGAGCGTGCGCACCGAGACGGCGTGCTCTCGGCCGCGAGCCTGATGGTCGGCGCGAGCGCCGCGCGCGACGCGGTCGAGCGCGCGAAGCGCCTGCCCTCGCTGGCCGTCGGCCTGCACATCGTGCTCGCCGACGGGCCCGCGACGTTGCCCGCGCGCGAGATCCCGGCGCTCGTCGGACCCGACGGGCGTTTTCGCGACGCGATGGCGAAGGACGGCTGCCGCTTCTTCTTCCTGCCGCACGTGCGGGCGCAACTGCGCCGCGAGATCCGCGCGCAGTTCGAGGCGTTCGCGGCGACCGGGCTCGCGCTCGATCACGTGAACACGCACAAGCATTTCCATCTGCATCCGACCGTGCTGTCGATGATCGTCGATATCGGCCGCGAGTTCGGGCTTGCCGCGATGCGGCTACCGTACGAGCCGTCGACGCCGTTCTGGCTCAAGCCGTGGATCGCGCTCGTGCGCGCGCGGCTCGACCGCGCGGGCATCGCGCACAACGACTACGTCGTCGGCATCGAGCGCACGGGCGCGATGGACGAGGCGGCGCTGCTCGCCGCGCTCGCGAAGCTGCCGGCGGGCGTCGGCGAAATCTACAGCCATCCGGCGGAGGCGGGCGACGGCCCGATCACGCCGTCGATGCGCGATTATCGGCCGGCCGACGAACTCGCCGCGCTGCTGTCGCCGCGCGTCGCGGCCGCGGTGCAGGCGGCGGGCGTCGCGTGCGGCGGCTTCGCCGACGTGTTCGGCGGCCGCGCGCGTGCGCGAACGCCGCGCGGTGCGCGGATCAGCGGGGCGCAGCCGTCATGACCCGCTGGATCAAATGGCTGGGCTGGCCGATCGGCATCGCGATCCTGCTCGCGCTCGTCGTGCACGAGGGCGCCGGCGACGCCGTCCGCGTGATCGGCCAGGCCGGCTTCGCGCTGCTGTGGCTCGTGCCGTTTCACGGGCTGCCGCTGCTGCTCGACGCACACGCATGGCGCCTGCTGCTCGACAAGCGCGCGTCGCTGCCGTTCCTCTGGTGGATCGCGACCGTGCGCGAGGCGGTGAACCGGCTGTTGCCCGTCGTCGGCGTGGGCGGCGAGATCGTCGGCATCCGGCTCGCGCGCTGGCGCGTGCCCGATGCGAGCCGCGTGACGGCGTCGGTGATCGTCGAGGTGCTCGTGACGATCGCTGTCCAGTACGCGTTCGCCGCGCTCGGGCTCGTGCTGTTGCTCGCCGCGACGCAGGAGAGCGTCGGCGCGCGGACGATCGGCGTCGCGCTCGTGCTGTCGCTGCCGATACCCGTGCTCGGATTCGTGCTGATGCGGCGCGGCGGGGTTTTCCATGCGATCGAGCGCTTCGCGAGCCGGCTGCTCGGCGATTCGCACCGGCTGTTGCAGGGCGTTGACGGCAAGCGGCTCGACGCCGATATCGACGCACTGATGTCGCGCGCGGGCCTGCTGTTCCGCGCGTTTTTCTGGCAGCTCGCGGGCTATGTGGCCGGCGCGCTCGAAATTTACTGGGCGCTCGCGCTGCTCGGCCATCCGGTGTCGATCGGCGGCGCGATCGCGATCGAGGCGATGACGCAGGCGGTGCGCCACGCGGCGTTCATGGTGCCGGGCGGCCTCGGCGTCCAGGAGGCGACCGTCGTGCTGCTCGCGCAGATGTTCGGCGTCGACCGCGAGGCGGCGCTGTCGCTCGCGCTCGTCAAGCGCGCGCGCGAGCTGCTGTTCGGCGCGCTCGCGCTCGGCTCGTGGCAGATCGTCGAGCTGTCGCGCACGCGGCGGCGGCTGCGCAGCCATGCGCGGCGCGCGGCGCGCGTCGCGGCCGCCGCGGCGCGCAGCGAGCGCCAGGCCGAGCCGATGCTGTGAGCGCGCGGTCGAGCGGCGGCGCGCGCGCGCTCGGTCGTTGACTCGCGGGGCGGGCGAGTCGATGCTAGGTGGCTCAAGGGCTCAAGGGCTCAAGGGCTCAAGGGCTCAAGGGCTCAAGGGCTCAAGGGCTCGGGCTTAACGGCTCAACCGCTCCGGCGCGTGCGCGCCGCCTCGAATCGCGCTTTGCGCGTGCGACGGCCGCGGTGCGGTATGCTTGCGCGCGTGTTCGATGTCGCGCGCGTAGCCGCGCCGTTTTCCGATGACGATGTTCCGATTCCGTATCCTTCCTGTCGCGATGCTCGGCGCGGCGCTCGCGCTCGCCGGTTGCGACGATCAGCAAAGCGAGCAGGCCGTGCAGCGATTCAAGGATTTCTTCAACGCGATCAAACCCGCGCCGATGTTCCTCAAGGGCCTCACGCCCGGCGTGACGACCGAGGCGGAGATCCGCAGCCAGATGGGGCGGCCCGAGACGGAGCGCGTCTACACCGACGGCTCGAAGCGGCTTGAATACCCGCGCGGCCCGATGGGCAACGAGACGTACATGGTCGACCTCGACGCGAATGGCCGCTTCGTCGCCGCGACGCAGGTGCTGACGGCCGCGAATTTCGCGAAGATCCGCCCCGGCATGACGCAGGACGAGGTGCGGCGCCTGCTCGGCAAGCCGACCGAGGTCGCGCGTTATCCGCTCAAGCCGGAGACGGTGTGGAGCTGGCGCTGGCTCGAGGACGGCGTCAATCAGGACGCGTTCTTCAACGTCCATTTCGGGCCGGATGGGCTCGTCTACACGACTTCGCGCTCCGATATCCTGAAGGGCCGCTGAGCGCCGCCGCCTGTCGCTACTCGCCGTCGCTTGCCTGGTTGGCCGCTGCGCCGGCTCTATCGCAAAAGCGACCCGAAACTTGCAAAAAAGCGGCGGGCGGCGCGCGTCCGGCAATGTCCGGGATCGACGTTTACCCCGCTAAAACAGTGCTGTGCGTGCCGCGCGCGCCGCCGCCGCCGTGATATTGCAATGCAGCATCGCACGCCACCGCCATTTGAGCGGTTTTTTTTTGCTTGCGACTATCCGCGTCAAACCGGCGCGACCGTGCGTGCGCCATTCCCATCACGATCCCGGAGACAAGCGTGTTTCTATACGGCTTTGGTCCGCTCATCTGGGCGGGCACCGTGCAGACGATCGAGCTGTCGGTGCTGTCGCTCGCGGCGGCGGTGCTGCTCGGCCTCGCCGGTGCAGTCGCGAAGCTCTCGCGCAATCGCGTGTTGCGCGCGGGCGCGACGGCCTACACGACGCTCATCCGCTCGGTGCCCGATCTCGTGCTGATGCTGCTGCTGTTCTACAGCATCCAGATCTGGCTCAACCAGCTCACCGACCTGATGAACTGGGAGCAGATCGACATCGATCCGTTCGTCGCCGGCGTGCTCACGCTGGGGTTCATCTATGGCGCGTATTTCACCGAGACGTTTCGCGGCGCGTTCCTCGCGGTGCCGCGCGGACAGCTCGAGGCGGGCAGCGCGTACGGGATGAGCGGGATGCGCGTGTTCGCGCGGATCATGTTTCCGCAGATGATGCGCTTCGCGCTGCCCGGCATCGGCAACAACTGGCAGGTGCTCGTGAAGGCGACGGCGCTCGTGTCGATCATCGGTCTCGCCGACGTCGTGAAAGCCGCGCAGGACGCGGGCAAAAGCACGTTCAACATGTTCTTCTTCATTCTCGTCGCGGCGCTCGTCTATCTGGCGATCACGACGGCCTCCAATCTCGTGCTCAAGCAGCTCGAGAAGCGTTATTCCATCGGCGTGAGGCACGCGGAACTATGATCGAGATCCTGCAGGAATTCGGGCGCGCGTTCTTGTATTGGGACGGCCAGCGCATGTCGGGGCTCGCCGTCACGCTGTGGCTGCTCGTCGCGTCGCTCGGCTTCGGTTTCGTCTGCGCGGTGCCGCTCGCGGTCGCGCGGGTGTCGAAGAACCGCTGGCTGTCGACGCCCGTGCGCTTCTACACGTACGTGTTCCGCGGCACGCCGCTCTATGTGCAACTGCTGCTCATCTACACGGGGATGTACAGCCTTGCGTTCGTTCGCGATCACGCGTTCCTCGACACGTTCTTCAGGAGCGGCATGAACTGCGCGATTCTCGCGTTCGCGCTGAACACCTGCGCGTACACGACCGAGATCTTCGCGGGCGCGATCCGCGCGATTGCGCACGGCGAGGTGGAGGCGGCGCGCGCGTACGGGATGAGCCCGTTCACGATGTATCGCCGGGTGATCCTGCCGTCGTCGCTGCGCCGCGCATTGCCGCTCTACAGCAACGAAGTGATCCTGATGCTGCACGCGACGACGGTCGCGTTCACGGCGACCGTGCCCGACATCCTGAAGGTCGCGCGCGACGCGAATTCGGCGACGTACATGGCGTTCCAGTCGTTCGGAATCGCCGCGCTGATCTATCTTGCGGTATCGTTCGCACTCGTCGCGGCCTTTCGTCGGGCCGAGCGCCACTGGCTCGCGTATCTCGCGGCCGGCCGTCATTGATTTCACTCCAGGGAGAGCCAGTTGGCAGAGACCACGACCACGAATGCCGCGTGCAAGCTCGAGGCACGGGACATCCACAAGCGCTACGGCGACAACGAGGTGCTCAAGGGCGTGTCGCTGAACGCGAAGGCGGGCGACGTGATCAGCATCATCGGCGCGAGCGGCTCGGGCAAGAGCACGTTCCTGCGCTGCATCAACTTCCTCGAGCGGCCGAACGCGGGTCAGATCGTCGTCGACGGCGAGGCGGTGCGCACGAAGACCGATCGCGCGGGCAATCTCGAAGTCGCCGATCACAAGCAACTGCAGCGAATCCGCACGAAGCTCGCGATGGTGTTCCAGCACTTCAATCTGTGGGCGCACATGAACGTGCTGGAGAACGTGATGGAAGCGCCGGTGCACGTGCTGGGGATATCGAAGCGCGAGGCGGAGGATCGCGCGCGCGAATATCTGGAAAAAGTGGGCCTGGCGCCGCGCGTGGAGAAGCAATATCCGTCGCACCTGTCGGGCGGGCAGCAGCAGCGCGTCGCGATTGCGCGGGCGCTGGCGATGCACCCGGACGTGATGCTGTTCGACGAGCCGACGTCGGCGCTCGATCCGGAGCTGGTCGGCGAAGTGCTGAAGGTGATGCAGAAGCTCGCGGAGGAAGGCCGGACGATGATCGTCGTCACGCACGAGATGGGCTTCGCGCGCAACGTGTCGAATCATGTGATGTTCCTGCATCAGGGGCGCACCGAGGAAGAGGGCGATCCGGCCGAGGTGCTCGCGCGCCCGCAGAGCGAGCGCCTGAAGCAATTCCTGTCGGGCAGCCTCAAATAACGGCCGACGCCGCAGGTCGTGATGTCCGTGAATCGTCCAGCGAGTTCAGCCCGCACGATACAGGTGGCGATCGTCGCGCTGCCGCCCGTGTCGATGTCGGGTGTCGGGCCGATCGTCGACGCGCTGAATCTCGCGAACGAGATCGACGGGCGTTTGCTGTACCGCTGGCAGGTGTGCTCATGGGACGGCCGCGCGGTGCCGCTCGCGGGCGGTGCGCAATGGCATGCCGACGCCGCGTTCAACGACGCGATCGTCTGTGATTGGCTGATCGTCATTAGCGAGCGGTTCCAGCAGTTCGCCGACTACAGGCTCTTTCTCGCGAGTCTCGCGCGGGTTGGCCAGCGCACGCCGCTCGTGACGGGCATCCATCACGGCGTGTGGTGGCTTGCGATGGCGGGGCAGCTGTCGGGCTACCGGGTCAGCGTGAACTGGGAGACGTACCAGCAGTTCGCCGAGCAGTTCGAGCGCTCGATCGTCACGCAGCAGATCTTCGAGATCGACCGCGATCGCGCGACGTGCGCGGGCGGCCAGGCGAGCGTCGACTTCATGCTGGCGATGATCGGCCGCGACCAGGGGCCCGAACTCGCGGAGCGGATTGCCGACGCGCTCGGCACGGGGCCGCTCAGAAGCGGCGAGGCGCGCCAGCGGATTCCGTTCGTGACGGCGCCGGGCGAGCGGCACCCGCGGTTGAACGATGCGTTGCTGCTGATGGAGGCGAATATCGAGGATCCGTTGACGACCGACGAGATCGCGGGGCTCGTGGGCGTGTCGCGCAGGCAGCTCGAGCGGCTTTTCAGGCAGTATCTCGGCGCGATGCCGTCGAAGTACTACCTCAATTTGCGGCTCCTGAAGGCGCGCACGCAGTTGCAGCGCACGAGCAAATCGGTCGTGCAGGTCAGTCTCGCGTGCGGGTTTTCTTCCGCCGCTCATTTTTCCAATGCCTATCGGGAGCGGTTCGGCGTCACGCCGCGCGAGGATCGGCGGGCCTGGCTCGAGAAGCAGCATGGGGGCGTCGAGCCGCCTCGGGCGGGGGCGATGGTCGAGCGGCCCTCCGGGCGGGAATGAGTCGGGTCTTTTGGGTTTTTTGTCCGTTTTTTTCGAGGGCTTTTTTCGTGGTGAATGGCCTGTGATGTTAGCGGTCGGTTAGCGTTGCCCCTCCCCGGGGCGGGGGGCACTTTTCTTTGTCTTGCCAAAGAAAAGTAACCAAAAGAAAGGCGCTTTTTCCGCCCCGGCCTACGGCGGCATGCTCGTTCGTGTTGGCACGGCCCCTAACGTGTCGCGTCGGACCGGAACACGGAGCGGATCGCGCAGGGTCCGCGTCGCCGCGCCATCCAACAAAGCGGTATGCCTCCCGCCAGCTCCGTCCTCGCTGCGCTCGGACGATGGGCATATCAGGGCGATCTGCTCGGGATCGAATCATTTGCATGCCTTGCGATCGACAGGCACGCATCGTGCGGGGCGAGTCGTGCAACGACACATTGTGGTTTGCCGCGAATCCGGCGATAAAGCGGGCGGAAAGAGAAAGCGTAGCTCCCTTTGCTGTCCGCCCAAGGACGCGCCTTTCTTTTGGTTACTTTTCTTTGGCAAGACAAAGAAAAGTGACCCCCGCCCCGGGGAGGGGCAACGCTGACCGACCGCTAACATCACAGGCCATTCACGCAAACCCGAACACAACCGACAAAAAGACGCGGCCCATCGACCACGGGGCCCTTCACGAAAAAACACCCGAAAACGACCAACAAACAGCGCTGCCCACGGCAAGAGGCCAAACGAACCCCGTCCGATAAATCGCGTCGCAATTGCGCAAGACGCATCCCGCGCCGTTGCCTAAACTTGAATCTGTTACCTCTTACGAAACGAAAGGAATCGTCATGAAGAGCCCGAACGTGTCCCGCCAGACTTTCGACGAAGTGATGGTGCCGGTGTTTTCCCCCGCGCCGTTCGTCCCCGATCGCGGCGAAGGCTCGCGTGTCTGGGACACGGAAGGCCGCGATTATGTCGATTTCGCCGGCGGCATCGCCGTCACCGCGCTCGGCCACGGTCATCCGGAACTCCTCAAGGTGCTCGACGAGCAAAGCCGCAAGCTCTGGCACATCGGCAACGGCTACACGAACGAGCCCGTGCTGCGTCTCGCGAAGCGCCTCGAATCGCTCACGTTCGCCGACCGCGCGTTCTTCGCGAATTCCGGCGCCGAAGCCAACGAGGCCGCCCTCAAGCTCGCGCGCCGCGTCGCGTTCGAACGCCACGGCGCCGACAAGTACGAAATCGTATCGTTCCTCCAGTCGTTCCACGGGCGCACGTTCTTCACCGTCAGCGTCGGCGGCCAGCCGAAGTACTCCGAAGGCTTCGGCCCCGTGCCCGAAGGCATCAAGCATCTGCCGTTCAACGACATCGCCGCCGCCCGAGCCGCGATCGGCCCGAAGACCTGCGCCGTCATCGTCGAGCCGATCCAGGGCGAAGGCGGCGTGATTCCCGCCGATCCCGCCTTCCTCAAGGCGCTGCGCGAAGCGTGCGACGCGCACGGCGCGCTGCTCATCTTCGACGAGGTGCAAACGGGCGTCGGCCGCACCGGCCACTTCTACGCATACATGGACACGGGCGTCACGCCCGACATCCTGACCACCGCGAAGGCACTCGGCAACGGCTTTCCGATCGGCGCGATGCTCACCACCGAAGCGCTCGCCGCGCACTTCAAGGTCGGCGTGCACGGCACGACATACGGCGGCAATCCGCTCGCGTCGGCGATCGCCGAGAAGGTCGTCGAGCTCGTCAGCGATCCCGCGCTGCTCGAAGGCGTCAACGAACGCAGCGCGCGCCTCACGGCCACGCTCGAGAAGATCAACGCGCGCTTCAAGCTCTTCAAGGAAGTTCGCGGCAAGGGCCTGCTGATCGGCGCCGAGCTCGTCGGCGCGCTCGACGGCCGCGCGAAGGATTTCGTGTCGGCTGCGGCCGAGCACGGCGTCATCATGCTGATCGCCGGCCCGAACGTGCTGCGTTTCGCGCCGTCGCTCGTGATTCCGCTCGACGTGCTCGACGAAGGCCTCGCGCGCTTCGAGAAGGCCGTCGAGCAGGTGCTCGCCGCGCAGGCCGAAGCCGCGTCGCGCTGAGCCGGCTCGAACCGCCCATATCGCTGACGTAGACAGGAACGACGATGCTCTTCGTACGCCCCGGCAGACTCGCCGATCTCGACGCGCTCGCGCAGATGGCGCGCACCGCGCAACCCGTGCTGCACTCGCTGCCGCACGACCGCGCGGCGCTCGAAGCGCGCGTCGCGCTTTCCGAGGACTCGTTTCGCGCGGAAGTCGACTTCCCCGGCGAGGAGTTCTATCTGTTCGTGCTGGAGGACAGCGCGACGGGCAAGCTGCTCGGCACCGCGAGCATCGTTGCCGCGGCCGGCTACTCGGAGCCGTTCTACGCGTTTCGCAACGATGCGCTGATCCACGCGTCGCGCGAGCTGCACGTGAACCGCAAGATCCACGCGCTCACGATGTCGCACGAACTGACGGGCAAGAGCCGGCTCGCCGGTTTCTACGTCGATCCGTCGCTGCGCGGCGACGCCGCCGCGCACCTGATCTCGCGCGCACGGATGATGTACATCGCGGCGAACCGCAACCGCTTCACGCCCGAGGTGTTCTCGCTGCTGCTCGGCGTCACCGACGAGACGGGCGCGTCGCCGTTCTGGGAAGCGGTCGGCCGCAAGTTCTTCGGGCGCGACTTCGCTGCGGTCGAGATCGAGTCGGGCGGCCGCAGCCGCACGTTCATCGCCGAAGTGATGCCGACCTATCCGCTTTACGTGCCGCTTCTGCCCGAAGCCGCGCAACGCGTGCTCGGCGAGCCGAACGAGCATGCGCTCCTCGCGTACGACATCCACCTCGAAGAGGGCTTCGAGCCGGACCGCTACGTCGACATTTTCGACGCCGGCCCCGTGCTGACCGCGCAGGTCGATCGCACCGCGTGCGTGACGAAGCACGCCGATCGCACGGTGCGCGAGGCGGCGCGCGCGCACGGCGGCACCACGTATCTGCTGTCGAGCGGGCGCGGCGACGCGTTTCGCTGCGTGCTCGCGGACCTGCCCGACGACAGCGCTGACGCGCCGCTGTCCGCCGACGCGCGCGCGGCGCTCGGCGTCGCCGACGGCGACACGGTGCGCTGCGTGCCGCTGCATCAGCGCGACGGCCAACCGACGGGCCAACCAGGAGACGCAGCATGATCGTCGTTCGGGTCGTACAAACGGGCGACGTGGACGCGCTCGTCGCGCTCGCGCAGGAAACCGGACCGGGCCTCACCACGTTCAAGCCGGATCGCGACGCGCTCGCCGCGCGCATCGAGCGCACGCGCCGCACGCTCGACAATTTCGCGACGCCCGCCGAAGCCGGCTATTTCTTCGTGATGGAAGATTCGCAGTCGGGCGACATCGCCGGCGTATGCGGGATCGAGACCGAGGTCGGCCTCGCGCAGCCGTTCTACAACTACCGCGTGAGCACGGTCGTCCACGCGAGCCAGGATCTCGGCGTGTGGACGAAGATGTCGCTGCTGAACATCTCGCACGACCTGACGGGCTACGCGGAAGTGTGCTCGCTGTTCCTGAGCCCGCGCTACCGCACGGGCGGCTTCGGCGGCCTCCTGTCGCGCTCGCGCTTCATGTTCATCGCGCAGTTCCGCGAACGCTTTCCGGAGCGCATCTGCGCGGAGTTGCGCGGGCACTTCGACGACGACGGCACGTCGCCGTTCTGGCGCGCGGTCGGTTCGCACTTCTATCAGATCGACTTCAACGCCGCCGATTACCTGAGCTCGCACGGCCGCAAATCGTTCCTCGCGGAGCTGATGCCGCGCTTTCCGGTCTACGTCGACCTGCTGCCGCAGGACGCGCAGGACGTGATCGGCGTCACGCATCGCGACACGCTGCCCGCGCGCAAGATGCTCGAGGCGGAAGGGCTGCGTTATCAGAACCACGTCGACATCTTCGACGCGGGCCCCGTGCTCGAATGCCACGTGTCGGATCTGCGCACGGTGCGCGAGAGCGTCGTCGTGCCGGTCGCGATCGGCGCGATCGCCGCGCGCGACGACGCGCCGCGCTCGCTCGTGTCGAACACGTCGCTTGCCGATTTCCGCGTCGGCGTCGCGCCGGGGCTCGTCGAAGACGGCGCGTTCACGCTGTCGGCCGAGGACGCCGCCGCGCTGCGCGTGAGCGCGGGCGATCTCGTGCGCGTGCTGCCGCTCAAACCCAAACAGGGATAACGAAATGACTGAACTCTTCATCGACGGCGCCTGGGTTGACGGCGCGGGCCCCGTCTTCGCTTCGCGCAACCCCGGCACGAACGAGCGCGTGTGGGAAGGCGCGAGCGCGTCGGCGGACGACGTCGAGCGCGCGGTCGCGAGCGCGCGGCGCGCGTTCGCCGCGTGGTCCGCGCTCGATCTCGACGCGCGCTGCACGATCGTCAAGCGCTTCGCCGCGCTTCTCGTCGAGCGCAAGGAAGCGCTCGCGACGATGATCGGCCGCGAGACCGGCAAGCCGCTGTGGGAAGCGCGCACCGAGGTCGCTTCGATGGCCGCGAAGGTCGACATCTCGATCACCGCGTATCACGAGCGCACCGGCGAGAAGCGCGCGCCGATGGCCGACGGCGTCGCGGTGCTGCGGCATCGTCCGCACGGCGTCGTCGCGGTGTTCGGCCCGTACAACTTCCCGGGCCATCTGCCGAACGGGCACATCGTGCCCGCGCTCATCGCGGGCAACACCGTCGTGTTCAAGCCGTCGGAGCTCGCGCCCGGCGTCGCGCGGGCCACCGTCGAGATCTGGCGCGACGCGGGGCTGCCCGCGGGCGTGCTCAATCTCGTGCAGGGCGAGAAGGACACGGGCGTCGCGCTCGCGAACCATCGGCAGATCGACGGTCTCTTCTTCACCGGCAGCTCGGACACGGGCACGCTGCTGCACAAGCAGTTCGGCGGCCGGCCCGAGATCGTGCTCGCGCTCGAGATGGGCGGCAACAATCCGCTCGTCGTCGCCGAGGTCGAGGATATCGACGCGGCCGTGCATCACGCGATCCAGTCGGCGTTCCTGTCGGCGGGGCAGCGCTGCACGTGCGCGCGCCGCATCCTCGTGCCGCGCGGCGCGTTCGGCGACCGCTTCGTCGCGCGCCTGGCCGACGTCGCGTCGAAGATCACGGCCAGCGTCTTCGACGCCGATCCGCAGCCGTTCATGGGCGCGGTGATCTCCGCGCGCGCGGCGTCGCGCCTCGTCGCCGCGCAGGCGAGGCTGGTCGGACTGGGCGCTTCGCCCATCATCGAGATGAAGCAGCGCGATCCGGCGCTCGGCTTCGTCAACGCGGCGATCCTCGATGTGACGAACGTGCGCGAACTGCCGGACGAGGAGCACTTCGGCCCGCTCGCGCAGATCGTTCGCTACACCGATCTCGACGACGCGATCGCGCGCGCGAACGACACCGCGTTCGGCCTGTCGGCGGGGCTGCTCGCCGACGACGAACAAGCCTGGCACACGTTCCGCCGCGCGATTCGCGCGGGCATCGTGAACTGGAACCGGCCGACCAACGGCGCGTCGTCGGCCGCGCCGTTCGGCGGCGCGGGCCGCTCCGGCAACCATCGCCCGAGCGCGTACTACGCGGCCGATTACTGCGCGTATCCGATGGCGTCGGTCGAGAGCGCGCAATTGCAGATGCCCGCGAGCCTGTCGCCGGGCCTTCATTTCTGAGCAGGATGCGACGATGAACGCTAAAGAAGCCAATTTCGACGGGCTCGTCGGCCCGACCCATAACTATGCGGGGCTGTCGTTCGGCAACGTCGCGTCGCTGTCGAACGAGAAGTCCGATGCGAACCCGAAGGCGGCGGCGAAGCAGGGGCTGCGCAAGATGAAGCAGCTTGCCGACCTCGGCTTCGCGCAGGGCGTGCTGCCGCCGCAGGAGCGGCCGTCGCTGCGCCTGTTGCGCGAGCTCGGCTTCTCCGGCAAGGACGCCGACGTGATCGCGAAAGCGGCGAAGCAGGCGCCCGAGATGCTTGCCGCCGCGAGCTCCGCATCGGCGATGTGGACCGCGAACGCGGCGACGGTGAGCCCGTCCGCCGACACGAGCGACGGCCGCGTGCACTTCACGCCGGCGAACCTGTGCAGCAAGCTGCATCGCGCGATCGAGCACGAATCGACGCGCCGCACGCTTGCCGCGATCTTCGCGGACGAAGCGCGCTTCGCGGTGCACGACGCGCTGCCCGGCACGCCCGCGCTCGGCGACGAGGGCGCCGCGAACCATACGCGCTTTTGTTCGGAGTACGGCGCGCCCGGCGTCGAGTTCTTCGTGTACGGCCGCGCCGAATACCGTCGCGGGCCGGAGCCGACGCGCTTTCCGGCGCGCCAGACGTTCGAGGCGAGCCGCGCGGTCGCGCAGCGCCACGGCCTGCGCGAGGAGGCGACGATCTACGCGCAGCAGAGCCCGGACGTGATCGACGCGGGCGTGTTCCACAACGACGTGATCGCGGTGGGCAACCGAGACACGCTGTTTTGCCACGAGCGCGCGTTCGTCGACAAGCAGGCCGTGTACGACGCGCTCACCGCGTCGCTCGGGGCGCTCGGCGCGCGACTGAACGTGATCGAGGTGCCGGAGCGCGCGGTGAGCGTCGCCGACGCGGTGGGCTCGTATCTGTTCAACAGCCAGTTGCTCACGCGCGAAGACGGCCGGCAACTGCTCGTCGTGCCGCAGGAATGCCGCGAGAACGCGAACGTGTCCGCGTATCTCGACGCGCTCGCCGCCGGCAACGGGCCGATTCGCGACGTGCGCGTGTTCGATCTGCGCGAGAGCATGAAGAACGGCGGCGGACCTGCTTGCCTGCGGCTGCGCGTCGTGCTGAACGATGCCGAGCGCGCGGCGGTGAAGCCGAACGTGTGGATCGGCGACGCGTTGTTCGCTTCGCTCGACGCATGGATCGACAAGCACTACCGCGACCGGCTGTCACCCGCCGATCTCGCCGATCCCGCGCTGCTCGAGGAATCGCGCACCGCGCTCGACGAACTGACGCAGATCCTCGGCCTCGGCTCGCTCTATGATTTCCAGCGCTGATTCCGGCCGCGACGCCGCCTGGCTCGACGATTTTCTCGCGCTGACGCTCGCGGGCGGCACGCCGCCGGCGCACGCGGGCGAATGCGCGGCGCACGCGGTGCGCTGGCGCTGGCTCGGCGACGGCCTGCTGCAGTTCGAGCCCGTCGACGCGACGCGGCGCATGCAGAGCGTGCTCGTCTCGGCGGGCGTGCACGGCGACGAAACCGCGCCGATCGAGCTGCTGTCGATGCTCGTGCGCGACATCGCGCACGGCGCGCTGCCGCTGCGCTGCCGCCTCCTCGTCGCGCTCGGCAATCCGGGCGCGATGCGCGCGGGCGAGCGCTATCTCGACGACGATCTGAACCGGCTGTTCGGCGGCCGGCACGCGCCGCTCGCGACGAGCCGCGAGGCGCCGCGCGCCGCGCAGCTGGAGGCGGCCGCGTCGGCGTTTTTCGCGACGGCGGGCCGTGCGCGCGGCGCGCGCTGGCACATCGACATGCACACGGCGATCCGCGCCTCGGTGTTCGAGCAGTTCGCGCTGCTGCCGCACACGGGCGAGCCGCCGACGCGCACGATGTTCGAATGGCTCGGCGAGGCGAGGATCGCGGCGGTGCTGCTGCACACCGCGAAGGGCAGCACGTTCTCGCATTTCACCGCACAAACCTGCGGCGCGCTCGCGTGCACGCTCGAGCTCGGCAAGGTGATGCCGTTCGGCGCGAACGATCTGTCGCGCTTCGCGCGGGCCGACGCGGCAGTGCGCAATCTCGTGTCCGGCCGCCGGGACGCGGCGCGCGCGGCGCTGCCGCGCGTGTTCACGGTCGTCGACCAGATCACGAAGCAAAGCGATGCGCTCGAACTGTTCGTCGAGAAGGACGTGCCGAACTTCACGCCGTTCGCGCAGGGCACGCTGCTCGCCCGCGACGGCGATTACCGCTACGCGGTGCGGCACGCGCAAGAGCGCATCGTGTTCCCGAATCCGTCGGTGAAGCCCGGCCTGCGCGCGGGGCTGCTCGTCGTCGAGACGACGCTCGACACGCACGCGGCGCTCGCGTGAAGCGCGCGCCGCGCCCGGCGCGAAGCGGCCCGGCGCGTCTCGCGCGTCAGCGGCCGAGGCCTTCGGCCGCGAGCGCCTCCTTGACCTTCGGCCGCGCGGCCACCCGCTCCATGAACGCGACGACATGCGGATAAGGCGCGAGCGGGATGCGCAGGAAGTTCGACCAGTTCGCGACCGCGAACAGATACGCGTCCGCGACGGTGAAGCCGCCCGTCAAATAGTCGCGCGTCGCGAGATGCGCGTCGATTTCCCGCAGGCGGCGGTCGAGCTTGTCGAGACATTGCCGCCGCGTCGAGTCGGCGGTGTCGGCGTGAAAGAGCCACGGGCTGTACGTCTTGTGCAGCTCGGAGCTGACGAACGTCAGCCATTCGATCACCTCGTAGCGCGCCGGCGCGCCGTGCGCGGGAATCAGCGCGCCGACGCTCGCCAGATCGCCGATGCGCTGCAGCAGCGCGGCCGTCTCGGTATGGCGCGTGCCGTCGTCGAGTTCGACGAGCGGCACGTAGCCGCGCGGCGACACCGTGTAGTAGTCGCTGCCGTCGGCGGCGATCCGATGCTTCGACAGATCGACCTTGATGCTGTCGAACGGCAGGCCGGCCTCGGTGAGCGCGATGCGAATCGCGAGCGAGCATGCGCCGGGCGTGTAATAGAGCTTCATGACTGGGCGTTTCCTTGTGGTGACGAGGGGGCGAAGGGCGGGCGGCCTCGGCGGCGCGCCCGGAATACCCCGTTAAAATAGCAGCGACCGACTCCGACGATAACCGGCAAGGCGCCAAGCGATGCGTGCAGAAACGCAATACGAACTGACGGCCATCGACATGCAGACCGTGCTCGCGCTCGTGCGCGCGGGCACGCTCGCGGAGGCGGCGCGACGGATGAATCTCGATGCGTCGACCGTGTTCCGCACGGTGCAGCGCATCGAGCGCGGCCTCGGGCAGCGGCTCTTCGATCGCTCGAAGCGCGGCTACCGGCCGACGTCGCTCGGCAGCCGGCTCGCGCAGCACGGCGAGCGGATCGAGGCGGAGCTCGGCGCCGCGCGCATCGCGGCGGGCCCGGATACGGCCGCGCTCGCGGGCACCGTCCATGTGACGACGACGGACAGCGTGCTGTCCGGGCTGCTGCTGAACGCGCTCGGCGAGCTTGCCGCGCGGCACCCTGCGCTGCGCTTCGATCTCGACACGAGCAACGGCCTCGCGAGCCTCACGCGGCGCGACGCGGACATCGCGGTGCGCGCGACGAAGCGCGCGCCCGAGCATCTGATCGGCCGCGCGGTCGGCCCGCTGCGCATCGCGGTGTTCGCGAGCGCGTCGAGCCCGCTGCGCGCGGGCGATTTCGACGCGCTCGCACGATGCGATTGGGCGGCGCCCGACATCGCGCTGTCGAACCATCCGTCGGTGGATTGGCGCCGCCGCCGCTATCCGGACGTCGAGCCGCGCTATCGCGCGAACAGCGTCGTGTCGGTGTGCGAGCTCGTCGCGTCGGGTCTGGCGATCGGCGTGCTGCCGATGTTTCTCGCGAACGCGTACCCGGGCATCCGGCAAATCAGTCCGCCGCTCGACGACGCCGAGTCGCAGCTCTGGGTGCTCGCGCATCCGGACGCGCGTCACCTGCCGCACGTGTCGGCCGTCTACTCGCATCTGTGCGCGGCGCTTGCCCGCGCGCTCGCCGACGACGGCGGCCTGGCGTAGCCGGGCGAGCGCGCGGCAAACGCGCGCGTTGCGCGATTGCGACATCCTCTTGCGACTTTCGCCCGGAGCGCGCCGCGCATCCGCCGAGGCCGCGCTCGAGCGAGAGTTCGACGGCTCGGCTCGCGCGAGACGGTACAATCGCGACCTTGCGGCTGTTGCGCCGCATCACGGCCGCCCCGCGCGTTTGTCCGGGAATTTCGATGCTGCAATGATGCTGCGGTCCGGTCGTTGACTGACATTGTTCGTTCAAAGCGAGGAGAACACCTGATGAAGTTGAACTGGCGGAAGATGGCCGCGCATGCGGTGGTGACGGCCACGGCCCTGGCGGCAGGCAGCGCGTTCGCCGCCGATCTGAAGGAAATCCGCTTCGGCGTCGAGGCGTCGTATGCGCCGTTCGAATACAAGACGCCGGACGGCAAGCTGGCGGGCTTCGACATCGACATCGGCAACGCGGTGTGCGCGAAGCTGAAGGTCAAGTGCGTGTGGGTCGAGAACGCGTTCGACGGCCTGATCCCGGCGCTGCAGGCGCGCAAGTTCGACGCGATCAACTCCGACATGACGATCACCGAGCAGCGTCGGAAGGCGATCGATTTCACCGATCCGATCTACACGATCCCGAACCAGTTGATCGCGAAGAAGGGCAGCGGCCTGCTGCCGACCACCGCGTCGCTGAAGGGCAAGCGCGTCGGCGTGCTGCAGGGCACGATCCAGGAGGCGTATGCGAAGAAGCGCTGGGCGCCGGCGGGCGTCGAAGTCGTGCCGTACCAGACGCAGGATCTCGCGTACGAGGACCTGAAGTCGGGCCGCCTCGACGCGACGTTCCAGGATTCGGAGGCGGGCGCGAAGGGCTTCCTGTCGAAGCCGCAGGGCGCGGGATTCGCGTTCGCGGGCGATCACGTGAGCGACGCCGAGATTCTCGGCACGGGCGTCGGCTTCGGCCTGCGCAAGAACGACGCGCAACTGAAGAGCGCCGTCAATCAGGCGCTGAAGGAACTGAAGGCCGACGGCACGATCGACGGCCTCGCGAAGAAGTACTTCAGCGTGCCCGTGACGCTGAAGTAACGCGCCCGGCGGGCGGCTTGCCGCCGCGCCGCGACGGGTTCGAATCGACCGGCCGCGCAAGCGGCCGGTTGTGTTTCAGGGGCGCGGTGCGCGCCGCGCATGCGACGATGCTTGACCGTTGCGGCGAGCGCGGCGATTGTCGCGGCTGGCTGCGGCGAGCGCCGCAATCGGGGCGAATGACGAAGGCGGCGTGGCAATCCCGTCGCCGCGCGGCCGCCGGCGTCACGCGCCGCTCAGCCCGGTCGGCGCGTCGATCGGACGCTGCTCGGCCATCGGCGCATCCGCGCGCAGATGCGCGTCGCTCGTCGCGCGGCCGCGATAGTCGGTCCAGTGCCTGCGGCCGGTATCGTAGAGCTTGCAGCGCCGCGCGGTATCGAAATACCAGCGCCAGCTGAAGCGCTGCACGACGATGCGGCCCGGCAGCATCGCCTCGAGCTTTGCCTGCGCGTCCTTCAGCCCGTACAGCGGGATGCTCATGTCGACGTGGTGCGCGGTGTGCTCCATGATGTGATGCAGCAGCCCGCCGATGCCGAACGGGAACGTCAGGTGCAGCGTCGTCGACACGAACGGCGCCGCGCGCGACCACTCGGCGCGGTTCGCGTGCCACGAGATGCGCGGATCGGTATGGTGAACGTAGACGACGAAGCCGATCATCGAGCACCAGAACAGGAAAGGCACGGCGACGCCCGTGAAGAGCAGCAGCAGCGTCGGCTGCTGCGTCGCCGCGGCGATCTGGACGACCGCGCCGATCCACAGCGCGGCGAAGCCCGTGACGAGCAGGCAGTCGCGCCGGAAGATCGGCCGCGACGCGCCGAGGTAGGCCTTCGCCGGAAAGTACATCCGCAGCCACCAGATTTCGACGAGATAGTAGAGCCCCGGCGCCCAGCCGCTGCGATAGACGCGATCGAGCATGCGCCGCGCGGGCGACAGCGCCGCGTACTCGTCGGGCGTGAGCGGCGCCCATACGAAATCGAAGCCCTTCAGGTTCGTGTAGCCGTGGTGGACGACGTTGTGGCCGACCTCCCACAGGCTGTAAGGCGTGAGCGACGGCAGGAACGCGATGCGGCCGAGCCAGCGGTTGAGCCGGTGATTCGGCGTGAGGCTCTGGTGGCACGCGTCGTGGCCGATGATGAAGAGGCGCCCGGTGATAAAACCGGCCGCCATCCCGCAGACGATCTTCACGATGCTCGATGCCGCGAGCAGCGCGCCCGCGAACGCCGCGAAGAGCAGCAGATAGTCGACGACGAGCAGCACGATCGAGCGCGCGATCACGCGGTCGCCGAACGGCGTGATCCAAGCGCGGATGACCTTGCGGTGCGGCATCGGCTCGTCGACGCGAATGGGGGTGGAGGAGTCGTTCATGGAGTCGATCACACAAAGAGACGTCGATGCGCCGTTTCCCGCTGCTTTGCGATCCGCGGCGAAATCGCGGCGGCGGGCGAGGGCGGCGCGCATGCCGGTTGCCGGATCGCGATTGCGGTCGCGGCGCGTGCGGCACGGCAACAAGCGGCCGGACCGGCGCGGGGCCCGAATCCCCGTGCGCTCCGGCGGCAACACAAGGCGATGCCGTCCAACGCGGGACGGCATCGGCGGCGGGCGAAACGGCCCGCTATCGGGACATCATGTTCATGCTGACGTTGTGCATGACCCAGACCGTGCCGAAGATCAGGATCAGCGCGGTCAGCGCCGTGTAGCTGAACGCCATCACGTTCCAGCGCTGGCTCGACGACGTGTTCATATGCAGGAAGTACACGAGATGCACGACGATCTGCACGGCGGCGAGCACGGCGAGCGACACGAGCGCCTCGCGCGGCGGCAGCACGCCGCCCATCACGAGGCCGAACGACGCGGCCGTGAGCAGCACCGAGAGCACGAAGCCTGCGATATAGCCGCCGACGGTGCCGTGCGCTTCGTCGCCGTGGGTAGGATGCGAATGGGCCATTTAGATCACGCTCGCGAGATAGACAAAGGAAAACACGCAGATCCAGACGATGTCGAGGAAGTGCCAGAAGAGGCTCAGGCACGTGAGCCGGCGGATGTCGCGCTCGGTCAGCTCGGGGCGGCGCAGCGCCTGCACGACGAGCACGGCCATCCATAGGAGGCCAGCCGTCACGTGCAGCCCGTGCGTGGCGACGAGCGTGAAGAACGAAGACAGGAACGCGCTGCGCTGCGGGCCCGCGCCCTCGGCGATCAGATGCGAGAACTCGCGCAGTTCCATCGCGAGGAACGCCGCGCCGAGCACGAACGTCACCGCGAGCCAGCCGAACACCGCGCCGCGCCGCCGCTTGTGCGCGCCGATCATCGCGAAGCCGTACGTGATGCTCGAAAGCAGCAGCGCGGCGGTTTCGAGCGCGACGCCGGGAATGTCGAACAGGTCCTTCGCGGTCGGGCCGCCCGCGAACTGGTTGCCGAGCACCGCGAACGTCGCGAACAGCGCGGCGAACAGCACGCAGTCGGTCATCAGGTACAGCCAGAAGCCGAACACCGAATGCGACGGCGGGTGATCGTGAGATGCCGCGTGGTCGAGCATCATCGTGTTGTGCGACATCAGTTGACCTCCAGTTCGACTTCGGCCGGCTGCGCCGGCATGCGCGCGCCGGCGCGCTTCTCCTCGATCTTGCGGACCGTTTCGGCCGGGATGTAATAGCCGTCGTTGTCGCCCGCGCTGTACAGGATCACCGTCGCGACGATGCCGGCGAACGATGCGATCGCGAGCCACCAGATGTGCCATACGAGCGCGAAGCCGAGCACGAGGCTGAGCATGCCGATGACGAAGCCCGCGCCCGTATTCGACGGCATGTGGATGTCCTGATAGACGATCTTCCGGCCGTTGCCGACATCGAGGCCGTGCTCCTTGCGGTACGCGAGCTCGTCGAGCGCGTGCACGGTCGGGATCACCGCGAAGTTGTAGACGGGCGGCGGCGACGACGTCGCCCATTCGAGCGTGCGGCCGTTCCACGGGTCGCCCGTCGTGTCGAGGTAGCCGGGCTCGTTGCGCTTGCGCACCGCAACCCAGACCTGAGCGACCTGATGCAGCACGCCGATCGCGATCAGCGCGACGCCGCACGCGGCGACGATGAGCCACGGATGCCAGGCGGGGTTGTCATAATGATTCAGGCGGCGCGTCATCCCCATGAAGCCGAGCACGTAAAGCGGCACGAACGACACGTAGAAGCCGATGAACCAGAACCAGAACGCGCGCTTGCCGAGCTTCTCGTCGAGCTTGAAGCCGAACGCCTTCGGGAACCAGTAGTGAAAGCCGGCGAGATAGCCGAACACCACGCCGCCGATGATCGCGTTGTGGAAGTGCGCGATCAGGAACAGGCTGTTGTGCAGCACGAAGTCCGCGCCGGGAATCGCCATCATCACGCCCGTCATCCCGCCGAGCGTGAACGTCACCATGAAGCCGATCGTCCACAGCACGGGCGCGGTGAACTCGATGCGGCCGCGATACATCGTAAACAGCCAGTTGAAGATCTTCACGCCGGTCGGAATCGCGATCACCATCGTCATGATCCCGAAGAACGCGTTCACGTTCGCGCCCGAGCCCATCGTGAAGAAGTGGTGCAGCCACACGAGGAACGCGAGCACCATGATCACGCATGAGGCGTACACCATCGTCTTGTAGCCGAACAGCGGCTTCTTCGAGAACGTCGCGATCACTTCCGAATAGATGCCGAACGCGGGCAGCACGAGGATGTACACCTCCGGATGACCCCACGCCCAGATCAGGTTCAGATACACCATCGCGTTGCCGCCGGCGTCGTTCGTGAAGAAGTGCATGCCGAGGTAGCGGTCGAGCGCGAGGAGGGCGAGCGCGACCGTGAGAATCGGGAACGTCGCCATGATGAGGACGTTCGAGCAGAGCGCGGTCCACGTGAACACGGGCATCTTCATCAGCGTCATGCCGGGCGCGCGCATCCGGATGATCGTCACGAAGAAGTTGATCGCGGTGATCAGCGTGCCGACGCCGGATATCTGCAGCGCCCACAGATAGTAGTCGACGCCCACGCCCGGGCTGAACTGCAGCTCCGACAGCGGCGGATACGCGAGCCAGCCCGTCTGCGCGAACTCGCCGACGACGAGCGACACGTTCATCAGCAGCGCAGCGACGGCCGTCATCCAGAAGCTCAGCGAATTGAGGAACGGGAACGCGACGTCGCGCGCGCCGATCTGCAGCGGCACGATCAGGTTGAAGAGCCCGACGAGGAGCGCCATCGCCATGAAGAAGATCATGATGACGCCGTGCGCGGTGAAGATCTGATCGTAGTGGTGCGGCGGCAGATAGCCGGGGCCGTTGTACGCGAGCGCGAGCTGCAGGCGCATCATCACCGCGTCCGCGAAGCCGCGCAGCAGCATCAGCACCGCGACGACGATGTACATCACGCCGATCTTCTTGTGGTCGACCGACGTGAGCCATTCGCACCACAGCCATTTCCAGCGCTTCGTGTAGGTGAGCGCGCCGACGACAGACAGCGCGACGAGCGCCATGAGCGCGGCCGCGCCCATGATGATCGGCTGATCGAACGGGATCGCCGAAAGCGTCAATTTACCGAACATGCATTACCTCTTCGTCCGACAGGCGGCGTCCGTCAGATCGAGGACGTGACCGTTGTTGTACTTCGCGATGATGTTGTGAAAGAGCCGCGAGTCGACCGTCGAGTAGTAGCGCACCGGCTGCTTCTCGCTCGGCTGCGCGAGCTGGCTGTACGCGGTCATGTCGAGCCGGTCGGCCGACGCGCGCACTTTCGCGACCCACGCGTCGAAGGCGTCGCGCGACGTCGCGAGCGTGCGGAACTTCATGTCCGAGAAGCCGCGGCCGCTGTAGTTCGCCGAGATGCCGGCGAAGTCGCCCGGCTCGTCCGCGATCAGGTGCAGCCGCGTCTGCATGCCGGCCATCGCGTAGACCTGCGTGCCGAGCTGCGGAATGAAGAACGAGTTCATCACCGAATCGGACGTGATCCGGAAATTGATCGGCGTGCCGACGGGCACCGCCAGTTGGTTGACCGAAGCAATGCCGAGCTCGGGATAGACGAACAGCCACTTCCAGTCGAGCGCGACGACCTCGACGTCGATCGGCTTCACCGACGATTCGATCGGCCGGTACGGATCCAGCGCGTGGGTCGTCTTCCACGTGAGGATGCCGAGGAACAGAATGATCAGCGACGGCACCGTCCAGATCACGATCTCGATCGCGGTGGAGTGCGCCCACTTCGGCGCATAGGTCGCATTGCGGTTCGATGCGCGGTAGCGCCACGCGAACAGCAGCGTGAGGAAAATCACCGGCACGACGACGATCAGCATCGCCCACGTCGACGTCGCGATCAGCGACTTCTCCGCGGCGCCGATCGCGCCTTTCGGATCGAGCACGTGCAGCTCGCTGCATCCGGAAAGTCCCGCGACGAGCCCTAATCGCAGGATCGCGGACGCTCTACTCGTTATTCTTCGGACCATTGAATTTGCCTGGGTTTGTGATGAAGCGGGCCTGCCGAGACGCCGAAACGCATTCGCCGCGCTCGATGCGACATCCAGTCGCTTTGGCGGCGGAATGTAGCGGAATTTCACGGAGCGCATGTTGACGATTCGCAAACAACAATGGGGTTGAGGTCTTGATCTACGTTCAGACGAACTCGATGCGGGGGTGAAATCGCGCGTCGGAAAGCGGCGCGGGAGAAGAAGCGCCGGCGCGCCGGACACGCTGCGAGCGCGCGTGCGGCGCGGCGATCTTGTGCTGAATCAACGGGAACGCAGATCGACGAGCGAACGGTGGGCGCGGCATGTACCTTCGAGAAGGCGGCCCGTCAAGCCGCATCCCGAATCACGAACCATTTCGCCCTTCAGATGCAAGACATTTCAAACGAGCTGAAACCCGAGCTGAAGCTCGACGATCCGTTCGTCGATGCCGTTCACACGGAATTCGTCCAACTGCTCGACGCGGCCGCGCGCGCGGACGACGCGCATTTCCTGCAGGCGTACGACGCCTGGATCGATCATTGCCGGCAGCACTTCGAGCGGGAAGAGCGCTGGATGGCGAGCACGAAGTTCGGCCCGCAGTATTGCCATGCGGCCGATCACAACGAGGTGCTGAAAGTGGCGGCGGCCGTGCGCGAGAAGGTCGCGGGCGACGCCCAATTCGAATTGGGCCGCCGCTTGCTGGCGGAGGCGTCGGAATGGTTCGATCATCACGTCCGGACGATGGACTCGATGATGGTCTCCCATCTGAAGATGCTCAACTTCGCAATCGCCGACGTGCAGGCCGAGGTGTGACGCGATTGCGCTTTCACCCATCGCGATGCGGCGAAGGGGCGAAAGCGCCGAAGCAAAGCGAGCACGGCCGAATGTGCGGCGCGACGTTCGGCCGCCGCGTTCGCGCGCGACGCGCGCGCGGCGGCGATCAGCATTGGGGCTCGACCGTCATCGCGCGCGCGCGATCGACTTCGACGGCATCGCGACCGCGAATTCGTGCGTCCTTTCGGCCGCGCTCAATCCGTTCTTCGGCGGCGGGCCGACGAGATCCGCGAGCGTCGCGCCGTCGAGCTCCTTGAAGTACGCACGCAGTGCGCTGTCGAGCAGCCGCTCGAGCCGGCACTTCGCGGCGAGCATGCACGTGTTCGTGTTCCGGTCGAAGCACTCGACGAGACGGAAATCCGTTTCGGACGAGCGAATCACGTCGCCGATGCCGATGCGCTCGGGCGGCAGCGCGAGACGCACGCCGCCACCGCGACCGCGCGTCGTCTCCAGCGTGCCCTGGCGCGCGAGGCTGTTGACGATCTTCGTCAGATGATTCTTCGACACGTCGTGGCGCTCGGCGAGCTCCGCGATCGTGATGAGCCGGTCCGGATTCGACGCGCAGTACATCAGCACGCGCAGCGTGTAGTCCGTATATTCAGAGAGTCGCATACGTGGCAAAAAGATGCATGTATTGTGTTGCTATTGAGGGTGGTGCGCTATAACATGCGCAATACATGCACTTTATATAGTTAACGGCTGCATGTTGCAAGCCGGGTGAACGCTGAGCGCGTTTCCGGCGAACGGCGGGCGTTCCGCACCGGTCGCGCGCCGTGTCTTCCTCCCTTCAAGGACCATGCCATGAACGAGCAGTACGCATCCGTCATCGACGTTCGTAGGATTCCTCATCACAAGCGCCATGCGCTGATCTTCGGCACCTTCGATGCGTTGCCCGACGGGGAAGCATTGCAACTGATCAACGATCACGACCCGAAGCCGCTCTATGACCAGTTCGAGCAGCGCGCAGCCGATTCGTTCGAATGGACGTATCTGGAGGCGGGGCCGTCGCAGTGGCGCGTGCAGATCGCGAAGCGCGACGGCGCGCTCGGACCGGACGCGGGCGACAGCTGCTGCTCGGGCGGCGGCTGCGGCGGTTAAGGCGCACGGGGCGATGCGGCGCGATGCCCGCGAGGGGCGGCGCCGCGTCCCGCTGGCCAAGCGGCGCGCACGCGAATGCGCGGCGAGCGCCGCGCGAGGCCTCTTCGTTCGAATCGGTTCCGGTCGTACCGGAACACATCGACGCGAACCGCGCTCTCCAAATGAAACGCCCGCATGCGCGGGCGTGAGCGTATTCCGGATCGGCTTCAGCCAAGCGTGCTTCGCCGCGTCAAAGGCCGAGCGTCAGCATCGCCGTCTCCGACATTCTCGACCGATCCCACGGCGGATCGAACACCATGTCGACATTGACTTCGCCGACGAACGGCAGCGCGAGCACCTTGTCGGCCACCTCGTCGGCGAGCGCTTCTCCCATTCCGCAGCCGGGTGCGGTCAGCGTCATCGTGATCGTTACTTTCAGGCGGTCGTGTTCGGCTGGCTCGATCGCACAACCATAGATCAGCCCGAGTTCGACGATGTCGACCGGGATCTCCGGGTCGTAGCAGGTCTTCAGCGTTTGCCGCACGAACGCCTGCGCATCGTCGGGCGATACCGGGCCGTCCGGCACGTCGACCGGTTCGGGCGGCGGCTTGCCGATCGCATCGGCGTCGTCGCCGTGCAGTCGCACCATCTGGCCGCCGACGACGAGCGTGAAGTTCGTGCCGAGCGCCTGCGTGATGTCGGCGACGGTGCCCGCGGGCAAATCGAGCGGCGCGCCGGACGGCACGCATTCGACCGACACCTGCCGCTGCAGGACGACCGTTTCTCTCGAATGTCTCATGATGCGCTCGGCTCCGCGTCGGAAGGGGCGGCCACGCGCGTGTCGAGCGCGTGCGCGAGCGCATGCCAGCCGAGCAGCGCGCATTTGATCCGGCTCGGATAACGCTGCACCGCGGCGAGGCTCGCGAGTTTGCCGAGGTACGCTTCGTCGTGCCCGGCTTGGCCGGTGAGCACCGCGCGGAACCGCCGCTGGAGCTCGCGCGCGGCCTCGATGTCGCGGCCGATCACGGCTTCCGTCATCATCGACGCGGACGCGATGCAGATCGCGCAGCCGTGGCCGTCGAAGCGGATGTCGCCGATCCGGTCGCCTTCGATGCGCAACTGGACTTTCAGGTCGTCGCCGCATTGCGGATTGTGTCCGCGCGCTTCGTGCGTCGGCGCGGCGAGCTTGCCGAAGTGGCGCGGCGCGCGCTTGTGCTCGACGACGAGCTCCTGATAGAGCGTGCTTTGCGCGTCGCTTGGAACGGTGGGGGACGCAGTGGGATTCATCTCAGTACCTTCAATGCTTGCGCGACGCCCGCGACGAGGCGCTCGACCTCGTCGTGCGTGTTGTAGAGCGCGAACGACGCGCGCGTCGTCGGCCCGCAGCCGAGCCTGTCGAGAAGCGGCTGCGCGCAGTGGAAACCCGTGCGCACGGCGATGCCGCGCTCGTCGAGTAATGTGCCGATATCGTGCGGATGCGCGTCGTCGGCGACGAAGGACACGATCGCCGAAGGCGACTGCGGCGCGAGCACGGTCACGCCGTCGAGCGCCGCGAGACCCGCTGCGGCGTGATCGCGCAGCGCGCGCACGTGGGCATCGATCAGGGTGCGGCCGATCGCGTCGATATAGTCGGCGGCGGCCGCGATTCCGACCGCGCCGGCGACGTTCGGCGTGCCGCCTTCGAGCCGCGCGGGCAGCGCGGCGAACGTCGCGTCCGTCTCGCCGACCCAGCTCACCATGTCGCCGCCGAAGCGCAGCGGGACGAGCCGCTCGAGCGCGTCCCGGCGGCCGACGAGCGCGCCCGTTCCCATCGGCCCGTACATCTTGTGGCCGGAGAACGCCATGAAATCGCACGCGAGCTTTGACAGGTCCGGCACTTCATGGCCTACCGCCTGAGCGGCGTCGAGCACCGTCAGCGCGCCGGCCGCCCGTGCGGCGGCGAGCAGCGCCTCGTAGGGCGGCCGCTCGCCCGTCGCGTTCGAGCACGCCGTGACCGCGAACACGCGCGTGCGCGGCGTCAGCAATCGTTCGAGATCCTGCACATGCAGGCGGCCGTGCGAATCGGGATGCAGGATTCGCAGTGTCGCGCCGCAACGACGCGCGGCCATCTGCCACGGGACGAGGTTCGCGTGATGCTCGAGTGCGCTGACGACGATCTCGTCGCCTTCCCGCAGCACGGATCGCGTGTGGCCCGCGAGCGACAGCCCGTGCGCGACGAGATTCAGCGAATCGGTCGTGCCCGACGTGAAGACGAGCAGGTGATCGTCGCTTGCACCGACGAAGCGCGCGAGCGTGTCGCGCGAGCGCTCGTAGGCATCGGTGGCGCGTTGGCTGAGCGTGTGGACGCCGCGGTGGATGTTGGCGCGATCGTGCTCGTCGAAGCCGCGGATCGCGGCGAGAACGGGCTGCGGCACGTGCGTCGTCGCCGCGTTGTCGAGATACGCGAGCGGCGCGCCGTTCACGCGCTGCGCGAGCGCCGGGAAGGCGCTCGCCATCGTGGTCGAACGCAGCATGTCACCCATGATGCGCCTCCGCTTGTTCGGCGAGATGCCGGGCGACTTCGCGTGCGAGCAGCGCGTCGCCGCCGAGCGTCTCCAGTCTGCCCGGCGTGTCGATGCCGCGCGCGAGCGCGGCGTGCGCCATGCCCGCGACGATCATCGCCAGTGCGTCTCGGCGATCGAGGCCGCGCTGGCATGCATAGAAGAGCGCGTCTTCGGGCAACGCCCCCCAAGTCGCGCCGTGCGCCGCCTGAACGTCGTCGTGGTGGATCTCGAGGTGCGGACGCAATACGACGCGCGGCTCGCCGCCTGTCGGAATGCCGCTCAGGCGCTGCCGGAGATCGGCCCCCGACGCGCCCGCGGCGATCGACGAGAACGCGTTCGCGACGATCTGCGCGTGGCCGCCCGCGAGGGCGAGCGCATCGATCGCGCTTTGCGTATTCGGCGACGCATGCATCGCGCGCACCTGCTGCTCGAGCCTCGCGTGAGCGGACGCGAACAGCGCGCCGGATGCGCGACCCAGTGCGCGTTCGCCGCGCAGATCGAGCACCGTGCGTTGCAAGTGGTACTCGCTGCCCGACGCGAGCAGCGATTGCCGGTATTGCGCATCGTGCTCGATCCGCACGTGCACGTGATGGGCGATCCGATCGCGCGCGCCGGGCGTCGCGACGCGCAGATGGTCGAGTGTCGCGCCGGCGCCAAGCCGCACGTACGCGTGCAGGTTCTGCGTGATCGGGCCGCCGCGGCCGCCGGCGTCGTGCTCGTGCGATTCGACGAGCATGCAATGCGCGCCGGGCATCACGTCGATCACGACGAGCGGCGCTTCGACGCTCGCGTTCGATTGCAGCCGCAATTGCAGCATCACGGGCGCGCGATGCGCGGGGCCGCTGCCGATGCGCAGCCGCAAGCCCGCTTCGCACAGCGCGCGATGCGCCCAGAAAAACGGGGCGGCGTCGTCTTCGGACGACGTCGGCAAGTCCGCGAACAACGCGGCGCGCTCGGCGCAATCCGCGGCGCTGAGCCAGCATGCGTCGATGTGTTCGAGCGAGCCGGAGCCGACAGGCGCGAGCAGCCAGCCGGCGCGCGCGGCGGCGCTCGGCATGCGGTCCGCGCATGCTTGGCCGGTTTCGCCGCCGAGCCACGCGTCGGCCGCGGGCGGGGGCAGATGGCGGAACGATTCGTTGTGCCGCGAGATCCAGCCGCGTTCAGCGAGCTGCGCTCGCGCGGCGATCCGTTCGGTGTCTGTCGTCGTCATCGCGTCAAGCCTCCGCGAGCGCGTCCGTGCGAACGAAGCCCTTCGCCGCGATGTCGCGGGCGAGGGCGAGATCGCCGGATTCGGCGATGCGTCCGCGGTCGAGCAGCAACACCGTATCGGGCGCGAGCGATTCGATCATCTGCAGGTAATGCGACACGATCACGAACGCGGTGCCTTGCTCGCGCAGCCGGCCGATCAGATCGACCGCCGCGCGCACGCCGTCGACGTCCATCCCCGAGTCGATTTCGTCGAGCATCGCGAGCCGCGGGCGCAGCAGCGCGAGCTGCAACAGCTCGTTGCGCTTGCGCTCGCCACCCGAGAAACCTTCGTTCATCGAACGGTTGAGCATCGCGTCCGGCAGCCCGACGCGCGCGGCGGACGCGCGCGCGTCGCCGAGAAAGTCGACCGCGTCGAGCGCGGTGTCGCCGCGCGCCTCGCGCACCGCATTGAGCGCGGTGCGGATGAAGAGACTGTTCTTCACGCCGGGGATGTCGGGCGGCGCCTGGAACGACAGGAACAGGCCGGCGCGCGCGCGCTCCTGCACGCTCATCGCGAGCAGGTCCCGCCCGCCGAATCGCGCATGGCCGTGCGTCACGCGATAGGCGGGATGTCCCGCGAGCGTCATGCCGAGCGTGCTCTTGCCGCTGCCGTTCGCGCCCATCAGCACGACGAGCGCGCCTGCCGGCACGGTGAGCGATACCGACTGCAGCACGCGGCGCTTCGCGACGTCGACGCTCAGGTCGAATACCTGCAGCAAGGGTTCGGATCGATTCATGGTGATTCCTTCGTTCGTCATGTGTGGGGATCAGCCGACGGCGCCTTCGAGCGACACCGCGAGCAGCGCTTTGGCCTCGAGCGCGAATTCCATCGGCAGCGCTTCGAGCACGGCCTGGCAGAAGCCGCCGACGATGAGCGCCGTCGCTTCCTGCGGATCGATGCCGCGCTGCTGGCAATAGAAGAGGCGGTCTTCGGAGATGCGCGTCGTCGTCGCCTCGTGCTCGACGACTGCGTCGTCGCGCGCGCTCTCGACATACGGGAACGTGTGCGCGCCGCATTGCGGGCCGATCAGCAGCGAATCGCACTGCGTATGGTTGCGCGCGCCCTCGGCCGTGCGCGCGACGCGCACGAGCCCCCGGTAGCTGTTCTGCGCGCGGCCCGCGCTGATGCCTTTCGAGACGATCCGGCTGCGCGTGTTGCGGCCGAGGTGAATCATCTTCGTGCCGGTGTCGGCCTGCTGACAATGGTTCGATACGGCGATCGAATGGAACTCGCCGCTCGATTCGTCGCCGCGCAGCACGACGCTCGGGTACTTCCAAGTGATCGCGGAGCCCGTCTCGATCTGCGTCCATGCGATTCGCGAGCGAGCGCCCGCGCACAGGCCGCGCTTCGTCACGAAGTTGTAGATGCCCCCGACGCCGTTCGCATCGCCCGGATACCAGTTCTGCACGGTCGAGTACTTGATGTGCGCGTCGTCATGCGCGATGAGCTCGACGACGGCCGCGTGCAGTTGATGCTCGTCGCGCTGCGGCGCGGTGCAACCTTCGAGGTAGCTGACGTGACTGCCGGGCTCGGCGATGATCAGCGTGCGTTCGAACTGGCCGGTGTTCTGCGCGTTGATCCGGAAGTACGACGACAGCTCCATCGGGCAGCGCACGCCTTGCGGCACGTAGACGAACGAGCCGTCGGAGAACACCGCCGAGTTCAGCGCCGCGTAGAAGTTGTCGGCGGGCGGCACGACGGTGCCGAGATAGCGCTCGATCAGCTCCGGATGATGCTCGACCGCGTGCGAGAACGAACAGAAGATCACGCCCGCCTCGGCGAGCTGCTCGCGAAAGGTCGTGCCGACGGATACCGAATCGAACACCGCGTCGACTGCGACGCCCGCGAGCCTGGCGCGCTCGTGCAACGGCACGTTCAGCTTCTCGTAGGTTTCGAGCAGCTTCGGATCGACGTCGTCGAGGCTCTTCGGGCGGTCTTTCAGCGATTTCGGCGCCGAGTAGTATGACTGCGCCTGGAAATCGATCGGCGCGATGCGCAGCTGGCCCCAATCGGGCGGCGCCATCGCAAGCCAGCGCTCGAATGCGGCGAGCCGCCATTTCAGCAGGAATGCCGGTTCGCGCTTGCGGCGCGAGATCTCGCGAACGACGTTTTCGTCGAGGCCGGGCGGCAGCGAATCGGATTCGATGTCGGTCACGAATCCGTGCCGATACGATTGTTCGAGCGCTCTCGCGAGCGGCGTGGGTTGATCGACGTTGAGCATGGGCGAATCCGTGTAGAGCAGGGAGGCCGCCTCCGCGCGGTTCGATGTGCAACGCGCGGCGCGACTCGATTCGGTCTGTAGCCTTAATTGTTGTATATGGTATGCATCTATTTGGCTGGCCGCAAGCGCGCAAGCGGAGACCCTGTTTCGAGTCGTGTCTTTATCGGCGGGATGCGGCCGGGGTGCGGCCTGAAAGCGAGGCGACGCCGGCCTCTCGTGCGTCGAGAAGTCGCGCTCGTGCGCGGCTCGAGGCGAACGTCGCAGCGCAGTGCCAGGGAATACGTCTGCGGCGACGCGGCTTCCGGCATGCTGGCCGAACGTCGCGACGAAAAAGGACGAGCCGAAACCACTTCGGCGTCCGTCTCGAACGGGGCGGGTGCTGGATGACGATGAGGCGCGGCGCGGCATCGGCGCGTTTCGTGCCGACGGCCGCCGCATCGCGCGCACTCGAGACGGGCGTGCGACGCGCCGGCGTTCGCCTCAGCCGGCCTTGCCGTCGATGCGCGGCGACGTCAGGTAGCCGGTGTAGCGCAGCGCGTACACGGCGAATGCCGCGATCCAGCATGCGCCCGCGATGTCGATCCAGACACTTGTCGCGTCGGGCGCGATCCAGGGCGCGAACACGCGCACGAGCGCGGCCGCGATCAGCAGCCAGTAGCACGCGATCTCGGTCGGCCCCGCGCGCAGCGGACGGCCCGTATGGCCTAGCGCGGTGCGCGTGATCATCGCGACGATCGCGCCGCCGATCACGCCGACTGTCAACGCGTGGATCGCGAGCGTATGCGGCGCGACGTCAAGCGCGGCGAGCGCGAGCATCGCGAAGCCCACCGGCACCCACGCATACGCGACATGCAGAATCCACAGGATAGGCCGCGCGCCGACGCGCCACGAGCGCCAGCCGACGATGCGTGCCGTGTGCAGCGCGGCGGCGGCAAACGCAATGGCCGCGACGATCGCCCCCGGCAATTGGATCGCGTCGGCGCAGAGCGCGAGCACTGTGACCGGGGCGGCGAGCGTCTCGACGAGTTTCCAGCGCTTCACCGTGAAGCCGGGAATCGCGTTCATCGTAAACGTCGGGACGATGCGGCCCGCAATCACGACGACGAACAGCAGGACGAAGCCGACGGCCGCATACGCGGCCTGCAGCGCGAGATCGAGACGCCCGTGCGCGGCCCACCAGTGAAAGAGCGCGTTGAGCACGCCGAACAGAAAGAGCGCGACGGTCAGGAACACGTTGCGATGGTTGCGCGCGGCAAGCAGCACGCGCAGCAGGATGATCGCGGTGATCGGCAGGAACGCGGAATCGACGACAGCGGCGAGCGGCTGCGGCCCGGCCCACACGAGCAGGCGGCCGGCCGCCCACAGCAGCCATAGCGCGGCGAGCGGCGCGCCGTGCGGCGTATCGCGCGCCGTCCATGCGCGAATCGCCGTGAGCAGGAAGCCGACGATGATCGCGGCGGAGAACCCGAACACCATTTCGTGGACGTGCCATGCGAGGCCGCTCATCGTCGGCGACAGGCCGGCAACCGGATGGCCGCGCAGCGACGCGAGCCAGAGTGCGATCGAAACGATCCCGAAATAGGCTCCGCCGAGATAGAACGGCCGGAAGCCGAGCCGCAGCACGGGCAGGCCGGCGGGTTGCCGAGACGGTTGTGGGGTCGCGAGCGGAATCTTCACGTTGGCTCTCCATTTAAGATGCATTTATTATGTATCTTAATGCGTGAAGCCATGCAGGTCCAATGCTCGCAAGCGCTGGTGCGGCGCGATGGCATTTCGGGTATGTGCCGCCTGGCCGCGGCGCGGCGGCCCGCAGCAGGCGGGCAGCTCGGCATGCCGGGCGTGCCTGAAGATGGGGCAGGCGAAGGCGCGGCCGATGCCGGGCGTCGCGTGCGAATTTGATCTGTATCAAACGATGGTCAGGAAAACAGAACGTTGTGCGCATGCGGCACAGCGACGCATGAATGCGAAAGCGTCGATCGGGCGCGAACAAGTGCCGCAGCGCGCGCGAGCCGCGCCACACGCGCTTGCGGGCGACGCGTGTCGCGCGCACGGATGAGGCAGAGCGCGAGCGTTAAGCAATTTGTGCGGCGTGGGTAGATTTCGATGTCGTGGACTGGTGATTGATCTCGCTTAAGTATCGGGCCGAACGATCCGTATACGGAAACGAGGCCGAAGCGGTCGTCTTATCACATCGAAAAGGGGCAAGAATGAGCAAGCAACTGTTTGGACCTGGAATGCGCCTGATGGCGCGCATGAAGCTGCCCAGGAAGCTCGCGATTCTCGCCGTGCTGTTCATCGTGCCGCTCGTCGCCGCGCTCTATGCGACGCTTGCCGTCGCACTGCACGCCTATGCGACGACGCAGGGCGAGCGCGACGGCATCACGATCCTCGAAACGACGCAGGATCTATTGAAGGCGGTGCAGGTGCGGCGCGGCGCGGGCGCTTCGGTGCTCGCGGGCAACGAGGCGATGCGCGCGAAGTTCGACGCGGCGAACGCGAGCGCCGATCGTCTCGTCGCGACGCTCAAGCAGCAAGTGCGCGACACCCGGCGGTTCGACGTCGTTGCGCTCGTCGAAGCGCTCGCGAGCCAGTACGAAAAGGCGGCGGCGGGCGGGCTCGGCACATCCGCCGCCGCGCTGTTCGATTCGCACACCGACGTGATCCACTCGATCTTCCTGTTCGAGAAGGACCTGGCGGTTGCGTCGCAGCTCGGCGTCGATCCGGACGCGTCGAACTATCACCTGATCGACTCGGTGCTGTTCGCGCTGCCGGGTACGGCCGAAACGGTCGGCGTGCTGCGCGGCAAGGGATCGGCCGCGCTGAGCGGCGGCTCGCTCGGCGACGCCGACAAGCGCGAGCTCGCGGTGCGCGCGGGCGGCCTCGCCGAGCAGATGAGCGTGATTCGCCATCATCTCGAACGCACGAAGGACACGCTCGGCGCAAACGCGCTGGATGGCGTCGATCTTGGTGCGGTTGCGGCGTTTCAACGCACGGCGGCAGCGCTCGCGCACGGCGGCGCGCCGGTTGACGCGAAGACCTATTTCCAGCAGGGGAGCGATGCGATCGACGCGCTGTATCGCGTGCACGGCGCGCTCGCGCAGCAACTGCGCGAGCGCCTCGCGGCGCGCGCGCACGCCGAGCAGGTGAAGGTGGCGGCGATCCTGGCATTGAGCGTCGCGCTCGTGGCGTGCGCGCTCTATCTTTTCGTCGCTTTCGCGATGTCGACGCACGAGGATGTCGCGCAGTTGTCCGGCTGCATGCGCGCGGTGGGCGACGGCGATCTGCGCGCGCGCCTCGCGGTGCGCGGCGGCGACGAATTCGCTTTCATCAAGCGCGGCTTCAACGCGCTGCTCGACGTATGGGCGCAGACGCTGTCCGAGACGCGGCGCGTGGCCGATTCGGTGATGGTCGGCAGCCAGCAGATCGCGGCCGGCAATCTCGATTTGTCGGGGCGCACCGAGACGCAGGCCGCATCGCTCGAGCAAACGGCGGCCAGCATGGAAGAGCTGACGTCGACCGTGCGCCACAACGCGTCGAACGCATCGCACGCGAGCACGCTGAGCGCCGAGGCGTCCGAGCGCGCGGCGGACACCGGGCGGATCATGACGCACGCGGTGACGCTGATGACGAAGATCCACGACAGCTCGAACCGGATGGCGGAGATCGTGTCGGTGATCGAAGGCATCGCGTTCCAGACCAACATCCTCGCGCTGAACGCGGCCGTCGAGGCGGCCCGCGCGGGCGAGCAGGGCAAGGGCTTCGCGGTGGTCGCGGGCGAGGTGCGCGCGCTCGCGCACCGCAGCGCCGCCGCCGCGAAGGACGTGAAGGAGCTGATTCACGAATCGATTCGCCACGTGACCGACGGCTCGTTGCTGTTCCAGCGCGCGGACGACGCGATCCGCAGCGTGAATGCGTCGATCCGGAGCGTCGACACCGTCGTCAGCGAAATCGCGAAGGCGTCCGAGCAGCAAAGCGACGGGATCGAGCAGGTCAACGCGGCGATCACGCAGATGGACGAAGTGACGCAGCGCAACGCGGCGCTCGTCGAGGAATCGGCGGCCGCGAGCGCGTCGCTGCGCGAACAGGCCGAGCACATGGGAAAGCTTGTCGGGCGCTTCGTGCTCGCGTAGCGGGCACATAGCCCTTCAGCGTATACGCAGGCCGCCCGCTCGGCGGCATGCGTGCAATGTCGGAGGTTGATTTGCATCAAGTCCGCCCGAGCCGCGCGACCGACAATGGAACGCCGGCGTTTCGCGCGGCATGCCAGGGTACAAGCAGATGGACATGACAACGCATTCGAACGACGGCGCGGATACGACCGCGCCCACTCCCCACCACGACGTTTCCGCATTCGCGGACGTTCAGATATCCGAAGCGCTGATCCGGCGCTTCGACCGGCAAGGACCGCGCTACACGTCGTATCCGACGGCCGACCGGTTTTCCGACGCATTCGACGAGCGCGCGTACCGCGAGCATCTGTCGCGCCGCGCGTCGGCCGAGCGCAACCCGCCGTTGTCGGTCTATCTGCATCTGCCGTTTTGCGAGTCGCTCTGCTACTTCTGCGCGTGCAACAAGATCATCACGCAGGATCACACCCGAACGAGTGCGTACGTAGACTACCTGATCCGCGAAATGGAGCTCGTCGCACCCGATCTCGGCCGCGACCGCGTGACGACGCAGCTGCATCTGGGCGGAGGATCGCCGACGTTCTTCGCGATCGACGAACTCGCGCGCCTGATGCGCGCGCTGCGCGATCACTTCGATTTCGCGCCGCACGCGGAGCTTGGCGTGGAGATCGATCCGCGCACGGTCGACGAGCGCACGCTGCAGTCGCTCGCGGCGCTCGGCTTCAACCGGACGAGCTTCGGCGTTCAGGATTTCGATCCGGCGGTGCAGGAGGCGGTGCACCGGGTCCAGCCGCTGCCGATGGTCGAGCGCGCGCTCGCGGCGAGTCGCGCGGCCGGGTTCGAATCGGTCAATATCGATCTGATCTACGGGCTGCCGCGACAAACGCCGGCGAGCTTCTCGCGTACGCTCGACGAGGTGATCCGGCTGTCGCCCGACCGCATCGCGGTCTACAACTATGCGCATCTGCCGAGCCGCTTCAAGGCGCAGCGCCTGATCGTCGAATCGGAGCTGCCGGCCGCCGAAGACCGGCTGCGCATCTTCATCGAATCGACGCGGCGGTTGCTCGACGCCGGATACGTGTACATCGGGCTCGACCACTTCGCGAAGCCGAACGACGAGCTCAGCAACGCATTGCGCGAGCGCAGCCTGCACCGCAATTTCCAGGGCTACACGACGCAGGCCGAATGCGACCTCGTCGGCTTCGGCGTATCGGCGATCGGCAAGGTCGGCGCGTCGTACAGCCAGTCGACGCGCTCGCTGAAGACCTATTATCGCCAGCTCGACGCCGGACGCCTGCCGATCGAGCGCGGCTTCGCGCTGAGCGCCGACGATCTGCTGCGCCGCGAGGTCATCATGACAGTGATGTGCAGCACCCCCGTCGATTTCGCGGAGATCGGCCGCAGGCACGGCGTCGATTTCGTGCGGCATTTCGCGCACGAGCTCGCGCAGCTCGAGCCGTATCGCGACGCCGGGCTGCTCACGATAGACGCGGAGCGCATCGCCATTACGCCGAAGGGGCGCATGTTCGTGCGCGCGATCGGCATGGTGTTCGACGCGTATCTCGGCCGGCCTGCCTCGGCGTCCTATTCGAAGTTGATCTAGAAGGTGGCGTGATGAAGGAAAGCAAGATTCCGGTCCAGGACTTTCTCGCGCGGTTGCCGCTCTTCAGCGTGCTGTCGCGCGGCGAGCTCGACAATCTCGCGCGCGGCACGATGCGCGTGCAGGTGCCGCGAGGGCAGACGGTGTTCAGCCGCGGCGATCCGTGCGGCGGTTTTCACATGATCGTCTACGGCCAGATCAAGCTGAGCTCGTTCTCGCCGCTCGGCATCGAGAAGATCGTGCGCCTGCTCGGGCCGGGGGACAGCTTCGGCGAAGCGGTGATGTTCATGGACAAGCCTTACGCGGTGACGGCGAAAGCGCTGTCCGACACGCTGCTTCTGCACGTGACAAAGGCTGTCGTGACAGAGGAACTCGATCACAATCCGGCGTTCGCGCGCCGGATGCTCGCGAGCCTCAGCATGCGCCTGCATCAGCTCGTCGTCGACGTCGAGACGTATTCGCTGCGCTCGGGCACGCAGCGCGTGATCAGCTATCTGCTCGAACAGACCGACACGCCCGTGGAATCCGGCATGCAGATCCGGCTCGAGACGGGCAAGAAGGCGATCGCGTCGCGCCTGAATCTCACGCCGGAGCATTTCTCGCGCGTGCTGCGCGATCTGTGCACGCGCGAGCTCGTCATCGTCAACGGCCGCGACATCTTCATTCCCGATGTCGACCGGCTACGCTCGGAGATGCAGTATTGACACAGACGCGACGCGCCGCCGGATTCGCGCGTAGCGCCGCCATGCGCCGAGCATGTTGAGCGCGAGCCAGCCGGCCGATACGCCGAACGCGACGGCGGCCGGCCGAGCGAACGGGGCCGGCGCGACGCTCGCGGCGACGAGCAGCAGCAGCGCTGCGACGTGTGCGTAGAATTGCGGGCGCGCCGCGCGTTCCGGCAGCATGTCCTTGACCTTCGGCATCGCGGGAATCGCGGTCTCGCTCGCCTTTTGTGCGTGATACCACAGCAGGAACGGGATGATCTTGTAGAGCATTCCGTTGATCGCCGACCACGCGCCGCCGATCATCAGCAGCACGCCGACCGTGACCGCGACGTCGCGGCCGCCCGCACCCGTGTTGGCGATCCACAGTACGCTCGCGCAACCGGCGCTCGCCATCGCGGTGCGCCAGAACAACGTCGTCGTATCGGCCTCCGGGCGCTTGCGCGTCCAAAGCAAGTAGAACGTCCACGCGGCGTAGGCCGCGTACAGCGCGTAGAGCGCGATCCGAATCGCGTCGGCGGCGAAGCCGAAGCGATCGGCCGGACCGAGCGCGACGGCGGAAGCCGCCACGAGCGCCGCGAACACACCCGGGCCCAGCCAGCGCGTGACGGCGCGCGGATAGGGCTCGGTCGCCTGGAACATCGGGATCAGCTGGTACGAGATGCCGATCGTCAGCAGCCCGACCCATCCGGCCAGCCCCCAGGTCGCGTGCAGGTCGACGAGACCGATCGAGAAGGCGCGCAGATGCCCGCCGAGCGCGAGCCCGAGCGATGCGCCGAGCGCGACGGTTGCGGCGAGCGCGAGCCACGCGAGGCGTACGGTGCGCATCACGCTCGCGGCGCCTGCCGGCATGTGTCGCCGCTGACGCGCGAAGCCGATCGCGCAGACGAGCAGAAACCACAGGAACGCCACGCCGAGCAGCAGCGCGGCGGGCGCGAACAGCGCGGGCGCCGCGCGCGCGAACGCCGCCGCGAGCAGCAGCGTGCCGAGCGCCAGGCACGCGTGGATCGCCGTGGCGCTTGCGACGGGCGATGCGATCCTGACGCCCGCGGCGACCGACATGATCTGAATCATCGCGCCGACCATCGTCGTCGCGAGCATCCCGAGCGCGCACAGATGCGCGAGCGCGAGCGCGGCGGGCGACCAGCGCGACGCGAGCGCGTCCGGCCCCGCCCACAGCAGCAACCCCGCCGCGGCGATCGCGAAGAGCGGCGCGCTCGCGAAGAAGCGCAGCGGCACGTTCAGCGGGGGGGAGCGATCGAGTTCGAGTTTGCGCTGCATGGCGAAAAGAGTGCGTTCGGCGAATGGCGCGGCGAAGGGGGCGGCCGGCGCGTCGCGCGTCAGCCGACCCTTCGGCGGCGCGCGACGCCTCCATGTTTCGGTATTCTGATCATAATCCCGGATTGTCGCGCGGTCCGCACCCAGACCTTGACGCCGATTAAGGCGGCGAGAACGCATTCGGCCGCACACTTACGCACCGGGCGTAAGCCGCCCCTTTCAGGAATTCGCCGTGTCCGTGTCCGTCGTCAAAACCGCATTCAGGAATCTCGTGATCAAGGGCAGGTCGCTGCTGCCGATTGTGCAAGGCGGGATGGGCGTCGGCGTGTCCGCGCACCGGCTTGCCGGCACGGTCGCGTCGCTCGGCGCGTGCGGGACGATCTCGAGCGTCGACCTGCGCCGCCATCATCCCGATCTGATGGCGCGCACCGGCCGCTCGCGTGATCGCGCGCTCATCGACGCGGCGAACCTCGAAGCGCTCGATCGCGAGATCCACGCGGCGAAAACGCTCGCGAACGGTTGCGGGCTCGTCGCGGTCAACGTGATGCGCGCGTTGTCCGAGTACGCGTCGTATGTGCGCCAGTCGTGCGAGAGCGGCGCGCATGCGGTCGTCGTGGGCGCGGGGCTGCCGCTCGACTTGCCCGAGCTGACCGCCGATTTCCCCGACGTCGCGCTGATTCCGATCCTGTCGGATGCGCGCGGAATCGGGCTCGTGCTGAAGAAGTGGATGCGCAAGAACCGCCTGCCCGACGCCGTCGTCATCGAAAACCCGCGCTATGCGGCGGGCCACCTCGGTGCGCCGACGACCGATAGCCTGAACAATCCGAATTTCGCGTTTCCTGCGGTGCTCGAAGGCACGTTCGCGCTGTTCAAGGAGCTCGGCATCGAGCGCGAGCGCATTCCGCTGATCGCGGCGGGCGGCATTCACACTCACGAGCAGGCGAAACAACTGTTCGCGCTCGGCGCGAGCGCGGTGCAGCTCGGCACGCCATTCGCCGTGACCGAAGAGGGCGACGCGCATCCGAACTTCAAGAAAGTGCTCGTCGAGGCGGGGCCGGAAGACATCGTCACGTTCATGAGCGTCGCGGGTCTGCCGGCGCGCGCGGTGAGAACGCCTTGGCTCACGAACTATCTGGAGCGGGAAAGGAAGCTTCAGCGTGCGGCGAAGCCGCGCAAGTGCCTCGTCGGCTTCGATTGCCTGCAGCAGTGCGGGTTGCGCGACGGCATCGAGAAGCACGGGCAGTTCTGCATCGATACCCGGCTCGCGTTCGCGCTTGCGGGCGACATCAAGCGAGGGCTGTTTTTCCGGGGCTCGGAAGTCTTGCCGTTCGGCCATGAGATCCGCTCCGTGCGCGAACTGATCGACTATCTGCTCACGGGCGTCAAGCGCGCGGCCGCCGCAGCGATCGCGCCCGAGCCGGCGCGCGCGCCGCTGCCCGCACTGGGCTGACGCCGCCCGCTTCGGGCGACGCCCGTTTCCGCCGCTCGCCGACACGCCGCGAGCGGTTTCTCGTTTCTTTGATGGAGCCGTCATGCCATGACGCAAAGCAGCCACTTCGCGACGGGCGCCGCGCCGATCGAACTCGTGTGCCCGGCGGGCAGCCTGCCCGCGCTGAAGGCCGCGGTCGACAACGGCGCGGACTGCGTGTATCTCGGTTTTCGCGACGCGACGAACGCGCGCAACTTCGCCGGCCTGAACTTCGACGCGCAGGCGATCGACGCCGGCATTCGCTACGCGCGCGAGCGCGGCCGCAAGGTGCTCGTCGCGCTCAACACGTATCCGCAGCCGGACGGCTGGGCCGCATGGCGGGAAGCGGTCGGCCGCGCGGCCGACGCGGGCGTCGACGCGATCATCGTCGCCGATCCGGGGCTCATGCGTTTCGCGCGCGAGCGCTATCCGGACCTGCGGCTGCACCTGTCGGTGCAGGGCTCGGCGACGAACTACGAGGCGATCAACTTCTATCACGAGCACTTCGGCATATCGCGCGCGGTGCTGCCGCGCGTGCTGTCGCTCGCGCAGGTCGAGCAGGTGACCGAAAACACGCCGGTCGAAATCGAGGTGTTCGGCTTCGGCAGTCTGTGCGTGATGGTCGAGGGGCGCTGCGCGCTGTCGTCGTACGCGACGGGCGAATCGCCGAACACGCGCGGCGTGTGCTCGCCCGCGAAGGCGGTGCGCTGGCAGAAGACGCCGGACGGCCTCGAATCGCGGCTGAACGGCGTGCTGATCGACCGTTACGAAGACGGCGAGAACGCCGGCTATCCGACGCTCTGCAAGGGGCGCTTCACGGTGGCCGACGAGAGCTACTACGCGATCGAGGAGCCGACGAGCCTGAACACGCTCGAACTGCTGCCGAAGCTGATGCAGATCGGCATACGGGCGATCAAGATCGAAGGCCGTCAGCGCAGCCCCGCGTACGTCGCGCAGGTGACGCGCGTCTGGCGCGACGCGATCGATCAGTGCGCATCGAACCTCGCGCGCTACTACGTGAAGCCCGCGTGGATGACGGAACTGAACAAGGTCGCGGAAGGGCAGCAGCATACGCTCGGCGCCTACCACCGGCCGTGGAAATGACACGCACGACGGCGCATGCCTGAATGCGGGAGCGAGGATCATGAAAATTGCTTTGGGCCCGGTGCAGTACTACTGGCCGCGCATCGCGACGATGCAGTTCTATCAGGCGATGTCGGAGACGCCCGTCGACATCGTGTATCTCGGCGAGACGGTTTGCTCGCGCCGGCACGAGCTGCGCTTCGCGGACTGGATCGAGATCGCCGACATGCTCGCCGAGGCCGGCAAGGAAGTCGTGCTGTCGACCCAGGTGCTGCTCGAATCGGGCCGCGATCTGAAGACGATGCGCGAGATCGCCGAGAACGGCCGCTATCTGGTGGAGGCGAACGACATGGGCGCGGTGCGCCGCAGCGCGTCGCGCGCGTTCGTCGCGGGGCCGTGGCTGAACGTCTACAACCCGCCGACGCTCGCGATGCTCGCCGAGCTCGGCGCGCGGCGCTGGGTGATGCCGCCCGAGATGAGCGAGGCGGGGCTCGCGCAGATGCAGGCCGAGCGGCCCGCGCATCTGGAAACCGAGGTGTTCGCGTACGGCCGCATACCGCTCGCGTTTTCCGCGCGCTGCTTCACCGCGCGCAACCGCAATTTCCCGAAGGACAACTGCCAGTACGTGTGCATGGAACATCCGGACGGCCTGCCGCTGCACACCCGCGAAGGCGAGCCGTTCCTCGTGCTCAACGGCATTTCGACGCAGTCCGCGCGCGTCTACAACCTGATCGGCGAGATCGACGCGCTGCGTGCGCTGAACGTCGACGTCGTCCGGTTGAGCCCGCAATCGCAACACATGACCGACGTGATCGACGCGTATCACGGCGTGCTGAGCGGCCGCACGGACGCGGGCGACGCGCTCGCCGCGCTGCACGACAGGATGCCGGAGGCGTCGTGCAACGGCTACTGGTACGGCAGGCCGGGCCTCGAGCGCGTCGCGCGCTGAGGGCGCGGCGCGGCGTTTGCCGTGCCGCTTCGGACGGAATGATGAGGAACCCACGATGAATGCTCCGCTTTTTCAATTGCCGCCGGCACTCGGCAAGCTGCTGTCGAAATTGCCCGCGTACCCGGGCGCGCTGTTGTTCGCGAGCGGGATCAATCTCGTGCTGCGCCGGCATTTGCCCGCCGAGACGCTCGCGTTGCTGGAGGGGCGTCCGTTACGCATCGAGGTGAAGGACGCCGGCATTGCTTTCGATTTCGTCTGCCGGCGCGGGACGTTTTCGGCGCTGCCCGGCGGGCGAGACGTCGATCTGACGATCGGCGCGACCGCGTACGACTTCTATCTAGTTTCGCAGCGCCGCGAGGACCCGGACACGTTGTTCTTCAGCCGGCGTCTGACCATGGAAGGCGATACCGAACTCGGGTTGCTCGTGAAGAATTCGCTCGACGCGATCGACCTGTCGGTGCTTTCGATCGAGCGATGGCTGCCGACGCGGCTGTTTCGACGCCCGCCGATCGAGCGCGGCGCAATGTCGGACTGATACGTGAACGCACGCACGGAAGAGCGATCAGGAGACCGGAATGAAGCACGAAACGAAAACGCTGCCGATCGTCTATTCCTGCTCGGGGTGTTCGAACGTCGCGCAGCTCGCGAATCACGTCGCGGTGCGGCTCGACCGCGGCGGCGATGCGGAGATGTCGTGCATCGCGGGCGTCGGCGGCGACGTGCCGTCGCTGCTGAAGGTCGCGCATTCGGGGCGGCCGATTCTCGCGATCGACGGGTGCCCGCTCGTATGCGCGAAGAAGAGTCTCGAGCGGCACGGGATCGCGCCCAACGCGCATTTGCAGCTCGGCGAGCACGGCGTCAGAAAGCGCTTTCACGAGGATTTCGACCCGGACGACGCGCGTCGCATTCTCGCGATCGCGAAAGCCGAAGCGGAGCGGCTCGCGAGCGGCGAGCCAGAACCCGAGCCTGAACCCGAACTCGCGCAGGCGGGCGAGGACGCCGACGCCGCGCTTCAACACAAGCGCTGATTTTCGCGATATCCGATGCGCGGGCCGCGTGGCGGCGCGGCGGCGACTCGACTCGATCGGCAGTCCGGCGATCGAGCCCGCGATGGCGGTTGCGGCATGCGCGAAGCCGAGCGGGGAGGCGCGGAGAATACGGCGCGGGAAATGCGATTGCGCCGGGGAAGTCGCCGAATGAGCCGCCGAATGAGCGCCGGAACAGACACGGCCGAAGCGCACCGGCTCACCCGCGCCGAATCGCAAAATCCGCAAACAGGCGATCGAGCTGGCCGAGCACCGCATTGCTCGGATAGCCGGCGAGCGATGCGGCGTTCAGCGCGCCATCGCCGCATCCTTGCGTTCGAAACACTTGCAGCACGTAACGCTCGACGCCGAGATCGGCGAGTTCGTGCGCGATGCGCAGCAGCGCCGGCTCGGGCAGCAGATCCGGATGCGCGGTTGTCCGGCATTCGTACGCAATGCCGCTCGCGAGCACCGCTTCGAGACTTTGCCGCGCATGGCCGCCGCTCGCGCGCACGCGTGTCGTGCGCGTGTAGTCGTCGAACGGCGCTTTCACGTCGAGCCCGATCCAGTCGAGTGACGGCAGCAGTCGGGAGAGTCGCCGCGGGTGCGTGCCCGCGCTGTGCATGCCGACCTTGAAGCCGAGCCGCCTGACGTCGTCGATCGCCGCGGCGAGCGCCGGATCGATCGACGGCTCGCCGCCGCTGAACACGACCGCGTCGATCAGCCCGACGCGGCGCGCGAGGAATGCGAGCAGCGCGTCCCATTCGATCTCGGCCGGCCGCGAGCGCGGCTGCAGGTGCGGATTGTGGCAATAGCCGCAACGCCATGGGCAACCCTGCACGAACACGACCGCGGCGAGCTGGCCGGGATAGTCGGTCGCGGTGAACGGGACGAGCCCGCCCACCTTGAGCGGATGACGCCGGGGGAGGGCGAGGTTCATCGCGTGAGCGAGCCGCGCTTACGCCGCCGCGCGCATCGCGACGTCGCCCATTTCGCGTTCTCGGAAGTACTTGCGCTCGTGGAATTCGCCTTGCTTGCCGACGTTGAACGACGAGACCGGGCGATGGTAGCCCATCACGCGGGTCCAGATTTCGCATGGCTGACGTTCGTCGTCGGACAGCGCGATCGAGGCGAGGGCGGCTTGTGAGTTGGCTTGTGTCGTCATGATGTTCAGGCTTCCATCGGTTGGGATTGAGACAATTTGCGACGCAGCAGCGCTTCGTCGCACTTCGGGCAAAACTTGTGGCTGCCGGCGAGATAGCCGTGCTTCGGGCAGATCGAGAAGGTCGGCGTGACGGTCAGATACGGCAGCGAGAAGCGGGTAAGCGCGCGCTTCACGAGCGTGCGGCACGCGTCGGCGGACGACAGCGGCTCGGTCATGTACAGATGCAGCACCGTGCCGCCCGTGTATTTGCGCTGCAGGTCGTCCTGGCGTTCGAGCGCCTCGAACGGATCGTCGGTGAAGCCCACCGGCAACTGCGACGAGTTCGTGTAGTACGGCATCTGCGGCGTGCCCGCCTGCAGGATGTCCGGATAGCGGCGGCGGTCTTCCTTCGCGAAGCGGTACGTCGTGCCTTCGGCGGGCGTCGCCTCGAGGTTGTACATGTGGCCCGTTTCCTCCTGATACTCGACGATGCGCGCGCGCACGTGGTCGAGCAGGCGCAGCGCGAACGCGTGGCCCCAGTCGGTCGTCAGATCGTGCGCGTCGCGCGTGAAATTGCGGATCATCTCGTTGATGCCGTTCACGCCGAGCGTCGAGAAATGGTTGCGCAGCGTGCCGAGATAGCGCTTGGTGTACGGGAAGAGCCCGTTGTTCATGTGGTGCTGGATCACCTCGCGCTTGATCTCGAGGCTTTCCTTTCCGTAGTCGAGCAGCGTGTCGAGCCGCGCGAAGAGCGCGCGCTCGTCGCCCGCGTGCAGATAGCCGAGCCGCGCGCAATTCACGGTGACCACGCCGATCGATCCCGTCTGCTCGGCCGAGCCGAACAGGCCGTTGCCGCGCTTCATCAGCTCGCGCAGGTCGAGCTGAAGGCGGCAGCACATCGAGCGGATCATGTTCGGCTTCAGCTCCGAATTGATGAAGTTCTGGAAGTACGGCAGGCCGTAGCGCGCGGTCATCTCGAACAGGCGCTCGGCGTTCGGGCTGTGCCAGTCGAAATCGGTCGTGATGTTGTAGGTCGGAATCGGGAACGTGAACACGCGGCCCGCCGCGTCGCCCGCCTGCATCACCTCGATGTACGCCTGGTTGATCATGTCCATTTCGGGCTGCAGGTCGCCGTACGTGAACGGCATCTCTTCGCCGGCGATCACGGGCACCTGCTCGCGCAGATCCTCGGGGCAGATCCAGTCGAACGTCAGGTTCGTGAACGGCGTCTGCGTGCCCCAGCGCGACGGCACGTTCAGGTTGTAGATCAGTTCCTGAACGGACTGCCGGACTTCGGCGTAGGTGAGCGCGTCGCGGCGCACGAACGGCGCCATGTACGTATCGAACGAGCTGAACGCCTGCGCGCCCGCCCATTCGTTCTGCAGCGTGCCGAGGAAGTTCACGATCTGGCCGACCGCGCTCGACATGTGCTTCGGCGGCCCCGACTCGACCTTGCCCGGCACGCCGTTCAGCCCTTCGGTGAGCAGCGTGCGCAGCGACCAGCCCGCGCAATAGCCGGACAGCACGTCGAGATCGTGGATGTGCAGATCCGCGTTGCGGTGCGCTTCGCCGATCGCGCTCGGGTAGACGTGGCTCAGCCAGTAGTTCGCGATCACCTTGCCGGACACGTTCAGGATCAGGCCGCCGAGCGAATAGCCCTGGTTCGCGTTCGCGTTGACGCGCCAGTCCTGCCGGTCCAGGTATTCGTTGATCGACGATTCGACGTCGATCAGCGGCTTGTCGCGCGACGCCGGATTCGACGCGGCGCTGGGGTGCAGGGTCTCGGACAACGTGGGCCTCTCTCGGTGGTGGCACAAAATCTGGTGATGGGCTGAATGCTAAATACCAGATGTTGTGATGGTCAACGTCGATTCGCCGAAGTTCGGCGCGTACTTGACGGCGATTAAGGCGATGCGAATTCGGGCTGCGGCATCGGCGGCGAGGTTGCGCGGATCGGATGCGCGGCGCGCGCGGGCAGCAGGATGCGCGGCGCTGCGGCCGATGAGCGGCTTCAGGGCACGATAGGGAGGGGGCCGCGGGCGGGAGCGTGAGCGCCGCGATGTGCGGACGTCACGAGGCGCGCGAGCGCGGAGAGCGGGGCGGCAGTCGCCGGACGGTCAGGCACCATCTCGTCGAGCGATTTGCCGTCGGCGCGGCGGCGTTCTTCGCATCGGCATGCGACGGCGCGCTTGGCCGCGGGGGACCGGCGGGCGCAGCCGCCGGACCGTTGCGCGCGCAACGGGTACCGTGTGGCGGCACGGCCGGCGGCCGCCCGCATTCGATTGAGCGCCGCGCGCTTTGCGGCGGGCTCGTCGACGAGCGATGTCGAACGCGAATGCGCGCGATGCGGGTGATGGGAACGATGCGTGCCGCCGCCCGCCTACCCGCTGGTCTTCGCGTCCGAACCGGGCGCGGCCGGCGCGGGGGACGTCAGGAGTCCGGCATAGCATGCGACGTAGACGAGCAACGCGGCCGTCCAGCCGACACCGGCGGCGACGAGCCATTGCGCCGTCGCGGCGGGCGCGAGCCACGGCCCCGCGACGCGCGCGAGCGTCGCGGCGATCAGCAGCCCGTAGCACACGCGCTCGGCGACATTTGCGACGGGCTCGCGTCCCGTATGCTCGAGCGCGGTGCGCGTGATCATCCCGATGATCGCGCAGCCGATCACACCCGTCGTGAACGCGTGCAGCGCGAGCGAATGCGCGACAAGCCCGTACGCGCTCAAGGCCGTCAGTGCGAAGCCGGCCACGATCGATGCGTAAGCGGCGTGCAAAATCGACAGCATCGGCCGCCGCCGGACCGCCCAGAAGCGCCAGCCGACCAGCCGCGCCGTGTGCAGCGCGGCCGCCGCCCCGGCGAGCGAGGCGATCGCGGGCGCGGGCGCGCGCATCGCGTCGGCGATCAGCGCGGCGAGCGTCACCGACATCACCGACGATTCGACGATCCGCCACTGCTTGACCGGCAACCCGGGCTGAGCGGCCGTCGTGATCGACGGGATGATGCGTCCGCCGATGATGACGATGAAGAGCACGAGCAGCCCCGCGGCGAGATCGACGCAGCGCAGCGCCCAGTCGGCGTGTCCTTGCCGGACCCACAGGTGAAAGAGCGCGTTGAGTGCGGCGAGCATGCCGAGCGCGATGGGCAGGAAGATGCCGTGCCGATTTTTCGCGCCGATCAGCGCACGAACGAGCGCGTAGGCGATCGCCGGCAGGAACGCGACGTCGACCGCGGCCGCGGCCCAGCCGGGCCCCGTCCACATCAGCACGCGGCCAGCCAACCACAGCAGCCACAGCGCGGCGAGCGACGGGCCTTGCGCGGGATTCGTCGACGTCCAGGTGCGCAGCGACGTCAGCAGAAAGCCGGACACGATCGCGCCGCCGAAGCCGAACACCATTTCGTGCGCGTGCCAGAACAGGCCGCTCGCGGGCGCCGCGTGCCCGGCCGAGTCGTGGCCCGCGAGTGCGCCGAGCCACGCGAGCATCGCAATCGCGCCGAAGCAGGCGCCGCCGAGATAGAAGGGCCGGAAGCCGGTCGACCATAGCGCGGCGCGAGGGCCGTCGGGCGGCGCGAGCGGGCTGTGGTTCGTCGAGCGAACGAGCGGCATGACGTTCCCCTTTTTCGATATGTTGCTTTCTTGATGCATGATAGGAGAAGAAGCGCGCGCGTGCGCTGCGACAAGATTGCGCGGCTGCGTTGTTGTCCGCGCGCAAGGCACGCGCGTCCGCGCGTTGACGTGGCGGATGCGGTGAACTAAACGGCGCGCTTGCCAGCGCCGCGTTGCGACGCCGAACGGCGCGCGAGCGCGACGCCGATCGCGAGCGTCGCGGCGAAGCTCGCGATCGCGAGCGCGGCGAGTTCGCCGCCCGCGCGCCGCAGCGCGAACGCATCGAGCAGACCGCCCGCGACGCGCAGCGCGACGGCCGCGTGCAGGAGCGCGAGCGGCGCATAGAAGAACGGCCGATACGCGACGCGCAGCCGCGCGACGGCCGGCACGATGATCGGCATGTGCCCCAGGATCATCGAGAACACGAAGCCGAGCGTGAGCGCGTGCAGCGCGGCGTCGTGCGCCGGATGGCCCGGCGCGAGCGCGCCGTTCAGACCGAGCGCGCCGCTGACCGCGAGCCAGCCGTAGCCGGACAGCAGGCAGACGGCGATGAAGCGCGTGAGGCCGCGCTGGCGCACCGTGTGGCGCGCGATGTCATGGCGGATCAGCCACCACGCGAGCAGCAGCTCGCCCGCGCCGAACAGCCGCAACGCGGGCAGCGGCTGCCAGGGCGCGAGCGCGGCGGCGACGGGCAGCAACGCGGCGATGCCGCAGAAGCAGGCGCTCGCGCCGCGCGGCAGCGGGCGCACGCGCGTGAGCTCGAGCCGCTCGGCGGCGATCGTCAGGATCAGGAACGCGAGCCACCACGCAACGGCCGCGAACGGATCGCCCGTCAGCAGCCAGACGACATTGCCCGCCCACCAGCACCCGACGCTCGCGGCGAGCACCCACAGGAACAGCGCGGTTTGCCGCCGCAGCACCGCGGCGTTGACGGCGAGCGCGACGCTCGCCGCGCCGGCCAGCAGCGCGGCGGCGAGCATCGGCGGCGCGCCTGCCAGCAATGCGACGCCGGCCGCGACGGCCATCGCGGGCACGAGATACGCCCAGCGCGCGCCGAGCGCGACTGCGCGCTCGACGCCGATCACCGCGCCGAAGAACACCGGGATCATCAGCACGCCGTGCCACGCGAGCCTCGATACGGCATGTGCGGGCGCGGGCGCGCCGAGCCGCGCCAGGCCCGTCGCGATGCCGCACGCGAGCAGCGCGACGATGACGCCGCCCGCCGCGACGCGCACGATCGCGCGGGCGAGCGAAGCGGTCGGTTGCATGGCGGCGCGCATGATCTCGAGGGCGTGAAGCGCGTCAGGCGATCGGCCAGCCCATCTGCTCGCGCGCGGCGTCGCTCATCATCTTCGGCGCCCACGGCGGCTCCCAGACGAGATCGACGTCGACGGGCAACGCATCGGAGGTGAACCCGCCGAGCGTCGCCTGCACGTCGTCGATCACGACGCCCGCCATTGGACAGGCGGGCGACGTCATCGTCATCGTCACGACGATGCGCTCTTCGGTGCGTTCGATCCGGTAGACGAGACCGAGGTCGACGATGTTGACGCCGATCTCCGGATCGATGACTTCCTTGAGCGCTTCGCGCAGTGCGAGTTCGTCGGGCGTTTCGCAACGGATCGCTGAGGAATTCGACATGATTGCTCCGAACGGAGGAAGGGGAGGGGCCGGCGGGCCGCGCGACATGCACGGCCCGCCGGCTGCGCGAGAGTGCAGCTTACATGCGCTGCGCGGCCTGGCCGACGGCGCGCTCGTCGGGCTGCGGCGGCACGGGCCGGCGCAGCAGGCGAAGCGCGAACCAGCCGAGATACAGCACGCCGAACGCGAACACGACGTCGCCCGGCACGCGCAGCCACACGAGCGCGTTCATGATCGGCGCATGCACGACTTCCGGCGAGCGCGCGTACCAGAGGCCCTTCGTCACGCTCGCGTACGCTTCATAGATGCCTGACGGCAGGATCGACAGGAACACCATCATGAAGAGGCCGACGTTCAGCAGCCAGAACGCGGGCTTGAGCAGGCCGTCGCTCCACACGCTGCGAGCGGACATGCCGCGCAGGCAGAACAGCATCAGGCCGATGCCGAGCATCCCGTACACGCCGAACAGCGCGGCGTGGCCGTGCGCGGGCGTCATGTTCAGGCCCTGCACGTAGTAGAGCGAGATCGGCGGGTTGATCGAGAAGCCGAGCAGGCCCGCGCCGACGGTGTTCCACACGCCGACCGCGACGAAGCAGAGAATCGCCCACTTGTACGACTGAACCCACGGCGCGGCCTGCGACTTGCGATACGTCTGCCAGCCTTCGAGGCCGACGAGCGCGAGCGGCACCACTTCGCACGCGGAGAACACGGCGCCCACCGCGATGATCGACGTCGTCGCGCCGGTGAAGTACAGATGGTGCAGCGTGCCGAGAATGCCGCCGAACAGGAACACGATCGTTTCCATCACGATCGCGCGGTTCGCGCTTTCGAAGCGGATGAGGCCGAGGCGCGCGAAGATGAGGGCGATCACCGCGGTTGCGAACACTTCGAAGAAGCCTTCGACCCACAGGTGCACGAGCCACCATCTCCAGTACTCGATCATCGAGTAGTGGGTGTTTTGCCCCCACGCGAGCGACGACGCATAGAAGAGCCCGATGCACGCGGCGGACAGGAACACCATTGCGATCAGGCCGCGGCCTTCGGTTGCCTTGTTCTTCAGCGCGGGCATCAGCGCGCGGCCCATCAGGAACAGCCAGAACAGCAGGCCGACGAAGAGCAGGATCTGCCAGACGCGGCCCATGCTCGTATAGGCCAGGCCCTGATTGCCGATCCAGAACGAGAAGTTCGTGCCGAGATGCTTGAGCGAGCCGAGCCAGCCGGTGGCGGTCGAGCCGACGACGATGAAGATCAGCGCCCAGAACAGCACGTCGACGCCGAGCTTCTGCAGCTTCGGCTCGCGGCCGGACAGGAGCGGCGAGATGTACAGGCCCGTCGCGAGCCACGCGGTCGCGATCCAGAGGACGCCGAATTGCGTGTGGATCGTGCGGCTCACGACCCACGGCATCACGTCCGCGAGCGGAATGCCGAAGAAGCTATGGCCTTCGACCGCATAGTGCGCGGTGATCGCGCCCATGAAGACCTGCGTGAGCAGCAGGCCGATCACGACATAGAAGTACTTCTTCGTCGCGCGCATCGACGGTGTCGGCTTCACGTTGAAGAGCGGATCGTTCGTCGGGACGGCGAGCGGCGACTCATGTTCACTGTGCGCGGTGTGATACCAGATCATCGCGGCGATCGCGCCGAGCAGGATGATCACGCTCGCGATCGACCACATGCCGTTCGCGGCGGTCGGCGTGTTGCCGACGAGCGGCTCGTGCGGCCAGTTGTTCGTGTACGTGATGTCCGTTTCGCCGGGGCGGTCGGTCGTCGCCGACCATGCGGACCAGAAGAAGAACGACGCGAGCGCGGTACGGTCGGCCGCGCCCGGCACCGAGCCCGCCGTCATCGCGTACTGGTCGCGCAGCGTGTCGAGCGCAGGATCGGCGCCGAACAACGCTTCGTAGTGCTCGGCCACCCGCAGCGCCGCCGCTGCGCGCGCATCCGACAGCGTGAGGCGATCGTTCGCCGCATCGTAGCGGTTCGTGCGCATTTCATGCTTCAGGCGCGCATCGAGCATGCCTTGCTGATCGACGGACAGCTTGTCGTACGGCGCGCCGAATTGCTGGCGCGCCCACGCGTCGCGCAGTTCGAGCGCTTCGCGATGCAGCCAGTCCGCCGACCAGTCCGGCGCGACGTAGCTGCCGTGCCCCCAGACGGTGCCGAGCTGCTGGCCGCCCGACGCGAGCCACACCTGCTGACCGCGCTTGATCTGTTCGCCAGTGAAAATGACGCGCCCATTTTCACTGACGACCGTGTTCGGTATCGGCGGCGCGGCGAGATAGATGTCTCTGCCGAGCCATAGCAGGACGGCGAATGACGCGAGGCAGACAAGCCCGAGCCATGTCCATAAACGACGTGTGGAGCGCATGACCTCTCTCCTTTCAAGAGGGTGGATGTGGAGAAAAACGTTCAATGCGACGGCGGCGCAACGGGCCGTCGATTAAACATGTACAAAGAATGTATGTTTAAGCGGATGGTATGAGACGCCCATGCGGTTGTAAAGGCTCGATGCCGCGACAGGGCGGCGCGATGCCGTGGCGCGGCGCCGCGCGCGGGCCGCGAAGGCGCGCCGATATTGGGCCGCCGGGCTTGGCGGGAAAGGCGGCGTGTCAATTGGTCGCGGGCGGGCGCGATGTCGCGGCGCGAGGTGTCGGCGGGGCCGGGCGCGCGTGCGGCGCGAGGGCCGCGTCGTGCCGAGACGGTGGCGCTGCGTGAGCGAACGACGGCGATTCAGCCGAGGTCGACGCGGGTGGTCAGCGCGATCGGAGCGGGAAAGGGGGCGGCAAAGGGGCCGGCAAAGAGGCCGGTCAATGGGCACGTCAATGGGCAAGCAAGCGGGCCGCGCCAGATGCGCGGGATCGCGCGACGATCCATATCAATCGTGCAGGCGTGAGAACGTGACGGCACGAAGGCGAGAGAGCAGGAAGCCGCGAAGCAATGCGGGCCACGCAACGAAACGCGAGCGACAAGAGCGGCGACCGCGCGCCGCATGCCACTCGAAACCCCTTCCGAACCGGCGGCCAGAAGCGCGGCTGCCGCGCACGTCGGCTTGCCGCAGCGCGCACCGCGCTTCTGGCCGCCGAACGTCGGGCGGCCAGAAGCGAAGCGTGGCCGATTCACGACGCGTTCGCGATGGCGAGATCCGCCAGCACCTTCTGCCGGATCGACGGCTTGATGTTCGATTGCGCCATGTCCGCGCCATAGTGCGCGACGACCCGCGGGTTCATCACCCTGAACCACAGCGGCGGAACGTACGCGAGCAGGATCATCGCCGCGTAGCCGGCGGGCAGTTGCGGCGAATCGTCGAAGTGCCGCAGCGCCTGATATGAGCGCGTCGGATTCGCATGATGGTCGGCGTGACGTTGCAGTTGATAGAGGAACAGATTCGTCACGACGTGGTTGCTGTTCCACGAATGCTGCGGCGTGCAGCGCTCGTAGCGTCCGGTCGGCAACTGCCTGCGGCCCAGTCCGTAATGCTCGACATAGTTCACGACCTCGAGCAGCGATGCGCCGTAGGCCGCCTGGATCAGCAGGAACGGCACGACCTTCGCGCCGCCGAACGCGATCGCGGCGCTCCAGAGCGCGACCGTCATCGCCCATGCCTGCAGCACCTCGTTGCGCCACGACCAGACCGAGCGGCCGCTTCGCGCGAGGCGCTCCCTTTCGAGCCGCCACGCGGATGCGACGCTGCCCGTCACGGTGCGCGGCAGGAACGCCCAGAACGATTCGCCGTAGCGCGCGCTCGCGGGATCGTTCGGCGTCGCGACGCGCACGTGGTGTCCGCGATTGTGCTCGACGAAGAAGTGGCCGTACGCGACGGGCGCGAGCGTGATCTTCGCGAGCCAGCGCTCGAGGCGGCTCGTCTTGTGGCCGAGCTCGTGCGCGGTGTTGATCGAGATGCCGGTTGCCGCGCCGAGCGAGAGCGCGAAGCCGAGATAGTCGTACCACACGAGCGGCTTCGTGCCGACGATCCATATCGCGCCCGCGAACGCGACGTAGACGACGAAGGTCGCGAGATAGACGACGTAACGATAGTAGCGGTCGCTTTCGAGCCGCGGCACGATCGATTCGGGCGGATTCTCGCTGTCCACGCCGATCAGCAGGTCGAGCACCGGAATGACGCCGAACGCGAAGAGCGGCCCGAACCACCAGAAGATGTGCCAGCCGGTCGACAGCGCAAGGAGCGCGGCGAGAAGCGGCAGCGTGATCGTCAGCGCGCCGAGCAGCCACCAATAGCGTTTCGTGTCGGCCCAGTCGTCCGACGCCGGTTGCTGGATTGCCATTGTCTCCCTCCAAGTTGTGTACCGATCTCCTCGTGTTCCGGCGAGTGGCGTGCGCGAGCGATCGATCGCCGTTCGCGCCGACGGGTTCATGCCCGTTGCGCTGATTTATACGTGCTCAATTATCGTTCAGCCAAACATTCGGATTAGGGCGCGACCTCCAAACATCGGCGTGGCCGGCAGGCGCCGTGGTGCCGCTTGTATCGGGCGACGATTCAAACATCCGTGTATTCCATGATTGCCGAACGAATGACGTGTAACAGCGAGGGTATTTCCGTATATTCGAGGGCGACGCACGACGCATGAAAGCGCGGTATCGCGTGCGTTCGCTCGCCAGCGTATTCGGCCGGCCGATGCCGCCCGGCGCTGCCTTCGATGCAGCCGGTGCGCGTCGGCCCTGTTACGGTTGTCTTTCATCGGAGCCCATCCATTGTCTTCATTCGACTCGACCGCACCCGCCGTCGTTTGGTTTCGCGATGATCTGCGCGTATCCGATCATCCCGCGCTCGCGCGCGCCGCCGAGTCCGGGCGCCCTGTGATCGGCGTCTATGTGTTCGACGAGCGCGCCGGCGGGCGAGCGTTGGGCGGCGCGGCGCGCTGGTGGCTGCACGGATCGCTGCGCGCGCTCGATGCGGCGCTCGCCGGGCTGGGCGGCCGGCTCGTGCTGTTGCGCGGCGACGAGGCCGACACGTTCGTTTCGTTCGTCGCGGCGCTCGGCGCGGGCGCCGTCTACTGGAACCGTCGCTATGCGTTCGCTCAGCGCGCGCTCGACAATGCGGTGCAGACCGCGCTCGACGCGCGGCGCGTCGCGGTCGAGACGTTCAACGCGAGCCTGCTGTTCGAGCCGGACGATATCGTCAACGGGGACGGTCGTCCGTATCAGGTGTTCGGGGCGTACTGGCGTGCGGCGCTGCGCCGCGGCGCGCCGCCGCCGCCGCTCGCCGCGCCGCGGCGCCTGAACGGCGGCGCGCTGCCCGAGGCGCTCGCTCGACGGCGAGTCGAGCTCGACGCGCTCGGGCTCGAGCCGACGCGCCCGGACTGGGCGGGCGGCTTGCGCGATGCGTGGCGCTTCGGCGAGGATGCCGCGCACAGCCTGCTGCGCGCGTTCGTCGACAGCCGGCTCGGCGGCTACGCGACCGAGCGCGACCGGCCGGGCATCGCGTCGACGAGCCGCCTGTCGCCTTACGTGCGCTTCGGCAACCTGTCGGTGCGGCAGATCTGGCAGGCGGCCGTCGACGCGCACGCGCACCGCGCGGCGACGCAAGCGGATCTCGACAAGTTTCTGAGCGAGCTCGGCTGGCGGGAGTTTTGCTGGGCTCAGCTGTACCGCTTCCCGGATCTGCCGCGCCGCAATCTGCGCCATACGCTCGACGGAATGCCCTGGCGCGACGATCCCGCCGGGCTCGCCGCGTGGCGGCGCGGCGCGACGGGCTACCCGTTCGTCGATGCCGGCATGCGCGAGCTCTGGGCGACGGGCTGGATGCACAATCGCGCGCGGATGGTATGCGCGTCATTCCTCGTCAAGCATCTGCTGATCGACTGGCGGGAGGGCGAGGCGTGGTTCTGGGACACGCTCGTCGACGCTGACGCCGCGTCGAACGCGGCGAACTGGCAGTGGGTCGCGGGCTGCGGCGCGGACGCCGCGCCGTACTTCCGGATTTTCAATCCGGTCGCGCAGGGCAAGAAGTTCGATCCGGACGGTGCCTACGTGCGGCGCTGGGTGCCCGAGCTGGCCGGCTTGCCGCCGGCCGCGATCCACGAGCCGTGGGCCGCGCCGCCCGCGCAGCTTGCCGCGGCGGGCGTGCGGCTCGGCGACACCTACCCGGTGCCGGTCGTCGCGCACGACGCCGCGCGCCGGCGCGCACTCGACGCATTCGCGACAGCAGGATGAATCTGACGCTGGAGGATTGAATCTTTTGTAATTGATTGGGCTGACATAGTCCTGGAAGACCGCATTTTTTTATCGCTTCCAGTGGTTAAACTCTCACCTCGTGTCAGGAGGATGTTTGGCAGGGGTTAGCGTATGGAAATGACAGGCGGTTTTCCGCCGGAGGCGGTCGCTCCGGTCGTATGGATGACGGGGCTGCCAGGGGCCGGCAAGACGACGACGGCGAACGCGTTGCTCAGCCGGCTGCTCGAGGGCGGCGCGAAGGCGATCGTGCTCGACGGCGATACGCTGCGCACCGGCCTTTGCGCCGATCTCGGCTTTTCCGATGGCGACCGGATGGAGAACATCCGCCGCTTCGCGCATGTGGCGAGGCTGTTCCAGCTCGAAGGCTATGTCGTGATCGTCGCGACGATCTCGCCGCTGCAGGCGCATCGCGATCTCGCGCGCTCGATCGTCGGGAAGGGGTTTTTCGAGACCTACGTCGCGACGCCGCTCGAAGTGTGCCGCTCGCGCGACCCGAAGGGCATGTACGCGCGTGCCGAACAGGGGCGGCTGATGCAGTTCACGGGCGTGTCGGGCGCGTACGAGCCGCCCGTCGCGCCCGACATCTCGATCGACACGACGAACTGCAGCGTCGCGTTTTCGCTCGCCGAAGTCATGGCGCAACTCGCGCGGGCGAGCGCGTTGCCGGGGCAGTTCGCCGCTGCCGCGTCGGCACCCGCCACGGCGCGCGGCTGACCGAGGTTCGAATCCCGGCGCGCGGGCCCGCTCGCCGCCGCGCGGCGGATCGCGCGACGTCCGCCCGGCGCTTGCCGCCGCGCTCGCTTGCCTGTTCGTCTGCGTTTGATCGCGTCCCGCGGGAAAGCGGGTCGCGCCGCTGCGCATCTCGCGCGTTCGCAGGCGCGGCGCGACGCCCGCCGCGTGAAGTGGCGACGTCGCGCGCGGACCGTCGTCCGCCGGCGGGCGTTCGCCGCCTGTCGGCGCGCCTGCGGCGCGTCATTCAACCGACGAATGCGCCGCGCGCATATTGCGATGCAATGCGCGTGTCGTGTTCCGCGTGCGCGCGCATCGCGATGAGCGCGCAATGCACGGATTCACTCGTCGGTTAAAAAGCGCGATGTCGCGCGCCGCGGGCATTGACGCGCCCAATGCCCTTCACTCGCTTTTTACCCGCGTTCCCACCCATTTCGCCGGCGCTTGCGCAACGTTTTTTTGAGATGCGCGGGCGCCGCGCGTGAATAATCCGAGCAAGCATTGAGCGATCTCTTCGGCTATTCGAGCGGCGTATGGGGCCGTTTTGAGGAATGAAAAAATCTCATTTGCCCGAAGGTCGTCGCGCATGTGTAATTCGAATCGCATTACACGAAAACGCAAACCGCATAAGCACAATCAATCATAAATACATGCTGATCATTCGGGCCGGTTGATCTTGCCTCGCATTGCCGCGTCGGGCGCGGCGCATCGTACCGCTACGCGAGAAACTTCGGCTTGTCCGAGCATGGAGAACCGATGAGGGCGGCGATGGGGAATTGGGCGGAGGATCTGCTGGCGGGGCTCGACAGCGCACGATCCGAGGATGAGGCGTTTCGGAGCATCGAAACCGCGGCGACGGCCCTCGATTTCGAATACTGCGCGTACGGGCTGCGCGTGCCCTGGCCGCTGTCCAGGCCGCGCATCGAGACGCGCAGCAACTTTCCCGAGCAATGGAAGCGGCGCTACGTCGAGGCGGGTTTTCTGGACGTCGATCCGATCCTCGCGCACGGCCGCCGGTCGCAGCAGCCTGTCGTCCTGAACGAGACACTGTTTGCATCCTCGCATCAGATGTGGGTCGAGGCGCAGTCGTTCGGGCTGCGGTTCGGCTGGGCGCAGTCGAGCTTCGACGCGTACGGCGGCATGGGCATGCTCGCGCTCGTCCGCTCGCGCGAGCCCGTGACGCACGCGGAGCTCGATGCGAAGGAGTACCGGATGCGCTGGCTCGTGCGCACCGCGCACGCCGCGCTCGGCCGCATGATGTTGCCGAAGCTGATGGCGGACCCGGAGCGCGGGCTGACCGAGCGCGAGGTCGAGGTGCTCAAATGGGCGGCGGACGGCAAGACGTCGGGCGAGATCTCGAAGATTCTCGCGATTTCCGTCGATACGGTGAACTTCCACGTGAAGAACGCGATCCTGAAGCTCAGGACCGCGAACAAGACCGCAGCCGTCGTGCGCGCGGCGATGCTCGGGTTGTTGAGTTAAACCGGGCCGCGCGCGGCGCGGGCCGGGCGGCGTGAGCGCGCGGCCCGCGCCGCCGTTTTCCGGCTTGGCGTGGCTCGCTGCCGGCTTTGCGCAAATCGAGTAACGTATCGTTGTCGCGTCGCGTCGCGTCGCGTCGCGTCGCGTCGCGTCGCGTCGCGTCGCGTCGCGTCGCGTCGCGTCGCGTCGCCACTCGGCCACTCGGCCACTCGGCCGCGCGGCCGCGCGGACGCCGCCGGCCGTGTCGTTCGATTCGGCGGGCGCGGCCGCGCGATGGCCGGGCGGCGGCACGCGGGGCAAAGACCTGCCAGAACCCGATCAGACGGCGGCGTGCGGCCGCATCGAGGCGCGCCGCGCGTGCGCGACGTCGCCGCATCGATTTCGCCCGCCTCCGGCGAACGCGCCGTCGGACGCGCATTCGCGCATACGCGGATACGCGGCCGGCCGATGCGAGAGGGCGGCCGCGCGGCGTGCCAACCCGACACAACCATGAAGGAGACGATATGCCGGACCCGCAGCCCGACGCCATTGCGCCCGAGCCTTTCGTCGCGCCGGCCGCCGACGGCTTCCCCGTGCGCGGCTTCGCGTGGCGGCATCGCAGTCCGGCGGCGGGCCGGCCGGTGACGGTCATCAATTGCGCGACGTCCGTGCGCTGCCGCTATTACTTCCGCTTCGCCGCCTATCTGTTCCGCCACGGCAGCGACGTGCTCGTCTACGACTATCGCGGCATCGGCGAATCGCGGCCCGCGTCGCTCGCCGGCTTTCACGCGAGCTGGCTCGACTGGGGCCGCCTCGATTGCGATGCGGTGCTGCAATATGCGTCGCGCACGTTCGCGGGCCAGCCCGTCGACGTCGTCGCGCACAGCGTCGGCGGCGTCGCGCTCGGGCTCGCGGCGTCGAATCCGGTCGTGCGGCGCGCGCTCACGGTTGGCTCGCAATACGCGTACTGGCGCGATTACGCGGGCCCGCATCGGCTGCGGATGCTGATCAAATGGCATTTCGCGATGCCGATTCTCGCGCGCGTGTTCGGCTACGTTCCGGCCAAGCGGCTCGGCTGGATGGAGGACACGCCGCGCGGCGTCGCGCTGTCGTGGAGCCGCAGCCGGCCGCGCTTCGAGGATGCGTACTTGCGCGCGCCGCTCGACGAGACGCCCGATGCGCGGCGCGATCTCGTCGAGCGCTTTACGCGCCTCACCGCGCCGATGCTCGCGATCGGCCTGTCGGACGACGAGTTCGGCAGCGTCGAGGCGGTCGAGCGCTTGCTCGGCTATTACACGCGCAGCGCGGTCACGCATCTGCGGATCGCGCCCGAGCAGATCGGCGCGGCGTCGATCGGGCATTTCGCGTTCTTCCACAGCCGCTTCGAACCGACGCTCTGGCCGATCGCGCTAGGCTGGCTGAAGACGGGCGCGCTCGCGCCGCAGACGCCGGGCGACGTCTATCGGCAGTCGTGCGCGCCCGAGCGCGGGCTCGCGGCGCGCGACGAGGCGGGCCGGACGGTCGCCGGCTGAGCGGCGCGGGACGGCCGCGGCCGGCAGGGGCGCGAAGATCCGTTACCATCGAGCGAAGTCCACCGCCTGCACCACATGCCCCGCCGCCGATGCGCCAGCCGACCGACGCCGCCTTGCCGCTCCTGACCGACGACGCCTATCGCGCCGTCGAATTGCCGCCGCCCGCAGCGGCGCAACGCGCCGGCGTGCGGCTCGTGCGGCTCGATTTCGATTTCGACGCGGCGCACCGCACGCGCGCGCTGACGTGGCTGAGCGACGCCGAGCGCGCGCGCGCTCGCCGCTTCATGCGTGCGGAGGACGCGCTGCGCAGCGCCGCGACGCGCGCCGTCGTGCGTGGCGTGATCGGCGCGGTGCTCGGTGTGCCGCCCGCCGAGTTGCGGATCGTGACCGACGCGTCCGGGCGCCCGCGGCTCGCGCCCGAGCATGAGACGCTCGACTTCAACGTGTCGCATTCGGGCGCGCACGCGCTGATCGCGTGGAGCCGTGCCGCGCGTGTCGGCGTCGACATCGAGGCGCGGCGGGCGGGCGTCGACTGGCGCTCGCTCGGTCGCGCGGTGTTCGCGCCCGCGGAAGCGGCGGCGATCGGCGCGCTGTCCGCCGACGAGCGCGAATCGGCGTGCTATCGCGTATGGGCGGCGAAGGAGGCGCTGCTGAAGGCGCTCGGCACGGGGATCGGCGGCGGTCTGACCGCGTTTTCGGTGCTGGCGGGCGGCGCGCCGTCGGGCGCGGGCCGTGAGCCCGTCGTCGAGATCGTCGAGCCGAAGTCGGCCGCGAGCGGCGTGGCGGCGTTCGACGCCGTGTGGCTCGACGCGCCCTCAGGCTATGCGGCCTGCGTGGCATGGCGGCGCGCGGAGGCGGGGGCGTTCTAGCCGCGGTTCGTCGTGCGGCGGCGCATGGGCGCGTTTTCGATCCGCGCGAGACGCTTCGTCTGCCGGATGACGCGCAACCGTGTGGCGCGCGGCGCGAGATCGGGATCGACGCTCGCCGTTTCGTTGCTCCGATGCCGCCATGCGGCGGCCGACGGATTCTTCGCGGCTTTGCCTCGCGATCGCCACGCCTGAGGCCGTCACGGTGTCGGTTGCGCCGACGAGCGCGCCGGCTACGCGCGCCACCCATCGTTCGCGCCGCTCTCCGCCGCGATGCGGCATCCATGCCGTCGAGCGTCGCGCCGCCGACGCCTCGACGATCCGAGCGGCCCGGCCGAGCCGTCCGGCCGAATGCGCGCGACCTCGCGAGCCGCGCCGGCCTAGGGGAAACTCCTAGCCCCGATTTTTGAAAAACAAGTTGTCTATACAACATCGAGTCACTACACTCGTCTCATTCCGAAAACTTGTATAGACAGGACCCCTTCATGATCACGCTGACCCCAGGCCGCCTGACTCTCCCGCAACTGCGCCGGATCGCCCGCGAGAACGTGCAGATCGCGCTCGATCCCGCGAGCTTCGCCGCGATCGACCGGGGTGCGCAGGCGGTCGCCGACATCGCCGCGAAGGGCGAGCCGGCGTACGGCATCAACACGGGCTTCGGACGCCTCGCGAGCACGCACATCCCGCACGATCAACTCGAGCTGCTGCAGAGGAACCTGGTGCTCTCGCACGCGGTGGGCGTCGGCGAGCCGATGGCGCGCCCCGTCGTGCGCCTGCTGATGGCGCTCAAGCTGTCGAGCCTCGGCCGCGGCCACTCGGGCATCCGCCGCGTCGTGATGGACGCGCTCGTCAAGCTGTTCAACGCCGACGTGCTGCCGCTCATCCCGGTCAAGGGCTCGGTCGGCGCGTCGGGCGACCTCTCGCCGCTCGCGCACATGTCGGCGGTGCTGCTCGGCATCGGCGACGTGTTCATTCGCGGCGAGCGCGCGAGCGCGACGGACGGGCTGCGCGTCGCGGGCCTCGCGCCGCTCACGCTCGAAGCGAAGGAGGGCCTCGCGCTGCTGAACGGCACGCAGGCGTCCACGGCGCTCGCGCTCGACAACCTGTTCGCGATCGAAGACCTGTACCGCACGGCGCTCGTGTCGGGCGCGCTGTCGGTCGACGCGGCGGCGGGCTCGGTGAAACCGTTCGACGCGCGCATCCACGAACTGCGCGGCCATCGCGGCCAGATCGACGCGGCCGCCGCGTACCGGTCGCTGCTCGACGGCTCGGCGATCAACGTGTCGCACCGCGACTGCGGCAAGGTGCAGGACCCGTACAGCCTGCGCTGCCAGCCGCAGGTGATGGGCGCATGCCTCGACCAGATCCGTCACGCGGCGGGCGTGCTGCTCGTCGAAGCGAACGCGGTGTCGGACAACCCGCTGATCTTCCCGGATACGGGCGAGGTGCTCTCGGGCGGGAACTTCCACGCGGAGCCCGTCGCGTTCGCGGCCGACAATCTCGCGATCGCCGCAGCCGAAATCGGCGCGCTCGCCGAGCGCCGCATCGCGCTTCTCATCGACGCGACGCTCTCCGGCCTGCCCCCGTTCCTCGTGAGGGACGGCGGCGTGAACTCGGGCTTCATGATCGCGCACGTGACGGCCGCCGCGCTCGCGTCGGAGAACAAGACGCTCGCGCATCCGGCGTCGGTCGATTCGCTGCCGACGTCGGCGAACCAGGAAGACCATGTGTCGATGGCGACGTTCGCCGCGCGCAAGCTCGCGGACATCGCGGAGAACGTCGCGAACATCCTCGCGATCGAGCTGCTCGCCGCCGCGCAGGGCGTCGACCTGCGCGCGCCGCACGAAACGAGCCCGGCGCTGCAGCACGCGATGGAGACGATCCGCGCGGACGTCGCGCACTACGATCTCGACCATTACTTCGCGCCCGACATCGCGGTGGTCGCGCAGCGCGTGCGCGAGCGCGCGTTCGCGACGCTGAGCCCGCTGTCGTTCGAATCGGAACAATAAGACGATGAGCACGCCCGCCTATCAGGAAATCAAGGATTTCATCCTCGCGCGCATTCACGCCGGCGAATGGGCGGAAGGCGATCAGGTGCCGTCCGAGAACGAGCTCGCGCGCGACTTCAAGGTCGCGCGGATGACCGTCAACCGCGCGCTGCGCGAGCTGACGGCCGAGCAGGTGCTCACGCGCATCCAGGGGGCGGGCACCTTCGTCGCGCGGCCGAAGTACGAATCGACGCTCGTCGCGATCCGCAGCATCTCCGACGAAGTCGCCGCGCGCGGCCACAAGCATCACGCGCGCGTGCTCGACCTCGTCACGATGAAAGCCGACGAGGCGCTCGCCGACGAGATGCAGGTGCCGCTCCACACGAAGCTCTTCCGCTCGGTGATGCTGCACTACGAGAACGACGAGCCCGTGCAGATCGAGGAACGCTGGGTCAATCCCGCCGTCGCCGCGGATTACGCGGATCAGGACTTCTCGGCGATCACGCCGAACCAGTACCTGATGCGCGTCGCGCCGCTGCAGCGCGTCGAGTACCGGATCGAGGCGGCGATGCCCGATCGCGCGATGCGCGAGGAGCTCGAGATGAGCGACGCCGAGCCGTGCCTCGTGCTGCATCGGCGCACGTGGTCGCAGGGCGTCGTCGCATCGGTCGTGAACCTCTGGCACCCGGGCAGCCGCTATCGCTTCACCGGCCATTTCTGAACGCTTGACGAACCTTCACATCCTTTTCCGGGAGCAGTTGCGATGAACCACCCGAAACACATCGATCCGCGCCTCGATCCGACCCGCGTGATCCGCGCGCCGCGCGGCGGCGAGAAGACCTGCAAGAACTGGCTCGCCGAGGCTGCGTACCGGATGATCCAGAACAATCTCGATCCGGAGGTCGCCGAGCATCCGCACGCGCTCGTCGTCTACGGCGGCATCGGCCGCGCGGCGCGCAACTGGGATTGCTTCGACCAGATTCTCGCGTCGCTGAAGGACCTGAACGACGACGAGACGCTGCTCGTGCAATCGGGCAAGCCGGTGGGCGTGTTCCGCACGCACGAGAACGCGCCGCGCGTGCTGATCGCGAACTCGAACCTCGTGCCGCACTGGGCGACGTGGGACCACTTCAACGAGCTCGACCGCAAGGGCCTGATGATGTACGGCCAGATGACGGCGGGCAGCTGGATCTACATCGGCAGCCAGGGGATCGTGCAGGGCACGTACGAGACGTTCTTCGCGGTCGCGAACCAGCACTTCAACGGCGATCCTGCCGGGCGCTGGATTCTGACGGGCGGGCTCGGCGGCATGGGCGGCGCGCAGCCGCTCGCCGCGACGATGGCGGGCTTCTCGATGATCGCGGTCGAATGCGACGAATCGCGAATCGACTTCCGCCTGAAGACGCGCTACGTCGACAAGAAGGCGAAGACGCTCGACGAAGCGCTCGCGATGATCGACGAAGCGAAGCGCGCGGGCAAGCCGGTGTCGGTCGGCCTGCTCGGCAACGCGGCCGACGTGTTCTCGGAGATCGTCGCGCGCGGCATCACGCCGGACTGCGTGACCGACCAGACGAGCGCGCACGATCCGATCAACGGCTACCTGCCGCAGGGCTGGAGCGTCGAGCAGTGGCGCGAGGCACAGAAGGTCGATCCGCAGAGCATCGTGAAGGCCGCGAAGCAATCGATGGCCGTGCAGGTGCGCGCGATGCTCGCGCTGCAGGAGCGCGGCGCGGCGACGCTCGACTACGGCAACAACATCCGCCAGATGGCGCTGGAGATGGGCGTCGACAATGCGTTCGACTTCCCGGGTTTCGTGCCCGCGTACATCCGGCCGCTCTTCTGCGAAGGCAAGGGGCCGTTCCGCTGGGTCGCGCTGTCGGGCGATCCGGAGGACATCTACAAGACCGATGCGAAGGTCAAGGAGCTGATCCCCGACGATGCGCACCTGCACAACTGGCTCGACATGGCGCGCGAGCGCATCGCGTTCCAGGGCCTGCCGGCGCGCATTTGCTGGGTCGGCGTGAAGGATCGCTATCGCCTCGGCCAGGCGTTCAACGAGATGGTGAGGACGGGCGAGCTGAAGGCGCCGATCGTGATCGGCCGCGACCACCTCGACACCGGCTCGGTCGCAAGCCCGAACCGCGAGACGGAAGCGATGAAGGACGGATCGGACGCGGTGAGCGACTGGCCGCTGCTGAACGCGCTGCTGAATACCGCGGGCGGCGCGTCATGGGTGTCGCTGCATCACGGCGGCGGCGTCGGCATGGGCTTCTCGCAGCATGCGGGCGTCGTGATCGTCGCCGACGGCACCGACGCCGCGCACGAGCGCTTGGGCCGCGTCCTCTTCAACGATCCGGCCACGGGCGTGATGCGTCACGCGGATGCCGGCTACGAGCTCGCGCAGCGCACCGCGAAGGAAGCGGGCCTGAAGCTGCCGATGCTCGGACGCTGATGCGGGCCGCGTCGTCCACGATGCGCGCGACGCTGATCCGCTCGGACGCGCTCGTCGCGTCGCCGTGGAAGAACGGCGGCGGCGTGACGCGCGAGATCGCCGTGCATCCGTCGCGCGAGGGCGCCGGCGGCGCGCTCGACGCGTTCGCGTGGCGCGTGAGCGTCGCGGACGTCGCCGAGGCGGGGCCGTTCTCGCGCTTTCCAGGCGTCGAGCGCACGCTCGTGCTGCTCGCGGGCGCGGGCATGACGCTCGTCGAGTCTGACGGCGCGCGGCACGCGCTGCGCGCGCCGCTCGATCGCGTCGCGTTCGCGGGCGAGACGGAGATCGCGGCCGAGCTGCACGACGGCCCGACGCGCGACTTCAATCTGATGGTCCGGCGCGATGCCGCGCGCGGCGGCGTCGAGCTCTGGCGCAGCGGAGCGGCGTACCCGTTGCGTGCGGACACCGTGCTGCTGTTCTGCGCGAGCGGCGCGCCCGTCGTCGACCTCGGCGACGGCGCGAGCGTCGCGCTGAGCGCGTTCGACACGCTGCGCATCGACGTCTGCGCGGACGTTCCCGCGCGCGCGCCGGCGAGCGGCGAGCGGCGATGCGCGATTCGCGGCGACGGCGTGCTCCTTGCGGTCGGCGTGACGCTTCTTCAAGACAACGCACAAGGCTCGAGCGGATGAAATCGACTCTCTGGCACAACCTGAAGCTGTGCGCGCACGGCGACCCGAACGACACGATCGCGGATGCGGCGATCGCGGTGAACGGCGACGGCACGATCGCATGGACCGGGCGCGCGAGCGACGTGCCGGCCGGCTATGTGCACTGGCCGCGCGAGGACCTGCGCGGCGCTTGGGTGACGCCCGGCCTCGTCGACTGCCACACGCATCTCGTCTACGGCGGCCAGCGCGCGGACGAGTTCGCGCAGCGCCTGGCGGGCGTGAGCTACGAAGAGATCGCGCGGCGCGGCGGGGGGATCGTGTCGACCGTGCGCGCGACGCGCGACGCGAGCGAGGCGACGCTGTTCGAACAGGCGGCCGCGCGGCTGCGGCCGCTTCTCGCCGAAGGCGTGACCGCGATCGAGATCAAGTCCGGCTACGGGCTCGAGCTCGCGAGCGAGCGCCGGATGCTGCGCGTCGCGCGGCAGCTCGGCGAGCGTTTTCCCGTGAGCGTCTACACGACGTTTCTCGGCGCGCACGCGCTGCCGCCCGAATACGCGGGCCGCGCGGACGAATACGTCGACGAGGTGTGCGAGCGGATGCTGCCCGCGCTCGCCGACGAAGGGCTCGTCGACGCGGTCGACGTGTTCTGCGAACGGATCGGCTTCACGCTCGCACAGAGCGAGCGCGTGTTCGAAGCGGCGGCGCGGCGCGGGCTGCCCGTCAAGATGCACGCGGAGCAATTGTCGGGCGGCGGCGGCGCCGCGCTCGCCGCGCGCTATCGCGCGCTGTCGGCCGATCATCTCGAATACCTGGACGAGGCGGGCGTCGCGGCGATGCGCGCCTCGGGCACGACGGCCGTGCTGCTGCCGGGCGCGTACTACTTCATTCGCGAGACGAAGCAGCCGCCGATCGACCTGCTGCGCCGCCACGGCGTGCCGATCGCGCTCGCGACCGACCACAATCCCGGCACGTCGCCGCTCACGTCGCTGCTGCTCACGATGAACATGGGCTGCACGCTGTTCAAGCTGACGGTGCAGGAGGCGCTCCTCGGCGTCACGCGCCACGCGGCGGCGGCGCTCGGCGCAGGCGACCGGCACGGCTCGCTCGCGCCCGGGCGGCAGGCGGATTTCGCGGTGTGGTCGGCGGCGACGCTCGCGGAGCTTGCGTACTGGTTCGGCCGGCCGCTGTGCGAGCGGGTCGTGAAGGGCGGCGTGACGGTGTTCGCGCGCGATGCGCGCTGACCGGAAGACAAGCATGACGAGAATCGATTCGATGTTGTTTGCCGAGCACGCGTACCTGCCCGGCGGCTGGCGGCGCGACGTGCTGCTGCGCTGGGACGCGACGGGCGCGCTCGTCGACGTGAGCGCGAACGCGCAAGCGCCCGCGGGCGTCGCGCGTGCGAACGGGCCGCTCCTGCCCGGCATGCCGAACCTGCATTCGCACGCGTTCCAGCGCGCGATGGCGGGGCTCACCGAATATCGCGCGAATCCGTCCGACACGTTCTGGAGCTGGCGCGACCTGATGTACCGCTTCGCGCTGAAGATCACGCCCGACGCGCTCGCCGCGGTCGCGCGCTGGCTCTATGTCGAGATGCTCAAGTGCGGCTATACGTCGGTGTGCGAATTCCATTACGTTCACCACGCGCCGGACGGCGCGCGCTATCCGCGGCCGGCGGAACTGGCGGCGCGCGTCGCCGGCGCGGCGCGGGATGCGGGCATCGGCATCACGATGCTGCCCGTCGCGTATCAGTACAGCGGCTTCGGCGAGCGCGCGCCGCGCGACGATCAGCGCCGCTTCATCAACACGCCGGACGCGCTGCTCGCGCTTCTCGACGCGCTGCGCGGCGAGTTGCCCGAGCATGGCGGGCTGCGCTACGGAATCGCGCCGCATTCGCTGCGCGCGGTGTCGGAGAGCGGGCTGCGCGAACTGGTGGGCGCGATGCCGGCCGATGCGCCGGTGCACATCCACATCGCCGAGCAGACCGCGGAAGTCGACGATTGCGTGCGCGCGTACGGCGCGCGGCCCGTGCAATGGCTCCTCGATCGCTTCGACGTGGACGCGCGCTGGTGCCTCGTCCATGCGACGCATCTCGACGCGACGGAGACGCAGGCGCTCGCGCGCAGCGGCGCGATCGCGGGCTTGTGTCCGACGACCGAGGCGAATCTCGGCGACGGCATCTTTCCGGCGGTCGAGTATCTCGCGGCGGGCGGCATGATCGGCATCGGCTCGGACAGCCACGCGAGCGTCGACTGGCGCGCCGAGTTGCGGCTGTTCGAATACGGGCAGCGGCTGGTGCGGCGCGAGCGCAACGTGCTTGCGGACGCGGCGCAGACTCACGTGGCGGACCGCCTGTTCGCGGCGTCGCTCGCGGGCGGCGCGCGCGCGGCCGGGCGTCCCGTCGGCGCGCTCGAGGCGGGCCGGCGCGCCGACTGGATCGTGCTCGATCCCGCGCATCCGTCGGTCGCCGAGCACGGCAGCGATACGTGGCTGTCGGGTGCGGTGTTCGCCGAGCACGGCGACACGCCGGTGCTCGACGTGTACGTCGGCGGCGAGCGGGTGGTGAGCGCGCGCCGGCATCGCGACGAAGAGGCGGCGTATGCCGGATATCGCGCGGCGCTTGCGCAGCTATTGAACTGAAGCGCCGCCGCGTTGCGCGAACGCAGGACGCTGCGAAGAAACGGCGGCGCGAACGCGCCGCAACGCGGTTAGCATAGATCCGGCATCCGGCATCCGGCATCCGGCATCCGGCATCCGGCATCCGGCATCCGGCATCCGGCGCGGAGGCGGGGCCGCCGTGCATGCCGCAACGCAACGCGTGCAAGCCGGGCGCGTTGCGCGCAGCGCCGCAACCGGCCGCAGCATGCGCCGCAAAACGGCCGGCGAGCCGTACGGCGCGCCGCATCATCAACGAGGTCGAACGATCATGAACACCGCATCGCATCCGCCGGTCATCACGCTGCATCGCGGCACGCTGCCGCTGCTCGTGTCGATACCGCACGCGGGCACTCACATTCCCGATGACATCGCCGCGACGATGACGCCCGTCGCGCGCCATGTCGACGATTGCGACTGGCATCTCGAGCGCCTGTACGATTTCGCGAAGGCGCTCGGCGCTTCGGTGCTCGTGCCTTCGCACGCGCGCTACGTGGTAGACCTGAACCGTCCGCCCGACGACGCGAATCTCTACCCGGGCCAGGACACGACGGGCCTCGTGCCGGTCGACACGTTCGACAAGGCGCCGCTGTACGCGCCCGGCAGCGAGCCGACCGTCGCCGAGATCGCGCGTCGCCGCGAGCGCTACTGGGTGCCTTACCACGACGCGCTCGCGGGCGAGCTGCAACGGCTGACGGACGCTTACGGCCGCGCGCTGCTGTGGGAGGCGCATTCGATTCGCTCGCATGTGCCGCGTTTTTTCGACGGCCGGCTGCCGGACTTCAACTTCGGCACGTCGAACGGCGCGAGCGCCGCGCCCGGTCTTGCAGACAAGCTGGCCGCGCTCGTCGAGAGGCACGGCGGCTACACGTCGATCGCGAACGGGCGCTTCAAGGGCGGCTACATCACGCGTCACTACGGCGCGCCGGAGCGGGGCGTGCAGGCGGTGCAACTCGAGCTCGTGCAGGCGACCTACATGGACGAGGCGCGGCCTTATTCGTACGACGAAGCAAAGGCGCAGCGGATCGCGCCGCTGCTCGAGGCGCTCGTGAAGACCGCGCTCGAGCATCGTTGACGCCGTTTCGGCGGCGCGTTCGTTCGCCGGGCTTCGCTTCGGGGCGTGGGCGGTGAACGGTTTCGCGGTTTCGCAACCGCTTCGAAACGGCCGCATGCTTCGTTCGTGATTCGCCCGCCGGCTGCGGGAAGCGAGCGGGCGAGCCGATCGTTCTTTTGATTCCGCTCGGCTCCCGCGTCAACGCCGCGCGATGCGTGCATTCGCCGGGATCAATCGTCCAATATTTTAAGCAGCGTTTCAGCCGACGATTCAGGGAAAACCCTAGTTCGATATTATCGAAACCGAATTGACGGCGTTTCCAGTTACGATAAGCTGATTGTCAGCTAGCCGTCACATCGATCACGACGGCGTCCAGGGACGCCGTCGCCACTCGCGAACGGGCTGATGCGACGTTCGCGACGATCGACCGGCTGGCCGGGTGGCGGCGCATGCGATGTCGCATCGCCGCTTGCCGCGTTCAATACTTTAAACAGTCAGTCGAGTGTGATCGTGAGAGTCCAAGGCCCCTTGGTCAGACGGGATCGAAGTCGGCGCGCGAGTATTCCGCACGCCGTCGATGCCGCCGCCGATGGCTGCGGCAAGTATCTCGTCAGCCGAAGCCTGTCCATCTTCGCCACCGTGTCCCGGCGCTCCGTGCGCCGCCACAACGCGGTCGCCGCGCGCGCCTACATGGCGGTGCACGACGACGGCATCGCATCGCTGTTGCCCTAGCGCCTCGTTTCGTCGCTCGCCGGCTCGCTCCGAGCCGGCGAGTCGGCTCCGATCCTGTCGCTCCAGCTCGGGCGCGCCCCTGCGCGCAGCCCGCGTGCGACGCCGTTCTTCGTTTTTCGCGACGAACGCCGTGCATTGCGTGCGTTCGCCGCGCGTGTCTGTCGAATGGGAGAAAGAGCGATGAATGAACACCTCGACGCCGGGCCGCGGCCCGTCGTCGGCGTCTGCGCGGATCGAAAGACGGTCGGCCTGCATGTCGCGCACGTCGCGGGCGAGAAATACGTGAATGCCGTCGTCGACGGCGCAAGCGCGCTCGCAATCGTGCTGCCTGCGCTCGGCGAGCGGCAGCGCGCGGACGAGCTGCTTGCGCTCGTCGATGGCCTGCTGCTGACGGGCAGCCATTCGAACGTCGAGCCCGCGCGCTACGGCGGCCCGGCGAGCGCGCCCGGCACGCTGCACGACGCGGCGCGCGACGCGACGACGCTGCCGCTCGTGCGCGCGGCGATCGACGCCGGCGTGCCCGTGCTCGCGATCTGCCGCGGGATGCAGGAGCTGAACGTCGCGTATGGCGGCACGCTGCATCAGGCGGTGCACGCCCTGAGCGGCCATGCCGATCATCGCGAGGACCTGCTGGCATCGGTCGACGTGCAGTACGGCCCCGCGCATCCGGTCCGGCTCGTGCCGGGCGGCCTGCTGCATCGGCTCGCGGGCGCCGAGGCCGTCGACGTTAATTCTCTGCACGCGCAGGGCATCGAGCGGCTCGGCGACGGGCTGACCGTGGAGGCGCGCGCGCCCGACGGGCTCGTCGAGGCGATCGGCGTGCGCGACGCACGCGCGTTCGCGCTCGGCGTGCAATGGCATCCGGAATGGCGTTTCGACAGCAATCCGCTGTCGCGAGAAATCTTTGCGGCGTTCGGCGCGGCGTGCCGCGCCCGAAGACGCCGGACGGCCGGGCGCGCGCCGCGCGCGTGACGGCCGTCGACGCTTATCGAAGAGAGGCTCACATGCAAGACATCGATGATTTTCTGAGGCAGCACCGGATCACCGAAGTGGAGGCGATCATCCCCGACATGGCGGGCATCGCGCGCGGCAAGATCATTCCGCGCAACAAGTTCGAAACCGGCGAATCGATGCGCCTGCCGCAAGCGGTGATGGTGCAGACCGTCACCGGCGACTATCCGGAGGACGGCGCGCTCACGGGCGTCACCGATCCCGACATGGTGTGCGTGGCTGACGCGTCGACGATCTGCCTGATTCCGTGGGCGGTCGATCCGACCGCGCAGGTGATTCACGATTGCGTGCATTTCGACGGCTCGCCCGTCGAGATCTCGCCGCGCTACGTGCTGCGCCGGGTGCTCGATCTGTATCGCGCGAAAGGATGGAAGCCCGTCGTCGCGCCGGAGCTCGAGTTCTATCTGGTCGACATGAACAAGGATCCGGACCTGCCGCTGCGGCCGCCCGTCGGCCGCACGGGGCGTGCGGAGACGGGGCGCCAGTCGTATTCGATCGAGGCGGTCAACGAATTCGATCCGCTCTTCGAGGACATCTACGAATACTGCGAGCTGCAGGGGCTCGACATCGACACGCTGATTCACGAGGTCGGCGCCGCGCAGATGGAGATCAACTTCCTGCACGGCGACGCGCTGTCGCTCGCCGACCAGGTGTTCCTGTTCAAGCGCACCGTGCGCGAAGCGGCGCTGCGCCACAACATGTACGCAACGTTCATGGCGAAGCCGATGGAGAACGAGCCGGGTTCGGCGATGCACATTCATCAGAGCGTCGTCGACATCGAGACGGGCCGCAACCTCTTCATCGGCGCGAGCGGCGACGTCACGCCGATGTTCCGCGGCTATCTCGCCGGACTGCAGAAGTACACGCCCGCGCTGATGCCGATCTTCGCGCCGTACATCAACTCGTATCGCCGGCTGTCGCGCTTCATGGCCGCGCCGATCAACGTGCAGTGGGGTTACGACAACCGCACGGTCGGCTTCCGGATTCCGCATTCGGCCGCCGCCGCGCGGCGAATCGAGAACCGGATTCCGGGCGTCGACTGCAATCCGTATCTCGCGATCGCGGCCACGCTCGCGGCCGGCTATCTCGGCGTCACGCAGGCGCTCGAGCCGACCGAGCCGCTCGCGAGCGACGGCTACAGCCTGCCTTATCAACTGCCGCGCAATCTGGAGGAGGGGCTCACGCTGATGAGCGCGTGCGCGCCGCTCGCCGAGATGCTAGGCGAGAAGTTCGTGAAGGCCTATCTCGCGTTGAAGGAAACGGAGTACGAAGCATTTTTCCGCGTGATCAGCTCGTGGGAGCGCAAGCACCTGCTGCTGCACGTTTGAGCGTGCGGGCGCACGCCGCATTCAGGAGGTCAAAGTGACGTATCGAAACGAAGGCATCGCCTATGTCGAGCCGCTGCACGCGCAGGCGCATGCGCACGCGCACCGCACGAGCGCCGAATATCGCGCGCTCGACGCCGCGCATCACATTCACCCGTTCTCCGACATGGGCTCGCTCAATCGCGCGGGCAGCCGCGTGATCGTGAAGGCCGAAGGCGTCCATCTGTGGGATTCCGACGGCAACAAGATCATCGACGGCATGGCCGGCCTCTGGTGCGTGAACGTCGGCTACGGCCGCGAGGAACTGATCGCGGCCGGCAGCCGCCAGTTGCGCGAGCTGCCGTTCTACAACACGTTCTTCAAGACCACCCATCCGCCCGTCATCGAGCTCTCCGCGCTGCTTGCCGAGATCGCGCCGCCCGCGTTCAACCGCTTCTTCTATTGCAACAGCGGCTCCGAGGGCAACGATACCGTGCTGCGCATCGCGCATCAGTACTGGCGCACGCAAAACCGGCCGCAGAAGAAGTTCGTGATCTCGCGCAGGAACGGCTATCACGGCTCGACGATCGCGGGCGCCACGCTCGGCGGCATGGGCTACATGCACGAGCAGATGCCCTCGAAGGTCGAGCATATCGTCCACATCGATCAGCCTTATTACTTCGGCGAGGCGAGCGAAGGGCAGACGCCCGAGGCGTTCGGCCTCGAACGCGCGCGGCAGCTCGAGGCGAAGATTCTCGAGCTCGGCGCGCAGAACGTCGCCGCGTTCATCGGCGAGCCGTTCCAGGGCGCCGGCGGCGTGATCTTCCCGCCGTCGACGTACTGGCCCGAGATCGAGCGGATCTGCCGCCAGTACGACGTGCTGCTCGTCGCGGACGAAGTGATCGGCGGCTTCGGGCGCACCGGCGAATGGTTCGCGCACCAGCACTTCGGCTTCGAGCCCGACCTGATGACGCTCGCGAAGGGGCTGACGAGCGGTTACGTGCCGATGGGCGCGGTCGCGCTGTCGGACCGGATCGCCGACGCGCTGATCGCGCACGGCGAGTTCAATCACGGGATGACGTACTCGGGGCATCCGGTGGCCGCGGCGGTGGCCGTCGCGAATCTGAAGGTGCTGCGCGACGAGAAGATCGTCGAGCGCGTGAAGACCGATACCGGCCCGTACTTCCAGCAGTTGCTGCGCGAGACGTTCGCGAACCATCCGATCGTCGGGGATATCGCCGGCGCGGGGCTTGTCGCGGGCATTCAGCTCGCGCGCGAGCCCGGCGCGCGCAAGCGCTTCGAGAACGGCGGCGAGGTCGGCACGATCTGCCGCGACTACTGCTTCAACGGCAACCTGATCATGCGCGCGACGGGCGACCGGATGCTGCTTTCGCCGCCGCTCGTGATCTCGCGGCCCGAAATCGACGAGATCGTCGAGAAGGCGAAGCGTGCGATCGACGCGACAGCGCAGCAACTGGGTCTCGTGTGATGCTGGGCAGGCGGCGTCGGCTGCGGGACGAAGGGGTTTCGTCGGTGGGCATGCGTTTCGGATGCGAGGCGTAGCCTTCATACCGCTGCCGGCGTGCGTGCGGGGATCGAGGATTTTCGCGCCCACGATCTGCGCCACATGTTCGCATCGTGGTTGGTGATGGCGAAAGTGTCCCTGTATGTCGTCAAAGACCTGCTTGGGCAATCCTCGACACGGTCACGGAGCGCTATGCGCACTTAGTGCCGCATATGGGGTATGCGGCTGTGCAACTGCTCTTGCCGGTTGAGTGAAGCGGCTTGGTCGGTGTTACTTGTCTCGGTATCGCTTCAGCTCTTTTCGAAGTCGGTGATTGTCCAAAAGCAAGGCGACGAAAACGACGGTCGCTAGGATAAGCGTGCTCCACTTGCCAGCGCCGATTGAAAACAGCCATGCGAGGCTCGCGCATAGAACTGCGACGCCGAGTAGTGCAGCGCGATCAATCCACCACTCACGGGAACGGGTCTTCATGGTCATTTCGCGAATTCGGGTTGCTTTGTCGACAGGCCGCGGCGCGCATACATGAGGCGGTTCGTTGCGTTGTCATCGAAGATTTCCGGGTGCGTCTGCAGGTGAAACAGCAGGCTGCTCGGAACACGGATCGCCGCCTCGAACTGGAATCGTTGGACGGCTCGTGAGATGTCAGTCGAGCTGCTGCACTGCGTAAATTTGCCGGTGGCGACCATGAGGCTACCGACGGCCGCGCCGACATACCACGATGCATAGATTCCGCCGGCCGCTAGCAGTTTCTCAGGCAAAGTCGTTGCGCCGATCAGTTCCGCAAGCGTTGCATCCTTGCCGAGCCGGTCGACAGCTGCGACGAGTGCGCCGACGCGTGTAAGCAGGGCGGTTTGGGTGCCGTACCAGCTCGACGGCACATCGAGCCCTAGCGCTTCCATGTTTTGCTTGAAGGCTTGGTAGAACGCTGTTCCCGTGCAGGCCATAGACATTTGATTTCCCTCGGATTTCTGTATTTGAAAGCCCGGGCAGGATGCCATAGCGCGAAAGGGACTGACAACTGGTCTAGTCCGAAAAAAAGCCCCGCACGTGCGGGGCTTTTTTGCTTATCAGCTGAATGCTGGTTCGGGGTGTCCGTTGGGGAACGGAATGAACCAGTCTTTGAGGCGCCGCCAGCGGCTGCGCTTGATGTCTTTGGTGGGCGGTACTGGGATCGAACCAGTGACCCCTGCCGTGTGAAGGCAGTGCTCTACCGCTGAGCTAACCGCCCAAAGAGCCTTGAATTATGTCAGAGCTTTTTCGTTCCGTAAAGCACTTTTTTCGACATAACCCATCTGACGGGTGCCGGTCACGCACCGCGCGACCAGGGGCGTGATTCTACCGGCAATCGCGCACTTTTATCCAGAACTTTTTGAGCGTCCGCTCGCGCGCCGTCACTTCGCCGCGCCGCGAAGCCGCCGGATCCCGTCGTCCAGATATTCGCCGAAACGCTCTGCAACGGGCTCCCGTTCATCCGAGCGCCGCAACCGCAACGTGCGCGACTCTAGTGCGTCGCCGGCGAGCGGCAGGTAGCGCAGCCGCTCGCTGCGCACCTGGCGCAGCACGCTCGGCACGAGCGCCACCCCCATCTCGAACTCGACCATCGTCAGCACCGTCTGCCACAGGCGCGCCTCGTGCCGGATCTGCGGGCTGAAGCCGGCGCTCACGCACTGCGCGATGATGAGATCGTGGTAGTGGGGCGCCGCATCGCGCGGGAACAGGATGAACGGCTCATGCGCGAGCGCCGCGAGGTCGACGCGCCTGCGTCGCGCGAGCCGGTGCGCGGCCGGCAGGCAGCAGAGGAACGGTTCGGAGAAAATCGTATCGGCCGAGATCTCGGGCGGAAACGTGCCCCAATGCGCGTAGCCGACGTCGATCTGCCCGCGCAGGATCGCCTGCACCTGCTCGTGCGTGTTCATTTCCTTCAGCACGACTTCGACATTCGGATAATCCGCCTCGAAGCGCCGCACCGCGGACGGCAACCCGCGATACAGCATCGAATTGACGAAGCCGACCTTGAGTCGCCCCGCGAGCCCCGACGCCGACCGAATCGTCAGTCGTTGCGCTTCCTGCGCCTGCAGCAGCAGCCGGCGCGCCTCGCCGAGCAGCACTTCGCCCGCATTCGTCAGCGCGACCGACTTGCTCGTGCGCGCGAACAGCTGCACGCCGAGTTCGTCCTCGAACTTGCGGATGTCGAAGCTCAACGCCGGCTGCGAGATGAACAGCCGTTTCGCCGCGCGGCCGAAATGCAGTTCCTCCGCGACGGCGACGAAGTAGCGCAATTGCTTGAGGTCCATCGCGTCTCCGTTCGGGGCGATCGATAAATGCAGCTTATCGTACTGGATAAATCCTGTATTGGACGATTATCGGTCGCGGTTCTACGCTCGTCGGACCAGGAGACAAGCGATGAACATGATGAAAGAAATCGTCGAGGCGAGCACGCCCGCGGCGGGCGCCGCCCACATCCCCGATTCGCGGGGCATCAACTTCTTCACGAGCGACCCCGATTGTGCGGCGCTGTTGCGGCTTCATCTCGGCGAAGCGCGCTTTCGCACCCTCGAGCCGGAGTTGCGCGCGCTCGGGCTGCGCGCGTCGGACGAGCTCGATCGCCTCGCGTCGCGCGCCGACAAGAACCCGCCCGTGCTGCAGCCGCGCACGCGTCGCGGCGAGTCGCTCGAGACGATCGACAAGCATCCGGACTATGTCGCACTCGAGCGCGTCGCGTATTCGGAACTTGGGCTTGCCGCGATGAGCCATCGTGACGATGCGCCGCCGCCGCTCGTCAAGTACGCGTTGACGTTCCTGTTCGTTCAGGCGGAGTTCGGCCTCTGCTGCCCCGTCAGCATGACCGATTCGCTCACGCGCACGCTGCGCCGTTACGGTTCGCGCGAGCTTGTCGAGCGTTTCCTGCCGCGGCTCGCGTCGCGCGATTTCGGCGTGCTGCACCAGGGCGCGATGTTCATGACCGAGCAGGCCGCCGGTTCCGACGTCGGCCGGATCGCGACGCGCGCGGTGCGCGAGACGTCCGCCAATGGCGCGGCGACATGGCGTCTGTTCGGCGACAAATGGTTCTGCTCGAACGCGGACGCCGATCTCGCGATGGTGCTCGCGCGGCCCGAAGGCGCGCCCGACGGCGTCAACGGGCTCGCGTTGTTCCTGCTGCCGAAGACGCTCGCCGACGGCTCGCGCAATCGCTATCGGATCGTGCGCCTGAAAGACAAGCTCGGCAGCCGCTCGATGGCGAGCGGCGAGATCGCGCTGGAGGGCGCCGAAGCGTATCTGATCGGCGAGATCGGGCGCGGCTTCCACCAGATGGCCGACATGATCAACATGTCGCGTCTGTCGAACGGCGTGCGTGCGGCGGGGTTGATGCGTCGCGCGACGGCGGAGGCGCTGCATGTCGCGCGCCATCGCGAAGCGTTCGGCCGCAAGCTGATCGACATGCCGCTGATGCAGCGGCAGCTCGTCAAGATGCTCGTGCCGACCGAGCAGGCGCGCTCGCTCTTCATGCAGATCGCGATGCTGCTCGCGCAAGCCGACGCGGGCGACGCGCAGGCAGCCGGCTGCGTGCGAATCCTGACGCCGCTCATCAAGTTCCGCGCGTGCCGCGACGCGCGCCGCGTCGCCGGCGATGCGATGGAGGTGCGCGGCGGCACCGGCTACATCGAGGAGTGGAGCGATGCGCGCGTGCTGCGCGACGCGCATCTCGGCTCGATCTGGGAGGGCACGAGCAACATCGTCGCGCTCGACGTCGCGCGGGCGGTCAAGCGGGAAGGCGCGCTTGCGCCGCTGCGTGCGTTCCTGCTCGACACGCTCGACGCGGCGCGGCTGCCCGGCGCGAGCGCGACGCGCCTGCGCCGCGCGCTCGATCGCGCGAGCGACGCGATCGCACACGTCGCGCAGACGGGCGACGATGCGTTCGTGCGGCAGTCGGCGAGCGCGCTTTATCACGCGACGACCGCGATCCTCCTCGCGAGCGAAGGGATGCGGCTCGCGCCCGATCATCGACGGCTCGCGCTCGCGCATCTCGTGCTGCGGCACAAGCTGTCGCCCGTCGATCCGCTCGCAATGCCGCGCGCCGATGCCGATGCGAACTCTGGCGCGCTGGCGGCGTTGCTGCACGATCGGCCCGTCGCGCTCGACGACGCGTTGCGGTTGCTCGACGGTCCGTCGGGAGAGGCGGCATGAGCGACGATGCCTCGAAGCAATTCCCGTCTTCGGGCGGCTTGGAGATCGAGCGCGACGCAGCGCGGGCGATCGATTCGGCAGGTGCGGCCGGCGTCGCTGGCGCGGCAGGGCGCGCCGCGAATCCGTCGCAGCCGGCGAGCGCGCTTTGCGCTCCGCCTGCGCAGCGCGAACCGCTGGAGACGGCGGCCGCAAACGCCGCACGCCGACCGGGTTCGGCCTCCCCGCGCGACGCGGCGGCGACCGAGCACGCCCGCCGCGGCGCACTCGCGGGCCTGAAGATCGTCGACCTGAGCCGCGTCCTCGGCGGCCCGTACTGCACGCAGGCGCTCGCGGACCACGGCGCGCGCGTGATCAAGATCGAGCCGCCGGCGGGCGACGAGACGCGCGGCTGGGGCCCGCCGTTCTTCGACGACGACGCGTGGTACTTCATCGGCGTGAACCGCAACAAGGAAGGCATCGCGCTCGACCTGTCGCGCGACGAAGGCCGCGCGATCCTCTGGCGTCTGCTCGAAGACGCGGACGTGCTCGTCGAGAATTTCAAGCCCGGCACGCTCGCGCGTTGGGGGATGGACTACGAGCGGGACTTGCGGCCGCGCTTTCCCCGTCTCGTCCATTGCGCGATCACGGGCTTCGGCGCCGACGGCCCGCTCGGCGGGCTGCCCGGCTACGACGCGGTGATCCAGGCGATGGCGGGCCTCATGAGCGTGAACGGCGACGCCTGCGGCGGCGCGACCCGCATCGGCCTGCCGATCGTCGACATGGTGACGGGCCTGAACGCGCTCGCCGGCATCCTGCTCGCGCTCGCCGAGCGCGAGAAAAGCGGCGTCGGCCAGTCGGTCGACATCGCGCTGTACGACTGCGGCGTGTCGCTGCTGCATCCGCATTTGCCGAACTGGTTCGGCTCGGGGCGCACGCCCGCGCGCAGCGGCAACGCGCATCCGAACATCGCGCCGTACGACAGCTACCGCACCGCGACCGGGCCGATCTTTCTCGCGGTCGGCAACGACCGGCAGTTCGCCCGGCTCTGCGCGCATCTGGGCGTGCCCGAGCTCGCGGGCGACCCGCGTTTCGTCGACAACCGCAGCCGTTGCGCGCACCGCGCCGAGCTGAAGGCGAGCCTCGAGGCGCGGCTCGCCGATCGCGACTGCGAGACGCTCGCGCGCGAGCTGATGGCCGAGGGCGTGCCGTGCGGGCCGGTGCGCACGGTCGACGCGGTCGCGCGCGATCCGCACACGCTGCATCGCGGGCTCGTCGTCGAGATGGGGCGATACCGGGGCGCCGCATCGCCGATCAAGCTGTCGCGCACGAGCGCGACGTACCGCACCGCGCCGCCCATGCTCGGGCGCGATACGCGCGCGGTGCTCGACGCGCTCGGCATCGACGCGGCGACGCAGGCGCGCCTCGCCGAAGCGGGCGTGCTGAAGGAGGCGAAGTAGATGGCGACGTGAGCGAATGGACGCGGCCGCCGACGCTTGGCGGCGGCCGCGGCTCGATGGGCGCCGCCGGGTGCGCGCGCGGCCGAACGTCCGCAGACGATCGATCCGTCTTCGGCCGAACGGCGCGCGCCGCCTGTCCGGCGGCGACCGAACCCGGAGCGATCCGGCCCGGCCGGTGAAGGCGCGCGCGAGTCGCGCCACCGGCAAGAGACATGGAGACAACGATGACATCCCAGCACGATGACCGCGCCGTTCGCGCGCCGGTCGGCCAGCCCGCGCGCGCCGCGCTCGCGGCGTTCGTCGGCACGACGATCGAGTGGTACGACTTCTACCTTTACGCAACCGCGTCCGCGCTCATCTTCGGCAAGCTGTTCTTTCCGTCGGGCGAGCCGTTCTTCAGCACGCTCGCGTCGTTCGGCACGTTCGCGGTCGGCTTTTTCGCGCGGCCGTTCGGCGGCCTCGTGTTCGGCCATCTCGGCGACCGGATCGGCCGCAAGAAGGCGCTCGTCGCGACGCTCGTCATCATGGCGGTCGGCACGGTCGGCATCGGCCTGTTGCCTTCATACGCGCAGGCGGGCGTCGTCGCGCCCGTCGTGCTCGTCGTGCTGCGCATCGCGCAGGGCATCGCGATCGGCGGCGAGTGGGGCGGCGCGGTGCTGATGGCGAGCGAGCACGCGAGCGCGGACAAGCGCACGTTCGTCGCGTCGTTCGCGCAGCTCGGCAGCCCGGCCGGGCTGATTCTCGCGCTGCTCGCGTTTCGTCTCGTCGCGGGCATCGAGCACGGCGCGTTCCTCGCATGGGGCTGGCGGCTGCCGTTTCTCGCGAGCGCGGCGCTGCTCGCGGTCGGGCTCGCGATTCGCGCGGGCGTCGCCGAATCGCCGGAATTCGCGCGCGTGAAGGCCGAGCGGCGCACGGCCGCGCTGCCCGTGGCCGACGTGGTGCGCGACGCATGGCGCACGCTGCTGCTCTGTCTCGGCGCGAACGTGATCGGCGTCGCGGGCGCGTGGTTCGTCAACACGTTCATGCTGAACTACACGACGCAGACGCTCGGGCTCGATCGCGCGCTGATCCTCGATTGCCTGTTCGTCGTCGCGTTCATCCAGCTCGGCACGCAGTTCGCGTCAGGCTGGTTCGCGCAGCGCATCGGCATCGGGCGCTTCCTGAAGACGGCCGCCGCGCTCGCGATCGCGTCGCCGTATCCGATGTTCGCGCTCGTGTCGACGGGGCGGCCCGTCGCGATCGTCGTGGGCATCGCGATCGCGGTGATGTGCATGTCGAGCTCGTACGCGGTGATGGCGGGCTTCATGTCGAGCGCGTTCGACGTGCGCGTCCGCTATTCGGCGATCTCGCTGTCGTATCAGCTTTGCGCGGCGCTCGCGGGCGGGCTCACGCCGCTCGCGGGCACGCTGCTCGCGCACCGTTTCGCCGGCGAGTGGTGGCCGCTCGCCGCGTTCTACAGCGCGCTCGCGGCGGTGTCGCTCGGGTGCATCGCGACGCTCGAGCGCGACAAGCGAAGCGACGCCGGCGCGCCCGGCGGTGCGCTCGCGAAGCCTTGACGCGCCGCGCGCGAAGCGCGGCCGCGGCGCCCGCAAAAAAGCCTCGGGCAGCAATCGCTGCCCGAGGCTTTTTGTTCGAGTGCGCAACGCGCCAGTGCGCAGGCGGCGTCTCGCGCGCCGCGCCGGATCAGTCCTGCGCCGGCGGCACGTAGCCGGACGCCTGGTCCGCGCCTTCGCCGAAGAAGTACTTCTCGGTCTGCTTCATCAGATACTGGCGCGCGCGCGGATCGGCCATGTTCAGCCGGTTCTCGTTGATCAGCATCGTCTGCTGCTTGAGCCAGCCTTGCCATGCCTCCTTCGACACGCTCTCGTACAGGCGCTTGCCGAGCTCGCCCGGCAGCGGCGGGAAATCGAGTCCTTCGGCTTCCTTGCCGAGCTTCGCGCAGTGAATCATACGGGCCATCGTGTACCTCTCCTGTAATCGTAATCCGGGGGAAGGGCGCGCCGCGCCGCTCAGAGCTGCTTCATCAGCACGAGCGACTTGCGCTGCCAGTTGTAGAGCTTGCGACGGTCTTCGGGCAGGTCGTCGACCGTCACCTTCACGAAGCCGCGCTTGAGGAACCAGTGCTCGGTGCGGGTCGTCAGCACGAAGATCCGCGTCAAGCCGCGCGCGCGGGCGCGCTGCTCGATCCGCTTCAGGAGCCGCTCGCCGTCGCCCGAGCCTTGCGCCTCGGGCGCGACCGTCAGGCACGCCATCTCGCCGATCTTCTCGGTCGGGTACGGGTAGAGCGCCGCGCAGCCGAACAGCACGCCGTCGTGCTCGATGACCGAGAAGTGATCGATGTCGCGCTCGATCTGGTGGCGGCCTCGCCGCACGAGCGTGCCGTCCGTCTCGAGCGGCTCGATGAGGGTCAGGATGCCGCCGACGTCGTCCGGCGTCGCCTCGCGCAGGCTTTCGAGGTTCTCGTACGAGATCATCGTGCCCACGCCGTCGTGCAGGAACAGCTCGAGCAGCACGCTGCCGTCGAGCGATTGCGGAATCAGGTGTGCGCGCGCGACGCCGCCGCGGCATGCGCGGATCGCGTGCTTCAGGAAGAACCCGTCGTCGCCCTGCAGATCGCCCGAGTCGAGCAGCTCGGCCGCCGCGTCGAGCGACATCTCGCGCACGAGCTCGCCCGCTTCGTCGACGATGCCGGGCGACTCGGTCAGGAAAATGATCTTGTCGGCGCGCAGCGCGATCGCGGCCGCCGACGCGACATCCTCCATCGACAGGTTGAACGCCTCGCCCGTCGGCGAGAAGCCGAGCGGCGACAGCAGCACGAGCTTGCGGCTCGCGAGCGAGTGGCGGATCGATTCGGCGTCGATCTTGCGCACGACGCCCGTATGAGCGAAATCGACGCCGTCGAGAATTCCGACCGGCCGCGCGGTGACGAAGTTGCCCGACACGACGCTGATGTGCGCGTGCGCCATCGGCGTGTTCGGCAAGCCCTGGCTGATCGCCGCCTCGATGTCGAGCCGCACTTCGCCCGCCGCTTCCTTCGCCGATTCGAGCGCGCGCGCATCGGTGATCCGCAGGCCGTGCGAGAACGCCGATTCGACGCCGTGCAGGTGCAGTTGCTCCTCGACCTGCGGCCGCGAGCCGTGCACGAGCACGATCTGGATGCCCATCGCCTGCAAGAGCGCGATGTCGGACACGAGCGCGCTCAGCAGCCCGTGCTGCACGACCTCGCCGCCGAAGCCGACCACGAACGTGCTGTTGCGGAACTTGTGGATATAGGGCGCGACGGAGCGCATCCAGTCGACGAACTGCGCGTGATGGACGGCTTCGTCGACGGACGGCTGGGGCGCGGCACCCGATTGGGCGGCGGGGAGGTCGGTTTGGGAATTCATGGGCGGGATTATAATGCGCCCCCATGTCGAATGTACCTAAAAGTCCCGCGCAAAAACATGCGGGCACGCCGGGCGAGGCGCAGCCCGCCGGCGCGCACGCGCCGCGGCCGCCGCGCCCGCCGCGGGCGCCGTCCGGGCAGGCGGGCGCGCCGCGCGCCGCGCGCCGCGACGCCGGCTCCGAGGCCGCGCGCGCGCCGCATGCGCCGCGCGCGCGGACAGCGCCGAATCCCGTTCCGCCGATCACGTTTCCCGAAAGCCTGCCCGTGTCGGGCAAGCGCGACGAGATCGCGCGCGCGATCGCCGCTCACCAGGTCGTGATCGTCTGCGGCGAGACGGGCTCGGGCAAGACCACCCAGTTGCCGAAGATCTGCCTCGCGCTCGGCCGCGGCGTCGGCGCGGGCGGCGCGGGGCTGATCGGCCACACGCAGCCGAGGCGGCTCGCGGCGTCGTCGACGGGCCGCCGGATCGCCGAGGAGCTCGGCACGCCGTTCGGCGAAGTGGTGGGCTACAAGGTGCGCTTCACCGACAACCTCGCGCCGGGCGCGTCGGTCAAGCTGATGACGGACGGCATCCTGCTCGCCGAGTCGCAGACCGATCCGCTGCTCAAGGCGTACGACACCCTCATCATCGACGAGGCGCACGAGCGCAGCCTGAACATCGATTTTCTGCTCGGCTACCTGAAGCAGATCCTGCCGAGGCGGCCGGACCTGAAGCTGATCGTCACGTCGGCGACGATCGACGCGGACCGTTTCGCGCGCCATTTCGGCAGCGACGAGCGGCCCGCGCCGGTGATCGAGGTGAGCGGGCGGCTCTATCCGGTGGAAGTCCGCTACCGGCCGATCGCCGACGACCGGCCGGCCGCCGTCCGGCACGCGGAAGGCGCGGCGTCCGGGCGCGACCGCGCGAAGAGCGCGCGCGAGGCCGAGCGCGACCTGATGGACGGCATCGTCGACGCGGTCGACGAGCTGTGCCGCGAGGGCCCGGGCGACGTGCTCGTGTTCCTGCCCGGCGAGCGCGAGATCCGCGACGCCGCCGAGTCGCTGCGCAAGCACCATCCGCCGCACACCGAGATCCTGCCGCTGTTCGCGCGGCTGTCGGCGGCCGAGCAGGAGCGCGTGTTCAAGGCGTCGAACGCGCGGCGGATCGTGCTCGCGACGAACGTCGCCGAGACGTCGCTCACGGTGCCGGGCATCCGCTACGTCGTCGATACCGGGCTTGCGCGCGTGAAGCGCTATTCGTACCGGAACAAGGTCGAGCAGTTGCAGATCGAGTCGATCTCGCAGGCGGCCGCGAACCAGCGCGCGGGCCGCTGCGGCCGCGTCGCCGACGGCATCTGCATCCGTCTCTACGAGGAAAGCGATTTCGCCGGCCGCGCGCGCTTCACCGATCCGGAAATCCTGCGCTCGTCGCTCGCATCGGTGATCCTGCGGATGAAGTCGCTGCATCTGTCGGCGATCGAATCGTTTCCGTTCATCGAGCCGCCGCCCGGCCGCGCGATCGCGGACGGCTATCAACTGCTCAACGAGCTCGGCGCGGTCGACGACGACAACGCGCTCACGCCGCTCGGCCGCGAGCTCGCGCGGTTGCCGCTCGATCCGCGCGTCGGCCGGATGATCCTCGCCGCGCGCGACCAGCAGGCGTTGCGCGAAGTGCTCGTGATCGCGAGCGCGCTGTCCGTGCAGGACCCGCGCGATCGCCCGATCGACGCGCAGGAGCAGGCCGACCAGGCGCACCGGCGCTTCGCCGACGAGCGCTCCGAGTTCCTCCAGTGGCTGAGGATCTGGGCGTGGTTCGAGGAGGCGGTCGCGCACAAGAAGTCGAACCGGCAACTCGTCGACGCGTGCCGGCAGCATTTCCTGTCGCACCTGCGGCTGCGCGAATGGCGCGACGTCCACTCGCAGCTCCTGACCGTCGTGCGCGAGCACGGCTGGCGCCTGAACGAGGCCGACGCGACGTTCGAGCAGATCCATCTGTCGCTGTTGACGGGGCTGCTCGGCAACATCGGCTTCAAGGCCGAGGACGAGCCGCACTATCTCGGCGCGCGCGGGATCAAGTTCCATCTGTGGCCGGGCTCCGCGCTCGTGAAGAAGGCGGGGCGCTGGGTGATGGCGGCCGAGCTCGTCGAGACGAGCCGCCTCTATGCGCGCTGCATCGCGAAGATCGAGCCGGAATGGATCGAGCGCATCGGCGCGCACCTGTTGAAGAAATCGCTGTCCGAGCCGCACTGGGAGAAGCGTCCCGCGCAGGTCACCGCGTTCGAGCGCGCGACGCTGTACGGGCTCACCGTCTATCACCGGCGGCGCGTCGCGTTCGGCCGGCAGGACCCGGCGCGCGCGCGGGAGCTGTTCATCCGCGGCGCGCTCGTCGACGGCGAATTCGACACGAAGCTCGCGTTCTTCGCGCACAACCGCAAGCTGCTCGCCGACATCGAGCAGCTCGAGCACAAGTCGCGCCGGCAGGACGTGCTCGTCGACGACGAGCTGATTCACGCGTTCTACGATCAGGCGATTCCGTCCGGCATCCACACGGGCGCCGCGTTCGAGCGCTGGTACCGCGACGAGGTGAAAAAGAGCGGGCAGCCGGAAGACAAGCTGCGCCTGCTGTATCTGTCGCGCGACGATCTGATGCGCCACGAGGCGGCGGGCGTGACGACCGATCTGTTTCCGAAGCGCGCGACGATGGCGGGCGTCGAGATGGCGCTCACGTACCACTTCGAGCCCGGCTCGCCGCGCGACGGCGTGACGCTCGCGGTGCCGCTCTTCGCGCTGAACCAGGTCGACGCGCGCCGCGCCGAGTGGCTCGTGCCCGGGATGCTGAAGGAGAAGGCGCACCTGCTGCTGAAGTCGCTGCCGCAGAAGCTGCGCCGCCATTGCGTGCCGCTGCCAGAGTACGCGGCGGGCTTCGTCGAGCGCGCCGGGCGCGAGCGCTTCGGCGCGGGCGGCCTCGTCGACGCGCTGATCGCCGACGTCCGCGAGCGGACGCAGGTCGCGACGAAGACGTCCGACTTCAAGCTCGAGACGCTGCCCGCGCACCTGTTCATGAACTTCAAGGTGATCGACGAGCACGGCCGGCAGCTCGCGATGGGGCGCAATCTCGCGCAGTTGCGCGCGGAGTTGGGCGCGCAGGCGCAGCAGCACTTTCAGAAGATCGCCGCCGCGGCAACGCTCGCGCCGGCGGGCGCGCCTTCCGGCGCGGCCGCCGCCGAGGCGCCCGCGGGTGGCGCGCGGCCGCGAGGCGCGCAAGGCGGCGGGGCGACGCCCGCCGTCGCGCCGTCGGCGGCGCAAGCGGGCGCGGCCGCCGCCGGCGCGACCGCGCTTTATGAGAACCTGACGACGTGGAACTTCGGCAAGCTGCCGGAACTCCTCGAGATCCGCCGGCGCGGCGAGACGCTGTTCGGCTACCCGGCGCTCGTCGACCGCGGCACGCACTGCGACGTCGAGGTGTTCGACTCGCCCGACGAGGCGGCGCGAATCCACCGCGCGGGCCTGCGGCGCCTGTTCGCGTTGCAGCTGAAGGAGCCGATCAAGTACCTGGAGAAGAACCTGCCGGGGCTGCGCGAGATGGCGATGCAGTACATGTCGCTCGGCACGCAGGACGAACTGCGCGACCAGTTGATCGCGACCGCGCTCGACCGCGCGTGCCTGCAGGACCCGCTGCCCGCCGACGACGCGAGTTTTCACGCGCGCCGCGACGAGGGCAGGAGCCGGCTGAACCTGCTCGCGCAGGAGATGGCGCGGCTCGTCGGGCAGATCCTCGCCGAGTACGCGGGGCTCGCGAAGAAGCTCGCGCAGGCGAAGCCGTTCCCGGCCGCGCACGCGGACCTGCAGGGCCAGCTCGCCGCGCTCGTCGGCAAGCGCTTCGTCATCGACACGCCTTACGCGCAGCTTGCGCATTTCCCGCGCTACCTGAAGGGCATCGCGCTGCGAATCGACAAGCTGAAGGCCGATCCCGCCCGCGACGCGCGGCAGGCGGCCGAGCTGCAGCCGCTCGCGCAGCATTATCAGCGCTCGATTGTGCAGCGCGGCGGCGTCGCGGATGCGCGGCTCGCCGAGTTCCGGTGGCTGCTCGAGGAACTGCGGATCTCGCTTTTCGCGCAGGAACTGCGCACGCCGATGCCGGTGTCGGTCAAGCGGCTCTACAAAGTGTGGGAGTCGATGCAGCGCTGAGCGCGGTTCAAAGTATGCGGGTTCACACTCGGGCGCGGGACGTCAACCGGCGGCGCTCTCGCGCGTTTTACAATCACGCCAGTCCCACGACGTGAGTCTTCATGCGCAATTTCCTTTCTCTCGGCCGCACGCTCGCGCTTGCAGCCGCCGTGCTGGCGCCCGTCGCCGCCTTTGCGAACAACGTGATCGTGCTGAATTCGGCCGAAGCGACGCTTTCCCTGATCGACGAGCAATCCCGCCAGGTCGTCGGCCAGTACCCGACCGGCAAGGAACCGCACCACCTGATGGCGACGCCCGACAATTCGTCGCTGATCGTCGCGAATTCGGTGTCGAACAGCCTGATGTTCCTCGATCCGAAGACGGGCAAGCCGCAGCGCACGCTCGAAGGGATCGACGATCCGTATCAGCTCGGCTTCTCGCCCGATCGCAAGTGGTTCGTCGCGGCGGGCCTGCGGCTCGACCGCGTCGACATCTACCGCTACGACGGCCATGACCTGAAGCTCGCCAAGCGCGTGCCGCTGGACGTGATGCCGAGCCACCTCGCGTTCACGAAGGACAGCAAGACGGTGCTCGTGTCGCTGCAGGTGTCGGGCGAGCTCGCCGCGATCGATCTGGCCACGCAGACGGTCAAGTGGAAGATGAAGGTCGGCAAGGTGCCGGCGGGCCTCTGGCTCACGCCCGGCGACAAGTACGTGCTGATCGGGATGACGGGCGCGGATTACGTCGCCGTCGTCGACTGGCGCAACCAGAAGGTCGTGAAAACGATTCCGACCGGCAAGGGCGCGCACAACTTCCGCTCGCTCGCGGACGGCACGCACGTCGCCGTGACGAACCGGGTCGCGAACACGATCAGCATCATCGACGAGAACGCGCTCACGAACGTCGGCGACATCACGGGCCTGTTGCCCGGCCCGGACGACATGGAGCTGTCGGCCGACAGGAAGACGCTGTGGGTGACGTTCCGCTTCGCGAAGAAGGTCGGCGTGATCGACCTGCCGAGCCGCAAGCTGATCCAGACGATTTCGGTCGGCCGCTCGCCGCACGGGATCTATTTCTACGACCGCGCGCCGTGGACGGCGCCGAACGGCGCGTGACGCGGCGGGGGAGCGGTTCATGCTGCACGTGATCGCCGCCGCGCTCGACGGCTTCGTGTCCGATCTGCAGACGTGGCTGTATGTCGACATCGTGCAGCCGCTGCTGTTCAAGGTCGGCCTGATGGGCTACGACGAGGACACGTACGACGCGCTCTACTGGGTGATCGTCGGCGCGCTGCAGGTCGTCGCGATGTATGTGCTGCTGCGCCCGCTCGAGGCGCTGCGCCCCGTCGAGCGGTGGGCGAACCGCAAGGCGGTGCGCGTCGACGTGATCTACACGCTGATCGCGAAGCTCGGCATCTTCAGCCTGTTCTTCTTTTTCGCGCTGCGGCCGCTTTTCGACAACGTCCAGGCGTGGCTGCGCCTGCACGGGATCGCGAACGTCAATCTCGACTACCTGTGGCCGGGCGTCACGTCCAGGCCGATCGTCGCGTTCGCGATCTACCTGATCGTGCTCGATTTCGCCGGCTACTGGTATCACCGCTGGCAGCACCGGATCGGCATATGGTGGGAACTGCACGCGGTGCATCACAGCCAGCGCCAGATGTCGCTCTGGTGCGACGACCGCAACCATCTGCTCGACGACGTGCTGCAGGCGTGCTTCTTCGCGGCGATTGCGCTCGTGATCGGCGTGTCGCCGTCGCAGTTCGTCGTGCTGACCGCGGTCACGAACTTCATGCAGAGCGTTCAGCACACGAACGCGCGGCTGCCGTTCGGCTGGCTCGCCGAGCGCCTCGTCGTCAGCCCGACGTTCCATCGCCGCCATCACGCGGTTGGCTACGGCCACGAGGGCACGAAGTACGGCTGCAACTTCGGCGTGCTGTTCCCGTGGTGGGACATGCTGTTTCGCACCGCGTCGTGGAACCGCACGCCCGAGCCGACCGGCATCCGCGAGCAGTACGAGGGCGTGTCGTACGGCGACGGCTTCTGGGCGCAGCACTGGCTCGCGTTCGTGCGGATCGCGCGGCGGCTCGCGCCGGGCAAGCGGAGCGACGTGGCGTCGGCGTAAGCGGCGCTTCGACGGCGGGTTGTCCGTGCGCCCACCGCTTTTGTCGACCGATTCGCGTTTCACCGCCGACGATTCGCCGTTCGCCGCTCGCCGTTCGCCGTTCGCCGTTCCTCGGCAATCGGCCCGCGCCCGCCGCGTTTCGATTGCCGCGGCACGTCGTCCTTCGAGCGCCGGGCGCGTTCCGCCGTCCCCCGCGCGTCACCGCACCCGGGGGGCGGCGATGCGCGCGCAGCACGCGCTTTCTTCGCGCCATCCGCTGCCGCCCCGTTTTTGCCGCGCGCACGCCGCGTGGTTTATCCTTTCCGGGCTTTCCCTTCCCATTCCCGATCGATGATCCGTCCCGCATGAACGACCTGCTGCGCTCCTTCGGCCGGGCGCTCGCGAGTGCGCTGCACCCGCGGATGCTCTGGCTTACCTTCATGCCGTTTATCGTCGCCGCGGTGATCTGGGGCGTCGTGCTCTGGTTCTCGTGGCAGCCGCTCGTCGACGCCGCGCGCGCCGCGCTCGACGGCTTCGCGCTGACGGCGCTCCTCTACAAGTTCTTCAACGCGATCGGCGCGTCGCAACTGCACGCGGTTGTCGCGCCGTTCGTCGTCGTGTCGCTCGCGATTCCGCTCATCGTGCTGACGGTGCTGCTCCTGATCGCGACGCTGTCGATGCCCGCCGTCGTCTCGCATCTGGCGAAGCGCCAGTTCGCGTCGCTCGAGATGAAGCGGGGCGGCAGCTTGTTCGGCAGCGTGTTCAATTCGCTGTGGGCCGCGTTCGCGAGCATCGCGCTCCTGGTCGTGACGGTGCCGCTGTGGCTGATTCCACCGTTCTTCGCGCTGCTGCCGCCCGTGATCTGGGGCTGGCTCACGTACCGCGTGATGACCTACGACGCGCTCGCGCTGCACGCGAGCGCCGACGAGCGCCGCGCGCTCGTGCGCAAGCACCGCTGGCCCTTGCTGGGCATCGGCGTCGCGAGCGGGCTGCTCGGCACGGTGCCGACCTTCATCTGGGTGTCGTCGATCTGGATGATGGTGCTGTTTCCGTTCGTCGCCGCCGCGATGATCTGGGTCTACGCGTTCATTCTGGTGTTCTCGGCGCTGTGGTTCGGCTTCTACTGCCTGCGCGCGCTGCAGGACGAGCGCGCGGCGGCCGCGAATGCGATTTCCACCGATTCGACGAGGCGAGCATGACCATCGGCATCATCATCATCGGCGACGAAATTCTGTCCGGTCGCCGTCAAGACAAGCACCTCGCCAAGGTGATCGAGCTCCTGGCCGCGCGCGGGCTCGCGCTCGGCTGGGCCGAATACGTCGGCGACGATCCCGCGCGGATCACGGCGACGCTCGCGCGCACGTTCGCGTCGGGCGACATCGTGTTCTCGACGGGCGGCATCGGCGCGACGCCCGACGACCACACGCGCCAGTGCGCGGCCGCGGCGCTCGGCGTGCCGCTCGAACTGCACCCGGAGGCGAAGGCGCTGATCGAGGAGCGGATCCGCGAGACGCACGCCGACGCCGCGAAGCCCGTCGACCTCGATTCGCCCGAGAACCTGCATCGGCTGAACATGGGCGTGTTCCCGCGCGGCGCGGCGATCATCCCGAACGGCTACAACCGGATCCCGGGCTTTTCATGCGGCGACCATCATTTCGTGCCGGGCTTTCCGGTGATGGCGTGGCCGATGATCGAATGGGTGCTCGACACGAAGTACGCGCACCTGCACCACGCGACGCCGCATGCGGAGCGCTCGCTCTACGTGTTCGAGCTGCCCGAATCGACGCTCACGCCGCTGATGGAGAAGATCGAGCGCGATTTCCCGGGCGTGCGGGTGTTCAGCCTGCCGAGCGTCGGCGACGCGGAAAAGGGCGGAATCTACGCGCGCCGGCACATCGATCTCGGGGTGAAGGGCGAGCCGGAAGCGGTCGCCGCCGCGTTCGTGAAGCTGCGCGAGGGCGTGCATCTGCTCGGCGGCGACATCGTCGAGCCGGCCGAGGCGCCGCGCGCCTGAGCGGGCGGCCGGCGCGGCCCGCGCCGATACGAGACGGCGGGACAACGGACAGACAGCTCTCCGACGCGCGCGGGCCGGATGCTCGGCAGCGCCGACGGGCGCCGCACCCCGTCACGCATGGCCACGCGGCGCCTCACCGGGCGGCACCGGCCTGCACCGGGCGGCACGTTGCCGGCGCCGTCGGCGCGTCTAGGCGCGTCGCGTCATCGCCGTGTCATCGGCCGGCCCGACGATGGCGGGCGGCGGTGCGTAACGCTGTAACGGCGTGCCGATGTGCCGGCGTACGGGTGTGCGTTATGCGCCGATCCAAGGCAGGCCGCGGTGGCACCAGCCCTCGACGGTCTTGCGGTGCCCCTGCGCGTCCTTCGCGCCTTCGAATCCTTCGAGCAGGTCGAACGCCTTCGTGAAGCCGGCCTGCGCGGCGGCGACCGCGGCGAGCTTCGAGCGGGCGGCGCTGCGGCACAGGAACAGGATCGGCTGATCGGGTTGCGCGAGCGTGCGCAACTGGTCGATGAATTCCGCGTTCGGCACGCCGCCCGGGTAGCGGGTCCATTCGACGTGCGCGTACTGGCCGTCGCCGACGATCGGGCGGCCAACCCAGTCGAGCTCCGCGCGGGTGCGCACGTCGATGAGGCGCGCGTTCGGATCGAGCTGCAGCAGCTCGAACGCCTCGGCGGGCGAGAGCGCGCCCGCGTAGTTCAGGTTGCCTTGCGCGCGGCGCGTGTCGGCTTGCGCGTAAAGCTGTTCAAGCGTACTCATGGCGGGAGGTCTCCTGCGGATCAAAAAAGCATTCTAGCGCGCAGGGTGAGCGGCGGCGCCGGCGATATCCGTGATGCGTCGCACTCACCAAAAAGGTGCAAAATACGTGATCGGCACCAACATTGGGATTTTCGAGTGTGCGGAATGCCGCATTGCACGGATAAGGTGCGCGCGCCGTGACGTCCGGGCGCGCCGAAGCCCCGAAAGTGCGCGCTCGGGCCCTGCCGCGGCGCGGTCTCGCGCGCTTCGCGCCGATCTGGCGCATGCATGGCACGGAAGCTGCTATATCCATCCCGTTCCGTTCGAATCGGTTGTACGCGGCAAAGAACGCTGCGCCCAGCAGCTCGCTTAACGAGGCGGTCCCAGTCCGCCGGATTTGTTCAATCAGGAGAAGAGGTTATGAGTAAAACCGTCGCCGACGTCATGCAGCTCGCGAAGGACGAGGACGTCAAGTTTGTCGATTTCCGCTTCACGGACACGCGCGGCAAGGAGCAACACGTGTCGGTGCCGGTGTCGGCTTTCGGCGAGGACAAGTTCGAAAGCGGCCACGCGTTCGACGGCTCGTCGATCGCGGGCTGGAAGGGCATCGAGGCGTCGGACATGCTGCTCATGCCGGACCCGAACGCCGCCTTCATCGACCCGTTCTACGAAGAGTCGACCCTCGTGCTGACCTGCGACGTCGTCGAGCCCGCCGACGGCAAGGGCTACGAGCGCGACCCGCGCTCGCTCGCGAAGCGCGCCGAGGCATACCTGAAGAGCACGGGCATCGGCGACACCGCCTACTTCGGTCCGGAGCCGGAATTCTTCATTTTCGACTCGGTGCAGTGGAACACCGACATGTCGGGCTGCTTCGTGAAGATCAACTCGGAAGAAGCGCCGTGGTCGTCGGCGAAGGAATTCGAAGGCGGCAACACGGGCCACCGTCCGGGCGTGAAGGGCGGCTACTTCCCTGTCGCGCCGGTCGACCAGTTCCAGGACATGCGCTCGGAAATGTGCCTGCTGCTCGAGCAGATCGGCATTCCGGTCGAAGTGCACCACCACGAAGTCGCGGGCCAGGGCCAGAACGAAATCGGCACGAAGTTCTCGACGCTCCTGCAGCGCGCGGACTGGACGCAATGGTCGAAGTACATCATCCATAACGTCGCGCATTCGTACGGCAAGACGGCGACGTTCATGCCGAAGCCCGTCGTCGGCGACAACGGCTCGGGCATGCACGTGCACCAGTCGATCTGGAAGGACGGCCAGAACCTGTTCGCGGGCAATGGCTACGCCGGCCTGTCGGAAACGGCGCTGTTCTACATCGGCGGCATCATCAAGCACGCGCGCGCGCTGAACGCGATCACGAACCCGACGACGAACTCGTACAAGCGTCTCGTGCCGCACTTCGAAGCGCCCGTGAAGCTCGCTTACTCGGCGCGCAACCGCTCGGCGTCGATCCGCATTCCGCACGTGTCGAACCCGAAGGGCCGCCGCATCGAAACGCGCTTCCCGGACCCGATGGCGAACCCGTACCTGTGCTTCTCGGCGCTGATGATGGCGGGTCTCGACGGCATCCAGAACAAGATCCACCCGGGCGAGGCTGCGGACAAGAACCTGTACGACCTGCCGCCGGAAGAGGATGCAAAGATCCCGACCGTGTGCGCCGGCCTCGACCAGGCGCTCGAGGCGCTCGACAAGGACCGCGAGTTCCTGACCCGCGGCGGCGTGTTCACGGACGCGATGATCGACGCGTACCTGGGCCTGAAGGAACAGGAGCTCGCGAAGTTCCGCATGACGACGCATCCGATCGAGTTCGAGATGTACTACTCGCTGTAAGCGACGATGGCGCTTCGTCTCGTCGGCGGACGAAGCGCCGCGGCGCCGACCGGCCTTCGCGCGGCAACCGCGCGCGAAGGCATCGGACCTTGAAAGGGGACGGCGGGACGCCGTCCCCTTTTTGTTCCGCCCGCGACGGCGGTTTTTGACACGGCATCCACGCAAGATGGTTCTGAAGAATCTGATCAAGGCCAGGGCCGGCCACCCGGAGCGCTTGTCGGACGACGACCGGCTCGTGCGCTCGGGGCTCCTCACGGGGCTGGAGGCGTTGCCGACGGTCGTGCTCGTGCTCGACCGGCGCACGCTCAGGATCGCGTTCGCCAATCCGTCGGCGGAGGCGATGCTCGACATCTCGCGCCGGCAGTTGTCGCAGATGCCGTGGAGCGAGATCTTCCCGAACGCGAACGAGCTCGCGACGACGATCGCCGCGATCGGCGAAGAGCGCTTTCATGCGACGCATCTCGACACCGTGCTCGACCGCCCGGGACGCGAGCCGCTGCACGTGCACGCGATCGTCGGCTTCCTCGAGGGCGCGCCGGACTTCGTGCTCGTCGAGCTGTTCGAGAACGAGCGGCAGTCGCGCACCGACCGCGAGGAGCGAATCCACGATCTCACGGCCGTCAACAAGCAACTGATCCGCAATCTCGCGCACGAGATCAAGAACCCGCTCGGCGGGATTCGCGGCGCCGCGCAATTGCTCGAATTCGAGTTGGGCGAGCGCGAGCGCGACGAGCTGCGCGAGTACACGCAGGTGATCATCAAGGAATCGGACCGGCTGCAGACGCTCGTCGACCGTTTGCTCGAACCGCATCGGCACCCGCACATCGTCGGCGACGTGAATATCCATGAAGTGTGCGAGCGGGTGCGCGCCGTGATGCTCGCTGAATTTCCGCGCGGCCTCACGATCGAGCGCGACTACGACGTGAGCGTGCCCGACCTGCGCGGCGACAAGGAGCAACTGATCCAGGCGCTGCTGAACATCGTGCGCAACGCGGCGCAGGCGCTGCGCGAGCGGATCGCGCAGGGCGACGCGAAGATCGAGTTGCGCACGCGCGTCGCGCGCAAGGTGACGATCGCGAAGCGCCTGTACAGGCTGGCACTGGATTTGCACGTGATCGACAACGGCCCCGGCATTCCCGACGAGATACGCGACCGGATCTTCTATCCGCTCGTATCCGGCCGCGACGACGGCAGCGGGCTCGGGCTCACGCTCGCGCAGACGTTCATCCAGCAGCACGACGGGATGATCGAAGTGGACAGCCGGCCGGGCCGGACCGAATTTCAGATTTTGCTGCCGCTCGACCACTGAGCGGCGGCGCAGCGATTCACCATACCTCTGACCGACTATGAAGCCGATCTGGATAGTAGACGACGACCAATCGATCCGCTGGGTGCTCGAGAAGGCGCTCGCGCGCGAGAGCTTCGCGACGAGGAGCTTCGCGAACGTGCGCGACGCGCTCGCCGCGCTCGACCAGGAAACGCCGCAGGTGCTCGTATCCGATATCCGGATGCCGGGCGGCTCCGGGCTCGAGCTGCTGCAGGCGATGCACGACCGGCTGCCGGGGCTGCCCGTCATCATCATGACGGCGTTCTCGGATCTCGACAGCGCCGTGGCGGCGTTTCAGGGCGGCGCGTTCGAATATCTCGCGAAGCCGTTCGACGTCGACAAGGCGGTCGAGCTGATCCGGCGCGCGGTCGAAGAGAGCTTGCGCGGCGGCGTGCCCGACGACGACAAGCTCGCCGAGGCGCCCGAGATGCTCGGCCAGGCGCCCGCGATGCAGGACATGTTTCGCGCGATCGGCCGGCTGTCGCATTCGGCCGCGACCGTGCTGATCACGGGCGAATCGGGCACCGGCAAGGAGCTCGTCGCGCGCGCGCTGCATCGGCACAGCCCGCGCGCGAACGGCCCGTTCATCGCGCTGAACACGGCGGCGATCCCGAAGGATCTGCTCGAATCGGAACTGTTCGGCCACGAGCGCGGCGCGTTCACGGGCGCGCAGACGACGCGCCAGGGCCGCTTCGAGCAGGCCGAGAACGGCACGCTGTTCCTCGACGAAATCGGCGACATGCCGTTCGACCTGCAGACGCGCCTGTTGCGCGTGCTGTCGGACGGGCAGTTCTATCGCGTCGGCGGCCATAGCCCGCTGCGCGCGAACGTGCGGGTGATCGCGGCGACGCACCAGAATCTCGAGGCGCGCGTGCGGCAGGGGCTGTTCCGCGAAGACCTGTATCACCGGCTCAACGTGATCCGGCTGCGGTTGCCGCCATTGCGCGAGCGCAGCGAGGACATTGCGCTCCTCACGCGGCACTTCCTGCAGAAGAGCGCTCGCGACCTCGGTGTCGAGCCGAAGCGCGTGTCGGACGAAGCGCTCGCGTATCTGACGTCGCTGCCGTTCCCGGGCAACGTCCGGCAACTCGAGAATCTCGCGAACTGGCTGACGGTGATGGCGCCCGCGCAGACGGTCGAGATCAAGGATCTGCCGCCCGATCTCGTCGCGACGCAGACGGCGTCCGGCAGCGTGACGCCCGTCGAGGCCACCGTGGAGGCGGACGCGCCGGCGGCCGGCATCGGCGCCGGCGCCGCGGAATCGCACGTGGCGAGCGTGGTCGCGGCCGCGGTCGCGCCGGCGATGGCGGGCGCGCCGGCGGCGGTCGGCGCGGCGGTGGGGCATCCGCTGTGGGAGCATGGGCTGCGCACCGAAGTCGCGCGCTTGTTGCGCGAGAACTCGGCGGACGTGATGGACGCGCTCGCGCGGCGTTTCGAGGCCGCGGTGATCCGCGAGGCGCTCGACTTCACGCGCGGCCGCAAGGTCGAGGCGGCGGAGCGGCTCGGCATCGGCCGCAACACGATCACGCGCAAGATTCAGGAGTTGCATCTCGAATCGTGATCGACGCGGCGCGATGTGCGCCGTGCGTTGGATGACGATGCACAGACCCCGCGAGCGCGCTCGGATACGCGAGTCGATAGCGGGCTCGCGAGCGGCTTTCGGCCGGGCGTGCGCCACTCGCGTGTTCGCGCGTCGCACTGCGCGCGGCCGAACGCGGGCGGGCGCGGGCGGGCGCGACGCCGGCTCAGCCGAGCTGCGCGACGACGGGCGTGTGATCGGACGGCTGTTCCCACGCGCGCGGCGCGCGATCGACCGTGCAGCTCGTGCAGGTCTCGGCGAGCGCGGGCGACAGCAGGATGTGATCGATCCGAAGCCCCGCGTTGCGGCGGAACGCGAGCATCCGGTAGTCCCACCACGTGAAGGTCTTCTCGGGCTGATCGAAGCGGCGGAACGCGTCGACGAACCCGAGCGCGACGAGTTGCGCGAAGTGCGCGCGCTCCTGCGGCGACACGAGATTCTGGCCTTCCCATTTCGAGGGATCGTGCACGTCGCGATCTTCGGGCGCGATGTTGTAGTCGCCGAGCAGCGCGAGCTTCGGGTAGCGCTGCAGCTCGTTCTTCAGCCACGCCTGCAGCGCGTCGAGCCACTGCATCTTGTAGACGAACTTGTCCGAGTCGAGCGCCTGTCCGTTCGGGAAGTACGCGGACACGATCCGCACGCCGTCGATCGTCGCGGCGATCAGGCGCTGTTGCGTGTCCTCGAAGCCGGGGATGTTGCGCACGACGTCCGTCTCGTCGAACGGCAGGCTCGCGCGCGCGAGGATCGCGACGCCGTTGTAGGTCTTCTGGCCCGCGAACCAGCTGCGGTAGCCGGCCGCTTCGAGCGCTTCGCGCGGGAATTTCTCGTCGGGGATCTTGAGCTCCTGAAGGCACAGCACGTCGACGTCGCTCTGCGCGAGCCAGTCGAGCACGTGCTGCTTGCGCACGTTCAGGGAGTTGACGTTCCAGGTGGCAATTCTCATGGGCGGATCGGCGGGATGCGTGAGGCCGACATCTTACCGCGAGCCGCCGCAGGCGGCGGGAAAGCCGGCGCGACGCCGAACCGGCGAGCGATCGGCGCCGCGCCGTTCACGGCCGCGAACCGGCGCCGCACGGCTTCGGTTCGCGGATCATTCGAGCAAAGCGGGGGACGATCGCGCGTCGCTCCGGGCGCCGCACGCCGCGACGCCGGGCCGCCGCGGACGCGCGATCGAAGCGCTGTCAAAGCGCTGTCGACGAACCGTCAAAGCGCGACGGCGCGCGCAATCAGAAGCGCGAATTGACCCAGTATTGGCCGCCGTCGATCGTCGTCATGCCAACCACCGACGACAGCTGCGGCTGATGCGCGAACGTGACGGGGCGCTCGCGCATGAGATGCCAGCCGTGCTTGTGCAGGCATTCGATCAGCGCGCCTTCGATTTTCCGGCTGTGCGTGCCGACGAACATGCGCTTGACCTTCTGGCTGAGCAGCGCCGCGCCGTGCACGAGCACGTCCTCTTCCGAGCCCTGGATGTCGCAGTGCAGGAAATCGACGGCGTCGAGGCCGTCGAAGATTTCGTCGAGCGTGCGGATCGGCACTTCCTCGTGCGGGACCGCGCGGCCGACATAATCGACGTCGGGCACGCTGTCGGCCGCCTGGCCGCCGTTCTCGAACGCGCTGTTCACGACGGGGAAGAACATCGTGCCTTTCTTGATGCCGACGGCGCCGTGGATCGCGACGCTTTCGACCGTCGGGCCCACGCCGTTCGAATCGCCGACGAGACCGTTCGCCGTGTAGTTCTCGGGGATGAGCGCATGGAAGTAGCTGCTCGCCTCGACGGCGCGCACCGACACGTTCTTGCCGAGGCGCTTCGCGATCACGCCCGCGAGCGCGGCCCACGGCGCGTAGCTCGCGCCCAGCTCGACCATCGCGAAATGCGGGCCCGCGCTGTGCTCGATGCTGTCGAGCAGCGCGACGTATTCGATCGCCTCCGCGCGCACGCCGTCGTTCGGGATCGGCGGCGTCGTGAGCGTGTGTCCGTTGAGGGCGTTGGCCCACGGCACGAAATCCGTGCGCGTCTTCACGCCGAAATAGTCGGTCACGTAGCCTGCCGAGCCTGCGGCCGGCTTGTGATGACGCGCGAACAGGTCGAGATCGGCGGGCGTCCAGCCGCCGAAGAAATCGCCGCCCAGTGTTTGTCGCGCCGACAGGAGGTGCTGAAGCTGTTCGGATGCTGTCATGAGACTGCCTACCTTCCTCGATGGGGTAAAAGTCACGCCGCACCCGTGCAGCTCGGTGCGAAGGTCCAGTATGTGGGCGTGGCCGGATGAACGGCAGCGCGCCATGGGCTGTTCGTTACGCGTCAGCGAACCGGCGATCGCGTGGCCCGACGCCGGCAACGCGCGATCGACCCGTCGCGAAAACGCGTGCTGCGTCGTCGGGGCGCGCGTCGACGAATCGAGCGTTGCGACCGTGTCGACGTATGCGCCGCGCCGCTGCATCGTCCGGCAATCCTGGCGTCACGCAGAATACCGCAAAATTTTGTCGCGGCAACATCCTTGCATGTCGATCTTCGGCGGGCGGTGCGTGAGATGTGGGATTCGCGCGTCCGGTCGATGCCGGCAAGCCGGAAAACGACAGCCGGAAACCTTTCAGCCGTTTGCGGGATGTAATCAACGCGTTCGATCGTTGTGCGGCGCGCGCCGTCGATTTTCTATGCCGAGCGCGGATGACGCGCGCCGGCATGGCGCGGATTGCGAGAGGGTTGTTGAAGGGCACGGCTCGCGCGTTCGCGAACCGGAGCGCGCGACGTCACGATGCCGTGGCGCGGTTCAGGAGGCGGCGGCGTTCATGCCGATGTCGGATTGCATTGCGTTGCCCGACGAAGTCGATCGAACGAGCCGGCTCATGCATGCGTTTGCTTCGGACGCGGGGCGATCCGGTTGCCGGACCCGACGCGTTCGGGCTCGTCCGTGCTCGAACGAAGGGGCGCGCTGTCGGGCCTTCGGTTTGGCGCGGTGACGCGATGCGGTTCGTCGAGCAACGCGCCGAGGTGGTGATGACGCCGACGTCGCGCCATGTCGACGGCTGAGGCCGACGGCGCCTTCGGTCATTCGATCGGCGGCGCGGTGAAGCGGCGAAGGACGATGTCGCCGCGAATCATGCGGCTCGCGCCGTCATCCGCGCGCGGCCGTCGTTCTCGCTCAGGCCTCGGCCGGATGCGGCGCGGTGAGGCCTCGCTCGACCGCATACACGGCGATCTGCACGCGGCTCGACAGGTTCAGCTTCTTCAGGACGTTCTGCACGTGGATCTTCACCGTGCTTTCGGCGACGTCGAACTCGCGCGCGATCTCCTTGTTGCTCGCGCCGCGCGCGAGCGCGCGCACGATGTCGTGCTCGCGCGGCGTCAACTGGTCGGGATCGACCGGCACATGCGCGGCGGGCGTCGCGGCCGGGGCCGGCGCGGGCCGCGCGGCGGGCGCGGGCGCGCGCAGGCTGGCGATCCACTTCGCGGTCATGCTCTCGGCGATCACAGGCTCGCCCGCGGCAGCCTTGCGGATGCCCGCGACGAGCGTCTCCGCGTCGATGTTCTTCACGAGGAAGCCGCACGCGCCGTCGCGCAGCGCGGTCGTCAGCTCTTGCGCATCTTCCGACACCGTGAGGATCACGACATGCGCGGACGGCACGTCCTGCACGAGCAGTTGCAGCGTTTCGAGCCCCGACAGCCCCGGCATGTTCAGGTCGAGCAGGATCACGTCGGGCTGATGCTGCTTCGCGCGCTTCACGCCCTCGACGCCGTCGGACGCCTCGTCGACGACTTCGAAATCCGGCTGGCGCTGCAACAGCAGCTTGACGCCGCTGCGAAAGAGCGTGTGGTCGTCGATCAACAGTACGCGTATGGTCATGATTGTTGTCCTCGTTCTTGTTTCTATGCCGCCTGTCGCGCGTCGGCCGGCAACACCAGCTCGACGCGCGCGCCGCGTTGCGGTGCGCCCGTCAACGTGAGCGTCGCGCGCAGGCGGGCGGCGCGCTCCCGCATGATCGTGAGTCCGACGTGCGTGTCCGCGCGCGCGGCGAGCGCGGCCGGATCGTAGCCGCAACCGTCGTCGGCAACGGACAGCCGGAACGCGGCGCCGTTCTCGATATCGACCGCGACGTGCTGCGCATGCGCGTGCTTGCGCACGTTCGACAACGCTTCCTGCAGGATGAACAGCACCTGCAGCTGCTCGTCGGACGGCAGCGGCGCGCCGCCCGTCTCGCGGTAATTCAGCGCGCACGCGACGCGCGTCTGCTTCTCGAAGCGTGCGATCGTTTCCTCGATCGCCGCCTTCAGCTCGCCTTGCGTGAGCCGCGTGCGGAAGTTGAGCAGCAGCTCGCGCACGTCCGCGTAGCTCTGCTCGACGCCGTGCTTGAGCATCGGCACGATGTCGCGCGCGTCGGCGAGATTGTCGTGCGAGATCGCGTCGCCGAGCATCTGCGTCTGCAGGTTCACGAAATTGAGGCTCTGCGCGATGCTGTCGTGCAGCCCTTGCGCGACGAGATTGCGTTCTTCGGCGACCGCGAGCTGCCGCGCGCTCGCGGACAGCCGCACGTGATCGAGCGCGATCCCGAGATGGCGGCCGAGCGTTTCGAGCACGCGCCGCTCGGCGTCGGGCAGCCGCGATGCGTCGCGATAGTGCAGCGAGAACGAGCCGAGCACCGCGTCCTGCGTCATCACCTTGAACACGGCGACGGCCGCGAAGCCTTCGCGCGAGCACGGGGTCGGCGAGCGCGCGGCGCCGCCGCGCAGATCGTGCAGCACGGCCGTTTCCGCGCGCGTCACGGTGCCGCAGAAGCAATCGTCGACGGGCATGCAGCGCTCGAGCTCGGTGAGCTCGGCCGACAGGCCTTCCGCGATCACGAGATGCAGCTTTTCGCCCGTCGGATCGGTGACGCGGATGCTGCCGGCGTCCGCGTCGAACTGCGCGATCGCGCGCGACAGGAAGCCCGCGCACATGTCGTCGACGGCCTGCGGGCGGTTCAGGAACGCGGTGATTTCGTAGAGCGCGCTCAGTTCGCGATTCTGCGCGGCAAGTTGCGCGGTCTTCTGCTGCACGCGCTCCTCCAGCCCCGCATAGACTTCCTGCAATTCGCTCGCCATCCGGTTGAAGCCGTGCGCGAGATCGCCGAACTCGTCGCGCGTCTGCACCGGCAGGCGCACCGCGAATTCGCGCGCGGCCATGCGCCTCAGGCCGTCGCGCAACTGCATCACGGGCAGGATGATCCACAGGAACAGCAGATAGATGACGGCGACCGTGCCCGAGCATGCGAGCAGGCCGAGCCCGATCTGCGACAGGCGCAGCCACGTCGTCTTGCGTGCGTTGTCCGATTCGATCTCGCGCACGAGCAGATCGGCTTCGTCGACGAAGCCCGGCAGCGCGACGAGATAGGCGGCGGCCGCGTCAGCGCGCGGCGCGTTCGTCAGCGCGGCGGCGGCGAGCGGGCGCAGCGCGGCGTTCCAGCGATCGGTGACGATGTCGAGCTGATGCTGGACGACGGCGGTGCCCGGCAGAAAGAGTGGGCGCGACGGATCGCCGCGGCGCAGCCGCGCGAGCGTGCCGTCGATCGCTTCGACCTCGGCCGCGAGCTGGCGGCGCGGCTCGACGCCCGCGCCCGACAGCTCGACGTAGGTGCGCGTCGCGCGCATCCGCAGGCTGCCGGCGTCGTTGATCGCCGCGCCCGCGCCTTCGAGCTGCCACGACAGCCACAGCGTGCCGCCCACCATCGCGAGCACGAGCGCCCACGCGATCGCCGACAGCGCGACGATCCGCGTCGACAGGCGGTGCCGCCACGGGGCGGGGGAGTCGGGGAGGGCGGGAGCCATAGCACGTCATGATTTTTTTGAACATGACAATTGTCCTGCTGAATGTTGCGCGGTTGCTGCGACATTCGAGCACGTGGGGCATCGCGGCGCACCCGCCCGGTGCGCCGCGCTGCGTTTGGCTCGGCCCCCGCCCTGGCCGCGTCTAGCGGCGCGCGCGCACGAGCTGCCACGCGCGGCCGACGTACGTGACCGATGCGAAGCCGCTCCACACATGCACGAGGCGCGTGAACGGGAAGATCGCGAAGAGCGAGAGCCCCATGAACAGGTGCGCCTTGAAGAGCCACGGCGCATCGGCGACATGGCTCGCCGCGTCGCCGCGGAATGTGACGATGTGCTGCGCCCACGTCATCAGTTGCACCATCAGATGGCCGTCGGTGTGGCTGGCCGATTCGAAGATCGTCGACAGGCCGAGCACGAGCGTGACGAGCAGCCACGCGAGCAGCACCTTGTCGCCGCGCCGCGTGACGGCCGCGATCCGCGCGTTCGTGAGCCGCCGGTGCAGCAGGATCGCGAGGCCCGCGAGCGCGAGCGAGCCCATCACGCCGCCCGCCGTCATCGCGACGAGCTGCTTGAAGTGGTGGGTGACGCCGAGCGCGTCCCACACGGCCACGGGCGTGAGCAGCCCGACCAGATGCCCGAAGAAGAGCCCGAGCACGCCGACGTGAAAGAGGATGTTGCCCGTGCGCAGCGCGCCGCGGTGCAGGAGCTGCGAGCTGTCGGACTTCCACGTGTACTGCTCGCGCTCGAAGCGCGCGAGGCTGCCGAACAGGAAGATGGCGGCGGCGATGTACGGATAGATGCCGTAGACGAACGTATTCAGATAATCCATGACGTGACCTCGAAACGGGTTCGCGACGCCTCCCGCGTCACGCGCGGGGAGCGGGCGTCGCCGCGCGGCGCGGCGGATGAAATCGGATCGGCTGCGCGGCCGACGCGTCGACCGCGGGCGCGAGCAGCGGCTCGACGCCGTCGTGGCCGGGGCCGAAGCGCTCGAGCGCCTCGTCCATCGTGCGCGGCGGCGGCTCGGCGACGGGCCGCGGCTCGACCGGCGAGCACGCGCGCAGCACGTCGAACGCGCCCGCGTACGGGCTCGACGCGCGCGCGAGGCGCTCGCCGAGCGCGGCGAGCACGTCGATCGCGTCGCCGAGCAGGTGCGCCGCGTGCGCGTCGTCGCCGTCGCTCGCGATCGCGCCGAGGAATTCGACGAAGAGCGGCACGTAGTCGGGCAACTCGCTGCCGACGGGCTCGAAGCCGTGGCGCCGGTATTCGTCGAGCAGATCGACCATCGCCTGGCCGCGGTCGCGGCTCTCGCCGTGCACGTGCTCGAACAGATGCAGCGAGTGCGACGGCGTGCGGTCGAACGTCGCGACGTAGCGCTCCTGCAGCTCGATCAACGGCGTCGCGCGCAGCGATTCGACGAGCGGCGCGAGCGCCGCGCGCGCGTCGGGGAACGCGTCGAGCGCGCGCTCGATGTCGGGCAGCGCGTCGAGCAGCGGCTGTTCCGGGTAGGTCAGCAGGGCGGACAGAATCGGGTAGATCGACATGACGTTTTCCTCGTGCGATGCGCTCATGCGGCACTCGCTTTCTTGCGCGTGACGGTCGGCAGCGCCGCGTACGACACGGCCGTTTCCTTCTTGCGGCCGAACAGCGTGCCGTCCGACGTGCCGCCCGAGCAGCCGTTGCCGAACGAGAAGCCGCAACTGCCTTTCTCGTCGAAGCTGTCCTCGGCCATTTCCTTGTGCGACGACGGAATCACGAAGCGGTCCTCGTAGTTCGCGATCGCCATCAGCTGATACATGTCCTCGACCTGCTCGGCGGTGAGCCCGACCTGCTCGAGCACCTGCGCGTCGTGCTCGCCGTGCACGGTCTGAGCGCGCTTGTACGCGCGCATCGCGAGCATCCGGTCGAGCGCGGCGGCGACCGGCGCTTCGTCGCCCGCCGTCAGCAGGTTCGCGAGATAGCGCAGCGGAATCCGCAGGCTGCGCACGTCCGGAATCACGCCGTTCATCCCCATGTGGCCCGACTGCGCGGCGCCCTGGATCGGAGAAAGGGGCGGCACGTACCAGACCATCGGCAGCGTCCGGTATTCCGGGTGCAGCGGGAACGCGACCTTCCATTCGCACGCCATCCGGTAGACGGGCGAGCGCTTCGCCGCGTCGAGCCAGCTTTGCGGGACGCCGTCGGCGAGCGCCTGGCGCTCGATCGCCGGATCGTGCGGATCGACGAACACCGAGAGCTGCTCTTCATAGAGCTTCTGCGGATCGGCGACGGACGCGGCCTGCTCGATGCGGTCCGCGTCATAGAGCATCACGCCGAGATAGCGGATGCGCCCGACGCAGGTTTCCGAGCACACGGTCGGCTGGCCGGCCTCGATGCGCGGGAAGCAGAACACGCACTTCTCGGCCTTGCCGGTCTGCCAGTTGAAGTAGATCTTCTTGTACGGGCAGCCGGAGATGCACATGCGCCAGCCGCGGCACTTGTCCTGGTCGACGAGCACGATGCCGTCGTCCTCGCGCTTGTAGACCGAGCCGGACGGGCACGACGCGACGCAGGTCGGGTTCAGGCAGTGCTCGCAGAGGCGCGGCAGATACATCATGAAGGTGTTCTCGAACGTCGAGTACATCTCCTTTTGCACGGCCTCGAACAGCTTGTCGCGGCCGCGCGACTTGAACTCGCCGCCGAGATCGTCTTCCCAGTTCGGGCCCCATTCGATCTTCTCCATCTTCTGGCCGGTGATCGCGGACACGGGGCGCGCGGTCGGCGGCGTCTGCGACAGCGGCGCGTTCTGCAGATGCGCGTAGTCGTACGTGAACGGCTCGTAGTAGTCGTCGATCGCGGGCAGGTTCGGGTTCGCGAAGAGGTTCGCGAGGATCTTCAGCTTGCCGCCCTGGCGCGGCTCGAGCTTGCCGGCGTCGTTGCGCTTCCAGCCGCCTTGCCACTTGTCCTGGTTCTCCCACTCGCGCGGGTAGCCGACGCCGGGCTTCGTCTCGACGTTGTTGAACCACGCGTACTCGACGCCGTCGCGCGAGGTCCACACGTTCTTGCAGGTGACGGAGCAGGTGTGGCAACCGATGCATTTGTCGAGATTGAGCACCATCGCCACTTGTGCGCGGATCTTCATTGTTCTGCTCCTTCGTTAAGCGGCTCTTCGAGCCAGTCCACCCGGTTCATCTTGCGCACGATCACGTATTCGTCGCGGTTGCTGCCGACGGTGCCGTAGTAGTTGAAGCCGTACGCCTGCTGCGCGTAGCCGCCGATCATGTGCGTCGGCTTCGTCACGGTGCGCGTGACCGAGTTGTGAATCCCGCCGCGCTTGCCGCTCGTCTCCGCGCCCGGCACGTTCACGATCTTCTCCTGCGCGTGATACATCAGGCACATGCCGGCCGGCACGCGCTGCGACACGACCGCGCGCGCGGTCAGCGTGCCGTTCACGTTGAACACCTCGACCCAGTCGTTGTCGCGGATGCCCGCCTGCTGCGCCTCGGCCTCCGAGATCCACACGTGCGGGCCGCCGCGCGAGAGCGTGAGCATCCGCAGGTTGTCCGAGTAGGTCGAGTGGATGCCCCACTTCTGGTGCGGCGTGATCCAGTTCAGCACGAGCTCCGGCTGGCCGTTCGGCATCCGCTTGTGCAGCGGCGCGACGGTCTTCGTGTCGATCGCCGGCCGGTACGCGCACGAGCCTTCGCCGAAGTCGAGCATCCAGCGGTGGTCCTGATAGAACTGCTGGCGGCCCGTCAGCGTGCGCCACGGAATCAGCTCGTGCACGTTCGTGTAGCCGGCGTTGTAGCTCACTTCCTCCGATTCGAGGCCCGACCACGTCGGCGCGGAGATGATCTTGCGCGGCTGCGCCTGCACGTCGCGGAAGCGGATCTTGTCGTGCTCGCGGCCCACCGCCAGGTGCGTGTGGTCGCGGCCCGTGATCTTCGAGAGCGCGTCCCATGCCTTCACCGCGACGTGGCCGTTCGTCTCCGGCGCGAACGTGAGGATCATCTCGGCCGCGTCGATCGCGGTGTCCAGGCGCGGGCGGCCGCGGCTCACGCCGGGTTCGGCGACCGTGTCGGACAGCGCGCCGATTTCCTTCACCTCGTGTTCGGTGTTCCAGTTGATCCCCTTGCCGCCGTTGCCGAGCTTGTCGAGAAGGGGGCCGATCGACGTGAACTTCTTGTAGACGTCGGCGTAGTTGCGCTCGACGACGGTCATCGACGGCGCGGTCTTGCCGGGGATCAGATCGCATTCGCCGCGGCGCCAGTCCTTCGGCTCGAACGGCTGGCCGAGCTCGCCCGGCGTGTCGTGCATGAGCGGCGTGCAGACGAGATCGCGCCGCGTGCCGAGGTAGGGGCCCGCGATCTCGCTGAACTTCTTCGCGATCGTCTTGTAGATTTCCCAGTCGGTCTTGCTTTCCCACAGCGGCTGCACGGCTTCGGACAGCGGGTGGATGAACGGATGCATGTCCGACGTGTTGAGGTCGTCCTTCTCGTACCAGGTCGCGGTCGGCAGCACGATGTCGCCGTACAGGCACGTCGTGCTCATCCGGAAGTCGAGCACGGTGAGCAGATCGAGCTTGCCTTCGGCCGCCTCGCGCACCTGCACTTCGGACGGCTTGAGCGCGTCCGCCTCGTCGCTGAAGAGTGCGTTCTGCGTGCCGAGCAGGTACTTGAGGAAATACTCGTGGCCCTTGCCCGAGCTGCCGAGAATGTTCGAGCGCCACACGAACATGTTGCGCGGGAAGTTTGCGGGGTTGTCGGGGTCGTCGCACGCGAACGCGAGCTTGCCGCTCTTGAGCATCTCGACCGCGTACGCGACGGGCTCCTTGCCCGCGCGCTCGGCTTCGTCGACGACGTCGAGCGGATTCCTGCCGAACTGCGGCGCGGACGGCAGCCAGCCCATGCGCTCCGATTTCGCGTTCAGGTCGAGCAGCGTCATGCCTTCGTACTTCGACGCATCGGCGGTCGGCCCGAGGATCTCGCCCACCGCGAGCTTCTCGTGGCGCCACTGGCTCGTGTGGTTGTAGAAGAACGACGTGCCGTTCATCTGGCGCGGCGGGCGCGACCAGTCGAGCGCGAACGCGAGCGGCGCCCAGCCGAACTGCGGGCGCAGCTTCTCCTGGCCGACGTAGTGCGCCCAGCCGCCGCCGCTCTGGCCGATGCACCCGCACATCATCAACAGGTTGATGATGCCGCGGTAGATCATGTCGTTGTGATACCAGTGGTTGAGCGCCGCGCCGACGATCACCATGCTCTTGCCGCGCGTGCGGTCAGCGTTGTCCGCGAACTCGCGCGCGACCTGGATCACGAGATGGCGCGCGACGCCCGTGTGCTTTTCCTGCCACGCGGGCGTGTAAGGCACGTCGTCGTCGTAGCTCGCCGCGACGTTCGGGCCGCCGAGGCCCTGATCGACGCCGTAATTCGCCATCTGCAGATCGTAGACGGTCGCCACGAGCGCGCTCGTGCCGTCCGCGAGCGCGACGCGCTTCGCGGGCACGCGGCGCGCGAGCACCGATTCGTGCTCGCCGCCGAAGTACGGGAAGCCGACGTCGACGATTTCGTCGTGCGAGCCGACGAGCGAGAGCTTCGGATCGATCGCGCGGCCGCTGCCGCCGTCCTTCATCTCGAGATTCCAGCGGCCGACCTTCTCGCCGCCGTTGTGCGTGGCCTCGCCCCACCGAAAGCCGATCGAACCGTTCGGCGCGACGATGTCGCCCGTCGCGGCGTCGATCGCGAGCGTCTTCCATTCGGGATGGTTCGCTTCGCTCAGCGAAGCGGCCAGATGCGACGCGCGCAGGAAATGGTCGGGCACGAGCGCGCCGTCGCGCTCGCGCAGCAGCACGAGCATCGGCATGTCGGTGTACTGCTTCACGTAGTCGCGGAAATACGCGGACTTGTTCGACGCGTGGAATTCCTTCAGCACGACGTGGCCCATCGCCATCGCGAGCGCGGCGTCGGTGCCTTGCTTCGGCGCGAGCCAGATGTCGCCGAACTTGACCATCTCGCCGTAGTCGGACGAGATCGCGACCGTCTTCGTCCCCTTGTAGCGGACCTCGGTGTAGAAGTGCGCGTCCGGCGTGCGCGTCTGCGGCACGTTCGAGCCCCAGACGAGCAGGTAGCTCGAGTTGTACCAGTCGGCCGATTCGGGCACGTCGGTCTGCTCGCCCCACACCTGCGGGCTCGCGGGCGGCAGGTCGCAGTACCAGTCGTAGAACGACAGGCATGCGCCGCCGATGAGGCTCAGATAGCGCGCGCCCGCCGCGTACGACACCATCGACATCGCCGGGATCGGCGAGAAACCGACGACGCGGTCCGGCCCGTAGCGCTTGATCGTGTATGCGTTCGCCGCGGCGATGATCTCGGTCGCGGTGTTCCAGTCCGCGCGCACGAAGCCGCCCAGGCCGCGCACGCTCTTGTAGCGGCGCGCCTTCTCCGGGTTCTGGCTGATCGATTCCCATGCGGCGATCGGGTCCATCGTCTTGCGGGCCTCGCGCCACATCTCCATCAGGCGGCCGCGGATCATCGGATACTTGACGCGCTGCGCGGAGTAGACATACCAGCTGTACGACGCGCCGCGCGGGCAGCCGCGCGGTTCGTGGTTCGGCAGGTCGGCGCGGGTGCGCGGGTAGTCGGTCTGCTGGGTTTCCCACGTGATGAGGCCGTTCTTTACATAGACCTTCCACGAACAGGAGCCGGTGCAATTCACGCCATGCGTCGAGCGGACGATCTTGTCGTGCTGCCAGCGGCTGCGGTAGCCGTTTTCCCAGCGCCGGTCCTCGTCGACGACGGCGCCGTGGCCGTCGGAGAACGTGGATTTCACGCGCGACATGAACTTCAGCCGATCCAGAAAGTGACTCATCGTGTGTTTCTCCAAGGGCATCCGCGGTCGCCCTCGGGTGCTGCGAATGCTTGTGTCAGGGGACAGTCCGAGATTACGGCGCGCGCGCTCGCGCGCCCATTCGCCGATGGAGCGGGAAGCGGGCGGGAGAAGAACTAGTTCGAAAGAACTAGAGGGCGCGGCGCGCCCTCGCGGAATGCGGGCCGGGTGCGGCCGCGTGTCGCGGCGCGGCGCATCCGGCCCGCGCGGTGTTCGGCCTGCCGTCAGCAGGGCATCGACGCGTTGCGGCGCGCGTAGAACCACCAGGTGATCGCGACGCACGACACGTAGAACACGATGAAGCAGGTGAGCGCCGGCACGGCCGAGCCCGTCATGTCGAGCGACGTGCCGAAGCTCTTCGGGATGAAGAAGCCGCCGTACGCGCCGATCGCGCCCGAGAAGCCGAGCACGGCGGCCGATTCCTTGCCGGCGTCGAGCACCGCCTGCTTCTGCGCGGCTTCGCCCTGGCCGTGCGCGGCGCGCTGCCGCTCGGTCAGGAAGATCACGGGAATCATCCGGAACGTCGAACCGTTGCCGATGCCCGTCAGCGCGAACAACACGATGAACATCGCGAGGAAGCCTGCGAAGCTGCCCGCGTCGCCGCCCGACGGCAGCGTCGCGATCACGCCGCCGACTGCCGCGATCATCGCGGCGAAGGTCCAGAACGTGACGCGCGCGCCGCCGATCCGGTCGGACACCCAGCCGCCGACGGGGCGCATCAACGCGCCCGCGAGCGGGCCGATGAACGCGTACGCGGTCGGGTTCACGTTCGGGAAGAGCGCCTTCGTGAGGAGCGCGAAGCCCGCGGAAAAGCCGATGAACGAGCCGAAGGTGCCGACATACAGCCAGCACATCAGCCAGTTGTGCAGCCGGCGGAAGATCACCGCCTGCTCGGCGAACGATGCCTTCGCGTCGGCGATGTCGTTCATCCCGAACCACGCGGCGAGCGTCGCGACGACAATGAACGGCACCCACACGAAGCCCGCGTTCTGCAGCCACAGGCTCGTCGTCGTGCCGTGCGCGACGGCGGTCTGCGGATCGCCCGCGAGCGCGCCGAACAGGCCTGCCGAGATCACGAGCGGCGTGACGAACTGCACGACCGACACGCCGAGGTTGCCGATGCCCGCGTTCAGGCCGGTCGCGAGACCCTTCTTCGCCTTCGGGAAGAAGAAGCTGATGTTCGCCATCGACGAGCTGAAGTTCGCGCCGCCGAACCCGCAGAGCAGCGCGAGGATGAGGAGCGTCGGATAGCCCGTGCCGGGATCGCGCAGCGCGAAGCCCATGCCGAGCGCGGGGATCAGCAGCGTCGCGGTCGAGATCGCGGTGAAGCGGCGGCCGCCGAAGATCGGCACGAGGAACGAATAGAAGATGCGCAGCGTCGCGCCGGATAGCGCGGGCAGCGCGGTGAGCCAGAACAGCTGGTTCTTGCTGAAGTGAAAGCCCGCGCGATCGAGGTTGACGACGACGACGCTCCAGAGCGACCAGACGACGAACGCGAGCATCAGCGCGGGAATCGAGATCGCGAGATTGCGCCACGCGACGGGGCGCCCCTTGGCTTGCCAGAATGCCGGGTTTTCGGGGTCCCAGCGCACGAGTAGAGAGGTGGACATGATCGAATCCGTTGAGTGAACGAAGATGGCGAAGACGACGCTCACGCGGAGCGGGCGGCGAGCACGCGCTGGTCGTGCGCCGCGCGCTCGGCGCGGAAGCTGAAGTACATCCAGACGAGGCTCACGCTGACGGCGCCGTAGAGCAGCATGAAGCAGGTCGAGCGCACGCCCGTCAGGTCGACGAGCGCGCCGAACAGGATCGGCAGCGCGAAGCCGGCCAGGCCGCCCGCGAGGCCGACGACGCCCGACACCGCGCCGATGTCGTCCGGGAACTCGTCGGCGATGAACTTGAAGACCGATGCCTTGCCGACTGCCATCGCGATGCCGACCGCGAACAGCAGCACGGTGAACGCGACGGGCGTGAGCGACAGATGGAAGCCGAGCGGGCCGTGCGCGGCACGGATCGTGAAATCGGTCGGCGGATAGCTGAGCAGGAAGAACATCACCCAGCAGACCCACATCACCCACCACGTCGTGCGATACGCGCCGTAGCGGTCGGAGAGCCAGCCGCCGATCGCGCGCAGCACGCCGCCCGGCAGCGAGAAGCACGCGGCGAGGAACGCGGCCGACTGGATGCCGAAGCCGTATTCGCCGACGTAGTACTGCGTGAGCCACAGCGACAGCCCGACGTAGCCGCCGAACACGACCGAGTAGTACTGCGAGTAGCGCCACACGCGCGGGTCCTTCAGCACGCGCAACTGCGCGCGCAGCGACGTCGCGTTCGTCGAGCGGTGCGCGGGATCGGTGGCGGAGAACAGCCAGAAGAGGAGCGCCATCGCGAGCATCGCGATCGCGTAGACGCGCGGCACGATGGTCCACGTGCCCGCCGCGGCGATCAGCGCGGGCGCGACGAACTTGTTGACGGCCGCGCCCGAGTTGCCGGCGCCGAACACGCCCATCGCGAGGCCCTGGCGCGCTTTCGGGAACCAGCGCGCGACGTAGGGCGTGCCGACCGAAAACGAGCCGCCCGCGAGCCCGACGAACAGGCCGAGCACGAGGAATTGCCAGAGCGCGGTGGCATATGAGATCAGCCAGATCGGCGCGACGGTGACGAGCATCAGGATGAAGAACACGATGCGTCCGCCGTAGCGGTCGGTCCAGATGCCGAGCGGCACGCGGATCAGCGAGCCGGTGAGCACGGGCATGGCGGCGATGAGGCCGAATTCGGTGTCGTTCAGGCCGAGCGTTTTCTTGAGCGGAATGCCGAGGATCGCGAACATCATCCAGACGGCGAAGCACAGTGTGAACGCGATCGTGCTCGACGCGAGCACGGGCATCGCGCGCTTGTCGAGCGATGCGGGGGGAGCGAAGGTTGCAGCCATGACGATTCTCTCGAGACGAGGAGGAGCGTCTCAAGAGTAGGGACGGGCGATGCGCTTGCCTATTCGCCGGAGGAACGGGCGCGTTCGTGTCGCTGGGTCGACCGGCCTAGTTCGATCGGCGAGGGCGCGGCGGTGTGTGTGACGATTGTTTGAAATAAGATTTGACGTACCCGCTTAAAACCCATATACTTTTGTTTCTCTGACGCGGGGTGGAGCAGTCTGGCAGCTCGTCGGGCTCATAACCCGAAGGTCGTAGGTTCAAATCCTACCCCCGCAACCAAATTCGGCGAGGTCCACGCGCAAGTGACCGATGCGCGAATCGCCTAAACAAAAACCCGGCTTTCGAGCCGGGTTTTTGTTTTTCGCGTTGCGTTTTCATCGCACATCGCGCTTCTGTCGATCGGCGCGTTCACGGCATCGATGTCGCGCCGGCTTCGTCTCACGATGTCGTTGCGCGTACCGCGCCCCACGCATCGTTGGCGGGCGCCGCGTCGGTCCCGCATGGGCGCGACGCCCGACCGGTCGAGCATGGGCGGCGAGGCGTCCGTCATCGCCTCCGGTTGCGGGAACGCCGCCCGAAGGCGGCGAAATCCGCGGCAAGCGCGCTTCGTTAGCGCCTGGCCGGTTCGCGTGCAAAAAGCGACGGCGCCAACTTGTCCATCAGCGCGGTTGCCCCCGCCGGCGTGAGGTGGTGGTCATCGTACATGATCGGCTTGCCTTTTCCCGAGCCGTACCGGGTTCGGCATCCCTTGTCGTTGCACAGCGCTTGGTAAGCCGACGCGTATTCGATGCCGAGAGACGACGCCGTACCACGAGCGTAGCGGTCCAATTCGGCGACTGACGTATCGAGCCCGAAAGCCGTGTACTCGGGCAGTTTTTCCCGATGCTTGCGCCAATATGCCCAATAGACCTTGGGCAGCATGGCAGTCCATTTCGGAACCGGGCCAAGCAGCACAATGCGATTGACGCCACTTTCCCGGATCGCATCGACCGTTTGACGCAGCGAATCCAGACTGTCCTTCGTCCAGTTTGCCGTCAGCACGATCACATCCGGCTTGATCGCGCGCACGACCGACAAGATGCCTGCCTCAACCGAGTCACACGGCCCGCGTAGCAACACCGGCGGGCAACTCGCCACGCTGTATTGTGCGAGCCGCATGCCGAATGCGCGATGCGAATCGCGCAGCGCCGGATAGACCGCGGCCGAGTGCGAGTCGCCCCAAAGCATCATCAACGGCCCGGTCCCGCCGCTATCGGCGCACTCGGGCGCAAACGCCGTTTCCTCGTCCGCGATGTAACAGGTATGCCGCCGCCACTCCCGATCGAGATCGAAATGCACGTCATCGGTGAACTGCGTGACGAGACGGGACATCCTGAAATTCAGGCCGTCCCGATCGTATGTGTTGAATCCGATGTAACCGACGCCAGCCATCGAGACGGCGAGCAGCGTGGCTGTCAGCGCCGGACGGCTGTTCCTGCGCAACGGGCGTTCGATGAATCGATACGTTCCCCACGCGAGCGGAAAGCAACAGAGCAGGGCCGCCGCGCGCAATTGCCACGCAGGCGTGTCGATCGAGACGACTTGGAGAGACGACAGGAGCGGCCAGTGATAGAGATATAGCGGATAGCTGATCAGCCCGATTCCGACGAACCACGGATGAGACAGCAAGCGGCCGTTGATTCGTGAGTGGCGCGCGTCTATCGTGATCGCCGCGCCGAATGTGGGGAGCAGTGCCCACCATCCAGGAAACGACGATTTTTCATTCAGCATCACGCATGCGGCAGCGATCAGCAGCATGCCAAACGCGGCCTTGCAATCTGCATATTCCCGCGCAAAGCAAATGTTCTTCGAGTGCATGAAGGCAACGGCGGCTCCGAGCATCAATTCCCATGCGCGCGGCATCGGCAGGAAGAATGCCGATGCTTGCCGGTGTTCAGTCAGGATGACGTTCGCGACAAACGATGCAATTCCAATTCCGACGATGGCAAGCAGCGCGTTCTTCCGGAATCGAAAGAGGAGCCAAAGCACCATGGGCCAGAACAAATAAAATTGTTCCTCCACGCCGAGCGACCACAGGTGCAAGAGCGGCTTTTGAATTGAATCGACATCGAAGTATCCGGATTCTTTCCAATATACCCAGTTCGCGATCGACAGTGCCCCGGAAGCGATATGTTTGCCCAGCGCTTTGAATTCATAGTCCAGAAGATTGAACCATCCAAATCCATAGCAGGCTGCGAGCGTGATCAGAAGGGCGGGAAACAGGCGTGCGACCCGCCGAATATAGAATCTGAAAAATCGGAATTCACCATTTTCAAGACCATCGATCATCAGTTGCGTGATCAGATATCCGGAAATGACGAAAAACACATCAACCCCGACGAATCCCCCCGGCAAGACGTTCGGGAACGCATGAAAAACCAGGACGGATGCCACGGCGATCGCCCTGAGTCCGTCGATATCGGCCCGATAAGTAGCGGTAGCGGATGCGCAGTTTATCGTTATTCGAGTTCTTTGCAGCATGTGGTTAATGTAATAGTTAAGGGCGTAAGGATACCAATATTGGCAGACGCCTTACTATTGGCCGCCAGTGATCCGTCGGTGAAGTCGTCCGAATAGGCGTGTCGAACGGCGCTTCTTTCCGAGGCCGATTTTCGAACGCAGACCGAGCGGATTCTCGGCATCGCGCGCATCCTGCTTGCGCAGCCCGCCCGGGCCTGGAATTCCCGATGCGTGCAACGTGGCGGACAAGCGCTCGGCGGTGCGCCGGCCGGCCGGGCGGGGAACGTCGCGGCTTCAGGATCGTCGAGCGGAGCCGCGGCAGGCGCACCGCTCGTTGCGGGGCAGCCTGCATCACGCTTGCGGGACGCCGCACGAGCCTGCGTGCCACGCAGGCTGCGCGTGCCGTCGTCGCCTTCGAGAGCGAGCCGGCCGCCCCATCGAATTCGCCCCGCCGACGCAGCCCGGGCTCCTCGGGAGTCGCGCCACGCGAAGCCGCGCCGCGCAGTTGAAACGCTCACTGTGTTTTTGTACAGTATCGGCACCGTGAACAAGCCGACGCCTTCCCCCGACCCGTATTCGCCGCCTTTGGGCGACGCGGCCCCGTTCGCGCGCAAGATTATCCATTGCGACTGCGATTGCTTCTACGCGTCGGTCGAGATGCGCGACGATCCGTCGCTGCGCGGCCGCCCGCTCGCGGTCGGCGGCCGCCCCGATCAGCGCGGCGTGATCGCGACCTGCAACTACGAGGCGCGGCGCTTCGGCGTGCATTCGGCGATGTCGTCGGCGCTCGCGATGCGCAAGTGTCCGGACCTCCTGATCCTGCCCTCCGCGATGGACAAGTATCGCGCGGCGTCGCGGCTCATCATGGCGATCTATCGCGACTACACGCCCGACGTCGAGCCGCTGTCGCTCGACGAGGCGTATCTCGACGTGAGCCGCGCGACGCGCTGTCACGGCAGCGGCACGCTGATCGCGCGCGAGATCCGCGAGCGCGTGCGCGACACGGTGGGCGTCACGGTGTCGGCGGGCGTCGCGCCGAACAAGTTCATCGCGAAGATCGCGTCCGACTGGAACAAGCCCGATGGCCTGTTCGTCGTGCGGCCGCACGAAGTCGACGCGTTCGTCGCCGCGCTGCCCGTGCGCAAGCTGCACGGCGTCGGCAAGGTGACGGCGGCGCGGCTCGACAAGCTCGGCATTCGCACCTGCAGCGAGCTGCGCGGCTGGTCGCTGTTCGATCTGCATCACGAGTTCGGCGCGTTCGGCCGGCGGCTCTACGAGCTTGCGCGCGGCATCGACGAGCGGCCGGTGCGCGCGGACCAGGAGCGCAAGTCGGTGAGCGTCGAGACGACCTATGTGCAGGATCTCGCCACGCTCGACCAATGCGCGGCGGAGATCCGTCGACTGACGGCGCTGCTCGATGCGCGGATCGAGCGGGCCGGGGCCGCGCGCTCGATCAGGAAGCTCTACGTGAAGATCCGTTTCGCGGATTTTCAGCGCACGACGGTCGAGTGCGTCGCCGACGCGACCGATGCCGAAACCGCGGTCTCGCTGCTCGCGAAAGGGCTCGCGCGCCGCAAGCAGGCGGTGCGGCTGTTGGGCGTCGGCGTGCGGATCGACGAGGACACGGCCGAGCGGCACGGACAGATCGCGCTCTTCGACGACGAGGTCATGAACGGCGACGGTGACGATGGCGGCGAAGGCGATGCGTCGTCCGACGCGTGATCGAACGCGCGAGGGCTCGGTGCCTGCCTGGCGCCTCGGTGCGGCGCGATAAAAAAACGGCAACCCGTCGGTACGGGTTGCCATTCGTCGCCTTTCGCGGATCTGCCGATCTGCCGATGTGACGGGGCGCGGCGCGCGCACGCGGCCTGTCGCGCCCCGAGCCGATTGCCGGGGCGATCGCCCGATCTACGCGCGCGAAGCCGGCCGCATTACGCGCGCGCCTGCTCGGCGTCGGCCATCCCGCTGTGACGCAGCAATGCGTCGATGTTCGGCTCGCGGCCCCGGAACGCCTTGAACGAGTCCATCGCCGGGCGGCTGCCGCCGACTTCGAGGATCTCGCGCCGATAGCGCGCGCCCGTCGTCGCGTCGAGCACGCTGCCCGCCGAGCCGGCCGCTTCCTCGAACGCCGCGTATGCGTCGGCGGACAGCACTTCGGCCCACTTGTAGCTGTAGTAGCCGGCCGCATAGCCGCCCGCGAAGATGTGGCTGAACGTGTTCGGCCAGCGCGAGAACGGCGCTTGCGGAATCACGTGGAAGCGCTCGTTGATCTCGCGCGCGAAGTCGTTGACGCTTGTCTTGTCCGACGCGGGATCGAAGTCGACGTGCAGCAGCATGTCGAACATCGAGAACACGATCTGGCGCAGCGTGCCGAGGCCGCTCTGGAAGTTCTTCGCGGCGAGCATCTTGTCGAACAGCGCGCGCGGCAGCGGCTGCGCGGTATCGACGTGCGACGACATCGACGAGAGCACGTCCCATTCCCAGCAGAAGTTCTCCATGAACTGCGACGGCAGCTCGACCGCGTCCCATTCGACGCCGTTGATGCCCGACACGCCGATCTCGTCGACACGCGTGAGCATGTGATGCAGCCCGTGGCCGAACTCGTGGAACAGCGTGATCACTTCGTCGTGCGTGAAGCACGCGGGTTTGCCGCCGATCGGCGCGGAGAAGTTGCAGGTCAGGTATGCGACGGGCGTCTGCACGCTGCCGTCGCCGCGCTTCGCGCGCGAGCGCGCGTCGTCCATCCACGCGCCGCCGCGCTTGCCTTCGCGCGCGTACAGGTCGAGATAGAACTGCGCGACGAGCGAGCCGTCGCGATTCTCGACGCGGAAGAAGCGCACGTCCTCGTGCCAGACGGGCGCTTCGTCGCGCGCGATGCGCACGCCGAACAGCGTCTCGGCGACCGTGAACAGGCCCTTGAGCACCGCGGGTTCGGGGAAGTACTGCTTCACCTCGTTCTCGGAGAACGCGTAGCGCCGCTCGCGCAGCTTCTCGGCCGCATACGCGACGTCCCACGGCTCGAGCGCGGCGAGGCCGAGCTCGCTCGACGCGAACGCGCGCAGCTCGTCCCAGTCCTTCTCGGCGAACGGGCGCGCGCGCTTCGCGAGATCCTCGAGGAACGCGATTACCTGCTGCGGCGATTCCGCCATCTTCGGCGCGAGCGACACCTCGGCGAAGTCGTGATAGCCGAGCATCGTCGCCTCTTCGCGGCGCAGCGCGAGTTGATCGGCGACGATCGTCGTGTTGTCCCAGTCTGCCTTGCCGTTGCCGTACTGCGGGCCGAGCTCGGACGCGCGCGTCACGTAGGCGCGGTACATCGCCTCGCGCATCGCGCGGTTCTGCGCGTATTGCAGCACCGGGAAATACGACGGGAAGTGCAGCGTGAACTTCCAGCCGGTCTTGTCTTCCTTCTGCGCGGCCTCGCGGGCGGCCGCGATCGCATCGTCGGGCAGGCCGGCCAGTTCGTCGTCGCTCTGCGCGTAGTACGCGTAGCCGTTCGTCGCGTCGAGCACGTGATCGGAGAACGATTTCGACAGCGCCGCCTGCTGCTCCTGCAGCTCGGCGAAGCGCGGCTTCCGGTCCTCGGGCAGCTCCGCGCCCGACAGGCGGAAGTCGCGCAGCGCGTTGTCGAGGATCTTCTTGCGCTCGGCGGACAGCGTCGCGTATTCCGCGCTCGCGGCGATCGCCTTGTATTTCTCGTAGAGCGCGAGATTCTGGCCGACGCTCGACCAGAACTCGGTCACGCGCGGCAGGTTCTCGCCGTAGACGGCGCGCAGCTCGGGCGTGTCGGCGACCGCGTTCAGGTGGCCGACGACGCCCCATGCGCGGCCGAGCGGCTCGGTCGCATGCTCGATGGTCTCGACGACATCGGCCCAGGTCGCGGGCGTGTCGGGCCGCGCGGCTTGCTCGACGGCTTCGTTTGCGCTCGCGAGCAGCGTGTCGAGCGCGGGCGTCACGTGCTCGGGGCGAATTTCGCCGAAGCGAGGCAGACCTGAGAAATCGAGAAGCGGATTGGCGTTTGCGCTGACGGACATAGAGCTCCCTGGCGGTTTCGGGTTGGGCGAAAGACGGCGGCGCACGGCGCCGGCCGTCGCGTCATGTCGACATTATTGGGGCGCATCGCGCGCTTTCCAATCGTTAGTTTCTAACGAAGCGATTGGGGCGGGAACGGAAGGCGGCGATGGGCGGCCTCGCTCACGCGCGGACGGCGTCGGCCGGGGCGCGTTCCAGCGACGGGCGGCGGCGATGCCGACACCGGCATGCCCAGCCGGCCGGATGGGCGCGAAGCGGCAGGCGCGCGACTGGCGGCGAGCGATTCGCCGGATTGCGTTTCTCGGGGGCGCAGCGCGTCCGGTTCGCCGTGCGGCGTGGCGAGAAGCGTGTGCGGCCGCGAGCCGGCAGGCGCTGGCGAGCGGCCGCTGCGAAAGGCGGCGGCGATGGCGATTGCGGCAACAAGCGTGCGAGCGCAAACGTCGGCATCGGCGCGGGCGTCGAACGGCCCGGCCGACTGACCGCTGCCGGGCGGCCCGCATTGCGCGGAAACGCTTCCCGCCGAAGCCTCGGGGGCGGCAATGCAAGATCGACGGCACGCGCGGCGGGCTTGCCGGCCGCGGCTATTGTCGCCGAAGCCGGCCGGCTCGCCGCCGCCGCGAGCGTTGGCGAATCCGCCGGTCAGGCCGCGGCCGCGGCGCGCTCGGCGGCTTCGATCGTATTGACGAGCAGCATCGTGATCGTCATCGGGCCGACGCCGCCCGGCACGGGCGTGATGTGGCCCGCGACCTGCGAGACGCCCGCGAAGTCGACATCGCCGCACAGCTTGCCTTCGTCGTTGCGGTTCATCCCGACGTCGATCACGGTCGCGCCCGGCTTCACCATGTCGGCGGTCAGCACGTTGCGCTTGCCGACCGCCGCGACGACGATGTCGGCCTCGCGCGTATGCGCGGCGAGGTCGCGCGTCTTGCTATGGCAGATCGTGACGGTCGCGCCCGCTTCGAGCAGCAGCAGCGCCATCGGCTTGCCGACGATGTTCGAGCGGCCGATCACGACCGCGTTCGCGCCCTGCAGCGGGATCTTGTACGCTTCGAACATCTTCATCACGCCGTACGGCGTGCACGGGCGGAAGAGCGGCTTGCCCGTCAGCAGCGCGCCCGCGTTGGCGACGTGAAAGCCGTCGACGTCCTTCTCCGGCGCGATCGCCTCGATCACCTTGTGGCTGTCGATGTGCGCGGGCAGCGGCAACTGCACGAGAATCCCGTGGATCTTCGGATCGCGGTTCAGTTCGCCGATGCGCGCGAGCAGCTCGGGCTCGGAGAGCGTCGCCGGATAGCGGTCCTTCAGCGAGAAGAAGCCGTTGTCCTCGCACGCCTTGATCTTGTTGCGCACGTAGACTTCGCTCGCCGGGTTGTCGCCGACGAGGATCACCGCGAGGCCCGGCCGGTGACCGCGCGCGGCGAGCGCGGCGGCGCGCTTGGCCGCTTGCGCGCGCAGGGTCTTCGAAAGGGCGTTGCCGTCGATCAGAGTGGCTGTCATGGTGGGAATTCGCTTGGGCAGGTTGGATATGCGGGCGTGCGGCGCTGGGTTGCGCTGCAGCGAAGCATCGAATTATACCGCCCGCCTGTCGTCAGCCGACACCGATCGAGTCGATTCGCGCCATGCGCGGCATGCCAAACGGGGGAAAAACGGAAAAAAGCGGGAAAAAAGCGGGGTGGCGTGCGCCGGCGAACGAGGGCGCGAGCGGGCATGCAAGCGGGACGGGAACCGGCAGCATCGCGCGCGATGCCGCGCTGCAAAACCGGCGCTCGCCCGGCGCGCGCCGGGCGGAGGAGGAGGGCCGGGCGCCGCGCGTTACGCCTGCTTCTTCGACAGCGCGAGCCGCAGCAGGTCGGCCACCGTGTTGACGTTGAGCTTTTCCATGATGTTCGCGCGGTGCGCCTCGACCGTCTTGATGCTGATCCCGAGATCGTCGGCGATCTGCTTGTTCAGACGGCCCGCAATGATCCGCTCGAGCACCTGCTGCTCGCGCGCCGTCAGCTTCGACAGGCGCTCGCTCGCCGCACGCTGCTCCTGGACGCTCTTGCTCTCGCTGCGCGCCTTGTCGAGCATGCGCTCGACGAGCTTGCGCAGCTCGGCCTCGTCGAACGGTTTCTCGATGAAGTCCATCGCGCCCTTCTTCATCGTCGACACGGCCATCGGCACGTCGCCGTGGCCCGTCACGAAGATGATCGGGAGCGCCGCGTTCTCGGCGATCAGACGCTCCTGCAACTCGAGGCCGCTCATCCCGGACATCCGCACGTCGAGGATCAGGCACGCGATCTGTCCCGCCTGCTGCGCGGGCTGATACGCCTCGAGGAACTGCTCGGCGCTCGAGAAGCACTGCACGCGATAGCCGTTTGCCTCCAGCAGCCAGCGCAGCGAGTCGCGCACGGCCTCGTCGTCGTCGACGACAAAGACGGTTTCCTGAGAGGTGGTGACAGGGCTATTCATATCTCTCCCGTTACGGTTTGTGATGGCGATGTCTCGGATCCGTGACCGAGATCCTCCGGTTCCCCAATGGGCAGGCTGCAGTGGAACGTCGCGCCCGATACGAAGCCGTCCGGCTCGACGTTGTTGACCACCCACAGACGCCCGCGATGCGATTCGATGATCGAGCGGCAGATATTGAGCCCCATGCCCATCCCGTCCGACTTGGTGCTGTAGAACGGTTCGAACAGGCGTTCGGCCGTCGCCTCGTCGACGCCCGGACCCTGGTCGATCACGCGGATGTCGACGAAGCCCGATTCGAGGTCGGCGACGACGCGGATCACGCCGTTCTCCGCCTGCGGCCGCGCCTCCTGCATCGCCTCGGCCGCGTTCTTCATCAGGTTCACGAGCACCTGCTCGATCAACACGGGGTCGACATAAATAATAGGCATTCTTGCGCGGATTTCGGTGACGATCCGAATCCGGCGCTTTCTCGCCTCGATCTCGGCGAGGCCGACCGCGTCGGCGACGATGTCGGCGACCCGCGACGGCTGCCGCTTCGGCTCGCTGCGCTTGACGAACTCGCGAATCCGCTTGACGATCATCCCGGCGCGCAGCGCCTGCTGCGCGGTCTTCTCGAGCGCGGGCGCGAGCGTCTCCGGCGACGCGCGGCCGCTCTTCACGAGCGCGAGCGTACCCGAGCAGTAGTTGTTGATCGCGGCGAGCGGCTGGTTCAGCTCGTGCGCGATCGACGACGCCATCTCGCCCATCGTCATCAGCCGGCTCGTGAACTGCAGCTTCTCCTCCTGCTGGTGCGCGAGCTCCTGCGCCTTCTTGCGCGTCGTGATGTCGGTCGCGATCTGCATCTGCGCGAGGTGGCCGTCAACCCACTGGATGTACTGGCGGCGCACCTCGAACCACTTCTGGATGCTCTCGACGTACACCTCCTGCGCGTCCGCCGTGCTCTCGGTGAGCGCGGCGGCGGGCAGGCCGGCGTAAGCGTCGACCATGTCGATCGAGTCCGACGACGCCTGCGCGGTGTCGAAGCCGCCGCCCGACAGCTCGAGATGGCCGTCCGGACGGATGCCGAACAGATGCCGGTAATAGCGGTTCGCGAAGAGCAGCTCGGCTTCGTCCGCGGCGAGCACCGACACCGCGGCGTCGAGGCTTTCGAGCACCGTCGTGAAGCGCTCGTGCGCGGCCGCGAGCTCTTCGCGCGCGCGCTTCGGCTCGGTGATGTCGGTCATCGACGACATCCAGCCCGTCTGCCGGCCGGCGCTGTCGATGAGCGGCGATACGTACAGGCGCGCATGAAAGAGCGAGCCGTCCTTGCGGCGCACGCGCAGCTCGAAGCCGGAGCTCGGCGCCTTGCCGCGCAGCGTCATGTCGAGCTGGCGCTGCATTTCCGGGTACGCATCGCGCGGCCAGTACGGGAACGGCGCGGTCTTGCCGACGAGGTCGCTTTCGTCCCAGCCGGTCATCCGGCAGAACGCCGGATTCACGTGCGTGATCCGCCCGTGCATGTCGAGCACGCGCATGCCGATCAGCACCGAATTCTCCATCGCGCGGCGGAAGAACGCCTCCGCGTACAGCGCCTGCTGCGCCTCGAAGCGTTGCCGCGTGTGCTTCCACAGGCTCCAGAGGCTCCACAGCACGAAGCACGACAGGCCGGCGACGAGCCACACGAGCGTGTTGTTGGTCAGGTTCGTCGTCTGCGGGTACGCGTACACGCGCACCGTGAGGCCCTGGCCGGGCGGATCGAGCGGCAGGTCGTAGTGCGCGTCGCGCGGCAGCCGCGGGCGCGACGACGTCGACGCGAGCTCGCGGTTGTTCGCGTCGGTGATCGAGATCTTGTATTTCGCCGACAGCTCGGGCGGGATGTCGTGCTTCAGGATTCCTTCGACCGAGAACACCGCGGCGATCGAGCCGAGGTACTCGCGATCGCGGATCACGGGCGTTTGCAGCGTCAGGTAGCCGTTGCCGAAGTCGTCGTAGACGAGCGGCGAGTACGACTGACGGCGCGTGCTGCGCGCCTGGGCATACGCGCCGCGCACGACTTCGTCCATCTGCGCGTCGCCCGGCTTCGCGAGCCGCTGGCCGAGTACCGGCAATTGCATCGTCGGCCAGCGTTTCGTGCCGGGCGACGTGTACCAGTTCAGATAGAGGATCTCGGGATGCGCCTGCATCACGTCGCCCACCGTCGTCTGGAACGCATGCTCGTCGATGCGGCCCGCGGCGATGTCGCGCGAGAACGCCTGGAGCTGCTCTTGCGCGCTCGTCATCGACAGGCGGATCTGCTGCTGCGCCCACGCGACGTTGCGAAACAGCGTGTCTTCCTGCTGCTGCTCCTCGCGGCGATTGAGGCTCCACAGAATGAGGCTCATCACGACGAGGAAGACGAGGATCGACAGCAGGGGGGTGAGCAGGTAAGAGTTGGACCACCACGGTCCGTGGTGCCAGCGGGACGGCTGCGACTCCGCCGGCGAGCCCGACGGTCGCGCCGAGCGAGCGAAAAGCCGATCGGTCAACATGGCAGGATTGTAGCTCAGCGCGTCGTGCACAAAAGGCGTACAAGAAAGATTGAACCGAAAGCGGAATTATCGATGCACGTTGCGCCGCAACTGCCGGTCGGATGGGTGCGGCGCAGCAATATTTCATATCGCGAGAAATGATCTCATAATTCGAAAATTTTGTTGCGCGTTGCGTGTGACGCTCTTTACAATCCGCGGGAGCTTGTTGCAGCCGGCGGCATGCGTCGTCGCGCGAAGGCCATCTTCAATTCCAGGACACCCAGGAGACGAGAATGTCCGCTGTACCGAATGAAGTGATGAAGTACGTCGCAGCCGAACGCGACGACGACGCGCAGGAAACCGTCGAATGGCTCGAAGCGCTTGACGGCGTGATTTCCTCGGTCGGCCCCGGCCGCGCGCACTACCTGATCGAGAAGCAGATTGAATTCGCGCGGATGCACGGCGAGCACCTGCCGTTCTCCGCGAACACCCCGTACATCAACACGATTCCCGTCGAAGCCCAGGCGAAGATTCCGGGCGACCAGGACATCGAGCACCGGATCCGCTCGTACACGCGCTGGAACGCGATCGCGATGGTGCTGCGCGCGGGCAAGGACACGAACGTCGGCGGCCACATCGCGTCGTTCGCGTCGGCCGCGACCTTGTATGACGTCGGCTACAACCACTTCTGGCACGCGCCGTCCGCCGAGCACGGCGGCGATCTCGTGTTCGTGCAGGGCCACTCGTCGCCGGGCGTGTACTCGCGCGCGTTCCTGCTTGGCCGCCTGTCGGAAGAGCAGCTCGACAACTTCCGCCAGGAAGTCGGCGGCAACGGCATCTCGTCGTATCCGCACCCGTGGCTGATGCCGGACTTCTGGCAGTTCCCGACCGTGTCGATGGGCCTCGGCCCGATCATGGCGATCTACCAGGCGCGCTTCATGAAGTACCTGGAATCGCGCGGCATCGCGAAGACCGCCGGCCGCAAGGTCTGGGCGTTCCTCGGCGACGGCGAGACGGACGAGCCGGAATCGCTCGGCGCGATCGGCATGGCGAGCCGCGAGAAGCTCGACAATCTCGTGTTCGTGATCAACTGCAACCTGCAGCGCCTGGACGGCCCGGTGCGCGGCAACGGCAAGATCATCCAGGAGCTGGAATCGGAATTCCGCGGCGCGGGCTGGAACGTGATCAAGGTGATCTGGGGCAGCCGCTGGGATGCGCTCTTCGCGCGCGACAAGACGGGCGCGCTGATGCGCCGGATGATGGAGGTCGTCGACGGCGAGTACCAGACGTACAAGTCGGAGTCGGGCGCGTACGTGCGCGAGCATTTCTTCAACACGCCCGAGCTGAAGGCGCTCGTGGCCGACTGGTCCGACGACGACATCTGGAACCTGAACCGCGGCGGCCACGATCCGCACAAGATCTACGCGGCGTTCCACGCGGCGAGCAACTCGAAGGGCGCGCCGACCGTGATCCTCGCGAAGACCATCAAGGGCTACGGGATGGGCGAGTCGGGCCAGGCGATGAATATCACGCACCAGCAGAAGAAGCTGCCCGTCGAGCAACTGAAGAAGTTCCGCGACCAGTTCCGCCTGCCGATCACCGACGAGCAGATCGCCGACGTGCCGTACGTGAAGTTCGAGGAAGGCTCGAAGGAGCTCGAATACATGCGCAAGCAGCGCATGGACCTCGGCGGCTACCTGCCGCAGCGCCGCCAGAAGGCCGAGTCGCTGCCGGTGCCGCCGCTCGAGGCGTTCGAGCCGCTCTTGAAGGGCACGGGCGAAGGCCGCGAGATCTCGACGACGATGGCGTTCGTGCGAATCCTGAACATCCTGCTGAAGGACAAGACGCTCGGCAAGCGCGTCGTGCCGATCGTGCCGGACGAGTCGCGCACGTTCGGCATGGAGGGCCTGTTCCGCCAGATCGGCATCTGGAACCAGGAAGGCCAGAAATACGTGCCGGAGGATTCCGACCAGCTGATGTTCTACAAGGAATCGGAAACCGGCCAGATCCTGCAGGAAGGCATCAACGAAGCGGGCGGCATGTGCGACTGGATCGCGGCGGCGACGTCGTACTCGACGCACGGCGAGATCATGGTGCCGTTCTACATCTTCTATTCGATGTTCGGCTTCCAGCGGATCGGCGACCTCGCATGGGCGGCGGGCGACATGCGCTCGCGCGGCTTCCTGCTCGGCGGCACGGCGGGCCGCACGACGCTCAACGGCGAAGGCCTGCAGCACGAGGACGGCCACTCGCTGATGTGGGCGGCATCGGTGCCGAACTGCGTGAGCTACGATCCGACGTTCGGCTACGAGCTCGCCGTCATCATGCAGGACGGCCTGCGCCGCATGGTGCAGGAGCAGGAGGACGTCTACTACTACGTGACGGTGATGAACGAGAACTACGAGCACCCGGCGATCCCGCAGGGCGAGCACGTGGCGGCCGACATCATCAAGGGCATGTACTCGTTCAAGAAGGCCGACGCCGACAAGAAGGCGCCGCGCGTTCAACTGCTCGGCGCGGGCACGATCTTCAACGAAGTGATCGCCGCCGCCGAGCTTTTGAAGAACGACTGGGGCGTCGCGGCCGATCTCTGGAGCGTGCCGAGCTTCACCGAGCTTGCGCGCGAGGGCCACGAGGTCGAGCGCTGGAACCTGCTGCATCCGGCCGAGCCGCGCCGCCTGTCGCACGTGCAGAAATGCCTGAAGGACACGCAAGGCCCGGTGATCGCGTCGACCGACTACGTGCGCGCGCTCGCCGACCAGATTCGCGGCCAGATCGATCGCCGCTACGTCGTGCTCGGCACCGACGGCTTCGGCCGCTCGGACACGCGCAAGGCGCTGCGCCACTTCTTCGAGGTGGATCGTTACTGGGTCACGGTCGCGGCGCTCAACGCGCTTGCCGACGAGGGTGCGATCGACCGCAAGGTCGTGGCGGACGCCATCGCGAAGTACGACCTCGACCCGGCCAAACCCAACCCGATGACGGTTTAACGCACGCGCCGCGTGACGTCGCGCGCCCGCTCCCGCTTTCGACGATTTCGGCGAACGAAGGCGGGACGGACGGCGCGGCTTGCGCCTTGCATGGGATCGGAGCGGGCCGCTGCGGCGGCAGCTCCGATCGACAGGAGACTGAAACAGATGAGTCAAGCGATCGAAGTCAAGGTGCCGGATATCGGCGATTACAAGGACGTGCCCGTCATCGAGGTGCTCGTGAAGCCGGGCGATGCGGTCGAGCCCGAGCAGTCGCTCGTCACGCTCGAGTCCGACAAGGCGACGATGGACGTGCCGAGCCCGTCGGCGGGCACGGTGAAGGAAGTGAAGGTGAAGGTCGGCGACGCGGTGTCGCAAGGTTCGCTGATCGTGCTGCTCGACGGCGCGCAGGCGGCGGGCAGGCCCGCGCAGGCGAACGGCGCCGCGGCGAGCGCCGCTCAGCCGGCGGCCGCGCCCGTTGCCGCCGCGCCTGCGCCTGTGGCGGCGGGCGGCGGCACGGTCGACGTGAGGGTGCCGGACATCGGCGACTACAAGGACGTGCCCGTCATCGAGATCGCCGTGAAGATCGGCGACACGGTCGAGAAGGAGCAGTCGCTCGTCACGCTCGAGTCCGACAAGGCGACGATGGACGTGCCGAGCCCGGCCGCGGGCGTCGTCAAGGACATCAAGGTGAAGGTGGGCGACGCGGTGTCGGAAGGCTCGCTGATCGTCGTGCTCGAGGCGTCGGGCGCCGCCGCCGCGAGCGCGCCGCAGGCCGCCGCGCCCGCTCAGGCCGCGCCCGCTCCCGCGGCTGCACCGGCACCCGCGCCTCAGGCTGCACCCGCGCCGCAGGCGGCGCCCGCAGCCGCGCCTGCGCCCGCCGCGAGCGGCGAGTACCGCCCGAGCCACGCGTCGCCGTCGGTGCGCAAGTTCGCGCGCGAACTCGGTGTCGACGTGTCGCGCGTCGCGGGCACGGGGCCGAAGAACCGCATCACGAAGGACGACGTCACCGCGTTCGTGAAGGGCGTGATGACGGGGCAGAGGGCGGCGCCCGCCGCGGCGGCGCCGGCAGGCGGCGGCGAGCTGAATCTGCTGCCGTGGCCGAAGGTCGATTTCTCGAAGTTCGGCCCGTTCGAGGCGAAGCCGCTGTCGCGGATCAAGAAGATCTCGGGCGCGAACCTGCATCGCAACTGGGTGATGATCCCGCACGTCACGAACAACGACGAAGCGGACATCACCGATCTCGAGGCGCTGCGCGTGCAACTGAACAAAGAGCACGAGAAGGCGGGCGTGAAGTTCACGATGCTCGCGTTCGTGATCAAGGCGGTGGTGGCGGCGCTCAAGAAATTCCCGACCTTCAACGCGAGCCTCGACGGCGACAACCTCGTCTTCAAGCAGTACTACCACATTGGTTTCGCGGCCGACACGCCGAACGGCCTCGTCGTGCCGGTGATCCGCGATGCGGACAAGAAGGGGCTCGTCGAGATCGCGAAGGAAATGGCCGAGTTGTCGAAGGCCGCGCGCGAAGGCAAGCTGAAGCCGGACCAGATGCAGGGCGGCTGCTTCTCGATCTCGTCGCTCGGCGGGATCGGCGGCACGCACTTCACGCCGATCATCAACGCGCCGGAAGTGGCGATCCTCGGGTTGTCGCGCGGCCAGATGAAGCCGGTGTGGGACGGCAAGCAGTTCGTGCCGCGCCTCACGCTGCCGCTGTCGCTGTCGTATGACCATCGCGTGATCGACGGCGCGGAAGCCGCGCGGTTCAATGCGTATCTCGGGGCGTTGCTCGGGGATTTCCGCCGCATCATTCTTTGATGAGCGTGGGAGTGGCTCGCGGGGGCGTGGGTTGTTTGTCGGTTCGCCATGCCCCGTCGTTGAACCTGTTTTGCCAACGGTCTATTAGCGTCGCCCCTGCGCGGGGCGGCGGTCACTTTTCTTTGTCTTCCAAAGAAAAGTAACCAAAAGAAAGGCGCGTCCTTGGGCGGACGGCAAAGGTGGTCCAGCCCAGGTTCGCGTTCTCTTGTCCGGCCGTAGTCGCAACGGGTTCTTTTGCGGGTTGCTCCCCCTCTGTCTGCAGCTAATCAAGAAGGGGACAGTCATGAGTCTCATCGAAGTCAAGGTTCCGGATATTGGCGATTTCAGCGGCGTCGATGTCATCGAAGTCAACGTGAAGCCGGGCGACGTGATCGAAAAGGAGCAAACGCTCCTCACGCTCGAATCGGACAAGGCATCCATGGAAGTGCCGAGCGACGTCGCCGGCACGGTGAAGGAAATCAAGGTCAAGGCCGGCGACAAGGTCTCGCAGGGCACGGTCATCGCGCTCGTCGAAGCATCGGCAGGCGCGGCCGCGCCCGCGAAAGCGGCCGAACCGGCCAAGCCCGCCGTGCCGGCTCCGGCCGCCGCGCCCGCCGCCGCACCGGCGAGCGCGCCGCAGGCCGGCAGCTACGCCGGCGCGGCGGACATCGAGTGCGACATGCTCGTGCTCGGCGCCGGCCCCGGCGGCTACTCGGCCGCGTTCCGCGCAGCCGATCTCGGCATGAAGACGGTGCTTGTCGAACGCTATTCGACGCTCGGCGGCGTGTGTCTGAACGTCGGCTGCATCCCGTCGAAGGCGCTGCTGCACACGGCGCTCGTCGTCGAGGAAGCCGAGGCGCTCGCGTCGCACGGCATCTCGTTCGGCAAGCCGCAAGTCGACCTCGACAAGCTGCGCGACTTCAAGGGCGGCGTCGTCAAGAAGCTGACGACGGGCCTCGCCGGCATGGCGAAGGCGCGCAAGGTCGAAGTCGTCACGGGCGTCGGCGCGTTCGTCGATCCGTACCACATGGAAGTGCAGGGCGAAGGCGGCAAGAAGGTCGTCAAGTTCAAGCAGGCGATCATCGCCGCGGGTTCGCAGGCCGTGAAGCTGCCGTTCATGCCGGAAGACCCGCGCGTCGTCGATTCGACGGGCGCGCTCGAACTGCGCCAGTTGCCCAAGCGGATGCTCGTGATCGGCGGCGGCATCATCGGCCTCGAAATGGCGACGGTGTATTCGACGCTCGGCGCGGAGATCGACGTCGTCGAAATGATGGACGGCCTGATGATGGGCGCGGACCGCGACCTCGTGAAGGTCTGGGAAAAGTACAACGCGAAGCGCTTCGGCAACGTGATGCTGAAGACGAAGACGGTCGGCGCGCAAGCGAAGGAAGACGGCATCTACGTGAAGTTCGAGGGCGAGAAGGCGCCGGCGGAAGCGCAGCGCTACGATCTCGTGCTCGTCGCGGTGGGCCGCAGCCCGAACGGCAAGAAGATCGGCGCCGAGAAGGCCGGCGTCGCCGTCACGGAGCGCGGCTTCATCGACGTCGACAAGCAGATGCGCACGAACGTCCCGCACATCTTCGCGATCGGCGACATCGTCGGCCAGCCGATGCTCGCGCACAAGGCGGTGCACGAAGGCCACGTCGCGGCCGAGGCGGCGCACGGCGAGAAGGCCTATTTCGACGCGTTGCAGATTCCGTCGGTGGCCTATACCGATCCGGAAGTCGCATGGGCGGGCAAGACGGAAGACCAGTGCAAGGCCGAAGGCATCAAGTACGGCAAGGCGGTGTTCCCGTGGGCGGCATCGGGTCGCGCGATCGCGAACGGTCGCGACGAGGGCTTCACGAAGCTGATCTTCGACGAGCAAACGCATCGCGTGATCGGCGGCGGCATCGTCGGTCTGAACGCGGGCGACCTCATCAGCGAAGTGTGCCTCGCGGTCGAGATGGGCGCGGACGCGCAAGACATCGGCAAGACGATCCATCCGCACCCGACGCTCGGCGAATCGGTCGGCATGGCCGCCGAGCTGTACGAAGGCGTCTGCACGGACCTGCCGCCGCAACGTAAGAAGTAGTCATCGCGGCCGGCAGGCTGCGACGGCGCGAAAACGGCGCCTCCCGAAACGAACCGCACTCCGAAACCCGGCATCCGGCTTCGCGAGATCGGTTCAAAAAGGGAGGCGCCGTTTTGTTTGGCCGCAGCGGACGAAGCAGGCGTTCGCGGGCGAGCGGCCATGAAAAAAGCCGCGCGAATGCGCGGCTTTCCCCAAAACGAGCAGGCGATGACGCCGTTGCTTACGCGGTCTTGCCGGTGCCGCTGCGACGCGACGCGGCGGCCGCGGTGTTCGCCGCCTTCGTGGCGACGGCGGCGGCGGCGTTGAAGTTCGTTTCGGCGATTTCGACCGCTTGCTTCGCAGCCTTCTGCACCGTTTCGTACGTCGTGTTCGCGGCGTTGATCGCCGACTTCAGCGCGGCGACGGCGGTTTCCGAGCCGGCCGGCGCGTTCTTCGCGACGTTGTCGACGAGCGCCTGCACCTTGCGGTTCTGTTCCTCGTATTGCGCCTCGGCGACCTTCGCGAATTCGGCTTGCGTGGCCGATGCGATTTCGTACACGTGGCGACCGTACGCGAGCACCTTTTCGGCGATCGGCTGCGTGAGGCTTGCCTGCAGCGCGAGCAGTTCCTGCGCGTCCTTCACCGACAGCGCGCGCTGAACGTTTTCCTGGCTTTCAGCGAGCGTCGACTTCACCACTTGCAGATTCAGTTCGATCAGCTTTTCGACGCCTTCGAACGCCTTCGTCGTGAGGCCGAAGAGGCTTTCGATGTTGGCTTTCTGGGCGGCGGCGATTTGCTCGGGGGTCAGCAAGGACATGTTCATGCTCCTGAGGTTCGATCGATGATCGTGAAGGAAAAGGGCACAACTTTGGAGAACAGATACCTGAAACTGCTTTGTGCGACGCAACAATGGTTCCTATTTTAGGGCGTCAGGATTGATTGTCAAGTGCTTTTGGTGCATTGCACAAACCTAACAATTCTTAAGCAAAACAATAGCTTGCGCTATCTCGTTGGTATCGGTTTCAGTGCGCCCCCAGGCCGGCTCGGCCGCGTGTCCCGCTGACGCAGGCGCACCATCGAGACGCGGTAAACCGATTGGGGCGGCGGAACGTTTAACATTCTGGCGTGTCGAATGGCTCGCCGTTTTCGGCGCTTCGGCAAGCGAGCACCCTGTGTGAAGGTTCGCCGCCGAGCCCGTCGGCGGGTCGTTCGGCTCGCCTTGCCGCCGTATTCGTGGTTTCTCCCAGCTTCAGCTTGTCCGTTGCGACGCCGATATTCTGATCAACCGATGGGTGATTCATGTGTCGCGCGCTTCGGGCGTCTCGTTTTCTTCATCGTATTTTTCGATGACAAAGGCGGGGCCGATTGACCTGGTATGGCCGATTCTTACATTCCGGTTTAACGAAGATCGGTAAGTGCCTAATATTGCTTATTTTTTCACCTTTTACTACACTTGCGGAAACCTCCCGTCGTTTTGCTCGGACCCCAATGAAAGCCCAATTGTTTGCACCGCTCAGGATGATGCAGAGCGTGGCGCTCGGCACCGCCGTCTCGGTCGCGGTCTCGCTGATGGTGGCGACGGCCGCCGTCGCGCCCGCGGACGCGTTCGCCGCCACCGCCAAGACCGCGCATAGCGCGAAAGGCAAGAAGAGCCCGGCGAAGAAATCGCTGCGCGCCGCGTCGTCGAGCGCCGAGCCGCGCGCGAAAGGCGCGCGCAAGCGCGTGACCTACGTGTCGAATGGCCGGCATCACCGCAGCGGCGTGCGCCGCGTCGCGTTCCAGCCGCGTCCGCCGTCGGTCGGCCAGGCGTTCGGCCTGCATGAGACGCCCGATTCGCTCGCGCTGCGCTCGAGCGTCGCGTACGTCGTCGACCAGAACACCGCCGAGCCGCTCTTCGACAAGAATTCGCGCGCGGTGGTGCCGATCGCGTCGATCACGAAGCTGATGACCGCGATGGTCGTCCTCGATTCGAAGGCGCCGCTCACCGAGCAAATCGACGTGACCGACGAAGACCGCGATTACGAGAAGGGTACGGGTTCTCGCTTGTCGGTCGGCTCGGTGCTGTCGCGCGAGGACATGCTGCACATCGCGCTGATGGCCTCGGAGAACCGCGCCGCGGCCGCGCTGTCGCGCTACTACCCGGGCGGCCGCCCGGCGTTCATCGCGGCGATGAACGCGAAGGCGAAGTCGCTCGGCATGAACGACACGCACTTCGAGAATTCGACGGGCCTGTCGAGCCAGAACGTGTCGAGCGCGCGCGATCTCGTGAAGATGGTGAACGCGGCGTACCAGTACCCGCTCATCCGCAAGTTCTCGACCGATCGCAGCTACGAGGTCAACACCGGCAAGCGGATGCTCGCGTACAACAGCACGAACGCGCTCGTGCGCAACCCGTCGTGGGACATCGGCCTGCAGAAGACGGGCTTCATCAACGAAGCGGGCGAGTGTCTCGTGATGCAGACGACGATTCATGGCCGTCCGATCGTGATGGTGCTGCTCGATTCTTTCGGGAAGTATTCACGCTTCGCCGATGCGTCGCGCGTTCGCAACTGGCTCGACAACGGCGGCGGCGAGCGCCTGACGGCGGCGAACACGTCGACGGGCGGAACCTGATCGCACGGCCGCTCGATCGTGGCGCCAAGCGTGGCGCCACTCAGCAAAAAGCCCCGCGAATGCGGGGCTTTTTTCGTTCGCGCCGACCGCGGAAGGCGGCCGGCAGACGCAAGCGCGCCTACTACGCCTGCTTTTGCGCCGGCGCGTCGATTTCCTTCGCGGTTTCCGGACGATAGCCGAGCGATTCGGAGATCGTGAGCGCCGTGCGGCTCAACTGGCCGAGCCACGCATCCTGCAGCCGGTCGGCGGGCGCGGACAGAGACAGCCCCGCGACCAGCTTGCCCGAATCGTCATAGATGCCGGCTGCGATGCAGCGCACGCCCAGCTCCAGTTCCTCGTTGTCGCGCGCGCATGCTTGCTGGCGCACGAGCGTCAATTCGCGCTCGAGCTTCGGCAGGTCGGTGATGCTGTTCTGCGTATGGCCGGCAAGGCCCGTGCGCGTCGCGTACGCGCGCACCCGCGACGTCTCGTCGGCCGCGAGGAACAGCTTGCCGACCGAGGTCAGGTGCAGCGGCGCGCGGCCGCCGATCGCGCGCACGACCTGCATCCCGGAGCGCTCCGAGTACGCGCGCTCGATGTAGACGATTTCGTCGCCCTGGCGCACCGACAGGTTCACGGTCTGCCCCGTCAGCCGGTGCAGCTCGCGCATCGGCATCAGCGCCGCGTCCCGCACCGACAGGCGCGCCTTCACGAGGTTGCCGAGCTCGAGCAGGCGCATGCCGAGCCGATACGTGCCGGGATCGGACCGGTCGACGAGGCGGCAGGTCACCATGTCGTTCAAGATCCGGTGCGCGGTGGACGGATGCAGCTCGGTGCGCTGCGCGAGCTCCTTCAGGCTGACCGGGTCGCTGTGCGCGGCGAGCGCATCGAGGAGCCGCATCATCCGTTCGATCACCTGGATCGACGTTTTGGAATCCGGGTTCGGGTTGCTCATCGTGGGAAATCGGTTGCCGCATCAAATACCAATGCGACGATTGTATCTCGTATCGTGAAAAAAGCGAACGGTGTTCGAGGAAGTCCTCGTTCGGCGTCGCCCGCGGCATGTCTTTGCGCGATGGCGTTGGTGTCGCCGCGCGAACGGCGGATAATGAGCTTCGTTTTCTCGAAGGAGCGCCTATGCGAGTCGGATTGTTCGTCACGTGCGTCGTCGACCTGATGCGGCCCGAGATCGGCTTTTCGGCGCTCAAGCTGCTGAAGCAGGCGGGCTGCGAAGTCGTCGTGCCGCCCACGCAGACCTGCTGCGGCCAGCCCGCGTACAACTCGGGCGAGCGCGCGCTCGCGCGCGATCTCGCCGAAAAGACGCTCGACGAGTTCGAGGCGCTCGACTACGTCGTCGTGCCGTCGGGCTCGTGCGGCGGGATGATCCGGGTGCATTACGGCGATCTCTTCCGCGACGATCCCGAATTGATGGCGCGCTACGGGCGTCTGCGCACGAAGGTCTACGAGCTGACCGACTTCCTCGTCAACGTCGCACGGGTGACGCTCGAGCCGGGCGAATTCAAGGGGCCCGTCACGTACCACGATTCGTGCTCCGGACTGCGCGAGCTCGGCGTGAAGGCGCAGCCGCGCGCGCTGCTCGCGCAGCGCGGCGTCGCCGTCGACGAGATGAAAGACTGCGAGCACTGCTGCGGCTTCGGCGGCACGTTCGCGGTGAAGTACGGCAACATTTCGACCGCGATCGTCGACGAGAAGTGCGCGAACGTGCGCGCGACGGGCGCAGGCGCGGTCGTGCTCGGCGATCTCGGCTGCATGCTGAACATCGAGGGGCGGCTACGCCGCATGGGCGACCGCGACACGCGCGTGCTGCATGTCGCGCAGGTGCTCGCGGGCGACGTCTGAGCGTCTCTCCCCGGACGATCTGCCGCGCCTGCCGCGTCGAGCGCTGCCGATCGCCGATACGAAACCACGACGAGATTCACGAACCCCACGAACCGCCATGCAAGTTCAATCGATGCATTTCAAGGCGCGCGCCGGCGAGAAGCTCGCCGATGCGCGCCTGCAGGAAAACCTCAGGCGGCTATCGACGAAATTCGTGTCGGGTCGCGCCGAGGCCGTCACGCAGATCGATTTCGTCGCGACGCGCGCCGAGTTGAAGGCGCGCCGCAACCGAGCGCTCGAGCGGCTCGACGTGTGGCTCGAGATGTTCGAGCGCGAGGCGGCGCGGCGCGGGACGACCGTGCTGTACGCGCAGACGACCGACGATGCGGCGAAGCTCGTCGCGGACATCGCGCGCCGGCACGACGTGAAGAAGGTCATCAAGACGAAATCGATGGTGACCGAGGAAGCGAATCTCAACGCGGTGCTCGGCCAGCTCGGCGTACAGTCGATCGAGACGGATCTCGGCGAATACATCCTGCAGATCAACGGCAATGAGCCGCCGAGCCACATCATTGCGCCCGTGCTGCACCGGGACAAGGAGGAGGTGGCCGAGCTGTTCGCGAAGACGCACGGGCGGCCGCGTCTCACCGAGATTCCGGAGATGACCCGCGAGGCCCGCGAGGTGCTGCGTCCGCATTTCCTGTCGGCGGACATGGGCGTGACGGGCGGCAATTTCGTGATCGCCGAGACGGGCTCCGTCGCGCTCGTGACGAACGAGGGCAACGAAGGGATGTGCACGGTGCTGCCGCGCGTGCACGTGGCGGTGACGGGGATCGAGAAAGTGCTGCCGACGCTCGAGGATCTCGCGACCGCGATGCGCCTGTTGCCGCGCTCGGCGACCGGGCAGAAGACTTCGAACTATTTCTCGCTGTTGACCGGCGTGCGCGGCGACGGCGACGAGGACGGCCCCGAGCATTCGTACGTCGTGCTCGTCGACGGCGGCCGCAGCGGGCTCATTGGCGGCGAATTCCAGGAGATGCTCCGCTGCATCCGCTGTGGCGCGTGCATGAACCATTGCCCGGTGTACCAGAAAGTCGGCGGGCACGCGTACGGCTGGGTGTATCCGGGGCCGATGGGCTCGGTGCTGACGCCGAGCTATGTCGGGCTCGGCCGTGCGCTCGACTTGCCGCAGGCGGCGACGCTCTGCGGCGAGTGCGACAGTGTCTGCCCGGTCGGAATCCCGATTTCCGGCTTGCTGCGCAAGCTGCGCGAGAAGCAGGTCGAGCGGCGCCTGCGGCCGTGGCGCGAGCGTGCGGCGCTCGCCGCTTGGGGCTTCTTCGCGCGGCGGCCGGCGCTGTACGCGCTCGCGACGAAGCTCGCGGCCCGTGCGCTCGAGCGCGCGGGCGGCACGGCGGGCGGCGTGGCGGGCACGCTCGGACGCTTGCCGTTCGCGCGGGGCTGGACCGATACGCGCGACATCCCGGCGCCCGCGGGCCGGACTTTCCGTGAGCTGTACGCGGCATCGCGCACGCATCTCGATCCGTCTTCCAAGCGCTGATCCGATGGCGCGCACGCGCGGCGTACGCGTCGCGCCGCGACTGTTCATCGGGCGACAACACTGCGTTCGCTATTCGTGGATTTATCCCGATAGGTGCGGTCTATAGAATCTCGACATCAGCATTGGGGAATGCCCGATGCACCAGCCGAGAGAGGTCGCATCATGAGAAAGACAATATCGATGTACTGGCCGCTTGCGATCGTCGTGCCGCTCGCCGCCGCCGCATACCTGTATCTGTCCGAAGCCGCGCCGCAGCGCGCTCCGGCGGGCACGCGCGACGCGTCGGCCGAACTCGCGCGCGCGGTGTCGTACGGGCTCGTCGACGATACGTCGCAGCCGCTGCCCGCCGCATCGCGCGTCGCGCCGCTCGCCGGTCCGAAGGCGCTGTGAAGCTGAATCCGGCGCAAGCGGGAATCGGCGCGCCTTTGTATAATGGCGCGTTGCTCGTCCGAGCGATTCGCCGCGAGTGTCCGGCAGCACAATGAAAAGCGTCGCGATCTGTTTCGTCTGCCTCGGCAACATCTGCCGCTCGCCCACCGCGGAAGGGGTGATGCGTCATCAGGTGGCGGCAGCGGGGCTTGACGCCGTGATCGAGATCGATTCGGCCGGCACGGGCGACTGGCATGTCGGCGAGGCGCCCGACGCACGCGCGCAGCAAGCGGCGCGTGCGCGGGGCTACGATCTGTCGACGTTGCGGGCGCGGCAGATCGGCGACGCCGATTTCGAACGCTTCGATCTCGTGCTCGCGATGGATTGCGCCAATCTTGCGGAGTTGCGCAAGCGCTGCCCGCCGCAATATCGGGGCAAGATCCGGCTCCTGATGGCGTACGCGGGCGACGGATCGGCGGGCGAAATCGCCGATCCGTATTTCGGCGGCGCGCGTGGTTTCGAACAGGTGCTCGATCAGTGCGAGGACGCGTGCCGCGGCCTCCTCGAAAGCCTGCGCGAAACGGCACGCTGAAGCGCCGCATACAACCCCTTTTAGTGGCAGGGATACTTGACTAAATTTGTCAAATATTTATACTTGACCAAAATCGTCAAGATTGCTGCCCATTCAATACCATGAGACTCACCACCAAAGGCCGTTTCGCCGTCACGGCGATGATCGACTTGGCGCTGCGCCAGGAGCAAGGCCCGGTGACGCTTGCAGGCATCAGCCAGCGCCAGCGGATTTCGCTCTCCTACCTCGAGCAATTGTTCGGCAAGCTGCGCCGGCATGAAATCGTCGAATCGGTCCGCGGACCGGGCGGCGGCTACAACCTCGCGCGCCGTGCGCAGGACGTGACGGTCGCCGACATCATCATCGCGGTCGACGAGCCGCTCGATGCGACCCAATGCGGCGGCAAGGGCACGTGCGAAGGCTCGAAGCAGCCCGACGGCCATTGCATGACGCACGAGCTCTGGTCGACGCTGAACCAGAAGATGGTCGAATACCTCGATTCGGTGTCGCTGCAGGATCTCGTCGATCAGCAGCGCGCCCGCGAAGGCACGCCCGCCGTGCTGCGCGACAAGCGCAAGCCCGAGCCCGTCGCGGCGAGCGTCGAGCCGGTGCGCTCGATTCCGCTCGGCCCGAATTCGGTCTTCAACATCGCGAGCTCATGAGCGCCGCGCACTGAACGCGGCCCGCACAACGCGCATAACGAATAGTCCCCGCACTGAACGCATACCCGGAGCGATAGATGAACAACGAGATCCCCCACCTGCCCATCTACATGGACTACAGCGCGACGACGCCCGTCGATCCGCGCGTGGTCGACAAGATGGTGCCGTATCTGCGCGAGCAGTTCGGCAACCCGGCGTCGCGCAGCCACGCATACGGCTGGGACGCGGAGCGCGCGGTCGAAGAGGCGCGCGAGCAGGTGGCCGCCCTCGTCAACGCCGATCCGCGCGAAATCATCTGGACGTCCGGCGCGACGGAGTCCGACAACCTTGCGATCAAGGGCGCCGCGCACTTCTATCAGGGCAAGGGCAAGCACATCGTCACCGTGAAGACCGAGCACAAGGCGGTGCTCGACACCTGCCGCGAGCTCGAGCGCGAAGGCTTCGAGGTGACCTATCTCGACGTGAAGGACAACGGCCTCGTCGATCTCGACGTGTTCAAGGCCGCGCTGCGCCCGGACACGATCCTTGCATCGGTGATGCACGTGAACAACGAGATCGGCGTGATCCAGGACATCGAGGCGATCGGCGCGATCTGCCGCGAGAAGGGCATCATCTTCCACGTCGACGCCGCGCAGGCGACGGGCAAGGTCGAGATCGACCTCGCGAAGCTGAAGGTCGACCTGATGTCGTTCTCCGCGCACAAGACCTACGGCCCGAAGGGCATCGGCGCGCTGTACGTGCGCCGCAAGCCGCGCGTGCGCATCGAGGCGCAGATGCATGGCGGCGGCCACGAGCGCGGGATGCGCTCGGGCACGCTGCCGACGCACCAGATCGTCGGCATGGGCGAGGCGTTCCGGATCGCGCGCGAAGAGATGGCGACCGAGAACGAGCGCATCCGGATGCTGCGCGACAAGCTGCTGCGCGGCCTGTCGGAAATCGACGAAACCTACGTGAACGGCGATCTCGAGCACCGGATTCCGCACAACCTGAACATCAGCTTCAATTTTGTCGAAGGCGAATCGCTGATCATGGCGATCAAGGACGTCGCGGTGTCGTCGGGCTCCGCGTGCACGTCGGCTTCGCTCGAGCCGTCGTACGTGCTGCGCGCGCTCGGCCGCAACGACGAGCTCGCGCACAGCTCGATCCGCTTCACGGTCGGCCGTTTCACGACGGAGCAGGAAGTCGACTACGTGATCGACCTGCTGAAGAGCAAGATCGCGAAGCTGCGCGACCTGTCGCCGCTTTGGGAGATGCATCAGGACGGCATCGATCTGTCGACGATCGAATGGGCGGCGCACTGAGCGCAGCGGATTTTTCGCGGGCGACTGAGCGCCGCGCAGACGAAACGAAGCAAGGAGTTTGAGTCATGTCATACAGCAACAAGGTTCTGGATCACTACGAAAATCCGCGTAACGTCGGCTCGTTCGCGAAGGACGACGACGCGGTGGGCACCGGCATGGTCGGCGCGCCCGCGTGCGGCGACGTGATGAAGCTGCAGATCCGCGTCGGCGAGAACGGCGTGATCGAAGACGCGAAGTTCAAGACCTACGGTTGCGGGTCGGCGATCGCGTCGAGCTCGCTCGTCACCGAGTGGGTGAAGGGCAAGACGCTCGACGAGGCGCTCGCGATCAAGAACACGCAGATCGCCGAGGAACTCGCGCTGCCGCCCGTGAAGATCCACTGCTCGATCCTCGCGGAAGACGCGATCAAGGCGGCCGTGGCCGACTACAAGAAGCGCCACGAAACGGCCGAAGACGGCAAGGCCGCCGCGTAAGCGGCGTGGCGGGTTCGACGGACGGCGGGTTTGGGTTTGGACGCATGACGCACGAAGCCGGCTTCGTGCGAAGAAGGACACTATGGCTATCACACTGACCGAAAAGGCTGCGCAACATGTGCAGAAGTATCTGACGCGGCGCGGCAAGGGGCTGGGCCTGCGGCTCGGCGTGCGCACGACCGGCTGCTCGGGCCTCGCGTACAAGCTCGAGTACGTCGATGAGCTCACGCCTGAGGATCAGATGTTCGAAAGCCATGGCGTGAAAGTCTTCGTCGACCCGAAAAGCCTGGCGTACATCGACGGCACGGAGCTCGACTTCGCGCGCGAGGGGTTGAACGAGGGGTTCAAGTTCAACAATCCCAACGTGAAGGACGAGTGCGGCTGCGGCGAATCGTTCCGCGTGTGACGGCGCTCCGCGCGAGGCGGGCAAGAGGCGGCGCGGGCCGCCTTTTTAATGGGCGGCACTTCGGTCGACGTCGTGCCGCAGTCGACAACGAGTTGAGCGCGAGAGCGACTACGCGATGGTTTCGCTGAAGGACAGCCACTTCGAACTCTTTCATTTGCCGGCGCAGTTCGCGCTCGACGAGCCCACGCTCGACGCCGCGTACCGCGCCGTGCAGTCGCAGGTGCACCCGGACCGCTTCGCCGCGGCGGGCGATGCGCAAAAGCGCGTCGCGATGCAATGGGCGACGCGCGCGAACGAGGCGTACCAGACGCTGCGCGATCCGCTCAAGCGGGCGACGTACCTGCTGCACCTGCGCGGCGTCGATGTTGGCGCGGAGAACAACACGGCGATGGAGCCGGCGTTCCTGATGCAGCAGATGGAGTGGCGCGAGCGCATCGAGGATGCGGCGGCCGCGAAGAACGTCGGCGAGCTCGACGCGCTCCTCGACGAATTGCGCGACGAACGGCGCGCGCGCCTTGCGAAGCTGGGTTCGCTGCTCGATAGCGGCTCGGACCAGGGCGCCGCCGAGGCCGTGCGGCAACTGATGTTCGTCGAGCGCGTATCGGCCGAGATCGGCGCTCAGATCGAGCGCCTCGAACATTAACCGCGCGCTTTACGCACGCGATGCAAGCGGGGCTTCGGCCCTCATCGAACACAAGAAATGGCTTTACTGCAAATTTCCGAACCCGGCATGGCGCCCGCGCCGCATCAGCGGCGCCTCGCCGTCGGCATCGACCTCGGCACGACGAATTCGCTCGTCGCGGCGGTGCGCAACAGCATTCCGGAAGCGTTGCCCGACGATACGGGCCGCGTGCTGCTGCCGTCCGTCGTCCGCTATCTGGAGAAGGGCGGCCGCCGGATCGGCCATGCCGCCAAGGAAGAGGCCGCGATCGATCCGCGCAACACGATCGTGTCGGTCAAGCGCTTCATGGGGCGCGGCAAGGCGGAAGTCGAAGGTGCGGCGAACGCGCCGTACGAATTCGTCGATGCGCCCGGCATGGTGCAGATCCGCACGGTCGACGGCGTGAAGAGCCCGGTCGAGGTATCGGCGGAAATTCTCGCGACGCTGCGGCAACGTGCGGAGGATACGCTCGGCGACGACCTCGTCGGCGCGGTGATCACGGTGCCCGCGTATTTCGACGATGCGCAGCGTCAGGCGACGAAGGACGCCGCGCGGCTCGCGGGCCTGAACGTGCTGCGCCTGTTGAACGAGCCGACCGCGGCCGCGATCGCGTACGGGCTCGACAACGGCGCGGAGGGCCTCTACGCGGTCTACGACCTCGGCGGCGGCACGTTCGATCTGTCGATCCTGAAGCTCACGAAGGGCGTGTTCGAAGTGCTCGCGGCGGGCGGCGATTCCGCGCTCGGCGGCGACGATTTCGATCATCTGCTGTTCGCGCACGTGCTCGTGCAGGCGGGGCTCGACGCGGCTGCGCTCGCGCCCGAGGACGTGCGCCTGCTGCTCGATCGCGTGCGCGGCGTGAAGGAGGCGCTGTCGGCCGCGCAGCAGGCGCAGCTCGACGTGAAGCTGTCGACGGGCGAGAAGCTCGTGCAGACGATCACGCGCGATACGTTCGCCGCGCTCGTCGAGCCGCTCGTGCAACGCACGCTCGCGCCGACCCGCAAGGCGCTGCGCGACGCGCGGGTGAGCGCGGCCGACATCAAGGGCGTCGTGCTCGTCGGCGGCGCGACGCGCATGCCGGTGATCCGCGACGCGGTCGAGAAATACTTCGGTCAGCCCCCGCTCGTCAACCTCGATCCGGATCAGGTCGTCGCGCTCGGCGCGGCGATCCAGGCGGATCTGCTCGCGGGCAACCGCAGCGGCGGCGACGACTGGCTGCTGCTCGACGTGATCCCGCTGTCGCTCGGCGTCGAGACGATGGGCGGCCTCGTCGAGAAGATCATTCCGCGCAATTCGACGATTCCCGTCGCGCGCGCGCAGGAATTCACGACGTTCAAGGACGGCCAGACGGCGATGGCGATCCATGTCGTGCAGGGCGAGCGCGAGCTCGTATCCGATTGCCGGTCGCTCGCGCGCTTCGAGCTGCGCGGCATTCCGCCGATGGCGGCGGGCGCCGCGCGGATTCGCGTGACCTATCAGGTCGACGCCGACGGCCTGCTGTCGGTGTTCGCGCGCGAGCAGCATTCGGGCGTCGAGGCGTCGGTCGTCGTGAAGCCGTCGTACGGCCTCGGCGACGACGACATCGCGCGGATGCTCGAAGACAGCTTCAAGACGGCCGAAGTCGACATGCGCGCGCGCGCGCTGCGCGAGGCGCAGGTCGAGGCGCAGCGCCTCGTCGAGGCGACGGAGGCGGCGCTTGCCGCCGACGGCGATCTGCTCGACGCAAGCGAGCGCGCGACGGTCGAGGCGCTTGTCGCGTCGCTGCGCGCGCTCGCGCCGGGCGACGACGCGAACGCGATCGACGCGGCGACGAAGGCGCTCGCCGAGGGCACCGATGAATTCGCCGCACGCAGGATGAACAAGAGCATCAAGCGCGCGCTCGCCGGCCGCAAGCTCGACGAGATCTGAATACGAACCGCGCCGTGCGGCCGGCTGGCCGCCGGCGCGGCGATGGACGGCGCGGCGGCGAGCCGCGCACTGGCTGAACGAACGGAACGAACATGCCTCAACTCGTAGTACTGCCGCACGTCGAATTGTGCCCGGACGGCGCGGTGATCGACGCCGTGCCCGGCAAGAGCATCTGCGACAACCTGCTCGACAATGGCGTCGAGATCGAGCATGCGTGCGAGAAGTCGTGCGCGTGCACGACGTGCCACGTGATCATCCGCGAGGGCTTCAACGCGCTCGAGCCGTCCGAGGAGGACGAGGACGATCTGCTCGACAAGGCGTGGGGCCTCGAGCCGACATCGCGCCTTTCGTGCCAGGCGATCGTGAAGGAAGGCGTGGATCTGGTCGTCGAGATTCCGAAGTACTCGATCAACCACGCGAAGGAAAATCACTGACGGCGAGGAGGTTCGACGATGAAATGGACCGATTCCCGCGAGATCGCGATCGCGCTCGCGGACAAGCATCCGGACGTCGACCCGAAGACGATCCGCTTCACCGAACTGCGCCAGTGGGTGCTCGATCTCGACGGCTTCGACGACGATCCGGGCCATTCGGGCGAAAAGATCCTCGAGGCGATCCAGGCGCACTGGATCGACGAATCGGACTTCGACGACGAGGATTGACGCGGCGCGACGCTAGCGCGCGTTGCGCGGCGAGATTCGATCACACGCCGCGGTCGTGCGTGCGCGACGATGCGGCGGCGGCGCGGCGACGCGCAATTTCCCGCAAGCATTCGAAGAAGATTCAAGGAAAAACGGCCCGTGAGGCAATCACGGGCCGTTTTTTTGTCTCCGACGGGAGGGCGGGCGAAGCGTCGCCTCGGCCGGAGCGGCGAAGGGTGCGCGCGGCCGTCACGCCGCGCGCTCGACGTCACGCGCCGACGAGCGTGCCGTTCTCCACGCGCACGCGCTGGCCTTGGCCGAACGGCGGCGGGTTGCGGTACGTGAACGTGCGCGTCGAGCCGTCCTGCATCTGCACCTGGACCTGATAATCCGTTTCGCTGCGAACCTGCTTCTCGACTACGTTGCCGGCGAGACCGCCGCCCAGCGCGCCCAGGATCGTCATCGCGGTGCGGCCGTTGCCGCGGCCGAACTGGTTGCCGACGAGGCCGCCCGCGGCCGCGCCGCCGATCGCGCCGATCCCGGAACTCGTGCCCGCCGTGCGCACCGGCACGATCGAGGCAACGGTGCCGCAGCTCGCGCAGTACGTCGATTGCTGCTGTTGCGGATACGGCTGTTGCGCATATTGCGGCGGCTGCGGTGCCGCGGATGTCTTGTGATGATGGCGCGTCGTTTGATGCGAGGCCGGCTTCGGCGCGGCTTGCGCGACCGCCCGCGGTTGCTGCTGGGCAGCCTGTTGCTGCGCGGCTTGCGCGGCGAGCGCGGCGCTTGCCGCGGCGGCCGTGTCGACGGCCGGCTGCGATGCGATCAGCGCGGCCTGCGTCTGCGGGTTTTGCGCGTCGGTGCTGCTCGCTTTCGGGAACACGCCGGTGATGGCCGCCGTCGCCGCGAGGCTCGCGACGATGACGGCGCCCGCCGCCGTCGCGACGAGCGGATGGAGGCGCTGACGTTGTTGCGTGGTGGTGTTCTGGTTGTCCATTTTCGACTCTCCTGGCGCACATGGTGGTGCGTTATTTTCTGGAGCTAGTGTCGATCAAACACCCTGGGCGCGCCGTTTCAAGTTGTAACGATTCGCTGCGCAAACTTGCGTGTCAAACACTGTCAAACGCCCGCCCGCGCAAGCGGCGCAAAGGCGGCGTGAAGAAGGGGACGGAAGAAAGGGGCGGCGCGGCGGCCGGGATTTACGGGTGGTTACAAAGCAGACGGGGCTGGCCGCCGCCCGCCGCCGTTCTCCATCGCGCGCCGCCCGGCGAAAGCGGGCCGAGGCGAACCCAAGCGAACGAAGGGCGGGCGCGGAGGGCGGTTTGCGTGGCGTCAGTCCTCGCGACGCAGGTGCGGGAACAGCAGCACGTCGCGGATCGTCGGGCTGTCGGTCAGCAGCATCACGAGACGGTCGATGCCGATCCCGCAGCCGCCTGTCGGAGGCATCCCGTATTCGAGCGCGCGGATGTAGTCCGCATCGAAGAACATCGCTTCCTCGTCGCCCGCGTCCTTCTGTTCGACCTGCTTCTTGAAGCGCGCGGCCTGGTCTTCGGGATCGTTCAGCTCCGAGAACCCGTTCGCGATTTCGCGGCCGGTGATGAAGAGCTCGAAACGCTCGGTGATGCCGGCCACCGTGTCCGATTCGCGCGCGAGCGGCGACACTTCGATCGGGTAGTCGATGATGAAGGTCGGCTCCCACAGTTGCGCTTCCGCGGTTTCCTCGAAGAGGGCGAGCTGCAGCGCGCCGATGCCGGCGTTCAGGAACGCGGGCTGCGTGACGTCGACGCCGAGGCGCTTCAGTTCGCTGCGCAGGAACGCGTCGTCCGACAGTTGGCCATCCGTGTAGCTGGGCGCGTACTTCTGGATCGCCTGCGTGATCGTCAGGCGATGAAACGGTTGCGCGAGATCGAGCTCGCGGCCCTGGTACTGGATCGTCGCGGTGCCGAGCGCGTCCACGGCCGCCTGGCGGATCAGCCGCTCGGTGAAGTCCATCAGCCAGCGGTAGTCGGTGTACGCGGCGTAGAACTCCATCATCGTGAATTCCGGATTGTGGCGCGGCGACACGCCCTCGTTGCGGAAATTCCGGTTGATCTCGAACACGCGCTCGAAGCCGCCGACGATGAGGCGCTTCAGGTACAGCTCGGGCGCGATGCGCAGGAACATTTCCATGTCGAGCGCGTTGTGATGCGTGACGAACGGCTTCGCGGCCGCGCCGCCCGGGATCGGGTGCAGCATCGGCGTCTCGACTTCCATGAAATCGGCGTCGCCCATGAACTTGCGGATCGACGCGATCGCCTTCGTGCGCGCGCGAAACGTCGTGCGCGTCTCGGGCGTGACGATCAGGTCGACGTAGCGCTGGCGATAGCGCGTTTCCTGGTCAGCGAGGCCGTGGAACTTGTCGGGCAGCGGGCGCAGCGCCTTCGCGAGCAGCCGCAGCTGCGTGCACTTCACCGACAGCTCGCCCTTGTTCGTGCGAAACAGCACGCCGCGCGCGGCGACGATGTCGCCCAGGTCCCACTTCTTGAACGCATCGTACGTTTCCGCGCCGACGTCGGCGGGCGTCACGAAGAACTGGATCTGACCCGAGCCGTCCTGCACCGTCGCGAAGCTCGCCTTGCCCATCACGCGCTTGAGCATCATCCGGCCGGCGATCGCGACCTCGAGCGACTTCGCCTCGAGCGCTTCCTTGTCGGCGTCCGCGTATGCGGTCTGCAGATCGGCCGCGTGGTGCGTCGGCTGGAAGTCGTTCGGATAGGCGATGCCTTGGTCGCGCAGCGCGCGCAGCTTGTCGCGGCGTTCCGCGACGATCTGGTTTTCGTCCGCTGCGACAGCGGCCTGCGGTTGGATCGGTTCGGTCATGATGGTCGGGTTCGAGGGTGATGCGGCAGCGGGGCGCGGGCCGGCTTGGCGCCGCGCCCGCGCGAGGGGCGCTTACACGCCCTGTTTGAGGCTCGCGCTGATGAAGTCGTCGAGGTCGCCGTCGAGGACGGCCTTCGTGTTGCTCATTTCGACGTTCGTGCGCAGATCCTTCACGCGGCTCTGGTCGAGCACGTACGAGCGGATCTGGTGGCCCCAGCCCACGTCGGTCTTGCTCGATTCGAGCTTGTCCTGCTCGGCCTGGCGCTTGCGCAGCTCGGCTTCGAAGAGGCGCGACTTCAGCATCGCCATCGCTTCCGCGCGGTTGCGGTGCTGCGAGCGGTCGTTCTGGCACTGGACGACGATGCCCGTCGGCATGTGCGTGATCCGCACGGCCGAATCGGTCTTGTTGATGTGCTGACCGCCCGCGCCCGACGCGCGGTAGGTGTCGATGCGAAGGTCGGCCGGGTTGATCTCGACTTCGATCGAGTCGTCGATCTCCGGATACACGAACACCGACGAGAACGACGTGTGGCGGCCGCCCGACGAATCGAACGGCGACTTGCGCACGAGGCGGTGAATGCCCGTTTCGGTGCGCAGGTAGCCGTACGCGTAATCGCCCGACACCTTGATCGTCGCGTTCTTGATGCCGGCGACGTCGCCGTCGGACTCTTCGAGCACTTCGGCCTTGAAGCCCTTGCGCTCGCAGTAGCGCAGGTACTGGCGCAGCAGCATCGACGCCCAGTCGCACGCCTCGGTGCCGCCCGCGCCCGCCTGGATGTCGATGAAGCAGTTGTTCGGATCGGCCGGGTTCGAGAACATCCGGCGGAATTCGATGTCGGCGACGCGCGCCTCGAGCTTCGCCGCGTCGGATTCGGTCGCGACGAGCGTGTCCTCGTCGTTTTCCTCGCGAGCAAGGTCGAACAGATCCTGCGCGTCGCGCAGGTCGTTGTCGAGCTCGGTGAGCGTCGTGACGACACCCTCGAGCGACTTCTTTTCGCGGCCGAGCGCCTGGGCGTTCTTCGAGTCGTTCCAGACGTTCGGATCTTCGAGCTGCTTGTTGACTTCGGCTAGACGTTCGGACTTGACGTCGTAGTCAAAGATACCCCCGTAGCTCGCCCGCGCGCCGGCGCAGGTCCGCGAGGGAGCTTTCGATCGCGTTCAGACGTTCCGCTTCCATGATCTTGTTCGCTTTTGACGCTTCGTGAAAAGGGGAAATTATAGCTGATCGGGGACCCCGGCCGGTGCGGTTGCGGGCGGGCGGCCGCATGCGGCGCGGCGCGAGGCGCGTGGATTCGGGTTGCGGCGGCGCGGCGGGCGCGCCGCCGCCGCGGGATGGAGGCGGCTCGCCAGTCATCCGGGGCGGATCGGCGCGCGGCAACGAGGCGGCCGACGGGGCCGCGCGCGTTATGCGGCGTGCTCGACGATCAGTTGCACGCGTGTCGTCCCGTTCCACGTATCGCTCGCGAGCCGGAACGCGAGCGTCGCGCGCGCGGGCAGCGGCTCCGCGTGGTTGAACCAGATCGCGTTGAAGCGCTGGCGGCCGCGCATCAATTGCAGCTTCAGGTGCTTGTCCTTGACGAGCGCCTGCGACGCCACGTCGAATTCGCCGGAGAAAAGGGGCGCCGGGAAGCCCTGGCCCCAGACGGCCGCATCGAGCAGCTCGACGACCTGCGGCGTGAAGTACGCATCCTCGAGATCGCCGTCCGTCTCGATCACGCGCGCGAGCGCGTCGTCGGACAGCCATTCGCGCGCGACCGCCTCGAACGCGGCGGCAAAGCGCGGCACGTTCCCGGTGTCGAGCGTGACGCCCGCCGCCATCGCGTGGCCGCCGAACGTGACGATCAGATCGGGCTCGCGCTTCGAGATCAGGTCGATCGCGTCGCGCAGATGAAAACCGGGAATCGAGCGGCCGGAGCCCTTCACGCGCGCGCCGCTGCCGTCCGCGTGCGCGAACGTGAACGCCGGCCGATGGAAGCGCTCCTTCAGCCGGCCCGCGACGATCCCGATCACGCCCTGGTGCCACTCGGGGTTGAAGAGCGTGATCGTCGCCGCTTCGGCGGGATCGACCGATGCGAGATCGGCGAGCGCCTGCTGCTGCATGCCGGCCTCGATCTCGCGCCGCTCGCGGTTCATCGCGTCGAGCTGCTGCGCGAGCTCCCATGCGCGGCCGACGTCGTCCGTCGTCAGGCATTCGATGCCGAGCGACATGTCCGACAGGCGGCCCGCCGCGTTCAGGCGCGGGCCGAGGCCGAAGCCGAGATCGAAGCCCGATGCGCTGCGCGCGTCGCGCGCGGCCGCGCGAAAGAGCGCGGCGACGCCGGGCTGCATCCGTCCGTTGCGAATCCGCTGCAGGCCCTGCGCGACGAGCACGCGATTGTTGCCGTCGAGGCGCACGACGTCGGCCACCGTGCCGAGCGCGACGAGGTCGAGGAGGCCGTCGAGCCGCGGCTCGGGGCGGGCGTCGCCGAACGCGCCGCGCGCGCGCAGCTCGGCGCGCAGCGCGAGCAGCACGTAGAACATCACGCCGACGCCCGCGATGTGCTTGCTCGGGAACGCGCAGCCGGGCTGGTTCGGATTGACGATCGCGCGTGCGGCGGGCAGCGTGTCGCCGGGCAGGTGGTGATCGGTGACGAGCACGTCGATGCCGCGCGCGTTCGCGGCTGCGACGCCGTCGACGCTCGCGATTCCGTTGTCGACGGTGATCAGCAGATCGGGCTTTCTCGCGGCCGCGAGCTCGACGATCTCGGGCGTGAGCCCGTAGCCGTATTCGAAGCGGTTCGGCACGAGGTAGTCGATCTTCGCGCCGAACATCCGCAAGCCGCGCACGGCGACCGCGCAGGCGGTCGCGCCGTCGCAGTCGTAATCGGCGACGACGAGCATCTTGCGGCCGGCTTCGAGCGCATCGGCGAGGAGCGCGGCGGCGTCCGCGCAGCCTTTGAGCTGCGCGGGCGGCACGAGGCGCGACAGCGCGGTTTCGACGTCGGCGGGCGACGCGATTCCGCGCGCCGCGTACAGGCGGGCGAGCACGGGATGCAGCCCGTGGCGGGCGAGCGCGTCGAGCGCGGCGGGGACAGCTGGGCGGGTGACGATGCGGGTCATGCGAAACGGTTGTCGTTATTCGAACAGGGAGGCAAGCGCGCGGCGGCGCCAGAACTTGCGCAGCTCGCCGCGCGTCGCGGCGAGCGTCGCGGCGCTCGTGTCGCCGCACAGCGTGAGCGCGAGCTCGCCGATGCGCCCTCGCGCGAGCGCGCCGAGCGCGGGCGCGAACCAGTCGCGTTCGAGCGCGGCGAGCGCGTCGTGCCAGCGCGCCCAGTCCTGCTCGATGAACGGCGTCGTCAGCGCGTCGAGCTCGACGAGCGTCGCGCCGTCCGGCTGCGATGGGGCGCCGGGCGCGCGGGCGTCGAGCGCGGCGAACGCCGCGGGCGGCTCGCCCGCGGCCGCGCCCGCGGCGAGCGCGAGCCCGCGCGCGCCGGGCGCGGGCGACAGCACGCGCGCGAACGGGCTCGTCACGGGCCGCATCGCGCCTTGCGCGTGGAACCAGATCGAATTGATCGCCGGGTAGCCGCGCGCTTCGCGCGCCTCGTTGACGGGATGCCGGAACCACGCCATCTGCACCTCGTTCTGCAGCTTCATCCACGCGCGCGAGCGCTCGCCCGTTCGCGTCTCGTGCGGCAGCCAGATCTCGATATTGCGGCCGCTCGCGCGCAGCGGCGGGGCGCCCGCGAGTCCGGCGAGCTGCGGGCTCGACAGATACCAGCGCGACGCGTGCGGCGCCTGCACCTTCACGCCGAGCGCCTCGATCAACGGGCGGGCGGTGTCGAGAAGCGCGGCGGCTTCGTCGTCGCCGATCTCGAGCGACGCGGGATCGATCAGCACGAGATGATCGGTTGCGATCCGCACGTGCACGGGCTCGACGCACGCCCATGTGTCGCCGCCGGGCGTGCCGCCGTCGGCCATGAGCATGTACGGCGCGAGCGGCGCGTCGTCGGCGTCGCCGGCGATCGCGCCGAACCGGCGCGCGAGCCAGCGCTCGTGCGGCAGCGTGCGCTGAAAATCCTCCCCGACCGTGTGCTCGACGAGCCGCGCGCGGGCGACGAGCTTCGCGAGCGCGGGACTGTCGAGCGTGTGAAGGGAAGACGCGGCGTCGGCGGCCGAAGGCAGCGCGAAGGGCACGAGGAAATGAAGACGTTGGGCACGCATGATGGTGCGCATTGTAGGCCAAACGGCAATGTCGGTCGCCGACGTCGCGCCACGCACCGGATGCGCGGCGCGCGTTGGTAAAATTGCCGATCGGTGTCGGTGTCGGTGTCGGTGTCGCGCGCGCCGCGCCGCTCGCGTGAGCGCGGAGTCGACCGGGCGCGCAGCGATGCGGCGCGCGTCGCCCGAACTCGTGCGGCGCGCGTATCGCCGATCCGGAGCGTTTTCAGGGCCGATTAAGCATTGTGTGGCACACTGCGCGCGTAACCGGGTCGGCCCGGCTTGCGGCGCGCGGATTCGCGCAGCGCGCGGCGTCCCAACCAGCAGAAAGGATACGCTTGAAACTTCCGTACGAATGGCAGATCGGCTGGCGCTATACGCGCGCCGGCAAACGCACGACCGGCAACGGCTTCATTTCCTTCATCGCGCTCGTGTCGATGCTCGGGATCGCGCTCGGCGTCGCGGCGCTCATCGTCGTGCTGTCGGTGATGAACGGCTTTCAGAAGGAGGTGCGCGACCGGATGCTGTCGGTGCTCGCGCACGTCGAGATTTTCTCGCCGACGGGCTCGATGCCCGACTGGCAACTGACCGCGAAGGAAGCGCGCCTGAATCGATCGGTGATCGGCGCGGCGCCGTACGTCGACGCGCAGGCGCTTCTCACGCGGCAGGACGCGGTGAGCGGCGTGATGCTGCGCGGCGTCGAGCCGTCGCTCGAGCCGCAGGTGTCCGACATCGGCAAGGACATGAAGGCGGGCGCGCTCACGGCGCTCGCGCCCGGCCAGTTCGGGATCGTGCTCGGCAACGCGCTCGCGGGCAATCTCGGGGTGGGCGTCGGCGACAAGGTCACGCTCGTCGCGCCGGAGGGCACGATCACGCCGGCCGGGATGATGCCGCGCCTGAAGCAGTTCACCGTGGTCGGCATCTTCGAGTCCGGCCATTACGAATACGACAGCACGCTTGCGATGATCGACATCCAGGACGCGCAGGCGCTCTTCAGGCTGCCCGCGCCGACGGGCGTGCGGCTGCGTCTCACGGACATGCAGAAGGCGCCGCAGGTCGCGCGCGAACTCGCGCACACGCTGTCGGGCGACCTGTATATCCGCGACTGGACGCAGCAGAACAAGACGTGGTTCTCCGCAGTGCAGATCGAGAAGCGGATGATGTTCATCATCCTCACGCTGATCATCGCGGTCGCGGCGTTCAACCTCGTATCGTCGCTCGTGATGACGGTGACGAACAAGCAGGCGGACATCGCGATCCTGCGCACGCTCGGCGCGCAGCCGGGCTCCATCATGAAGATCTTCGTCGTGCAGGGCGTGACGATCGGCTTCGTCGGCACCGCGACGGGCGTCGCGCTCGGCTGCCTGATCGCGTGGAGCATTCCGTGGCTCATTCCGATGATCGAGCATGCGTTCGGCGTGCAGTTCCTGCCGCCGTCGGTGTACTTCATCAGCGAGCTGCCGTCCGAGCTCGTCGCGGGCGACGTGATCAAGATCGGCGTGATCGCTTTCGTGCTGTCCGCGCTCGCGACGCTCTATCCGAGCTGGCGCGGCGCGAAGGTGCGACCGGCGGAGGCGCTGCGCTATGAATGACCGGGTTTTCGAACAGACGATGAATCAGAACCATCAGGGTGGCGCCGCGCGCGAATGCGTGCTCGAGGCGCACGGCATCACGAAGACGTTCATGCAGGGCGGCTTCAACGTGCAGGTGCTCGACAACGCGCAGGTGTCGGTGCGGCGCGGCGAGAAGCTCGCGATCGTCGGCGCGTCGGGCTCGGGCAAGAGCACGCTGCTGCACGTGCTGGGCGGGCTCGACGAGCCGAGCGCGGGGCAGGTGTCGCTGCTCGGCAAGCCGTTCACGCAACTCGCCGAGCGCGAGCGCAACGACCTGCGCAACCGCGCGCTCGGCTTCGTCTATCAGTTTCATCATCTTCTGCCGGAATTCACCGCGCTCGACAACGTCGCGATGCCGCTCAGAATCCGCCGGATGTCGGCCGAGGAGGCGCGCCATCATGCGCGCGAGATGCTTGAGCAGGTGGGGCTCGGCGCGCGTGCGAAGCACCGGCCGGGCGAGCTGTCGGGCGGCGAGCGGCAGCGCGTCGCGATCGCGCGCGCGCTCGTCACGAAGCCCGCGTGCGTGCTCGCCGACGAGCCGACCGGTAACCTCGACGGCTCGACCGCCGATCACGTGTTCCACCTGATGCTCGAGCTGTCGCGAACGCTCGACACGAGCTTCGTGATCGTCACGCACGATCCCGATCTCGCCGCGCGCTGCGACCGCATCCTGCGGCTGCGCGACGGCGTGCTGCACGAGGAGCCGGCCGTGCCGGTGTGACGCGATGTGGGTCGACACGCATTGCCATCTCGATGCGCCGGAGTTCGACGCCGACCGCGAGGTCGTCGCCGATGCGGCGCGGGCGGCGGGCGTGTCGCGCATCGTGATCCCGAGCGTCGGCCGGATGAATTTCCCGACGGTGCGCGAACTCGCGCACGCGACGCAGGGCGCGGTCTACGCGCTCGGCATTCATCCGATGTACACGCCGCATGCGCGCGACGAGGACCTCGACCGGTTGCGGATGGAAGTCGAGGCGAGCATCGGCGATCCGCGCTTCGTCGGCATCGGCGAGATCGGTCTCGACTACTTCGCGCCGGGGCTCGACGAGAACCGGCAGCAGCGCTTCTACGATGCGCAGCTGCGGCTCGCGCGCGACTTCGATCTGCCTGTCGTGTGCCACGTGCGCAAGTCGCAGGATCGCGTGCTGGCCGGGCTGCGGCGCGCGGGCGTGCGGCGCGGCATCGCGCACGCGTTCAACGGCAGCTTCCAGCAGGCCGAAGCGTATCTCGCGCAAGGGCTCAAGCTCGGCTTCGGCGGCAACGTGACGTTCGATCGCGCGCGGCAGATCAGGCGGCTCGCCGGGCAACTGCCGCTCGACGCGCTCGTCGTCGAGACCGACGCGCCCGACATTCCCCCCGAATGGCGCGACAAGCAGCGCAATACGCCCGACCAGGTGCCGCGCATCGGCGCCGTGATCGCCGAGCTGCGCGGCATCGGCGTCGACGCGCTTTCCCTATCCACTTCGGCTAACGCGCTCGCCGCGCTGCCGCGACTCGCGCTTTCGTCCGCATAATCGATTCGTGACGGACACGCGTCGCTCGGGCGGCGCGAATAGACGGAGGCGCGATGCGGGCGAGGTGCGGCGCGTTCGCGCTCGGCGTCGTCGCGCTGCAGCAGCAGGCGGCGTTGCCGGGCGCGGCGGCATGGGCGGGCGGCGCGCTCGCGTTCGGCTTGTGCGTGTGGCTCGCGCTCGCGTGGCGCGACGGCGTGCGTGCGCGCACGCGATCGATCGGGTTCTGCGCATGCTGTTGCGCGGCCGCGCTCGCGGGCTTCGGCTACGCGGCGGCGCGCGCGCAGTGGCGGCTTGCCGATGCGCTGCCCGCGCAGTGGGAGGGGCGCGACATCGTCGTGACGGGCGCCGTGCGCGGCTTGCCGTCGCGCGACGCGAACGGCACGCGTTTCCTGTTCGACGTCGATGAAAACGACGCGCGCATCGCGCGGTTTCCGGCGACGCTGTCGCTTGCGTGGTACACGTTCGGCCGCTCGGCCGCGTCGCCGCCCGAGCTCGTGCCGGGCGACCGATGGCGGCTGCGCGTGCGTCTGAAACGCCCGCACGGCAATGCGAATTTCGGGGTGCGCGATGCGGAAGCGGCATGGCTCGCGCGCGGCATCCGGGCGCTCGGCTACGTATCGGCGGCGCACGATGCGCAACGGCTCGCGGGGCGCGCGTCCGGCGTCGCGGCGATGGTCGACCGGTTGCGTGCGCGCCTGCGCGGGCGCATCGCCGATGCGCTCGGCGACGCCGCGCATCGCGGGATCGTCGTCGCGCTCGCGATCGGCGCGCAGGACGACATCGTCGACGGCGACCGGCGCATCCTGCGCGATACCGGCACGAGCCACCTCGTCGCGATTTCCGGGCTGCACGTCGGGATGGTCGGCGGCCTGTGCGCGTGGCTCGCAGGCGGGTTCTGGCGGCGCTCGGGCTACGTCGGGCGCAACTGGCCGCTTGTCGTGCCCGCGCAGAAGGTCGCGGCGCTCGGCGCGATCGTCGGCGGCGCCGGCTATGCGGCGCTCGCGGGCTTCAACGTGCCCGCGCAGCGCGCGTGGTGGATGCTCGCCGCCGCGGGCGTCGCATATCTGAGCGGGCGCTCGCTCGCGCCGTCTTCGGTGCTGGCGGCGGCGCTCGGCTGCGTGCTGATCGTCGATCCGTGGGCAGTGACGTCGCCGGGGTTCTGGCTGTCGTTCTGCGCGGTCGCTGCGATCCTGTTCGCGTCGTCGGGGCGAAGCGCCGCGCGCGAAGCGCGCGACCTCGACGAGGCGCGCGGCTCGATCGACGGCGCATGTCGCGAACGCGCGTCGCCGCCGGCGTGTCCCGCGCGGTGGCGTGCCGCGTGTGCGCGGGCACGGATGAGGGCGAGGCGCGCGATCGGGCGGCTCGTTCGGCGCGTGCGCGATGCCGCGCGGGCGCAGTTCGCGGTGACGATCGCGCTCGCGCCGCTCACCGCGCTGTGGTTCGCGCAGATTCCGCTCACCGGCCCGCTCGCAAATGCGTTCGCGATTCCGTGGGTCGGCTCGCTCGTCACGCCGATCGTGCTCGCGGGCGTCGTGCTGCCCGCGCCGCTCGACGCACCGGCGTACGTGCTCGGCGAAGCGCTCGTCGCGGCGCTGATGCGGTTCCTCGAAGCGGCAGCCGGCGCGGGGCGCACGGTCTGGATGCTGCCGGTGCCGGGCGGCTTCGCGCTCGCCACGGCGGCGGCGGGTGTCGTGTGGGCGCTGACGCCGCGCGGCTGGCCGCTGCGCGGTGCGGCGCCGCTCGCGTGGCTGCCGCTTGTCGTGCCGGCTCCGCTCGCCCTGCCCGACGGCACGTTCCGGTTGACGGCGCTCGACGTCGGGCAGGGCTCGGCGGTGTTGATCGAAACCGCGCGGCATGCGCTGCTGTTCGACGCGGGCCCGGGGCCGGAGGCGTCGAATGCGGGCGAGCGGGTCGTCGTGCCGTTCTTGCGCGCGCGGGGCGTGCGCATGCTCGACACGCTCGTCGTGAGCCACGCGGATTCGGACCACGCGGGCGGCGCGCCCGCCGTCCTCGAAGCGATCACGGTCGCGCAGGTGACGGGCGGGCTGCCGCCGTCGAACCGCCTGTGGCGCGTCGCGCACGCAGCCGGCGTGGCCGACGCGCTGCCGTGCGCGGCGGGGCAGCGCTGGCGCTGGGACGGCGTCGAGTTCGCGACGCTCTGGCCCGCCGGCGGGCCGCGCGCGGGCGGCGCGACGAACGCTCAGTCGTGCGTGCTGCGCGTGTCGGCGGGCGAGCGTGCGGCGCTCCTGACGGGCGATGTCGACGCACGCTCCGAGCGCGCGCTCGTCGCCGGGGCGCGCCGAGCGCTCGCGGCGCAGGTGCTCGTCGTCCCGCACCATGGCAGCCGCACGTCGTCGACCGAGCCTTTCCTCGATTCGGTCGAGCCGCGCATTGCAATATTTCAGGTAGGCTACGCCAACAGGTTTCACCATCCGCATCCGACCGTCTGGGCGCGCTATGCCGGGCGCGGCATCGAGTTGCCGCGTACCGACCGCGACGGCGCCGTGCGCGTCGACATGACGTCGAGCGGCGCGCTCCCCGCGCCGGTACGGTATCGGGACGCGCACCGGCGCTACTGGATGGACCGTTGACGCGGTGCGGAGGCTACGACAGGGAGACAGCGTCGTTTGAAGGACATCATCCATTTCTCGCATGCGAACGGCTTTCCGGCGTCCACGTATCGGACGATCTTCGCCGAGCTCGCGGACGATTACGAATTGCGCTTCATCGAGCGGATCGGTCATGACCGCCGCTTTCCGGTGACGCGCGACTGGCCGCACCTCGTCGAGCAACTGCTCGACGACATCGGCCGCGCATACGAGCGGCCCGTGTGGCTTGTCGGCCATTCGCTCGGCGGCTATCTGTCGCTGATGGCGGCGCTCAAGCGCCCGCAATGGGTGCGCGGCGTCGTGATGCTCGATTCGCCCGTGATTGCCGGCTGGCGCAGCAGCGCGCTGCGCGTGAGCCAATGGACGGGGCTCGACGAGCGTTTGTCCCCCGCCGCCGCGACGCGCACCCGGCGCGTCCATTGGGCGAGTCGCGACGACGCGTGGCGGCATTTCCGCGCGAAGTCCGCGTTCGCGCGCTGGGACGAGCGGATGCTGTCCGACTACATCGACTACGGCATTCCGCAGACGAGTGCGGCGGGCGAGCGCTCGCTCGCGTTCGACCGGCAGATCGAGTACATGATCTACCGGACGCTGCCGCACACGCTCGGTCCGCGCCTCGCGCGCGGCGCGCCCGTGCCGGTCGGCTTTCTCGCCGGCACGCGCTCGCGCGAGATCCGCCAGATCGGGCTCGCGGCAACGCGCCGGGCGGTGCGCGGCCGGATCGAATGGCTCGAAGGCAGCCATCTCTTCCCGATGGAGCGGCCGCTCGAGACCGCCCGCGCGGTGCAGCGCATGATCAACGTGCTGCGCGCGGCGCAAGGCGGCGACGACGCGCGGCGCGGGTGATCGCGGCGGCTTGCGTGCCGCGATGCAAGGGGGGAACCGGCCGGATGCGGCGCGGGCGAGATCGGCGCGGCGCGCCGGGATTGCACGGCCACGCGGCGCGATCGGCGGCGGCCCGCTGCGTGAAATGGCCGGTCGGCGCGGACGAGCGCGGACAGTAACGGGAAGGGGCGCGATCGCGCGTCGATTGCTGAGTGACGCGCGGCCTTTACGGTATAATCCGTTTTTCCCGCGAGCATCCAGCGATGACCAAATATGTTTTCGTCACCGGCGGCGTAGTTTCCTCCCTCGGCAAGGGCATTGCCGCCGCCTCTCTCGCCGCGATCCTCGAATCGCGCGGTCTCAAAGTCACCCTCCTCAAACTCGATCCTTACATCAACGTCGACCCCGGCACGATGAGCCCGTTTCAGCACGGCGAAGTGTTCGTGACGGAAGACGGCGCGGAGACGGATCTCGACCTCGGCCACTATGAGCGCTTCATCAGCACGAAGATGCGCAAGGCCAACAACTTCACGACCGGTCAGATCTACGAATCGGTGATCCGCAAGGAGCGTCGCGGCGATTACCTCGGCAAGACCGTCCAGGTGATTCCGCACATCACGAACGAGATCCAGGCGTTCATCGAGCGCGGCGCGGCGTCGGCCACCTGCGGCGAGCCGGATGTGGCCATCGTCGAGATCGGCGGCACGGTGGGCGACATCGAGTCGCTGCCGTTCCTCGAGGCGGCGCGCCAGATGAGCCTGCGCCTCGGCCGCAACAGCGCATGCTTCGTTCACCTGACGCTCGTGCCGTTCATCGCGACGGCGGGCGAGCTGAAGACGAAGCCGACCCAGCACAGCGTGCAGAAGCTGCGCGAGATCGGCATTTCGCCGCACGTGCTGCTCTGCCGTGCCGATCGCCCGATTCCCGACGACGAATCGAAGAAGATCTCGCTCTTCTCGAACGTGCCGGAAGACGCGGTGATCTCGGTGTGGGACGTCGACAGCATCTATAAGATTCCGCAGATGCTGCACGACCAGGGGCTCGACCGCCTCATCTGCGAGGAGTTGCGCCTCGATCCGCAGCCGGCCGACCTGCGCATGTGGTCGGAGCTCGTCGAGAAGCTTCAGAATCCGAAGCACGAGGTGACGATCGGGATGGTCGGCAAGTACGTCGACCTGACGGAGTCGTACAAGTCGCTGATCGAAGCGCTGCGTCATGCGTCGATCCACACGTCGACGAAGGTCAACATCGAGTACATCGATTCGGAAGAGCTCGAGGCGAACGGCACCGCGAGCCTCGCTCATCTCGACGCCGTGCTCGTGCCGGGCGGCTTCGGCCGGCGCGGCACCGAAGGCAAGATCGCGGCCGTGCGCTATGCGCGCGAAGCGAAGGTGCCGTATCTCGGCATCTGCCTCGGCATGCAACTCGCCGTCATCGAATTCGCGCGCGACGTCGTCGGCCTCAAGCAGGCGAACAGCACCGAGTTCGATCCGAACACGCCGGAGCGCGTCGTCGCGCTGATCACCGAGTGGTACGACCGCGAGGGCAAGGTCGAGAAGCGCACCGAGGATTCCGATCTCGGCGGCACGATGCGGCTCGGCTCGCAGCGCTGCCCGATCAAGCCGGGCACGCTCGCCGAAGCGATTTACGGCAAGGACGTGAACGAGCGCCACCGTCATCGTTACGAAGTCAACAACCGCTTCGTGCCGCAACTCGAAGCGGGCGGCCTCGTGATCAGCGCGCGCACGCCGAGCGAAGATCTGCCGGAAATGATGGAGCTGCCGCGCGCGATGCACCCGTGGTTCGTCGGCGTTCAGTTCCACCCGGAATTCACGTCGACGCCGCGTGACGGCCATCCGCTCTTCAAGTCGTTCGTTCAAGCCGCGATCGCGTGTCAGCAGGCGCGCGCCGGAGCGAAAGCATGAATCTCGCCGGATTCGAAGTCGGGCTCGACAAGCCGTTCTTCCTGATCGCCGGCACCTGCGTCGTCGAATCGGAGCAGATGACGATCGACACCGCAGGCCGGCTGAAGGAAATCTGCGCGAAGCTTGGCGTGCCGTTCATTTACAAGTCGTCGTACGACAAGGCCAATCGCAGCTCGGGCAAGTCGTTTCGTGGGCTCGGGATGGACGAGGGGCTGCGGATTCTTGCCGAGGTGAAGCGGCAACTGAACGTGCCGGTGCTGACCGACGTGCACGAGATCGACGAGATCGCGCCCGTGGCGGCCGTCGTCGACGTGTTGCAGACGCCCGCGTTCCTGTGCCGTCAGACCGATTTCATCCGCGCGTGCGCGCAATCGGGCAAGCCCGTGAACATCAAGAAGGGCCAGTTTCTCGCGCCGCACGACATGAAGAACGTGATCGACAAGGCGCGCGACGCCGCGCGCGAAGCGGGACTGTCGGAAGACCGCTTCATGGCGTGCGAGCGCGGCGTGTCGTTCGGCTACAACAATCTCGTGTCGGACATGCGATCGCTCGCGATCATGCGCGAGACGGGCGCGCCCGTCGTGTTCGACGCGACCCACTCGGTGCAACTGCCGGGCGGGCAGGGCACGAGTTCGGGCGGCCAGCGCGAATTCGTGCCGGTGCTCGCGCGCGCGGCGGTCGCCACGGGCGTCGCGGGGCTTTTCATGGAGACGCACCCGAATCCGGCCGAGGCGAAGTCCGACGGCCCGAACGCGGTGCCGCTCGGCAGGATGGCCGCGCTGCTGGAAACGCTCGTCACGCTCGATCAAGCGGTGAAGCGCGTCCCGTTCCTGGAAAACGATTTCAATTGATGAACTCGGCGGCCGTCGCGCGCGTCAGTAGCAGGAGCGGCTGCCGCGCCGGGATCGACCGCCGTCGCTGAAGACAGGATCCATCGTCATTTTCAGAGGAAACCATGAGTGCAATCGTAGACATCATCGGCCGCGAAATTCTGGATTCGCGCGGCAATCCCACCGTCGAGTGCGACGTGCTGCTCGAGTCGGGCACGATGGGCCGCGCGGCGGTGCCGTCGGGCGCGTCCACGGGCTCGCGCGAGGCGATCGAGCTGCGCGACGGCGAAGCCGGCCGTTACAACGGCAAGGGCGTGCTGAAGGCGGTCGAGCACATCAACACCGAGATCTCCGAAGCGATCATGGGCCTCGATGCGTCCGAGCAGGCGTTCCTCGACAAGACGCTGCTCGAGCTCGACGGCACCGACAACAAATCACGCCTTGGCGCGAACGCGATGCTCGCCGTGTCGATGGCGGTCGCGAAGGCCGCGGCTGAAGAAGCCGGCCTGCCGCTGTACCGCTATTTCGGCGGCTCGGGCGCGATGCAACTGCCGGTGCCGATGATGAACATCGTCAACGGCGGCGCGCACGCGAACAACAGCCTCGACATCCAGGAATTCATGATCGTCCCGGTCAGCCAGCCGACGTTCCGCGAAGCCCTGCGTTGCGGCGCGGAAGTGTTCCATGCGCTGAAGAAGATTCTCGGCGACCGCGGCATGAGCACGGCGGTCGGCGACGAAGGCGGCTTCGCGCCGAACTTCGGCAGCAACGACGAATGCCTGTCGACGATCCTGCAGGCGATTGAGAAGGCGGGCTACCGCGCGGGCGAAGACGTGCTGCTCGCGCTCGACTGCGCGGCCTCCGAGTTCTACCACGACGGCAAGTACCAGCTCGCGGGCGAGGGCCTGCAACTGTCGTCGGCCGAATTCAGCGATTACCTCGCGACGCTTGCCGACAAGTTCCCGATCGTGTCGATCGAGGACGGCATGCACGAAAGCGATTGGGACGGCTGGAAGCTGCTGACCGATCGCCTCGGCAAGAAGGTGCAACTGGTCGGCGACGACCTGTTCGTCACGAACACGCGCATCCTGAAGGAAGGCATCGAGAAGGGCATCGCGAACTCGATCCTCATCAAGATCAATCAGATCGGTACGTTGACCGAAACGTTCGCGGCGATCGAGATGGCCAAGCGCGCGCGCTACACGGCCGTGATTTCGCACCGTTCGGGTGAAACCGAGGATTCGACGATCGCCGACATCGCGGTTGGCCTGAACGCCGGCCAGATCAAGACGGGGTCGCTGTCGCGCAGCGATCGCATTTCGAAGTACAACCAGCTGCTTCGCATCGAAGAGGATCTGGGCGACATCGCGAGCTACCCGGGCAAATCGGCGTTCTACAATCTGCGCTGACGCGCGCTGACGCGTTACTATCGGTCTTGTTCACTGATGACGCCGCTTCGCGATCTCGTGAAGCGGCGCTTCTTATATCTGCGGCTTATTCATGCGGCTCGTTACCGTCGTTCTGATCGCTTTGCTGGTCGTGATTCAGTACCCGTTGTGGTGGGGGCACGGCGGCTGGCTGCGGGTGCATGAGCTGCGGCAGCAGTTGAACGACCAGTTGCAGAAGAATGCCGATGCGAAGCTGCGCAACGAGCGGATCGCAGGCGAAGTGCAGGATCTGCAGAACGGCACGTCGGCGATCGAGGAGCGCGCGCGCTACGAAATGGGCATGGTGAAGGACGGCGAAGTGTTCGTGCAGTTCGTGTCGCCGAATTCGCCGGCGCCCGCGGCGCAGAGCAACGCGCAGCCGTCGACGTCGACGCGCGGCGAGGTGTCGGCCGCGCCGATGCGCGTCGTGCCGAATCCCGTCTCGCGCGTAAAGCCGGAGAGGCGGCACGGCGGCGACAAGGCGCGCAAGCCGACGCAAGGCTGACGGGCGCGGCCCTGGCATCGCGCGGTGAAGACTCGCCGCCGAATGCGCGGCGCGGCCGTCACGCAATCAGGATGCTTCGGAAAGCCCGGTGAAAAAAGCGCGGTCTCTCGGCCGCGCTTTTTGTTTCTCGTGGGTTCTCAATTTGCCGAAATTCGGCGAATTCACCACCGCCAACCCGGGTAGCCGTAGCTGAAACCCGAGTCCCAGCCGTGTCCCCAGCCTCCGCCGTAGTAGCCGCCGTAGTAGGTGATGGGCGGCGGATAGTAGTACGACCACGCGCGCGCCGCATCCTCGGCCGCGATCGCCGCGTTCTGCTCGCGCAGCACCTGCCGGTCGATCTCGTCGTAGCGCTTGCGCTCGTCGGGCGTGAGCGTGTGCGTCGTCGTACCTGCCTGCTCGGGCAGACGACTCAGAACCGTCGTCGACGGCGGCGCGGCGCATCCGCTCAGCGACGCGGCCGCAACGAGCGCCGCGAGCGGCGCGGCGCGAACGAGAATCGATTTCATGCTGCTGCCTCCTGGCTTGTGCCGGCGCCGCGCTCGCCGGACAACGGGCGCGGCGCATTGCCCGGTTGCTCGTTGGCTCGCGGGCGAATCAGTGCCGTTGCGCGGCGGCGGGCGCGACGCCCGCGCCGAGTTCGGGCGTCGCGAACAACTGGACGACGTCGACCGGATCGAATTCGTAGCGCTGATTGCAGAATTCGCAGTGAATCTCGACGTGGCCGCGCTCTTCGATCACGCCGTCGATCTCGACGCGCCCGAGCATGCGCAGCATCCCGCCGACCTTCTCGCGCGAGCACGTGCACTGGAAGCGCGTGGCCGTCGGTTCGAAGTGCTGCACATTCTCCTGCCAGAACAGACGCCGAAACACGGTCTCGGGTTCCACTTCGAGCAGCTCTTTCGACGAAAGCGTGCCGCCGAGCGTGCACACGCGCTCCCAGGTGTCCGTATCGGTTTCCTCGACGCGCGGCACGATGCCGCCGTCGCCCGGCAGCTTCTGCAGCAGCACGCCGACCGCGCGATCCTGATCGGCGGCGAGCCAGAGGCGCGTGTCGAGCTGCTCCGAGTGCCGCATGTAATGCTCGAGCACGTCGGCGATCGACGCGAGCGGGCCGTCCTCGCCGTTCAGCGGCACGATGCCCTGATACGGCTGCTGGCCGGGCCGCTTGTCGGCGGGGTCGAGCGTGATCACGCAGCGGCCGTGGCCGCTCGCGTTGATCAGGTTCGCGAACGACGTGCCGTCGCCGATGATCTGCGCGGCGTCGCCCGAGAACTTCGCGGTCGCGCGCATCGCGAGGTCCGCACTGCACTGGACGACGAGCATCTTCACCGGGCCGTCGCCGAAGATCTGCATGATGAGCGTGCCGTCGAACTTCAGATTCGCCGACAACAGCGCGCACGCCGCCATCATCTCGCCGAGCACGTTGCGCACGGGCGTCGGGTAGTCGCGGCGCGTGAGCACCTCTTGCCACGTGTTGCGCAGCGAGACGATCTCGCCGCGCACCGGGGCCGCGTTGAACATGAATTTCTGTAACTGGTCGCTCACTTTTTTCCTCGACGATCAAACGGCTCGTGCGCGGCGGTTCAGCCGATCCGCACGAGCTGCTCCTTGAAATACGCGCGCCGCATCGCGTAGCTCTTCGTGTTCATGTGCATCCGCGCGATGTCCTCGTCGGACAGCGTACGCACGACCTTCGCCGGCGCGCCGAGAATCAGCGAATTGTCGGGAAACGTCTTGCCCTCGGTGATCACCGCGCCCGCGCCGACCAGGCAGTTGCGGCCGATCACCGCGCGATTCAAGATCACCGCCTGAATGCCGATCAGCGAGCCCTCGCCGATCGTGCAGCCGTGCAGCATCGCCTGATGGCCGACCGTCACGTTCGGCGCGATCGTGAGCGGGCATCCCGGATCGGTGTGCAGCACCGCGCCTTCCTGCACGTTGCTGCCCGCACCGACCGTGATCGGCTCGTTGTCGCCACGGATCGTCGCGCCGAACCAGACGCTCGCGTTCTCTTCCAGCACGACTTGGCCGATGATCGTCGCGCTGTCCGCGACAAACACGCTTTCGTGGATGGACGGGGCGTTGTCGCCGAGCTTGTAGATGGTCACGATGTCTCCCTTGGGGCTTGTCTGGGCGGCCGGTACAATGGCGCGCGGTTGCGTCGCGCTTGAATGCGGCGCGATCGAATCGCTTATTGTAAACGGTTGTCCCGGTCGTTCGCGTGCGCGCCGCACGCGGGCAGGTCGTCTTCTCATGTCATCCGTCCCGATTTCATTGCCCGAACCGTTGCGCTGCGCTCGAAGCGACGCGCTTGCCGCGCTTTGCGAGACCGATCCCGCAAGCAAGGCCGCGCGCGTCGTCGAGCTGCGCTCGGCGCTCGTCGACGGCCGCGCGGCGGCTTTCCCCGATCGCGAGCTGAGCGCGCCCGCGCACGGTCTGCCGGGGCGGCCGGTTCGCCCGGCGCTCGTCGAGCCGCGCCTGCTCGCGCGGCGCAGCATGCGATCGCCGCAAGGGCGGGCCGTGCTGCTGCATGCGCTTGCCCACATCGAATTCAACGCGATCAACCTCGCGCTCGACGCGGTGTGGCGCTTCGCGCGGATGCCCGCGGCGTTCTATGCGGACTGGCTCAAAGTTGCCGCGGAGGAGGCGCACCACTTCTCGCTGCTCGCCGCGCGTCTAGCCGAGTTCGGCCACGCGTACGGCGATTTCCCGGCGCACGACGGCCTCTGGGAGATGTGCGAGCGGACCGCGGGCGACGCGCTCGCACGGATGGCGCTCGTGCCGCGCACGCTCGAGGCGCGCGGGCTCGACGCGTCGCCGCCGATTCGCGCACGGCTTCAGCAGGCGGGCGATCACGCGTCGGCGGCGATTCTCGATGTGATCCTGCGCGACGAGATCGGTCATGTGCGAATCGGCAATCGCTGGTTTCGCCATCTGTGCGACGCCGCCGGGATCGATCCGCATGCGACCTACGAACGGCTCGCCAAGCAGTACCGGGCGCCGCGGCTGCGCGGCCCGTTCAATTTCGAGGCTCGGCGCGCCGCGGGCTTCGACGACGACGAACTGAACGCGCTCATCGCGCAGGACGACGATCCGAACGCGTGACGCGGGCGTGTGCCGGCGAGGCGCCCCCCCCTGATTCCGGAATTCGTTCGCGGGGCCGGCCGCGGAAAGGGCCGATCGCCGCGCCGTGCTCTTTGCGAAGACATTGGGTAGTCGCATCGCCGCAATCCGGCCGCCTGGCCCCTCCGGCGGCCAGCGCAAGCCCGTCACGAGCGTGAACAGGCCCTAGAGAAGTGCCTCGAAACGCGCCCGGTCTTGCGGCTCGCCCCACGCCGGACGGGCCGGATCGATATAATCGAACGGTCATTCTTTTTTATGGCGGTTGCGATGCACTCCACTCAATCTGTCTCCGATTTCGTCACGGTTCGCGGCGTGAAGCTGCATGTGCGCCGCTGGGGGCGGCCCGATGCACCGACGCTCTACATGCTGCACGGCTGGATGGACGTTGCCGCGTCGTTCCAGTTCGTCGTCGACGCGCTCGCGGGCGACTGGCAGGTGATCGCACCGGACGCGCGCGGCTTCGGCCTGTCCGACTGGCCGGTCGCCGCGCAAGGCGGCGGCCACTACTGGTTCCACGAATACCTGGCGGACCTCGATGCGCTGATCGACCACTACACGCCCGACGGCGAGGTGAATCTCGTCGGCCACAGCATGGGCGCGAACGTCGTGTGCCTGTATGCGGGCGCGCGGCCGCAGCGGGTGCGGCGGGTCGTCGATCTGGAGGGCTTCGGGCTCGCGCCCGCGCACGCCGAGCAGGCGCCGCGGCGTCTCGCGCAGTGGCTCGACGAGCTGCGCGCGCCGCCGGGGCTCAAGCGCTACGCGTCGCTCGAAGACGTCGCCGCGCGCCTCGTGAAGACGAATCCGCGCCTCGAGCCGCGCCGCGCGGCGTTTCTCGCCGCGCATTGGGCGACGCGCGACGCGGGCGGCCAGTACCGGCTGCTCGCCGATCCCGCGCACAAGCTGCGCGGCCCGCTGCTGTACCGCCTCGACGAGGTGATGGCGATCTGGTCGAAGGTGCGCGCGAGGGTGCTGCACATCGAGGCCGTCGATTCGCCGACGCTCGCGTTCCTGGCGGGCGAGATTGCGCTTTCCGAATTCAAGGCGCGCTTTTCGGCGTTCGCCGACTGGCGCGAGAAGCTTGTCGAAGACGCGGGGCACATGGTGCATCACGATCAGCCGGAGCAGATCGCGGCGCTGATCGAGGCGTTCTGCGCCTGAGCCGATTTGCGGGCGTCGATCCGGCGGGCGGCGAAAGGCCGGGTGCCAATGCATGTCCGAACGCGCGTCGGCGCGCGGGAGGCGAAAGGCGAACGACGCGCGAGCGCGTCGCCCGGCGGGCCCGCAGCCGGGCGCGGCTCCCGCCGGCGGGGCGTCTGCGGCGAATTTGCGCGTTGCAGTAGAATGACCGCTTAGCCTCCGATGCCCACGATGAACGCCGATCTCCACTGCCATTCGAACGTTTCCGACGGTCAACTCGCGCCCGCCGACGTCGCGCGCCGCGCGCACGCGGGCGGCGTCACGTTGTGGGCGCTGACCGATCACGACGAGGTCGGCGGCCAGCGCGCCGCGCGCGAGGCCGCCGAGGCGCTCGGCATGCGCTACCTGCACGGCGTCGAGATTTCCGTGACGTGGGCGTCGCGCACCGTGCACATCGTCGGTCTGAACATCGATCCGCAGAACCCGGCGCTCGTCGACGGGCTGTACCGAACCCGCAATGGCCGCGCGGCGCGCGCGGTCGCGATCGGCGACGCGCTTGCCGCGCTCGGCATCGAAGGGGCCTACGCGGGCGCGCTCGGCTACGTGTCGAATCCCGATCTGATCTCGCGCACGCACTTCGCGCGCTTTCTCGTCGACAAGGGCTACGCGGCATCGATTTCCGACGTGTTCGACCGCTACCTCGGCGACGGCAAGCCGGGCTACGTCGCGCACCGCTGGGCGAAGCTGTCGGACGCCGTCACGTGGATCCGCCAGGCGGGCGGCGAAGCGGTCGTCGCGCATCCGGGCCGCTACGCGTACACGAGCGTCGAGTTCGACGCGTTCTTCGGCGAGTTCATCGATCTGGGCGGCGTCGCGATCGAGGTCGTGACGGGCAGCCACACGCCCGACCAGTACCGCGAATATGCGGACGTCGCGCGGCGCTTCGGCTTCGAGGCGTCGCGCGGCTCCGATTTCCACGCGCCGGGAGAAGGGCGCACCGAGCTCGGCAGCCTGCCGCCGCTGCCGCCCGATCTCAAACCCGTCTGGGAGCGCTGGCTATAGCGGCGTTTGCCGGCAGCACATCCGGCCGCGGGCTCGCGCGCGCCGATCCATACTTTTGTCCCCATGTCCCAATTCTTCAGGATTCACCCGGATGATCCGCAGCCGCGTCTCATCAAGCAGGCGGCCGAAATCGTGCGCGGCGGCGGCGTGATCGCGCTGCCGACCGATTCTAGCTACGCGCTCGCGTGCCATCTGGACGACAAGGACGCGGTCGAGCGCGTGCGCCGCATCCGCGGGCTCGACGAGAAGCAGCACCTGTCGCTCCTCGTGCGCGATCTGTCCGAGCTCGCGACGTTCGCGATGGTCGACAACCGCCAGTACCGGCTGATCAAGTCGGTGACGCCGGGGCCGTACGTGTTCATCCTGCAGGCGACGAAGGAAGTGCCGCGGCGGCTGTCGCACCCGTCGCGCAAGACGATCGGCCTGCGCGTGCCCGCGCATGCGATCACGCTCGCGCTGCTCGAGTCGCTCGGCCAGCCGCTGCTCGGCACGACGCTGATCCTGCCGCCCGACGACGAACCGCTCAACGATCCGGAGGAAATCCGCGCGCGCCTCGAAAAGCAGGTCGACCTCGTGATCGACGGCGGCGCGTGCCCGCGCGAGCCGTCGACGGTGATCGACCTGACGGGTGACGAGCCGCAACTCGTGCGGGCGGGGCGCGGCCCGCTCGAGCCGTTCGGCCTCGCCGCGTGAGCGCCGCCGCGCCGTCCCGGCGCAACGGAGCGGCCGCCGTTTCGGTCCGCATGCATGCGCGCCGTTCGCGCGTTTGCCGCTTGTTACAATAGCGCGCTATGGATGCTTCTTCCCTGATACAGACGATTGCCGTCTACGCCATTCCCGTGGTCTTCGCGATCACGCTGCACGAGGCCGCCCACGGCTATGTCGCTCGCCTGCTGGGCGACAATACCGCGTACATGATGGGCCGGGTGTCGTTCAATCCGATGCGCCACATCGATCCGTTCGGCACGATCGTGATTCCGCTCGTGCTGTACTTCCTCACGAGCGGCGCGTTCCTGTTCGGCTACGCGAAGCCCGTGCCCGTCACGTTCCGCAATCTGCGCAATCCGCGCTGGGGGAGCCTCTGGGTCGCGCTCGCCGGGCCAGGCTGCAACTTCGTCCAGGCGCTGATCTGGGGCTTCGTGAGCATCGGCCTCGCCGCGCTCGCAATCGACGAGCCCTTCTTCACGCGCATGGCGGGCGCGGGCGTCGGCGTGAATCTCGTGCTCGCGGTGCTGAATCTCTTTCCGCTGCCGCCGCTCGACGGCGGGCGCGTGCTCGCGGCGCTGCTGCCGCCGAAGCAATCGATCGCGCTGTCGCGGCTCGAGCCGTACGGTTTCTTCATCGTGCTCGCGCTCGTCGCGACGGGCCTCCTGACGAAGCTCTGGCTGCGGCCGCTGGTGAGCGCCGGCTATGCGGTCGTGACGGCCATCCTGACTCCTTTCGCCTCGCTTTTCTAACGATAATCATGTTCCCAGACCGTATCTTTTCCGGCATGCGACCCACGGGGTCGCTCCATCTCGGCCACTATCACGGCGTGCTGAAGAACTGGGTCAAGCTGCAGTCCGAGTATCCGTGCTTCTTCTGCGTCGTCGACTGGCATGCGCTGACGACGCACTACGAAACGCCCGAGGTGATCGAGAAGAACGTCTGGGACGTGCTGATCGACTGGCTTGCGTCGGGCATCGACCCGGCGCAGGCGACGCTCTTCATCCAGAGCAAGGTGCCCGAGCATGCGGAGCTCGCGTTGCTGCTCGGGATGAGCACGCCGCTCGGCTGGCTCGAGCGCGTGCCGACCTACAAGGAGCAGATCGAGAAGCTGAAGGACAAGGATCTGTCGACGTACGGCTTCCTCGGCTATCCGGTGCTGATGGCGGCCGACATCCTGCTGTACCGCGGCTCGCTCGTGCCGGTCGGCGAGGATCAGGTGCCGCACGTCGAGATGACGCGCGAGATCGCGCGCCGCTTCAACTACCTGTACGGCCGCGAGCCGGGCTTCGAGGAGAAGGCGCTCGAGGCGGCGAAGAAGCTGGGCGGCAAGCGTGCGAAGCTCTATCACGAGCTGCGCAACGCATATCAGCAGGAGGGCGACGACGAGGCGCTCGAACAGGCGCGCGCGATGCTGCAGGAATCGCAGAGCCTGTCGATGAGCGACCGCGAGCGCCTGTTCGGCTATCTCGAAGGCGCGCGCAAGATCATCCTCGTCGAGCCGCAGGCGCTTCTGACCGAGGCTTCGCGGATGCCGGGCCTCGACGGCCAGAAGATGTCGAAGTCGTACGGCAACACGATCGGCCTGCGCGAGGACGCGGAGACGATCACGAAGAAGGTCCGCACGATGCCGACCGATCCGGCGCGCGTGCGCCGCACCGATCCGGGCGATCCGGACAAGTGTCCGGTGTGGCAGCTTCACCAGGTCTACACGGACGAGGCGACGCACGAGTGGGTGCAGAAGGGCTGCCGTTCGGCGGGCATCGGCTGCCTCGACTGCAAGCAGCCGGTGGTCGAGGGGATTCTGCGCGAGCAGCAGCCGATGCTCGAGCGCGCGCAGAAGTACATGGACGATCCGTCGCTGTTGCGCGCGATCGTCGCGGACGGCTGCGACAAGGCGCGCAAGTATGCGACCGAGACGATGCGCGACGTGCGCGAGGCGATGGGGCTGTCGTACAGTTGAAAACGCCAACGATCGCAGCTGAGCGCGCACCCGGTGCGGGCGCGCACGACATGGCGGTCGAGCCGTCGGCGTGGGTGCTCAAGTGGTCGCATCTCATGCCGGCGGGCGGCGCGGTGCTCGACGTCGCCGCGGGCCACGGACGCCACGCGCGCTGGTTCGCGCAGCGAGGCCATCCGGTGCGCGCGCTCGAGCGCGATCCGGCCGCGCTCGCATCGCTTGGCGCGCTGCCCGGCGTGGTCGCGCAGGCGGCCGATCTCGAAGGCGCGCCGTGGCCGCTCGCCGACGATGCGTGCTTTTCGGCAGTCGTCGTCACGAACTATCTGCACCGCCCTCTGCTGCCGCGTCTCGTCGCCGCAGTCGCGCCGGGCGGCGTGCTGCTGTACGAGACGTTCGCGCAAGGCAACCAAACGGTCGGCAAGCCGTCCAATCCGGCGTTCCTGCTCGCGCCGGGCGAGCTGCTCGATGCCGTGCGCGGGCAGTTGCGCGTCGTCGCGTTCGAGGATGGGTTCGTCACCGCGCCGCGCGACGCATTCGTCCAACGAATCTGCGCGTTGCGCGAGCGCGCCGCGTCGCAAGAAGGGGCGGGATTTCCGCGTTACGGACTGGCGGGCTAATCCGCTACAATCGACTTTTACCGATTTTTCATCGCGTTTGTTTCATGGCTAACGGCACTCAAGACGGCATTCAAATCCGCGGCAGCGTCCCCGCGATCGTCACCCCGATGCTCGAGGACGGCAGCCTCGAGCTGGCGGCCTTCCGCAAGCTGATCGACTGGCACATCGAAGAGGGGACGGATGCCCTCGTCGTGGTCGGCACGAGCGGCGAATCGGCGACGCTTTCCGTCGACGAGCATGTCCTCATGATCGAAACCGCGGTCAAGCATGCGGCGAAGCGGATCCCGATCGTCGCGGGCGCGGGCGGCAACTCGACGGCCGAAGCGATCGAATTGTCGAAGCACGCGAAAGCGGTGGGTGCCGACGCGACGCTGCAAGTGGTGCCGTATTACAACAAGCCGACGCAGGAAGGGATGTACCGCCACTTCAAGGCGATCGCCGAGGCGGTCGACCTGCCGGTGATCCTGTACAACGTGCCGGGCCGCACGGTCGCGGACATGTCGAACGAGACGATCCTGCGGCTCGCGCAGGTGCCGGGCATCGTCGGCGTGAAGGACGCGACGGGCAACATCGACCGCGCCGCGCAACTGATCAAGGCTGCGCCCGCGCACTTCTCGATCTACAGCGGCGACGATCCGACGGCGATCGCGCTGATGCTCCTCGGCGGCCACGGCAACATCTCGGTGACGGCGAACGTCGCGCCGCGCGCGATGAGCGAGCTCTGCCGCGCGGCGCTGGCCGCCGACGTGAAGACGGCGCGCGAGATTCATATGAAGCTCCTGTCGCTGCACAAGCATCTGTTCATCGAAGCGAACCCGATTCCGGTGAAGTGGGCGCTTCAGCAAATGGGCAAGATCGCGGGCGGCATTCGCCTGCCGCTTACGCCGCTCGACGAGCGCTGCCACGAAGCCGTGCGCGGTGCGCTTCGCGAGGCCGGCCTCCTGTGAGGCCTTACGCGGCCGTCCGCGCGGCCGCGCCGCATCCCGATCGATCCGACACCGACCCGGCCGCTCCCGGCGTCGCGCGTGACACGCGTTCTAGCAAGACGAAGGACTTCATGAAACATTCCGCCTTTTCCTCCCGTGCGATCCAGATTTCGGTGCTGGCGCTCGCGCTGGGCGCGCTCGCCGGCTGCGACACGCTGAACGACTACCTCGCGCCCGACCGGGTCAACTACAAGTCGACCGGGTCTGCGCCGCCGCTGCAGGTGCCGCAGGATCTGACGGCGATGCCGCTCAGCCCGTCGTACGTCGCGCCGCCGACGAATTCGGGCCTGGGCTCCGCGCCGACGCGCGCGGTGACGGCCGCGGGTAACACGACGGAGGGGCAGCCGAGCGCGCAGGATCCGTTCGGCATGCACGTCGAGCGCGACGGCGACCGCCGCTGGCTCGTCGTCGACGGCCGCTCGCCCGAACAGCTGTGGCCGCAGTTGAAGGAGTTCTGGCAGGACAACGGCTTCGTGCTGAAGACGGACGCGCCGTCGACGGGCATCATGGCGACCGACTGGGCGGAAAATCGCGCGAACATTCCCGACGACTGGTTCCGCCGCACGATCGGCCGAGTGATCGATTTCGCCTATTCGTCGGGCACGCGCGATCGCTTCCGCACGCTCGTCACGCGCACGTCGGACGGCAATACCGACATCTCGATCACGCATAGCGCGATGGAGGAAAAGCTGACGGGCGCGCAGGGCGGCACGTCGTCGCGCTGGGAGGAGCGTCCGCGCAATCCGGTGCTCGAGGCCGTGTTCCTCGCGAAGCTGATGGAGAAGTTCGGCCTGACCGATGCGCAGGCGAAGCAACTGCTCGCCGACGCGCGTCCGGCCACCGCGCCCGTGACCGTCGTCGGCGCCGGCGGCGCATCGACGCTCGATCTGGCCGAATCGTTCGACCGCGCTTGGCTGCGTGTCGGGCTCGCGCTCGACCGCACGAACTTCGCGGTCGACAACCGCGATCGCTCGAAGGGCGTGTACTACGTCCGTTACGCGAACTCGATGGAAGAGCTCAAGCGCGACGGCCTGTTCGGCAAGCTGTTCTACGGCGGCCCGACTGCCGCGAAACCGGGCAAGGAATTCCTCGTCAACGTGCGCGCGCAAGGCGATGCGAAGACGCAGGTGGCCGTCGTCGATGCAAACGGCCAGATCGACACGTCATCCGACGCACGGCGAATCATCTCGCTGCTGCACGCGCAGCTGAACTAACCGCGCGTGCGATTCGCGAGCCTCGGAAGCGGCAGCGAAGGCAATGCGCTCGTCGTCGAAGCGTCAAGTGGCGCGACGACGACGCGCGTCCTGCTCGACTGCGGCTTCTCGGCGAAGGAGCTCGAACGCCGGCTCGCACGTGTCGGTTTGCGCGTCGACGATCTCGATGCGATCCTGGTCACTCACGAACACGGCGACCATGTCGGTTGCGCGCTGACACTCGCCCGCCGGGCGTCGCTGCCGCTGTACACGAGCTGGGGCACCGCGCGCGCGGTCGGCGCGGACGAGGCCGGCGTCGATCTCCGCGTGCTCTGGGGCGACGAAACAGCCGCGGTAGGCGATTTGTGCGTGCTTCCCTATACCGTTCCGCACGATGCGCGCGAACCGCTCCAGTTCGTCTTCAGCGACGGCGCGACGCGTCTTGGCGTGCTGACCGACGTCGGCATGTCTACGCCGCATATCGGCACCGTGCTGAGCGGCTGCGACGGCCTCGTGCTGGAGGCGAATCACGACGTCGCGATGCTTGCGGCCAGCCGCTATCCGGCGTCGCTGAAGGCGCGCATCGGCGGCTCGCACGGCCATCTGAGCAACGATGCGGCGGCCGCGATCCTCGCCGAGCTCGATCGCAGCCGGCTGCGGCACTTGGTGGCCGCGCACCTGAGCCAGCAGAACAACGCGCCCGCACTCGCGCAGGCGGCGCTTGCGGCGGCTTGGGGAGGGCAGGCGGACGACGTGCTCGTCGCGTCGCAGGACGGGGGATTCGGCTGGCTCAGCCTGCGCTGATGCGCGACCGGCGAGCCGGCGCACGCCGGGGCCGGCTGGTTCGGGCGCGGCACGGCGCCGACGGGCCGCGCAACGCCGATGCGGGGCCGACGGGCCCGCAAGGCCGGGCCAAGGACGTAAAAAGGACGTTAAAAAACCGGCCCACGGGCCGGTTTTTTTTCAGCTGATGCTGACGCGGACTTACTGGCTTGCGCCCGAAGCCGGAGCAGCCGTCGCTGCCGAAGCAGCCGACGCCACAGCAGCAGCTGCATCGCTCGCAGCAGCAGCAACGCTCGAAGCAGCGTCCGAAGCAGCAGCGGCAACGCCCGAAGCGGCCGAAGCGGCAGCGGCGGTTGCGTCGCTAGCAGCCGACGAAGCAGCTTGCTCGGAGCTCTTGTTGCACGCAGCCAGTGCAACGGCAGCCAACAGGGAAGCTACGAGGAGGGATTTCTTCATGATCACGTCCTTTTATGGTTAAAGGTAAGCAACAGCGCGAAACAATACCGGTAATGTGCTCCAACACCGACCTGGGCCGCTGGTGGAGATGCACTTCTAGAGCGTGAATCTTCCCTACGGCTTGGGCGGAAATTATATGCACTTTCCTATCGACCGTCGACAAATGCGGGGTCAATACGTTGTCTTTCCCATACAAAACATGCGTTCGTATGGGCATACGGCCGGGCAACTCTACCTCATGTCGCCCACCCGTATCCAGCCCGCACAATACCACTCGTGCAGCAGGGCTGTCATGGCGGGGTCCCGGGAGAGTGTTACAAACCGTTTCGCCTCCATCCGACGCGTATCGGCCAGTTCCGGCAGCCATTTCGCCGCGGTTGCGAGCGGTTGCGCGTCGCCGTTGATGAAGTACGAGCGCGCGTTATACAACAACGCCGCTTTCCTGTCGAGCCGGATGCCTTTGCGGGACGCCTGGGCGACGAATGCGGCTTCGCCGAGCCGCCGCAGCGGCGGCTCGAAAACGACGTTCGATTTGGGCTCGCTCAAGTAACAACCAAGAAAATCGCCGATATCGCGTTCGTCCCATTTGATTCCGGCGAGCATCGTGGCAACGCGCTCGACCATCGACGCAGGCAGCATCGCGGGCGTGTCGACCGCGGGCTGCGCCGGGTCGCGGTACCGCGCGTCGTCGCTCGCGCGGGTGCGCAGGCCGCCGCGCTCCGCGAGGTGATAGAGGAACTGCGCGCGCAACTCGCCTGCGGACGGGGCTCGGAAGCCGATCGAGCACGTCATGCACTCGCCGAGCGCGATGCCGTCGTGCGCGACGTGCGGCGGCAGATACAGCATGTCGCCGGGTTCGAGCACCCATTCTTCGGTCGGCTCGAAATTTGCGAGGACCTTCAGCGGCAAACCTTCCTGCAGCGACAGATCCTGTTGCGCGCCGATTCGCCAGCGGCGTTTGCCGTGCACCTGCAGCAGGAACACATCGTACGAGTCGAAATGCGGGCCAACGCCGCCGCCGTCCGTCGCGTACGAAATCATCAGATCGTCGAGGCGCGCGTCCGGCACGAACCGGAAACGCTCGAGCAGCGAGCGGGCGCGGTCGTCATGCAGATCGAGCCCCTGCACGAGCAGCGTCCATTCGCGGCGCTTCACGGACGGCAGATTCTCGGGCTCGAACGGTCCGTGTTCCAGTTGCCATCTGTTACGAAAATGGGTGACGAGACGCGATTCGACGTCATAGTCGGCCGCAAGTTCGAACAGCGCGTCGCGCGACAGCGGCGGCGCGATGTCGGCGATCGCCTGCCGAATCAGAAGCGGCTTTTTCTGCCAGTATCGGCGCATGAATTGCGCGGGACTGAGATTGCCGAGAAGCGGGGTGGGCGCCTCGGACAGCGGCGCGCGAGTGCGTTCGCGCACACGGCCGGACGGTTCGGGTAGTGGCCGTTTGGGCATCGTATAATGGCTGTCGTACTTGGGAGAATTGGATGAAAATCGCAAAAAACACTGTCGTATCGGTCGCTTACAAGCTGTCGGATGCGCAAGGCAATCTGATCGAGGAGAGCGATGAGCCGATGGTCTATCTGCACGGCGGCTATGATGGCACGTTCCCCAAGATCGAGGAACAACTCGACGGCCAGGAGCCTGGCTATCAGACGCAAGTCCAGCTGGAGCCGCAGGATGCGTTCGGCGATTACGATCCTGAACTCGTGAAGATCGAGCCGCGCGACCGTTTCCCCGAGCCGCTCGAAGTCGGCATGCAATTCGAAGGCACGCCGGAGGACGGCGACGAGGAAATCGATTCGCTGATCTACACGGTGACCGATATCGCGGAAGACAAGGTCGTTCTCGACGGCAATCATCCGCTCGCCGGGATGGCGCTGCGCTTCGCGCTGACCGTCAAGGACGTGCGCGAAGCGACGGAAGACGAAATCGAGCACGAGCATGCGCACGGCGCGGAAGGGCTCGAGATCGTCGACGAAGACGAGGACGACGACAACGAAGGCAGCGGTTCAGCGCGTACCCTGCATTGAATCCGGTGCGGCGACGCCCTGCGTCTCGCCGGGTGTCGCGCTCGATGGCGCGTGGTGGTCGAATGAACCTTCGCGCGCGCCATGCCATTCGCCGTAGTCGGGCGGCATCGCGCCGCTCGCGCTCGAATCGGGCAGCGCCGGCGGCGCCGGGATTTCGGGCATGTCGGGCAACGGCGTATCGTCATGCGGCACGAAGGGCAGCGCGGGCGGTTGAGGCAGATGTCTCGGTACGGTTTGCAGGCTCACGTTGAACATCGGCTGCCTCGCCGAATCCACGCCGATTCGCACCCATTGAGTTAGACGCGCATGCGGCGCGATCGCGACGCGCGTCAGATTGCCGACCAGATCCCCCTTGTCGTCTCGTAGCGGACGGTCAATCCTGAACCCGTTCGCGAGCGGCTCGCCGCTTGGATGCACGACGACGATCGAGCCGCGAAAGACCGCCGCGGCCTTCACCAACGCTCGCTTGAATTCGCGAAAGCCGTCGCGCACGCGAGGGCGGTTGAAACGCAGCCATCCGAAGCGCTCCGAACGTTCGTAGCGATCGAATTGCGGGTCGCCTTCGAGAAAGACCACGAGCGCGCGCGCCTTGCGGCGCTTCGCGTACTCGGCTGCGTGATCGATCCAGAAGGCGTTCGCGATGGCGCGATCCTCGAACTCGCCGTTGCGACCGCCCGCCGTCAGGTAGCGGTTGTTCGGCCCCGGCGCGTTCAGGCCGATGAACACGGTTGCGTCGCGGACCCAGCGAACGTTCTCGCGATATGGGCGAAAGCGCGGCACTTCGCTTTCGCGCGTGAGCGGCATTGGATTCGCGCCGGGCGACGCCGGCTCGGTGAAGACGTTCTGACGCAGGAAGTCGAGCCGCTCGACGGGATCGTACGCGCCGGCATCGCGCGTGCCGCAAGCGGCCCAGTCATACTGGCCGGGCAGCAGCACGAGCGGCACGCGCGACGCCGTGAACAGCACGTTGCGCTGCTCATACAACTGATCGCGGCAGGCTTCCTTCGGTCCCTTCAGGTTGCCCTCGTAGACGATGAACGACACCGAGCGGTCGCGCGCGATCGCATCCAGCAGGCGCCGAGCCCGGGGTTCGTCGTCAGCCGACGCGATCACCCCGGACAAGACGGCGAACGTATAAGGCTCGCCGCCCGCCTGCGACGAAGCGGATGCGGACAGTGCGTCGCCGGCCGGCGCCCACGAGAGCGCGCAAGCGAGCGCGCAAGCGGCGACGCGCGAGCGAAGCGTTGCGCGCGGCGCGATACCGTCAGCGTTGCGCATCCGTTGCGCCTGAGCGGGCGAGCGCGCGCAGTTCGTAGAGCAGGTCGAGCGCGTCGCGCGGCTTCAGGTCGTCCGGATCGAGCGCGAGCAGGCGCTCGAGCGCCGGGTGCGGCGCCGCTGCCGGCGGCTGGTTGCACTCCTGCTCGTCGACGATCGGTTGCGCGGCGAAGAGATCGAGCTGCGGCGTCGCCTGGGCTGCGGACTGCTGCTCGAGGTGCGCGAGATGCTTGCGGGCGGCGCGAATCACCGGCGCCGGAACGCCCGCGAGTTGCGCGACCTGCAGGCCATAGCTCTGGTTCGCCGGGCCTTCCTCGACCGCGTGCAGGAACACGATGCCGTGGCCGTGCTCGACCGCCGACAGATGCACGTTCGCCGCTTGCGGGAATTCCGCGGGCAATTGCGTGAGCTCGAAGTAGTGCGTCGCGAACAACGTATAGCAGCGATTGTGCGACAGCAAATGGCGCGCGATCGCCCAGGCGAGCGCGAGGCCGTCGAACGTCGACGTGCCGCGGCCGATTTCGTCCATCAGCACAAGGCTTTGCGGCGTCGCGTCGTTCAGGATCGCGGCAGCTTCTGTCATTTCGACCATGAACGTCGAGCGGCCGCCTGCGAGATCGTCCGCCGCACCGATGCGCGTGAAGATGCGGTCGATCGGGCCGAAGCGCGCCGCCTTCGCCGGCACGTAGCTGCCGACGTACGCCATCAGTGCGATGAGCGCCGTCTGTCGCATGAACGTCGATTTACCGCCCATGTTCGGACCGGTGATGAGGAGCAGCTTCCGATCGGAGTTCAGCGCGCAATCGTTCGCGATGAACTGCTCGACCTGTGCTTCGACGACCGGATGGCGGCCTTGGTCGATCTCGATGCCGATCTCGTCGATGAATTCCGGCGCGACCCAGTCGAGCGTGCGGGCGCGCTCGGCGAATGCCGCAAGCAGGTCGAGCTCCGCGAGGCCGCTCGCGACGCGCTGGCAACCCTCGATGTGAGGCAATAGCGCTTGCAGCACGCTGTCGTAAAGCGCGCGTTCGCGGGCGAGCGCGCGCTCCTGCGCGGACAGCGCCTTGTCCTCGAACGTCTTCAGTTCGGGCGTGATGTAGCGTTCCGCGTTCTTGAGCGTCTGGCGGCGGCGATAGTCGTCGGGCACCTTGTCGGTCTGGCCGCGCGTGACCTCGATGTAGAAGCCGTGAACCTTGTTGTACTCGACGCGCAGGTTCGGAATGCCGGTGCGTGCGCGCTCGCGCGTTTCGAGATCGATCAGGAACTGGCCGCAGTTCTCCGAGATGTCGCGCAGCTCGTCGAGCTCGGCGTCGTAGCCGCGGGCGATCACGCCGCCGTCGCGCACCATTGCCGCCGGCTCGGGCGCGATCGCGCGCGTGAGCAGATCGAGGCAGCCGGGCGGCGGCTCGAGCGCGGCTTCGAGGCGGCCGAGCGCGGCAGCGTTCGGCGCGATCTCGGCCACGCGTTCGCGCAGCGCGGGGAGGGCGGCGAACGTGTCGCGCAGGCTGGACAGATCGCGTGGCCGCGCGGACAGCAGCGCGAGGCGGCCGGTGATTCGCTCGACATCGGCGATCTGCCGCAGCGCCGAGCGCAGGCTGTCGAGGCCGACGTGCACGGGCGCGTCGAGCAACGCGCCGATCGCCTGGTGGCGTGCCTGCGCGGCGACCGATGCGCGCGGCGGATGATGCAGCCAGTGGCGCAGCAGGCGGCTGCCCATCGCGGTGCAGCAGGTGTCGAGCAGCGAATAGAGCGTCGGCGATTCGGTGCCGCGCAGCGTTTCGGTGAGTTCGAGGTTGCGCCGCGTCGACGGGTCGAGCCCGATGTACTCGGATTCGTTTTCGACCTTGAGGCTGCGCACGTGGCGAAGTTGCTGGCCTTGCGTCGCCGCCGCGTAGATTAGCAGCGCGCCCGCCGCTCCGTTCGCGCTCGTGAGCGCCTGCGCGCCGAAGCCGTCGAGGCTCGCGACTTCGAGTTGATCGCAGAGGCGTTGCGTGCCCGACGCGATATCGAAGTGCCACGCCGGCACGCGCGTGATCGCGCCCGTGCCGGCCGGCACCGCTTCGATCGCGCCGTCGGCCGCGAGGATCTCGGCGGGGCGGATGCGCTCGAGCGCCGCGCCGAGCTGGTCCGGCGCGATCTCGGCGAGCCGCAGCGCGCCGCTCGCGAGATTGAGCCACGCAAGGCCGATGGTCGACGCGACGCCGCGCTTGTTGTGTCCGACGCAAAGCGCGAGCAGGAACACGTCGCTCTTGTCGGACAGCAGTGCGGCGTCGGTCAGCGTGCCCGGCGTCACGACACGCACGACCTTGCGCTCGACGGGGCCTTTCGACGTCGCGGGATCGCCGATCTGTTCGCAGATCGCCGCCGATTCGCCGAATTTCACGAGCTTCGCGAGGTATTGCTCGACCGCGTGATGCGGCACGCCCGCCATCTTGATCGGCGTGCCGGCGGATGCGCCGCGTTGCGTGAGGGTCAGGTCGAGCAGGCGCGCGGCTTTTTCCGCGTCTTCGAAGAAGAGCTCGTAGAAGTCGCCCATCCGGTAGAACACGAGCGTTTCGGGATGCTCCGCCTTAATGCGAAGGTACTGCTGCATCATCGGCGTATGATTGCTGAATGCGGCTTCCGTAAGCTGCTGTTTTGAATCCGTAATTTCCTGCACGTCCTTATCCATCAAGGCTTTCCGTCCATTTCGGGGTCTTCGTGATCGAATCTCCCCGTCTCTCGACATCTTGCTAAATTCTCATTGTCAGCGTAGCTTTTCGGGTCTTCTGGAACCTAAGCCTACGCCGCTGATATAGCGTGCGTGGCGGAAACCTACGCTGAGGTCTGAATGCGGTTTGACGCCCGAACGGCAAAGCAACTTTCACCCGGTGCACACCTGAAAATCGACGGCTGTCCGGGGCTCAGGCTCGAGGCGACGGCATCGCGTCGCAGTTGGATTTACCGTTACAAGTCGCCCGTCGACGGGCGCATGCGACAAATCAAAATCGGCGAATGGCCCGCGCTGTCGATCGCTGCTGCGGCCGTTGAATGGGAGCGTCTGAAACAGGCGCGCAACGTAGGCAACGATCCGGCGCTTGCCAAACGACAAGCAAACGATTCTGTCGGCGTTATGGTACAGCAAGGGGATTCTCCGACAGTGCGCGATATCTGTTCGGCCTACCTGACAGGGCACGTCGAGCGCAATCGGCAGTCGAAGGGCGCGGCCGAAGTGGCCCGGATGTTTCGGACGATGCTGGGGGATATCGCGGATTTACCCGCCGTCGAGGTGACGCGCGAGCGCGCGTTCAGCAAGATCGACTCATATCGGCACGTTCCCGTGCAGGCGTCAAGGCTTCGACTTGAGCTTGGAGCTGCTTGGGACTACGCGCTCGATGCTGGCCGGCTGCCGGAGTCAGCATCGAACTGGTGGCGGCAAATCATGCGCGGACGGCTGCGCAGCAACGGCCGGCGGATCCAAGGGCAACCAATGGGCACGGCAAAGCGCTTTCTCACTGATGCGGAAGTGGGCGCATTGATCACCTGGCTGCCAAATTTCAGCCGCAACGTTGAGGACGCTTTGACGCTTTACCTTTGGACCGGGACGCGTGGTGCCGAGATCTGCGCGATGGAGGGAACTGAAATTACCGAGGAGCGGGACGGCTTGTGGTGGACGATTCCCAAGGTCAAAACCAAGAGCGCCCGGCATGAGAAAGCTACGGATCTTCGGGTGCCGTTGGTCGGGCGCGCGGATGCGATTGTGAGGCGACGCCTAGAGCGCTATGGAAAGGGGTGGTTGTTTCCGGCAGAGCGGGGCGGGCACATGCAGCAAAAAGTGTTCGGACAAGCCGTTCATTGCCACATGCCCTATAGCGTGACGCGACCGGAACAGGAGCGGCCGCGTCTTCCGGTGACGCATTGGGCACCTCACGATCTGCGTAGAACGGCGCGCACGATATTGGCTGCGCTCGGATGTCCGTACGAGATCGGTGAGGCGATTCTTGGACACATGTTGCCGGGCGTCGGCGGCATCTATAACCGGCACTCGTATGACGCCGAGCGCCGGCACTGGTTGACGAAGCTCGACGAGAAGCTGGAGGCTGCTACCCGGTCGCATCAATCGTCGCCTTCCTCCGGCCGGTCCCGCAGTTAGGCGGCGGGAGGAACTCGGACGGCGTTCGAGCTTCTGCCCATTCTTCCACTTCTCGCGTGAGCCAGCCGACGCGTCGCCCGGACAGGGCGCGCGGCCTCGGAAACTCCTCTTGGCGGACGAGTTTGTGGATGACCGCGGGCGACAGGGAGACCGCTGCTGATACCGATGCAATGTCGAGATATATGGGCTTCATCGCGACGGTCATGCGTGGTTGCCTCCCCCCGAGAGCAGTGATTCGAGTGCTGCCACATGCTGTTCGCCGGCCGGATGTCCGGCGCATGCGCCAAGCGCAAACTCGATCGCAGCGTACTGTTCTTGCGTCATCGCGGTCGGGGCCGAGCGAACGGGACTCGTGTTGTCGATCGCCTGTAGCAACGCGCATCGATACTGCTGCATCGTCCGAAACGAGACAGCATATCCATCGGCCGCAATGAGCCTTCTGAGCTTCGTGAGCGCTTCGGCCGAGGTGCCATCGGGGAACCCATTGGATCCGAGTCCCTTCAGAGCTTCTCGAAGCTCGGCCGCGCGCGCCGCTCGCGCGCGTATGTCTCGCGATCCTTCGGCCAGCGTGACATAGATCTCGTCATGGTTTTGCCGATGCGTGTCGATCGTGAGGCGATAGAGCAGATCGCCTTCCTGCAACCAGTTCGGTGCGGTGTTCTGTTCGTCGTTCATGGTCATCCTCAATTCTGTTCGTGTGGTATCGCCCGGCCGAGCTGCATCAAACCCGTTTCGAGCGTGACGCCGGCGGCTGCGGCCCACGTGCGGGCGTCCTGCGCCGCTCTGTGCCGTGAGTAGCTGCCGGCATCGTCGGCCATCAGGTCGAGCAGCACGATGTCGGCCGAGTGCGAGACGTCGCTCACAAGGGCGCGGATCTCGATGCAAAGCGCGTCGAGGCGTGCGTGCATGCCCCTGCGGGCATCCGCAGGGGCTTCGTTTCTCTGGATTGCTTTTCGCCGCGCACGCGGCGTGTCGTTCTTCTGGATTGCCTTTGCGGGCGTGAGCCCGCGCACACGCTTTGAAACCGCGTTGCCGTCGACGCTCGCCAGTGTGATAGCCGGGCGCTTGTTCGCGCGTTCCCGCTTTCGCGGCAGCGGACGTGGGGTAGAAAGGGCCGGGCGCGGGGTCATTGGGCTGCCTCCCGCGCCATTTCGGGCGTCCAGTCGGGGTCGGGCATCGTGAACAGCTTGTCGAGCCACCGCCGAACGCCTGCCATTTCCTTCGCCTTCGAAGCGCTAGTGCTTTCGAGGGTGCGGGTGAGCACCTGAACCGCAGCCCGGATCGCTTCGACGCGCGTCCTGTACCGGCCGGGGGATTCGCCGTCGATGCGCTTGCATGGCGACGAGCCGCCCGCGCTGTTGAAGGCGTACGAGAAACCGAACTCCCAATCGCCCTCTGCGATCTGCGCGAGCCGAATCTCGACGGACGCGCGCCCGGTGCGCTTCGAGATGGGCGCGGACAGGATTTCCGATGGCTCATACACGCCATGCTCGTTTGCCTTGGCGATCGGATACTTCGGCCGACGCGTCGGCACGGCATCGAGCAGGTCTTCGAAGCCCGTCAACGCGCGATGTACGCCTGCGATCGTGCCCGGCGACAACTTGCCGAAGCCCGGATCGTGCAACACGCTTTGCAGCGCTTGCAAAAGTTGCTTTGCATGTTGCTCGCCAATCTTCCGTTGAGGCTCGGCGGCGGCCGTTGCCGCGACGCTCTTGGGCGACGCCGTGTGGAGATGCTTTTTCGTGACCTTCGTCTTGCCCGCGTCTTTCGCTTTCGACAGGCTCGAGACGATCCGCTCCAGCGTCCGTTCCGCGCCGTGCCGTCGTATCTGCTCGATCACGAGCGTGCCGGAGATGGAGCCGTCGCGGACGAACTGATGAATCTCCGCAGGTGCCTGCTCGAGCAGGCCGACGTCGCGAATGGTTTGGTCCGTAACGTTCAGGCGCTTGCAGATCGTTTTCGTGTCGAGGCCATGTACGTCGCGCAGTTCCGCGACGACCGTCGCGAGGTCGAGCGGAGACGCGCGCTTGCTTTCGTTGCTACGGCACGCTGAGCGGGACCGTCGAAGCCGTCTACGAGGCGAATCCGGGCCTCGCGCGCGAGCCGCAGCCGTTCCGCGCAGGCGTGTTGATCACGTTGCCGGATCTCGACGCGCCGCGCGACGAGCCGATACAGCTCTGGTCGTGAGGGCGGGCGATGCAGGCGATATTCCAGATCATCGCGAACGGCGCGGACATCACGCGCACGATTCAGGATCGCGTGCTGCGGATCCGGACGACGGACAAGCCGGGCCTCGAGGCGGACGAGTGCGAAATCGAGCTCGACGACCGTGACGGCGTGATCCGCTTTCCGCCGAAGGGCGCGACGCTGAAGATCTCGCTCGGCTGGGCGGGGCAAGGGCTGTCGTTGCTCGGCGAGTACGCGATCGACGAGATCGTATTGCGCGGGCCGCCAGCGACGGTGGCGATCCGGGGGCGGCCGGCGAACCTGCGGGCGACGTCGAAGACGCACCGCTACGGCAGCTGGTCGAATGCGAAGCTTGCCGACGTCGTCGGCGACATCGCGCGGCGCAACAAGTGGGCGGCCGCGTGCTCGATCGACGTCGTCGTGCCGCGCGCGGACCAGTTCGGCGAAAGCGATCTGCACTTCGTCACGCGGATCGCGCGGCAGTACGGAGCGACGGCGACCGTGAAGGCCGGCAAGCTGATCGTCACGCCGATCGGCGGCGGCAAGAGCGCGAGCGGCAAGGTGTTGCCGGCGCTCTTGCTCACGCCGGAGCAACTGATCGACTACGAGATCTCGTTTCCGGATCGCGCGAGCTTCGCGGCCGTGCGCACGAAGGTGCATGACGCGAAGTCGGGCAAGAAGATCGATCTCGTGATCCCGAATCCGGATGCGCCGCCCGGTGCGGCGGCCGTGCATACCGAACGGCACGCGTTCGCGAGCCCGCAGGCGGCGAAGGCCGCCGCATCCGCGCGGCTGGCGAAGCTGAACCGGCACACGGCCACGAGCCGCTTGCGGATGCTCGGCCGCGCCGACGTGTCGGCGGAAAAGACGGTGACGCTGAAGGGCTTCAAGCGCGATGCGGACGGCGATTTCCTCGTCGAGTCGGTGACGCACGAATACGCCGGCCGCAGTTGGGAGACGGAGGTCGTGCTCAACGCCGGCAACAAGGGCAAGGCGAAAGCCGGACACGGCAAGAAGCAGGCGAAGAAGATCAATCTCGTCATTCCCGCGCCGCAGCGGTAACGCGGACGCCGGGCATGCAGCAGAGCCGCTCACGGGCAACCGGAGCGGCTCTTTCTATTTGTGGAGTTAATCACTGTGAAAAGCGAAATTGCGGCGAGCGCTGCGAAAAGCGCCCCGCCGGTTGCGTCGTCGCTGTGGCTGTGGGCATCGGGGCACGATGCGAACTGGTGGGCGTCGCTGCTCGTGTCGATTCTGACGGGCGGCTACATCTGCCTTCAGTGCTACTACCTGATCAAGAACAAGGGGCGTCGAGGTGGCAAGCATGGCTAAGTTGCCGAAGAAGACGCTCGCCGGCGTCGTCGGCGCGATCGCGGCCGGTGTGCTGACGGTGATCGTGCCGAAGTTCGAGGGCGTCAAGCTGGCGGGCTACCTCGATCCGGTCGGCATTCCGACGAAGTGCATGGGCGACACGCGCGACGTCATCGTTGGCAGGACATACAGCGAGGCCGAGTGTCGCCAGTCGCTCGAAACGCAATTGATCGCGCACGCTGAACCCGTGCTGCGTTGCACGCCGGGGCTGAAAGATCGTCCGTATCAGCTCGCGGCGGCCGTCAGCTTTGCATACAACGTCGGCGCGAACGCCTACTGCGCCAGCACGACGGCGAGGCGCTTCAACGCGGGCGACCTGCGCGGCGCGTGCCGCGCGATCAACGAAGCCGACGACGGCCGCCCGCAATGGGTAACGGCGCGGGGCCGGGTGTTGCCCGGTTTGGTGAAGCGGCGGGCGGAAGAGCGCGCGATTTGCGAGCGGGGGCTGTGATGCCGAAAGCAGCTTCGTATCTGCTGGCCGCGCTACTTGGCATGGCGGCTGGCGCGGGCGCCGAGTACCTGATCAGCGCACATCGGCTTGCCGACGAGCAGGCCGCGCGGGCGCTCGACGCGCAGCGGCATGCCGAAGCGTTGGGCACGATCTCGCGCGCCGCGCTTGATGCCGAGCAGCGCGCGATCGCCGCGCACGATGCCGCTGCGTCGGCGGTGGCCGCCGTCGACCAACGAACCACGAAGGAGAGGAACGAGCATGAAGCAGAGAGTCGCAGCCTGCGGGCTGCTCTTGCCGCTGGCACTGAGCGGCTGCGCGTCGCCGTCCGACACTGCACGGCAGCCGGTGGCGACGGCGTGCCCGGCGCTTCCAGCGCCACCGGCGTGGGCGATGGTGCCGCCGCCTATGCAGACGTCGACGCAGCGGTTGCGGAACGCGTTTTCGGCGTCGCCGGCGACGATCAGCGCGAGATCGACAAACTGACGGCCCTACAGGGCTACGTATGTGCAGTGCGGCCCGAAACGCCGGGCTGCGACCAGAAGTAACGAGAAACAGGGCGACCGGCGTGCGTGCGGGAACACGCGCGCCGGTCGCCTTTCCACTGAATGCGCCAGTGAATTGGCCAAGGCCCTGCTTACCTACGTAGGCGGGCCGGATTCTACATCAAGTTTAAAAACGGCTTTCACAATGGCAAATCCCATCATTCCTTGGATCGGCGGCAAGCGTCGTCTCGCGGACCACATCATCCCGCGCTTTCCGAAACACGATTGTTACGTCGAGGTTTTCGCGGGCGGGGCGGCGCTGTACTTCATGCGACCGCCGGCCAAGGTCGAGGTGATCAACGATATCAACGGCGAACTGGTGAACCTGTATCGCGTCGTTCAGCACCATCTCGAAGAGTTCGTGCGTCAGTTCAAATGGGCGCTGACGAGCCGGCAGGTGTTCGAGTGGCTGAAGCACACGGTCCCGGAAACCCTCACCGATATCCAGCGTGCGGCGCGGTTCTACTACCTGCAAAAAAGTTGCTTTGGCGGGAAGCTCGAAGGGCAGACGTTCGGAACGCGGACGGAGCATCCGCCTGGGTTGAATCTGCTGCGCATCGAGGAAGAGCTATCGGCGGCGCACATCCGGCTCGCGAACGCGTACATCGAGCGGCTCGATTGGGCGACCTGCATCGATCGTTACGACCGGCCGCACACGCTGTTCTACCTCGATCCGCCGTATTTCGAGACGGAAGGGTACGGCGTTGCGTTTCCATTCGAGGAATACGAGAAGATGGCCGAGCGGCTGCGGTCGATCAAGGGGCGCGCGATCGTCAGCCTCAACGACCATCCGGAGATCCGGCGCGTGTTCGCCGGTTTCCATATCGAGAGCGTGCCGATTCAGTACACGATAGGCGGCGGGAAGGGCGTCGAGCGCCGCGAACTGATCATCTTCAGTTGGGACGATGCGGCGCAGCCGGCGGGACTTTTCTGACGGAATGGGTTGGCGCGATGCGAGTCGCGCCAACCAGCGATTAAATGTCGGAGAATGCGGGCAGCAGATCTTGATCGACGAGCCGAATCTCGATGCGGTTCGCGACCTCGACGTGTTCGGGAACCTGCATGGAAAAAGGGGCATCGGTAGTGCTGACAATGATCGTGCCTTGTTGCTTCTTTCCGTCGGTCGTTACGGGGATCAATGCACGTGCTTCGGGAACCTGCTGCTGTGTGATGACGCGGGGCAAGTAAAGCATCCAACCGACCCCCGGCTTGTCATCGAAAACCTGTTTCGTAACGTAGCTTCGTGGTGCCACGCAGACGTATGCGGGACCGAAGGCTGTGATCGTTGCGCGCACGATTTTTTCCACGGCATTCAGATCGCGAAGGATAGGCGCATCGAACAGTGAGAGTTCGAATGTGTTGGGCAGACCGGCGGAATTGACGTGGCACGCGATGGTCGCGCCTTGGTCTTCGTTCTCGTCGCCATCCCACAGCGCGACGTACGAGGTGGGCGGATTTTTCGAGAACTTTTGCTTCAAGACAGCGAGGATCGCAGTCGTCGGATGTCCCTCTTCGAACACCGGATACAGCAAGGCTTCATCTCGGCTACTACCCTGCGCAAACCACGTATTGAACTTCGGGTTGAGGGTGGTCAGTGCGGATGTCACGACATGAATGCGTGACAGAATTTCCTCGAAGCTCGTCGGGGTCAATGATGCATCTTTGAATTGGAGGCTGATATCCATATTCACTCGAGTTACGGTTGCACGACCGATTGCACCTTGTTGCGGATAAGGGCGGGGAGCATGTATTCGCGTGCGTCGGCTTCTTCGAAATACCACTTCAGGCGCGCCGGTGGATTCGCATTGACGATTGTAGCTTGGCGAATGAGGTTATCTTGCATGTCGGCAAAGCCTTCGAACCACTTTCGCGGCTGTAGCTCACCCTCGACATTGCGCCGGAGAAACTTGGCATAGCGTGACTTTGCCTCTTGTAGTAGGCATTCGGCGGGTACGAAGCCGTCGAAATCCGTACCGAACCATTTCCATTCTTCGCTCCACCGTTCGTCGACGCTGTATGGACGTCCCGTGACGCGACCTTGGTACATACGGGCGTGCGGCGACATATGATGGTTCGCTCGAATTGCGCGCCCTGTCTCCTCGGGCGGGCATTTCTTGCAGCTTTCGCCGGTGCGCGGCAATGCCCGTACATCCGGCGTCGCCTTGCTGTTCTCCTTCGGCGTATCACCCGACAGACTCGCCGTTCCCGCCACCGTCGCGCCGCCCAACAAGGCGACGCCAACGCGCGCCAAGATCGGCCCAAGCTCCACCGCCGCCGCTTCTATTACCGGAAATACCAATCCCGCCATGTTCCAGCCCTCCGTCCGGATGTTCGATACGCCATTTGATGACGCGTAGATAGTCATGAAAGCGCGCGTCGGCCGAGCGGCCGGGGCGCATGAGCCAAGCCTTCGTCGCGGGCTTCTCGTAGAAGCCCGGCGCGTACGCCTCGAGCCTCAGGAACGCGACGACGTTCTCGTCCCGCTCGATGCCGAACGTGCGTGCGGCGCGATACGCGGTCCATAGGCGGGACGACAGGCTGTCGTCGTCGGCAAACGCCGGATTCTCCTTCACGAGATCCTGCCGAACGCGCTCGACGAAGCCGCGCTCGTCGATCTGCGCCAGTCCGGCCACCTGTTCTGCGCTCAGTTCAAGCATGCGGATGCACTCCGGTCAGCCGCCCGTCGATCTCGACGAGCCAGTCGTACGTCGCGACGAAGAATTGCGAGCGCTGCGCGTCGCTCATCACGCGCGCGATGTCGGGCATGATGCGCGCGTCGTAGAACCGGAGCAGCGCGGTGCGGCCGTCCGGCAACCGCACGTCGAGGTGCTCGCGCAACTCGGCGGCCAGCCGCTCGAACGGATACGCGCTGATCAGCCACGACATGCCGATCGGCCCGGCCGCGAGCTCGGCGAGCACGCGCCGGATCGGCCCCGGCGCGAGCGCGTAATCGATCAGCCACGGGCCATGCTCGGCGAGCGACGCGTCGGGCGTGCGGTCGAACAGCGCGATCGAATAGTTCGCGCGCCGCAGCGGCGGGGCGTCCGACGCTTCGGCGAAGAGCAGCGCGTCGACCACCGCGAAGAGCCGCGCGGGCAGCGTGACCTGCTGGCGGCGCATCTCGAAATGCGCGTTGATGCTCGGTTGCGTCATAGTCATCCGCGTGCGACCATCGTCGCGGCATTCTTGGCCGCCGCCTTCAGGCATTCGAGGCAGAGCGTGGGGGAAGGGGCGACCGCGGCCGCCGCTACGGCTGCCGATCCGCCGGGCGAGCCGCCGTTCCCGCGCTCGCCCGCGCCGACGTCGTCGATCGTTCCGGTGCCCTGCGATGCGATCAACTCCGCGCCGCAGGCCGTGCGCATGCCCTCGACGGCGGTGTCGCGCTCGCCGATCGTGTGCGGGTAGCGGCGGCCGAGCAAGTCGGGGAGGATCGGGAAAATGCCCTTGCAGCGCGGGCAAAGTACCTTGTGGCCGACGCCGGCCACATTGCGTCCGTTGAGCGTGAACGTCGGCGCGCCTTCGAGCACCTTGCCGCCGTGTGTCGTCGTGTCGCCGACGCAGATGATCGCGCGCTTGACCACTGGCCCCTCTCATGGAAATTTGCGTGCAAATTTACCATCGAGCGCGCCCGGCGGGCGACTGTTACGGTTGTGCAGTCACGACACCTGTCAGTTCTGTCAGTTGTGCGGCATCTCGCGTCGGCGTGTCTTCCTGATCGTCGGACGTCAATGACGCGTGGTGCTTGGCGGCTGCGAGCGGATCGCTGTATTCGTCGTAAATCGAATGCGCATCCCAAAGAAGCGTAACCCAACGGTCCCGAACTCGATAAACGCCGATCGACCATCCGCTCTTGTGCGTATAGCCATATGAGCTGACGGCGGTCCAGCCGAACTCGCGAAGTTCATCGTCGTACGTCATCGTCATCACATCATCCCCGCGCGCTGCATCTCCCGTCGGAGGAGATGGCGCAGTCGCTGAAAGTGTCCTTGCGGGCCTCCGAACGGCCCCTTGTCGACCACCTCTTGGTCGACCCTGTCGACCCATGTCTTGATTTCAGTGAGGGACTTTCGGAGCATCACGATCTCGAGAAGCAGGCAACGGACCTCCGGATCGGTGTGCGTGCGCCACATGGCGCGCAGTTCCTCTGTATTCGGCGCGTCGAATTCGGGCATCGCGGCTTTGTACCTGAAACGCGCGTTTCGAAGCGGTACGCGATTGCGGTCGATCTTGGTGTGCTCTAACGGCGCAGCGTGCACGAGACCAGACGCACGCGGATCTTCGTCAACCCATGCCTCGAATTCGTCGCGCGTCAATTCGATCGGGGTGCGCAGCACTTCCCGACTTCCTGCGAAGCCGTACTCCCAAATGTACGCCCAGCGAGGTTTCATCATACGAAAAATACTGTATGGGCATCCAGTATATCGCGAAGGAGGATGTATTGGTCAAGCATCGAAAACGGGGGGCGGAAATGTGTACGAATTACCGCGCGCCGAGTGAGCCCGAAGGCCTCGCCGAACTGAAGCTTCCCGCGCTGCGTGACCTTTGGCGGCGAACGCCGTGGGATCCAGAGGTCTATCCAGACTGTCTTGCGCCGATCGTGGCGAGGGTCGATGGACGCGTCGAGGCGCTGCTCGCCGGATTCGGCTACTGGCCGCGCGCCTTGCAGAAAGCGAACATAGAGAAGGCGAAGGCCGAGGGCAAAGCGCCGCCGATCATGCGTAGCACAATGAACGTGCGCGACGACAACCTCGGGCGATCGCTTCTATACGGGCCGGCGTGGCGGGCAGGTCGCCGCTGTCTGATTCCGACGCAATGGATTTACGAACCGTGCTATGAGACCGGTCGAAATGTCTGGCATCGAATCGGCGTGACCGGTTGGCGTCCGTATTGTGTTGCAGGGATCTGGCGGACGTTGAAAGGCGCGAACGGGAACGACCTGCTCACGATGTCGATGATCACGGTGAATGCCGAAGGGCATGCGATTATGTCGCGCATGCACAAGCCACAGGATCCAGCGGAGACGGGTAGGTCCAAATAGTATGCCAATAAGGCCGATCGGTCGGTCAATATATCGCCAGTGATCATCTCAAATCAACTTTGAAGTGGACTTTGAACGGCTTCTCCTGAAAGGCTGCGGTGGGGCGGAAGACGTCGATCGCGATTGGATTGCTACCAGCCACGAGCAGTCAGCCGGAACTGGTGCTGTTTGCAGTTCCAATCATATGTGGCCTTTACTGATGCGATTTGGTAGTGGCAAATTGTGCATTTTGCGGTAAGCTTTCGCGGCACCCGGTGCCTGTACAAAACTCAGAAGCGACTCTGTGGCCTAACCTCTATGCATATCGACTATCGCTTGATCTGGAGCACTCGCCACGTAAAGCGCAAACTAACTGAGCGCAATATTTCGGATCGTGCGACGTTTTACTACTTTTTTGCGATCTTCGTATTCGACTGGTTTCAATTTTCGATCGGTAGTTCCGTGCCTGCGCTGTTCTTATCGCCTTGGGCCCTCGCGGGCACTTGGCTAAGCTTCGCAACGACCATCGGCGGGCTCCTCTACCTGTTTTCATGCAACGGCAAGAGTGGCGAGCAATTTCTTCCGCGCTATTTACCGTTGTCCGTTACCGTCGGATGGAAATTCCTTATTACATCGCTGGTACTCACCGCTGTAATCGACGCGACCTTGAGTACCTATGGTCGAGCAGTCGTAGGTTGGGCCAACACTGGAGTCCTTACCGCGCTGAACCTTACAATGTTCTGGCGGATTGGCGAACATCTGCGCGATTTGTCCCGAATAAGCAACTGACGAGAGCCATATAAGGCAGAAGACCCATGCTGGAGTTGCCCCTGTAACTCAGGACACGCGGACACCGTTAGGTTGATGACACCGCATTACGCCTGAACTCGCGAGGCGAGCGGTATTTCAGGGCTTTGTGCGGGTGGCGCTCATTGTAGTGTTCAAACGCGATAGCCAGACGCGAGAGCGCTGTTGGTGCGTCAGACTTGTCCATATAGGCGACGTAATTGTGCTTCATGGTCTTCACGAACGATTCGGCCATGCCATTGCTCTGCGGCGAACGGACCGGCGTGGTCAGCGGCTCAAGACCCAGTTCGCGAGCGAAGCTGCGCGTGTGGTGGTCGATGTAGGCCGAGCCGTTGTCCGTCAGCCATTCGATGGGCTGCGCGGCCTGCGTGGTGCCGAAGCGCTGTTCGACGGCGGCCAGCATCACGTCGCGCACCACATCACCGCTATGCCCGCCGGTCGTCGCTGCCCAGCTCATCGCCTCGCGGTCGCAGCAGTCCAGCGCAAACGTCACGCGCAGCGGCGTACCATCGTCGCACCGGAACTCGAAGCCATCGGAGCACCAGCGGGTGTTGCTGCGGTCCACGGCAACGCGACCGTCATGTCGCCGCTTGTCTCGCCGCACGCCGGGGCGGCGCAGCAGCAACTGATGCTCCCGCATGACCCGATACACGCGCTTGACGTTGATGCACGGCGCACCGGTCTGCTCCCGACTGCGGCGCAGCAGCGCCCAGACACGCCGGTAGCCGTAGGTCGGCAGATGCGCCACATGGGCCTGAATCTCCTCGACCAGCCCGGCATCGTTGGTCACGCGGGCACGGCGACCATCGCGCCAGTCGGACGAGCGAGTTCGCTTCACCGCCACGGCAGAGCGCGCCACGCCGAGAACTTCGCAGACCGTCTTCATCGGTCGTCCCCCGGCAGCAAGGGCGAGCGCGCAATCAGGTTTTTTGAACGGCCCCATTCCACGGCTTCTTTCAGGATTTCGACCTCCAGCGTCTTCTTCCCGAGTAGCCGTTGCAGTTCCTTGATTTCCTTGATGGCGGCGGCCAGCTCAGATGCCGGCACAACGCTTTCGCCTGCCTTCACCGCCGCCAGACTGCCTTCCTGGTATTGCTTGCGCCAGCCGAACACCTGGTTGGCATTGACGCCGTGCCGACGTGCAACGGCCGACACCGACGCTCCCGGTTCCAATGTTTCCTGCACGATGGCGATTTTTTCTTGCGCCGTGCGCCGACGACGGCGCTCCGGCTCGGTCAGAATTTCGATGCTTTCCACGTAATGACTAGGCTTACTGATAGGCACAAGACTATCCCTTATTTTAAGAGAGTCCTCGTGTCCTCAGATACGTGGGGCCGCTCCACGGATAGCTAGGATGCATGGCTTGAGAATGATCTACCGCGAATTTGCTGGCCGTCCGTTATTCGATATACACAAGACGTCTGCGCGGATGTCTTGAATGGCCATTCAGGGTCGGGAACGGTCGATCCTGAAAAAGTCGAGCGTAGGTTTTGGCGTGGCTTTCTGGTCAAGGCCCTGTCAGATAAGCTGGAAAGACCTCTGAATCACTGGCGTATAGCCTGCGAGGGCGTCGGGCGACGGAGTTTTCATGGGTTCGGCGGAAAGTTACTTTGGACGCGCGAGCTTACCAGTGCCCCTTGTGCGCCGGTGCGATCTTAGCCATTCGATTAGTTCTTGTTTCTTGTATGGAGTGTTGGAGGTGCGCAGTTCCGCTTGCCTTGATGTGACCGCAAGCGTAACATGGTCGTGTGAATTAACGTGGCCATGTGATTCGACATGGCCAGCTGAAATAACATGGGCGAGTGATATGAGCGACCTACACTTCGTAACCGGAGCCGCCAACCGCCTCGCGCGCCACTCCGTGCATTCGCTTTTCCAAAGCCAAGGCTGGGACGTCGTTGAGAAGGGCGAGGACGGCAAGGGTGCAGATTTCATTCTAACGAGCCCCCGTGGCCAGACGTATCACGCCGTATTGAAGGCGCTGACCGAAGGCCGTGCCGATCGCGCGATCCCACTATTCTCGCAAGCTCTGCTGGAGTCGCGCGCACGCGCGAACGCGCGGCAAGACCGATCACGCCCGGCTGTCGTCCTCTGGGTGGGAATCGCATCGCCCGCGCTTATCAAAAAGCTGGTGAGCTTCCACAGGGAGTACGGGAACGGTGAGCCGCTTGCCATCCTCTCCGACGTGCCCCTGTACGCAGATTTTCCGGAGCTGCAGGCCGATGAGCAGCCGGTGACCGTGCGGCGCAGCAGTCATTCGGCACCGCCGACGCTCGTATTCTCCGACCTCGCCCAATGGATGCTCAAGCTTCTGCTCGCGGCCGACATCAAGCGTGAGAACCTGATAAATGCCCCGGAGAAGAAATACATGACGGCGAGCGAGCTTGCGCGCGAAGCTGGCGTTGCGGTCATGACCGCTACTCGGCTCGTCAATGCCCTGAAAGAGGAGGGCCTGGTCGAGTTCGCGCCCCATCTGCGGATCGTGCAGCGACGCAAGCTTGCGCATCGTTGGAAGGCAGCGTATGTGAAACCGGCCGCCAGCGTGCCGATGAAATTCCTGGCGGGAGGCCTTCCCGAGGAGCAGCAGTTACGAAAGACGCTCAAGCGCGAAAACGGGGCGACGCTCGGGCAGTTTGCGGCGGCCAACGCTCTGCGCGTAGGGCACGTTCACGGCGCCATAACGACCCTGTGGGTGCCCGACCTCGCAGCAGCTGAAGGCTGGCGGGGCTTGAAGCGTGCGCGCGAGGGCGAACGGCCGGATGTGATCCTGAAGCAGCACCAGTACCCTCAATCGCTGCTTCGCGGGCGCGTCATGTGTGATGGAGTCTGGGTGACCGATATCATCCAGACATGGCTTGACGTCTCCGCCGACCCGACGCGCGGTGCCGAGCAGGCCGCCGAGCTCGAGCACGGCGTTCTGGCAAAAGTAGTAGGAGAGAAAGTATGAGCAGCTTCGCGGAATTCAGCAGACTTGCGTTAACCCTGGAGCCGTGGCGGCAGCACATCGTCTTTGTCGGCGGATGGGCATTCCGGTTGTACGGGTACGAGCCGCGTGCTTACACGGCGGACCATAAGCCGATCTTCACACAGGACGCGGACGTGGCCTACGACAAGCGCGAACTCATAGAAGGCGATATCAAGACGGCATTGGAAGGGGCTGGCTTCACTGAACAGCCAAACCTTGCTGGTGGGTTCAGGCCGCCGGCGATGCGCTACAACCTGGACGGCGATGAAAACGGGTTTTACGCTGAGTTTCTTACCCCGCTCACGGGGAGCGGGAAGAAGCGCGACGGGAAAGGAGGATTGAAGGAGGACGCAACCGAACGGTACGCAGGAATCGTCGCGCAAAAGCTCCGGTTCCTCGAAGTCCTCCTGTTTAAACCTTGGCTTGTGACCATTCCGAAAGAAGAGTCTGGGCTTGACGAGGCTGTGGCCGATCTTCGCGTGCCGAACCCGGTGAGTTTCATGATTCAGAAACTTTTGATCCGGGACAGGCGGGAGGGGAAAAAGCGCGCTCAGGACGTGCTATACATCCACGGCACACTCCAGATCTTCTACGGAGTAGTCGAGAATGATCTCGTTCCAATCTGGAAGGAACTGGAGGCGACGCTGCATGCCAACCAGCGAAAGTCGGTCCGCGAAGGCGTGCAAGAACTCTTCTCGGAGATGAACGACGTCATCCGCGAAGCGGCAGAAATTCCTGATGACAAGCTGGACCCTGAAGCGATGCTGCAGCTGTGCAGGGAAGGCTTCGAAGAACTTTTCGGCGACATCTAGTACGTGGTTATGGTTAGGCGCTGCCTGAGCCGGCCTAGTGCAGTCTTCACGGAACTGGCGCGAGTCTGGATAAAGGGGCGCCTGAGTGACTCCTTCAACGAAAGCAGTTCGACATTTCGTACGGCAGCTTCAGGTCGGACGCGGCCGATCCGCAAAAGGTAAGCGTAGGTTTTGGCGTAGCTTTTCGATCGATGCCTTGTCAGATATGGCAAAAAGACCTCTGCATCATCGGCGTGTGCTGCGCGGCGGCCGTTGCCGCTGCGTCGGAGGAGGCGTCGATTTGGGTGGCCATCTTGCGGATATCTGTCTGCGTATACGGAATTGGGTGAGAGTTTACCTTGTCGGGCCGGCGCGCGAAGCTGGCCGGATGGCCAATGCGTCGATTCGCTGGCGATCCGCACGCGTCGCGCGCTATCGACGGCCTGGCGACACGTTCGCAGAAGGGCAGCCGAGGCGGCGAGCGATGTCGAAATTCGGTATCGAGCCCATCCTGCGCTCGATCGACGCGACAAGGCTCGTTCGATCATTCGTTTGCGCATATCGACTCGACTCGATTCGGCGAGCGATCGTTGTGCATCTGCGTACGGCGCAGTCTTCAGGCCGCGTATTGCGCACGCGGACGGGCTAGGTTCGTCGTAGGGCGCGAATTAAATAGCATCATTGGCGCCATACGAAAAATTTTGCGATATCACTATTCAATGATTTATTTTTTGCGAGGAAAAATATTTGCATGATGATGTTTATATTGCCGTTTCCGTAATCGATGGCGTCAAATCCTATCGGTCGACGGGGCGGATAAATTAATACCATTGGTTTTGATGGATCGGAGGTAATAGTCTCTCTCGAACGCCAAAATCGAATGAATTTAAAAACTCGTGATCGGCATGGATGTATGGGCCGAAGCGATAAGGACGGTAGATCGACGCGTTGAATAAAGAAAGAGACCGTACAGCGTCGACGGAGAAGAATCCAAAATTCGGCGTTGTCGGATATCTCATCCTGAAGATAATCGTTTCAAGTATTGCGCTCCGCTGATCGGCTGGACCGGCCGAGACGACGCGGAATCGCGGAAGTCGGGGAAGTAGCGGGAAAGAGCGAACGGCATCGAACGTTGCGATGCCGTCGCGGAGATTGGCAGCATCCCGTGAAAAAGGGGACTTGTGATGTCTCATCGAATCTTGTCGGCTTGGCCGGGGTTGCGCCTGATGCGCGGACGTGCGCCGGTTTGTTTTGCGCGCGATCACGCCGCGATGAGAGGCTCGTGATTGTTCGATGACCGATGCGCGTAGCGCCCGCTGCCGATGCGGCCGCTGCGGCCGCTGATGCGACCTCCTGCGTTGGAATCCATTGGAATGCGCGTTGCGCTCCGCGGAGCCGGGGGGCGCCGTGTCCGCTTGTTTCGTGTGTGGGCGTGCAAAACGGCAGGCGCCGAACGTTGGACGTCGGTATGTCAGCCGAAGCGTTTCGATCGCCGCTCTCGAATGGAAAAAGCCGAATACGGTTGCGTACCGGACGGCGGCGCATATTCGAATACCCGAATGTCGTTGGAGTTGAGTAGAGGTAGTGCAAGGGTGCATGCAGTCAGTTTTTCAATCGCCAATCCTTCTTATTTAGGACAATGAAATGAAAAAGACTTTTGCCGCAGCCGTTTCCGCCGTGCTTCTGGCCTCGTCCTACGCGCATGCCGATACGTTGTGCACGACCGGCACGATCGCCAAGCTTTTCATCGACAAGAATGGCGTCATGGAGGTGACGGTCGGCACCCTCTCGTATTTGAACGGAAACAAGGATGCGTATTCGCTCCTCACGTCGGCGTACCTCGCGAGCAAGCAGGTCTACATCTACGCGCCCAATTGTCAGCCGGGCACGTCGATGGGAGGCTTCGCCGTGCGGTAACGCGGGCGGAGCGCGTGGGCGACGAGGGCGCGATGTCCTCCGTTCGCGTCGCGAAGTCGCCTCGCGGCTTGCGTTCTCGCGATGAAGAAGCGCGTGCTTGCGCGTTTCTTCTCGAAATCGGCGGGATGGAGCGCGCCGGCGGTGCAAGCCGGCTCGCTCGCGTAGGCCGGAAATGAAACGGCCCGCGGCGCGTCAAGCGCCGCGGGCCGTGGGATCTTGCCCGCCGCCGCGACCGGCGTCACGCGGGCATGGTGGCCAAGCCGTTCATTCGTCCGCCGGCCGCGTATGCGTATAGCGGCTCAGGATCGGAATCATCTGCGCATAGACCTTCGGATTCGCGGCGATGATCTCGCGCCGGTGCAGGAAATCGGAGTCGCCCGTGTAATTGCCGACGAGGCCGCCCGCCTCCGTGATGAGCAGGCTGCCCGCCGCGACGTCCCACACGTTGATGCCTTGCTCGAAGAAGCCGTCGAGGCGGCCCGCCGCGACGTTCGCGAGATCGAGCGCGGCCGCGCCCGGACGGCGCAGCCCGGTGCACGCCTGCGTCATCTCGGTGAAGAGGCGCGTGTAGGCGTCGAGGCCGTCTTTTTCGCGGAACGGAAAGCCCGTGCCGATCAGCGCGTCCGCCAGGCGGTCGCGCCGGCCGACGCGGATGCGCCGATCGTTCAGGTAGGCACCGCGGCCGCGCGTCGCGGTGAAGAGGTCGTTGCGGTTCGGGTCGTAGACTACCGCCTGCGTGACAACGCCCTTGTGCGCGAGCGCGATCGACACGCAGTAGTACGGAAAGCCGTGAATGAAGTTCGTCGTGCCGTCGAGCGGATCGATGATCCACTGGAATTCGGATTCGTCGCCCGACTCGCCCGATTCCTCGGCGAGGATCGCGTGACCCGGATAGGCGGTCTTCAGCGTTTCGATGATTGCGTCTTCCGCCGCCTTGTCGACTTCCGTCACGAAATCGTTCTGCTGCTTCTTGCGAATCTCGATCAGATCGAGATCGAGCGATGCGCGATTGATGATCTGTCCGGCGCGGCGAGCCGCCTTGACAGCGATGTTGAGCATGGGATGCATGAGCCTGAATCCTGAAGCCGGCGACGCAAGGCCGCCACGAGTGGTGATCGAACCAGCGAAGCGACGCCGGGCGCGCGGGTGGCGGCAGGCGGGCGTTTCGCCGACGGAAGACGAATTGGCAAAGAGCGGGATGCGGGCCGAACAGCGCGAGCGCCGCATGCGAAGACGCAATTTTACCCGACTCGCGGCATTTTTTTGCGAAACGGTTGCGCGTGGGGCGCGCGTGCCGCTCGATCGTCCGTTCGGACGAGTGGGTTTGTCGGCGAGTTGGCGATACCATACCGGCATCCCGATCAGTCGAAATGAACGTTTTGGAATCTCAGCAGAAACCGTCCGCGCCGTTCGCCGGCGCGGCCACATCCCGTCCGGCGCGGGCCGCGCGCGGCGGATTCACGTCGACGCGCTTCGTGCTCGTCGAGCCTAGCCACCCCGGCAACGTCGGTGCGGCGGCGCGCGCGCTGAAGACGATGGGCTTTTCGCGCCTCGTGCTCGTCGCGCCGCGCGTGCCGTGCGTGCAGAGCGATCCGGAGGCGCTCGCGATGGCGAGCGGCGCCGACGACGTGCTCGCGTCCGCGCACGTCGTGCCGACGCTCGCCGACGCGCTGAACGGCGTGCAATGGTCGCTCGCGCTCACCGCGCGCTCGCGCGAGTACGGGCCGCCGCGGCTCGCGCCCCGCGCGGCCGCCGCGAGCGCGCTCCAGCAGGTGCGCACGGGCGACATCGCGTTCGTGTTCGGCAACGAGCGCACCGGCTTGTCGAACGAGCACGTCGAGCGTTGCAGCGCGATCGCGCATATTCCGGCGAACCCCGCTTACAGCTCGCTCAATCTCGCGCAGGCGGTGCAGGTGCTCGCGTACGAGCTGCGCGTCGCGCTGCTCGAAGACGGCGAGCCCGCCACGCCGCCGGACGCCGCGCTCGGCGCGCGCGCGCAAAGCGACGAGATCGAGCGGATGTTCGTTCATCTCGAAAATGCGCTGATCGCGCTCGACTTCCTCGATCCGCGCAATCCGAAGAAGCTGATGCCGCGGCTGCGGCGGCTCTTCGCGCGAACGGGGCTCGAACGCGAGGAAGTGAACATCGTTCGCGGGATCGCGAAGCACATCTTGCTGAGGGCGGGCGGCACGGCCGCGCGCGCGGGCGCCTCGGGCGACGGCGAAAGCGACCCGGGCGACGCGGAGCGTTCCGGCCGCGACGCCGGGCGAGGGGCCGGACGGGATGGCTGACGCGGCGCGGGGCCCCGTGGCCCCGCGTGCTATACCCGCGGCCGCAGCAGGGAGAACGCGGCGCCCGCAGCGTGCTCGCGGCGGCGGTTCTACAATCGTCGGCGTGTCATAAGCAAAGCTGTCAAAACGATAACGCGATAACGCGACAACGGCTCCGCCCGGCGGCCGCGCACCGGGTTTCCTTCTTTCATCGTCACCACCATGTTCACGAGACTTCGCGAAGACGTTGCCACGATCCGCGCGCGCGATCCCGCCGCCCGCAGCGCGTGGGAAGTGCTCACGTGCTATCCGGGGCTGCATGCGCTCGTATTTCACCGGATCGCACACGCGTGCTGGCGTTCGGACTGGCGCTGGCTCGGCCGGTTCGTGTCGCAGGTCGGCCGCTTCCTGACCGGCATCGAGATCCACCCGGGAGCGACGCTCGGCCGGCGCGTGTTCATCGATCACGGAATGGGCGTCGTGATCGGCGAGACAGCCGTCGTCGGCGACGACTGCACGATCTACCAGGGCGTGACGCTCGGCGGCACGTCGCTCACGCGCGGCGCGAAGCGTCACCCGACGCTCGAGTGCGGCGTGATCGTCGGCGCGGGCGCGAAGGTGCTGGGCGGCTTCACGGTCGGCGCGGGCGCGAAGATCGGCTCGAATGCGGTCGTCGTGAAGCCGGTGCCGGCGGGGGGCACTGCGGTCGGCAATCCGGCGCGGGTCGTGATGGCAGCCGATGCGAAACGTACGCCCGAGCGCGCGGCGTTCTGCGCGTACGGGATCACGCCGAACGCCGACGATCCGATGTCGCTCGCGATTCACGGCCTCATCGATCATGCGGCAAAGGAGGCGCAGCGCGTCGACGAGATCGTCGTCGCGCTCGAGCGTCTGGGGGCGCATCTCGACGCGCTGCAGGGCTCGGACGGCGCGCGGCTCGATTTGCGTCGCCTGTCCGCCGCGTTCGAGGGGCGAGCGCTGGACGGGAAGTCGGCCGAGCGCTGAGCGCGGGCGGGGGGCTGCGGCCAACCGCGGCGCGGGATATCGCCGAATGCGATTCGCTTGCCGGCGGTTTGTCGGCGCGTCACACGCGGTAATGCGCGGCAATACGGGAGAGGGCGCCGGCGTCAAGCGGCGTCGCGCAAGCCGCGCGGCGCGAGTTCGCATCGTGCGCCCGATGTCGTGCGGACCCGCCGTATCGTTCGTCGGCATCGGCGCGGGATCGGCAGTCGCGACGAGCACGCCCTTCGTCGCGCGCCTTGCGTTCGCCGGCGCCAGGCGCCGCCGGCAGCGGCGGCCTTGCATGGCGGCGTTCTGAAAGCTTGATCGTTCGAAAGCGCGCGCAGCTCAATCGAGCGGCAGCGCACGTATCCCTTCCGCGTCGACGCGCAGATAGCCGCCGCGTCGCGGCCCGTGGTCGAGCTCCCAATCCGGCAACACCCAGCGCACGCCGCCCGCCTCGACATGCCGCGCCGGTTTGTGCGTGTGGCCGTGAACGATCGTGTGCGCACCGCTGCGCTTGAAGAGCGCGGCGACGCCCTTGCGCGTCACGTCATAGCGCGGCGAAGCGGGGCGCATCCGGCCGGCTTCGCTCGATGCGCGCATCCGTTGCGCGAGCGCGCGTCGCCACGCGAACGGCCAAGCGAGAAAGAGCCGCTGCGCGATGCCGTTGCGCGCGAAGCGGCGAAACCACTGGTAGCCGCGGTCGGCCGTGCATTGCGCATCGCCATGCGCGAGCACGATGCGGTTGCCGAACGCGACGACGACGGACGGGTCCGGAATGAGGAGCGCGCCCGCCGCCTTCATGAAGCGCTTGCCGAGCAGGAAGTCGCGGTTGCCGCGCATCACGTAGAGCGCGATGCCGCGCTCGGAGAACGTGTGCAGCAAGGCCGCCATCCGTGCGGCGAACGGATCGTGGTCGAGGATGTCGTCGCCGATCCAGTATTCGAACAGATCGCCGAGGATGAACACCGAATCCGCGCTGTCGGCCGTCACGCGCACGAAGTGCTCGAACGCGGCGACCGTGTGCGGGATCGCGTCGCTCAGGTGCAGATCGGAGACGAACAGGAACGGGCGCGCCGCGTGCGCGAGCCCGCGCTCGCCCGGCACGCCCGCAAACACGCTTCGCGGCGGCGTTTCCTGCAGCATCCCGATGCCCCGTCGCGCCGGCTTCAGACCACGACGGCCTTCTCGATCACGACGTCGTCGTTCGGCACGTCCTGGTGGAAGCCCTTGCTGCCCGTCTTGACGGCTTTGATCTTGTCGACGATGTCCTGGCCTTCGACGACCTTGCCGAACACCGCGTAGCCCCAGCCCTGCGGCGTCGGCGACGAGTGGTTCAGGAAGTCGTTGTCGTTCACGTTGATGAAGAACTGCGCGGTCGCCGAGTGCGGATCGTTCGTGCGCGCCATCGCGATGGTGTACGTATCGTTCTTCAGGCCGTTGTTCGCCTCGTTCGCGATCGGCGCGTCGGTCGGCTTTTGCTTCAGGCCCGGCTCGAAGCCGCCGCCCTGGATCATGAAGCCGTTGATCACGCGGTGGAAGATCGTGCCGTCGTAGTGGCCCTTCTTCACGTAGTTCAGGAAGTTCTCGACCGTCTTCGGCGCCTTCGCCTCGTCGAGTTCGAGCTTGATGACGCCGTGGTTCGTATGCAGTTCGACCATGATGATTCCTTCGATGGATGGGGTTTAAACGGCGCGCGGCCGCTCGGGACGACGCGGCCGCGCGAAAGAGTCGGGCTGGCTTATTTCGAGACGATCGTCGCCGATTCGATCACGATCGGCTTTTCCGGCACGTCGCGCATCGGGCCGCGCACCGTCGTCGGCGTGGCCTCGATCTTCTTCACGACGTCCATGCCCGACACGACCTTGCCGAACACCGCGTAGCCGTTGCCGTCCGGATTCGGATAGTCGAGGCCCGCGTTGTCGACGGTGTTGATGAAGAACTGCGCGGTCGCCGAGTTCGGATCGCTCGTGCGCGCCATCGCGATGGTGCCCGTCGCGTTCTTCAGGCCGTTCTTGCTCTCGAGCGGGATCGGTGCGCGAGTCGGCTTCTCGTCGAAATTCGTCTTGTAGCCGCCGCCCTGGATCATGAAGCCCTTGATCACGCGATGGAAGATCGTGCCGTTGTACTGGCCCGCCTTCACGTAATCGAGGAAGTTGGCGACGGTCTTCGGCGCCTTCTCCGGGTACAGCTCGACGCGGATGTCGCCCTGCGTGGTCTTCAGCTGCACGACGGGGTGCGTCGCGGCCGATTGCGCGAACGCGGGGGCGGTCGCGAGGAGGGCGGCGCTGCCGAGCGCCAGCAACAGACGTTTCATAACGGTCCTCTGGGTGGGTGAAGGAAAGGCGCGGCGGCCGCCGCGCGTCATTGCGTCATTGCGACGGTGCGACGTAAGGCGGCATCGCGAGCATGCCGCTCGGGCCGCCGAACTGGAATGTCGGAGAGAGCGGCAGCGTGGTCGTCGTCACGTTCGCGGCCGGCCGCGCCGAATAGTCGCGCGCGGCCGGCGCCTGCGCGGCCGCCGATTTCGTCTTCGGCGGCGTGATGATCCGCTGCAGGTCCGACAGGCGCTGCGCGGTCGCGCCCGTCGTGCGGCCGAGCGACTGCGCGCGCTTGTACGATTCGGCCGCGAGGCGCAGGTACAGATCGCCGAGGTTCTCGTATGCGAGGCCGTAGTTCGGATTCGCGTGCGTCGCCGTGACGAGCGCGCTGCGCGCGTCGTCGTAGCGACCGTGCTTCGCGTAGAGCGCCGCCAGGTTGTTGTAGGGTTCCGGCAGTTCCGGATAGGCCTGCGTCAGCTCGACGAACTGCTTGATCGCGTCGTCGTCGCGGTTCAGCCGCGCGAGCACGGTGCCGCGCTTGAATTGCGCCTGCACGTCGCGCGGGTTCGACGCGATGCGCGAGTCGAGCCGCGCGAGCGCCTGCGTCCAGTCGCGATTCGCGATCGACGCGTCGATTTCCGGCGTGCCGTCGGTGGGGGCGGGCGCTTTCTGCGCAAGGGCCGCCGCGCCCGGAAAGAGCGCGAGCGCGGCGCTCACGGCGGCGGTCGCAACAAGGGTCGCAGCGCTCGGCGCACGGCCGCGGGAAGGTTTCATAGGCTCAAATCGGAATGTTATACTCCGACCCATTCTAACAAAACGTCCGCGCGTTCCGGCGAGCCGCGGGCAGTCTTTGCCTCTCGTGGCCGTCACCGCTTCGCTTGCGGATCGATCGCCGCATGTCATCCGAGGAAGCGCACGGCACGCGGCCCAGCCAGAAGTCCTGTCGGGCGCCGCATGCACGGCGAGCATCGCCAGGCGGTTTCCTTCGGCTCACTTTCGTCTCTATGGAATCACTGCGCATCTACAACACGCTCGCGCGTGACAAGCAAGACTTCGTGCCGCGGCAGCCCGGCGAAGTGCGGATGTACGTCTGCGGGATCACCGTCTACGACTATTGCCATATCGGCCATGCGCGGATGGTGGTCGTGTTCGACATCGTCCAGCGCTGGCTGCGCGCGGCCGGCTATCGCGTGACGTACGTGCGCAACATCACCGACATCGACGACAAGATCATTCGCCGCGCGCTCGAGAACGGCGAGACGATCCAGTCGCTCACGCGCCGCTTCATCGATGCGATGAACGCGGATTTCGACGCGCTCGGCGTCGAGCGGCCGGACATCGAGCCGCGCGCGACCGATTTCATCCCGCAGATGCTCGGGATGATCGAGAAGCTCGAGGCGAACGGGTACGCCTATCAGGCGAAGGATGGCGACGTCAACTATTCGGTGCGCAAGTTCGCGAACTACGGCAAGCTGTCCGGCAAGTCGCTCGAGGACTTGCGCGCGGGCGAACGCGTCGCCGCGAAGGACGCGAAGGACGACCCGCTCGATTTCGTGCTGTGGAAACGCGCGAAGCCTGAGGAGCCGGCCGGCGCGTCGTGGGAATCGAAGTACGGCGCGGGCCGCCCGGGCTGGCACATCGAATGCTCTGCGATGGGCTGCACGCTGCTCGGCGAGCACTTCGACATTCACGGCGGCGGCCAGGACCTGCAGTTCCCGCATCACGAGAACGAGATCGCGCAGAGCGAGGGTGCGACCGGACAAACTTTCGTCAATTATTGGATGCACAACGGCTTCGTGCAGGTCGATAGTGAGAAGATGTCGAAGTCGCTCGGCAACTTCTTCACGATCCGCGAAGTGCTGGAGAAGTACGATGCCGAGGTCGTGCGCTTCTTCATCGTGCGCACGCACTATCGTTCGCCGCTCAACTACAGCGACGTTCATCTCGACGACGCGCGCGCGTCGCTCACGCGTCTTTACACGGCGCTGAAGGACGTGACGCCGGATGCGGCGCCGCTCGACTGGAGCGAGGCGCACGCGCAGCGTTTCGCGGCCGCGATGAACGACGACTTCAACACGGCGGTCGCGGTCGCCGTGCTGTTCGAGCTCGCGACCGAGGTGAACCGCACGCGCGAGCCGGCGCTCGCGCGCCAGCTCAAGCGGCTCGCGGGCCTGCTCGGCCTGCTCGGCCGCGAGCCGCGCGAGTTCCTGCAGCAGGCGGCGGGCGCCGCGCGCACGGGCGCGCTCGAGCCGGACGAGATCGAAGCGAGGATCGCCGCGCGCGTCGCGGCGAAGCAGGCGAAGAACTATGCCGAAGCGGACCGGATCCGCGCGGAACTGCTCGAAGCCGGGATCGCACTTGAAGACAAACCGGGCGGATCGACCGAGTGGCGTCGCGTATGAGCGCGCATCGTCTGTCCCGCTGATCGATTCGCCAGGTAGGAGGCTAGATGGCAACGGCCAGAAAAGCGCCGGCTAAGCGCGCGGCGACGCAGCCGCCGATTGCGGCCAAGCGGGCCGGCGCGCGTGCGCCGGCGGTGCACAAGGCGGGCGCGAAGCGCGCGGCGCCGAACGGCGCGGCCAATGGCGCCGCGCACAAGCCGAGCTTGCGCACGGCCGCCGCGAAGTCGGCGCGTGCGAAGGTCGATGGCGAGCACGTCGCCGACGCGTTGCCGCGCGAGGCCGGCGTTGCCGCGGCGGAGCCCGCCGCGCGCAAGGCGCGCGTATCGGAGGCCGCCGTGCCGGTGCAGCTCTCCGACGCCGAGACGGTCGCGCGTCCGCCGTACTGGGACAAGGCGTGCGCCGATCTCGTCAAGCGCGACCGGATTCTCAAGAAGCTGATCCCGAAATTCGGCCCGGCGCATCTCGTCAAGCGCGGCGACTCGTTCGTCACGCTCGCGCGCTCGGTGGTCGGCCAGCAGATCTCGGTCGCCGCCGCGCAGTCGGTTTGGGTCAAGATCGAGACCGCGTGCCCGAAGCTCGCGCCGCCGCAGATCATCAAGCTCGGTCAGGAAAAACTGATCGCGTGCGGCCTGTCGAAGCGCAAGTCCGAATATATCCTCGACCTCGCCCAGCACTTCGTGTCGGGCGCGCTGCACGTCGACAAATGGGCGTCGATGGACGACGAGGACGTGATCGCCGAGCTCACGCAGATTCGCGGGATCGGACGCTGGACGGCCGAGATGTTCCTGATCTTCAATCTGTCGCGCCCGGACGTGCTGCCGCTCGACGATCTGGGGCTCATTCGCGCGATCAGCGTCAATTATTTCAGCGGCGAGCCCGTCACACGCAGCGAGGCGCGTGAGGTGGCGGCGAACTGGGAGCCGTGGCGAACGGTCGCCACCTGGTACATGTGGCGCAGTCTCGATCCGCTGACCGCCAATAACTGACCGAGGCTATTGCTTTCGCCGATCGATAGTTGCGACCTGGTTTTGCGTCCGGCGGGCGCGGTTAGAATACGCGCTGCCGCAAGATTCAAGGATTTCAGACACATGAAGACCACCTTTCTGGACTTCGAGCAGCCGATCGCCGAGCTCGAGGCGAAAATCGAGGAACTGCGCTTCGTGCAGGACGATTCGGTTGTCGACATTTCGGAAGAGATCGAGCGGCTGTCGAAAAAGAGCCAGCAACTCACGAAGGATCTGTACGCGCACCTGACGCCCTGGCAGGTGTCGCAGATCGCGCGCCATCCGCAGCGGCCGTATACGCTCGATTACGTGAGCGAACTCTTCACCGATTTCCACGAACTGCACGGCGACCGCGCGTTCGCGGACGACCTGTCGATCGTCGGCGGCCTCGCTCGCTTCAACGGCCATGCGTGCATGGTGATCGGCCATCAGAAGGGCCGCGACACGAAGGAGCGCGCCGCGCGCAATTTCGGGATGCCGCGCCCCGAAGGCTACCGGAAGGCGGAGCGCCTGATGCGCGTCGCCGAAAAGTTCGGGCTGCCGATCTTCACGTTCATCGACACGCCGGGCGCGTATCCAGGCGTCGGTGCGGAGGAGCGCGGCCAGTCGGAGGCGATCGGCCACAATCTGTACGTGATGGCCGAGCTGAAGACGCCGATCATCGCGACGGTGATCGGCGAGGGCGGCTCGGGCGGCGCGCTCGCGATCGCGGTCGCCGATACGGTGATGATGCTGCAGTTCTCGACGTATTCGGTGATCTCGCCGGAAGGGTGCGCGTCGATCCTGTGGAAGAGCGCGGCGAAGGCGCCGGAAGCGGCCGAGGCGCTCGGCCTGACCGCGCATCGCCTGAAGGCGCTCGGCCTCATCGACAAGATCGTCAACGAGCCGCTCGGCGGCGCGCATCGCGATCCGAAGGGCACGGCCGCGCTGCTGCGCCGCGCGCTCGGCGATTCGCTGCGCCAGTTCCAGGGCATGAGCGTCGATGCGCTGCGCGAGCGCCGCTTCGAACGCCTGATGGCCTACGGCAAGTACAAGGAAACGACGGCGCGCGCGTGAGCGCCGGGCCGTCGAATCGCGAGGCGCGTCGCGCCTTTCCTCCGTGATCTCCCCTCATGAATTTTCCGCCGATCGCGTCGTGCTCGACGCGATCGGCGTTGCGCTGTCCGCGCCGCCCGACGATGCGCCGATCGCGATCGCGTACAGCGGCGGCCTCGATTCGACGGTGCTGCTGCACGCGGCCGCGCGCATCGCGGGCGCCGGGCGCTGCATCGCGCTGCATGTGCACCACGGCTTGAGCGCGAACGCCGACGCGTGGCTCGCGCATTGCGCGGAAACTGCGCAGGCGCTCGGCGTGCGATTCGACGCGGCGCGCGTCGACGTGCCGCGCGCGAGCGGGCAGGGCGTCGAGGCGAGCGCGCGCGACGTGCGCTATCGCGCGCTTGAGACGATGTGCGCGCGGTACGGCGCGCGCGCGCTGTGGCTCGCGCAGCACGCGGACGATCAGGCGGAGACGGTGCTGCTGCAATTGCTGCGCGGCGCGGGTATCGCGGGGTTGGCGGCGATGGCGCCGCAGTACCGGCCGGCGCTCGCCGACGTCATGCGCGTGCGTCCGCTCCTGCATCTGTTGCGCGCGCAGCTCGAGCGCTACGCGCAGCAGCATGCGCTGCGCTGGATCGACGACGAATCGAATGCCGATACGCGCTATGCGCGCAATGCGCTGCGCGTCGACGTGCTTCCCGCGCTTGCGCCGCACTTTCCCGGTTTTCGCGATGCGCTCGGCCGCGCCGCGCAGCATGCGGCGGCGGCTCAGCGTCTGCTCGACGATCTCGCCGCGATCGATCTGCGCGCGGTCGCGCGCGACGACGCCCGCGTGTTGTCGCGCGATGCGCTCGTTGTGCTCGACGACGAGCGCGGCGCGAATCTGCTGCGCTACTGGATGCGCTCGCTCGGGCTGCCGGGCGCGTCGGCCGCGCGCCTTGCCGAGATGATGAAGCAACTGCGCGCGGCGCGCGACGCGTATGCGTTGCGCGTCGATCATGCGGGATGGCGCCTGCGTCTTTATCGCGACGACATTCAATGGGAAGCGGTCGACGGCGCTGCATCGGCGGCGGCGCGAACGATGCGCGCCGATGCGGCCGGCGACGACACGGGCGAGGACACGGGTGACGACGCGGGCGACGACACGCTGAGCGCCGCACGGCCGCCGGAATGCGTGCTTGCCTGGCGGGGGCAGGAGGTGTGGCGCGTGCCCGGATGGCGCGGCACCTTCGTATTCAGCCCGGTCGCGGCGCACGAGCCGGATGCGGTGCCGGAGGCGTTGCTCGCGGCCGCCGACCTGCGCGCATGCGCGCGCGCGGGAGGCGAGCGCATGCGCGTGTGGCGCGGCGGCCCGGGGCGCACGCTGAAGAATGTGTTCCAGGAGCGCGGCGTGCCGGCCTGGCAGCGCGACGTCCCGCTGTTGTACGTGGGCGACCAACTGCTGTTCGTGCCGCGCATCGGCGTGAACCGTGCGGCGCACGACGGCGCCGATGCGCCCGGCGGCTGGCGGCGCATCGAATGGCGGCCCGACATGCTGATTGCGTAGACGACGCGTCCGGCGTGCGTCGCGGCGGCCGCGAATCCCGGGCCCGCGGAAAAAGGTTGCGACCCGGCCTGCCGACGGCCGCTCGGCTTGTCAAGCAGCCGTCGATCGGGTACGCTCGGGCGTTTGCTCGGCTCGATTTTCGAGCGTTTTGTGCAGGTTTTCCGCGTGACGTACCCGGTTTGCGCGGCCTGATCCGCCTTCTCCGGGCAAATCGCCACGCCCGCGTGCTGCGCCCCAGCCGTTCTTCCCGTCGTCCGTCCACAGCCACAAGCCGCGTGACCGAACGGCACCGCGGTCTGTCCAGTACGCCCGTGCGGCCCTTCTCCAGTTCTGAACGACAATGGCACTCATCGTACATAAATACGGCGGCACTTCGATGGGCTCGGTCGAGCGCATCAAGAACGTCGCGAAACGCGTCGCAAAATGGCATCAGGCCGGGCACCAGATGGTGGTCGTGCCGTCCGCGATGTCCGGCGAAACGAACCGCCTGCTCGGTCTCGCGAAAGAGATCTCGAGCCAGCCGAGCCCGCGCGAGCTCGACATGATCGCGTCGACGGGCGAGCAGGTCAGCGTCGGCCTCTTGTCGATCGCAATGCAGGAAATCGGCGTCGAGGCGGTGAGCTACGCCGGCTGGCAGGTGCCGATCAAGACCGACAGCGCGTACACGAAGGCGCGCATTCATTCGATCGACGACGAGCGCGTGCGCCGCGATCTCGACGCGGGCAAGGTCGTCATCATCACGGGTTTTCAGGGCGTCGATCCGGACGGCCACATCACGACGCTTGGCCGCGGCGGCTCGGACACGTCGGCGGTCGCGGTCGCGGCGGCGCTCGAGGCGGACGAATGCCTGATCTACACGGACGTCGACGGCGTGTACACGACCGATCCGCGCGTCGTCGAAGAGGCGCGCCGGCTCGATAGCGTGACGTTCGAGGAAATGCTGGAAATGGCGAGCCTCGGCTCGAAGGTGTTGCAGATCCGCTCGGTCGAGTTCGCGGGCAAGTACCGCGTGAAGACGCGCGTGCTGTCGAGCCTCACCGATCCGCAGATTCCGCTCGACGAAGAGATGCGCTCGGGTACCCTGATTACTTTTGAAGAAGACGAGACCATGGAAAAGGCAGTCATTTCCGGCATTGCGTTCCAGCGCGACGAAGCGCGCATTGCGGTGATGGGCGTGCCCGACAAGCCGGGCATCGCATATCAGATCCTCGGCCCTGTCGCGGATGCGAACATCGACGTCGACATGATCATCCAGAACCAGAGCGTCGAAGGGAAAACCGACTTCACGTTTACGGTCGGCCGCGGCGATTACCAGAAGGCGATGGACATCCTCACGAACCAGGTGAAGGGCCACGTGAACGCCGAGCAGGTGCTGGGCGACCCGAAGGTGTCGAAGGTGTCGGTGGTCGGCGTCGGGATGCGTTCGCACGTCGGCGTCGCGAGCACGATGTTCCGCACGCTGTCGGAGGAGGGCATCAACATCCAGATGATCTCGACGTCCGAAATCAAGATTTCGGTGCTGATCGACGAGAAATACATGGAATTGGCGGTCCGCGCACTGCACAAGGCATTCGAACTCGATCAGGCGTGATGAAATTTCCGTGACGCGCCGAAGAAAATGCGTCGCGGAAATTGACCTTGGCCCCGTAACCCTATAGAATCTTGGTTTCGTCGCGCTGCCTCCCTGGCGCGAGCGAAGGTTTGGGAGACGTGGCCGAGAGGTCGAAGGCACTCCCCTGCTAAGGGAGCATCTGGGCCAAAACCTGGATCGAGGGTTCGAATCCCTCCGTCTCCGCCAGAAATGGCGGAACAAGCCCCGCGAGTCTTCGGACTTGCGGGGCTTTTCTTTTGGAGTCTTCGCGGCGCTGTCGGCGAGCGCTGTCGTCCTCGCGGACGGCGGCGGCATAAGGTCCCATGCGCATCGGCGGTTTCGGCTTGCGGTTTTCCGCGCCCACGACAGCGGACATGCGTTCGCTTGACGCGGCGCGTGCCGGCGGCCGTCGCGCACCGCGCGAAGTCCTCGATCATCATCGGGGCCACGCCTGCATGCGAGATCCTCGGCTGAGCGAATCAACAGGAGCGCGGCAGGAACAGCATAGGCAACCGCCGCTCGACGTGTTCGCGATGCCGGCACGTTGCCCGCCATCCCTGTCCGATCATCTTTCCCCGACTGAACCGATGCTTGCTCGATCTCGCCGCGCTTGCCCCCGAGCGACGGTCTGACCTGCGCATATGGGCCGCGCGCTACGCGAGTGCGGCGATGCATTCCGAAATGCCCCAGCTTGGCGATTCCATCGGTTATTGGCGATATTGCCGAAATCATTCCGCTGATATCCAAAATCGGCGATGATCGATCGGCAATGCGAGGATATTTGGCTTGCCAAACAGATATCGATCGAACAAGGCCGTTTGATATCGCGTGGCGGACGTCGTTGAAACAACCCGATTCGCGCGGCATGTAGTCTCGCCTATGCGCATCGGGGATCGGGCCGAAGCAGTCGACGCATATCGAGACGAAAGCGGCGCGCGCTCATCCAGGCGATTTCGTGCGTGACGGGTCAAGGCATCGCCGGCGATGAACGGCTCGAAAACCGGAGACAAATCGCGAATTGACATGGACGTCGCGCTCCTGTCGACTGAAAGAGGCGATCGACCACGGCAGGTTCGTCTTTATTCGATTTTGAAAAGAGGATAACTTGAACGACACCCCATTCACGCCGGAAATTCGCGATGCGCAGGGCCCGAACGCCGAAGCCGCGGAGACGGCGGCTCGCGTGGCGGCGCAGGAAATCTACGTGTTCAACGGCGACGCGGACGGCTTGTGCGCGTTGCAGCAACTGCGGCTCGACGAGGGCGCGGGGACCTCGCTCGTGACGGGCGTCAAGCGCGACATTCAACTGCTGTCGCGCGTGTCGGCCGGACCGGGGTGCCGGGTCACGGTGCTCGACGTGTCCCATGACCGCAATCGCGGCGACGTCGCGCGAATCCTCGCGGCAGGCGCCGCGCTGCGTTACTTCGATCATCACTTCGCCGGCGAGCTGCCGAACCATCCGCGCTTTCACGCGTATATCGACACCGCGCCCGACGTCTGCACGAGCGTGCTCGTGGATCGCTACCTGCGGGGACGCCATGCGGGCTGGGCCGTCGTCGCGGCGTTCGGCGACGCGTTGCCTGACGTCGGCCGCGCGCTGGCGCGACAGCACGGCATCGCGTCCGGCGCAACCGAATTGCTCGCGCAATTGGGCCGTTGCCTGAACTACAACGCGTATGGCGAGGATCTCGGCGATCTGTATTTCTCGCCCCATGCGCTGGCCGACGCGATGCTGCCGTATGCGGACCCGCTCGACTTCATCGCCGGAACCGACGTGCTGCCGGTGCTGGCCGACGGCTACCGCGACGATCTGCTTCGCGCACGCTCGATCGAGCCGGCGTTCGACGTGCCCGGCGCGACAATGCTCGTGCTGCCCGCCGAGAAATGGGCGCGCCGCGTGAGCGGCGTGCTGGCGAACGAGCTGATGGCGGACGGCTCCGCCCGCGCGCTCGCGGTCCTGAGCCCGCGGCGCGACGGCGGCTACGTGGTGAGCGTGCGGGTGCCCGCCGGCAGTGCGGTCGGCGCCGACGATTTCTGCCGACTGTTCGACACCGGAGGCGGACGCAAGCTCGCGGCGGGAATCGACCGCCTTCCCGATGCCGACGTCGACCAGTTCGCCGCGCGCTTGCGGGCCACCTTCGCCCGCTGAGCCGCAGGCGGCCCGCGCGGCGCCGGTTCGTGCGGGGGAATAGCGCTGCGTGAAGCGTTGATTTTCAGCCGTGGTTTTCGAATACGAGAAGGGCTCGCCCACGAGCCTCGGACGACATGCATACCAAATATCGAGGGACGGCGCTCCGCCGAATGAAAATCGATTCGAAGCAAACGCGCGCGGTTGCGGCGATCGCGCTCGGCATCGCGCTGGCGCTGCCCGCGGCGGCCTGCGCCCAAGCGTTCTACGCGCTCGGCGACAGCCTGACCGACAACGGCCGCGTCGTCAGGTTGACCGGCATCCTGCCGAACGCGACGTCGACGATCTTTCGCAACGGCCGCTCGTCGAACGGCCCGGTGTGGGCCGAATACTTGCCGAGCCTGATCGGCGCGCGATTCGCGCCCGATGACGATTACGCGATCAACGGCGCGCTGAGCGGGCACGGCGGCTATCTCAACATCATCCCGACGCGCCCGACTTGGCGCTCGCTGCCCGGGTTCGTCGATCAGGTCGATCAACTGATCGCCGCGCATCCGCGCTTGCGGGGCGACGATCTGGTCGGCATCTGGATCGGCACCAACGACCAGGATCTGACCAAGGCGAGCCTGAACGGCATCGAGCCGTTTCTCGGCGTGCCCCGGCCGGCCAACATCGCGGAAATGAGCGCGTACACGCTCACGAACCTCAATGCGCAGGTGCGGCGGTTGATCGGGATCGGCGCGCGCCAGTTCGTGATCCTGAACTTGAACGACGCCAACGGCACGCGGCCCGGATATGTCGACTACAACGGCAAGCTGCCCGCGGATCTCGTGCAGTTCTCGCGGCAAGGTGTCAACGTTCACCTGTTCGACGTGTCGGGCCTGCTGAACCAGATGCGCCGCAATCCGTCCGCATACGGGCTGAACGACGCGCCGGACGTGCAATGCCGCCACGTGCCGTCCTGCAACGGCGGCGTCGTCGGCCTGCAAAACACCTATCTCACGGCGGACGGCACGCACATGATGACGAGCGTGCACGAGTACATCGCTCTCTACCTCGCGAATCAGCTGAATGCGCCGGCCGCGATCTCGACCGCGCCGGCGCTCGGGCTCGACGTCGCCCGGGCGAGCGCGCTGTCGGCGCTGAACATGACCGACAGCGGGCCGCTCGGTGCGCCGCGTGTCGCGCTGTCGGACAAGCTGTCGCTGTTCGCCGACGTCGGCTATACGCGCAACTTTCACGGCGCGGCAAACGGCATCGACGCGTTCGACAGCGATGTCGAGATGTTCTCGATCGGCGCCGACTACAAGCTGTCCGCTGAGTCGAGCGCCGGCGCGCTCTTTTCGAGCGGCAACGCGAGCGGCTCGATCGCCGGCGGGCAAGGGCGGATCGGGATGCATGCATACCGGCTCGGCTTCTATCATGCGTTCGACCGCGCCGGCCTGTTCGTGCGTTCGTACGTCGGCGCAGGCTGGAGCCAGTATCGGCTCGATCGCGGCGCCGTGCTGCCGGGGGCGATCAGCGCGCATACCACCGGCTTCGATTTCGGCGGGCTCGTCAAGGCCGGATTCCTGTTCCCGCTTGGCGGCGCGCGGCTTGGCCCCGTTGCCGACATCGGGTACGCGCAGCTCGTCACGCGCGGCTACGCGGAGGAGGGCGACCCGATCCTCGCGCAGGACGTCGGCGTGCAGCGGCTGAAGGGCGTAAGCGCCGGAGCGGGCGTGCGCTTCGCGGCGCCGCTCGCGGCGATCGGGCTGCGCGCCGGCGAGTTGTCCGCCGAGGCGCACCTGCGGCACGATGCGTTCGGCGACCGCACGCTCGTCACGGCCCAGCGTTATGCGCCCGGTCTGCCGATCAGCACGGCCGTCGATGGCGCGAGCGCGACCTATGAGCGGCTGTCGGTCGCGCTCACCGTGAATCCCGCGAAGCGGTGGCGGGGCAAGCTCGCCGTGCAGGCGGATCTCGGCAACGCGCAGCGCCGTTCGTACACGCTGCTCGCGCTGCTGGGCGGCACGTTCTGAGCGGGCGGCGCGAGCGCCGCGGCTAGTCGTCCGCGGCCGCGAAGCGCCGCGCCGCGCCGTGCGCGTCGCCGCCGACGAAGCGGATCGCGGCGAGCAGCGCGGCGGCCACGACGAGGCCGACGGCGCCGATGACGAGCACCGAGGGAAACGCGTTCGTCGCGGCGGTCACGAGCCCCGCGACCGGCAGGAACGCGGTCATCACCGACGTGGTCGCGCCGATGCCTTGCGCGAGCTGCCGCTCGGGGATCAGTTCGTAGCGCTTGTCGCGCAAGAAAATGCCGAAGAACGCACTGCCGACGATCAGCAGCCCGAACGCCACGCAGAAGAGCCACGCGCTCAGGTTCGCCGCCGACAGGACGGCGGCGAGGGCGAGGCACAGCACGCCGAGGCGCCCGAACCCGGCGGGGCGCAGATCCCTCGCGCAGCGCGGGATCACGATGCACAGCACGAACGAGATCGCGCCGCCCGCGAGATTGGGCATCGCGCTGTACGCGGCCGGCAGGCCGTACAGTCCGATCATCGTCGGCGCGATCAGCGACTGGAAGACCCCGAAGAAGACGTTCAGGAAGCCGCCCGCGAATGTGAGCGCAAGCAGCTTCACGTTGGTCGCGAGCGCGATGAAGCGCGCGCGTTCCGATGCGAGCGTCCAGCGGTCGGTGGCGGTCGCGAATAGCCGGGTGGTTGCGGCGCGCCAGGCGATCGACGCCGCGAACAACAGCCCGTAGCCGAGCGCGAGCGCGCCGATGGCCGCCCGCGCGGACAGTCCGGAAAAGGCGAGCGCGGCGACGCCCGGCCCCGCGAGCCGCGCGAGCGGCTCGAGCAGTTGAGAGCGCGTCTGGAAGCGCTGCAGGCCGGCGGGCGCGAGCCGCTGCGCGGCGGTGGCCTCGTAGTACACGAGGGACATGCCGGACAGCAGCGACACGACGCTCGACAGCATCCACCCGTAATGGGTCTTGCCGAGCAGCAGCCACGCCAGCATGAACGAGAGGCGCGAGCCCTCGACGGCGAATGCAAGCCGCTTGCCGACGCTTCTGTCGACGATCGAGCCGAACGTCGGCGAAAGCAGCGCGCGCGGCATGAATTCGACGAAATAGGCGATGCCGACCGCGAGCGTGCTGCCGCCGCTTTGCTGATAGACGAGCAGCGGCAACAGAAAGCCCTTCGCGTAGTCGAGCGCGAGCGTGGCGACGCGCAGGACAGTGAACGGGTAATCGTCGTTGCCGGCCGGTCGCGATGCGCGCATGGGGCGAGTCCGTTCTGACGGGTGGGGCGCGGGAAGGCGGCGGCGGGCGCGCGCCGCGCGAGGCGGCGCGCGGCCCGTCAGTCCTGGGTCGCGCCCTCCACATGCGCGTTCGACGGCATGTCGGGGCCGAGCGGCCTGAAGCGCGCCTTCAGGCGGCTCGACAGCGTATCGAGATACAGATAGATGACGGGCGTCGTCAACAGCGTGAGCACCTGGCTCACCAGAAGCCCGCCCACCATCGCGTAGCCGAGCGGCTGCCGCAGCTCCGATCCCATTCCGGGCGTGAACATGAGCGGCAGCGCGCCGAAGAGCGCGGTCATCGTCGTCATCATGATCGGCCGGAAGCGCAGCAGGCACGCGCTGCGGATCGCGTCGAACGACGTCATGTTCTGCTCGCGCGTCGCGGCGATCGCGAAGTCGACCATCATGATCCCGTTCTTCTTGACGATGCCGATGAGAAGAATCACGCCGATCAGCGCGATCAGGTTGAAGTCGTACTTGAACAGCCACAGCGTCGCGATCGCGCCGACGCCGGCCGACGGGAGCGTCGACAGGATCGTCCACGGATGGATGAAGCTGCCGTACAGCGCGCCGAGCACCAGATACGCGACGACGAGCGCGGACAGGATCAGCATCGGCATCGTCGCGAGCGTGCTCTGGAATGCCTGCGCGGTGCCCTGGAACGACCCGACGACGGCGGGCGGCATGCGCAGCGCGGCCTGCGCGGCCTCGATGGCGGCCGTGGCCTCGCCGAGCGAGACGCCGGGCGCGAGGTTGAAGCTGATCGTGACCGATGGGAAAAGCGACTGGTGATTGACCGACAGCGGCTGCACCGTGTCGGTCGTCCAGCGCGCGACCGACGACAGCGGCACCAGCGCGCCCGACGGCGATTTCATGTAGAGCTTGTCGAGCGTGCCCGGATCGCGCTGCAGCGACGGCAGCGTTTCCATGATGACCTTGTAGGTCGACAACTGCGTGAAGTACTGCGCGACCTGGCGCGAGCCGAACGCGTCGTACAGCGTGCCGTCGATCGCCTCGGGCGTGAGGCCGTAGCGCGCGGCCTGATCGCGGTCGATCGCGACGCTGAGCGCCGAGCCGTTCACCTGCTGGTCGCTCGCGACGTCGCGCAGCTGCGGTAGCACGGACAGCCGCGCGAGCAGGCGCGGCGCCCACTTCGTCAGCTCGCCGACGTCGGCGCTTTGCAGCGTCAGCTGGTACTGGGTGCGCGCGAGCCGCGCGCCGATGATCACGTCCTGCGCCGCCTGCAGGTACATGCGCACGCCGGGCACTTTCGCGAATTGCGGCCGCAGCCGGCGGATCACCTCGTCGGCGGTGGCGTCGCGCTGATCGCGCGGCTTGAGCGTGATGTACCAGCGGCCGTTGTTCACGGTCGTGCCCGCATACGCGCTGCCGCCCACCGCCATCTGGCAATGCTCGACGGCCGGGTCGGCGCGGATGATCGCGGCGAGTGCCATCGAGTGGCGGGCCATGTCCTCGACGGAAATGGTCTGTGCGGCTTCGGAAACGCCGGTGATCACGCCCGTGTCCTGCTGCGGGAAGAAGCCTTTCGGAATCCCGACGTAGAGGAACACGGAAGCCGCGACCGACGCGAAGAACGCGCACAGCGTGACGAAACGGTGCCGCAGCGCGACGTCGAGCGCGCGCTCGTACGCGGCCGCCATCCGCGCGAACGCGCGCTCGAAGAGCCCGGGGCGCGGCGCACGGCCGTCGTCGCGGCGATTCGCGCGCAGCAGGTACGACGCCATCATCGGCGTGAGCGTGAGCGAGACGAATGCGGACACGAGAATCGTCATCGACAGCGTGACGGCGAACTCGCGGAACATGCGGCCGATGATGCCGCCCATCAGCAACAGCGGCAGCAGCACCGCGACGAGCGAGATGCTGATCGACGCGATCGTGAAGCTCGTTTCGCTCAGCCCCTTGAGCGCCGCCTGCAGCGGCCGCTCGCCCGCCTCGACGTGGCGCGCGATGTTCTCGACCATCACGATCGCGTCGTCGACGACGAAGCCGACCGCGATCGTCATCGCCATCAGCGAGATGTTGTCGAGGCTGTACCCGCACACCCACATCAGCGCGCACGCGCCGAACAGCGAGACCGGCACCGTGACGGCCGGGATAATCGTCGTGCGCACGCTGCCGAGAAACGCGTAGATCACGACGACGACGAGCACGACGTTCAGCAGCAGCGTGAGCTCGATGTCGAGCAGCGACGCGCGGATCGTCTGCGTGCGGTCCGCTAGCACGGCGATCTTCAGCGACGGCGGCAGCGACGCCTCGAGCTCGGGCAGCCTGGCGCGGATCTTGTCGACGGTCTCGACGGTGTTCGCGCCGGGCTTCTTGTAGACGCCGACCGAAATCGCGCGCTTGCCGTCGATCCATGCGGCAAGCGTGTTGTCCTCGGGGCCGAGCACCGCTTGCCCGATGTCCCGGATGCGCACCGGCGTGCCGTCCCGGTACGCGACGATCGCGTCGTTCCACTGCGCCGGATCGGTCAGCTGTCCGTTCGTGTAGATCGTGTACGAGCGCGTCGTGCCGTTGAACACGCCTTTCGGATTCACGCCCGACAGGCCCGACAGCGCGCGGCGCACCTCCTCGGACGACAGGCCGCGCGACGCGAGCTTGACCGGGTCGAGCTGGATGCGGATCGACGGCTTCTGTTGCCCGCCGATCGACACGCTGCCGACGCCGTCGATCTGGCTCAGGCTTTTCGTCAGCCGCGTCTCGACATAGTCGTCGATCGTCGTGAGCGGCAGTGTCGGCGATATCGCGCTCAGCAGCATGATCGGCGAGTCGGCCGGATTGACCTTCTGGAACGTCGGCGGCGAGGGAAGGTCCGCCGGCAGTTGCGCGGCCGCCGCGTCGATCGCGGACTGCACGTCGTTGGCGGCCGCGTCGATGCTGCGATCGAGACTGAATTGCAGCACGATCGACGTCGAGCTGAGCGTGCTTTGCGACGTCATCTGCGTGACGTACGGTATCTTCGAGAACTGCGTCTCGAGCGGCTGCGCGAGCGTCGACGCGACCGAAACCGGATCGGCGCCGGGCAGCACGGCCGAGACCTGGATGGTCGGGAACTCGACCTGCGGCAGTGGCGCGACGGGCAAATGGAAATACGCGGCCACGCCCGCGAACAGGATGCCCGCCGTCATCAGGCAGGTGGCGACCGGGTAGCGGATGAACACCGCGAACAGGTTCTTGCTCATGATCGGTGCGCGTCCGTCGCGGCCGCGGCCGCCGCTTCGCGGCCCGCCGCCCGCGCGCCGTCGCCCGTCGCGCCGGCGTCATCGTCGCGCGCCGGCATCATCGTCGCGGCGACGCGCGCGCCGTCCTGCAGCCGGTACTGGCCCTGCACGACGACGCGCTCACCGGCGCGCAGGCCGTTCGCGACGGCCGTGTAGCCGTGCACCCGATGCGATACCTGGACCGGCCGCACCGCGACCTTGTCGCCGGCGCCGATCACGTAGACGAAGCTGCCGTCCGGCCCGATCTGGATCGCGTCCTCCGGCACCGCCGTCGCGTTTCGCAGCACGTCGACGACGGTGCGGATCATCACCGACTGTCCCGGCCACAGCGCGCCGTCGGCATTCTCGAACACCGCTTTCATCCGGACCACGCCGCTGCCCGGATCGACGCGGTTCTCGATCGTGCTCAGGCGTCCGTGCGACAGCACCGCCGCGCCGTCCGTGCTCAGCGCGACGGCCTCGACCGCGCCGCGCCGCAGCGCCGCCTGGATCGCCGGCAGCGCGTCCTGCGATTGGGAATAGATCGCGGTGATCGGCGAGGTCGTGACGAGCGTGAGCAGCGCGGTGTCGTTGGCCTTCACGAGGTTGCCCTGGTCGACGAGCCGAAACCCGACGCGCCCGGAGATGGGCGCTCGGATCGTCGTGTAATCGACGGCCACGCGGGCGTTCTGCACGGCGGCCTGGTCGCCGCGAATCTGTGCGTGCAGTTCGTCGACGCGCGCCTTCCACGTATCCAGCATCTGCTTCGGCGCCGCGTTCACTTCGGCAAGCCGCTGATGGCGCTCGAGCTCGAGCCGGGCGTTCGCGAGCGTCGCCTTGTCTTGCTCGAGCTTCGCGGCGGCCTGATCGGCGGCTGCCTGGAGCGCCCGGCGGTCGATCTCGATGAGCACGTCGCCCGCATGCACGTGCTGGCCTTCCCGGAACCGCACGCTCGTGATCTGGCCGTCGACCTGGCTCCGCACGGTCACGTCGTACTGCGGCGTGACGGAGCCGACCCCGGTCAGGTAGACGGGCAGGTTCATCGTGCCGACGACGGCCGCCGTGACGGGAATCGCGGCGTCGGCCTGCTTCGCGGCGGCGGCGCGCGCGTCGGCTGAAGGTTTGGCGAGCCACGCGGCAAGCGTGATCGCGACGAGCGATATCAGTGCGAGCGCAACGAGTTGACGGCGTGTGACAAAAGGCATGGGCATGCGGGTTGGCGTACAAATGGATGCGGCCGGCATCGCGGCGCGATGTCGGCGTCGGTGAACGGACGGAGGTATGTTCGGGCGCAAGCGTCACGGCCGGGGCGACGTGATGGCGCCGGCCGAACGGGGATCGGAGGCCGGGCGTTGCGGGTTCGCCCGGCGCCGTTCGACGCGCGCGCCGGCAAGCGCCGGCGGCGCTGCGTTTCGATCGATTCGCCGGGGGCGAAGTCCTTCATTTTCAGGCGAATATCTCCTCCGCGCGCAAAACCGTCCCGCGCGCGGAATAACCAGCCGTTGGCCGCCTGTTCGATCGACCCGGATTTCATGTCGAGCCTGTCCGGAACAGGAATCTCAAAATAACGATCCTTCGCGAATGACGCGCAAAACACTCGCTTTGCGGGGCGCGCATTTTGTTTTCCAGTTCAATTGATCGAATGCCGTGCGATGAAATAGGGCCATATATATAAAATCGCCCGGGCGAGCAATTGCATTCATTCTCATCCTCGAATCAAATCGCATGGCGAGCGGATCTGGCCGGGCGAATGCGATGAATGCGCCGATTTTTTTCAAATCGCGCACGACCGATTCGCCGGGCATGACTCGGCGATCTTCACGCCCGTATTTCGACGGGCACGGGAACGGGAAAACGGCGAACCTGCTCTGCGGCTATGACATGCACGCATGCCGACGACGCCCGTTCGTCACGATCGACGACGAGCGTTCGGCGCGCGCGGGCGTTTGCCGATATCGACGGAAAAGGAATTGCCGCTCGCTGCAAACGAGCGCGCGGAGGGGCGTATCTGGATTGACCCGCCAAGCGTCCGGCGGGAGCGGGACCAGGTCGGGGCAAGCAGCTTCGGGACGTCGATGAACCTCGGAATTCATGTCGCGCCTTTCTACTGGAGAGGGATGACTGAGATGGCCCGGCCATGGCCATAGCTACCGTTGCGGATCGGCGGGCGTCGCGTGTTGCGCGCCACGTGGCTTCTCGAGCGCGGGCGGAGGTGCAGCGATTTGCGTCCCGCCTTCTGGGAGGCGGTGGGCGCATGTATCCGCGCGCTTGCCATCATGTCTCGATCACACTCGGGTTGTGGCATTCAACAGGACCTGGCGGCTTTTGTCAAGCTAATGCATATCGATATGAATTGCAGTGATGACGTTGAAATATTGCTCCGCATGCAAGCCCAAAAAAACGGGATGATTCCGAGATTAATTCATCAGATAGTGGGATTCCGTATTTTTGAGGTGCCAAATATTTTCTATATGAACTGCAAAAATAAGCACTTGCGCAGTAAGAATAAGTAATGTAAAAACACGCTGACCGCGAGACGATTCAGAAAATCGGTCGCTTTTTTCGTAGCGCCGCAGAAGATCAAAATACGACATCCGAGGGCGCATGCGTGTTTTGCATGCGCGTGTCAAAACGATTAAATGACGACGTCCATGAGAGAGCGTAGACGCGGTATTGCTTTTATGCGGTCCTGCCATGATTTTCTGCGGACATCGGAATTGTCCGTCGCGGCAGTAAACAGCCTGCGGCGCACCATCGCGCCGTCGCATCGGGTGCTCGACCTGTGCGGATCGGGCGCGGCCGGCCTGCTGGCGTTGCATTACGGCGCGAAGCGGGTGGTGGCGCTTGCGGCCGATGCCGCGCCGCTCGTTCGGGCCCAGGCCGAGGCGAATGGCCTCGACAGGCGGATATCGTTCGTCGACGCCGACCGGGCCGCGATACTCGCCGCTCGGGAAGGGCGGTTCGACGTCGTGCTGGGGCTCGCGCCCGGCGAGCGCGCGGGGCTCGATCCGCATTACGGCTTTCGGCTCGACGAATTCGCCCGGCGGTTCGGCACGGCGAACGTCGCCGTCGTGCCCAACGGCGTGCGCTACGGCGCGCAACTCGTCGAATGGGGCGATGCGGCGCGGCTCGAGGCGGACGTCGCGATGAAAAAGCGCATCCTCGAATCGCGTTATGAAGTCGCGCTCGACGCGGTGCTCGAAAAGATGGCCGATACGGCCGCGCCGCGCGGCCGCGTGCGCGCCGATGCGCTGCGCGCGCTCTGCGCGCCGCAACCGTTTCTGACTTGCCGCCCCGGCGATTGCGGCGGAAACGGCGCGGCGGTGCCCGTGCAAGTCGAGTTGACCGCCGCGCACGGCGGCCGCGCCGACGGCGTGGTGTGGACGCAGGAACTGATACACGACGGCATCGTCATCGAGCGAATCCAGGGATGCAGCTGGCTCGACGAACGCGTCGATCTCGACGCGGGTGAAGCGATCGCGGTGCCCGTCGCCGACATGGCGCGGGCGGTGCCGTTCGACGGCGGGGAAACGTCGCCGCAGCTCGCGCCCGCGATGCGCGCGTCGGGCGCGCCCGCGCCGCTCGTCTTTTGGTTGACCGGCATCTCGGGGGCGGGCAAGACGACGATCGCGGCGTGCTTCAAGCGGCATGCGGACGCCGATGCGTGGCCCACCGTCGTGCTCGACGGCGACACGCTGCGCGGCGGTCTGAACGCGGATCTCGGCTTCTCCGACGCGGATCGCGCGGAAAACGTGCGCCGCATCGCCGAAGTCGCGGCGCTGATGGCCGACACGGGGCTGCTCGTCGTCGTCTCGTGCATTTCGCCCAAGCGATCGTTTCGCGAAACGGCGCGCGGAATCGTCGGCGCCGAGCGCTTCGTCGAGGTGTTCGTCGATACGCCGCCCGAGGTCGCGGAGGCGCGCGATCCGAAAGGGCTGTACCGGCGCGCGCGCGCGGGGTTGATCGCGTCTTTCACCGGGGTCGATTCCGGCTACGAGCCGCCGCCGAATCCGCAATTGCGCATCGATACGACGACGCACGACGTCGAGGCCGCGACGCAGATGCTGCGCCGCTGCTACATCGACGCGCGCCTGTCCGCCGAGCGCGCGGCCGCGGCCGAGGCCGTGGCGTAACGCCGCCGCGCGGTGCCTTCTGTCGTCGACAGCGAATAGCGAGACCAACGATGAGCGTTCATGACATGACTCGTGCGAACGATAGCGCACCGGTTCGAGCGGATCGATTCGGCCGGCATTTTGCGACGGCGGCCGCGGCCGAGATCGCCGCCGCCGATTCGCTGACCGCGCGATTCGCCGACGTGGCCGCGCGCCGAGGCGATGCGCTCGCGGTGACGTGCGGCGACGAACGCTGGACGTACGGCGCGCTTGCGGCGCGCGCGCGCCGCATCGCCGAAGCGGTTCGCGCGGCGGGCGAGGCGGGCGGCGAGCCGGTCGCGCTCCTCTATCCGCACGGCGCGCCGATGATCGCCGCGATGTTCGGCGTGCTCGGCGCCGGCAAGTTCTACGTTCCGTTGATCGCCGATCATCCGCTGCCGCACCTGCAGTCGATCGTGCGCGAGTGCGGCTGCCGGATCGTGCTCGCCGCGCCCGAGCTCGCCGAGACGGCGGCGCGTCTCGGCGTCGCGGCGCGCGTCATCGACGACGCGGCCCTGCCGGAAGCGGACGCTCCGCTGGACGCGCGCGACGGCGATGCGGTCTCGTACCTGCTGTTCACGTCCGGCACGACCGGCGTGCCGAAGGGCGTGATGCAGTGCGACCGCAACGTGCTGCACCACGCCGCGTGCTATGCGTCGTCGATCGGCCTGAACGACGAGGACCGGATGACGCTGTTGCCGTACTACGGCTTCGACGCGTCGGTGATGGACATCTTCGCCACGCTGCTCACGGGCGCGAGCCTGCATTTATGGGACGTGCGCGAGCGCGGCGTCGACGGCATCGGCGCATGGCTCGCGCGCGAGCGCATGACGATCTGGCATTCGACGCCGAGCGTGCTGCGCGCCGCGTTCCCCGCCTTCGCGCGGCCGGCCGCGCTGCGCTGGGCCGTGCTGGGCGGGGAGGCGGCGACGGGCGGCGACGTCGCGCTCGTCGCGCGGCACGGCGGCCCGCAATGCCGGTTGCTCAACGGCCTGGGACCGACCGAATGCACGACGGCGCTGCAGTACGTGGCCGATCCCGCCGCCGACACGGGCGTCGCGCGTCTGCCGGTCGGCCGCCCGGTGCCGGGCGTCGAGGTCGCGCTGCTCGATGCGCAAGGCGAAATCTGCGCGACCGAGGGCGAGCTCGCGATCGTCAGCCCCTTCGTCGCGCTCGGATACTGGGGGCGTGCGGACCTGAGCGCCGAGCGCTTCGGCGAGACCGCTCGCCCGGACGGCGCGCGGCGGTATCGCACGGGCGATCTGCTGCGGATGAACGCGCGCGGCTGCTACGAGCATCTGACGCGGGTCGACGATCAGATCAAGATCCGCGGCTTGCGCGTGGAGTTGGGTGAAATCCAGGCGACGATCGGCGCGCACGACGACGTGCTGCAGGCGGTCGTGCTGCCGCGTCCGGACGACCTCACGCAGCAGCAGACGATCGTCGCCTACGTCGTGCTGCGCGCGGGGGCGGCCGGCGTCGCGGCGCTGCGCGAGTACGTCGCGGGCCGCCTGCCCGCGTACATGGTGCCGCGCGCGATCGTTCGGCTCGACGCGATGCCGCTGCTGCCCAACGGCAAGCTGAATCGTCGCGCGTTGCCGGCGCCGCCGCGAGCCGACGCGGCGGCGGGCGAGCGCAAGGGGCCGCGCACGCCGCTGCATCGGCTGCTCGCCGCGTGCTGGGCCGACGTGCTGCGACGCGACGCGGTCGGCATCGACGAGAACTTCTTCGAGCTCGGCGGCGATTCGCTGCTCGGCGCGCAGTTGCTGTCGCGCGTGAAGCGCGACCTCGAGCTCGACGCGCGGCTCGGCGACCTGTTCCGTCATCCGACGGTCGAGACGCTGGCCGAACACCTGCTGGCTTCCCGATGACCGGCCTCGCGGCCGCGGACATTTCGATGCGATCAACCGATTCAGCGAGACGGACATGACCGACAGCGCGCAGGACAGCATCGACGAAGCAACGCGGCCCCCGCGCGTCTCGTGGCTCGCGACGCTGCGCGGTCCGTTTGCGTACCGCACGTTCGCTTCGATCTGGATCGCGAGCCTCGTCGGCAACATCGGCGGATCGATTCAGACGGTTGCGGCGTCGTGGCTGATGACGTCGATGGCGCCGTCGCCGGCGATGGTCTCGCTCGTGCAGACGGCGTTCACGCTGCCGATCGCGCTGTTCGCGCTGATGTCGGGCGTCGCCGCCGATGCGTGGGATCGCCGCACGGTGATGCTGCTGTCGCAGGCGCTGATGTTCTCGGTCGCGCTGTGCCTGGTCGCGCTCGCGGTCGCGGGCGCGATGACGCCGATGCGCCTGCTCGTGTGCATGTTCGTCGGCGGCTGCGCGGGCGCGATGTTCCAGCCCGCGTGGCAGTCCGCCGTGACCGAGCAGGTGCCGGCGCACGAGCTGTCCGCGGCGATCGCGCTCGACAGCTTCTCGATGAACTTCGCGCGCACCGCCGGGCCGGCCCTGGGCGGCTTCGTCGTCGCATCGGTGTCGCCGAATGCGGCGTTCGTTCTCAGCGCACTGTCGTACGCGGGTCTCATCTACGTGCTGTCGCGGTCGATTCGCGGAGCCGCCGCGAGAACGCCCGCGCGGGCGCGTCTCGCGACGATGCTGATGCAGGGCGTTCGCTATTGCTGCCGCACGCCCGGCATTCGCGGCACGTTGATTCGCAGCAGCCTGTTCGGGTTGCTCGGCAGCCCCGTCTGGGCGCTGCTGCCGCTCTTCGCGAAGACGCAGTTCGGCGGCGAGGCGCGCACCTACGGAATCCTGCTCGCATCGTTCGGCGCGGGCGCGGCGTCCGGCGCGCTGGGCGGCGCGGCATGGCGCGCGCGACTCGGCCGCGAGGCGCTGATCCGGCTGTGCACGCTCACGTTCGCCGCCGGCATGCTGGCGACGGCGTGGAGCCCGTGCCAGGCGGTCGCGATGCTCGGCCTCGCCGTCGCGGGCGGGAGCTGGGTCGTGGTCGTGTCGACCTACAACCTCACGATTCAGATGGCGTCGCCTGCGTGGGTGGCGGGGCGATCGCTGTCGCTGTTTCACTCGTTCATCGTCGGCGGGCTGTCGATCGGCAGTTACCTGTGGGGCGTCGCCGCAACGGGCAGTTCGATCAACTCGGCATTCGCGGTATCGGCGCTGATGATGGCCGCGTCGGCGTGTCTCGCGGCATGGCTGCCGTTGCCGACGCGCGAGGCGATCGACGAGCGCGCGCACGGCGAGCCGCAACGGACATGAACGGCGGAGCGCGCGCCGAATGCGGATCGAGCGCGACGGCGCGCCGCGACAGTCGGCCTCGCCGGCGCGCGGTGCGGCGAGGCGGCGGTCGCGATTTCGTGCCCGCGACGAACGAATACGCGCCGGAAACCGGGGTGAGGCGCGCGACACCATCCAGACGAACGAGGAATCGATGAGCACGACGACGGTTGCGATTATCGGTGCGGGGTTTTGCGGGGCGACGTTGGCGATGCACTTGCTGCGACGGCCGCCGGTGCGGCCGATGCGGGTGCTGCTGATCAACCGTTCGGGCGCGATGGCGCGCGGCGTGGCCTACGGCACGCGCGCGCTCAGCCATCTGCTCAACGTGCCCGCCGGCCGGATGAGCGCGCTGGCCGGCGATGACGACGATTTCTACCGGTACGCGAGCGGGCGCGATCCGCGTGTCGCGCGCGGCAGCTTCGTCGCGCGGCGCATATACGGCGATTACCTCGAGGCGCGCCTGACCGAGGCGATCGAGCAGGCGGGAGCGGGCGTCGAATTTCGCAGCGTGGTGGGGAGCGCGGTGAGGATCGTGGCTGTCGACGGCGGCGCGCGGGGCGCGATCACGATGGACGACGGCACGTCGATCGTTGCCGACCGCGTCGTGCTGAGCAGCGGCAACGAAATGCGCCGCGATCCGTTCATCGCCGAATCGCAGCGCAAGTTCTACGACAGCGGCGCCTACGTGCGCGATCCGTGGCGCCCCGGCGCGCTGCGCGGCATCGCGCCGGATGCGCCGGTGCTGCTCGTGGGCAGCGGGCTCACGATGATGGACGTCGTGCTCGATCTGCGCGCCCGGGCGCACGCGGCGCCGATTCACGTGGTGTCGCGCCATGGGTTGTCGCCGCTCGCGCACCGCGAGATGGACGCGCCGCCGTACTACGACGATCGGCTGGCGAGCCGCATGCTCGCGCGCGCGGACGTGCGCCATTACGTGCGCGCCGTGCGCGGCGCGGTGCGCGACGCGATTCGCCGCGGCGGCGACTGGCGAGACGTGATCGGTTCGCTGCGAGCGGCGACGCCGGCGTTGTGGCGTCAGTTGCCGAGCGACGAGCGCCGGCGTTTCCTGCGCCATGTCCGGCCCTATTGGGACGCGCATCGCCACCGCTGCGCGCCTGAGCCGGCCGCGCGGCTGCAAGCGGAATTCGCGCGAGGCGGCGTCGTCGTCATCGCGGGGCGGGTGACAGGCTACAGCGAGCATCCGAACGGCGTCGCCGTAGCCGTGCGCCGGCGCGGCGCGGCCGTTAGCGAGCGGCTCGAGGTCGGCGCGGTCGTCAACTGCACGGGGCCGGCGCCGGATTTCAGCGCGCGGGCGGGGTCGCTGCTCGGCAACCTGTATGCGGACGGGCTCATCGTGCCGGACGCGATCGGCATGGGGTTCGAGATCGCGGACGACGGCGCGGTGCTCGACCGCGACGGCTCGCCTTCCGCATGGCTGCGCTATGTCGGACCGCTGCTGCAGGCGCGCGATTGGGAAGCGACGGCGGTGCCGGAGTTGCGGCAGTACGTGAAGCGGCTCGCCGACACGCTGCTCGCGCCGCGCAGCGAACGGGCGCTGATCTAGCGGCGCGCGTCGGCGCGCCGACCGCTTTCCGAAGCGAAAGCAAGCACGAGTTCTTCAGGGCGACACGCATAAAACAGGATTGCATATGAATCAATCGTATGACGTGGCCGAGACCGCGCGGCGGCTGCGTGCCGGGCTCGCCGAGCGTCTGGACGTGGCGGGCATCGACGTGGACGACCCGCTCGTCGATCACGTCGGCGACGCGCTGTCGCTGGAGTGGCTCGTCGACGTCGTGCGCGCGTGCGGCGGCACGCATGCGACGCGCGTCGACGTGCTCGCGTGCGCGACGCTGCGCGAGCTCGCGGCGCTGGTCGAGCGCGCGGGCGGCCCCGTGCGCGCGCCGCGTGCCGCGAGCCCGGATACGCCGCCCGTGCCGGAGGACGCCGGCGACGCGCCGGCCTCGCCCGCGCAGGAAGACTTGTGGCTCGCCGCGCAGGTTCAGGAGGAGGGCGCCGCGTATCATCTGTCGATCGCGCTGCGCTTCGATGCCCCGGTGGAGGGCGTGCCGATGAGGCGGGCGCTTGCCGAGGTGATCGCGCGGCATCCGTCGTTGCGCACGACGTTCCGGCACGATGCGCGCGGTCTGCGGCAGTGCGTGCGCGCCGGGGCCGAGGTCGAGATCGACTGGTCGGAGGCCGCGTTGCCGATGCCGGACGAGGCCGGCGAACGCGAGTCCCGCTTGCGCGACGCACTGACGCGATTCGCGCAGCCGCGTTTCGACCTGCACGCGGGGCCGCTCCTGCGCGCCTGCCTGCACAGGGTGGCGCCGGATGGCGACGTGCTGCAGGTCGTCGTCCACCATATCGTCTTCGATGCGTGGTCGCGGCAGGTCGTATCGCGCGACATCGTCGATGCTTACCATGCGCTGCGCGCGGGCCGGGCGATCGCCTGGAGCGCGACGCCGGCCTCGCCCGGCGCGTTCGCGCGCGGCCAACGCGCCGCGTTGACGCCGCAGCGGGCTGCAAGGCTGCGCGAATACTGGCGCGCGCAACTCGCCGACGTGCCGCAGGTGCTGGATTTGCCGACCGACTTCACGCGGCCGGCCGTGCGCGACGGCGCCGGCGCGACCGCGGTGCGCACGCTGCCGGCCGCGCTCGCCGAACGGCTCGCGGCCGTCGGCGCCCGGCACGGCGCGTCGCTGTTCATGACGCTGTTGGCCGCGTGGCAGATCCTGCTGTGGCGCTACAGTCGGCAACACGAATTCGCGATCGGCACGCCGATGGCGGCGCGCGATGCCGGCGCGTTCGAATCGACCGTCGGCTATCTCGTCAATACGGTCGTGCTGCGCGCATGCGTGCGCGCCGACGAGCCGTTCGGCGGCCTGCTCGCGCGCGTCGCGCAGACGACGCTCGACGCCCACGAGCACAAGGCGCTGCCGTTGCGCGAGGTGATCGAGCTCGCGGGCGCGAGCCGCAACCCGAGCCACACGCCGCTGTTCCAGGTGATGTTCGAGTTCCACAACGAGCGGCCGGGCGCCGGAGCCGGGCAGGCGGAACCGGCGCGCACCGTGCCGCACGACGTCGGCGCGGCCAAGTACGACTTGAGTCTCGAGATCGCCTATCGCGATGACGGCCTCGCCTGCACGCTCGAATATGCGACGGCGTTGTTCGCGCGAAGCTCGATCGACGGCATGCTCGCGCAGTACGCGGCGCTGCTCGGGCAGATCGCGACGATGCCCGATGCAGCCGTCGCGTCGCTTTCGTGCATGCCCGACGACGAACGGGACAAGGTCACGCGCACCTGGAATGCGACCGCATTCGAGCGGACGGGCTCCCCGTTGATTCACGCACGCTTCGATGCCCGCGTGCGCGCGCGCCCGGAGGCGATCGCGCTGCGCACGGACGGCGCGGCGATGACGTACGCGTCGCTCGGCGAGCGCGTCGATGCGCTCGCCGGCCGGCTGCTCGAACGAACGCGCGGCGAGCCCCAGTGCATCGCGATCTGCTTCGAGCGTTCGTTCGACATGGTGATCGCGATCCTCGCGACACTGAAGGCGGGCTGCGCGTATGTGCCGATCGATCCGCAACTGCCGGCCGACCGCGTGGCGTTCATGCTGAGCGACAGCGCGGCGGCGATGCTGCTGACGATCGAGCCCGTTCGCCGCGAGCGATTCTCGTCATTCGACATCGAGACGCTGTGCATCGACGAGTCCGCGCCGCCGCGCGCCGCGTCGCCGCGCGCGGCGATGCCCGTCGTCGATCCGCACGCGGCGGCCTATGTGCTCTATACGTCCGGGTCGACCGGCAAGCCGAAGGGCGTCGTCGTCACGCACGCGAACGTGACGAACCTGCTCGACGTGATGGAGGCGAGCTATCCGCTGGGCGCGGGCGACAGCTATCTGCTGAAGACGAATTACGCGTTCGACGTATCGGTGCCGGAGCTGTTCGGCTGGTTCGTCGGACACGGCTCGCTCGCGATCCTGGCGCCGCAGGCCGAAGGCTCGCCGGACCTGATCGTCGCCGCGCTGCTTCGGCACGGCGTCACGCACGTGAATTTCACGCCGTCGCTGTTGCGCCAGTTCGTGACGGAGGCGGCCGCCGACGCGCGCTTTGCCCGCGAGCACCGGCTTCGGCACGTGTTCGTCATCGGCGAAGAGCTGACGAACGCGCTCGCGAACGATGCGTTGCGCGCGTTGCGTCCCGCCGCGATCTACAACATGTACGGTCCGACCGAGGCGACCGTGTTCGCCACCGGCCATGCGCACGCCGCGCCGATCCCCAACGGCAAGGTGCCGATCGGACGCGCGCTCGGCAACATGCGCGTCTACGTGCTGGACGAGCGGATGCGGCCGATGCCGATCGGGATGCCGGGCGATCTGTATATCGCCGGCGACGGCGTCGCGCGCGGCTACCTGAATCGCGACGAGCTGAACGCCGAGCGGTTCCTGCCCGATCCGTTCACGCCGGGCGGCCGCATCTACATGACGGGCGACCTCGCGCGCTGGACGCGCGACGGGACGCTCGAGTTCCTGGGCCGCATCGATCAGCAGATCAAGATTCGCGGCTATCGCGTCGAGCTCGACGAGATCGCGAGCGCGCTGAACGCGCATCCGCTCGTCGACGAGGCGGCCGTGATCCTGAAGCGCGAACAGGACGGCACCGCGCGGCTCGTCGCATACGTCGTTCCCGCGAACGGCGTCGAGCCGGCGTCCTCGCCGAGCGAGCACGCGCGCTTGCGCGACGCCCTCGCCGGCGCGCTCGAGCGGCGTCTGCCGGACTACATGATGCCGGCCGCCTACGTGCTCGCGCCTTCGCTGCCGAAGGGCATCACCGGCAAGCTCGATCGCAAGGCGCTCGAAGCGCTTCCCGTCGACTTGCCGGTGCGGCATGCCGCGATCGGCGCGGTTGCGCCCCGCAACGACGCGGAGCGCACGCTGTGCGGGATCTGGCAAGCCGTGCTGCGCGTGCCGGCGCTCGGGGTGACCGACAACTTCTTCGCCGTCGGCGGCGATTCGATCCTGTCGATCCAGGTGGCGGCGCGTGCGCGCCAGCAGGGCATCGTGTTTTCCGCGCGCGACATTTTCCGCCATCAGACGGTCGAGCTGCTCGCGGCGAACGTGCGCTGGCGGACGCCGAGCGACGAGCGGCAGCCGAGCGCCGGCGACATGCCGTTGCTGCCGATTCACCACTGGTTCTTCGCGGTCGATTCGACGCACGTCGATCACTATCATCAGTCGCGGCTCCTCGACGTGCCGGCGGGCGTCGACGCGGACTTCGTCGCCGCATGGCTCGAGGCGCTCGTCGCGCGCCACGACGCGCTGCGGCTGCGCTTGCGCAACACGCGCGAGGGCTGGCGCGCGCACTTCGCCGATCCGTCGGCGCACGATGCGTCGGCGCGGCTCGCGGTGTGCGACCGCGCGTGGGCTGACACATCCGATGCGGCGATCGACGCGTTCTTCGCCGACGCGCGGCGCCGCGTGAATCTTGCCGACGGCCCGCTCTTCGTCGCGGCGCTGGTTCCGGCCGGCGCGCGGGGACGAGGGCGCCTGCTGCTGATCGGACATCACGCGATCGTCGACGGCGTGTCCTGGCGCGTGATCGTCGGGGACCTGCGGCAAGCGTTCGCGCAATGGTCGGCGCGGGGCTCGTTTGCGCTCGGGCCGGCGAGCGACGCCTATCAGGCGTGGGCGCGAGCGATCGCCGCGGCGGCCGACAGCCCGGCGCTGCACGCGCAGCGCGCGCACTGGCTGCGCGTGCTGCGCGCGCCGGCGCCGTCTCTGCGGCTCGATCACGGCGCGGGCGGCGACACGACGCGCCGCGCGACGCGCATCTGGCCGTTCGGCCTGAATGCGGCCGACACCCGCGCGCTGCTGGCCGACACGCATCGCGCGTACCGGACGCAGACCATCGAGCTGCTGCTGGCCGGGCTGCTGCTCGCGTTTCGCCGGTGGCGCGGCCACGACACGCTTCGCATCGCGCTCGAGGGGCACGGGCGCGAGGCCGACGCGCTCGCCCGGTACGGCGTCGAGTGCACGTTGCTCGACGTGGGCGAGACGGTCGGCTGGTTCACGAGCTATTACCCGCTATGGCTGACACTGTCGGGCGCCGCGCAAGCGGCCGATCCGGCGGCCGCGGCGATCATGGCGGTCAAGGCGCACTATCGCGCGACGCCGCATCACGGCCTCGGCTACGGCATCCTGCGCCATCTGACGGGCGATCCGGAACTCGCGGCCGAGGAAGCCGCGCATGCGCCGGAGATCGTCTTCAACTATCTCGGGCAGTTCGACGTCGCGGACGACGAAACAGCCGGCGTCGCCGTGCTCGACTTGTCGTCGCGCGACGACGTCGCCGCGGCGAGGCCGCGCGAGCACGCGCTCGGCATCAACGGCGAGGTCAAGGACGGCTGCCTCGCATTCGAGATCGACTACTCGGCCGACGCGTTCGACGACGAGTCGATCGCGGCGCTCGGCGAGCATTTCGCGCACGCGCTGCGGGAGATCGCCGGGCACTGCAACGCGCGCGCCGCGTGGTGCCCGACGCCCGAGGATTTCCCGCTCGCCGCCGTGACGCAGGACGAACTCGCCGCGTGGCACGCGCGTCATCCGTCGCTCGAAACGCTGTACCCCGCGACCGCGATCCAGTGGGGCATGGTGTTCCACAGCCTGCTGCCGAACCAGGCGAGCGCCTATACGAACCAGGTCTACGCGAGCGTCGGCGGCGGCGCGTTCGACGCCGCGCGCCTGCGGCGCGCGTGGGAGACGGTCATCGAGCGCCACGCGGCGCTGCGAACCGCGTTCGTCGGGTTCGAGCGCGAGCAGCCGTTGCAGATCGTGGTCGCTCATGCCGCGTGCCCGTGGCGCGACATCGATCACCGGCACCTCGCGCCCGATGCGCGCGACGCGGCGTTCGAGGCGCTGCTCGCGGCCGACAAGGCCGCGCCGTTCGATTTCGGATGCGCGCCGCTGATGCGCTTTCATCTGGTGCGCGACGACGACGCGCAATACCGCTTCGTCTGGACCTATCACCACGCCGTGCTCGACGGTTGGAGCGTGCAGCTCATCTGGTCCGATCTGCTGCGCGCGTACGAGGCGCTCGCGGCCGGGCGGGCGGCCGCGCTGCCGGCCGCCGTGCAGTTCGACGCGGTGATCGCGTGGCGGCAGCAGCGTTCGAGCGACGCGGACAAGCGGTACTGGCGCGAACAGATCGGCGCGCGCACGCAACGCACCGTGCTCGCGATCGAGCAGGCCGGGCTCGCGGCGCAGGCGCACGGCGCGCCCGTCGTCGTCGAGCGCTCGCTCGACGAAGCGGCGACGCAGCGTCTCGCGGCGGCCGCGCGCGCATGCCGGGTCACGCTGGCTTCGGTATTGCAGGCGGCCTGGGCGTTGCTGCTCGCGCGCCATAGCGGCGAGGCGGCGCCGGTGTTCGGCGTGACGAGCTCGGGGCGCGCGATCGACGTGCCCGGCGTCGAGACGATCGTCGGCCCGCTGATCGCGACGGTGCCGGCGCGCGTCGACGTCGACGCGGCGATGCCGCTCGGCGATTGGTTGAGCGCGGTGCACGAGCGCCACGTCGAGCGGGAGGCGCATGCGCAGCTCGAGCTCGTCGACATCCTGCGCGAGAGCGGGGTGCGTGGCGGACAGCCGCTCTTCGACAGCCTGCTCGTCGTCGAGAACTATCCGCTCGCCGAACTCAGCGCGGCGCGCATTCTCGGCCTTCGCGACTACGGCTACGCCGAGCAGACGCACTACGGGCTGACCGTTTCGGCGACGCCCGGGGCGCGTTTGCGCATCGAAATCGATTTTGATCGTTCGCGGTTCCACATCGAGGATATCGAAGCCATGGCAGACAACCTGAAAGCAGTGCTTTCCCGGATTCCCGACGACCTCGCGCGGCCTGTCGGCGACGTGCTCGGCGGCGGCGAAACCGCGCGCGCGCGGCCCCGCGCCGACGGCGAGACGCCGCTCAGTTGCGTGCTGCGCCAGGGTGAGCTGCGGCTCGGCCGCCATCTGGTGCCGCACCTCGTCGAGGATCACGCGGCGGCCACGCCCGAGCGCCGCGCGCTCGTCTACAACGAGCGCGCGTACCGCTACGACGAACTGAACCGGGCCGCGAACCGGATCGCGAACCGGCTGATGCAGGCGTTTCCCGATCTCGGCACGGATTCGCTCGTCGGCGTGCGCGTCTCGCGCAGCGACCGGCTGGTGCTGACGGTCCTCGCGATCTGGAAGATCGGCGCGGCCTACATCCCGATCGATCCCGTGCTGCCCGAGCAGCGCATGCGCGAGATGCTCGAGCTCGCGAACGCGAAGGCGCTCGTCGTCGATGCGGCGGTGGCGGCCGCCGAGCCCGCCGTCGCCGGCGTGCCGCGCATCGTGTTCGACGATCTCGTGAAGGACGATCCGAGCCTCGAGGGCAATCCCGACGTCCACCTCTCCGGCAACGATCTCAGCTACGTGCTGTTCACGTCGGGATCGACCGGCAAGCCGAAGGGCGCGATGATCGAGCACATCGGCATGCTGAACAACATCGCGAACAAGGCGCTCGATCTCGAGCTGGATGCGGACAGCCGCGTCGCGCAGAACTCGTCGATGAGCTTCGACGTGTCGGTCTGGCAGATGTTCATCGCGCTCACCCAGGGCGGCACGACGTTCGTCTACGACGAGCGCGTCGTGAACGACATCGCCGGGCTGATCCGGCGCATGGCCGCCGACGGCGTGACGATCCTCGAGGTCGTGCCGACCTACCTGATCGCCGTCGTCGAGTATCTGGAGGAGCATCCCGACTGCGTGCGTCCCGCGTCGCTCACGTACTTGATCGTCAACGGCGAGACCGTCGACGCGGCGCTGATCCGGCGCTGGTTCGCGCTGTTTCCCGCGACGAAGGTCATCAACGCGTACGGCCCGACCGAGGCGTCCGACGACATCACGCACCACGTCATGTCGCCCGGCGACGAGATCGCGAACCCGGTGCCGGTCGGCCGCGCGCTCGCCAATTTCGACATCTACATCGTCGACGACGCGCTGCGCCCGGTGCCGATCGGCACGCGCGGCGAGATCGTCGCCACGGGCGTCGGCATCGGGCGCGGGTACATCGGCATGGCGGGCGCCACCGCGCAGGCGTTCGTGAAGAGTCCGTTTCCCGACCGCTACAAGGGGCGCCTCTACCGCACGGGCGACCTCGGCGAGATGCGCGAGGACGGCGTGCTGATGTTTCATGGCCGCAAGGACCGGCAGGTGAAGATTCGCGGGATGCGCATCGAGCTCGAGGAAGTCGAGGCGAGCCTGCGCGCGATTCCGGCGGTTCGGCAGGCCGCGGTGCTCGCGATCCGGCCCGAGAACCGAGAGGCGTTCCTTTGCGCGTACGTCGTGCCGCTCGACGGCGCGCGCGACGAGATCGTCGACAAGCTGAAGGCGAAGCTGCCGCCGTACATGGTGCCGTCCGTCTTCCGGTTCGAGGAGGAACTGCCGCAACTGCCGAGCGGCAAGGTGGACCGCAACCGGTTGCGCGAGCAGTGCCTGAGCGAGACGCCGCGCGCGAGCGCGAGCGCGCTCGCGCCGCGCACGCCGGTCGAGCTGCGGCTCACGGAGATCTTCCGCGACGTGCTCGGCCACGATGCATTCGGCGTGCTCGACGATTTCTTCGAACTCGGCGGCGACTCGTTCAAGGCGATTCGCATCGCGGCCAAATACGGTCCGCCGCTCGAAGTGACCGACATCTACGATCATCCGACGATCGAGGCGCTCGCCGCGCATCTGGCGCGCGCGCCCGAGCCGGAGCGCTCGATCGTGCCGATGGCGGGCGATCCGGCGACGGCGAAGGCGGTCGTGGTGTGCATCGCGAATGCGGCGGGCGGCCCGGTCAACTTCGTCGAGATGAGCCGGGCGATGGCGGCGCAGGCGCGCGAGCTCGCGGTGTTCGCGGTGAAGCTGCCGCGCAACGCGGTGGACAGCGACGCGGCGATGCTCGACGAAGTGACGCGCCTGTCGAATGCGGTGTGCGACGATCTGCTCGCCGCGAGCGGTCTGCCGATCATCGTGTTCGCGCAATGCAACGGCTCGGCGCTCGCGATCGCCGTCGCGCGGGAGCTGGCGAGGCGATCGGCCGACGTGCGCGCGCTATGCGTGGGCGGCGCGCTGATGCGCACGGCGATCGGCAAGCGCGACGCGCGCACCGATGACGAAATCCTCGGCTTCCTCGGCGGCATCGGCTCGACGCTGCCGAGCCGGCCCGACGAGCGGGCATTCTTCCTGCACGATTTCCGCTACGACAGCTGGCTCGCCGACGTCTATTACAACCACCTCGTCGACGAGGCGAGCCGCGGCGCGCTCGCGCCGCTCGACATTCCGGCGTGGTGCCTCGTCGGCACCGCGGACCCGCTCGTCCCGCAGTACGAGACGCGCTACCGGGATTGGTCGCGCATCGGCAGCAGCGTGAAGCTCGTCGAGTACGCGGGCGTGGGTCACTACCTGCTGCGCGATTGTCCGGAAGCGGTCGCGCGCACGCTCGGCGATGCATGGGAGGCGGTGTCGTGCGGGAGCGTCGAGGCATGACGATCCGCGACCATCGCATCGCATTCGTGCATATCCCGAGAACGGCCGGCACGACGTTCGGCGCGTATCTCGACGGGCTCTACGCGGGCAGGAACGTCGCGAAGTTCTATGCGGACGCGTCGCATCCCGTCGTCAACGAAAAGGTCGAGGCGTTTCGCCGGCTCGATGCCGGCGAGAAGGCGTCGTACGCGCTGCTGCGCGGCCACTTCGTGTACGGCTTCGACGGCGGCGAGAGCGGCTGCCGCTACGTCACGCTGCTGCGCGAGCCCGTCGCGCGCCTCGTGTCGTACTACTTCTACGCGCTGAAGGAGCCGATGAACTATCTGCATGCGTATCTGCTCCAGAGGCGCATCGGGCTCGAGCAGTTCCTGACGAGCGACGCGAGCATCGACCTCGACAACTATCAGGTGCGCGCGGTGTCGGGCGCCGCGTTCGGATCGTCGCGCGAGCGCGTGAGCGGCGCGCATCTCGAGCTCGCGAAGCGCAACCTGGTCGAGCGGTTCGCGGCGTTCGGGCTCACGGAGCGGTTCGACGCGTCGATGCAGCACTTTTCGCGGCGATTCGGCTGGGCGCCCGCGCCGCAGGAGCGGCGCAACGAGGGCGCGTACGGGCGCGACGTCGCGCTGGGCGATGCGTGCCGCGCATGCGTCGAGGAGAAGAACCGGTTCGACATCGAGCTGTACCGTTTTGCGCAAGCGCATTTCGAGTCTGTCGCCGCGAGCGGCGGCGGCCGGGATGCGGATCGTTCGGCCGATCGCACGGCCGACCACGCGGTTCATACGACAAGGAGCTGACGAGATGGAAACACTGGAGATTCGGCCGCTGAGCGGGACCATCGGCGCGCAGGTGCGCAACCGCACGCTCGCCGGCGTCGTCGAAAGCGGGCGTGTCGACGAGATCCGGCAGGCGCTGCTGCGATACAAGGTGCTGTTCTTCACGAACCAGCCCGATCTGAGCGTCGAGACCCAGATCGCATTCGGCAAGCTGTTCGGCGAGCTGGAGACGAATTTTCCATCGTTTACCGCGAAGCCCGACGGGCAACCCGAGGTCACGGTGTTCGACGGCGCGGTGTCGACCGGCCGCGCGTCGATCTGGCACACGGACCTGAGCATCGCGAAGACGCCGAGCGCGATGGGCATCCTGTGCGTGAAGGAGACTCCGGCGAGCGGCGGCGACACGATGTGGGCCGACCTCGAGGCCGCATACGCGGCGCTGTCGCCGGGCATGCAGGCGTTTCTCGAAGGGCAGCGCGCGGTGCACGACATGATGACCCCGCAGTACGCGCAGCGCCCGGGCGCGTTCCAGACGCAGGGCCGCTCGGACATGGATCTGTCCGAAGTGTTCGGCGCCGAGCATCCGGTGGTGCGCGTGCATCCGGAGACGGGGCGCAAGTGCCTGTTCGTCAATCCGTTCCTCACGTCCCACATCACGGGCTTTCACTCGGCCGAGAGCGCGACGATCCTCAACTACCTGTATGCGTTGATGGAGCGGCCGCAGTACGTGGTGCGCTGGCACTGGTCGAACGGCGACGTCGCGCTGTGGGACAACCGGTGCACGATGCACACGGCCGTCGACGACTACGGCGCGGGCCGCCGCTTCGCGCGGCGCGTGTGCGTGCGCGGGGACGTGCCGTACGGCGTCGGCGAACGCACGCCGGCTGCGGCCGCCGCCGCATGACGGGCGGCGGCAGACACGATCGCCGCGGGCAGTCCGCGGCAGACCATTCAATTTAGCGCGAGTCCGATATGTCAAATCAGTTGATTCAATCAGGCGTCGATTTCGCCGGTTCGGTGTTTCTTGCGTCGAGCAACGTGCGCGCGAACGCGCATCGCCTGAACTGGCGCGCGAAAGTGCTCATCAGCGCTCATGCAGCGGATTTCAAGGGCAAGCGGGTGCTCGATCTCGCGAGCCACGACGGCCGCTTCATGCACGCGGCGCTCGCGCACGGCGCGACGAAGGTGGTCGGCGTCGAGGCGCGCGCGGACCACGTCGACAGCGCGCGGGCGAATCTCGCGCAAGGCGGTCACGATCGCGACCGCTACGACGTGGTGTGCGCGGACCTGGTGGAATATTTGAAGTCGGTCGACACGGGCGGGTTCGACACGATCCTCTGCTTCGGCGTGTTGAGCCACCTGATCGAGCACGTCGACATCGTGCGCGAGGTCGGGCGCATCGCGCCGGGCGCGTTCATCCTCGATACGTGGGTCGCGCGCGAGCGCTGGAATCTGCGGGAGCGGCTGCGCAACCGCCGCGTCAACGCGTTCGTCAGGCGCACCCAGCAAGGCGGGTTCGCAAGCGTGTCGGGCATCGCGCGCCTGCGCAGCTGGCTGAACGACGTGATCCCGAGCGAGCACAGCCGCACCGGCAATCTCGTGTTCCTGTACGAGGACGCGGCGGCGCCCGGCGCGACCGTGCGCCAGAGCGGGCTGATGGGCTGGGCGAACCGCTCGCTCGTCGAGATGCTGTTCGATCACTACGGGCTCGCGCACGAGCGCGTCGACTGGCGCGCGCAAGGCGTCGCCGACTGGAGCGAGCTCGAAGACTATCGGCTCGGCCGGCGCGAGAGCTGGATCGCGCGCGCCCGCCGCGCATGACATTCGACGGGAGAGCGTCGTGAAGACATTCAGAGAGAAAGTGCGGGCGAGGTGGCCGCATTACGACGACCGGCGCGGCGTCTTCCTGCCCGGCGCGACGCCGGACGAGATGCGGCGCGTCGCGTGCGAGACGCAGCTCGACTGCAAGCTGACGTGCCGTTCCCATCTGCACGCATACGGCGAGTATCTGCCGAAGCTGTATTTCGAGGGCAACGTCGCCGATTGCGATTTCGACGCGCTTCCGGCGCGCTACGTGATCAAGCCGCGCTGCCAGACGGGCGTACTGATGCTGATGGACGACGGCGTCGACCTGAAGACGGGCAGGGCGTTCGCTCACGACGAGATCCGCGCGTTCTTCGAGCGGCAATGGTGCTATCGCGGGCTGAACAACGACGTGCTGGTCGAGGAGATGATCGAGAACCGCGACGGCTCGCCGTGCGTGTCGCAGTTCAAATGCCTGACGTTTCACGGCCGCGTCGAATACATCCACTACGTGACGGTGGGTTACGACCTCGGCTGCGTCGCGTACGACTACGACCGCGACTGGAACCGCGTCGCGCTGTATCACAGCGCGCAGCCCGTCGAGCGCGGCATTGCCTGTCCGGACACGTTTGCGATGGCGATCGCGCTTGCCGAGCGCCTCGCCGATTACTACCGGAACTGGACGGGCATCGAGCACGTGCGGGTCGATCTGTTCGATTCGGACAAGGGGCCGATGTTCGGCGAGTACGCGGGCGGCACGAACGGCGGCGAAGGGTTCACCGAACAGGCGCAGGCATTGCTGGGCGCGCTGTGGTGAGCGGCGCGGGCGGCGTTTCGCCGTCACACGATCGGAGGCACGACACGATGAACGAATTGCCGTCACGCGCGCATCGGCCGGTGCGCGTGCTGCGCGTCCTGGCGTCCCGTCACGCGGATTCGACGCGGATGGTCAGGCCGCAGGATTTCGACACGGAGCTCGTCGCGCAGGCGGCGAGCGTGTCCGACGTCGACGGCCACGAGCGCTACGTGCCGCTGTGCGTCGACTGGCGCGACGCGCGGCTCCTGCTGAGCCGCTGGGACGACGACTGCGCGATGAGCGACGTGCCGTTTCTCTACCAGCGTCAGCGGCGCACCGCGACGCACCTGCTCGCCGTGCCGTTCGAGCAGCTGGACGCGCCCGGTCGCGCGGCCCGCATGACGCCGACCTTCATTTTCTCGATCGGGCGCTGCGGCTCGACGTTGCTGTCGCGCTTGCTCGCCGCTGTGGGCGAGCAGTCGGTGTCGGAGCCCGACGTGCTGACGAGCGTCGCGCATTTCGACGACGATGCCGAGCGCGCGGCCGCGCAAGGCGCGCGCGAGCGGATCGTGCAGAGCTGCGTCGCGGCGTTCGAGCCGGCTTGCGGTCCCGCGCCCGTCATCAAGCTGCGCGCGCGCTGCAATCGCGCGATCGACGTGTTCCTGAACGCGATGCCGCATGCGCGCTACGTGTTCATGTGCCGCGACCGCGACGATTGGGTGCGCTCGAGCTCGCGCGCGTTCGGCGACAGCGGCGAGGCGCTCGCCGAGCTGCTCAAGGCGTCGGTCGAGGCGTTCGACCGGATGCACGCGGCCCGCGTCGATCCGGTGCTCGTCTGGTACGAGGATCTGCTCGCGGACCCGGTGCGCGCGCTGCGGCGCATCCTGCTCGCGCGCGACGATCTCGACGCGCGTCGCGCCGCCGTCGAGCGGGCACTGCGGACCGACGCGCAGGAAGGCTCGGGCCTGTCGCGCGCATCGCTCGCGATGCGCACGGGCGACGCCGGCGCGCTCGCCGCGTTCGGCGCGCGCTGGCGCGAGATCCGGCCGGAGCGGCTGTTGCGCGAGCATGGCTTGTCGCGGCTGCGCTGAACTCTTGTTTCGAACAGGAATGACGATGAATCTCGATCATCAGGTGCTGGAAAATCGAAAGCGGGTGCTGAAGATGCTGCACGGCGTCGACGGCGGGCATTTTGGCGGCGCGATGAGCGTGCTCGACACGCTCGTCGTGCTGTATCACCGCGTGCTGCGGCGCGATGCCGGGCGCAGGGCCGAGGGGCGCGGCGATCGGCTGATCCTCTCGAAGGGGCATGCGTCGGTCGCGCTGTACGCGGTGCTCGCGTCGATCGGCGAGCTGCCGGAGGCGGAGCTCGCCACATACGGCAAGGGCGGCGGGCGTCTGCCGTGCCATCCCGACATGACGCTGCTCGACGCGGTCGATTTCTCGACGGGCTCGCTTGGACAGGGGCTGTCCGTCGGGCTCGGAATGGCTTTCGCGTTGCGCGGCACCGGCGCGCGCGTGTGGGTCGTGCTCGGCGACGGCGAATGCCAGGAAGGCCAGGTGTGGGAGGCGGCTCAGTTCGCGTCGCGCTACGGCGTCGACAACCTGCATGCGATCGTCGATCTGAACGGCTTTCAGGAGATGGGCTGGCGCGGCGTCGACGGCGTCCAGCCCGATCCGCTGCCCGACGCGGCGCGCAAATGGGAGGCGTTCGGCTGGCACGTGCGCGAAGTGGCGGGGCACGACCTCGCGCAACTCGAGGCCGCGATGCACGGGATGACCGCGCGGCGGGGACGGCCGAGCGTGCTCCTCGCGACGACCGTGAAGGGGCGCGGCATTCCCGCGTTCGAATGCGATCCCGGGCTGTCGCATTGCACGTCGCTCACCGACGATCAGTTCAGGCACGCGGTGGCCGTCGCGGAGGGCGTGGCATGAGGCCCGCCGCCCATTGCGTGCAGGCGCTCGTCGAACGCGCCGCGCATGATCGCCGGATCTGGGTGCTGGACGGCGATCTCGCCGATTCCTACGGCGCGGACCGTTTCGCGGCGACCCATCCGGACCGCTTCCTGATGGCGGGGATCGCCGAACAGTCGATGGTGTCGACGGCGGCGGGAATGGCCGCGTGCGGGCTGCGGCCGTGGGTGTTCTCGTTCGCGGCGTTCCTGTGCTACCGCGCCTACGATCAGATTCGCGTCGGTCTCGCGCAGGCCGGCATGCCCGTCACGCTCGTCGGCTCGCACAGCGGCGGCTGCGGCGGCCCGAACGGCAAGAGTCATCTGGCGCTGAACGATATCGCGGTGATGGCGTCGCTGCCGAACGTCGACGTCTGGGCGCCCGCGAGCGATCGCGATACGCGCTTCGTCGTCGATGCGGTGATGACGGCGGATCGGCCGGCCTACATCCGCTATCCGCGCGAGCCTTGGGGCGAGCTGCCCGGCGAGCCCGCCGAGTGCCGATGGATCGGCGGGCGGCGCCGGTTCGCGCTCGTGAGCTGCGGGCTGTTCTCGCACGTCGCAAACGACGCGGCCGGGATGTTGCGCGCACGCGGCATCGATGCGGGCGCGGTTCACGTGGCGCGGCTCGCGCCGTTTCCCGCCGACGCTTTTGCCGCGCTCGTGGACGGCGTCGACGGAATCTGGGTCGTCGACGATCACACGCGCTTCGGCGGCCTGGCCGACCTGCTGCGCGCGAACGGTCACGCGGTTCGCGAACCCGCGTTCAGCTGGCCCGCGAACTGGAGCGGCGACGTGGGGCCGGCGGCCGAACTGCTGCGGCGTCACGGCTTGTCCGCCGCCGACGTGGCCGGGCGGATCGCGGCCGAACTCGCGCGGGGGCGCTGACGATGCCGGCCGATCTGCTCGTGACGGGGTCCGGCTCGCTTGCCGAGGCCGTGCTGTTCGATCTGATGTCGATGCCGGCGCTCGCGGCGCCGATGACGATCGTGCTGGCCGCGCGCAACGCGGACCGGCTCGCATGGCTCGCGCAGGCAGCGAATGCGCGTGCGTGCGCGCTCGGCACGCATCACAGAGTCGCGTGCCGCGCGATCGACTGGGAGGCGCCCGACGAGCTCGCGCGGCTCCTCGACGATTGCGCGCCGAAGGTCGTGCTCCATGCGGCGTCGCTGCAATCGATGTGGGAGATCGCAAGCGGCAGCGATGCATGGGCCGCCGGGATTCGCGCGAGCGGCTACGGCGCGACGCTGCCGCTGCAGCTCGCACTGGCGCTGCGCGTCGCGCGCGCGATCGGCGAGCGCGCGCCGGCGAGCCGCCTCGTCAACGCGTGCTATCCGGATGCCTCGAACGAGGTCCTCGCGCGGCTCGGCCACGACGTGACCTGCGGCATCGGCAACGTCGCGACGCTGGCCGCGACGTATGCCGCGCAACTGGGCGTCGATGCGCCGCGCCGGCTGCGGATGCTCGCGCATCATCGGCAGGTCGCCGCGGCCATTGCCGGGCAGGGCCGCCTGCATCCGCCGCGGGTGTGGATCGACGGCGCGGCGGATGTGCCGACCGACGTGCGGCTGCCGGCCGGCCCGTCGCTGAACCTCGTCACCGGGGCGACGGGCGCGCGGTTGATCGCCGCGCTGCTCGGTCGCATCGAGCAGTACGCGGGGCACGCGCCCGGGCCGTCCGGTCTTTGCGGCGGCTATCCGGTGACGGTTTCCGGCGGCCGGCTCGAGTTGGACCTGCCGCCCGGTCTGACGCTGGAGGACGCGGTTGCGAGCAATCGCGAATGGGCGCGCGAGGAGGGCGTGTCGATCGACGCGCACGGAAACGTCCGGATCGCGTCGGGGCGGGCGGCGCGCGCGGCGGGCGGCGCGGGGAGCGAGGGGAGCGAGGGCGGTGCGCATGGAACCGCGCTGCCGCTGTCGTATCGCATCGACGAGATCGAGGACGTCGCTCGGTACATGATGCGCGTGAAGGCGGATCTGCAACGCCGCGCCGCGTGAGCCGTCTTGCGCCGGCGGCCGCGTAACGGAAATCTGGAACAGGAAGGGAAGATGGAATTGAATAAACGTAGCGATGGTGTGGACCTGTTGCGCGGGATTGCGATCCTGCTCGTGTTGATCCTGCATTTTCACCTGACGTACCGGCTGCACGTTATGCCGTTCGACATCCCGTGGCTGTCCGACGCGATCAAGGCGATCTCGCGCAACGGCAACTACGGCGTCACGATGTTCTTCGCGGTGTCGGGTTTCCTGATCACGTCGACTTCGGTCCGGCGCTTCGGCTCGCTCGGCGCGATCCGGCCCGCTACCTTCTACCGGTTCCGGGCGTCGCGAATCCTGCCGTGCCTCGTGCTCGTGCTCGCGGTGATCGTCGCGCTCGGATCGCTCGGCATGCGCTCGTTCGTCAACAAGCCGGACACCGCGAGCGTGCTCGTCTCGGTGCTGTCCGTGCTGACTTTCTGGCACAACGTGCTGATGGCCAAGGTCGGCTACTTCAACTACAGCATGAACATCCTCTGGTCACTGTCGGTCGAGGAGGTGTTCTATCTGTCGTTCCCGATTCTGTGCCTGCTGCTCAAGCGCCGCCGCTACATCCTGCTGTTCCTGTGCGTGCCGATCCTCGTCGCGCCGATCTACCGGAGTCTGCACGCGGACGACGAAATCGTCGCGCTGTACGGCTACCTGTCGTGCTTCGACGCGATCGCGATGGGCTCGTGCGCGGCGCTGCTGCCCGCGCGCGCGATGTCGCGCGGCCGCAGCCGCGCGATCTGGTGGCTCGCCGGCGTCGCGATCGCCGTGACGTATCTGTCCGGCCCGATCATGCAGCACGTCGTGTGGGGCGTGTCGGTCGTCGCGCTTTCCACCGCGGCGCTGCTGTACGGCTTCAGGTGCGACGCGCCGAGCGAGGTAGCGGCGCCGTCGTTCGTTTCCCGTTTCATCGGCTGGTTCGGGCAGCGCAGCTACGAGCTGTATCTGTTTCACATCGTCGTGCTCGGCGTCCTGCGCGAGTACGTCACGCGGGAGAACGTCGACATCGCCGCGAAGCCGCTGTGGCTCGTCTTCTATCTGTGCGTGTCGGCGCTCGTCGCGCAGCTTCTCTTCAAGTATTACTCGGAGCCGCTCAACGCCGCGTTCCGACGGGGGGCGATGCGCCCGTCGGCGGGCTATCTGCAGAAGTGATCCGTTTTCGGTCTTCACCTTGCCTCGGGAGTGTCGTCAGATGCATCGCAATCAACTGAATTTCTCGGGTGGCCCCGGCGCGCTGCCGGATTCCGTGCTCGAACAGGTCCGGCAGGCGGTCGTGGAGCTGCCGGAAACCGGCTTGTCCGTGCTCGGCATGAGCCACCGCTCGAGCTGGTTCTCGAATCTGCTCGCGCAGGTGGAGGCGGACCTGCGCAGCTTGCTGAGCATTCCAGACGATTACTGCGTCGTGTTCCTGCAGGGCGGCAGCAGCCTGCAGTTCTCGATGATCCCGATGAACTTCTCGCTGCCGGGCGCCGCCGCGCCCGAGTATGTGACGACGGGCTACTGGAGCCGCAAGGCGATCGGCGAGGCGTCGCGCGTCGCCGCGATGCGCGTGGTCTGGGACGGCGCGGCGGGCGGCTACCGGACGCTGCCGTCGCTTGCCGAGCTCGATTGGGACGCGCGCGCGTCGTTTCGTCACTACGTGTCCAACGAAACCGTCGAAGGACTTCAGTTTCCGGAAGCGGCGGAGCTGCCCGGCAGCCCGCTGATCGCGGACATGTCGTCGGACTTCATGTCGAGGCCGTTTCGCGTGAGCGCATATGGAATGGTCTATGCGCATGCGCAGAAGAATCTCGGGCCGGCCGGCGTGACGGTCGCGATCATCCGGCGCGCGCTGCTCGAGCGCGTTCCCGACACGCTGCCGCCGATGCTCGATTTCCGCACGCATGTCGAGCATCGTTCGAACTACAACACGCCGCCCGTATTCGCGATCTACGTGATGGCGCTCGTGCTGCGCTGGATTCGGGACGAAATCGGCGGCGTGCGCGCGATGCGCGACATCAATGCCCGCAAGGCCGCCGCGCTCTACGCGACGCTCGACGCGCTGAGCGAAGTGATCGACTGCCATGCGCAGTGCGCGGCGCGCTCGACGATGAACGTCGCGTTCCGCTTCAGGCAGGCGCGGCTCGATACGCTTTTCAAGGAGAAAGCCGCCGAGGCGGGCTTCTGCGGCCTGAGCGGCCATCGCTCGATCGGCGGCGTTCGCGCGTCGCTGTACAACGCTGTCTCGGAGCAGGCGGTAAGCCGGCTGAGCGCGTTCCTGAAGGACTTCGCGATCCGCTACGCGTGATGCGCGGGCGGGGCGCCCGCGCGTCGTGGCACGCGGCGCTTCGACGACGTCGACTCAACCCGAAAGAAGGAGATTGACCATGCTTTCCATCATCGTGACGTGGCGAAACCGCAACGAGCTGGCCGGTGCGTTGCCGGGGCTCGTCGAGACCGCGGGCCGGTTGAACGGCGAAGTCGTGATCGTGAACTTCGGCGGCGACCCGGATAGCCTTGCCCGCCAGCTCGATGGCTTCGAGGATGCGGTCCAGGTCGTCGAGCTGCGCGGCCAGCGCTATTTCCACAAGACGAAGGCGCAGAACCTCGGCGCGCACGCGGCCCGTCACGACATGCTGTTCTTTTGCGACTGCGACATCATCGTCGAGCCGGACGCGATCGTATCGCTTGTGCGCAAGCTCGACGCGACGCCCGGCGCGTTCGCAACGCTCAAGGGGGTGCGCGAGACCGAGCGGAACGCGCGGCAGGCGAAGAACGTCGTGCGCTTCGGCTATCGGCTGGACGTGAAGATCCGCAACGGCCGGGAGCTCGCGATCGTCGACAACGAGGAGGACGCGCAGGACGGCACGCGCCAGGCGCCCGGGCTCCTCTTCGTGAGGAAGCGCGATTTCCTGGCGGTGAACGGCTATAACGGGCGTCTGCACGGTTGGGGCTGGGAGGATCAGGACATGATCTCGCGGCTGACCTTGGGCGCCGGTCTCGTGCGGCACGTCGACGGCCACGCGCTGCACATCTCGCACGACGATCACGCACGCGTGTCGCAGTATCCGATGGAAAACCGCTGGGAAAGCCGCGACAGGATGTTCCGGCAGGCGCTCGCGTATTACGACGACGACGATTTCCTCGGGACGTACGCCGAGGACGTCGAGCATTTCGCGGCGGAGGCGGGCGTCGCCTGCTCGTGAGCGGCGCGCGCCGGGCCGCGGCGAAGCCGCGCGGCCGACTCGATCCGGCGCAGGCCCGGACGGCGAGCGGGACCGCCGCCGTCGCGTCAAGGCCATCGCGCCGCATGTGCTCAGAACCGGGGACCGGGACAATGAACGCAACGTTCGAACCATCCGCCTTGGGCAAGTCCGCCGGCGCGTCGTCGGGCCGGATGGGCCATCTCGACTGGCTCGAGGCCGAGTCGATCCACATCCTGCGCGAGCTCGTCGCGGAATGCAGCAAGCCGGCGCTGCTGTTCTCGGGCGGCAAGGATTCGGTCGTCGTGCTGCATCTCGCGCTGAAGGCGTTCGGGCTCGGCGCGAACCGCAAGACCACGCTGCCGTTTCCGCTCGTGCATATCGACACGGGCCACAACTACGACGAGGTGATCGACTTTCGGGACCGCCGCGCGAAGGAGATCGGCGCGCAGCTGGTGGTGGGCCACGTCGAGGATTCGATTGCGCGCGGCACGGTGGTGCTGCGCCGCGAGACGGATTCGCGCAACGCCGCGCAGGCGGTCACGCTGCTCGAGACGATCGAGCGGCACGGCTACACGGCGATGATCGGCGGCGCGCGGCGCGACGAGGAGAAGGCGCGCGCGAAGGAGCGGATTTTCTCGTTTCGGGACGAATTCGGCCAGTGGGACCCGAAGGCGCAGCGCCCGGAGCTGTGGAGCCTGTACAACGCGCGGCTGCACCGGGGCGAGCACCTGCGCGTGTTCCCGATCTCGAACTGGACGGAGCTCGACGTGTGGCAGTACATCGCGCGCGAGCGGCTGGAGCTGCCGTCGATCTACTACGCGCACCGCCGGGAGATCGTGCGGCGCAACGGGCTGCTCGTGCCGGTGACGCCGCTCACGCCGATGCGCGAGGGCGAGACGAGCGAGCAGGCGCTGGTGCGGTTCCGCACGGTGGGCGACATCTCGTGCACGTGCCCGGTCGAGAGCGACGCCGACGACGTGGAGAAGATCATCGCGGAGACGGCGGTGACGGAGATCACGGAGCGCGGGGCGACGCGGATGGACGACCAGGCGTCGGAGGCCGCGATGGAGCAGCGCAAGAAGCAGGGCTATTTCTGACGCACGCGAGGACATATCCATCATGAGCATCATCGAGAACAACGAAGACCTCGGCGTACTGCGGTTCATCACGGCGGGCAGCGTGGACGACGGCAAGAGCACGCTGATCGGGCGGCTGCTGTACGACAGCAAGGCGGTGCTGTCCGATCAGCTTTCCGCGCTGTCGCGCGCGAAGAACAAGCGCACGGTCGGCGACGAGCTCGACCTCGCGCGAGAGCCCGATTCGAGCGCTCGCGCGGGATCGGCGAGCCGACCGCCGCGCGACGCCGGCGGCGACGCCGAGCGAAACGGCGGCCGCCCGTTCGCGAAGCTTGAAAGGCCACTGCCGGGCAGGGCGCACGCGCCGGCCAGGCGCCTTTTCTCGGTCGGCAACGCGCCGGCCACGTTCGGCGAACTGGTCCAGGGACGCGAGCCGTCCTCCGGAAACGATTTTCTGATCACGCTTCCGATCACGTTGACGTCGACCGCCCGATTCTGCCGGTTCCGCCATTCCGATCGCCTGTATGTCTTTCCGGCGAGCAAGAAGAAGTCGCTGAAGGCGGCCACGCTCTTTCTCGAGCGGTTCGGCATCCGCACGGGCGGCGTCCTGCAGATCTGCAGCGACGTGTCCGAGGGCAAGGGGCTCGCGAGCTCGTCCTCCGACATCGTCGCGACGCTGCGCGCGCTCGCCGCGTGTTTCGACATCCCGCTTTCTCCCGCCGGCATGTGCGCGATCATCCGCGAGATCGAGCCGACCGACGGCGTGATGTTCGACGAATCGGTCGCGTTCTTCCATCGCAGGGTCGAGCTCGGCAAGGTGATGGGCAGGCTGCCGAAAATCTGCATCCTCGCGATCGACGAGGGCGGCATGATCGACACCGTCGAGTACAACTGCCATCGCTTCGAATTCTCCCGCGAGGAAGCGGACCAGTATGCGGCGCTCCTCGCCGACGTCGACGCGGCGATCTCGCGCAGCGACCTGCGGCAGATCGGGCGCGCCGCGACGCTCAGCACGCAAATGCACCAGAAGCGCAACCCGAAGCGCACGCTGCGGCAGCTCGAAGCGCTGATGCGCGAAGTCGGCGCGCACGGCATCGTCAACTGCCACAGCGGCACCTTCATCGGCCTGTGTTTCGATGCGTCGGCCCCTGACGCGCTCGACACGATCGCGCGCGCTGAGCGCACGCTGCGCGCCGCGCTTGGCCAACCCATCTCGCGATTCTTCACCAGGTGAGCTCATGACACACGACACTGCATCGAACAGGAAAACCCGGGAGAAAGTCTCCGATGCGATGGCCGAGCCGCGCATCGTCCAGCTCGCGCCGAATCTCTACGCGGTCGCGCTCGAAGTGATGAAGATCATTCCGGCCAAGCACATCATCGAGCAGGCGCTGCGCGACGGCCGGATCGATCGGGACACGCTCGTCGTCGAATCGTCGAGCGGCAATTTCGCGCTCGGCCTCGCGGTCGTGTGCCGCGAGCAGGGGCTCAGGCTGCGGATCGTCGGCGATCCGGCGATCGATCCGAAGCTGCGCGGGATGCTGCACAACCTCGGCGCGGAGGTCGACATCATCGAGAAGCCGGATGCGCTCGGCGCGTACCAGCGGCTGCGGCTCGCGCGCGTCGCGCAGTTGCTCGACGCGCATCCGAACGCATTTTGGGTGCAGCAATACGACAACCCGCGCAATCCCGACGCGTACCGTCCGCTTGCCGAGCGGCTGCTCGACGAGGTCGGCCCGGCGTTCGATCTCGTCGCGTGCGTCGGCTCGGGCGGCTCGTCGGTCGGCCTCGCGACGCACTTGCGACGGTGCAGCGAGCAGGTTCGCGTGACGGGCGTCGACACGTTCAACAGCGTGCTGTTCGGCTTGCCGGACGGCAAGCGCACGCTGCGCGGGCTCGGCAACAGCATCATGCCGAAGATCCTCGACCACACGCAGTTCGACGAAGTGCATTGGCTGACGAGCCCGCAGGCGAATCTCGCCGCGATCGAGCTGCATGCGCGACACGGCCTGTTCTGCGGCCCGACGAGCGGCGCGGCCTACCGGATCGCGAGTCACCACGCGGCGCGGCAGCCCGCGCGCAAGACGCTGTTCGTCGCGCCCGATACGGGCTATCGCTATCAGGACACGATCTTCGATGCGCACTGGCTGAAGGCGCACGACGAGATCGCCGGCGCGCCGTGCGCGGCCCCGCATCGCGTCGAGCGGCTCGATCAGGTCGATCCCGCGCGCGAGTGGGCCTGCATCGCATGGGGGCGCAAGTCGCTCGCCGAGCAGCAGGAGCTCGTCGCGCTCGACGCGTGACGCAAGGCGGCCGCGCCGCCCCGCCAGCATCCGCCCGGCGCCCGGAAGGGGCGTCCGGCTCCACCTTCATCGACGTTTCGCAGAGAACATGACGGGTATCTTTGTCTTCATCGAGAGCAACACGACGGGCACGGGCGAACTCCTCGTTCGCAAGGCGCTGCAACGCGGCCTCACGCCGTACTTCCTCACGGCGAATCGCGGCAAGTATCCGTTTCTCGACGCGATCCGGGTCGTGACGGTGTCGCTCGACACGAGCGACGCCGACCGGGTTCACGGCTTCGTGGCGTCGCTCGACGGCGTCGCGGGCGTGATGTCGTCGTCCGAATATTTCATCGAAGTCGCGAGCGAGGTCGCGCGGCGGCTCGGGCTGCCGACCGCGAACACCGAAGCGACGCGCATCTGCCGCGACAAGAAACGCCTGGCGGATGTGCTCGCCGAGCACGGAATCGACGCGCCGCGCACGCACGCGCTGTCGCTCGACGCGGAAGCGGACGCGGACGCGGACGTCGCGCCCGCGCTCGCCGGGCTGGCCTATCCGGTCGTCGTCAAGCCGAGAATGGGTTCCGGAAGCGTCGGCGTGCGACTGTGCGCGAACGCCGACGAGGCGGGCGCGCACTGCGCCGTGCTGCGCCGCGCGGGCACGCGCGCGGCGCTCGTGCAGACCTATGTCGAAGGCGACGAGTATTCGGTCGAGACGCTGACCATCGCGCGCAACACGCAGATCGTCGGCATCGTCAGAAAACGCCTCGGGCGCGCGCCGCACTTCGTCGAGATCGGTCACGACTATCCGGCGCCGTTGTCGAGCCCGCAGCGCGAGCGCATCGAGCGCACGGTGCTGCGCGCGCTCGACGCGGTCGGCTACACGTTCGGGCCCGCGCACACCGAGCTGCGCGTGCGCGGCGAGACGGTCACGATCATCGAGATCAATCCGCGCCTCGCGGGCGGCCTGATTCCGGTGCTGCTCGGCGAGGTGTTCGACGTCGACCTGCTCGATCACGTGCTCGACATGTGGCTCGGCGCGGCGGGGTTTGCCGATCTCACCGCGAAGCGCTACGGCGCGATCCGCTTCGCGCTGCCGGCGCGCGAGGGCGTGCTCGGCAGCGCGCTCGCGATACCGGCCGAGATCGCCGCGATGCCCGAGCTCCGGCATTTCCATCCGATCGCGCAGCCGGGCGACGCGCTGCGGCTCGAAGGCAGCTTTCGAGACCGCATCGCCGCCGTCGTGTGCGCGGGCGACGACCGCGAATCGGTCGAGGCGCTCGCCGATCGCGCGGTCGCCGAACTGTGCGCCGACATCGACGGCGACGCGCCCGCGCCGGCGGCCGCGCCGAACCCGGCGACGCCCGGCCTGCCTCCTCGCCTGCAGGAGATCGTCTATGGCGACGGCGCGGGCGACGCGCCGCTCGCGGAGCTCGACTATCTGTTCGATCTGAACGAAGCGCATCTCGTCATGCTCGGCGCGACGCGCTTGGTCGCGCTCGACCGGATCAGGCCGCTTCTCGACGCCCATCGCCGGCTGCGGCGCGCGGGCTACGCGCCGCTGCTCGCGCGGCCGAAGCCGCGGGGCCTGTACATGCTCGTCGAGGGATACCTGATCGAGACGCTCGGCGAGGGCGTCGGCGGCGTGCTGCAGACGGGCCGCTCGCGCAACGACATCAACGCGACGACGACGAAGCTGCATCTGCGCGACGGGACGTCGCGCGCGTTCGACGCGCTCTGGCGCTTGCGGCGCAGCCTCATCTTCAAGGCGTCGGCGAACGTCGATCGCGCGTTTCCGATCTACAGCCAGTATCAGCCCGCGCTGCCGGGCACGCTCGCGCATCAGCTGCTCGCGTACGACGACGCGCTCGCGAACGAGATCCACGCGCTGTTCGCGCTGTTCCAGCACATCGACGTCTGCCCGCTCGGCGCAGGCGCGGGCGGCGGCACGACGCTGCCGATCGATCCGGAGTTCGTCTGCCGGCTGCTCGGCTTCGAGCAGCCGGCGTCGAACAGTCTCGATGCGGTCGCGAACCGCAGCGGCGTCGTTCATTTCCTGTCGGCGATGAACGCGACCGGCCTCGTGCTGTCGCGTCTCGCGCAGGATCTGCAGATCTGGACAACGGCGGAGTTCGCGCTCGTATCGCTGCCGGCCGCGCTGACGGGCGGCTCGTCGATGCTGCCGCAAAAGAAGAACCCGTTTCTCGTCGAATTCGTGAAGAGCCGCGCGGGCGTGCCGTTCGGCGCGCTCGCGAGTTGCTCGGCGGCGCTCGGCAAGACGCCTTACACCAACTCGTTCGAAGCGGGCTCGCCGATGAACGGCCTGATCGCGCAGGCGTGCGCCGCGATCGAGGAGGCGGCGGCGGTTGCCGCGCTGCTGATCGACGGGCTCGAAGCGGCGGATGCGCGCATCGATGCGCATCTGAAGGACACGGGCGTGGTTGCGATGGCGGTGGCCGAGGCGCTCGTCGTTCGCCGGTCGCTCGATTTTCGCTCGGCTCATACGCAGGTCGCGCAAGCGGTGCGGGACAGCGTCGCGCGAGGGCGTTCGAGCCACGACGCGCTCGTCGCGCTCGATCCCGATTTCGCGTCGCGCGCGCCGCTGGACTGGGCGCGCAGCCATCGTTTCGGCGGCGGACCGGGCGCGGCCGATCTGAATCAGGGCGTCGCGCGCGCGTGCCGTGCGCTCGCCGACGACGAAGCCGCGTTTCGCCGCAAGCAGGACGTGTGGCGGGAAGCGGAGCAGATGCGGCGGCTCGCGGCGCAGCAGCTGGCGGGCGACTGATGCGGCCCGTGCGCGACCTCCGGACGTCGCGAGCGCGGCCGCCGAACCCGATGCGCCGGGCCGGCGGCCGGCGCCGCGACGCCGAATTCCGGACCGCGGGCCGATGCCGCCGAGCGCTCCGACCTCGACGAAGCGGCGCGCGAGCCGCCGCGGCTCGATCGACCGGGCGGCCGCTGCGTGGCGGCCGCGGTCGCCGCCGGCGCGATGGCTTGATCGTTTCCGTGTCTATCGTTAATATACGGTTCGTATATAAACCGTATAAATTCGAGCGATGGGAATAGTCAAGATATCCGACGGGATGCATGAGTCGCTGCGCCATGCGAGCGCCGCGTTGAGCCGGTCGATCAACGCGCAGGCGGAGCACTGGCTGCGTATCGGGATGCTCGCGGAATTGCATCCGGCGCTGACCTATGCGGAGATTTGCCGGCTGTTGATCGAGACGGAAATCCATGGCGACGAAGCGGCGCCGGCCGTCGACGCCGCGAGGAGCGCATGATGGCGCGTTCACGACACGTTCCGATCCGCACGCAAGCCGAGATCGCGATGGCGCGCCGCGCCGGCACGATGGCGGCGCGGGTGTTGGGCATGATCGCGCCGCACGTGAAGGCTGGCGTGACGACGAACGAGCTCGACCGGCTATGCCGCGAGTACATCGTCGACATCCTGCGCGCGCGGCCCGCGAACATCGGCTATCACGGGTATCCGAAGACGATCTGCGCATCCGTGAACCACGTGGTCTGCCACGGCATTCCGTCCGATCACGCATTGAAGGACGGCGACATCATCAATATCGACGTCGCGCTCGACAGCGACGGCTGGTACGGCGACACGAGCCGCATGTACTTCGTCGGCGAGCCGGCTGAGCCGGCTCGGCGTCTCGTCGATGCGACGTATGAGGCGATGATGGCGGGCGTCGCGGCGGTGCGCCCGGGCGCGACGCTCGGCGACGTCGGCCACGCGATCCAGAGCGTCGCGCATCGCGAGGGCTTCAGCGTCGTACGCGAGTATTGCGGCCACGGCATCGGCCGCATCTACCACGACGAGCCGCAAGTGCTCCATTACGGCCGTCCGGGCACGGGGCTGCGTCTCGCGCCCGGGATGATCTTCACGATCGAGCCGATGCTCAATGCGGGGCGCGCCGAAACGCGGCAGCTCGCCGACGGCTGGACGGTCGTCACGCAGGATCGCTCGTGGTCCGCGCAGTGGGAGCATATGGTCGTCGTGACGGAAGACGGCTTCGACATCCTGACGCCGTGGCCGGACGCAGCGCCCGAGCGGTCGCCCGTGACGGCGCGCGCGGCCGGCGCGCCCGAGCGCGGCTGAATCGGCCGTCGACTGGCGGCTCGGCGCGAGGGCGCGCGGCGCGCGGGCGTTTGCGAAGCGCGCGTGCGCATCGCATCGGCGCTCGCGCGCCGCGCGTCCGTCACTTCTTCCTGCGCGTGTCGCCCTCGAACGATCGCATCGTGTACGCGAGCACCGCGTGCAGCACTTCGCTGCGGCGCGCGGGCGTCGCCATCGCGCGAGCGACGAGCACCGCGCCGATCGCCGCGCATCCGAGCGTCCAGGCGGCTTCGTCGTCGTCGAGCGCGCTCGCGAGCGACGCCTGGAAGCGCTTGATCAGATCCTCGAACATCTTGCGGGTCGCGACATCGGCGCGCGCGATTTCCGCGCCGAGCGCGGGCACGGGGCAGCCGAGCTCCGGATGATCGGCGTGCGCGGCGCTCAGATAGCTTCGCAGCGCGGCGACGAGATCGTCTTTCGAGCGATTCTCGACCGTCGCGAGCACCTTCGACATCTCATGCTCGACGATCGCGTGCAGGAATTCCGGCTTCGAGCGGAATTGCGAATAGAACGCGCCCGTCGTCACGCCGGCTGCCGCGGTGAGCGCATCCATGCCGGTGTTCGCGAAGCCGTTGCGCTTTGCAAGCGCGGCGCCCGCCTCGACGAGGCGCGCCCGGCTGGCCTCCTTGTGTTTCGGTGAATAACGCATGTCCGTTCCGTTTTCGAGGCCCTGATCGATTTTCGAGGCTTTGTTCGATTGACGTTAATGGAAGTATAGAATAACGTCCGTTACGGTAACGATCGTTATCTATTCCTCACCATTTACCGATTCCGGCGGATGCGCTGGCGGATGGAGCATGCGATGGCAGTCGAAAAAAACGCCTGTATCTTGTGTTCGCGCAATTGCGGCCTCGTCGTCGAAGTCGTCGACGGCAAGCTCGGAAAGATCCGCGGCGACGATGATCATCCGGTTTCGAAAGGCTATCTGTGCCAGAAGGCCGCGCGTCTCACGCACTACCAGCATCACGGCGATCGCCTCACGCACCCGTTGCGCCGCGCGCCCGACGGCAGCTTCGTGCGCGTCACGTGGGACGAGGCGCTCGACGACATCGCGCAGCGCCTCGCCGTGCTGCGCGAGCGGCACGGCGGCGATGCGTTCGCGTTCGTCGGCGGCGGCGGGCAGGGCAATCACGTCGGCGGCGCGTACAGCCGGCAACTGCTCGCGGCGATGCGAAGCCGCTTCGCATACAACTCGCTCGGTCAGGAGAAGACCGGCGATTTCTGGCTCAACGGCCGGCTGTTCGGTCGTCAGGACTGCCATACGACAGAGGACGTCGAGCATGCGGACTACGTGCTCGTCATCGGCGCGAATCCGTACCAGGCGCACGGCATTCCGAACGCGCGAGACACGCTGCGCGACCTGAAGAAGGACCCGGCGCGCACGCTCGTCGTCGTCGATCCGCGCCGCTCGGAAACGGCCAAGCTCGCCGATCTGCATCTGCAGGTGCGGCCCGGCGCGGACGCGTATCTGATGAGCGCGATGCTTGCGATCATGCTGCGCGACGGGTTGATCGACCGCGAGTTCATCGCGCGGCGCTGCACCGGCTTCGAGTTCGTCGAGCGCGCGCTGCGCGACGTGCCGATCGCCGAGTACGCGCGCCGTGCGGACGTGCCGCTCGAGGACGTCGAGCGCGTCGCGCACGGATTCGCGACCGCGCGCGCCGCGTGCCTGCGCATCGATCTCGGCATCCAGCACACGCTGCACACGACGCTCAACGGCTATCTCGAAAAGCTGCTGTTCCTGCTGACCGGCAACTTCGGCAAGCGCGGCGGCAACAACCTGCATTCGTTCCTGTTGCCCGTCATCGGCCATACCGACGAGCGCGCGAGCCGCAACGGCAAGCAGCTCAAGCGGACCGCGCATCACCGGATGTTTCCGATCGCGGGGATCTATCCGCCGAACATCCTGCCCGACGAGATCGAGCTCGCGGGCGAAAAACGCGTGCGCGCGGTGTTCGTCGACAGCGCGAACCCGGTCGTCACGTACGCCGATTCGAACGCATACGAGCGCGCGTTCGGCAAGCTGGAGCTGCTCGTCGTGGTCGACGTCGCGATGACCGAGACCGCGCGCCTCGCGCATTACGTGCTGCCCGCCGCGTCTCAGTTCGAGAAGTGGGAGGCGACGGGCTTCAACCTCGAGTTTCCGGCGAACGCGTTCCATCTGCGCCATCCGCTGCTGCCGCCGCTCGGCGAATCGCTGGCGGAGCCGGAGATCTACACGCGGCTGCTCGAAAAGATGGGCGAGCTGCCGCGCCGCTTTCCGCTTCTCGAGCGCATCGCGCGGTACGAGCCGCGCGCGTCGAAGCATCTCGCCTACATGGGCGCGCTCGGCGTCGCGCTCGCGGCGAACAAGAAGTGGCGGCGCTACGCGGCGTCGGTCGCCTATCGAACGCTCGGCCGCGCGCTGCCGGACGCGGCGGCGGCGGCCGCGCCGCTGCTGCCGCTCGCGATGATGTATGCGCACCGGCATCATGCGGCCGTGCGCCGAGCGGGATTTCGCGGCAGTCGAGCGATGCTCGGCACGGCGCTTTTTCGCGCGATTCTCGAACGGCGCTCGGGCACGTTGACGAGCGTTCACGAGTTCGACGAAATGTGGCGCTTCATCCGCCACCCGGACGGCCGCGTGCATCTGCACATTCCGGAGATGATCGACGAGTTGCGCGCGCTCGAGACGCACACGCCGCCCGGCGCCGACTATCCGTTCGTGCTGATGGCGGGCGAGCGGCGCGCGTACAACGCGAACCAGATCTATCGCGACCCGGCATGGCGCAAGGTCGATCCGCACGGCTCGCTGCGGATTCATCCGGACGACGCGGCGGCGCTCGGCGTCGCGGACGGCGGCAAGCTCGTGTGCGCGTCGGCGACGGGCAGCATCGAAGTCGTCGTCGAGCTCGACGACAGCGTGCGGCGCGGGATGGTCACGTTGCCGCACGGCTATGGGATGCGCTATAAGGGCGGGCCGCCGATCGGGCCCGAGCTCAATCGTCTGACGTCGGGCGCGCATTGCGATCCGCTGTCGCGCACGCCTTATCACAAGTACGTGCCGGTGCATTTGCGCGTCGTCGATACGCCGGTTGCCGGGCCCGCGACCGTCGAAGCCGAGCCGGCTTGATTGCGCGCGCCGTCGCGCGCGGGCGCCTCGCCGGCGGACATCGCGTGGGGCGCGGTTGTCCGCGTGCCGGAGCGCGCGGCGCGGCCCGCTCGGAGCAGGCGCTGCGTCGCGCAGGCGCGGCGGATGGGCATGCGCGTCGCGCGATCGCTCCGCCGGCTGGCCTTTCGACGCCCTGCGCCGCGTTCGCGTCCGATTTCCCCGGTCGGTTCGCTGGTCCGGCCGCGCATGCGGGCCGGGCGATCGGCGAGGCGTTCGTCGATTCGCCGCAGCGACGCGCCGGCGGCCGGGCCATGCCACTGTCCGGTTCTCGGGCTTTTCCCTTCCGCCTCGTTCGCCGCGCTCGCCGCGGCACTCGTGTTGCCGCCTCGTCGCAACCGGCGGGCCGCCCATCCGGCCGCCTCGGCCCGAATGTAACCAATAGTTAGCCCGCCGATGCGGCTGCGATGCAGCGCATCAGTTCTTACAAAGTGGAAATATGCGGCGCGGACGGTTCCCGCTATAGTCGAATCCAACGAATCAACCAGAAGGGGAGTCCATGAAAACCTTGCGTGCTGCCTCGTTCGCGGCCGGCTTCGCCGCGCTGCTCGTATCCGGCGCCGCGCTGGCGGGCGTCAGTGTCGGCATCAACGTCGGCGTGCCCGCGCCCGTCTACGTCGCTCCGGCGCCCGTCTACGCGCCGCCGCCGCCCGTCGTGTATCAGCCGGCCCCCGTCTATGTGCCGGCGCCCGTCTATGGGCCCGCGCCGTCGATCGTGATCGGCTGGCACGGCGATCGTTACTGGGATGGCCGCCGCTACTGGGGGCGTGACGAGTGGTATCGCCATCGCGGCCGGGATTGGGACCGCGGCCACTGGGACAACGGCCGCCACAACGGCTGGCGCCACTGATTCCGTGGCCGGCCGCGCGACGGCCGGCAAGCGGCGCGACGCCGGTTTGCGTCGCCTCGCCGCGCCGCGTCGCGTGCCGCCCGCCGGTTTCATGGCCCCATGAAAAAACCGCCCGGGGCAAGGGCGGTTAGGACATCCGGCGAACCCCGCGCTTTCGCGAGTGCGGGGTTCGTTTTTTCTCGGCGCCGGGCGAGGGTGCTCGAAGGCGCGGGCCCAAGCCTGCGCCGCGCCGGCGCGCTTACTCTTCGAGGCCGGCCATTCCGCCCACCACCGCGTTGAAGCCCGAGTCGACGTGCATGACTTCGGCCGTGACGCCGCTTGCGAGGTCCGACAGCAGGAACGCGCCCGCGTTGCCGACCTGCTCGATCGTCACGTTGCGCTTGAGCGGCGAGTTGCTTTCGACGAAGTCGAGAATCTTGCCGAAGCTCTTGATGCCGCTCGCCGCGAGCGTCTTGATCGGGCCCGCCGAGATCGCGTTCACGCGCACGCCCTTCGCGCCGAGCGACACCGCGAGATAGCGGACGCTCGCTTCGAGCGCCGCCTTCGCAAGGCCCATCGTGTTGTAGTTGGGGATCGCCCGCTCCGCGCCGAGATACGAGAGCGTGAGCAGCGATGCGTCGTTCGACAGCATCGGCAGCGCGGCCTTCGCGAGCGCGGGGAAGCTGTATGCGGAGATGTCGTGCGCGATGCGGAAGTTCTCGCGCGTGAGGCCGTCGAGGAAGTCGCCCGAGATCGCCTCGCGGGGCGCGAAGCCGATCGAGTGGACGAGGCCGTCGAGCGTGTCCCAGTGCGTCTTCAGCGACGCGAAGAGCGCGTCGATCTGCGCATCGTCGGCGACGTCGCACGGGAATACGAGCTCGCTGCCGAACTCGGCCGCGAACTCGGTGATGCGATCCTTGAAGCGATCGCCGACGTAGGTGAACGCCAGCTCGGCGCCTTCGCGCTTGCACGCCTTGGCGATGCCGTAAGCGATCGAACGGTTCGACAAGAGGCCCGTCAGCAGAATGCGTTTACCATCGAGAAAGCCCATGAATTCTCCTATGTGTGGCGTCCGCGCCCGCATGGTCGGCAGGCGGCGGCTGGCTGTAACCGGTTGCGAATGGGTAGAATTCTCTCACATCGCCATCCTCGAACGACTGCCGACACCTCCATGACGATCGGTTCGCCCCGGGCCCGCCGGCCGCGACCGCCGCGACGCGCGGCGACATCACAACAGGCCGCGCAAGCCCCCGCGCCGCAACGGGCGGCCCGCGCGCGCGCCGCGCTCGCGCGCTTTGCACGCCGCACGGCGGCGCTCGTCGCGCTCGCGCTCGCCGCGGCGCCGGCGGCCCACGCCGTCTATGCGATCGCGCAGTACGGCGAGCCCAAGTATCCGCCCGGCTTCAAGCATTTCGACTACGTGAACCCGGACGCGCCGAAGGGCGGCACGCTCGTGCTCGCGAACCCGAACCGGCTCACGACGTTCGACAAGTTCAATCCGTTCACGATGCGCGGCAATCCGGCGCCCGGGATCGACCTGCTGTTCGAGAGCCTGACGACGGGCAGCGCCGACGAACCCGCCTCCGCGTACGGGCTGCTCGCGGACGACATCGCCATCGCGCCCGACGGGCTGTCGGTCACGTTCCATTTGAACCCGCGCGCGCGCTTCTCGAACGGCGATCCCGTTACCGCAGCGGACGTCAAGCATTCGTTCGATACGCTGAAGAGCCCGCAGGCGGCGCCGCAATACCCGGCGTACTACGCGGACATCACGCGCGCGGTGATCGTCAATCCGGAGACCGTGCGCTTCGAGTTTCGCCGCAAGAACCGGGAGCTGCCGCTGATCGCGGGCGGCATCCCGGTGTTCTCGAGCAAATGGGGCCTGCGGCCGGACGGTTCGCGCATCCCGTTCGACCAGCTCGCGTTCGAGCAGCCGATCGGCAGCGGCCCGTACCTGATCGAGCGCTACGACACCGGCCGCACGATTACCTACCGGCGCAATCCCGCCTACTGGGGCGTGTCGCTGCCCGTGCGGATCGGCACGAACAACTTCGAGCGCATCGTCTACAAGCTGTACGGCGACGGCGTCGCGCGGCTCGAGGCGTTCAAGGCGGGCGAATACGACGTGCTCGTCGAGTACATCGCGCGCAACTGGGTTCGGCGCGATGTCGGCAAGCGCTTCGACAGCGGCGAGCTCGTCAAGCGCGAGTTCCGCCAGCACAACGGCGCGGGCATGCAGGGCTTCTTCATGAATCTGCGGCGGCCGTTGTTCCAGGACGTGCGCGTGCGCCACGCGCTCGATCTCGCGTTCGATTTCGAGTGGCTGAACCGGCAACTCTTCTATGGCGCCTACACGCGTCTGAACAGCTACTTCGCCGATACCGACCTGCAGGCGACGGGCATGCCGGGCGCGGGCGAGCTCGCGCTGCTCAATCCGTTGCGCGCGCAGCTCGACGCGGCCGTGTTCGGGCCGATGACCGTGCAGCCGAGCACCGATCCGCCCGCGTCGCTGCGCGCGAACCTGCTGAAGGCGCGCGCGCTGCTCGCCGATGCCGGCTGGACCTACCGCGACGGCGCGCTGCGCAACGCGAAGGGCGAGCCGTTCGTGTTCGAGATCCTCGACGATTCGGGCTCGGCGTTCGAGGCGGTCGCCGCCGCGTACATCCGCAATCTCGCGAAGCTCGGGATCGTCGCGAAATACCGGACGGCCGATTTCGCGCTGCTGCAAAAGCGTCTCGACGCGTTCGACTACGACGTGACGACGGTTCGCTACCCGGGCGTCCAGGTGCCGGGCGCCGAGCAGGTCGCGCGCTTCGCGAGCCGCTACGCGGACGAGCAGGGCTCGGACAACCTGATCGGGCTCAAGTCGCCCGCGGTCGATGCGATCCTGAAGGCGCTCACGCAGGCCGAGACGCGTCAGGAACTGCTCGACGCGACGCACGCGCTCGACCGCGTGCTGATGCACGGCTACTATGCGGTGCCGCAGTGGTACAGCGCGACGCACCGGATCGCGTTCAAGCGCACGCTTGCCTATCCGTCGACGCTGCCGCTGTACTATTCGGCGGAAGGCTGGGTTGTGTCGACGTGGTGGGCGAAGCCCGAGCATGGCACCCCCGCGCGTTAGCCCGGCCGCGCGGATCGCGCACGCCTTGAAGTGCGGCGCGAAGTGCGAAGCGACGAGCGGCCGTCCTGCGCCGCGCCGATTGACGAAACCGTTCGAACACGCCCGAATGAGCCTATGTGGAGCTACATCCTCAAACGTCTGCTGCTGATGATCCCGACGCTCGTCGGCGTCTTGACCATCACGTTCGCGGTGATCCAGTTCGTGCCGGGCGGCCCCGTCGAGCAGGCGGTGCAGGAGCTGCGCAAGGGCGCCGAGCGGGGCGGCGCGCCGTTCGGAATGCGCTCGTACACGGGCGTCGACGCGCAGCAGCTCGCGCAGCTCAAAGCGCTGTACGGGTTCGACAAGCCGCCCCTCGAACGCTACTGGCTGATGCTCAAGCGCTTCGCGCGCTTCGATCTCGGCGACAGCTACTTCCACCACCAGAGCGTGTGGTCGCTCGTCGTGTCGAAGCTGCCCGTGTCGATCAGCATCGGCGTGTGGACGTTCCTGCTCACTTATTTGATCTCGGTGCCGCTCGGCATCGCGAAGGCGGTGAGGAACGGCTCGCCGTTCGATTTCGCGACGAGCCTCGTCGTGCTCGTCGGCTACGCGATTCCGGGCTTCGTGCTCGGCGTGCTGCTGCTCGTGCTGTTCGGCGGCGGCTCGTTCTGGCAGATCTTCCCGCTGCGCGGCCTCACGTCGGACAACTTCGCGCAGCTCAGCGTCGCCGGCAAGATCGCCGATTACCTGTGGCACATCGCGCTGCCGATCACCGCGTCGGTCGTCGGCAGCTTCGCGGTGATCACGATGCTGACGAAGAACGCGTTCCTCGACGAGATCCGCAAGCAGTACGTGCTGACCGCGCGCGCGAAGGGGCTCGCCGAGCGCACCGTGCTGGGCAAGCACGTGTTCCGCAACGCGCTGCTGCCGCTCGTGGTCGGCTTTCCGGCCGCGTTCATCGGCGCGTTCTTCACGGGCAGCCTGCTGATCGAGACGCTCTTCTCGCTCGACGGGCTCGGCCTTTTGTCGTATGAATCTGTGATCCGGCGCGACTATCCGGTCGTGCTCGGCACGCTGTACATCTTCACGCTGATCGGCCTGGCGACGAAGCTCGTGTCCGATCTCTGTTACGTGTGGGTTGACCCGCGCGTTCAATTCGAGCAACTGGAGCGCTGATTTGAGCCGACTCGCCGTCTCTTCCCGGATCGACGCCGCGCGCGCGCGGGTGTCGCCGTCGCCCGCGCGACGCGTGTGGCTGCGCTTCAGGGAGCAGCGCCTCGGCTACTGGAGCCTCGTGATCTTCGTGATCGCGTTCGCGGCGAGCCTGGCCGCGCCGCTGTGGTCGAACGACAAGCCGATCGTCGTGCGCTACGACGGCCAGTTCTATTTCCCGCTCTTCAAGAGCTATCCGGAAACGACGTTCGGCGGCGACTTCCCGACACCCACCGACTACCTCGATCCGTACGTGCGCGGCAAGCTCGACGCGCCGGGCAACTTCGTGCTGTATCCGCCGAACCGCTATTACTACGACACGCTCAACTACTTCTCGAAGCGCCCGAACCCGGCGCCGCCGTCGCGCGAGAACTGGCTCGGCACCGACGCGCAAGGGCGCGATCTGCTCGCGCGGCTCGTCTACGGCTTTCGCGTGTCGGTCGAGTTCGCGCTGATCCTGACGTTCATCGGCACGCTGCTCGGGATCACGGCGGGCGCGGTGCAGGGCTTCTTCGGCGGGCGCATCGACATCGTCGGCCAGCGGCTCATCGAAATCTGGAGCTCGATGCCCGAGCTGTATCTGCTGATCATTTTCGCATCGGTGTTCGAGCCGAGCTTCGTGCTGCTGATCGTGCTCCTGTCGCTGTTCGGCTGGATCGGGCTGTCGGACTACGTGCGCGCGGAGTTCCTGCGCAACCGCACGCAGGATTACGTGCGCGCCGCGCGCGCGATGGGCCTCACGAACTGGCAGATCATCTGGCGCCACGTGCTGCCGAACAGCCTCACGCCCGTCATCACGTTCCTGCCGTTCAGGATGAGCGGCGCGATCCTCGCGCTCACGAGCCTCGACTTTCTCGGGCTCGGCGTGCCGCCGCCGACGCCGAGCCTCGGCGAGTTGCTCGCGCAGGGCAAGGCGAACCTCGACGCGTGGTGGATCTCGCTCGCGACGTTCTGCGTGCTCGTCGCGACGCTGTTGCTGCTGACGTTCATGGGCGACGCGCTGCGCAACGCGCTCGACACGCGGATCGCGGACACGACGCGCGCCGCCGGAGGCATTCGATGAGCGCCGTGCGGACCGCGGGCGGCCGCGTGCCGGCGTCGCCGCACGAGCCGCTGCTGTCGATCGAACGGCTGCGCGTGCGCTTCGGCGGCACGCTCGCCGTGGACGACGTGTCGTTCGCGATCGGTCGCGGCGAGCGCGTCGCGCTCGTGGGCGAATCGGGCTCCGGCAAGAGCGTGACCGCGCTGTCGATCCTGCGCCTGTTGCGCGACGCCGATGTGAGCGGCGCGATCCGCTTCGCGGGCGAGGACCTCGCCGAGAAGAGCGAGCGCGAGATGCGCGGGCTGCGCGGCGCGGACATCGCGATGATCTTCCAGGAGCCGATGACGGCGCTCAATCCGCTCTTCACGGTCGGCGAGCAGATCGGCGAGACGATCGAGCTGCACGACGGCGTGTCCAAGCGCGACGCGCGCGAGCGGGCGATCGCGCTCCTCGCGCGCACCGGCATCGACCGGCCGCGCGAGCGCGTGGACAGCTACCCGCACCAGTTGTCGGGCGGCCAGCGGCAGCGCGCGATGATCGCGATGGCGCTCGCGTGCCGCCCGCGCCTGCTGCTCGCCGACGAGCCGACGACCGCGCTCGACGTGACGATCCGCGCGCAGATCGTCGAGCTGCTGCTCGAGCTGCAGCGCGACGCGGCGGCCGAGCGCGGGATGGCGGTGCTCCTCATCACGCACGATCTGAATCTCGTGCGGCGCTTCGCCGAGCGGGTCGCGGTGATGGAGAAGGGCAAGCTCGTCGAGTGCGGGCCGGTCGAGCGGATCTTCGACGCGCCCGAGCATCCTTACACGCAGCGCCTGTTGCACAGCCGGCCGCAGCGCACGGTGTCGCCCGTGCTGCCGATCGCGCCCGTCGTGCTCGACGCGCACGGCGTCACCGTGCAGTTCAAGCAGAAACTGCCGGGCTTCGAAGGCTGGTTTCGCTCGGGGCGTTTCACCGCGGTGTCGGACGCGAGCGTATCGGTGCGGCAAGGCGAGACGCTCGGGATCGTCGGCGAGTCGGGCTCGGGCAAGTCGACGCTCGCGATGGCCCTCCTCGGGCTGCAGCGGCTCGCGCGCGGCGACATCGAATTCGAGGGCCGCTCGCTCGCGAGCTTTCGCGGGCGCGAGCGCATCGCGCTGCGCGCGAACATGCAGGTGGTATTTCAAGACCCCTTCAGTTCGCTTTCGCCGCGGCAGACGATCGAGCGGATCGTGTCCGAGGGGCTCGAGCTTCATCGGCCGCAGCTCGCGGCCGACGCGCGCCGCGACAAGGTGGCCGCGGTGCTGCGCGAGGTCGGTCTCGACCGCACGGTGCTGCATCGCTATCCGCACGAATTCTCGGGCGGCCAGCGCCAGCGGATCGCGATCGCGCGCGCGCTGGTGCTGGAGCCGCGCGTGCTCGTGCTCGATGAGCCGACGAGCGCGCTCGATGTGTCGATCCAGCAGCAAGTGTTGAAGTTGCTGTCGAATCTGCAACGAAAGTACAACCTCGGCTACGTGTTCATCAGCCACGATCTGGAGGTGATCGGCGCGATGGCGCATCGGGTGGCGGTGATGCAGGGCGGATCGATCGTCGAGACGGGCGATGTCGAGCGAATCTTCACCGATCCGGTGCATCCTTACACGCAAAAATTACTGAAAGCCGTTCGTTAAGTCGGATGAATCTGAATGGTGCACGAAGTTTGATTGAAATTATCAATTCCTTTTGACAAACAAATACTTCGTGGCTAGTATCGACCGAAATTTTTCCGCCAATCAGCTGATTTTCCAGCGCAAATCCATCGACCAATGCAGCACCGATATCTGACCCAGGCTTGTACGCGCGTCGTCGCCGGGATGTTCGTCGGCGTTCTGATCGCTGCAGCTCCCGGCGCGTTCGCCGACGAAGTCAGCAGTTCCAGTCAGAATGCGATCAGTTCGGCTCAATCGGAGCCGGCTTCCTCCTCCCAGAATCTCCAGCAGGTCAGTGCCGCGACGCCCGCGAAGAGCCAGGGTGGCGCGAAGGCGTTCCTGTCGGGCATGGCCGGCAAGGCGGGCGACGTCGTCGTCGGCGCGCTGAACATGATCGGCGTGCGCTACCGCTGGGGCGGCAACACGCCGGATTCGGGCCTCGATTGCAGCGGCTTCGTCCGTTATGTGTTCCAGGACACGCTCGGCATGTCGCTGCCGCGTCGCGCGGAGGAAATGAGCCGCGTCGGCGAGAAGGTGCGCATGAGCGAACTGAAGCCGGGCGACCTCGTGTTCTTCAACACGATGCGCCGCACGTTCTCGCACGTCGGCATCTATATCGGCGACAACAAGTTCGTGCACTCGCCGTCGACGGGCAGCACGATCCGCGTCGACGATCTCGACAGCAGCTACTGGGAAAAGCGTTTCACCGGCGCGCGCCGGATCGAGACGCAGTTCTCGACGAAGCCCGACGATCTGCGCCAGCGCGTGAAGGCGACGATCGGCGACGGCGGCGTCGGCGCGAGCGCGAACGGCAGCAACTGAGTCGCGCCCCGATTGGCGCCGGCGGATGCCGGTGTGCCCAAGCCCCGCTCTCCGACGGAAGCGGGGCTTTTGCTTTTGGGGGCCGTATTCTCGATGTGACGTGACTCGGCACGCGCGTCGGAGGGCGGCGTTCGGCGGTGTGCGTGAAGGCTCTTCGACGCAAGCCGGCGTCAGGCGGCCTCGCGGCGTCAGGCGGCCTCGGTCGACGAGCGCGCGGCCGCGAGCTTGCGCTGCAGTTCCGGCATGATTCGCGCGACCGCTTCCTCGCCCGCGAGGATCGCCGCGTTGCGCCGATTGAAGTCGCTGCCGCCCATCGCGGCGAGGTTCGGGCGGATCACGACGTCGGCGTACTTGTCGAGTTCATAGGTCTTGATCGTCTGGCCCATGATCGTGAACGTCTGCAGCAGCATCTCGATCGGATTGCCGGTTGCCGCGCCGTCCGGGCGCGCGGAGATGTCGACCGCGATCACGAAGTCCGCGCCCATCTTGCGCGCGAACGACGCGGGCACGGGGCTCACGAGCCCGCCGTCGACATATTCGCGAGCGCCGATGCGCACCGGCTCGAACACCGACGGCACGCTGCACGACGCGCGTACCGCGAGCCCCGTGTTGCCGCGCTGGAACAGGATCGGCTGGCCGCTCTTCAGATCGGTCGCGACGATGCCGAGCGGCTTGGTCATCTTCTCGATCGGCCGGTTGGCGAGCGTCTGGTTGATGAAGTTCTGCAGCGCGACGCCTTGCAGCAGGCCGCGGGAGCGGAACGGCGTCGCCCAGTCGCTGATCGACGCTTCGTCCATCGTGAGCGCGAGCTTGTTGATTTGCAGCGCGCTCATCCCCGACGCGTACAGCGCGCCGACGACCGAGCCCGCGCTCGTGCCGGCGACGAGCTCGACTGCAATCCCGCGCGCCTCGAGCGCCTTCAGCACGCCGACGTGCGCGAAGCCGCGCGCCGCGCCGCCGCCGAGCGCGATGCCGACCCTGATCGGCTTTTCGCGCGGCTGCGGAGGGTTCGCGCTCGGGGCGGCGCCCGTCGTCGGCTTCGTGCCGGTCGACGTGCAGGCGGCGAGGGCGGCCGACGCGCAGGCGAGCGTGAACGCGCGGCGGGACAAACGGGGGGACGACATCGGCTCGATCTCCAGCGGGGAGCCGCGCGCGGCCTCGATGGGCGCGCCGCGCGCGGCGAAGTTCCAGCGGCCGCGCCGACGGTGTCGGACGGCTGCGCGCGGCGCCGGCATGGCGGCCGCAGCGCGCACATCATAAAGCAACTGGCCGCGTGCGCACGAAAGTCGGGGGCGCGAGACGGTGCGATCGTCGGCCGAAAGGACGATGGGCAATTCGGGCGGACTTCGGCGAGGATGGCGGCATGCCGGGTTCGCGTACGGTTCGTGGATTGCTTTGGAGCGGCTGCGCCTGACGGACCTGGCCGGGCGCGCGAGCGGGCCGCCCCAAGTGGCGCGCGACGTGCCGTGCGGCGCGGGCCGAGTCGCACAGGCAATGCGCGCGAGGCGGGCACCGGCGCGGTGCGGCGCAGACGCAGACGCAGACGCAGACGTCGCGCGGCCTTGCCCCGCGCGACGAGGAACCGCGGCGCGGCGAGTATAATTCGTGCTCTTTCCGTTCCGGTCGCGTGCACCCCCGGCAATGCCGGGCGGCGTGCGCCGCCGCGTCGTTTCAATTGATGCGCCGCTTGAGGCGTTCGAGCTATCGTTTATGACCCGTCCTGTACGCACCCGTTTTGCGCCGAGCCCCACCGGCTTCATCCATCTCGGCAACATCCGATCCGCGCTTTATCCGTGGGCGTTCGCCCGCAAGATGAAGGGCACGTTCGTGCTGCGGATCGAGGACACCGATGTCGAGCGTTCGAGCCAGGAGGCGGTCGACGCGATCCTCGAAGGGATGGCGTGGCTCGGCCTCGATTACGACGAAGGCCCGTACTATCAGATGCAGCGGATGGATCGCTATCGCGAAGTGCTCGCGCAGATGCAGGAGAAGGGCCTCGTCTACCCGTGCTACATGTCGACCGAAGAGCTCGACGCGTTGCGCGAGCGCCAGCGCGCGGCGGGCGAGAAGCCGCGCTACGACGGCACGTGGCGCCCGGAGCCGGGCAAGGTGCTGCCCGAGCCGCCCGCCGGCGTCGCGCCCGTGCTGCGCTTCCGCAATCCGCTGACAGGCACGGTGGCCTGGGACGATGCGGTGAAGGGCCGCGTCGAGATCTCGAACGAGGAACTCGACGATCTCGTCGTCGCGCGTCCCGACGGCACGCCGATGTACAACTTCTGCGTCGTCGTCGACGATCTCGACATGGGCATCACGCACGTGATCCGCGGCGACGACCACGTGAACAACACGCCGCGCCAGATCAACATCCTGCGCGCGCTCGGCGGCGAAGTGCCGGTGTACGCGCACTTGCCGACCGTGCTCAACGAGCAGGGCGAGAAGATGAGCAAGCGTCACGGCGCGATGAGCGTGATGGGCTATCGCGATGCCGGCTATCTGCCTGAGGCGGTGCTCAACTATCTCGCGCGCCTTGGCTGGTCGCACGGCGACGCGGAGATCTTCACGCGCGAGCAGTTCGTCGAATGGTTCGACCTCGAGCATCTCGGCAAGTCGCCCGCGCAGTACGACCATAACAAGCTGAACTGGTTGAACAACCATTACATCAAGGAAGCGGACGACGCGCGTCTCGCCGGGCTGGCGAAGCCGTTCTTCGCGGCGCTCGGCATCGACGCCGGCGCGATCGAGCAGGGGCCGGACCTCGTAAGCGTGATGGGGCTGATGAAGGACCGCGCGTCGACGGTGAAGGAAATCGCGGAGAATTCGGCGATGTTCTACCGTGCGCCCGCGCCCGGCGCGGATGCGCTCGCGCAGCACGTGACCGACGCGGTGCGTCCGGCGCTCGTGGAGTTCGCGGCGGCGCTGAAGACGGTCGAATGGACGAAGGAGGCGATCGCGGCCGCGCTGAAGGCCGTGCTCGGTGCGCACAAGCTGAAGATGCCGCAGCTCGCGATGCCGGTGCGCCTGCTCGTGGCGGGCACGACGCACACGCCGTCGATCGACGCGGTGCTGCTGCTGTTCGGCCGCGACGTCGTCGTGTCGCGTATCGAGGCGGCGCTCGCGTAAGCGCGCGGTACGTTTGCGGGGCGGCGTCGGTCGAAGTAGCGAGCCGATCGAATGCGCGTACGCGGCCTCGCAAAAAATTTTGCTCGAGACACAAATAGGGTATTTACAAACCTCAGAACCGTCTCTACAATCTCGCTTCTCTGTTGTTCAGCAGTCAACGAGACACGGGGGTATAGCTCAGCTGGGAGAGCGCTTGCATGGCATGCAAGAGGTCAGCGGTTCGATCCCGCTTACCTCCACCAGTTGAACGCAGAGTGAGTGAAGTTCGTGAAGCATTGAGTGACAGAAAAAATGCTTCACAAACGGAATGAAAGAAGTTAGAATTTCGTTCTCTGCTGTTGACGAAAATTAACGGCGAGAACAAAGTAGCAAGACAGATCTGAAAAGATTTTGTCCCCTTCGTCTAGAGGCCTAGGACATCACCCTTTCACGGTGAGTACAGGGGTTCGAATCCCCTAGGGGACGCCAGACATAGCGGCGTTTCGATAGAAACGAAGCGGGTCGACAAGAGCTTAACCGACGCTTGTCGATCAGGTGCAGGAAGTGGAGCGGTAGTTCAGTCGGTTAGAATACCGGCCTGTCACGCCGGGGGTCGCGGGTTCGAGTCCCGTCCGCTCCGCCATATCGAAAGCCCGTTCAGGCTGCATGTGAACGGGCTTTTTCGTTAAAGGTGTAAGCAGTACGTTGTCCCCTTCGTCTAGAGGCCTAGGACATCACCCTTTCACGGTGAGTACAGGGGTTCGAATCCCCTAGGGGACGCCAAGACAAGGCGTCGCTCGAACAAGTGTCGAGACGATGCGCCGGCAGGAAGTAACCGACGCCTGCCAGGCAAGCAGCAAGACTGGAGCGGTAGTTCAGTCGGTTAGAATACCGGCCTGTCACGCCGGGGGTCGCGGGTTCGAGTCCCGTCCGCTCCGCCAAATCGAAGCCCGTTCAGGCATACCTGAACGGGCTTTTTGTTTTGGCGCTGCAGGTCTGTTGCAGAGCGATGCTCTGCGTCGTCGCCGCATGCGTGCAAATCGGCATTGCAACGCGTGCCGGCTGCGCTATCGTGGCGGTGACGCAGGTTTCGCGATTACGCCATGTCCGATTCAGCCGCCGCTCCTCTCGTTTATCTGTTGCGCCCCGCCGAGCCGGGCGATTTCGAGTTCGCGGAAGCGCTCACGCACGGCAACATGAACGCGTACTACCAGCGCCATGGCCTCAGATGGCGCGCGGATCTCTTTTTTGCGAGCTGGCGCGATTCGGAGAACTTCATCCTCGAAGCCGACGGTGTGCCGATCGGCCTGTTGAGGATTACCGAGGAGGGCGATTCGCTGCACATCCGCGACGTGCAGATCGCGCCGGGGCACCGGCAGCGCGGCGCCGGCACCTACCTGCTCGAAACCTCGCACCGGTTCGCGAAGGCGCGCGGGCTGCGCGAGACGCAGTTGCGCGTGTTCGTCGACAATCCTGCCGCGCGGCTCTATCTGCGAATGGGGTATCGGCTCGCGGGGCCGCGTCTCGCGCAGTTCGGATCGATCCGCCATATGGCGCGGCCCGTGTCCTGATCGCGGCCCGAACGAGTGGCGATGCGCAATCGCTGCCGCGAGCGCGCGCCGATGCCCGGACTTGCGGTATCGAGCGCCGCCCGTCGACGCCTCATGGCCGGTGCGATGCGACTCGGCGCCATCGGGGCGTCATGAGCGAACGGTGGCGCCAAAGCGATCGGGCGCGGATGGCGCGGGTGGCGGCGCGCAATCGTCGAGCATGGATGGCTGTGCGTGCCCGAGCGATACGCGCGAATGTTCGACCGGCGGATTCGATGAAGAGGGGCGTGCTTCGCGAAATCACCCGGTGTCGAAGGCGCGAGGTGCCGGCTGGTCGATGCGTTATGCGGTCCGAACGAGCGCGCCGAACCGCTTCGGTTCGCCGAGGCACACGAATGGGAGTGCCTCGTGCGGACTTCAACCGGCTTCCATTTCCCGCGTGCGGTGAGCGCGGGCGTCGATCTATCGTTCCGTTGCCGTCCGAAGCCGCCGCTTATGGCCGCAAGTACGCATCTCTGGTGGTCTCGGCGGCTTCCGTGACCGAATCCATTGGATCAACCCGAATCCCGAGAATCGACCGCGCTCACAGCAGCGGTTGCGCATCCCCGTCGTCGGGCGACGCAAGTTCCGTCGCCGCGTGCATGTCGCCGCGCTGAATGAATGCGCGCGGGCTCGCGCCGAACGCGCGCCGGAACATCGCGGAGAACGCACTTTGGCTTTGGTAGCCGAGCTCATGCGCGATGTGCGACAGCGGCCGCCCCTGATTGAGGAGCGGAATCGCACGCGCGAGCAGCGCCTGCTGGCGCCATTGCGAAAAGCTCACGCCGAGTTCCTGCTTGAAGAGCCGCGCGATCGTTCGCGTGCTCGCACCGACGCCCGCCGCCCAGTGCTCGAGCGACTCGCCCTGCGCCGGATGCGCGAGCACCGCTTCGCATAGCGCGCGCAGCCGCTTCTCGGTCGGCATCGGCACCGCGAGCGGCAACGGCTCGGCGCGCGTGAGTTCGTCGAGCACGAGCGCGGCCAGCAGCCGCTCGCGCGCGCGATTGAGCGGGCGCACCTCGAGCGCGACGATCAACTCGCGCAACAGGCCCGACACCTCGACGACCCGGCACGCGTCGAGCCCGTCCGGCACCGCCGATTCATCGACATACAGCGTGCGCAGATACGCGTCCTCGACGATCACGACTTCGTGTGGAATTCGCGGCGGCACCCAGATTGCGCGCGACGGCGGCACCATCCACGTCGAGCCGGCCGTCGCGAGCCGCAGCACGCCGCGCGACGCGTACGCGAGCTGCGCCCACGCGTGCGAGTGCTGCGGCACGCGCATGCCGGCCGAGATCGCGCGGGCGCGCACGCGCATCGGGTGCGAGCGCGTCGGCGCGAATTCGGACGGAACGTCGATCGTGGCGGCGGCAGGTTGCGCCACAAGGGGAACGGACGGGCTCATCGATGTTCGAAGACGGGGTGGATGGTGCGTTCGGCTATTGTAGGGCGAGCCTTCTACCCGCCGCAGCGGGAATTTTCTTCGCCGATAATGCCGGATCGGCACCCTACGATCCTCCAGGAGACTTCGACATGATGTTCGCCACCACCGACCTTTGCGACGCGAACGAAGAGCGCCTCGCAGCCGGCACGCTGCGCGTGATCGAGCCCGTGTTCCGCTCGTTCGGCGGCGTGAGGCGCTTCGCGGGGCCGGCCGCGACGCTCAAGCTGTTCGAGGACAACACGCTCGTGCGCGCGGCGCTGGAGCAGGACGGCGCGGGGCGCGTGCTCGTCGTCGACGGCGGCGGCAGCCTGCGCTGCGCGCTCGTTGGCGGCAACCTCGGCAAGCTCGCCGAGAAGAACGGCTGGGTCGGCATCGTCGTGAACGGCTGCGTGCGCGATTCGGCCGAACTCGCCGAATGTCGCGCCGGCGTGCTCGCGCTCGCCGCGCATCCGCGCAAGAGCGACAAGCGCGGCGCCGGCGTGAGCGACGTGCCCGTCGACGTGCGCGGCACGCGCATCGCGCCGGGCGACTGGATCTACGCGGACGCCGACGGCATCCTCGTCAGCGACGCTGCGCTGCTCGCGTGATGCCGCGGCGTGCCGGCTCGATGGCACGACTGAAACAAGGAGAGAAGATGCAATGCGCCACGTATTCTGCTACGGGACCCTGAGAGCGGGCGAGATCAACGACATCGGCCGGGCGGCGGCGACGCACGGCATCGCCGCGCCGGTGCTCGTGGGCGCCGGGGCGGTGGCGGGACGGCTGTACGACTTCGGCAACTATCCGGGGATGGTCGCCGACAGCGGCCGCGATCTCGTCTGGGGCGACGTCTACGCGATCGACGCGCGGCTCGTGCCGGTGCTCGACGAGATCGAGGAGGTCTATCCCGGCGTCGAGGGGTTGTTCGTGCGGCAGCAGGCATCGGTCGAGCTCGGCGGGCACCGGTACGATTGCCTGTATTACCCGGTCGGCGCGCATTCGGTCGCGGGCAGGCCGCGCATCGAGTCGGGCGACTGGGTGCAGTATCGGCGTGCGCGCGCCGCGTGACGCATCGCGACGCGCGCGTGTGCGGTGGATGCGCCGGCACGTGCCAGCGTGGCGGTGTGCGACGCTTGGCGACAAGCGTTCATCACACGCGAGCGTCGATGAATCGACCGTTCTTCGGGCGCAGACGTGCATCCGATGTGCATTCGCGCCGACGCCTGTGGCGGCCCGAACGGAACCGCAAGGCCCGCGCGGGCCGCGAGACCGACGCTTGGGTATTCAACGGCTGCGGAACAAAAATGGAAATCCGTAGCTGAGCGCCGAACGCCGAACGACAAAAACGCCGCACACCATCACGTCCCCCGCGGCACGAGGCCCGGCTGATGTGCAACGAAAAAAGGCGCCCGACAGGCGCCTTTCGTTTGCACGGCCGAGGCCGAGCGGACGAGCCGCGCAGCCGGCCGCTCCGAGCAACCGGCGGCGGCGCGTCTCATCCGTCCGACGCCGCGCGTCGCTTAGATCTCCTCGTAAAGCGGCAGCGTCAGGAACTCGGTGAAGTTCTCCGACGTCGACATCTGCTCGAAGATGACCGCGGCACGGTCGTACGGCGCCGTGTCGCCGCCGACGACCTGCTTCACCTTCCCGAGCTCCGCCTTCGCGTATTCGCGCACGAGCTCGGCCGTCACCTTGCGGCCGTCGTCGAGCGTGCCCTTCGGCGAGCGGATCCACTGCCAGACCTGCGAGCGCGAGATTTCGGCCGTCGCCGCGTCTTCCATCAGATTGTGGATCGGCACGCAGCCGTTGCCCGCGAGCCACGAGCCGAGGTAGTGAATGCCGACGTTGATGTTGTTGCGCAGGCCCGCTTCGGTGATCGGCGCTTCCGGCTGGAAATCGAGCAGGTTCTTGCCCTCGATCTGCACGTCGTCGCGCTGCTTGCCGATCTGGTTCGGCTTGTCGCCGAGCACCTTGACGAACTCTTCCATCGCGAGCGACACGAGGCCCGGGTGCGCGACCCAGCCGCCGTCGTAGCCGTCGGTCGCATCGCGGTTCTTGTCCGCGCGCACGCCGGCCATCGCCTTCTCGTTCGCCTCCGGATCGTTCTTGATCGGGATCAGCGCGCTCATCCCGCCGATCGCCGGCGCGTTGCGCTTGTGGCAGGTCTTCAGCAGCAACAGCGCATACGCGCGCATGAACGGCACCGTCATCGTGATCTTCGCGCGGTCGGCGAGGCAGAAGTCGCGGTCGTTCTTGAACTTCTTGATCGCCGAGAAGATGTAGTCCCAGCGGCCCGCGTTCAGGCCAGAGCTGTGCTCGCGAAGCTCATAGAGGATCTCGTCCATCTCGAACGCGGCGAGGATCGTCTCGATCAGCACGGTCGCGCGGATCGTGCCGCGCGGAATGCCGACCGCTGCCTGCGCGGCGACGAAGATGTCGTTCCAGAGGCGCGCCTCGAGATGGCTTTCCATCTTCGGCAGGTAGAAGTACGGGCCGGAGCCGCGCGCGATCAGCTCCTTCGCGTTGTGGAACAGGAAGAGGGCGAAATCGAAGACGCCGCCCGACACGCGCTGGCCGTCCACCGTCACGTGCTTTTCGTCGAGGTGCCAGCCGCGCGGGCGCACGATCAGCGTCGCGATCTTGTCGTTGAGCTTGTACGACTTGCCGTTCTGCTCGAGCGAGATCGTGCGGCGCACCGCGTCCTTCAGGTTGATCTGGCCGTCGATCTGGTTGGTCCAGCTCGGCGCGTTCGAGTCCTCGAAGTCCGTCATGTACGAGTCCGCGCCCGAGTTCAGCGCGTTGATGATCATCTTGCGCTCGACGGGGCCCGTGATCTCGACGCGGCGGCACTGCAGATCCGCGGGCAGCGGCGCCACCTTCCAGTCGCCTTCGCGGATCGATTTCGTCTCGGCGAGGAAGTCGGGGCGCTCGCCGGCGTCGAGGTGCTTGGTGCGCTCGACGCGCGCGGCGAGCAGCTCGCGGCGGCGCGGCTCGAACTGGCGATGCAGCGTCGCGACGAGTTCGAGCGCCTCGGGCGTGAGGATCGCTTCGTAGCCGGGCTTGATCTCGCCCGTGATCGCCATGCCTTGCGGCAGCTTCAGCGTCGTGGTCATCGGTTTTCTCCTTGGTCGGTCAGTTACGGAGTGGTGCAATTGCGTGAATCCGGGCGGCGGCGCGTCGCGTCAGGCGGGCGCCGGGCGCGCGCGGCCGGCCGCTTTCGCGGCGGCGGGCGGCGCGTCGAGAAAGGCGAGCAACTCGGCCATGCCGGCGCCCGCGCCCGCGGGCACCGCGCCGAGCTCCTCGAGCGGCGCGCCCGTGCGGTTCAGCCAGAAGGTCCGGTAGCCGAACCAGCCGGCGCCCGCGACATCCCAGCCGTTCGACGACACGAACGCGATGTCGGCCGCGGCCGCATCGAACGCCGCCGTGCCGAGCGCGTACGCGGCGGGCGACGGCTTGTACGCGCGCACCGCGTCGACGGACAGCACGCGGTCGAAGAGGCCGCTCATCCCGGCGCTCTTGACCGCGATGTCGAGCATCTGCGGGTTGCCGTTCGACAGGATCGCGAGCTTCGGCGGCGCGCTGCGCGCCCGCAGCGCGCGCAGCGCCGGCACTGTGTCCGGATAGGTCGACAGGCATGCGTATTCGTCCATCAACCGTTTCTCGGCCGCGGCGGACAGCGCGAGGCCGAGTGCGCGCGCGGCAAAGCGCAGCGCGTCGAGCGTCAGTTCCCAGAACGGCCGATAGCGTCCGCCCGCCGGATCGGCGAGCGTGCGCAGCTGCGAGTATTCGATCTGCTTGCGCCGCCAGAGCTGCGACAGCGCCTCGCCGCGCCCGGGAAACATCTGCTCGGCCGCGGCGACGACCGCGTGCACGTCGAACAGCGTGCCGTACGCGTCGAAGAGAATCGCCTTCGGGAAGGCGGGCGGGGTGCCGGGCATGACGTTGCGCTCCACGATCAGAGGTCGAAGTCGATTCTATTAGTGATGACTTGAACTAAAAAAGACAGTAATCATCACTTGATCTTTTACTTTTCGATATCTAATCTGGAGCGACTTCAGATTCGACGGGGTGGCCGCGTCGCGCCGCCCGAACATGGGATGGATCGCTTCAAACAGATCGAAACGTTTGCCGCGGTCGCGGCAAAGGGCAGCCTGTCGGCGGCCGCGCACGCGGAAGGGGTCGCGCCCGCGATCATCGGTCGCCGGCTCGACGCGCTCGAGGAGCGGCTCGGCGTGAAGCTGCTCGTGCGCACGACGCGCAAGCTCACGCTGACGTTCGAAGGCTCGGCGTTCCTCGAGGACTGCCAGCGGATCATCAACGACATGCAGAACGCCGAGGCAAGCGTGTCCGCGGGCGGCGTGAAGGCGAGCGGGCACCTGCGGGTGTCGGCGCCCGCGGGCTTCGGCCGGCGCCACGTCGCGCCGCTCGTGCCCGCGTTCACGGGCGCGCATCCGGACGTGTCGGTCACGCTCGATCTGTCCGACCGGATGGTCGACCTCGTCAACGAAGGGTTCGATTGCGCGGTGCGGCTGGGCGAGCTGCCCGATTCGTCGCTCGTGTCGCTGAAGCTCGGCGAGAACCGGCGCGTGTGTGTCGCGTCGCCCGCGTATCTCGCGCGCGCGGGCATGCCCGAGACGCTCGACGATCTCGCGCGCCACAACTGCCTCGCGCTCGCGGCGAATGCGAACCAGCAGCGCGGCTGGACCTTCGTCGACGATGGCAAGGTGGTGTCGATCCGCGTGTCCGGCACGATGGAGTGCTCGGACGGCGCGGTGCTGCACGAATGGTGCCTCGAGGGGCATGGCCTGGCCTGGCGTTCGTGGTGGGAAGTCGGCGCGGACATCGCGGCGGGCCGGCTCGTGAGCGTGCTCGACGCGTTCGCCGCGCCGCCGATCGGCATTCACGCGGTGTTTCCGCAGCGCCGGCACCTGCCGCTCAGGGTCCGGCTCTTTCTCGATTTTCTGAAGCACACGTACGAGCGCCCCGGCTACTGGGGATGACGCCCGCGCGGCGGCGCTCGCGGGCGCCGCATGCGCGGCGTCTTCGCGCGCGGCTTCGGTGCGAGATCCTTGCGCCGGATTCGTACCCGAATTCGCGCCAGACCGCGCGCGTTTCCGATATGAGGGCGAACCCTCTAGCGGATGCAGCGGCGCGGATTCGCGCACTACAATCGAATCACCCAGCGTCCGCGCGGGCCGCCCGGCGTCGGCTGCCCGCCGCGGGTACGCCCGCGTCCGGACGCGCCGCAGTTGCCGACGGAGGCCGCCATGTTCAAGCACATCCTGGTTCCGACCGACGGGTCCGATCTGTCGAGGAAGGCGATCGACGGCGCGATCGATCTCGCGCAGGCGGTCGGTGCGCGCGTCACGGCCTACGCGTGCCTGCCGCAATATCCGTACTCGCCGTTTTCCGAGGTCGTGATCGAGCCGCCCGCCGATTTTCGCGAGCGCAGCGAGCGCGAGGCGCGCGCGCATCTGGACGAGGTCGAGGCGGCCGCGCGGCGCGCGGGCGTTGCGTGCGAGTCGGCGACGAGCGTGCATCCGTCGCCGTATCTCGGCATCATCGAGGCGGCGGAGCGGGGCGGCTGCGATGTGATCTTCATGGCGTCGCACGGCAGGCGCGGGCTCGGCAGCCTGTTGATCGGCAGCGAGACGCAACGCGTGCTGACCCATACGAAGATTCCCGTGATCGTCTATCGATAGCGTGCCGCACGCAGCCGGGCGATTGGCCGCGATGCGCCGTGCAAAAAAATAGGCGCGCCGGGCAGGGCCGGCGCGCTCGAATGTCAGCGACGTCGCAAGACGCCGCGCGCCCTGGGCAGGCATGGCGCAACCATGCGCGCGACGGGCGAGTCCTCCCCGATATGGTCTTGGTCTTGCCGGGTCGCGCGCCGCGGCGGCTTGTGGCCGTGCGCGGCGCGCCAGCGCCTGGTGGAGTTCAGGCGACTTTCTGGCCGTCGAAGAACTGTTCGTCTTCGGTCGAGCCGTGCAGCGCGGTCGTCGACGCTTCGCGCTCGACCGTCTGCGTCACTGCGTCGAAGTAGCCGGTGCCGACTTCGCGCTGATGCTTGACCGCGGTGAAGCCCTTGTCGGCAGCCGCGAACTCGGCTTGCTGCAGCTCGACGAACGCGCTCATCTGCGTGCGGGCGTAGCCGTGCGCGAGGTTGAACATCGAGTAGTTCAGCGCGTGGAAGCCGGCGAGCGTGATGAACTGGAACTTGTAGCCCATCGCGCCGAGTTCCTTCTGGAACTTCGCGATCGTCGCGTCGTCGAGGTTCTTCTTCCAGTTGAACGACGGCGAGCAGTTGTACGACAGCAGCTTGCCCGGGAACTGCTTGTGGATCGCTTCCGCGAACTTCTTCGCGTATTCGAGATCCGGCTTGCCGGTTTCGCACCAGATCAGGTCGGCGTACGGCGCGTACGCGAGGCCGCGCGAGATTGCCTGCTCCAGGCCCGGCTTCGTGCGGAAGAAGCCCTCCACCGTGCGCTCGCCCGTCAGGAACGGCTTGTCGTTGTCGTCGATGTCGGACGTGATCAGGTCGGCCGCTTCGGCGTCGGTACGCGCGACCAGCACGGTCGGCGTGCCCATCACGTCGGCGGCGAGACGCGCGGCCGTGAGCTTCGCGACCGCCTCGCGGGTCGGCACGAGCACCTTGCCGCCCATGTGGCCGCACTTCTTCACCGACGCGAGTTGGTCTTCGAAGTGAACGCCCGACGCGCCCGCCTCGATCATCGCCTTCATCAGCTCGAACGCGTTCAGCACGCCGCCGAAGCCGGCTTCCGCGTCAGCGACGATCGGCGCGAAGAAGTCGACATAGCCTTCGTCGCCCGGGTTCTTGCCTTCCGACCACTGGATCTGGTCCGCGCGCGTCAGCGTGTTGTTGATGCGCTTGACGACGAGCGGCACCGAATTCGCCGGATACAGCGACTGGTCCGGGTACATTTCGCCTGCGACGTTCGCGTCGCCCGCGACTTGCCAGCCCGACAGATAGATCGCCTTGAGGCCGGCTTTCACCTGCTGCATTGCCTGGTTGCCCGTCAGCGCGCCGAGCGCGTTGACGAACGGCTCGTTGTTGATGAGCGTCCAGAGCTTTTCCGCGCCGCGCTTCGCGAGCGTGTGTTCTTGCTGGATCGAGCCGCGCAGGCGCACGACGTCTTCAGCCGTGAACGCGCGCTTGATGCCCTTCCAGCGCGGATCGGTTTCCCATTGCTTTTGCAGTTCCTGAGCCTGTTGTTGACGCGACATGATGCGTGCTCCTTGAGTGGTCGTTGCCTGAAGAGATGAAATTCTTGACTTTGCGAAGCGGGCGGCGCGTTTGGGATTCGGCGGTTTCGTTCGTGAAGTCTTGTATAAGAGTCTAGGCAAATCGAGTGCGTCGAGACAGGGGCTTTTTCACAAAGCCGTAAAAAATTTATTCTATAAAAATCAATGTCTTGTTGTTTTAATTTCTTATTGTGGAATGCAGTTTTCCATGCCGCAATGCTTCTGGTTGTGCCACGCAGCATGATTTTTTACGACGCAAAAGATTTTTTCGCATCGTGAAATCTCGGGCGTAAACAAAAACCGGCGCGAATGCGCCGGTTTTCGAAGGGAGAGGGCGGGCGGGTCCGCGTTGCGGACCTGCCTGCCGACAGTCACTTACGCTGCCGAGTTGCCGCGCCGCGGGCCGCCGCGCTGGCCGTCGCTGCGGCGCGCGCCATAGCCTTCGCGATTGCCGCCAGGCTTGCCGCTCCAGCCGCCCGAGCGGCCGCCGCCATGACCGCCGCCCGGCTTGCCGCCGAACCGGCGGCCGCCGTTGCCGCCCGGACGGCCGCGGCCGTTGCCGCGATCGTTGCGCGGCGGCGGCGCCTTGCGCGGCTCGAAGCCTTCGACGACGTTCACCGGCAGCGGCGCGCGAACGAAGCGCTCGATGCGCTTGAGCGCCCCTTGCTCCGCGTGATGCACGAGGCTCACCGCGGTGCCCGAGCGGCCCGCGCGGCCCGTGCGGCCGATCCGGTGCACGTAGTCCTCGGCGAACTTCGGCAGGTCGTAGTTGAACACGTGCGTGATGCCGGGGATGTCGATCCCGCGCGCGGCGACGTCGGTCGCGACGAGCACGCGCACGCGGCGCTCGCGCAACGCGCGAATCGTGCGGTTGCGCGCGCCCTGCGGCAGATCGCCGTGCAGCGCGGCGGACTGGAAGCCGGCGTCGGCGAGCCGGCCGGCGAGCTGGTCGGCGTCGATCTTCGTCGCGGTGAAGATGATCGCCTGGTCGAGCGCGGTGTCGCGCAGCAGGTGGTCGAGCAGACGGTCCTTGTGATCGCGGTCGTCGACGTAGTGCACGGTCTGCGCAATGTTCGAGCGCGATTCGATCTTCTGCGTGATCTCGATGCGCTCCGGGTCTTTCAGCAGGCGGTTCGTGAGCGAGCCGATCTTGCCGTCGAGCGTCGCCGAGAACAGCATCGTCTGGCGCGACGCGGGCGTCGCCGCGACGATCGTGTCGATGTCGTCGATGAAGCCCATGTCGAGCATGCGGTCGGCTTCGTCGAGCACGAGCATCTTCAGTTCGGACAAATCGATGCGGCCGCGCTCGAGGTGGTCGAGCAGGCGTCCCGGCGTCGCGACGAGGATCTCGGGGTTCTTCGCGAGCAGCATCAGTTGCTGGCCGTACGCGACGCCGCCGAGGATGCTGACCGTGCGCAGGCGGCGCAGGTGCTTGCCGTACGTCGACGCGGCCGTCGTCACCTGCATCGCGAGCTCGCGCGTCGGCGTGAGGACGAGGAGGCCCGGGCGCGCGACGGGTTGCGGGCGGCGGCCGCGACGCTCGCCCGGCTGCGCTTCGCGCGGCGCGCGCGGCTGCTGCGCCTGCGCTTTTTGCAACTGCGCGAAGCGCTCGATCGCGGGCAGCATGAACGCGGCCGTCTTGCCGGAGCCCGTCGGGCTCGACACGAGCAGGTCGCGGCCGGCGATGCCGGCCGGAATCGCGCGCTGCTGCACGGGCGTCGGCTTCACGTAGCCGGCCGCCTGCAGCGCGGAGACGATCTCCGGCGACAGGCCGAGCGACGCGAACGTCGGTTCGTCCGGCGCGGCGTCGCCGGCATCGCTCACGGCCGGTTGGGCTGCTGCGGCTGCGGCGGGCAGGCCGATCGCCTCGTCGGCGATCGCGTTGAGCGGGCTGAGCGGGCTGAGGGAATTGCTCGAAGTCATGTCAATCCTTGAAACACAGTGGGTCGAACGCCGCGCCAATCGCGCATACCCAAGTCGACGGATTCATCGAGCAAATCGGGAAACGTGGCGATTGTCCGCATGTCGACGACGTGCGGACAACAATTTCGTTAGAAGCTGTTTTTGGGTGCGGCGCGCATCGGATGCGCATGCCGCCAGCCTGAGACTTGACAGCCCGCAAGGGGCTACGCAGGAAGGGACAGGTTCTAAACTGGATTGGAGCGAAACGCTATGGAACGCTGGCGACGAGGACTGCCGACATCAGTTGGTGAAGCGCCCGTCGCGATGCGCAGCCCGCATGATACCGTTTTTTGCTGCGCCGCGCCACCGTCGTTTTCACTTCTCGCAGGCGACGCGCCGCGGTCGCCTCGGGTGCGGCCGGCGCGGCGCCGGCCGCAGCCACGCGCGGTCAGGACGCGGTGCCGTTCTTCAGCGATTCCACGAGTTCGATGTATTGCTTCTTCGCATCGTCTTGCGACGTGCCCTTCAGCGCGTCCCATGCGTCGTACTTGTACTTGCCGACGATGTCGGTGAAGCCGGGCTTGTCGCCGTGCACGTCGCCGTCGGTCGCCTGCTTGAAGAGCGCGTACAGGCGCAGCAGCGTCAGGTTGCCGGGCCGCTCGGTCAGTTGCTTCACGTCGATCTGCGCTTGCTCGAATTGGGCGGTGATGTCGCTCATGGGTGTCTCCGTAAGGGTTTCCAGGCTGGCTTTTCCAGGCCGACGATCTTAGCAAGCAGGGGCGAGCGGCGGGTCGAGCGTTCCTTCCAAACCGATTCGCGCGCGACGAGCGCCCGCGAATCGGACCGGATCGCCCGTGCAGGCGGGGCGCCGCATTACAATGTCGGCCATGACGCAAACAGTGCTCCTTGCCATCGATACGTCGACCGAGTTCTGCTCGGTCGCGCTTCTCGTCGCGGCCGGCCCGGCTGCCGGCGCCGCTTCCATCCAAACCTGGGTCCGCCACGAGCGCACGGGCGCCGTGTCGAGCACGCGCGTGCTGCCCGCCGTGCGCGAGGTGCTCGACGAAGCGGGCCTCGCGTTCGCCGACTGCGACGCGATCGCGTTCGGCGCGGGCCCCGGCTCGTTTACCGGGCTGCGCACCGCGACGGGCGTCGCGCAAGGGCTCGCGTTCGGCCGCGCGCTGCCTGTCGTGCCGGTCGGCACGCTCGTCGCGTGCGCGGAGGCCGCGCGCCTGAACGCGGGCGACACGACCCGCGTGCTCGCCGTGCTGGATGCGCGGATGGACGAGGTCTACTGGGCCGATTACGCGTGGGACGGCGCGGCGGGCGATTGGCGCGAACTCGCGCCGGCGTCGCTCGCGGCGCCCGCCGACGTGCGGGTGCCCGACGCGCCGTTCGTGCTCGCCGGCAATGCGGCGGCCGCGTTCGGCGAGCGTCTGCCCGCGTGCGCGCGGGCGCGGACGATCGATGCGAACGCGTTGCCGCACGCGCTGCCGATCGCGCACGTCGCGCTGCGCGCATATCGCGCGGGGCGCGTCGTGCCGGCCGATCGCGCGGCGCCCGAGTATGTGCGCGACAAGGTCGCGCAGACCACCGCCGAGCGGCTTGCCGCGCGCGCGGACGGGGGCAGCCGATGAGCGGCGTGCTGATGACCGACCGCTATCTGGCGCCGATGACGGACGCCGATCTCGACGAGGTCGTCGAGATCGAGCGCGCCGCGTACGAATTTCCGTGGTCGCGCGGCAATTTCGAGGATTCGCTGCGCAACGGGTACTTCGGCGTTTGCATGCGGCACGTGACGGGCGGGCTCGTCGGCTATTGCGTGCTGATGCCTGTCGTAGACGAGATGCATCTGCTGAATCTGTGCGTCGCGCCCGCCGCGCAGCGTGCGGGCGTCGGGCTCGCGCTGCTGCGCGAGGCGGTGCGGATCGCGCGCGCCGAGCGGCTCGACGGCGTGCTGCTTGAAGTGCGACCGTCGAATCCGCGCGCGATCCATCTGTACGAGCGCTTCGGCTTCGTGTCGGTTGGCCGGCGCAGGAACTACTATCCGGCGAAGCACCGGAGCCGGGAGGACGCAATCGTGATGCGTCTCGCATTGACGAAGGAGGGAGGCGCGCATGGCATTGGCTGAAGCGGCGCTCGAAGAGCTGGGACTCGCGCCCATGTGGGTGCGGCGCGGCGCGGCGCGCGCCGGCGGCGTGAACGAGGATGCGACGGGCGCGGCGCGGGAGACCGACGTCGCGGCGGTTGCGCTAGGGGCGCAACCGGTGTCGGATGCGGCGCGCCGGATGTCGCATGACGGCGCGCAAGGCAGGGGGCGCGGTGGTGCGGGGGCGCCGGCCGCGTCGACGTCTGCGGACGACGCATCGGCCGACGGCGCCGCGCACGCGGAATCGATCGGGACCGCCGCGCTCGCCGACGGTCGCGCGGCGCCTGCGCGGCAGGCTGCCGACGCGCGCGGCCAAGCGCGGCAAGCGGCGGCCGAATCCGGCATGCGGGCGGCGGATGCGCCTGCGGCGTTCGAGTCGGGCGCGCGAAATTCGCGGGACTCGACGATCGCGCGCGCGGCTTCGACGGTCGAGCCGGTCGCCGCGGGCGGCGCGCGTCGCGTGCCGCCGCACGCCGCCGTCGCCGCCGCTGCCGCGGAATCGGCGGCCTTCGAGCAGGATGCGGCGCAGCCGGCACGTTCGTCGGCGGCGTCCGCGCCGGCCGCACGAACCGGGGGCGACGCCGGCGCGGCGGCAGCCGACGAAGACATGTCGTGGTTCGATCTCGAGCCGGGGGTCGAGCCCGCGCCGCCTGACGTCGCCGCGGAGCCCGCCGCTCGCGCGCCGTCCGTCGCCGAGCTCGGCTGGGACGAATTGCGCGCGCGCGTGGCCGACTGCGAGCGCTGCCGTCTTTGCGAGAAGCGCACGAACACGGTGTTCGGCGTCGGCGACGAGCGCGCGGACTGGATGCTCGTCGGCGAGGCGCCGGGCGAGAACGAGGACAAGCAGGGCGAGCCGTTCGTCGGCCAGGCGGGCAAGCTGCTCGACAACATGCTGCGCGCGCTCGCGCTCAAGCGCGGCGAGAACGTCTATATCGCGAACGTGATCAAGTGCCGGCCGCCCGGCAACCGCAATCCCGAGCCCGACGAGGTCGCGCGCTGCGAGCCGTATCTGCAGCGACAAGTCGCGCTCGTGAAGCCGAAGCTGATCGTCGCGCTCGGCCGCTTCGCCGCGCAGACGCTTCTCAAGACGGACGGAAGCATCGCCTCGATGCGCGGGCGCGTGCACGAGTACGAAGGCGTGCCCGTGATCGTCACGTACCATCCGGCGTATCTGCTGCGCAGCCTGCAGGACAAGGCGAAAGCCTGGTCCGATCTGTGCCTCGCGAACGATACCTACCGGAGTGCCGCGCCGGCCGCCGATCCGCAATGAGTGCCGCGGCGTCGCCCGTGCCGCTGAGCGCGTTGCGCGACGCGGCCGTGCGCGACCTCGCGTGGCTGCTGTCGAGTGCGAGCCTGCTCGCGCCGTCGGCGGGCGCACCGCTCGCGCAGCCGTGGGCGAGCGTTGCCGACGCGGCGGGAGCGGCCGCGTGGCTTGCCGCGCTCGATGCGCGGCCCGCGCCGCTGCACGACACGCTCGCGCAGGCGCGGCCGGTTCGTCTCGGCCGCTACGCCGAATGCTTGCTCGGCTTTTTCCTCGAACGTGCGCCGTCGCTGAGGCTCGTCGCCGCGAATCTGCCGTTGAGGTTCAACGGCCGTACGCTCGGCGAATGCGATTTCCTGATCGAGACCGCGCGCGGCGAGCGCCTGCACTGGGAACTCGCGGTCAAGTGCTATCTATGCATCGCGGCGGCGGGCGCCGCGTCGCTCGCCGATTTCGTCGGCCCGAATCTCGCCGACCGCTTCGACCTGAAGCGCGCGAAGCTCGTCGATCATCAACTGCTGCTCACGGCCCGCGACGAGTTCGCGTCGCTCGGCCACGCGGGGCCGTGGCGCGCGCAGATGCTCGTAAAGGGGTGGCTCTTCTATCGCGCGGGCGATGACGTGAATGCGAGCGGCGCGATCGTCGATCCGCCCGAAGTCGATGCCGATCATCCGCGCGGCTTCTGGATCACGCGCGAAGCGTGGCCGAAGTTCGCACGCGCCGCGGCGCGGCGCGCCGCCGCGTGGATCATGCTGCCGCGCCTCGCGTGGCTCGCGCCGCGCGCGATCGACGATGCGGACGTGGCCTGCGGGCGCTGCACGCTGCTCACGCCAGCGGCCGCGCTCGACGAGGCCGCGCGACAGCCGGGGCCGTCGCTCGTCGCCGCGCTCGTGCGCGACGCGGATTCGGTGTGGCGCGAAACCTCGCGCGGCTTCATCGTGCCCGACGATTGGCCGCAGCGGGCGATCGCGTTCGCCGCGCGCTGATCGGCGCCGGTTCGTGGCGGCGCGAGGTGGGTCGGGCGATGGAGTTGGCCGATCGCGCGCCGCATGGCGAGATCGCGATGCGCGTGCCCGCTATCGGCGAGCGCCCGCCGTGAACCGCGTGGCGCTCGCCGCGCGGTCGAAGCCGCGCGACTCGAGCGAGCTTCGGCCCGTGCGGCTCACCACCACCGATAGAAATGGTGCACGGGGCCGACGCCCTGTCCGACATCGAGCCGCCCGCTCGCGCCGATCGCGCCCGTCAGATAGGTCTTCGCATCGGCGATCGCGTCCGCGAGCGTCGCCCGCTGCGGCAGCAGCGCGGCGATCGCCGACGATAGCGTGCACCCGGTGCCGTGCGTGTTCGCGACCGGCAGCCGCGCGCCCGCGAAGCGCCGCGCGCCGCCCGCCTGGATCAGCCAGTCCGGGCTTTCGCGCTCGGCGCCGAGATGGCCGCCTTTCATCAGCACCGCCTTCGCGCCGCGGGCGACGAGCGCTTCGCCCTGGCGCACCATGTCTTCCTCGGTCGTCGCGGCCGCGACGCCGAGCAGCTCGGCCGCCTCCGGCAGATTCGGCGTGACGAGATCGGCGAGGGGCAGCAATTCGTCGCGCAGCGCGTCGACGGCGTCGGGCGCGAGCAGCGCGTGCGCGCTCTTCGAGATCATCACCGTGTCGAGCACGACATGGCGCGGCGCGTAGCGCGCGAGTGCGGCCGCGACCGCGCGCACGATCGACGCGTTCGCGAGCATGCCGATCTTCACCGCGGCGATGCGGATGTCGCCGAACACCGCATCGAGCTGCGCGGTCACGAAGCCCGCATCGGGCGCATGCACGCCCGTCACGCCGCGCGTGTTCTGCGCGGTGAGCGCGGTGATCACGCTCGCGCCGTAAGCGCCGAGCGCGGAGAACGTCTTCAGGTCGGCCTGGATGCCGGCGCCGCCGCCCGAGTCGGAGCCGGCGATCGTCAGCGCGTTGGGAATCGGTCGGGTCATGGCGGCGAGGCGGGAAAGGTTGCGGCTTCAGGGCAAAGGCGCGTGGGACGCGATGCGCCGCTTCGTCGACGAGCGGCGCGCGCCGCGGCTCAGTGCTTCGATTCGCCGATCAGCGCGACGGAATCGAAGCGGCGCTGGTTCGCGATATGCAGCCGCATCACGAGCCACATCGTCAGGCACACGAACGTGCCGAACAGCACGATCACGACGCCCACCGGCACGTCCAGCCACACGAGCGCCGCATACACGCAGAGCATCACGAGCACCGACAGGTTTTCGTTGAAGTTCTGCACGGCGATCGAATGACCGGCCGACAGCAGCACGTGGCCGCGATGCTGGAGCAGCGCATTCATCGGGACGACGAAGAAGCCGGACAGCGCGCCGACGAACATCAGGAACACGTATGCGACGAGCAGATAGAAGGGCAAATGCAGGTGCCCGATGCGCAGCGCCCAGTGCGCGGGGAACAGCTCGCGCGTGTAGAACGCCATCAGCATCACGGCGATGCCCATCACGATGCCGACGGGCAGCACGGTGAGCGACTTGCGCAGCGGAATCCGGCTCGCGGCGATCATCGCGCCGGCGGCGACGCCGAGCGCGACCACCGCCTGCAGGATCGCGCCTTCCGACAGCGACATGCCGAGCGACACCTCCGCCCACTTGAGCACGATGAACTGCAGCGTCGCGCCCGCGCCCCAGAAGAGCGTCGTGACGGCGAGCGAGATCTGGCCGAGCTTGTCGCGCCAGAGCGCCATGAAGCAGTCGGCGAAATCGGTGACGAGCTTGAGCGGGCCGTGCTGCTGTTTCGGATAGCGCGCGCCCGTGTCGGGAATGCGCAGGTTGAAGAGCGCGGCCGTGACGTAGATCGCCATGATGATGAGCATCGCGGCCTCGGCGGGCGTGTTGATCGAAGGCGGCGTGTGCGCGATCACGTGCGACGCGATCTTCGGGCTGATGAGCGCGCCGCCGAGCACGGTGCCGAGGATGATCGAGCCGACCGTCGTGCCCTCGATCCAGCCGTTCGCGGCGACGAGCCGCTCGGGCGGCAGCAGTTCGGTCAGGATGCCGTACTTCGCGGGCGAATAGGCGGCGGCGCCGAAGCCGACGATCCCGTACGCGATGAGCGGATGCGCGCCGAACAGCATGATGAGGCAGCCGACGACCTTGATCGAATTGGTGATGAACATCACGTGCCCTTTCGGGCGCGAGTCGGCGAACGCGCCGACGAAGGCGGCGAGCACCACGTACGACAGGACGAAGAACAGCTTCAGGAGCGGTATCATCCAGTTCGGCGCGTGGAGGTCTTTGAGCAGGGCGATCGCGGCGATGAGAAGAGCGCTGTCGGCCAACGACGAGAAAAACTGCGCGGCCATGATGGAGTAAAAACCTTTTTTCATCTGAAGCGATGCGTTCCTCGCGGCGGCTCGGCCGCGCGGGCCGTGCAATCGGACTTATTCCGTTCGAAATGGGTTGTGCGCACGGCTTTATATCACGAAAATACGTCAATTCGGACTAGCAAGATCCCCCGATCGTTCCGCGCGTATCGGCGTCGCGCCCAAAAGGCGCGATAAGCTGATGATTCGCAAGCGTCTTTACTGAAATTTCCTATGCCGCGCCCGATTTCCGCCACGATCCACACCGCAGCCCTCGCGAACAATCTCACCGTCGTGCGCCGCCACGCCGCCCAGTCGAAGGTCTGGGCGATCGTCAAGGCGAACGCGTACGGGCACGGTCTCGCACGGGTCTTCCCCGGGCTGCGCGGCACCGACGGCTTCGGCCTGCTCGACCTCGACGAGGCCGTGAAGCTGCGCGAGCTCGGCTGGGCCGGGCCGATCCTGCTGCTCGAAGGCTTCTTCCGGTCGACCGACATCGACGTGATCGACCGCTACAGCCTGACGACCGCGGTGCACAACGACGAGCAGATGCGCATGCTCGAGACCGCGCGGCTGTCGAAGCCCGTCAACATTCAACTGAAGATGAACAGCGGAATGAACCGGCTCGGCTACGCGCCGGAGAAGTTCCGCGCCGCGTGGGAGCGTGCGCGCGCGTGCCCGGGCATCGGCCAGATCACGTTGATGACCCATTTTTCGGACGCCGACGGCGAACGCGGCGTGGCCGAGCAGATGGCGACGTTCGAGCGCGGCGCGCAAGGCATTGCCGGCGCGCGCAGCCTCGCGAACTCGGCCGCCGTGCTCTGGCACCCGTCGGCGCACTTCGATTGGGTGCGGCCCGGCATCATGCTGTACGGCGCATCGCCGTCCGGGCATTCGGCGGACATCGCGGGCAAGGGCCTGCAGCCGACGATGACGCTCGCCTCCGAACTGATCGCCGTGCAGACGCTCGCGAAGGGGCAGGCGGTGGGCTACGGCTCCGTGTTCGTCGCCGAGGATACGATGCGCATCGGCGTCGTCGCGTGCGGCTACGCGGACGGTTATCCGCGGATCGCGCCCGAGGGCACGCCCGTCGTCGTCGACGGCGTGCGCACGCGGATCGTCGGCCGCGTGTCGATGGACATGCTGACCGTCGATCTCACGCCCGTGCCGCAGGCCGGCGTCGGCGCGCGCGTCGAGCTTTGGGGCGAGACGCTGCCGATCGACGACGTCGCCGCGCGCTGCATGACGGTCGGCTACGAGCTGATGTGCGCGGTCGCGCCGCGCGTGCCGGTGCGTGCCGAGTAAGGGCGCGCGCATGGCGAAGCAGAAGACGGTTTTCGTCTGCACCGAGTGCGGCGGGCAGACGCCGAAGTGGCAGGGGCAATGCCCGTCGTGCCAAGCATGGAACACTCTCGTCGAATCGGTGGAGAGCGCGCCGTCCGCGCACCGCTTCCAGTCGCTCGCCAAGCGCGCGCCCGTGCAGCGGCTCGCCGACATCGAGGCGGCCGACGTGCCGCGCTTCTCGACCGGGATCGGCGAATTCGACCGGGTGCTGGGCGGCGGGCTCGTCGCGGGCGGGGTCGTGCTGATCGGCGGCGATCCGGGGATTGGCAAGTCGACGCTGCTGTTGCAGTCGCTCGCGCAGATCGCGAGCGAGCGGCCGGCGCTCTATATCAGCGGCGAGGAATCGGGCGCGCAGATCGCGCTGCGCGCGCAGCGGCTCGCGCTTCTCGAAGGCGGCGCGAGCGCGGCCGACCTGAAGCTCCTCGCCGAGATCCAGCTCGAGAAAATCCAGGCGACGATCGACGCCGAGCGGCCCGACGTCGCGGTCATCGACTCGATCCAGACGATCTACTCGGAGGCGCTGACGTCGGCGCCCGGCTCGGTCGCGCAAGTGCGCGAATGCGCGGCGCAATTGACGCGCATCGCGAAGCAATCGGGCACGGCGATCATCATGGTCGGCCACGTGACGAAAGAGGGCAATCTCGCGGGGCCGCGCGTGCTCGAGCACATCGTCGACACCGTGCTGTACTTCGAAGGCGATACGCATTCGTCGTTCCGGCTCGTGCGCGCGTTCAAGAACCGCTTCGGCGCGGTCAACGAACTCGGCGTGTTCGCAATGACCGAGCGCGGCTTGCGCGGCGTCGCGAATCCGTCCGCGCTGTTCCTGTCGCAGCACACGGAGGTCGTGCCGGGCTCGTGCGTGCTCGTCACGCAGGAGGGCACGCGGCCGCTGCTCGTCGAGGTGCAGGCGCTTGTCGATACCGCGAACGTGCCGAATCCGCGCCGGCTCGCGGTCGGTCTCGAACAGAACCGGCTCGCGATGCTGCTCGCCGTGCTGCACCGGCATGCAGGCATCGCGTGCTTCGATCAGGACGTGTTCCTGAACGCGGTCGGCGGCGTGAAGATCACCGAGCCTGCCGCCGATCTCGCGGTGCTGCTCGCGATCCACTCGTCGATGCGTAACAAACCGTTGCCAAAGGGTCTGATCGTATTCGGCGAAGTCGGACTCGCGGGCGAGATCCGGCCGTCGCCGCGCGGGCAGGAGCGCCTGCGCGAGGCCGCGAAGCTTGGCTTCACGACCGCGCTGATTCCGAAGGCGAATGCGCCGAAACAGCCGATCGACGGGCTTCGCGTGCACGCAGTCGAGCGCATCGAGCAGGCGATCGACCAGATCCGCGTGCTCGAATGAGCGCGGCGCTCGGCGGGCGTGTTCCGGCCCGCCGCCTTTCACGCGCGGTCATGCGCGGATCGGGGACGTAAAACCATGTAACGTTTTGGTACGCTGATGTAACCCTTTTGCAGCCTGTTTTTTTCTATGCTTGCCCGGGTTGTCTTGCCGCATGATGCGGGAAAGGGAAGCGTGTTGAAACGATCTCATCAAGCCAGTGCGCAGCCGCGCACGTACAACGTCCGGGGATGCCGCGTGTCCGAGCCGATCGGCGCGCCGTGGGGCGGCGGTTGCCGGATCGTCGAATGGATTGGCGGAGACGGGCGGATTGCCCGCCGCGTCGCCGCCGTCAACGTGACCGAGGCGGAGGTGTATGCGATGATCCGCCGGCCGGTCGAAGGTCGTCGCTACCTGATGGGCGACGACGAGCAGATGCCGCGCGACACGCTGCCGCGGAGGTGATCCCGAGCTGCATCGCCCGGAGCGCGGCGCGGGCGATGGGCGATACCCGATACCCGATACCCGCGCGCCGCTTGCGTTACCCGATACTCTCCAGTTCGTCCTGCGCGCCGAGCCAGTCCGCCTCGAGCGTTTCGAGCCGGCCGTTCACGTCGCCGAGCTTGCGGATCGCTTCGGTGAGCCGCGCCTTCTGGTCGGCCGCGTAGCTGGCCGGATCGGCGACGAACGCGTCGAGCTCCACCTTCTGCGCGTGGAGCCGCTCCATTTCCTTCTCGATTTTCGTGATGCGTGCCTGCAGCGGCTTCTTCAACAGCGACAGCCGCTGACGCGCTTCGGCTTCCTGCCGTTTCTGATCCTTGCGGTTCACCGCGGGCGCGCCGCCGTCGGCGTCGCTCGCCGAGCCCGATGCGGCCTTCGCCGCCGCGCGCTGTTCCGCCGCGTGCTGCAGCAGCCAGTCGCGGTAGTCGTCGAGATCGCCGTCGAACGGCTGCAGCCGGTGCTTCGCGACGAGCATGAACTGGTCGGTCGTCGCGCGCAGCAGGTGGCGATCGTGCGACACGAGGATCAGCGTGCCCTCGAACTGCGCGAGCGCCATCGTGAGTGCGTGGCGAGTTTCGAGATCGAGGTGGTTCGTCGGCTCGTCGAGCAGCAGCAGGTTCGGTTTTTGCCAGATGATCAGCGCGAGCGCGAGCCGCGCTTTCTCACCGCCCGAGAACGGCGCGATCGGCGCGGTCGCCATGTCGCCCGAGAAGTTGAAGCCGCCGAGGAAGTCGCGCAGTTCCTGCTCGCGCGTGTCGGGGGCAAGGCGCGCGAGATGCGCGAGCGCCGATTCGTCCTCGCGCAGCGTCTCGAGCTGATGCTGCGCGAAATAGCCGATCGTGAGGCCGCGGCCGGTGCGCACGTCGCCCGAAAGCGGCGCGAGCGTGCCCGCGAGCGTCTTGATGAGCGTCGACTTGCCCTGGCCGTTCGCGCCGAGGAGGCCGATGCGCTGGCCGTTCTGGATCGACAGCGCGACGCGCTCGACGATCGGAATCTCGCCGCCGCCGTCCGCGTGATAGCCGCAGCGCACGTCTTCCATCACGAGCATCGGATTCGGCGCGGAATCGGGCGTGCGGAATTCGAACGTGAACGGCGACGCGACGTGCGCGGGCGCGATCAGCTCCATCTTCTCGAGCGCCTTCACCCGGCTTTGCGCCTGCTTCGCCTTCGACGCCTTCGCCTTGAACCGATCGACGAAGCTCTGCAGATGCGCGATCGTCTTTCGCTGCTTCTCGTACGCGCTTTGCTGCAATTCGAGCTGCTGCGCGCGCAACACTTCGAATTGCGAGTAGTTGCCGCCGTAGCGCTTCACCTGACGGTTCTCGAGGTGCAGCGTCACGTTGCAGACGGCGTCGAGGAATTCGCGATCGTGCGAAATGATGACGAGCGTGCCGGGGTAGCGATGCAGCCAGTCTTCGAGCCAGACGATCGCGTCGAGATCCAGGTGGTTCGTCGGCTCGTCGAGGAGCAGCAGATCCGAGCGGCACATCAGCGCCTGCGCGAGATTCAGGCGCATTCGCCAGCCGCCCGAGAAGCTCGCGACGGGCTCGCGTGTCTGCGCGAGCGTGAAGCCGAGCCCGAGCAGCAGCGCCTCGGCGCGCGCGGGCGCGGTGTAGCCGTCGGCATCCGCGAACGCCGCATGCGCATCGGCCTCGGCCGCGCCGTCGTGCGCGGCGGACGCCTGCGCGATGCGCGCCTCGATCGCGCGCAATGCGGCGTCGCCGTCGAGCGTGTAGTCGAGCGCGCTGCGATCGACGGCGGGCGTCTCCTGCGACACGTGCGCGATGTGCCACGCCGGCGGCATCGAGAAGTCGCCCGCGTCCGCGTGCAGCTCGCCGCGCAGCACTGCGAAGAGCGTCGATTTGCCGGCGCCGTTCGCGCCGACGAGGCCCGCCTTCTCGCCGGGATTCAGCGTGAACGAGGTCGCGTCGAAGAGCGGCTTCGTGCCGCGGGCGAGACTGAACTGATTGAAACGGATCACGGCGAGAAATGCTGGAGAAAATCGCTATTCTAGACTGCGCGCCGCATCCGCGGGATCGTCCGGACGGCGGAGCATGCGCGCCGCGCCGAATTCGCCTAGACTTTCGCCGACGGCGCAACCATATCAAAACAGGGAGGAACGAGCCGATGTCGAAACTGTATTCATTCAACGCGCAGGCGCTTTCGGGGGGCGAGGTGCCGCTCGAGCAGTACCGGGGCAAGGTGCTTCTCATCGTCAACACGGCGAGCGAGTGCGGATTCACGCCGCAGTACGCGGGGCTGCAGCAGCTGTACGATCGCTTTCGCGAACGCGGGCTCGCCGTGCTCGGCTTTCCGTGCAATCAGTTCGGCAAGCAGGAGCCGGGCGACGCGTCGCAGATCGGCGCGTTTTGCGAGAAGAACTACGGCGTCACGTTTCCGATGTTCGCGAAGATCGACGTGAACGGTGCGAACGCGCATCCGCTGTACCGGTATCTGACCGAAGAGTCGCCCGGCATTCTCGGCCTCAAGGCGATCAAGTGGAATTTCACGAAGTTCCTCGTGAACCGGGAGGGCGAGATCGTGAAGCGCTACGCGCCATCGACGAAGCCCGAGGATATCGCCGCGGACGTCGAAAAGCTGCTTTGAGCGCGGCGGCGCGCCGCGCGGCCCGAATCGGGCGTGCGGGCCGCCCGAACAGTCGGGGCCGTTCGGGCTGCACGGCGCCCGATCGCGTGCCGCGCGCCGTCAGAGAATCGGTGCGAACAGCCTCGCGACGTGCATCGCGACGCGCCGCCACGCGGGCGAGCGCCGGTATTCGCTCAGATCGACTTCGAACGCGTCTTCGAAGTCGCGCGCGAGCATCGCCTCGACTTCGGTCGCGAAGCCATCGTCGACGGTCAGCACCATGATCTCGAAATTCAGCCGGAACGACCGGTTGTCGAGGTTCGCGCTGCCGACGGCGGCGGCAGCCCGGTCGATCAGCATGACCTTCTGGTGCAGGAAGCCGGGGCGGTAGCGGAAGATCCGCACGCCCGCGTCGACGAGATCGCGCGCATAGAGCTTCGATGCCTCGAACACGACATAGTGATCGCGCCGGCTCGGAATCAGCACCCGCACGTCGACGCCGCGCATCACCGCGAGCTTCAGCGCGGAAATCACCGCTTCGTCGGGCACGAGGTAGGGCGTCGTGATCCACACGCGCTCGCGCGCGGCGTTGATCGCCTCCACGAAGAAGAGCGAGCCCGTTTCCTGCTTGTCGGCGGGGCCCATCGGCACGACGAGGCAGTGCATGTCGGCGTCGGCCACGGGCGCGGGCGGCGGCGCCTGCGGCGGCAGCGACTGGGTCGCCCAGTGCCAGTCCTCGGCGAACACGTACTGGATGTTCGCGACGGCGGGGCCGCGCACTTCGATGTGCGTGTCGCGCCACGGCGACAAGCGCGGATTGCCGCCGAGATATTCGACGCCGACGTTGTGCCCGCCGACGAACGCGCGCTCGCCGTCGACGACGACGATCTTCCGGTGGTTGCGGAAGTTGAGCTGGAAGCGGTTGACGAACTGCTTGTTGGTCGCGAACGGATGCACTTCGACGCCGCCTTCGCGCAGCGTGTGCACATAGCTCGACGGCAGATCGAAGCTGCCGATGCTGTCGTACAGCAGATAGCAGCGCACGCCCGCTTTCGCGCGCGCGATCAGCGTGTCGCGCAGCATCGCGCCGAGCGCGTCGTCGCGGACGATGAAGAACTGGACGATCACGTAGCTGCGCGCGGCGTCGATCGCGGCGAGGATCGCGGCGAACGTCGCGTCGCCGTTGACGAGCGTGCGCACCGCGTTGCCCGAGACGAACGGCATGCCGACCAGGCGCGTGAGCGCGCGCACGCGGGCGATGCCGAGCGCGTCTTTCGGCGCGCCGAGCGTCGAGCCTTCGGCGTCCCACGGCGCGGGGTGCGTGCGGGTGCGCAGCGCCGCGGTTTCGTGGCGGCGGGCGTCCACGTAGCCGGAGAACTTGCTGCGGCCGAGGAACAGGTACGGAATCAGCGTCAGGTACGGCACCGCCGTCAACGACACCGCCCAGGCGATCGCGCCTTGCGACGTGCGTGTGTTCAGGATCGCATGGCAGGCCGCGATCACGCCGAGCACGTGCGCGAGGCCGATGAGGGTGCCGAGATGGAGCCAGTCGAGAGTCATGAGCGCGTCGGAGTCCAGAGGGAGGCCACGCGGCGCGCCGCGACCGGGCGCCGCTTACGCGCATCTTACCGAAGCGTGCGCGCAAGCGGCGACTCCGTACGAGCCGGACGTGCCGGTTGCGGACGTGCCGGCCGCGCATGCCGGCTGCCGATGCGCCGGCCCGCACGGCAAACGCGCAGGCGTCAGCCAGCGACGGCGGGCAGGTCGCTCGCGTGGATCAGGAACACGCTGTCGTCGCCCGCGCTCGTCGGCAGCCAGACGAGCTCGAGGCCGCCGAACGCCGCCTCGACGTTCGCGCGCTCGTTGCCGATCTCGACGACGAGCACGCCGTCGTCCTTCAGCCAGCGGCGCGCTTCGCCGATGATGCGGCGCACGATGTCCATCCCGTCCGCGCCGCCCGCGAGCGCCATTTCCGGCTCGTGCCGGTATTCGGCCGGCAACTCGGCCATCGACTCCGCGTTCACGTAAGGCGGGTTCGTGATGATCACGTCGTAGCGCTGCGCGGAATCGATCCACTTGAACTGCGGCAGCGGCGCGTACAGGTCGCCGTGGTGGAGCGCGATCCGCTCGTCGAGCCCGTAGTCGTCGCGGTTGATCTTCGCGACTGCGAGCGCGTCGGCCGACAGGTCGACCGCGTCGACGCTCGCGTTCGGAAACGCGAGCGCGGCGAGGATCGCGAGGCAGCCGGAGCCTGTGCACAGCTCGAGCACCGAGCCGACGAGCTCGGGGTCCTCGACGTACGGCTGCAGGCCGTCGTCGAGCAGTTCGCCGATGAACGAGCGCGGGACGATCACGCGTTCGTCGACATAAAAGCGATGGCCGTGCATCCACGCTTCGCGCGTGAGATACGCGGCGGGCACGCGCTCGGTCGCGCGGCGCTCGATCACGGCGAGCACGGCGTCGATCTCGCCGGGCGTGAGGCGCGCGTCGAGGAACGGCTCGAGCGTATCGAGCGGCAGATGCAGCGTGTGCAGCACGAGATAGACCGCTTCGTCGAACGCGTTGTCCGAGCCGTGGCCGAACGCGAGTTTCGCCTGCGAGAAGCGCGACACCGCGTAGCGCACGAGGTCGCGGACGGTCTTGAACGGGGAGGGGGATGTCGTCATCGGATGGCCTTCGTCAAGCGATCAGTTGTTCGAGCACGCGGCGGTACACGTTCTTCAGCGGTTCGACGAAGCGCACTTCGATGTGCTCGTCGATCTTGTGGATGCTCGCGTTCGGCGGGCCGAACTCGATCACCTGCGGGCAGATGCGCGCGATGAAGCGGCCGTCCGACGTGCCGCCCGTCGTCGACAGCTCGGGCGACAGGCCGGTTTCCGCGCGAATCGCCGCGTCGAGCGCGTTCGACAGCTCGCCGCGCGGCGTGAGGAACGGCAGGCCGCTCACCGACCAGTTCAGCGCGTAATCGAGCCCGTGCTTGTCGAGGATCGCGTGCACGCGCGCCTGCAGGCCCTCGACCGTGCTCGCCGTCGAGAAGCGGAAGTTGAACAGCAGATCGGCGTGGCCCGGAATCACGTTCGTCGCGCCGGTGCCCGCGCGCAGGTTCGACACTTGCCAGGTGGTCGGCGGAAAGTACTCGTTGCCTTCGTCCCATTGCTCGGCCGCGAGCTCGGCGAGCGCCGGCGCGAGCAGATGGATCGGATTCTTCGCGAGATGCGGATACGCGATGTGGCCTTGCACGCCCTTGACGACGAGCTCGCCCGACATCGAGCCGCGCCGGCCGTTCTTCACGACGTCGCCGAGCGTCGCCGTCGAGGTCGGCTCGCCGACGATGCAGTAATCGAGCCGCTCGCCGCGCGCGGCGAGCGCTTCGACGACCTTCACGGTGCCGTCGGTGGCCGGGCCTTCCTCGTCGCTCGTGATCAGGAAACCGATCGAGCCGCGGTGCTGCGGATGCGCGGCGACGAATTCCTCCGCCGCGACGACGAAGCCCGCGAGCGATGCTTTCATGTCGGCCGCGCCGCGGCCGTACAGCTTGCCGTCGCGGTGCGTCGGCACGAACGGCGGCGAGCTCCATTGCTCGAGCGGGCCGGTCGGCACGACGTCGGTATGGCCCGCGAACGCGAGCAGCTTGCCTTCGCGGCCGGCCGTGCCGCGCTTGACGGCCCAGAAGTTCGTCACGCCGTGCGACGCGATCGTTTCGCACTCGAAGCCGAGCGCGGCGAGGCGCTCGATCATCAACTGCTGGCAGTGCTGATCGTCGGGCGTGACGGACGCGCGCGCGATCAGCTGTTCGGTGAGGGCAAGGGTGGCGGACATGGTTCGGACCACTTTCGATAAAAAATGCCGGCGCGACGGCCGGCAGCAGGTTGGGGCGGCGGTGCGCGCGGCGTTAGGCGAAGAGCCCCGCGTACTCGTCGGCCGAGAAGCCGAGCGCCTTCACGCGGCCGTCGACGACGACGACGGGCCGCTTGATCACCGAGGGCTTGTCGATCATCAGCGCGATCGCGCCCGCCTCGGATTCGGCTGCGGCCTTCTGCTCGTCGGTCAGCGCGCGCCACGTGGTGCCGCGCCGGTTGACGAGCGCGGCGAGCGTCACGTCCGCGAGCCAGCCCTTGACGAGCGGCGCGCTCACGCCGGCTTTCTTGAAATCGTGGAACGCGAACTCGACGCCGTGCGATTCGAGCCAGGTGCGGGCCTTCTTCACGGTGTCGCAGTTCGGGATTCCGTAGACGACGGTGCCGGCCGCGGCTTTCGCGCCCGCCATCAGTCGCCCCGCAGCAGTTCGTTCAGGCCGACCTTCGCGCGGGTCTTCGCGTCGACTTTCTTCACGATCACCGCGCAGTAGAGGCTGTGCGTGCCGTCCTTCGACGGCAGGTTGCCCGCGACGACGACCGAGCCGGCCGGAATGCGGCCGTACGTCACTTCGCCCGTTTCGCGGTCGTAGATCTTCGTGCTCTGGCCGAGGTACACGCCCATCGAGATCACGGAGTTCTCCTCGACGATCACGCCTTCGACGACTTCCGAGCGCGCGCCGATGAAGCAGTTGTCCTCGATGATGACGGGGTTCGCCTGCAGCGGCTCGAGCACGCCGCCGATGCCGACGCCGCCCGACAGGTGCACGTTCTTGCCGATCTGCGCGCACGAGCCGACGGTGGCCCAGGTGTCGACCATCGTGCCTTCGTCGACGTACGCGCCGATGTTCGTGTAAGACGGCATCAGCACGACGTTCTTCGCGATGAACGAGCCGCGGCGCGCGATCGCGGGCGGCACGACGCGAAAGCCGCCGGCGGCGAAATCCTCGGCGGTGTAGTTCGCGAACTTCGACGGCACCTTGTCGTAGAACTGCGTGTAGCCGCCCGCAGGCATCGGTGCGTTGTCTTCCAGGCGGAACGACAGCAGCACGGCCTTCTTCAGCCACTGGTGCACGGTCCATGCGCCGTCGATCTTCTCGGCGACGCGCAGCGCGCCGCGGTCGAGCTGCTCGATCGCGTGCGCGACGGCTTCGCGGATTTCCGCGGATGCGGCCTTCGGCGACAGCTCGGCGCGGTTTTCCCAGGCGTTATCGATGATTTGCTGAAGTTGTTGCGACATGTTCGTGGCTATGCTGGACGTGGATGATGGATGAATCGGGGGCGCTTCACGCGCGTTCAGCGGGCGAGGCCGCGGCAGAAATCGACGATGCGCTGCGCGCCTTCGGCGCATTCGGCCGTGCCGGCGACGAGCGCGATCCGGACGAAGTCGCGGCCGGGATTCGCGCCGTGCGCGTCGCGGGCGAGATACGAGCCGGGCAGGACCGTCACATTATAGTCGGCGTAGAGGCGCCGGGCGAACTCGGTGTCCGACAGGCCGGTTCGCGCGACGTTCGCCCACAGGTAGAACGCGGCGTCGGGCAGGCGCACGTCGACGACGTCGGCGAGCATCGGCGTGACGGTCGCGAACTTCTGCGCGTAGAGCGCGCGGTTCTCGCGCACGTGCGCCTCGTCGCCCCAGGCGGCGACGCTCGCCTTCTGCCAGACGGGCGACAGCGCCGCGCCGTGGTAGGTGCGGTACAGCAGGAAGCGCTTGAGGAGCGCCGCGTCGCCCGCGACGAAACCCGAGCGCATGCCCGGCACGTTCGAGCGCTTCGACAGGCTCGACAGCATCACGAGGCGCTCGAACCCGCGGCCGAGCTTGTGCGCGGCCTCGAGGCCGCCCAGCGGCGGCTTCGCCTCGTCGAAGTAGATCTCCGAATAGCATTCGTCCGACGCGATCACGAAGCCGTGCTCGTCCGACAGCGCGAAGAGCTTGCGCCAGTCGTCGAGGGTCAGCACGGCGCCCGTCGGGTTGCCCGGCGAGCACACGTAGACGAGCTGCGTGCGCGCCCACACGTCGGCCGGCACGACCGAATAATCGGGCGCGAAGTTGCGCGCCGGATCGCTGTTGACGAAGTACGGCTCGGCGCCCGCGAGGAGCGCCGCGCCTTCGTAGATTTGATAGAAGGGATTCGGACAGAGTACGATCGGCCTTTCGCCGTTTTGGCATTCGCCGCCTTGCTTGTCGCGGTTGCCGCGCGGGCTCGAATCGATCACCGCCTGCGCGAGCGAGAAGAGCGCCTCGCGCGAGCCCGACGCGGCGAGAACCTGCGTCGTCGCGTCGATCGCGGGCAGCCCGTAGCGCCGCTCGAGCCAGCGCGCGAGCGCCTCGCGCAGCGCATCGGTGCCCGCCGTCGCCGGATACGACGCGAGGCCGTCGAGCGCGGCGGCCGCGGCGTCGCGGATCAGCGCGGGCGTTGCGTGCTTCGGCTCGCCGATGCCGAAGCTGATCGGCGGCAGATGCGCGCTTGGCGTCACGCCGGCAAAGAGCGCGCGGAGCTTTTCGAACGGGTAGGGCTGCAGCGTGTCGAGACGAGGATTCACGGGCGTGAGGCTCACGGAGCCGGTAGATGGCCGATCGGACGGGCCGGTTTAAGCAAAACGGGCGCAAGGCGGCGCGGCTGGCGCCGCCTTGCGCGGGCGAAGAAGGGGCGCGGCGGGTCGCGGCGCGGTATGCCGGCGGGCCGGCTCGTGCCGGCCTGTTGGGCGAGGCGACGGCGCTCGATTATAGCGTGACATCGGACGGCGGAACGCGCGGCGCGCGTGCCGCGACGCCGTCCGGAGAAGGAAGGAAAGAGGTTCGGTTTGCAAGCGAATGAACGACGGAGCGCCGGCTGGCCGACGCTCGCGATTCTGGTCGGCGCGTCGGTATGGGGCCTGATCTGGTATCCGTTGCGCCTTTTGGCGGCGCTCGGCGTGACGGGCACGGCGGCGAGCGCGGCGACGAGCGTCGTCGCGTGCGGGTTCGTGCTGATCGTGCGGCGCAAGTCGATCGCGACGGTGCGCCGGCATTGGCTGCTGCCCGCGTTGGGTGTCGCCGCGGGCGTGACGAATCTCGGCTTCGTCTGGGGCACGATTCACGGCGAGGTGCTGCGCGTGATGCTGCTCTTCTATTTGACGCCCGCGTGGACCGCGATCTACGCGCACTTCATCCTGCGCGAGCGGCTGACGGCGGCGGGCGCGGCGCTCGCCGCGCTGTCGCTCGGCGGCGCGGTGCTGATGCTGTGGTCGCCGCGGCTCGGCGTGCCGCTGCCGTCGAATCCGGCCGAATGGGCGGGGCTCGCGGCCGGGATGAGCTTCGCGATGAGCAACGTGCTCGTCGTCAAGGCGAGCCGCGAGCTGCCGCAGATGAAGCCCGAGATGCGCACGGCGACGCTGTTCGCCGGCGCGGCCGCGATGGGCGTCGCCGCGTCGTTCGTGGAGGGGCTGCCGCCGCTGCCCAGGGGCGGCGATCTCGGCTTCGCGGCGCTTCTCGTCGTCGGAATCGGCGTGACGGTCGCGGCGAACAACATGCTCGTCCAGCACGGCCTCGCGCGCGTGCCGGCGAACCGCGCGTCGATCATCATGCTGTTCGAGATCGTCGTCACCGCGCTGTCGGCGTGGCTTTTTGCCAACGAAGTGCCGAGCGCGCGCGAATGGGCGGGCGGCCTTTGCATCGTCGTCGCGACCCTGCTGTCGAGCCGCGTGCATCGGGCCCGCCCGGCCGACGGCGAGCCGCGCGAGCCGCGGGACGGCGCGCGCGCGATGGTATGATTGGCCCCATCCGCGGGGCCGACTGCTTGACAGCACGGCCCCGTTTTTCGAATCTTGGGCGTGCGGCGCGCGCGCGGGCCTTTCGGCCGAAGCGCGGCGCGCAACGCAGGCTCCGAACCGTTTCACACTCTTTACCACCGATACCGCCGTGCGTCTGAGCTCGATCAAACTCGCTGGCTTCAAATCTTTCGTCGATCCCACGCACTTCCAGGTTCCAGGTCAACTGGTCGGCGTGGTGGGCCCGAACGGGTGCGGCAAGTCCAACATCATCGACGCCGTGCGCTGGGTGCTCGGCGAGTCGCGCGCGTCCGAGCTGCGCGGCGAATCGATGCAGGACGTGATCTTCAACGGCTCGACGGCCCGCAAGCCCGGCAGCCGGGCGAGCGTCGAGCTGATCTTCGACAACTCCGACGGCCGCGCGGCCGGCCAGTGGGGCCAATACGGCGAGATCGCCGTGAAGCGCGTGCTCACGCGCGACGGCACGTCGAGCTACTACATCAACAACCTGCCGGCGCGCCGCCGCGACATCCAGGACATCTTCCTCGGCACGGGCCTCGGGCCGCGCGCGTACGCGATCATCGGGCAGGGGATGATCGCGCGGATCATCGAGGCGAAGCCCGAAGAGCTGCGCGTGTTCCTCGAAGAGGCTGCGGGCGTGTCGAAGTACAAGGAGCGCCGCCGCGAGACCGAGAACCGGTTGCACGACACGCGCGAAAACCTGACGCGCGTCGAGGACATCGTGCGCGAGCTTGGCGCGAATCTCGAGAAGCTCGAGGCGCAGGCCGTCGTCGCGACGAAGTACAAGGAGCTCGTTGCCGACGGCGAGGAGAAGCAGCGCCTGCTGTGGCTGCTGCGCAAGAACGAGGCGGCGGCCGAGCAGGACAAGCAGCGCCGCGCGATCGGCGAGGCGCAGATCGAGCTCGACGCGCAGACCGCGAAGCTGCGTGAGGTCGAGGCGCAGCTCGAGACGCTGCGCGTTGCGCACTATTCGGCAAGCGACGCGACGCAGGGCGCGCAGGGCGCGCTCTACGAGGCGAACGCCGAGGTGAGCCGGCTCGAGGCGGAGATCAAGTTCATCGTCGAATCGCGCAACCGCGTGCAGTCGCAGATCGCGGCGCTCGTCGCGCAGCAGGAGCAGTGGCGCGCGCAGGCGGACAAGGCGCAGGGCGATCTGGAGGAAGCCGAAGAGGCGCGCGCGGTCGCCGACGAAAAGGCGGCGATCGCCGAGGACGACGCGGCCGCGAAGCACGACGCGCTGCCCGCGCTCGAGGCGCGCTGGCGCGACGCGCAGACGGGCCTGAACGACGAGCGCGGCCGGATCGCGCAGACCGAGCAGGCGCTCAAGCTCGAAGCCGCGCACCAGCGCAACGCCGATCAGCAGCTGCAACAGCTTCAGCAGCGCCACGAGCGCCTGAAGGCCGAGGCGGGCGGCCTCGACGCGCCGGACGAGGCGCAGCTCGAGGAACTGCGGATGCAGCTCGCCGAGCACGAGGAGATTCTCGGCGAGGCGCAGGCGCGCCTTGCCGACGCGCAGGAGACGCTGCCGCGCCTCGACGCGGAGCGCCGCGCGGCGCACGAGCGCGTGCAGGCCGAGAGCGCGCAGATCCATCAGCTCGAAGCGCGCCTCGCCGCGCTCAAGCAGCTGCAGGAAAACGTGCAGACGGAAGGCAAGATTCAGCCGTGGCTCGACAAGCACGAGCTCGGTGCGCTGCCGCGTCTGTGGAAGAAGCTGCACGTCGAGGCCGGCTGGGAAACCGCGCTCGAGGCGGTGCTGCGCGAGCGCCTCGCGGCGCTCGAAGTGTCGAATCTCGACTGGGTGAAGGCGTTCGCGAACGACGCCCCGCCCGCGAAGCTCGCGTTCTACGCGCCGCCCGCCGCGGGCGAGCCGCTCGCCGCGCCGGGCGCGCTGCGCCCGCTCCTGCCGCTCGTGCGGATCGACGACGCGGGCCTGCGCGCGGTGCTCAACGACTGGCTCGGCACGGTGTTCGTCGCCGACGATCTCGCCCAGGCGCTCGCCGCGCGTTCGCAACTGCCGCAAGGCGGCGCGTTCGTCGTGAAGGCGGGCCATGTCGTCACGCGCTCGGGCGTGCAGCTCTACGCGGCCGACTCCGAGCAGGCGGGGATGCTCGCGCGCGCGCAGGAAATCGAGAATCTGACGCGCCAGGTGCGCGCGCAGGCGCTCTTGTCCGACGAAGCGAAGTCGGCGGCGATCCGCGCGGAAGCGGCGCACACGCAGGCGTCGCAGGCGCTGACCGAGGTGCGCGCGCAGGCCGAACGCGCGACGCAGCGCGTGCATGCGCTGCAAATGGACGTGCTGAAGCTCACGCAGGCGCACGAGCGCTACACGCAGCGCAGCACGCAGATCCGCGAGGAACTCGAGGAGATCGGCGCGCAGATCGAGGAGCAGCGCGCGCTGCGCGCGGAGTCGGAGGCGAACTTCGAGCGCCACGACGCCGAGCTCGCCGAGTTGCAGGCACGCTTCGAGGACAACCAGCTCGCGTTCGAGTCGCTCGACGAAACGCTGACGAACGCGCGCCAGGAGGCGCGCGAACTCGAGCGCGCGGCGACCGACGCGCGCTTCGCCGCGCGCCAGTCCGCGAACCGGATCGACGAGCTCAAGCGCTCGATCCAGGTCGCGCACGAGCAGGCCGAGCGTGTCGCCGCGTCGCTCGAGGACGCGCGCGCGGAGCTCGAGACGATCAACGAGCAGACCGCGCACACCGGCCTGCAGGACGCGCTCGAAGTGCGCGCGGCGAAGGAGCAGGCGCTCGGCGCCGCGCGCGCGGAGCTCGACGATCTCACCGCGAAGCTGCGTGCGGCCGACGAGACGCGGCTCGCGGCCGAGCGCTCGCTGCAGCCGCTGCGCGACCGCATCACCGAGCTGCAGCTGAAGGAGCAGGCGGCGCGCATGACGGGCGAGCAGTTCGCCGAGCAGCTCGCGACGGCCGAGGTCGACGAGGCCGCGCTGCGGGAGAAGCTCACGCCGGACATGAAGCCGTCGTACCTGCAGGGCGAGGTCACGCGGCTCAACAACGCGATCAACGCGCTCGGCCCCGTCAACATGGCGGCGCTCGAGGAACTCGCGGCCGCGAGCGAGCGCAAGGTGTTTCTCGACGCGCAATCGGCCGACTTGACGAACGCGATCGAGACGCTCGAGGACGCGATCCGCAAGATCGATCAGGAAACGCGCGCGCTCCTGCAGGCGACCTTCGACGAGGTGAACCGCCATTTCAGCGATCTGTTCCCGCGCCTGTTCGGCGGCGGCCAGGCGAAGCTCATCATGACGGGCGACGAGATCCTCGACGCCGGCGTGCAGGTGATGGCGCAGCCGCCCGGCAAGAAGAACGCGACGATCCACCTGCTGTCGGGCGGCGAGAAGGCGCTGACGGCGACCGCGCTCGTGTTCGCGATGTTCCAGTTGAACCCGGCGCCGTTCTGCCTGCTCGACGAGGTCGACGCGCCGCTCGACGACGCGAACACCGAGCGCTTCGCGAATCTCGTGCGCGCGATGTCGGACAAGACGCAGTTCCTCTTCATCTCGCACAACAAGATCGCGATGGAGATGGCGCAGCAACTGATCGGCGTGACGATGCAGGAGCAGGGCGTGTCGCGGATCGTCGCGGTCGACATGGAAACGGCCGCGGGTTTTGCCCAGAATTGACGTTTGACGAATGGCTCGCGGGCGCGCGGCGCATTGGCGCCCGCCCGCGAGCCCAATGAAAAAGAATTGGATGGAGCTTGCATGGACGAGTTGACACTCGGGTTGATCGGCGCGGGCGCCGTCGTGGTGGGCGGCGTCGTGGTCTACAACGCGTGGCAGGGCGCGAAGGTGCGCCGCAAGATGCCGCGCCCGATGCCGACCGAGGCGGCCGAGGCCGCCGCGCGGCACGAGCGCGATGACGATGCGCCCTTCATCGAGCCCGTGCGGCAGCCGGCGCGCCGCGAGGCCGCAGCGGGCGGCGCGTCGGACGCGCGAAGCGAAGACGCGGTGCGCGTCGAGCCGACGTTCGGCGGCGCGGCGCCCGCCGATATGCCGGCTGACTTGCAGGCCGAGGCGACCATCGCGAACGGCGCGGTTGTTGCGCCCGCCGCCGAGGAGACGGACGGCGAAGCGGCCGCGCCGGCTCCCGCGCACGACGAGCCGGTCGAACCGGTGCTGCCCGCCGCGACGACGATTTCCGCGGCGCCGCCCGCTATCGTCGATCGCCGCATCGACTGCATCGTGCCGATCCGCCTCGCGAGCCCGCTTGCGGGCGACAAGATCCTGCCCGCCGCGCAGCGGCTGCGCCGCGCGGGCAGCAAGCCGGTTCACATCGAGGGCAAGCCGGACGGCGGCGACGCATGGGAGCTGCTGCAAAACGGCGTGCGCTACGAAGAGCTGCGCGCGGCCGCGCAGCTCGCGAATCGCAGCGGTCCGCTCAACGAACTCGAGTTCTCCGAATTCGTGACGGGCGTCCAGCAGTTCGCGGACGCGATCGACGGCGCGCCGGAATTCCCGGACATGATGGAAACGGTGTCGATGGCGCGCGAGCTCGACGGCTTCGCCGCGCAATGCGACGCGCAGTTGTCGATCAACGTGATGTCGGACGGCGCGCCGTGGTCGGCGAACTACGTGCAGGCGGTCGCGTCGCAGGACGGGCTGCTGCTGTCGCGCGACGGCACGCGCTTCGTGAAGCTCGACGCCAAGCAGAACCCCGTCTTCATGCTGCAGTTCGGCGACACGAACTTCCTGCGGGACGATCTCACGTACAAGGGCGGCAATCTGATCACGCTCGTGCTCGACGTGCCCGTCGCCGACGAGGACATTCTGCCGTTCAGACTGATGTGCGACTATGCGAAATCGCTGTCCGAGCGAATCGGCGCGCGCGTCGTCGACGATCAGCGCCGGCCGCTGCCCGAATCGACGCTGCTCGCGATCGAGCAGCAGTTGATGAAGCTGTACGCGCGGCTCGAGGAGGCGGGGATTCCGGCCGGCTCGCCCGTCACGCGGCGGCTGTTCAGCCAGTAAGCGCAAGCCGGGCGCCGCGCTTTCACTGCGGCGCGGCTCGAGCGGCTCGCATGGGTGGCGGCGAGCGCGCCTCATTATTGTGGTTCGTGATCGCGCCGCCGCGCCGCGTTGTCCGAATCGGCGGACGCATGCGGCTGCGATCGCGCGGCTTTTCGCTTTCGCGGTGTTTGCGCGGCGAGATGCGTTTCGCCAGGCGCCGAGCGATGTGCGATCGCGGCCGCTGTGGGCCGCCGGTTGCCCTGCGCGCCGCGTCGATTGCATGCGTCCGATTTGCATGCCGTCCGATCCGACGCGCTTCGTCAGGCTGCTCGCCGCGCCGAAGATCGCGGGTCGGGAAGGCGGATGCGAACGCCCGGCCGCCCGCGATTTCCGCGATCGACCCGCCAATCAGCCGATGCCGAAAAAGGCTCGAACTGAGATAATCGTCGCCTGATGATCCTCACGAGAAAGTGCCGCCAGCATGGCCCGATCCCCAGTTGAACCGTCCGCCGGCCAGCCGGCGAAGCGCGCCGCATGGCTGCGCGCCGAGCTCGAGCGGGCGAACTACGCATATTACGTGCTCGACCAGCCGGACCTGCCCGACGCCGAGTACGACCGCCTCTTCGCCGAACTCCAGCAGATCGAGGCCGAGCACCCCGATCTCGTCACGCCCGATTCGCCGACGCAGCGCGTCGGCGGCGAGGTCGCGAGCGGCTTCACGCCGGTCGTTCACGATACGCCGATGCTGTCGCTCAACAACGGTTTTTCCGACGACGACGTCGTCGCGTTCGACAAGCGCGTCGCCGACGGCCTCGACAAGCCGACCGACCTCGCCGGCACCGTGACCGAGCCTGTCGAATACGCGTGCGAGCTGAAGTTCGACGGCCTGGCGATCTCGCTGCGCTACGAGAACGGCCGCTTCGTGCAGGCATCGACGCGCGGCGACGGCACGACGGGCGAAGACGTCACCGAGAACATCCGCACGGTCCGCTCGATTCCGCTGACGCTCAAGGGCAAGCGCGTGCCGCGCATGCTCGACGTGCGCGGCGAAGTGCTCATGTTCAGGCGCGATTTCGCGCGCTTGAACGAGCGTCAGCGCGCGGCGGGCCAGCGCGAATTCGCCAATCCGCGCAACGCGGCGGCGGGTAGCCTGCGGCAGCTCGATTCGAAGATCACCGCGTCGCGGCCGCTTTCGTTTTTCGCCTACGGGATCGGCGTGCTCGACGGCGTCGAGATGCCCGACACGCACAGCAGCCTGCTCGACTGGTACGAGACGCTCGGGCTGCCGGTGAACCGCGAGCGCGCGGTCGTGCGCGGCGCGGCGGGCCTGCTCGAGTTCTTCCATTCGGTGGGCGCGCGGCGCGAGTCGCTGCCGTACGACATCGACGGCGTCGTCTACAAGGTGAATCGCCGCGACGAGCAGGATCGGCTCGGCTTCGTGTCGCGCGCGCCGCGCTTCGCGCTCGCGCACAAGTTCCCCGCGCAGGAGGCGCTGACGAAGCTCGTCGCGATCGACGTGCAGGTCGGCCGCACGGGCGCGATCACGCCGGTCGCGCGTCTCGAGCCCGTGTTCGTCGGCGGCGCGACCGTCACGAACGCGACGCTGCACAACGAGGACGAGGTGCGCCGCAAGGACATCCGGATCGGCGACACGGTCATCGTGCGCCGCGCGGGCGACGTGATTCCCGAAGTGGTGTCGGCCGTGTTCGACCGGCGTCCCGCCGACGCGCGCGAGTTCGTGATGCCGACCGAGTGCCCGGAATGCGGTTCGCGGGTCGAGCGATTGCCCGACGAGGCGATCGCGCGCTGCACGGGCGGGCTCTTCTGCCCCGCGCAGCGCAAGCAGGCGCTCTGGCACTTCGCGCAGCGCCGCGCGCTCGACATCGACGGGCTCGGCGAGAAGATCATCGATCAGCTCGTCGAGCAGAACCTCGTGCGCACGCCGGCCGATCTGTTCAATCTCGGCTTCTCGACGCTCGTCGAGCTCGATCGTTTTGCGGAGAAGTCCGCGCAGAACCTGATCGACTCGCTCGAAAAGGCGAAGCACACGACGCTCGCGCGCTTCATTTACGCGCTCGGCATCCGGCACGTCGGCGAATCGACGGCGAAGGACCTCGCGAAGCACTTCGGCTCGCTCGATCCGATCATGGACGCGTCGATCGACGAATTGCTCGAAGTCAATGACGTCGGGCCGATCGTCGCCGAATCGATCCATCAGTTCTTCGCCGAGGCGCACAATCGCACGGTGATCGAGCAACTGCGCGCGAAGGGCAAAGTCACGTGGCCCGAAGGGCCGCCCGCGCCGCGCGCGCCGCAGGGCGTGCTCGCGGGCAAGACCGTCGTGCTGACGGGCACGCTGCCGACGCTCACGCGGGAAGCCGCGAAGGAGATGCTCGAGGCGGCGGGCGCGAAGGTCGCGGGCTCGGTGTCGAAGAAGACCGATTACGTCGTCGCGGGCGCCGACGCGGGCAGCAAGCTCGCGAAAGCCGAGGAGCTCGGCATTCCGGTGCTGGACGAAGCAGGCATGCACAAACTTCTGGAGGGCCATGCGCGATGATTCGCGAGATTCTGAAGATGGGCGATCCGCGTCTGCTGGAAGTCGCCCGGCCGGTGGAGTCGTTCAATACGCCGGAGTTGCACGCGCTCGTCGCGGACATGTTCGAGACGATGCATCACGCGAACGGCGCGGGACTCGCCGCGCCGCAAATCGGCGTCGGGCTGCAGGTGATCATCTTCGGCTTCGGCAGCAGCGAGCGCTACCCGGAGGCGCCGCCCGTGCCGGAGACCGTGCTAGTCAATCCGAGCGTCGAATATCTGCCGCCCGACATGGAGGACGGTTGGGAGGGCTGCCTGTCGGTGCCGGGGCTGCGCGGCGTCGTGAGCCGCTACCGGCGCGTGCGCTACAGCGGCTTCGACCAGTACGGCGCGAAGCTCGAGCGGATCGCGGAGGGCTTTCATGCGCGGGTCGTCCAGCATGAGTACGACCACCTGATCGGCAAGCTCTATCCGATGCGGATCACCGATTTCTCGAAGTTCGGCTTTACCGACGTGCTGTTCCCGGGGCTCGACGCGCAAGCGGACGATTGACGCGGCGGGCGCGCGCGCAGGCGAAGCGGAAAAAATCGAAACGCCCGCGTGCGTTTCCGTGCGAGGTCCGCCGGCGCAGGCCGGGGCTCAAGGCGCAACGATTGCGGGGGCCGGCCGCGAGCGGCCGGCTTGCCATGCTCAGAACGACTCGTCCGGCCCGAGATAGCGCCATTGGCCTTGCGGCAACGCGCCCAGCATCACGCGGCCCATCCGCACGCGCTTCAGGCCGATCACCTCGAGGCCGACGAGCTCGCACATCCGGCGAATCTGGCGCTTCTTGCCTTCGCGCAGCACGAAGCGCAACTGCTCGCCGTTCTGCCAGCTGACCATCGCGGGCTTGAGCGGCACGCCGTCGAGCTCAAGGCCGTGCCGCAGCTTCGCGAGCGACTCGGCGGGGAAGTGCCGTTCGATGTCGGTCGTGCGCTCGCCGAAGCGCACGCGCACCAGATATTCCTTGTCGATGTCGGATTGCTCGCCGATCAGCTGTTTCGCGACGCGGCCGTTTTGCGTCAGCACGAGAAGGCCCGTCGAATCGATGTCGAGCCGGCCCGCGGGCGCCAGCGCGCGCAGGTGCTGCGGCGAGAAGCGCAGTGGCGAGCGGTCGCCGCCCCAGTGATTCTCGCGCGTGACGAGCGTCGCGGCGGGCGCGTAGCCGTCCTCTGCCTGGCCCGACACGTAGCCGACCGGCTTGTGCAGCAGGATCGTCACTTGCGCGGCCTGCTCGGCGCGCGCGTTCGAATCGATCTCGATGCGCTGGTCGGCGCGCACCTTCGTGCCGAGCGTGTCGATGCGCTCGCCGTCGACGAGCACCCAGCCTTTCTCGATCCACTCGTCCGCTTCGCGGCGCGAGCAGAGACCAAGCTCCGACATGCGCTTCGACAGCCGCACGAGGCCCGTTTCATCGCCGCGCTCGATGTGGGCGGCCGATTCGTTCGGCTCGCCGATGCGGCGCTTGATCGGCTGCGCGACCTTCGGGCGCGAGCCCGTCGCCGCGCGAGCGGCGGGGCGGCGATCGCCGGATGCGCTCGCGCGGGTTGCCGGCCGCTCGTCGAAGCGTGCGGTGCGCTCGGTGCGCGCAGGCGCGCGCTTCTCGGATGCGCCATGGCGGTCGTCGGTGCGCTGCGGCGCACGCTTGCCGGCTGCCGTGCGCTTGCCCGCGAACGACGCTGGCGCCGCATCGCGCGCGCTGCGGCTGTCCGCACGAGGGGCGCGGCCGGTTGGGGCGTCTGCCCCGCGCGCCGCGGTCCGCGCCGCGCCGCCGAACTTCGCGCCCGCCGCGCCGCGCGCGCCGCCGGGTTTTGCGCCTTCGCGCTCGGACCGGCCCTTGCCGCGCGCGCCTGAATCGAACGAGCGCGCATCCGAGCTGCGCGACGCTCGCTCGTCGCGCGGCGCAGCGCGGCCGGCCGTGCGATCGGCGGCGCGCCGCTCCGGCTTCGCGTCGGTGCGGCGCACACGCTCCCCGGCCGCCGCGCCGGGCGAGCCGGCACGCTTGGCAGGCGCACGTTCGCCGCCCGTGCGGCCGGTGTCCTGCGTGGTGCGCGGCTTTGCGACGCGCTTGCCTTCGGGCGCGGCTGGGCGCGACGGCCCGTGCGCGCGCTTCGGCGCGGCGCTCGCCGCGCCGCGCGGCGCCGACGGTTTGGCAGCGGGCGCTGCGGACTTCGCCGCAGCCGGCTTCGCGCCCGCCGCTTTCGGGTCGGGCCGCGCGACCTTGCGCGCGGTGAGGCTGCCGGAACGGACGGGGGCGCGGCCGGGTGCGGCCGGGCGCGGATTCTTGACGGTCAATTTTGTGCGCATAAACGCTCGAATATTCACACTGCGATCGCGCGCAGCAACTCGGTTTCGACTTGGATCTGCAGACGGTTGTCGGACAAGCCGGTGCCGTCGAGCATGAAGACGTCCTCGACGCGTTCGCCGAGCGTATTGATCCGCGCCGCGTGGACGCCGACCCGGTGCTCGGCCAGCACGCGCGCGATCGAATAAAGAAGGCCCGGCCGGTCGTTGGCCGACACGGACAGAATGTAGTACTGGCCGCGCTCGTCGGCCCGCAGGTCGACGCGCGGCGTGATCGGGAACGTGCGCGACAGCCGCGAGAGCCGCCCCTTCGACGGCTCGGGCAGCGGCGCCGACTCGGCGAGGCGCGCGGCGAGCTGCTGCTCGACGAGGTTCGCGATGTCGCGGTACTGCACGTCGCGCTCGGTCTGCGTGACGATGAAGTTGTCGAGCGCGTAGCCGTGGCGCGTCGTGTTCACGCGCGCGTCGAGCACCGACAGCCCGTTGCGGTCGAAGTACGCGCAGATGCCCGCGAACAGGTCCGAGCGGTCCTTCACGTAGACGAGCACCTGCAGCGCGTCGCCGACGGGCGACGGGCGTGCGCGGACGATCGCGGTGTCGGCCGCGACGTGCCGGTACAGCACGCGGGTCTGCCACGCGATGTCGGCCGCGTCGTGGCGCAGGAAGTAGCCGACGTCGAGCTGATCCCACAGCGCACGGTGCGCGTCGGGCGGCACGGTTTCGAGGCGCAGCAGCGCGAGCGCTTCTTCCTGCCGCGTCTTCAGCTCCGAATGCGCGTCGGGCTGCGCGCCGCCCAGCACGGCGAGCGTCGCGCGATACAGATCCTCGAGCAGCTTGCCTTTCCACGTGTTCCACACCTTCGGGCTCGTGCCGCGAATGTCTGCGACGGTCAGCAGGTACAGCGCCGTCAGTCGCCGCTCGTTGCCGACGAGGTCCGCGAAGCGCTTGATCACCTCCGGGTCGCTCGTGTCCTGCTTCTGCGCGACCTGGCTCATCGTCAGGTGATGCTGCACGAGCCAGACCACGAGCGCCGCGTCGCCGCCTTCGATGCCGTGCTCGCGGCAAAAGCGTCGCGCGTCGGTCATCCCGAGCGCCGAGTGGTCGCCGCCGCGGCCTTTCGCGATGTCGTGGAAGAGGGCGGCGACGTACAGCACCCACGGCCGCTCGAAGTTCACGATCAGCTGGCTGCAGAACGGATATTCGTGCGCGTGCTCGGCGACCGCGAAGCGTCGGATGTTGCGCAGCACCATCAGAATGTGCTGGTCGACCGTGTACACGTGATACAGATCGTGCTGCATCTGGCCGACGATCCGCCGGAAGTTCAGCAGATAGCGGCCGAGCACGCTCGTCTGGTTCATCAGCCGGAATGCGTGCGTGATGCCTTCCGGTTGCTGCAGGATCTGCATGAACGTATGGCGGTTGCGCGGATCGCGCCGCCACGCGTTGTTCATCACGTCGCGCGAGTTGTAGAGCGCGCGCAGCGTGCGCGCGGACAGACCCTTCACGCCGCGCGTCGCCTCGTACAACAGGAACGCTTCGAGGATCGCGTCCGGGTGACGCTCGAACACGTCGTCCGCGGCGATCTCGAGCATGCCCTGCTTCTCGACGAAGCGCCCGGGCGACAGCACGCGCGTGACGCCGCTCGTCGCCGGGAAGAGCTGCGCCTCGATGTTCTGGATCAGGATCGTCGCGAGCTGCGTGACCGCCTTCGCGGCCCAGTAGTAACGCCGCATCAACTGCTCGCTCGCGCGCTTCGCGGGCGTCGGGCGGTAGCCGAAGCTCTCGGCCGCCTGAGTCTGCAGATCGAACACGAGGATGTCCTGGCGCCGCCCGGCGATCACGTGCAGCCGCGCGCGCAGCGTCTTCAGGAAGCCTTCGTTGCGGCGCAGCTCGCGCGCCTCGCGATCGGTGATGAGCCCGCGCGTGTCGAGCTCGCGCCAACTGCTGCCGAAACCCGCCGCGCGCGCGATCCAGAGAATCGTCTGCAGATCGCGCAGGCCGCCGGGGCTTTCCTTCACGTTCGGCTCGAGGCTGTACGGCGTGTCCTGGAACTTCGCGTGGCGCTGGCGCATCTCGAGCACCTTCGCCTGGAAGAACGCGCGCGCGTCGAGCGCTTCGCGATAGCGCAGCATGAAGCGCTCGAAGAGCGCCGTGCTGCCGACGATGCGGCGCGCCTCGAGCAGCGAAGTCTGTACGGTGACGTCCTGCGACGCCTCCTCGATGCACTGGTCGACCGTGCGCACGCTGCTGCCGATCTCGAGCCCGAGATCCCACGCCATGCCGATGAAGCGCTCGATCCGTTCGTCGAGCTCGCGCGCGTGCGCATCGGGCAGCAGCACGAGAATGTCGACGTCCGAGTGCGGCGACAGCTCGCCGCGCCCGAAGCCGCCGACCGCGACGAGCGCGAGCGTCGCGGGCAGCCCGCATTCGTGCCACAGGCGGCGCAGCGCGTCGTCGGTCGCGCGCGACAGCGCGTGCATCAGCGGCGTGACGTTGGTCGCGGTCTGGAAGCGCGCGAGCAACTCGGCTTTCGCGGCCTTGAATTCGGCTTTGCGCGACAGCGCGGGAGGCGGCGCGGCGACGGATGCGCTCATGGGCGGCGATCGGATTGGGCGGTTGAACGGCCGCGCGCGACGACGCGAGCGGCTACCTGGCTAAATCGAGCGGGTTGAAGCGAACGAAGCGGCTTGCGGCGCACGCGAGGCGCGCCGCAGCCGCTCAGGCCGCCGTCGCCGGCGCGGCGAACGTCGGGCGCGCCGGCGTGCCGGCCGACACCGTCAGCACCTCGTGGCCTGTTTCGGTGACGAGAATCGTGTGCTCCCACTGCGCGGACAGGCTGCGGTCGCGGGTCTTGACGGTCCACTGGTCGGGCATCGTACGGATGTCGCGCTTGCCGGCGTTGATCATCGGCTCGATCGTGAAGATCATGCCCGGCTTGAGCTCGATGCCCGTGCCGGGGCGTCCGTAGTGGACGACCTGCGGATCTTCATGGAACACCGTGCCGATGCCGTGGCCGCAGTATTCGCGCACGACGCTGTAGCCTTGCGCCTCCGCATGCTTCTGAATTGCGTGGCCGATGTCGCCGAGATGCGCGCCGGGCTTCACCTGGTCGATGCCGAGCCACATGCATTCGTAGGTGGTTTGCACGAGGCGCTTCGCGAGGATCGAGCCCTCGCCGATGAGGAACATCCGGCTCGTGTCGCCGAAATAGCCGTTCTTGATGACGGTGATGTCGATGTTCAGCGCGTCGCCGTTCTTCAGCGTCTTGTCGCCCGGAATGCCGTGGCAGATCACGTCGTTGACCGAAGTGCAGATCGCCTTCGGGAACGGCGGATAGCCCGGCGGCTGGTAGTTGAGCGGCGCGGGCACCGTACCCTGCACATTGATCATGTACTCGTGGCAGAGGCGGTCGAGTTCGCCCGTCGTCACGCCGGCGACGACGAACGGCGTGATGTAGTCGAGCACTTCGCTCGCGAGACGGCAGGCGATGCGCATCTGCGCGATGTCGTGTTCGTTTTTGAGCGTAATAGCCATGAGTCGATGCCTGAAATGCGGTGAATTGCGCAATTATCGCACCTTATTCCAGCCGTCGCAGCCCTTCGCGGGCCGTCGCAGCACGAATTCTGGCGCGAATTTCTGCTTGCTCGCATGACGTGGGCCAGGCCGTCGTGCGGCGGGGCCGGGTACTTGCCCGCGCGGCGAAAGCGGCGGGCGACTTGAGGGCCGTCATGCCCGCGTGCTATACTGATTGGCTAAGTCGACGCTTAAGTTGCTGTTTTGCCCGGTGCGGGAACGATTGAGTTTTCGTTTCGGGGCGTGATGGCGGCGGCGGAGGCCTCGGGCGCGAAGCTTTCGAATTTCTTTCGAAGATGCGCGCCGAAATCGCGAGCCGGCGCACCCAGGGTGTCGCGGCGCGAACGGCAAGGGCGGTGCCCGCCGTCGCGCCATGATACGGCAGCCGGCTTAAGACCCAAACCCTCGTGGAGAATACAAATGGCAGTCACGATGCGCCAAATGCTGGAAGCCGGTGTCCACTTCGGTCACCAGACGCGCTTCTGGAACCCGAAGATGGCCCCCTTCATTTTCGGCCACCGCAACAAGATTCACATCATCAACCTCGAAAAGACGCTGCCGATGTTCAACGACGCACAGAAGTACGTGCGTCAGCTGGCGGCGAACCGCGGCACGATCCTCTTCGTCGGCACGAAGCGCCAGTCGCGCGACACGATCGCCCAGGAAGCGCAGCGCGCGGGCATGCCGTACGTTAATGCGCGCTGGCTCGGCGGCATGATGACCAATTTCAAGACGCTGAAGGTGTCGATCAAGCGCCTGAAGGACATGGAAGCGGCGGTCGAGGCGGGCGAGCTCGAGAAGATGAGCAAGAAGGAAGCGCTGTTGTTCGAGCGCGAAATCGCCAAGCTGCAGAAGTCGATCGGCGGCGTGAAGGACATGGGCGGCATTCCGGACGCGATCTTCGTCGTCGACGTCGGCTACCACAAGATTGCCGTCACCGAGGCGAACAAGCTGGGCGTGCCCGTCATCGCGGTGGTCGATACGAACCACTCGCCGGAAGGCGTGGATTACGTGATCCCGGGTAACGACGACTCGAGCAAGGCAGTCGCGCTGTACGCCGAAGGCGTTGCCGACGCGATCCTCGAAGGCCGCGCGAACGCGGTCAACGAAGTGGTCCAGGCGGTGCGCGGCGACGACGAATACGTCGAGGAAAACGCGTAATCGGCCCCGAGCCGGCGCAAAAAGGGGGCTCTCAACAGGCCCCCTTTTTTTAAGCCGCTTTTTTTCGGGCGGCCGATCCGGGCTGACGCGGCGCAAGGATTGCGCAAACGTCCGGAAACGAATGCCTGTCGCCTGCGTCGAAGTGCGGGCGGCGTTGTGAATACAGACTCAAGGAGCGAATGATGGCGGCAATTACCGCAAGCATGGTGGCAGAACTGCGCGCGAAGACCGACGCACCGATGATGGAGTGCAAGAAGGCGCTGACGGAAGCCGACGGCGACATGGCCAAGGCCGAAGAACTGCTGCGCGTGAAGCTCGGCAACAAGGCGAGCAAGGCCGCGTCGCGCGTGACGGCCGAAGGCGTCGTCGCATCGTTCGTCGGCGCCAATGCCGGCGCGCTCGTCGAGCTGAACTGCGAAACCGACTTCGTCGCGAAGAACGACGATTTCAACGCGTTCGCGAAGACGGTCGCTGAACTCGTCGCGACGCAGAACCCGGCCGACGTCGCTGCGCTGTCCGCGTTGCCGCTCGACGGCAAGACCGTCGACGAAGTGCGCCTCGCGCTCGTCGGCAAGATCGGCGAGAACATCTCGATCCGCCGTTTCGTTCGTTTCGAAACGTCGAACAAGCTCGCGACTTACCTGCACGGCAGCCGCATCGGCGTGATCGTCGAGTACACGGGCGAGCAGGAGCAGGTCGGCAAGGACGTCGCGATGCACGTCGCGGCAATGAAGCCCGTCTCGCTGTCGTCGGACGACGTGCCGGCCGAACTGATCGAGAAGGAGCGCCGCGTCGCCGAGCAGAAGGCTGCCGAATCGGGCAAGCCGGCCGAGATCGTCGCGAAGATGGTCGACGGCAGCGTCCAGAAGTTCCTGAAGGAAGTGTCGCTGCTGAACCAGCCGTTCGTGAAGAACGACAAGCAGACGATCGAGCAGATGCTGAAGGCCTCGAATGCGGCGGTGCAAAAGTTTGCCCTCTTCGTGGTCGGCGAAGGCATCGAGAAGCGCCAGGACGACTTCGCGGCGGAAGTGGCCGCGCAGGTCGCCGCCGCGAAGCAGCAGTAACCAGTCGTAAAAGCGGTAACCAGCAGTACGCTTGACCCGCGGCGGACGACCGTTCCGCCGCGGCCGGCAGCGCCGCCTGACGGGTCTTTCAGCCAGCCCGGCCCGGCGGCGCTTGCCCGAACCAGCATTTCGCCCCTACAGTTCGTGCTTGTCATCCTCTCGTCGCTCGGAAGTCCTTATGTCCAATGCCTATAAACGCGTCCTCCTCAAACTTTCCGGCGAAGCTCTGATGGGCGACGATGCCTTCGGCATCAATCGCGCGACGATCGAGCGGATGGTTGCCGACATCGCAGAAGTCGTGCGTCTCGGCACGCAGCTCGCGGTCGTGATCGGCGGCGGCAACATCTTTCGCGGTGTCGCGGGCGGAGCGGCCGGCATGGACCGCGCGACGGCCGACTACATGGGGATGCTCGCGACGATGATGAACGCGCTCGCGCTGCAGGACGCGATGCGCCACGCGGGCATCGAGGCGCGCGTGCAATCGGCGCTGCGGATGGACCAGGTGGTCGAGCCGTACATCCGGCCACGCGCGATCCGCCAGCTCGAGGAGGGCAAGGTGGTGATCTTCGCGGCGGGCACGGGCAACCCGTTCTTCACGACGGACACGGCGGCCGCGCTGCGCGGCTCGGAAGTCGGCGCCGAGGTGGTGCTGAAGGCGACGAAGGTCGACGGCGTCTATTCGGCCGATCCGAAGAAGGACCCGTCGGCGACGCGCTATTCGTCGATCAGCTTCGACGAGGCGATCGGCCGCAACCTGCAGGTGATGGACGCGACGGCGTTCGCGCTCTGCCGCGACCAGAAGCTGCCGATCCGCGTGTTTTCGATCAACAAGCCGGGTGCGCTCAAACGTATCGTTCAAGGTGAGGACGAGGGCACGCTCGTCCACGTGTAAACTCTCGCCGATGCGGGCCGGCGGCGCAAAGCGCCGCCTTTGGCCGTTGCCCGCATCGTTTTGAAGTTCGGAAGGTTCGGAGGTTGAAATGAGTGTCGCTGATATCAAGAAGGGCGTCGAGCAGAAGATGCAGCGCTCGATCGAAGCGTTCAAGAACGATCTGGCGAAGATCCGCACGGGCCGTGCGCATACCGGCCTGCTCGATCACGTGCAGGTCGACTACTACGGTTCGATGGTGCCGATTTCGCAGGTCGCGAACCTGACGCTCGTCGACGCGCGCACGATCGGCGTGCAGCCGTGGGAAAAGAACATGGTCGCGAAGGTCGAGAAGGCGATCCGCGAGGCCGATCTGGGCCTGAATCCGGCGACGGCGGGCGACCTGATCCGCGTGCCGATGCCGGCGCTCACCGAAGAGCGCCGCCGCGAGCTGACGAAGGTCGTCAAGGGCGAGGGCGAAACGGCGAAGGTCGCCGTGCGCAACCTGCGCCGCGACGCCAACGAGCAACTGAAGAAGCTCGTCAAGGACAAGGAAATCTCCGAGGACGACGAGCGCCGCGCGGGCGACGACGTGCAGAAGCTGACGGACAAGCACGTCGCGGAGATCGACAAGCTCGTCCAGAGCAAGGAAGCGGAGATCATGACGGTCTGAAGCCGCCTTGCGTCGCACTTTTTTCTGCAGCTACAGTCTCAGCGGCCATGACCTATACCAGCTCTACCGTTCGCGTGCCTGACGTCGCCGCCGTGCCGCGTCACATCGCGATCATCATGGACGGCAACGGCCGTTGGGCGACCGAGCGCCGCCTGCCGCGCGTCGCGGGACACACGCGCGGTGTCGACGCGGTGCGTTCGGTCGTCGAGGGGTGCGCGCGCTCGGGCGTCGAATATCTGACGCTCTTCGCGTTCAGCTCCGAGAACTGGCGCCGGCCGAACGACGAAGTGTCGTTCCTCATGCGCCTGTTCATCACCGCGCTCGAGCGCGAGGTCGGCAAGCTGCACGCGAACGGCATCCGGCTGCGCGTCATCGGCGATCTGACGAAGTTCGAGCCGCGCATCCAGGCGCTGATCCGCCGCGCGGAGACGAAGACCGCGCGCAACACACGCTTGACGCTGACGATCGCCGCGAACTACGGCGGTCGTTGGGACATCCTGCAGGCGACGCGCAAGCTCGTCGAAGAGGCGGCGCGCGAAGGGCGCGCGGCCGAAATCGACGAGGACGCGTTCGCCCGCCATCTGGCGATGGCCTATGCGCCCGAGCCGGATCTGTTCATCCGCACGGGCGGCGAGCAGCGCATCAGCAATTTCCTGCTCTGGCAGCTCGCGTACACCGAGTTCTACTTCACCGACACATTCTGGCCGGATTTCGACGCCGGCGCGCTCGCCGAGGCGCTCGCGTCGTACACGCACCGCGAACGCCGCTTCGGCCGCACGAGCGCGCAGCTCGAACCCCAGGCCCAGGACGCCGACTCCCTTTCATGCTGAAGACCCGTGTCATCACGGCGGTCGTGCTGCTGGCAGTGCTGCTGCCCGTGACGCTGTTCGCGCCGCTTTCCGCGTTCGGCGCGCTGATCGCGCTCGCGCTCGTATTCGCCGCGTGGGAGTGGGGGCGGTTGTTGAAGCTAGGTGGGATCGGCCCCGTCGCGTATGCGGTGGTCGCGGCGCTCGCGCTCGGCGCGAGCACGCGGCTTGGCATCGGCGCGCACGCCGCGCGGCCGCTTTTCGAAGCGGCGGGCGTGTTCTGGCTGCTGGCGGGCCCGTATGCGCTCTGGCGCAAGCCGGCGCTCGCCGAGCGCGCGTGGAAGCCGTTCCTGCTCGTCGCGGGCCTTATCGTCTTTTCCGCGTGCTGGCATGCGCTCGTCGCCGCGCGCGCGCAAGGCGTACCCTTCGTGTTGTCGTTGCTGCTGGTGGTATGGCTTGCCGATATCGGCGCATACTTCGCCGGAAAGGCGTTCGGCAAGCACAAGCTCGCGCCGTCGGTGAGCCCCGGCAAGACGTGGGAAGGCGCGGCGGGCGGCTGGCTCGCGGTGATGATCGTCGCCGGCGCGGCTGGCGCCGCGCATGCCTTTGAACCGACCCTTTATTCGGCGTTCGTCGCGCATTACGGCGTGGCGGGCGCATTCGCGGCGCTCACGGTGCTCGTCGCGTTCAGCGTGGTCGGCGACCTGTTCGAGTCGCTGCTCAAGCGCCAAGCCGGCGTGAAAGACTCGAGCGGCCTGCTGCCGGGCCACGGCGGCGTGCTCGACCGCGTCGACGCGCTGTTGCCCGTGCTGCCGCTCGCGATGCTGCTGCTCGGTTAAAACTAGACTCTATTATGCAAAAACGTCTGACATTGCTCGGTTCGACGGGCTCGATCGGAGACAGCACGCTCGATGTCGTCACGCGTCATCCGGAGCGCTTCGCGGTTCATGCGCTCACGGCCCACCGCAACGGCGACAAGCTCGTCGCCCAGTGCCTGCGCTTTGCGCCCGACGTCGCGGTGGTCGGCGACGCCGAAACCGCCGCGCGGGTCGAGGCGCAATTGCGCGCCGCGGGCAGCAAGACCCAGGTCGCGTACGGCAAGCAGGCGCTCGTCGACGTATCGAAGAGCGACGGCTGCGACACCGTCGTCGCGGCGATCGTCGGCGCGGCGGGGCTCGCGCCGAGCCTCGCCGCCGCACGCGCGGGCAAGCGCATCCTGCTCGCGAACAAGGAGGCGCTCGTGATGTCGGGCGCGATCTTCATGGACGCGGTGCGCGATCACGGCGCGATCCTGTTGCCCGTCGACAGCGAGCACAACGCGATCTTCCAGTGCATGCCGCGCGACGCGGCCGAGCATGGCGGGATCGCGAAGATCATCGTGACCGCGTCGGGCGGCCCGTTCCGCACGCGCGAGCCCGTGACGCTCGCGAGCGTCACGCCCGACGAGGCGTGCAAGCATCCGAACTGGGTGATGGGCCGCAAGATCTCCGTCGATTCCGCGACGATGATGAACAAGGGCCTCGAGGTGATCGAGGCGCACTGGCTGTTCGGCCTGCCGAGCGAGCGCATCGACGTGTTGATCCACCCGCAGAGCGTGATCCATTCGCTCGTGTCATATTGCGACGGCTCGGTGCTCGCGCAACTCGGCAATCCGGACATGCGCACGCCGATCGCGCATGCGCTCGCGTTTCCCGAGCGTGTCGACGCGGGCGTCGCGCAGCTCGATCTCGCGCAGATTGCGACGCTCACGTTCGAGAAGCCCGACTACGCGCGCTTTCCGTGTCTCGCGCTCGCCATCGATGCGCTCGAGGCGGGCGGCGTCGCGAGCGCGGCGCTCAATGCGGCCAACGAGATCGCGGTCGACGCGTTCCTGTCGCGCCGCATCCGCTTCACCGCGATCGCGCAGACGGTCGACGCGGTGCTGAGCGGGCTGTCCAATCGTACGCCGAGCGGCCTCGACGACGTGATCGGCGCGGACGCCGACGCGCGCCGCGCGGCGACGGCGTTCATCGACAAGCTGCCCGCGCCCAGCGTCGAGCGAGCCGCCTGAATGGAGTCGACACGCTCATGAACGTGCTGGTCGAACTGATCGCGTTTGCTGTGGCGATCGGCGTGCTGGTCGTCGTGCATGAGTACGGGCATTACCGCGTCGCGCGCTGGTGCGGCGTCAAGGTGCTGCGCTTCTCGATCGGCTTCGGCGCGCCGGTCGCGCGCTGGGTCAGCAAGAAGACGGGTACCGAGTGGACGTTGTCCGCGCTGCCGCTCGGCGGCTACGTGAAAATGCTCGACGAGCGCGATCCCGGCGACGGCATTCGCGCGAGCGAACTGCCGCTCGCGTTCAACCGGCAACCGGTCGGCAAGCGGATCGCGATCGTCGCGGCGGGTCCGATCGCCAATTTCCTGCTCGCGATCGTGCTCTTTTCGGCCGTGTTCGCGACCGGCGTGACCGAGCCGGCCGCGATCGTCGCGCCGCCGGCGGCCGGCACGCCCGCCGCGGTCGCGGGCTTCGACGGCGGCGAGACGATCGTGTCGATCCGCACCGTGGGCGCGGGCGGCGCCCAGGGCGGCGACGCGGAGCCGGTGCGCTCGTGGTCCGATCTGCGCTGGAAGCTGCTCGGTGCGGCGTTCGACCGCAAGGATGTCGTGCTCGGCGCGCGCAATCGCGCGGACGGCGCCACCTACGATTTCCGTGTCGATCTGCACGGCATCGCCGATCGCGAGATCGACGACGATTTCATGTCGCGCCTCGGTCTAGAGCCGGGCGGCGGATCGCTGACGGTGACGTCGGTGTTGCCGGGCGGCGCCGCGCAACAGGCGGGGCTTCAGGCGGGCGACAAGCTCGTGTCGCTCGACGGCGCGCGCATCGGCGGCTCGACGCGTTTCATCGACGACGTGAAGGCGCATGCGGGCCGCGCGCTCGCGCTGCGGATCGAACGCGCGGGCGTCGAGCGCACGGTGTCGATCGTGCCGCAGGCGCAGCGCGACGACGAAACGGGCAAGCAGGTGGGACGCATCGGCGCGGCGCTCGCGCTGCAGACGCCGAGCGTGGACGTGCGTTACGGCGTGCTCGAGAGCGTCGAGCTCGGCGTGCGGCGCACGTGGGACATTTCGGTGTATTCGCTGACGATGTTCGGCAGGATGGTGACGGGCGAAGCGTCGCTGAAGAACCTGTCCGGCCCGGTGACGATCGCCGACTATGCGGGCAAGAGCGCGAGGCTCGGTTTGTCGGCGTTCCTATCGTTTCTCGCCCTTGTCAGCATTAGCCTAGGCGTGCTGAACTTGCTGCCGATTCCCGTTTTGGACGGGGGGCATCTGTTATATTATCTGGTTGAAGCCGCGACCGGCAAGGCCGTATCGGAGCGCTGGCAACTGATTCTGCAAAGAGCGGGGTTGATCTGCATCGTCGCGTTGTCGGCGATCGCGCTGTTCAACGATCTGGCTCGGTTAATCCATTTTTGACGCGTCGGGCGGCAACTGCAACGGTGGCCGCCTGATCTGATGCAAGCTTAAACACTGGGGATGCATGTTGTTCAAACCTCATCGCTTCGTACCTAAGACGGTTGCTGCCGCGGCGCTCGCCGCGCATGGTCTCGCGGCACACGCAACGGCGCCCTTCGTGGTGCAGGACATCAAGATCGAAGGCTTGCAGCGCGTCGAAGCGGGTTCCGTGTTCGCCTACCTGCCGATCAAGCAGGGCGATACGTTCACCGACGACAAGGCATCCGAAGCGATTCGCGCGCTGTACGCGACGGGCTTCTTCAACGACGTGCGGATCGCGACGCAGGGCAGCGTCGTGATCGTGCAGGTGCAGGAGCGTCCGGCGATCGCGTCGATCGACTTCACCGGCATCAAGGAATTCGACAAGGACAACCTGAACAAGGCGCTGAAGGCGGTGGGCCTGTCGCAGGGGCGTTACTACGACAAGGCGCTCGTCGACAAGGCCGAGCAGGAGTTGAAGCGCCAGTACCTGACGCGCGGCTTCTACGCGGCGGAAGTGTCGACGACGGTCACGCCGGTCGACGCGAACCGCGTGTCGATCCTGTTCGCGGTCGCCGAAGGCCCGAGCGCGAAGATCCGTCAGATCAACTTCATCGGCAACAAGGCGTTCAAGACGAGCACGCTGCGCGACGAGATGCAGCTGTCCACGCCGAACTGGTTCTCGTGGTACACGAAGAACGACCTGTACTCGAAGGAAAAGCTGACGGGCGACCTCGAGAACGTGCGCTCGTACTACCTGAACCGCGGGTATTTGGAGTTCAACATCGAGTCGACGCAGGTGTCGATCTCGCCGGACAAGAAGGACATGTACCTGACGGTGGCGCTGCATGAAGGCGAGCCGTACACGGTATCGAGCGTGAAGCTCGCGGGCAATCTGCTGGATCGCCAGGCCGAGCTCGAGAAGCTCGTGAAGATCAAGCCGGGCGACCGCTTCTCGGCCGAGAAGCTGCAGCAGACGACGAAGGCGATCGTCGACAAGCTCGGCCAGTACGGCTACGCGTTCGCGACGGTGAACGCGCAGCCGGAGATCGATCAGGCGACGCACAAGGTGGGCCTCACGCTCGTCGTCGATCCGAGCCGCCGAGTGTACGTGCGGCGGATCAACATCGTCGGCAACACGCGCACGCGCGACGAGGTCGTGCGCCGCGAGATGCGCCAGCTCGAGAGCTCGTGGTTCGATTCGAGCCGCCTTGCGCTGTCGAAGGACCGCGTGAACCGTCTCGGCTACTTCACCGACGTCGACGTGACGACGGTGCCCGTCGAAGGCACGAACGACCAGGTCGACGTGAACGTGAAGGTCGCCGAAAAGCCGACGGGCGCGATCACGCTCGGCGCGGGCTTCTCGTCGACGGACAAGGTCGTGCTGTCGGCCGGCATCTCGCAGGACAACGTGTTCGGCTCCGGCACGAGTCTCGCGGTGAACGTGAACACCGCGAAGAGCTACCGCACGCTGACCGTCACGCAGGTCGACCCGTACTTCACCGTCGACGGCATCAAGCGGATCACCGACGTGTTCTACCGCACGTATCAGCCGCTCTATTACTCGACGAACTCGAGCTTCCGGATCATCACGGCGGGCGGCAACCTGAAATTCGGCATTCCGTTCTCGGAAACCGACACGGTCTATTTCGGCGCGGGCTTCGAGCAGAACCGTCTCGACGTCGATTCGAACACGCCGCAGTCGTATCAGGATTACGTGAACGAGTTCGGCCGCGTGTCGAACACGGTGCCGCTCACGATCGGCTGGTCGCGCGACGCGCGCGACAGCGCGCTGATCCCGAGCCGCGGCTACTTCACGCAGGCGAACGCCGAATACGGCGTGCCGGTCGGCAAGATCCAGTACTACAAGATGGACGTGCAGGGCCAGTACTACTACTCGTTCGCGCGCGGCTTCATCCTCGGCCTGAACTTCCAGGCGGGCTACGGCAACGGCATCGGCAATCCGTACCCGATCTTCAAGAACTACTACGCGGGCGGTATCGGCTCCGTGCGCGGCTACGAGCCTAGCTCGCTCGGCCCGCGCGACACGAAGACGAACGATCCGATCGGCGGCTCGAAGATGGTGGTCGGCAACATCGAGCTGACGTTCCCGCTGCCGGGCACGGGCTACGACCGCACGCTGCGCGTGTTCACGTTCCTCGACGGCGGCAACGTGTGGGGCAACGCGCCGGGCGGCACGAGCACGGGCGCGAACGGCCTGCGCTACGGTTACGGTGTCGGTCTCGCGTGGATCTCGCCGATCGGGCCGCTCAAGCTGAGCTTGGGCTTCCCGCTGCAGAAGCACGAAGGCGATCAGTATCAGAAATTCCAGTTCCAGATCGGGACGGCATTCTGATCGATCAGGCACTGACTACAGCATCGAGAGGGTAATCTTGCTAACCGGTAAGTTTTCGAAACGAGTGATGTGCGCGCTGGCGCTCGCTGCCGCGCTCGGCGCGACGGCCGCGCATGCGCAGGACGTCGCGCGCATCGCGGCCGTCAATTCGGATCGGATCCTGCGCGAATCCGCGCCCGCGAAGGCCGCGCAAACGAAGCTCGAAGCCGAGTTCGCGAAGCGCGACAAGGATCTGCAGGACATGGCCGCGCGCCTGAAGTCGATGTCCGACGCGCTCGACCGGAACGGTCCGACGATGTCGCCCAACGACCGCGCGCAGAAGCAGCGCGACCTCGCGCAGCTCGACACCGATTTCCAGCGCAAGCAGCGCGAGTTCCGCGAGGACCTGAACCAGCGCCGCAACGAGGAGCTCGCGGCGGTGCTCGACAAGGCGAACAAGGTGATCAAGCAGATCGCCGAGCAGCAGAACTACGATCTGATCGTGCAGGAAGCGGTGTACGTGAGTCCGCGCATCGACATCACCGACAAGGTGCTGAAGGCGCTCGCATCGCCTTCGAGCCTGTCGAACTGAACGGAGCGAACGTCGAATGGCATTGACGCTTGAGGCGCTCGTCGCGCGGTTCGGCGGCGAGATCGTCGGCGACGGCCGGCGCGAGGTCGGCGGTCTCGCGCCGCTCGATCAGGCTGGCCCGCAGCACCTCGCGTTCCTCGCGAATCCGAAGTATCTGGCGCAGGTCGAGACGACCGCCGCCGGCGCGGTGCTGATCGCGCCGCGTGATCTCGAGAAGCTCGGCGCGGCCGCGAACGGCCGCAATTTCATCATCACGCCGAATCCCTACGCGTATTTCGCGCGGGTCGCGCAGATGTTCATCGATCTCGCCGCGCCGCAGCGCGCGGCCGGCGTGCATCCAAGCGCGACGATCGATCCTGCCGCGCAGGTCGCCGCGAGCGCGGTGATCGGCCCGCACGTGAGCGTCGAGGCGGGCGCCGTGATCGGCGAGCGCGTGCAACTCGACGCGAACGTGTTCGTCGGGCGCGGCACGCGGATCGGCGACGACTCGCACCTGTACCCGAACGTCACGATCTATCACGGCTGCACGCTCGGGCCGCGCGCGATCGTCCATTCGGGCGCCGTGATCGGCTCCGACGGCTTCGGCTTCGCGCCGGATTTCGTCGGCGAAGGCGACGCGCGCACGGGCGCGTGGGTCAAGATTCCGCAGGTCGGCGGCGTGAAGGTCGGCCCCGACGTCGAGATCGGCGCGAACACGACGATCGACCGCGGCGCGATGGCGGATACCGTCATCGACGAATGCGTGAAGATCGACAATCTCGTGCAGATCGGCCACAACTGCCGGATCGGCGCATACACGGTGATCGCCGGCTGCGCGGGCATCGCGGGCAGCACGACGATCGGCAAGCACTGCATGATCGGCGGCGCGGTCGGCGTCGCCGGCCACGTGACGCTCGGCGACTACGTGATCGTCACCGCGAAGTCGGGCGTATCGAAATCGCTGCCGAAGGCCGGCATCTATACGAGCGCGTTTCCGGCCGTCGAGCACGGCGACTGGAACAAGAGCGCGGCGCTCGTGCGCAATCTGGACAAGCTGCGCGATCGGATCAAGGCGCTCGAGACCGCACTGGCCGCGCGGGAAGGCGACGCCGGCGGCGCATGAACTCACGTCGGCCGGATCTCGCGACGCAGCACTCGCAGGCTGCCCGCCGCGCCGGCCGATCGAACCGCGCGCCGCTTTCCCCAACGCGGCCCGCATCAGCATTTGCAGTTATCACCGCGCAGCCATTGCGTGAGACGAACCATCATGAGCACTGAAAAAATCAACTTCGACATTCACAAGATCCTCACGCTGCTGCCGCACCGGTATCCGATTCTGCTCGTCGATCGCGTGCTCGAACTCGAACCGCACAAGTCCATCAAAGCGTTGAAGAACGTGACGGTCAACGAGCCGTTCTTCACCGGCCACTTCCCGAAGCGGCCGGTGATGCCGGGCGTGCTGATCATCGAAGCGCTCGCGCAGGCGGCCGCGCTCCTCACGTTCGCCGAGGCGGAGCCGAAGGATCCGGAGAACACGCTGTATTACTTCGTCGGCATCGACAACGCGCGCTTCAAGCGCGTCGTCGAGCCGGGCGATCAACTGATCCTGAACGTGACGTTCGAGCGCTATATTCGCGGCATCTGGAAGTTCAAGGCCGTTGCGGAAGTGGACGGCAAGGTCGCGGCGGAAGCCGAGCTGATGTGCACGGTCAAGACGGCCGACGCGGCGCCCTGAGCGCGCGGCACGCAAGGCTACGCAACGCGACATAGACATTGAGAGGCAACGGCGCATGAGCAGGATTCACCCCACGGCGATCATCGAGCCGGGCGCGCAGCTCCACGAGACGGTCGAGGTCGGCCCATACGCGATCGTCGGTTCGAACGTGACGATCGGCGCGCGCACGACGATCGGCTCGCACAGCGTGATCGAAGGCCATACGACGATCGGCGAAGACAATCGCATCGGCCATTACGCGTCGGTGGGCGGCCGTCCGCAGGACATGAAGTACAAGGACGAGCCGACGCGGCTCGTGATCGGCGATCGCAACACGATCCGCGAATTCACGACGATCCACACGGGCACCGTTCAGGACGCGGGCGTCACGACGCTCGGCGACGACAACTGGATCATGGCGTACGTGCACATCGGTCACGACTGCCGCGTCGGCAGCCACGTGGTCCTGTCGAGCAACGCGCAGATGGCGGGGCACGTCGAGATCGGCGACTGGGCGATCGTCGGCGGGATGTCGGGCGTTCACCAGTACGTGCGAATCGGCGCGCATTCGATGCTGGGCGGCGCGTCCGCGCTCGTGCAGGACATTCCGCCGTTCGTGATCGCGGCGGGCAACAAGGCCGAGCCGCACGGGATCAACGTCGAAGGGCTGCGCCGACGCGGCTTCTCGCCGGACGCAATTTCCGCGCTGCGCAGCGCGTACCGTATCCTGTACAAGAACAGCCTGTCGCTCGAAGAGGCGAAGGTCCAGCTGAGCGAGCTCGCGCAGGCGGGCGGCGACGGCGACGCGGCCGTGAAGGCGCTCGTCGACTTCGTCGAGTCGTCGCAGCGCGGCATCATTCGCTGAACGATGGCGTTCCAACCCACACCGCTGCGCGTCGCGCTCGTCGCGGGCGAACCGTCGGGCGACCTGCTCGGCGCGTCGCTCCTCGGCGGGCTGCACGCGCAGTTGCCCGCATCGTCCCGCTATTACGGGATCGGCGGGCCGCGCATGACCGCCGTGGATTTCGACGCGCACTGGCCGATGGAAAAGCTCGCGGTGCGCGGCTACGTCGAGGCGCTCAAGCACATTCCCGAGATCCTGCGCATTCGCGGCGAACTCAAGCGCCAGTTGCTCGCTGAACCGCCCGACGCGTTCATCGGCATCGACGCGCCCGATTTCAACTTCGGCCTCGAGCAGGCGCTGCGCGGCGCCGGCATTCCGACGGTCCATTTCGTCTGCCCGTCGATCTGGGCATGGCGCGGCGGCCGGATCAAGAAGATCGTCAAGGCCGTCGACCACATGCTGTGCCTGTTCCCGTTCGAGCCCGAACTGCTCGAGAAGGCCGGCGTCGCGGCGACGTTCGTCGGCCATCCGCTCGCCGACGAGATTCCGCTCGAACCCGACATGCACGGCGCGCGAATCGCGCTCGGCCTGCCGGATAGCGGCCCCGTGATCGCGGTGCTGCCGGGCAGCCGCCGCTCGGAGATCGAGCTGATCGGCCCGACGTTCTTCGACGCGATGGCGTTGATGCAGCAGCGCGAGCCCGGCGTGCGCTTCGTCGTGCCGGCCGCGACGCCCGCGCTGCGCGAGTTGCTGCAGCCGCTCGTCGACGCGCACCCGTTGCTGTCGGTCACGCTGACCGAAGGCCGCGCGCAGGTCGCGATGACGGCGGCCGATGCGATCCTCGTGAAGAGCGGCACCGTGACGCTCGAAGCGGCGCTGCTCAAGAAACCGATGGTGATCTCGTACAAGGTGCCGTGGCTCACGGGGCAGATCATGCGCCGGCAGGGCTATCTGCCGTACGTCGGATTGCCGAACATCCTCGCGGGCCGTTTCGTCGTGCCTGAGCTGCTGCAGCATTTCGCGACGCCCGAGGCGCTCGCCGACGCGACGCTCACGCAACTGCGCGACGATGCGAACCGCCGCACGCTCACTGGTATTTTCACCGACATGCATCTCGCGTTGCGCCAGAACACCGCGCAGCGCGCGGCCGAGGCCGTCGCGCGCGTGATCGACAGCAGGAAGCCGCACTGATGGCGACGGCTCGCAAACCCCGCGGCGGCGCCGGTGGCGCGGCCCAGCCCGCGCTCGATTTCGACGCGCCGGGCGAGATCGTCTGCGGCGTCGACGAAGCCGGGCGCGGCCCGCTTGCCGGGCCTGTCGTCGCGGCGGCCGTCGTGCTCGATCCGGCGCGGCCGATCGTGGGCCTCGACGATTCGAAGGCGCTGTCCGCGAAGAAGCGCGAGCGGCTCTTCGACGAAATCGTCGCGCATGCGCTCGCATACTGCGTCGCATCGGCAAGCGTCGAGGAAATCGACACTCTCAACATCCTGCACGCGACGATGCTCGCGATGAAGCGCGCGGTCGAAGGGCTCGCGGTGCGGCCGACGCTCGCGAAGATCGACGGCAACCGCTGCCCGATGCTCGCGATCCGCAGCGAAGCGATCGTCGGCGGCGACGCGCTCGTGCCGAGCATCTCGGCCGCGTCGATCCTCGCGAAGGTCACGCGCGACCGGATGCTCGTCGAGCTGCATCAGCAGTTTCCGATGTACGGATTCGATGCGCACGCGGGCTACGGCACGCCGCAGCACCTCGCCGCCTTGCGCGAGCATGGGCCGTGCGAGCATCACCGGCGCTCGTTCGCACCGGTGCGCGAAGCCTTCGATCTGATTCGATGAAAGCGATCACTTCCCGCGACAATCCGCTGTACAAGCGCCTGAAGGCGCTCGCGGGATCGACCCATCAGCAGCGCCGCGGCGGCCAGGCGCTCCTCGAGGGGCTGCATCTCGCGAGCGCCTATCTCGATGCGGCGGGGCAGCCGGAGCTGTGCGTCGTCACCGACGGCGCGCTCTCGCACGCGGAGGCGCGCGAGACCGTCGCGCGCATCGAGCCGGCGCGGGTCGTCACGCTGCCCGACGCGCTGTTCGGACAACTGTCGAACGTCGTCAACGGCGTCGGGCTGTTGCTGCTCGTCGCAAGGCCGGCGCCAGCGTTGCCCGAGCGCGTGTCGAACACGTCGGTCGTGCTCGATGGCGTGCAGGATGCGGGCAACGTCGGCTCGATCCTGCGCAGCGCGGCCGCGGCGGGCGTGAAGCAGGTGTTCTGCGCGCCGGGCACCGCGTACGCGTGGTCGTCGAAGGTGCTGCGCTCGGCGATGGGCGCGCATTTCCTGCTCGACATCCACGAGGATGTCGACGCCGGCACGCTGATCGAGCGGCTTGCGATTCCGGTCGCGCTGACCGATTCGCACGGCGCGCGCGCGATCTACGACTGCGATCTGACGGGGCCGGTCGCGTGGGTATTCGGCAACGAAGGGGCGGGCGTGTCCGTCCGGTGGCGCGACGCGGCGACGCACCGTGTGACGATTCCGCAGCCGGGCGGGATGGAATCGCTGAACGTGGCCGCTGCGGCTGCGGTTTGCCTTTTCGAGCAATGCCGGCAGCAACGCGCGCCCGGCGCATGACGCACGCGCGCTTTTTCTCTTTCTCGCGATCGCGGTGATTCGACGGCGGCGCGCCGGCTTGCGCGATCCCGCGTCGTCGATCGCGCAAGCTGCCCGCACCGCTTGCCGCGATGCATGCCGAGCGCGCCGGGCATGCCGCGCGATGCGCCGCGCATCGCGCGGCGTCGTCAATACGACTGCCGCTCGAGCTTGATTTCCTGCAGGATCGTCGTCGCGATCTCCTCGATCGATTTGTGTGTCGACGACAGCCACTTGACCCCTTCGCGCCGCATCATCGCCTCCGCCTCGTTGATCTCGTAGCGGCAGTTCTCCGGCGCCGCGTACTTGCTGCCGGGGCGGCGCTCGTTGCGGATCTCCGAGAGGCGCATCGGATCGATCGACAGCCCGAACAGCTTGTCGCGATGCGGATGGAGCGGCGTCGGCAGCTTGCCGCGCTCGAAGTCTTCCGGAATCAGCGGGTAGTTCGCCGCCTTCACGCCGTACTGCATCGCTAGATACAGGCTCGTCGGCGTCTTGCCGCTGCGCGACACGCCGATCAGGATCACGTCCGCGTCAGCAAGGTTGCGATTCGACTGGCCGTCGTCGTGCGCGAGCGAGAAGTTGATCGCCTCGATCCGCGTCTTGTATTCCTCGGTATCCGCATTCTGGTGAACGCGGCCCATCGCATGGCTCGATTTCAACTGCAGTTCTTGCTCGAGCGGCTCGACGAAGCGCTGGAACATGTCGAGCACGAGCGCGTTCGAGCGCTTGACGATCTCGTTCGATTCACCGTCGACGAGCGTCGTGAACACGATCGGCCGGCGGCCGTCGTGCTGCGCGGCGTCGTCGATCTTCTGGACGGTGCCGTACGCCTTCTCGATCGAATCGATGAACGGCACGCGCACGAGCCGGAATTTCTGATCGAACTGGGACAGGATCGAATGCGCGAAGGTTTCGGCGGTGATCCCGGTGCCGTCGGAGACGATGAATACGGTTGGAAGCATGAATCGAAGCGTCGAGCGTGTGCGTGGCGGCCGCGCGCGGCCGGGAAGCGGTCATTCTAGCAGGCGTGGGTGCGCGGCCCGGAGGGAAGCCGCCGCCGACGGTCCGGCGTCTTCTCGTCTGCAACGGCGACGAGCGATTGCTTCGGATCGGACGATTAGCATTTGCGGATCGCGCAATAGTCGAGACGCGCGCGCGTTGAAATGATCTGTAATATTTCGTCATGCTGCTCGAAAGGCGCCAGGCAATAGCGGAGACCGGAATCATTTCGTCGAACGACCATTGGCGTAGTTTGAATCAGGGCGTTAGTCGATCTGGTTAATTCGGAATCCTGCTTGATTGGGGAGGGCGGCGCCGGCTTTCGCGAGAGCCGGCGGCGATATTCGTTCACAGGTCGTCTGGCGGCCGGGGCGGGAGAGCGGCCTCGTTCGCGCCTGGGCAGCAGTCATCGCGGCACTCGTCCGCAAGCAGTTCGGCGGTTCGCTTTCATGGTGTTTCGACTGTATTCAAACCGAATGAGGAACGACAAAATGACGTCAAGAAAATGGGCCGGGCTTCGTGCTCCGCAAACGAAGCACGCGATTTGCGCGGCGACGCTTTTTGCCGCGACGACGTTGAGCGCGCACGCGGCGGCGCCGGCGTGGGTCGACACGCAGACCCGCGCTTATCCGGCATTTCCGCAGCAGGCGCGTGCCGCGTCGCAGGCTTCGGCAGCGGCGTCTGCGGCTGGAAAGGCGATCGACGCGGCGCCCGGCGAGCCGGTGCGCGTTGTCGTCAGTCTCAATCTCAACGACGAAGCAAAGCTCGATCGCTTCCTGCTCGATCTGCATACCCCCGGCAGCGCCGCTTACGGCCGGCCCCTCACGCCCGCCGAATTCACCGCGCGGCATGCGCCGACGCCTCAACAGGTCGCGCTCGTCGAAGCGCATCTGCGCCGGGCCGGGTTCCGCGACATCGAGGTGTCGCCGAACCGGCTGCTGATCTCGGCGACGGGCACCGCGGCCGCGGTCAAGACGGCGTTCAACACGCGGCTCAAGCGCTTCACGCTCGAGGGCCGGCGCGTCTACGCGAACCAGGACGCGGCGCAGGTGCCCGCCGAGCTCGGCCGGATCGTCGGCGCCGTGCTCGGGCTCGACAACGCGACGCTCGCGCGCACGTACAACCGCCAGGCGGCGGTGACGGGCACGGTCGGCGGCGCGAAGGCGTCGCTTGCCGCGCGCGCGAGCGACGCGACGGCGGCCGCGAGCGGCACGCCCGTGCTGACGGGCCACGATCCGCTCGAATTCTCGCGAATCTACCGCGCGGGCGCGACGCCGACGGCTTCACTGACGACAGTCGGCGTGATCATGGCGGGCGACGCGGCACCCGTGCTGCGGGATCTCGACACGTTCGCGGCGAAGGCGGGGCTCGCGCGCGTCGCGGCGACCGTCACACGCACCGGGCCGCCGGGCAGCGACTACAACGACAATTCGGGCCTGAGCGAATGGGATATGGACAGCCAGGCGATCGTCGGCGCGGCGGGCGGCGAAGTGAAGGGAATCGTGTTCTACGCGGCGCCTTCGATGCTGCTCTCCGACATCACCGAAGCGTACAACCGCGCAGTCGCGGACAATGTCGCGAAGGTGATCAACGTGTCGCTCGGCGTGTGCGAGGCGGATGCGCGCGCATCCGGCACGCAGGCGGCGGATGACCGGATCTTCAAGAGCGCGGTCGCGCAGGGGCAGACGTTCGTCGTCGCGGCGGGCGACGCGGGCGCGTACGAATGCAGCGTGAGCCGCGTGTCGGGTGGCCAGGGCGTGCCGGCGCGCTCGAACTACTCGGTCAGCGAGCCCGCGACGTCGCCGTACGTCGTCGCGGTCGGCGGCACGACGCTGTCGACCGACAAGACGACGCTCGCGTATGCGGGCGAAGTCGCGTGGAACGAGGGCTTGCAGCCGATCGGCGTGTACGACGCGTACGGCAGCTACGACGGCACGCAGCGTCTTTGGGCGACGGGCGGCGGTTACAGCAAGAACGAAGCGGTGCCGGCGTGGCAGCGAAGCGTGCTCGGCGCGTCGGCGAGAACGCGCGCGCTGCCCGACGTCGCGTTCGATGCGGACGGCCGCAGCGGCGCGCACGTCTATGTGAACGGCCGGACTGAGCAATGGGGCGGCACGAGCCTCGCGGCACCGATCTTCACGGGCATCTGGGCGCGCGTGCAATCCGACAACGGCAACCGGCTCGGCTTTCCGCTCGCGAGCCTCTATCGCTACGTGCCGTCAAACCGCGCGCTTGCGCGCGACGTGAAATCCGGCCACAACGGTTCGGGCGGCTACGGCTACAAGGCGGGCGCGGGCTGGGACCCGGTGACGGGCTTCGGCAGCCTCGACGTCGCGAACTTCGCCGCGTTCGTGAAGAAGACGGCCGATTTCGCGCGATAAGCAACGCCGCGCCGGTGCGCGGCGCGCACGCTTGCGTGGATTCGTCTTCGGTGACGGAGGGGGCGATGCGCCGCGATCGGCGTGGCGCAAGGCGTCGCGCCGCATCGCCGCCGGCTTCGCGCTATGCTCGTGCGGGCGCCGCGTGAGCGGCGCTTCGCTCGTCGAACGACCCGGGAGCCATGATCGTGAGCAAAAGATTCGCCAGCGCCGTACTCGTCGCGCTTGCGTTGATCGGCGGCGCGGCCGCGCAACCCCTGCCGTTGCCCGACCGCCTGATCGACCTCGGCAGCAGCGCCGGCGAGCGGATGCTGGCGGAGAGCGGCGCGCGCAGCGCGTACGCATCGCTCGGCAGTCACTTCGTCACGCAGCAGACGCAGAGCTATTGCGGCGTCGCGTCGCTCGTGATGGTGCTGAACGCGCTGCGCGTGCCGGCGCCCGCCGCCGCGCAATATCCGCCGTTCCATTATTTCACGCAGGACAACGTGCTCAACGACGCGACCGAGAAGATTCGCCCGCGCGCGCAGATCGAACTGCACGGCATGACGCTCGATCAGCTCGGCGCGCTCGCGCACGCGCTCGGCGCGAGCGGCGACATACGTCACGCGTCGGACGTGTCGATCGACGCATTTCGCGCGGACGCGGTCGCGCACCTCGGCCGCCCGGGGCGTTACGTGCTCGTCAACTACCTGAGAAGCCGCCTCGGCCAGCAGACGGGCGGCCACATCTCGCCGCTCGGCGCGTACGACGCCGCGGCCGACCGCTTCCTGATTCTCGATGTGTCCCGCTACAAGTATCCGCCCGTCTGGGTGACGACGGCAGATCTCCACGCGGCGATGAATACGCCCGACGCGGACAGCGGCGGCCGCAGCCGCGGCTACGTGCTGATCGACGGGGCGGCCGGCGGCGGCTGAGCCCGGACGTGGAGGCGCGGCTTTCTGGCGGCGCGGGTGCGGGGCGGCGCGCGTCTTCGGAATGCGTCCGGCACACATGGGCCGCCCGGGCGGACGGCGCAAACGAGCAACGGCAGGCGCGGCCGGCCGGCGGAGCGCCGCGCATCGACGAAAGGGCGTTCGGGCTTGCAACGCGTACGTCGACATCCGGCATTCCGTGTCCGAGCGCTGCATGCCAAGGTTTCGGGGCTAGATCGAAAACCCGAAATCGGCCACCGTCCGCCGCTTGCCGCTTGCTTGGCGCCGTCCACCACCTTGCGCTGAAGCCGATGCGCGGTGCATCGAACGCATCCATGTCACACCGTCGCCAGGCGCCGGCATCCTCGGCGCGGAACGGAATCCGGCAATCCGGCGAGCGAGCCCGCGCCCGGAAACGCGCTCCGGTGCGCCGCGCGTCGAAACCGCGCGCTAGAGCGCCATTGCGAGCGGGTTGCGCCACATCCGCTAGCCGGCACGGTAGAATAGCGGCAACCTGTTGGATAAGCCCTTGCGGCTGATGCGTGGCGCGGCCGCGTTTCGGATCGCGATGCGCTACGGATTCCCGGCAAGTTCGGCGATTTGTCTGCTTTTTCGCCTTTCTTCCGGGATTTTTTGCAAGCGCGCCGGAATCGCCGCGACCCTGCGAAGGCTTATCCGACAGGTTGTGCAATGCGCGTCCCGCTTTTTGCAAGCGGCCGCGCTCCGAGCCCGTTGCACGATCGAGCATTTTTTTCACACTTAGGGGCTTGTATGACTAACGCAGCAAACGTCGCAAAGGATCAGGCGTATGTAATTCCGTTCGAGCAGTTGCGAATGACCGATGTCGAAATCGTCGGCGGCAAGAATGCGTCGCTCGGCGAGATGATCAGCCAACTGGCCGAGGCAGGCGTGCGCGTGCCCACCGGTTTCGCAACGACCGCGCTCGCATTCCGCGATTTTCTCCAGCACAACAACCTCACCGAACGCATCGCGCAACGTCTCGAGTCGCTCGACGTCGACGACGTGAAGGCGCTCGCCGAAGCCGGTGCCGAGATCCGCAAGTGGATCGTCGACGCGCCGCTGCAGCCGCGCCTCGAGCAGGAAATCCGCTCGCAGTTCGAGATCCTGAAGAACGGCTCGCCGGGCGAGCTGTCGTTCGCCGTGCGCTCGTCCGCGACCGCGGAAGATCTGCCCGACGCATCGTTCGCCGGTCAGCAGGAGTCGTATCTGAACGTCGTCGGCATCGAGGATGTGCTCGACCGGATGAAGCACGTGTTCGCGTCGCTGTACAACGACCGCGCGATCTCGTACCGCGTGCACAAGGGCTTCACGCACGCCGAGGTCGCGCTGTCGGCAGGCGTGCAGCGGATGGTGCGCTCGGACGTCGGCGCGGCCGGCGTGATGTTCACGATCGACACCGAATCGGGCTTCAAGGACGCCGTGTTCATCACCGCGAGCTACGGCCTGGGCGAAACCGTCGTGCAGGGCGCGGTGAACCCGGACGAGTTCTATGTGTTCAAGACGACGCTCGAGCAGGACAAGTACCCGATCATCCGCCGCTCGATCGGCTCGAAGCTGATCAAGATGGAGTTCACGCAGCCGGGCGAGCCGGGCCGCGTGAAGACGGTCGACGTGCCGCACGAGCAGCGCAACCGCTATTCGATCACCGACGACGACGTGATCGAGCTCGCGAAGTACGCGGTCATCATCGAGAAGCACTACCAGCGTCCGATGGACATCGAGTGGGGCAAGGACGGCCGCGACGGCAAGATCTTCATCCTGCAGGCGCGCCCCGAAACGGTGAAGAGCCAGGCGCACGGCAAGGTCGAGCAGCGTTTCAAGCTGAAGGGCCAGTCGCAGGTGCTCGCGACGGGCCGCGCGATCGGCCAGAAGATCGGCGCGGGCCCCGTGCGCGTGATTCACGATCCGTCGGAGATGGAGCGCGTGCAACCGGGCGACGTGCTCGTCGCCGACATGACCGACCCGAACTGGGAGCCGGTGATGAAGCGCGCGTCCGCGATCGTCACGAACCGCGGCGGCCGCACCTGCCACGCGGCGATCATCGCGCGCGAGCTCGGCGTGCCGGCGGTGGTCGGTTGCGGCGACGCGACCGACGTGCTGAAGGACGGCTCGCTCGTCACCGTGTCGTGCGCGGAAGGCGACGAAGGCAAGATCTACGACGGCCTGCTCGAGACCGAGGTGTCCGAGGTGCAGCGCGGCGAGCTGCCGAGCGTGCCGGTCAAGATCATGATGAACGTCGGCAACCCGCAACTCGCGTTCGACTTCTCGCAACTGCCGAATGCCGGTGTCGGCCTCGCGCGCCTCGAGTTCATCATCAACAACAACATCGGCGTGCATCCGAAGGCGATCCTCGAGTATCCGAACATCGACGCCGACCTGAAGAAGGCGGTCGAGAGCGTCGCGCGCGGCCACGCGTCGCCGCGCGCGTTCTACGTGGACAAGCTGACGGAAGGCATCGCGACGATCGCGGCGGCGTTCTATCCGAAGCCCGTGATCGTGCGCCTGTCCGACTTCAAGTCGAACGAGTACAAGAAGCTGATCGGCGGCTCGCGCTACGAGCCGGACGAGGAAAACCCGATGCTGGGCTTCCGCGGCGCATCGCGCTACATCGCCGAGGACTTCGCGCAGGCGTTCGAGATGGAGTGCATGGCGCTCAAGCGCGTTCGCGACGAGATGGGCCTGACCAACGTCGAGATCATGGTGCCGTTCGTGCGCACCGTGAAGCAGGCGGAGCGCGTCGTCGGCCTGCTCGGGAAGTTCGGCCTGAAGCGCGGCGACAACGGCCTGCGCCTCATCATGATGTGCGAAGTGCCGTCGAACGCGATTCTCGCCGAAGAGTTCCTGCAGCACTTCGACGGCTTCTCGATCGGCTCGAACGACCTGACGCAGCTGACGCTCGGCCTCGATCGCGACTCGGGCATGGAACTGCTCGCCGTCGACTTCGACGAACGCGATCCGGCCGTGAAGTTCATGTTGAAGCGCGCGATCGACACGTGCCGCAAGCTCGACAAGTACGTCGGCATCTGCGGTCAGGGTCCGTCCGATCACCCGGATTTCGCGAAGTGGCTCGCCGACGAAGGCATCGCTTCGATCTCGCTGAACCCGGACACGGTCATCGAGACGTGGCAGGCGCTCGCCGCGAAGCAGTAATTCGCGGTAATCGCCGGTCCGGGCGGCGGGCGTCGATCGCCGTCCGGATGAAGGTGAATTGCAAGGTTCGTGCTATAAACACCCCGGTAACGCCGGGGTGTTTTTCTTTGCGCAACGGGAGGTGCGATGGTATCGGGGCAGTTTTTTTGGTGGATCGGCGTCGGCGTGTTCGTCGTGGCGGAACTGCTGACGGGAACGTTCTACCTGCTGATGATCGCGCTCGGCTTTCTCGCGGGCGGCCTCGCGCATCTCGCGGGCGTGCCCGCCGCGTGGCAGCTTGCCGCCGCCGCGCTCGTCGCGCTCGTCGCCGTGATCGCGTTGAGGCGCTCGGGGCTCGGCCGCAAGCAGAAGCGCGACGCCTCCGCGAATCCCGACGTCAACATCGACATCGGCGCGACGATCGCAGTCAAGCAGTGGCACGATCGCCGCGCGCGCGCGCAGTATCGGGGCGCGCAGTGGGACGTCGAGCTTGCCGCCGGCGAGCGCGAGGACGCGCATCTGTACGAGGTGCGGGCGGTGCGCGGCACTTGCCTGATCGTCGCCGCGAAGCCGCCGGCATGATCGGGCGCGTTGTCAGGGGCGCTTTTGCACTCGTTTTTGCGCGTGTGTTCGCGCATTCGGTTTTCATATTCCAACCAGGAGGACCAGCTTCATGGATTCGTTGATCGTCTGGGCGGTGCTGCTCGTCATCGCTTTCGTGATCGTGTCGCAGACGGTGAAGATCGTGCCGCAGCAACACGCATGGGTGCTCGAGCGCTTCGGCCGCTATCACGCGACGCTGTCGCCCGGCCTGAACATCGTGCTGCCGTTCGTCGACCGGATCGCATACCGGCACGTGCTGAAGGAGATTCCGCTCGACGTGCCGAGCCAGATCTGCATCACGCGCGACAACACTCAGTTGCAGGTCGACGGCGTGCTTTACTTTCAAGTCACCGATCCGATGAAGGCGTCGTACGGGTCGAGCAACTTCGTGCTCGCGATCACGCAGCTCGCGCAGACCACGCTGCGCTCCGTGATCGGCAAGCTCGAGCTCGACAAGACGTTCGAGGAGCGCGATTTCATCAATCACAGCATCGTGTCGGCGCTCGACGAGGCGGCCTCGAACTGGGGCGTGAAGGTGCTGCGCTACGAGATCAAGGATCTGACGCCGCCCAAGGAGATCCTGCACGCGATGCAGGCGCAGATCACCGCGGAGCGCGAGAAGCGCGCGCTGATCGCCGCGTCGGAAGGGCGCAAGCAGGAGCAGATCAATCTCGCGTCGGGCGCGCGCGAGGCGGCGATCCAGAAGTCCGAGGGCGAGAAGCAGGCGGCGATCAACCAGGCGCAGGGCGAGGCGGCCGCGATTCTCGCGGTGGCCGAGGCGAACTCGCAGGCGATTCAGAAGATCGCGCTGGCGATCCAGTCGCAGGGCGGGATGGACGCGGTGAACCTGAAGGTGGCCGAGCAGTATGTCGGCGCGTTCGGCAACCTCGCGAAGACGGGCAATACGCTGATCGTGCCGTCGAACCTGTCGGATCTGAGCACGGCGATCGCGTCGGCGCTGACGATCGTGAACCGCAGCGCGCCGGGCGCGGCAGGCCCGGGCGTGAGCAAGGGCTGAGCGCCGCGCGCCGGAATGCGCGGCGCGGATCGAATGACGCGCCGCATGTGGAAACGGCCCACTTCGAATCGATCGAAGCGGGCCGTTTCGGTTTCGGCTCCGCTCGCGCGAAAGGCGGCGCGCGTGCCGCGGCCGTGACGGGCGGGGCGAGACGTATGCGGCAAAGCGTCGCGCGTCAGGTGGCTGAGCGCATGATTCGCGCCTTCTCGCGCTCCCAATCGCGCTTCTTTTCGGTTTCGCGCTTGTCGTGCAGTTTCTTGCCTTTCGCGAGGCCGATCTCGCATTTCACGCGGCCGCCCTTGTAGTGGAAGTTCAGCGGCACGAGCGTATATCCGCGCTGCTCGACCTTGCCGATCAGTTTCTTGATCTCGTCGCGATGCAGCAGCAGCTTGCGGGTGCGCACGGGATCGGGCTTGATGTGCGTCGAGGCCTCGGGCAGCGGACTGATGTGCGTGCCGATCAGGAAGATCTCCGCGTTCTTCACGACGACGTAGCCTTCCTTGATCTGGCCGCGCCCGGCGCGCAGCGCCTTGACCTCCCACCCCTCGAGCACGAGCCCCGCTTCATAGCGTTCTTCGATGTGGTAATCGAAGAATGCTTTTCTATTGTCGATGATGCTCATGAAGGGAAATGGCCAACTCGTTTAAAATCACGATTTTAGCAAAGCGGGGCAGTGTTGGCCCGGCTTGCACGTTTACCTTTGCGACGCCGCGCGATTTATGGCAGATGTCCAGAAAACCGTATTGATCCGCCATTCGGCGGAACAGATGTTCGACCTCGTCACCGACGTGGCCGATTACCCGAACTTCCTGCCCTGGTGCGGCGGCGTCGAGATTCGCCGCCGCGACGAAACCGGGATGGAGGCGCGGATCGACATCAATTTCAAGGGCATCAAGCAGCATTTCGCGACCCGCAATACGCAGCAGCGTCCAACCCGGATCGACATGGAGTTCGCGGACGGGCCGTTTCGCAAGTTCACCGGCTACTGGCGCTTCACGCCGCTGCGCGCGGATGCGTGCAAGATCGAATTCGCGCTGCACTACGAGTTCTCGAGCATCATCCTCGAGAAGATCATCGGCCCCGTGTTCACGCATATCGCGAATACGTTCGTCGAGTCGTTCGTGAAGCGCGCCGACCAGCGCTACGGCAAGGGGTGACGCACATGCCGAAGGTTCAGGTCTGCTATGCGCTGCCCGAGCGGCAGACGCTCGTCGCCGTCGACGTGCCGGCCGGCGCGACCGTGCGCGACGCGATCGAAGCGAGCGGCTTGCTCGCGCTTCATCCCGATGTGGATCTCGCGACGCTGAAGACGGGCATTTTCGGCAAGCTCGCGCCGCTCGACGCGCCTGTCGCGGACGGCGATCGCGTCGAGCTCTACCGGCCGCTCATCGTCGATCCGAAGGCCGCACGGCAGCGCCGCGTCGACAAGACCCGCCGCGAGGGCTCGATCGAGGGCCGCAAGTGGCTGCCGAAGGATTCGCGCTGAGCGGCGCGCGGCGTTGGCCAATCGCCTGACGAAATCCGTCGCCGCCGGTCCGCCGCAACGCCTGGCCGAACCGTCCGGTCAACCGTCCGAGGAAATGCGCGGCGCCCGCGTTCAGTGCGCGCCGAGGTTCGCGTTGAGCGGATCGTCTGCCGCGCGCTTGTCGCCGTGCCGGCGCACCGATCCGTAGACGCCCGCGAGCAGCAGCACGAGCGCCGCGATCTCGAGCGCGCGCGGCAGCCGATGATCGAAGACGAAGCCGTACAGCAGCGCGAACACGGTTTCGAACACGATCAACTGGCCCGACAGCGTGAGCGGCAGCCGCTTCGACGCCGCGTTCCACAACCCGTTGCCGAGCCATGATGCGCCGATCGCGAGGCCGAGATTCAGCAGCCAGAACAATTGCCAACGCGACGCGGGCAGCGCGGGCTGCAGCGCGCCCGCCGGCAGCGCGGCGATGCCGATCCAGCACAGCCCGCCGATCAGGCCCGTGACGACGCCCCACAGCACCGACCATTCGTTGCCGTCGAAATGGTGGTGACGTTGGAGATGGCGGGCGTTCGCGACCGCGTACCATGTCCAGCTCGCAAGCGCGCCTGCCGCGCACGCGATGCCGGCGAGCTTCTGCGCGAGCGTCGTCGCATGCGCGGCGTCGGACGTGAACAGATCGACGTTGATGCACGCGATGCCGGCGACGACGAGCGCGAGCGGGCCCGCGAGCCGCTTGAGCGGCACCGCGCCGTGGTCGCCCAGGCCTGCGAGCGTGACGGTGACGGGCAGCACGCCGACGATCAGCGAGCTCGGCGCGATGCCGATCAGGTGCACGGCACTCGACAGCAGCATGTAGTACGCGACGTTGCCGACGAGCGCGAGCTTGACGAGCGCGACGAGATCGTCGCGCGTGAGGCGCGCGGCGAGCGAGCGGGCGGCCGGCAGCGCGGCCGCGAGCGACACGAGGCCGTACATCGCGTAGCGGCCGACGCTCAGCAGCAGCGGCGAGAAATCGCTCAGAAGCCGCGGCACGAGAAACACCATTCCCCACAAGGCGCCTGCCAATACGCCGTACACCACACCGCGCTGCATCGAATTCTCCGACCATTTCACTGACGAGCGCGCATCTTAGCGGTGCTGGGCCGTGTTCGTCTTGTTCATTCCTGCATTCGGTCGAGGCGGCGCGTCGTCAGGCCGTGCGCGTTCGATCGGGCGCCGTGTCGGTGACAGGGTCGCGTGCGGATTGCCGGCGCGGCGAAACGATCGCTGAGCCGGCGGCGGCGAACGGCACTTTCCGCGTTGTCGCGGCCGTCGGGGCCGGTGTGGCCGCCGCATCCGGGCCAGGGAAGACCGCCGGCGGCGCGCGGCCGCGGCTATTCGTCGGCCGAATCGGCGGCGCGTCCGGTGTCGGCGCGCGCCGCGGCGTCACGCGCGGGGCGGCGGACGACCCGCACTTTTCCGCTGTTTCCTCCGCCGCAGAAGAACCGGTCGCCGCCGTCGCATTCGAGTCCCGACACGCCGACGCCCGTCGGCATCCCGAGCGCTTCCAGCACGTCGCCCGTGTGCGGATCGACGCGGCGCAGCTCGCTCTCGTCGTTTTCCCAGGTGCCGTGCCAGAGTTCGCCGTCGACCCACGTGACGCCGGTGACGAAGCGGTTCGATTCGATCGTCCGGAGTATCGCGCCCGTTTCGGGATCGATCTGATGAATCCGGCGGTCGCGATACTGGCCGACCCACAGCGCGCCCTCGGCCCACGCGAGCCCGGAGTCGCCGCCCCGGCCGGGCGCGGGGATCGTCGCGAGCACGCGGCCCGTGTCCGGGTCGATCTTGCGGATACGGTCCTCCGCGATCTGATACAGATGCAGGCCGTCGAACGCCGTGCCCGCGTGCGCGGCCACGTCGATCGAGCGCAGCGTCGCCCCGCTCGCGGGGTCGAGCGCGTTCAGCTTGTCGCCGGATGCGAACCATACCCGGCGGCCGTCGTACGTGACGCCGTGCACGCCGTCGACGCCCGGAAAAGGACCGTATTCCTGAATGATCTCGGCGGTCGATTGCTTCATGTCCGTCTCCCGGCTGTTCGATGACGTCATCCTAATCGCCCGGCAGCGGGGCCGGGAGTAACAAGATCGTCGCGAATCCCGGCGCGGGCGGGGTCGTCCAGCGGCGTGCGCGGCCGCGGCCGAACGACTGCGCGTTGCCGGCCGCCGCGAGCGCGTCGAGCGAGCGTTGCACGGTGCGCTGGCTTGCGCCGAGCGCGAGCGCAAGCGCGGAACTCGACCACGACTCGCCGTCGGCGAGGAGGGCGAGCACCGCCGCGTGCGCGTCTTCGACGAGGTGCGTGAGCACGGCCACATCGCGCGCTTCGCGCGGCGTCAGCGCGAATCCTCGCTTCGTCGCGCGAATGTCGGCCAGTTCGCCGAGCAGCGCGCGCAGCCGTCCGATCTCGACGCGCAGCCGCGCGCGGTGCGATTCGTCCATGTGCTTCGCGCGGAACGCACGGGCGACGAGCGCCTCGCGCGGGACGTCGCCAGGCCACGCTTCGCCGAGCGCGCGCGCGAGCGCGAACAGCACGGGGCGTTTCGCGAGCGAGACCGTCGTGCGCGCATCGTGCACGACGTGGCGGCACGCGTCGACGACGAGCGATGCCGATGCGCGCCACGCCTCGACTTCGTCGAGCCGCAGCGCGCGTGTTTCGCCGCACGCGACGAGGCGCGCGGCCGGCGCGTCGAGGGCGCGAAACGCATGCTCGACTTCGGCGGCGAGCGCGGGAATGCCGGCGTCGCGCGCCGCGCGTTCGGCGCGGGCGAGCGCCGCGCGCGCGGGCTTCGTCTCGATGCGACGCAGCGCGATGCCCGCGACGATCAACTCGTGCGCGGCCCGCAGCGCGGGCGGGCAGGCGGCGAAATCGAGCGTGGCGAGCCTGCGCTCGGCTTCGCCGACGCGGCCGATCAGCAACAGGCGACGGACCGCGAGATACCGCGCATGCGCGGCGTTGACGCGGTCGCCGTGCGCGTCGAGCGTCGCGCGCGCCGCGTCGAGCGCTTGCTCGGGCCAGCCGAGCTCGCGCGCCGCGAGCGCGATCTCGGCTTCTGCGACGACGCATCGCGCACGGGCGAGCGCCTCGTTCGGGCCGAAGGCGCGGGCCGCGCGCCGCACGAGCGCCTTCGCCCGCGCGAAATCGCCGAGCTGCGCCATCGCGACGCCGCGCAGCGCGAGCGCCGGCGCATCGTCGCGCAGCGCGACGCGGTTCAGCGCGCCGAGCGGATCACCCGCCGCGAGCGCGCGCGCCGCGGCCGTGATCAGCGAGTCCATCGGAATCCCGCCACGCTTGTCACTCCCACCGTTCGAAGCCCGCAACTAATCTACCACTGCGCGATCACGCAACCGGCGCGCCGGATCGCGGACCGATCGAGCGGCGCGCGACGCAGACGAAAAGGAGGGACGATCGATGACGACGCACACGACCGGCACGCGCGACGAATGGCTCGCCGCGCGGCTCGAATTGCTCGATGCGGAAAAGGCGCACACGCGGCGCGGCGACGCGCTTGCGCGGCAGCGCGCGGCGTTGCCGTGGGTGCGTATCGACAAGGCTTATCGATTCGACACGGACGACGGCGGCGCATCGCTCGCGGCGCTTTTTCGCGGCCGCTCGCAACTGCTTGTCTACCACTTCATGTTCGGACCCGACTACACGGCGGGATGCCCGTCGTGCTCGGCGATCGCGGATGGCTTCGACGGCATCGTCGTCCATCTCGCGCATCACGACGTCACGCTCATGGCGGTGTCGCGCGCGCCGCTCGCGAAGCTGCAGGCGTACAGGAAGCGCATGGGATGGACGTTTCCGTGGGCGTCGTCGCTCGACAGCGACTTCAACCGCGATTTCAGCGTGTCGTTTACCGACGCGCAGCAGCGCGAAGGAAGCGTCGAGTACAACTACCGGCGCGGCGGCCACGCGATGGACGCGACGCCCGCGCCTGCGCCCGTCGCCGAATTCGCGGCCGCCTGCCGGACCGACGCGCGCACGTACGCGCGCGATCGGCCGGGGATGAGCGCATTCGTGCTCGAGGACGGCGTCGTCTATCACACGTATTCGACGTACGCGCGCGGGCTGGACGGCCTCTGGGGCATGTATCAGTGGCTCGACCGCGCGCCGAAGGGGCGCAACGAAACGGGCGTCTGGTGGCGTCGCCATGACGAGTACGACGGGCGCTGACGGCGCGCGTGCGCGCCGCGCAGCGCGCATGCGCGGGGGCGCCGGCGGTGTCGGTTGCAGCGATGGGGCGGCGGCGCTCGGATGGCTCGCGTCGATGCCCGCGACGGGCGAGACGCCGACGCCCGGAGGCAGGATGTCATCGGCGATGTGGGCGCGGCCGTGCGGACGCACGTGGGGCGGCTCGGCGGCGTCGTTCGTCAAGCACGTGCGGCGGGCCCGACGCGTCGGGCGCACTCTCCCTGTCCGGTGCGAACGCGCGCGGCGCTTGCCGAAACGAAACCGGATCGAAAGCCACTCGAACCGGGATTCGAACGATTCCGGGGCCCAAACGGCGAGAAACGGCTCGAAAACGGCTAAGCCGTTGTTCGTGTTGTGAAAATTAACCGGGCATCGCGTATAATTCGCTTTTGCGCCTATAGGATTTGCCATGCGTCTGATCCAAAAAGCACTCACGTTCGATGACGTGCTCCTCGTCCCGGCGTTCTCCGACGTTCTGCCGCGCGACACCAGCCTCAAGACCCAGCTGACCCGCCACATCTCCCTGAACATGCCGCTCGTGTCCGCCGCGATGGACACGGTCACCGAAGGCCGCCTCGCGATCGCGATGGCGCAGCAAGGCGGCGTCGGCATCGTCCACAAGAATCTCACCCCCGTCGAGCAGGCGCGCGAGGTCGCGAAGGTCAAGCGCTTCGAATCGGGCGTCGTGCGCGATCCGATCACCGTCCCGCCGAGCATGAAGGTGCGCGACGTGATCGCGCTGTCGCGCCAGCATGGCATCTCGGGTTTCCCGGTCCTCGAAGGCCCGAAGCTCGTCGGCATCGTGACGAACCGCGACCTGCGCTTCGAAACCCGCCTCGACGAGCCGGTCAAGTCGATCATGACGCCGCGCGAGCGCCTCGTGACGGTTGCCGAAGGCACGCCGCTCGCCGAGGCGAAGGCGCTGATGCACAGCCACCGCCTCGAGCGCGTGCTCGTCGTCAACGATGCGTTCGAGCTGCGCGGCCTGATGACGGTCAAGGACATCACGAAGCAGACCGAGCATCCGGAAGCGTGCAAGGACGAGCACGGCAAGCTGCGCGTCGGCGCCGCGGTCGGCGTGGGGGCGGACAACGAGGAGCGCGTCGAGCTGCTCGTGCAGGCGGGCGTCGACGTGATCGTCGTCGACACCGCGCACGGCCACAGCAAGGGCGTGCTCGAGCGCGTGCGCTGGGTCAAGCAGAACTTCCCGAAGGTCGAGGTGATCGGCGGCAACATCGCGACCGCGGCCGCCGCGAAGGCGCTCGTCGAATACGGCGCGGACGCGGTGAAGGTCGGCATCGGCCCGGGCTCGATCTGCACGACGCGGATCGTCGCGGGCGTCGGCGTGCCGCAGATCAGCGCGATCGCGAACGTGTCGGACGCGTTGCGCGGCACCGGCGTGCCGTGCATCGCCGACGGCGGCATCCGCTTCTCGGGCGACGTGTCGAAGGCGCTCGCCGCCGGCGCGAACGCGGTGATGATGGGCAGCATGTTCGCGGGCACCGAAGAGGCGCCGGGCGACGTGTTCCTGTACCAGGGCCGCCAGTACAAGTCGTATCGCGGCATGGGCTCGGTCGGCGCGATGAAGGACGGCGCGGCGGACCGCTACTTCCAGGACAACTCCGCGAACATCGACAAGCTCGTGCCGGAAGGCATCGAAGGCCGCGTCGCGTACAAGGGCTCGGTCAACGCGATCATCTTCCAGCTGATCGGCGGCGTGCGGGCGAGCATGGGCTACTGCGGCTGCAAGACGATCGCCGAGATGCACGAGAAGGCCGAGTTCGTCGAGATCACCGCGGCCGGCATGCGCGAGTCGCACGTGCACGACGTGCAGATCACGAAGGAAGCCCCCAACTATCACGTGGACTGATCGCCGATGAAACCGTTGCTGCGCGCCGTTCTCCTGATCGATGCCGTGCTGCTCGCCGCGTTCGGCGTGCTGTTCGTGCTGACCCCGTGGAAAGCGCTGTACGACGCGCTGCAACTCGTCACAGTCGATCCCGCGATGGTCGGCCAGGCGTTCGGCATCGCGCTTCTCGGGCTCGCGTGGCTGGCCGCGCACGCGGCCTTCAACGGCGATCTGACCACGGGCGTCGCGCGTGCGGTCGGGCACGTGAACTGGCTGACGGGCGGCGTGATGCTCGTGTGGCTGCTCGCGATCCGCTCGCCGCAACTGTCGTCGTTCGGTCAATTCGTGTCGGTCGTCGCGGGGGCCGTGCTGCTCGTGATCGGTTTCGGCAGCGTGCGGCTCGCGGCCGCGGTGCGGCGGCGCGAGAAGGCGCAGGCGGCCGAGGCGCGCGTCGCGTCGAAGCGTGCTTCGGAGCCGGCCGCGACGCCGCCCGCCGCCGCGCGGATCGAGCCGAGCGTGTCGCGCGCGGGTGAGGCGGCCGGATCGCCGGGCGTCGCATCGGGCACGAGCGCCGCGGCGCCCGCCGAGCGCACGGATGCTGCGACGAGCAAGTTCGGCGACGCGGCGCGGCCGCCGTCGCAACCGTGATCGGCACGGCTCTCCCGACTGTCAGGCCGCCGCGTGTCGCGGCGGCGCGATCGCCCGGCTACGTATTCGATGCAGCGCCTCGTGCGCTGCTTTTGTTATTCCATTGTTCTTTTCTCCGTCCGCTGCCATGCACGACAAAATCCTGATTCTCGACTTCGGTTCGCAAGTCACTCAACTGATTGCGCGGCGCGTCCGCGAAGCGCACGTCTACTGCGAGATCCACCCGAACGACGTCTCCGACGACTTCGTCCGCGAATTCGCACCGAAGGGCGTGATTCTGTCCGGCAGCCACGCGAGCACCTATGAGGACCACCAACTGCGCGCGCCGCAGGCGGTGTGGGATCTCGGCGTGCCCGTGCTCGGCATTTGTTACGGGATGCAGACGATGGCCGTGCAGTTGGGCGGCAAGGTCGAGTGGAGCGATCATCGCGAGTTCGGCTATGCGGAAGTGCGCGCGCACGGCCACACGCGCCTGCTCGACGGCATCCAGGATTTCGCGACGCCGGAAGGCCACGGAATGCTGAAGGTGTGGATGAGTCATGGCGACAAGGTCGCCGCGATGCCGCCGGGCTTCGCGCTGATGGCGTCGACGCCGAGCTGCCCGATCGCCGGCATGGCCGACGAGGCGCGCGGCTACTACGCGGTGCAGTTCCATCCGGAAGTCACGCACACGGTGCAGGGCCGCAAGCTGCTCGAGCGCTTCGTGCTCGACATCGCCGGCGCGAAACCCGACTGGATCATGCGTGACCACATCGAAGAGGCGGTCGCGCGGATTCGCGAGCAAGTCGGCGACGAGGAGGTGATTCTCGGCCTGTCGGGCGGCGTGGATTCGAGCGTCGCGGCGGCGCTGATCCACCGCGCGATCGGCGATCAACTGACCTGCGTGTTCGTCGATCACGGCCTGCTGCGCCTGAACGAAGGCAAGATGGTGCTCGACATGTTCGAAGGCCGGCTCCATGCGAAGGTGGTCCATGTCGACGCGTCCGAGCAGTTCCTGGGCCATCTCGCGGGCGTCGCCGATCCGGAGCACAAGCGCAAGATCATTGGCCGCGAGTTCGTCGAGGTGTTCCAGGCCGAGGCGAAGAAGCTGACGAACGCGAAGTGGCTCGCGCAGGGCACGATCTATCCGGACGTAATCGAATCGGGCGGCGCAAAGACGAAGAAGGCGACGACGATCAAGAGCCATCACAATGTCGGCGGCCTGCCGGAGACGCTCGGCCTGAAACTGCTCGAGCCGTTGCGCGACCTGTTCAAGGATGAAGTGCGCGAACTCGGCGTCGCGCTCGGCTTGCCCGAGGAGATGGTGTATCGGCATCCGTTCCCGGGCCCGGGCCTCGGCGTGCGGATTCTGGGCGAAGTGAAGCGAGACTACGCGGATCTGCTGCGCCGCGCGGATGCGATCTTCATCGAAGAGCTTCGCGGCACGTTGGCGACCGAGCAGGACGCGGCGGCGGGCCTTTGCGAGCCGTCGCAGGTCGGCAAGAGCTGGTATGACCTGACGAGCCAGGCGTTCGCGGTGTTCCTGCCGGTGAAGTCGGTCGGCGTGATGGGCGATGGCCGCACGTACGACTACGTGACCGCGCTGCGCGCCGTGCAGACGACCGACTTCATGACCGCGCACTGGGCGCATCTGCCGTATGCGCTGCTCGGCCGCGCGTCGAACCGAATCATCAACGAAGTGCGCGGCATCAACCGGGTCGTGTACGACGTGTCGGGCAAGCCGCCGGCGACGATCGAGTGGGAATGATCCGACGTCCGCCACCGGCTGGCATCGTCTGCTGGTAAGCAACGCCTAAGCCCGCGATTTCGCGGGCTTTTTTGTGCTTTCGTCGGGCAATGGTTGGTACCCTTCGGCATCTTCAATGCCTCGTTTTTTCATGGCACGGATGGGGCCATCGTTTCGACGTGAGGCTAGGGGCATGCGCCGCCATTGATGCCGACGAATATTCGGCGACGAGTGCGATCGGGCCGGAGCCGCTCGTGCGAATGGGCCTTGCGCCATGCTCGATGCATGCCGTCGCGTTGGACGGGACTCCGGAAAACCGGTGCTTCGCCAAGCTGAGCGGTTCCGCGAAGTTGATCGTTGAGCGCTTGCCCGAAGGCGATGCTCGACGGCCGCAATCCGGATGAGCGGCGGGGTTGGCGGAGTCGTCGCTGTGCAGGGGCAATCCCGCCGTCGCGATATTCGCTACCGAGGTTGTCCGTTTGCCGTATTTCCCGACGCGGATACGTTCGACATTGGCCGCGCCGTGGCCGCCCAGAACACGAGCGCGGCCGCGCTGTCGGCCGCGCCCAGCGTGCAGACGCCGCGCGATCCGGCGCTCGCGTGGACGGCCGTCGACGCGAGCGCCCACCGCGATGCCGGCATGAACGCGAGCGGCAGCCATGAGGCGAGCCGCAGCGCGAGCGCCGCGGCGCTCGTCGACTGTCCAAAGCCGCGATCGGCCGAGTGTCCTGCGCGCGCGGCGGCGAGCGCGCCCAATGCGCCGACGAGGCTGAAAGCGCCGATCGCGCAATGGGAGAGCATGTAGGGCGGCGCGCTCAGCGGCGGCACGAGTGCGTTCCAGAAGACGTTGAATGCGGCGAACATCAGCGTGGCGAGCGTGCCGCGAATCTGCAATACGCGCTCGACGCGCAGGTCCGGCAGGCGAGCGATATTGCGAAGGGGGCGGCTCGCGGGCATTGCTGTGCCGTCGTTCGCCGATACCGAGACGACATTCGCCGAACTGCGTGCGCATCGGCAAGGCGATCGATTTCCTGAGGACGATCCGGCTCACGCAGTTCGACGGCGGCGCGAGACGCGCACGATCGAGCTGCCGTCGCGCGACCGCGTGATGACGTTCGACGGCAAGTCGTACCGGCTCGGCTTTGCGCTGCCGAATTGCTACTTCCGTACGACGATCGCGTACGACATTCTGCGGCTCATGGGCGTGCGGCTCGGCAGGATGGGCTATCCCGGCGGGCGCCGACGCGAATCCGGCTCGCGGCCGCCGTTGTCGGCGGCAGCCGCGCGGGTGGCGTCCAGACGGTTTGCGCGGCGGCTAAAACCTCACCCCGGTCGCACATCCGCCCGCGAAACCGCCGGTTCCGCCGGCGCCGCCGCACATCACGCCGCAGCCCGACGCCAATCCGGCAACGGCGAGCGAAGCGGCAAGAACGAGGGCGCGAACACCGCGCCGAGTGGCGATCGACATTGCTTCGTTGCCCTGAGCGAGCGCGGATCGCCAGGCGCCGCGCGGTTGGACGGATCGCAGCAAGAATAGCGCCTTTTCTCGCGCCCAAGCCGGCATATCGAGCATTTGCTCGGACGGGCTGGACCTGCGCACGCCGCCTGCTAAAATCCGCATGCCGCATTGTTATGAAACCCCGATGAAACTGCTTGACGCTCTAGTCGAACAACGTATCGCCGCCGCCGCCAAGCGGGGTGCGTTCGACGATTTGCCGGGCGCCGGCGCGCCGATGGAGCTGGACGACGATCTGCTCGTCCCCGAAGAAGTGCGCGTCGCGAATCGGATCCTGAAGAACGCGGGCTTCGTGCCGCCCGCGGTCGAGCAACTGCGGGCGCTGCGCAATCTGCAGGACGAGCTGCGCGCGGTCGGCGACCGCGCGACCCGCTGCCGCCTGCAGGCGAAGATGCTCGCGCTCGATATGGCACTGGAATCGCTGCGCGGCGGCCCGATGGTCGTGCCGCGGGAATACTGCCGTCGCATCGCTGAGCGTCTTTCCGAGCGCGTGCTCGGCGACGCGCAGGGCGAAGCGGGGGCGATGTGAGGCCCGCCGGCGCGCCCGTGTCCGGTGACGATTTCGACGACGAACCGCAATCGCCGCCTCTGTCCGCCGCCGCCGAGCGCGACCGCCGCTACATGCGCATCGCGCTCGCCGCCGCCGAGGAGGCGCGCGCGGCGGGCGAAGTGCCGGTCGGCGCGGTGATCGTGCGCGGCGACGAGGTGATTGCGCGCGGCTTCAACCACCCGATCGGCGGCCACGATCCGTCCGCTCACGCCGAGATGGCCGCGCTGCGCGCTGCCGCGCGCGCGCTGCGCAATTACCGGATGCCTGGCTGCGAGCTGTACGTGACGCTCGAGCCGTGCCTGATGTGCTCGGGCGCGATCATGCACGCGCGGATCGCGCGCGTCGTGTTCGGCGCGCCCGACCCGAAGACGGGCGCATGCGGCAGCGTCGTCGACGCGTTCGCGGATGCGCGCCTGAACCATCACACGACAGTCGAGGGCGGGGTGCTCGCCGACGAATGCGGCGCGGCGCTCAAGTCGTTCTTCGCGGAGCGGCGACAGGCGGTTCGCGAGGCGCGCCGCGCGCAGCAGGTGCCCGACGTGCCGCCGCGCGACGAATGAACCGGGCGGCGCGGGGCGCCTCTAACTACGTCCGATCGATTCTTCCTGCGAATTCATGATTTCCACGTCCCGCACGCCGCGCACGATTCGTCTGCTTGCCCCTTCCGGCTATCCGCACGACCCCGCAGCGGTCGACCGCGCGCTCGAGCGCCTGAGCGCCGAGCAGCACCGGATCGAGAACCTCGACGCGACGCAACGCCGCTACCAGCGCTTCGCCGGCACCGATGGCGAGCGCGCCGGCGATCTGAATCGGCTCGCGGACCCGTCGCTGCCGCTGCCCGACATCGGCCTCGCGGTGCGCGGCGGTTACGGCGCCGCCCGAATCCTGCACGGGCTCGACTACCGGGGCCTCGAAAGCCGGCTGCGCGACGAGCCGATCGCGCTCGTCGGCCATAGCGATTTCACCGCGATTCAGCTCGCGCTCTATGCGAAGGCGCGCGTGAAGACGTTCGGCGGCCCGATGCTGTCGGCCGATTTCGGCGCTCAGACGCCGAGCGAGTTCACGCTCGCGCATTTCTGGCAGACCCTCACGCAGCCGACCACGACGATCGTCTCCGACGTGCCGCAGGCTCAAGTCGTCAACGCGTCGGGCACGCTGTGGGGCGGCAATCTCGCGATCCTCGCGTCGCTCGTCGGCACGCCTTACATGCCGCAGATCGAAGGCGGGATTCTGTTTGTCGAGGATGTGAACGAGCAGCCGTTCAGGATCGAGCGGATGATCTATCAACTGCATCTCGCGGGCATCCTCGCGCGCCAGCAGGCGCTCGTGCTCGGGCAGTTCACGGGCGCCCGCCCGTTCGAGTACGACAACGGCTACGACATGCAGACGATGATCGAGCAGATTCGCAGCGTGATCGGCATTCCGGTCGTCACCGGGTTGCAGTTCGGCCACGTGCCCGATCTGTTGACGCTGCCGTTCGGCGCGCGCGCGGAGCTCGTCGCGAATGAGCATGGCTTCAGGCTGACGATGTCCGACTATCCGCATCTCGCGGCGTGAGCGGGGCAACAGTCGATGCGAAGCGAAAAGGCGGGCGACCGCCTTTTTTTGCGTTCATCTACGCAACTAACGGCCAATCTTCATCGCGTGCCTGATCTATCCCCATGCACCAATCGGAGAAAAAATTGTCGACAAAAATAAGGCGGGGTTTACGGTGGGGAATGCCGCAGAACGTGCCGGAGCCGTTTTGGAGTGCGTCGGGACGGGGCGATGGCACTCAGATGGGGCGGGCGATATCACGCCAATTGTGCAAAATAACGGAACAAAATTGTTGACAATGTTTGTGTCCAATCTACGATGCTGTCCATGACGAGATGCGAACCATGACGAAGAAAGATTCCGCGCTGACGGGCGCGAGCCCCGAGTCGATCGCCGAGCGGATCCGCACCGCGATCCTCGAGCATCGGCTCGCGCCCGGCACGAAGCTGACGGAAGCGCAGTTGTGCGAAGTGTTCGGTGTGAAGCGCGGCACGATCCGGCAGGCGCTCGCGCTGCTCGCGACCGATCGGCTCGTCGATCTGGAGCCGAATCGCGGCGCGTTCGTCGCGAGTCCGACGCTGCAGGACGTGCACGAGGTGTTCGAGATGCGGCGCATCGTCGAGCTCGCGGTGATGGAGCGGCTCGCGACGGGACCGGGCGCGAAGCGCCTGAAGGGCGTCGCGGCGACGATCGACAAGGAGCGCCACGCGTTCGAGCGGCGCGATTTCCCGGCGTGGATTCGGCTGTCCGGCGAGTTCCATACCGAGCTCGCGGCGCTCACCGGCAACACGGTGCTGCGCGATTGCCTGGGCGGGCTCGTCGCGCGCTCGACGCTGATGTCGGCGCTGTATGAATCGCACGGGCGCAGCCCGTGTTCGTTCGACGACCATGCGCAAATTCTCGCCGCGCTCGAGGCGGGCGATGCGAAGCGCGCGGCGCAATTGATGGCGCACCATCTGCAGCACGTTGAACTGAGGATGCTCGATCGGCCGGCGCAGGGCGCGGTCGATCTGCGCGAGGTGTTCGGCCACTCGGGCTGACGGCCCGGCCGCACACCGAACGCGCTCACTGAACTGACGAAATGCCGGGCGGCCGCGCGTGCGGACGCCTCGCCAGGGCGGCATCGGGCGATCACGCTCGAGCCGCGATTTCAATGACGATCGCGCGGCTCGTCCGCGGCAGGCAAGGAGATGTCATGGCTCAGTTCAGTGTGGCGCAGCAAAGCGCCTCGTATCGGCCGAACGAGGGGCGCCCGGGCGACCCGGACGGCGGCGCGGCGATGCCCGCCGGCTACAGCAAACGTCTGTACAACGAAGATCTCGCGCCGCTCGCGAACCAGAACTGGGGGGCATATAACATCTTCGCGTTCTGGATGTCGGACGTGCACAGCGTCGGCGGCTACGTGTTCGCGGGCAGCCTGTTCGCGCTCGGCCTGACGAGCTGGCAGGTGCTCGCCGCGCTGATCGTCGGCATTTCGATCGTCAACGTGCTGTGCAACCTGATCGCGAAGCCGAGCCAGCAGCTCGGCGTGCCGTATCCGGTGGCATGCCGCGCGACGTTCGGCGTGCTCGGGGCGAACGTGCCCGCGGTGATTCGCGGCCTCATCGCGATCGCATGGTACGGAATCCAAACTTACCTCGCGTCGAGCGCGCTCGTGATCGTCGTGCTCAAGTTCTTTCCGCAATGGATGCCGTACGCGGACGTGCATCGCTATGGCTTTCTCGGGCTGTCGGCGCTCGGCTGGGCGGGCTTCATGCTGCTGTGGGTGCTGCAGGCGTTCGTGTTCTGGAACGGCATGGAGACGATCAAGAAGTTCATCGATTTCGCCGGTCCTGCGGTGTACGTGGTGATGTTCGTCCTCGCGGGCTACATGGTGTGGCGCGCGGGCTGGCGCAACATTGGCCTCGATCTCGGCGGCGTCAAGTATCACGGCGCCGAAGTGCTTCCGGTGATGGTGACGGCGATCTCGCTCGTCGTGTCGTATTTCTCCGGACCGATGCTCAACTTCGGCGACTTCTCGCGGTACTGCAGGAGCTACGGCAGCGTGAAGCGCGGCAATTTCTGGGGATTGCCCGTCAACTTTCTCGCGTTCTCGCTCGTCACCGTCATCACGACGGCCGCGACGCTGCCGGTGTTCGGACAACTGATCACGGACCCCGTCGAGACGGTCGGCCGCATCGATCATCCGACCGCCGTGATTCTCGGCGCGCTGACCTTCACGATCGCGACGATCGGCATCAACATCGTCGCGAACTTCGTGTCGCCCGCATTCGACTTCTCGAACGTCGCGCCGCGCCTGATCAGCTGGCGTGCGGGCGGGATGCTCGCGGCGGTTGCCTCGGTGTTCATCACGCCGTGGAATCTCTTCAACAATCCCGCGGTGATCCATTACACGCTCGACGTGCTCGGCAGCTTCATCGGGCCGCTGTATGGCGTGCTGATCGTCGATTTCTACCTCGTGAAGCGCGGCGCGCTGCGGCGCGACGATCTGTATACGACGTCGGCCGACGGCGCGTACTGGTATCGCGACGGCGTGAACCGGCGCGCGGTCGCCGCGTTGTTGCCCGCGGCCGCGATCGCGGTTGCGTGCGTGATGGTGCCCGCGCCGTCCGGGCTCGCGAACTTCTCCTGGTTCATCGGCGCGGCGCTCGGCGGTGCGTTCTACCGCGCGCTTGCGAAAGCATGATGGAGTCCGTATGAAAATAAAACTGATCAATCCGAACACGACGCAGCGGATGACCGACGCGATGGGCCGCTGCGCGCGCGAGGTCGCGGCGGCCGGCACGGCGATCGTCGCCGTGAGCCCGGCGATGGGGCCGCCGTCGATCGAAGGTCATTACGACGAGGCGCTCGCGACGCCCGGCCTGCTCGCCGAAGTCGCGGCGGGCGAGCGCGACGGTTTCGACGGCTACGTGATCGCGTGCTTCGGCGATCCGGGGCTCTATGCGGCGCGCGAGCTCGCGCGCGGGCCCGTGATCGGCATCGCGGAGGCGGCGATGCACGCGGCGAGCGTGCTCGCGCCGGGCTTCTCGGTCGTGACGACGCTCGCGCGCACCTGCGGAATGGCGTGGCATCTCGCCGAGCGTTACGGGATGAAGCGGTTCTGCCGCAACGTGCGCGCGACCGACGTCGCGGTGCTGGATCTCGACCGGCCTGGCTCGGCTGCGCGCCGCGTGATCGTCGACGAATGCCGGCGCGCGCTCGACGAGGACGGCACGGACGCGATCGTGCTCGGCTGCGCGGGGATGGCCGAGTTCGCGCACGAGATCGAGGCGGCGATCGGCGCGCCCGTCGTCGAGGGCGTGACGGCCGCCGTCAAATGGGCGGAGGCGCTGATCGCGCTGAAGCTCGCGACCGCGAAGCGCGGCGATTTCGCGCGGCCGCTCGCGAAGCGCTACGACGGCGAGTTCGCGCGCTTCAGCCCGGACGGCGCGTTCGCGCTCGGGGCCGAGGCAGCGGCGGGGGCGGCGGTCGGCCCGGACGCCGCGGCGCCCGGCGCCGCGATTCAAGATGCGCGATCACCGGACGCCTTTGCGCAACCGCACATACATTCCGTCTGACATGCACTATCCGTGTGCCCGTATGGGCGCTTCGGGGTGTTTTCGCTACACTGGGCCATCCGTCGCATCGGCCGCGCGGCCCCGGTTTCCGGACGCCGCGCGGCCGATGCGAACCCGCTGACGCCGCATCACTACGCATCCAATCATGGCATTCGATCCCAACTATCCACGCGATCTGGTCGGCTACGGCCGACATCCGGTGCAGGCGAACTGGCCGGGCCGCGCGCGCGTCGCGGTGCAGTTCGTGCTCAACTACGAGGAAGGCGGCGAGAACTGCGTGCTGCACGGCGATCCCGCGTCCGAGCAGTTCCTGTCCGAGATCGTCGGTGCAGCCGCGTATCCGGCGCGCCACATGAGCATGGAATCGATCTACGAATATGGCTCGCGCGCGGGCGTGTGGCGCATCCTGCGCGAGTTCGACAAGCGCGGGCTGCCGCTCACGGTATTCGGCGTCGGCATGGCGATCGAGCGGCATCCGGAGCTCGCGCGCGCGTTCGTCGAGTTCGGCCACGAGATCGCGTGTCACGGCTGGCGCTGGATTCATTATCAGGACATGACGCCCGAGCGCGAAGCCGAGCATATGAAGCTCGGGATGGAGGCGATCGAGCGCGTGACGGGCGTGCGCCCGCTCGGCTGGTATACGGGCCGCGACAGCCCGAACACGCACCGGCTCGTCGCCGAGTACGGCGGCTTTCTGTACGACTCCGACCACTACGGCGACGACCTGCCGTTCTGGATGGACGTCGAGGTGCCGGGCGGCGCGCGCGCGCCGCAACTGATCGTCCCCTATACGCTCGATGCGAACGACATGCGTTTCGCGACGCCGCAAGGCTTCAATACCGCCGATCATTTCTTCCACTATCTGCGCGATGCGTTCGACGTGCTGTACGAGGAGGGCGACGAGGCGCCGAAGATGATGTCGATCGGCATGCACTGCCGGCTGCTCGGCCGGCCGGGGCGCTTTCGCGCGCTGCAGCGTTTTCTCGATCACATCGAGCGGCACGATCGCGTATGGGTCGCGCGTCGCGTCGATATCGCGCGGCACTGGCGCGAGCATCATCCGTATCGGCCGCACGCTCGACGCGAGGGGGACGCATGATGAAGGCGATGCGCTACACGCTCGAACAATTGAACGCGATGTCGACGGAGGCGTTCGTCGCGGCGCTGTCCGGGATCTTCGAGCATTCGCCGTGGGTCGCCGAGGCGGCTGCGGCCGCGCGGCCCTTCAGCAGCATCGACGCATTGCATCGGACGATGCGGGACGCGGTCGACGCCGCGGGCGACGCGCGGCAGCTCGCGCTCATCAATGCGCACCCGGAGCTCGCCGGCAAGGCGGCGGTGCGCGGTGAGCTGACCGCGGAATCGACGCGCGAGCAGAGCGGCGCGGGCCTCGATCGCTGCACGCAGGAGGAGTTCGACAAGCTGCAGCGGCTCAACCGCGCGTATCGCGAGAAATTCGGCTTCCCGTTCATTCTTGCGGTGCGCGGCTATGACCGGCACGGAATCATCGAGAACTTCGAGGCGCGGATCGACCATACGCAGGACGAGGAGTTGCGCGCGAGCCTCGGGCAGATCTATCGGATCGCGCGTTTCCGGCTCGACGATCTGATCGACGCGTGAGCGTCGATTGAGCGCCCCGGCTGGTTGGGCCCGGCGCAGCGCGGCGTTGCATCGCGCTGCGATCGGCCAATTCCGGCGACGCGGAAACCAATGATGCGATGCGCGTCGCGGCGGGTTCGCCGCGACGCCATCCGCCGCGATGCGCACGGCGCGTCGCGTCCCCGCCGGGCCCGCGCGCGACGACGCGCGGCGGCGGCTTTCATTCATCGAGCATCAAGCACTATGACAAGGACAAGACGATGGCACTTCCGCTTTCCGATCCGAACGCTCCAGAATTCACGCGGCGCTACGTGAATCTCGCCGATCCGCGTCTTGGCGCGCAGGCGCTCGAGGCGAGCGACGATTTCTTCGCGCCGAAGGAGCGCATGCTGAGTCCGGAGCCTGCGGTGTTCATCCCGGGCAAGTACGACGATCACGGCAAATGGATGGACGGCTGGGAGACGCGCCGCAAGCGCACGACGGGCTACGACTGGTGCATCGTGAAGCTCGCGCGCCCGGGCGTGATCAAGGGCTTCGACATCGATACGAGCCACTTCACGGGCAACTTCCCGCCGGCCGCGTCGATCGAGGCCGCGCACGTGCCCGATGGCGTGCCGAACGAGGCGACGAAGTGGGTTGAGGTCGTGCCGTCGACGACGCTGCAGGGCAACAGCCATCACTACGTCGAAGCGCGCGACGCGAACGCGTATACGCATCTGCGCGTGAACATCTACCCGGACGGCGGCATCGCGCGGCTGCGCGTATACGGCCAGCCCCAACTCGATTGGGCGGGCGCGAGCCGGTCCGAGCTGTTCGATCTCGCGGCGATGGACAACGGCGGCTATGTCGTCGCGGTGAACAACCAGCACTTCGGCCTCGCGTCGAACATGCTGCTGCCGGGCCGCGGCGTGAACATGGGCGACGGGTGGGAGACGCGCCGGCGCCGCGAGCCGGGCAACGACTGGGCGATCGTCGCGCTCGCGCAGCCGGGCGTGATCCGCAAGATCGAAGTCGACACCGCACATTTCAAGGGCAACTTTCCGGACCGCTGCTCGGTCCAGGCCGCATACGTGACGGGCGGCACCGACAGCTCGCTCGTCACGCAGGCGATGTTCTGGCCGGTGCTGCTCGGCGAGCAGAAGCTGCAGATGGACAAGCAGCACGTTTTCGAAGCCGAGCTCGCCGCGCTCGGGCCCGTCACGCACGTGCGGCTGAACATCATTCCGGACGGCGGCGTGTCGCGTCTGCGCGTATGGGGCACGCTCGACAAATGAACACGCTCGCGATCGAACCGTTGACGCGCGCCGCCTTCGCGCCGTTCGGCGACGTCATTGAAACGGCAGGCGCGAAGCAGATCCCGATCAACCTCGGCACGACTGTTCGCTTTCACGATCTCGCGAGGATCGACGTCGCCGACGAGGGCGGGCGGCCGCTCGTGAACCTGTTTCGCGGACAGCCGCGCACGCTGCCGTTCGAGGTCACGATGCTCGAGCGGCACCCGCTCGGCAGTCAGGCGTTCATTCCGCTGACGGACCGGCCCTACATCGTCGTCGTCGCGCCGGCGGGCGTTCTCGATCCGCCGAAGATTCGCGCGTTCGTGACAAGCGGATGGCAGGGCGTGAACTATGCGAAGGGCGTCTGGCACCATCCGTTGATCGCGCTCGGCGGGGTGAGCGATTTCATCGTCGTCGATCGCGGCGGCGGCGGGGGCAATCTGGACGAACAGGATCTGGCTGGATCGCTGTGGTTGACCGAAGACGCGTTGCTGGCCGTGAGCGCATGAACGACGCGTGAAGCGCGCATGAACCGCCCGGTGCCGACGCGCCGCGACGCAACGCGAAGCCCGCGCCCCGTGCGCGGGTTTTTCTTGGGTTCTTCGTAGTCCTCCAGGCGGCGGAGGTCGCCTATTGCTCCGCAAAAGACTCGCGCGTTGTTCAACGGCTGCCGCTGGTATCTTCCGATAGGATGTGTGCGCATCGACGACACGTGACTGCCCGATGCCGGCCGGCATTCAACGCATCCATGCGCGCGAGAGGAAAAACGTGATACTTCATCCAATCGGGGGCTCCAATCGGGGGCGGCATGACTGACGGGAATCGGCCTGATATGCATGGCTGACAAGCCAATCGGCCCAAACGGCCGCCTTACCTGACTTTCATTGCCGTCATATTGGTTATCGTCGGTTGTATTTACTTGCTTGTCTTCGCGCCGCTTGTCTACGTGCTGTTCCTGCTGCATGGCATGACGATCCGCCTTGGGGGCGCGTGCCTCGGAATCGCGGCCTGGGTGGCATTGTCGATAGCGGCAATCGGCATCGTGCGCGGATGGGCCTGGTCTCGCCATTGGTTGATTGGCGGCCTGATTGGACTCTGGATCGTTTCTTCGAATGCCGGGGCCAACGGTGGTGACGTGGCTGCGCGGGGGCTTGATTACATTTGCGTTGCCTTGCCTCTTTTCACTCGGCGCTCGACTGCGTTCTTTCGGAGTCGGCGCGACATCGAGGCTTGATCCTTCAAAGCCGAAACGCCGCCTTATCTTCGCGAGCGCGCGGCGGCGAGCGCGGGTATCCGATCGACCGCGCGCCCGTCGTGTCGTCGCTCCGCCGAGTGCATCTGACGGATCTCGGGAATTTTCGCCGCGTTACGCGGCAATCTCCGTCGCATCCCGGCGAATAGGCCCGCCGAAGCGGGCCCGCCGATACAAGATGCGTCACCGCTACTTCGTCATTTCGTCGCGCCGCTTTCGAACCACGCAGCGATCTTCGTGCGTTCGTCGTCCGTCATGTGCGTGAGGTTGCCGATCGGCATCGCTTTCAACTGCACCGCCTGCTGATAGATCCGCGGCGCGTTCCGCGCGATCTCGTCGGACGTGTCGAACATCACGCCGGCGGGCGCGCTGCCCACCAGCGTCGGCTTCGCCGAGTGGCACGCGACGCAGCGCTGCTGCAGGATCGGCGCGACATCCTTGATCGCGAGCTTCGGCACGTTCGGCGCGTTCGCCGCCTGCGCTTCGGGCGCGATCGGCTTGGGCATCGTCGTCACGAGCGCGAGCAGCATCAGCGCGACGCCGCCGAGCGGCAGATACCAGAGCTGCTGGCCGCGATGCCGCATCACGAAGAACTGGCGGATCAGCGCGCCGGCGAGCATGATGACGACGAGCACGATCCAGTTGTACTGGTTCGTATACGTCATCGCGTAGTGGTTCGACAGCATCGCGAACACGACGGGCAGCGTGAAGTACGTGTTGTGCACCGAGCGCTGCTTGCCGCGCTTGCCGTAGATCGGGTCGGGCGTCTCGCCCTTGAGCAGCTTGTCGACCATCTTGCGCTGGCCGGGGATGATCACGAAGAACACGTTGGCCGTCATGATCGTCGCGAGCATCGCGCCGACGATCAGATACGCGGCGCGGCCGGAGAACACATGGCATGCGATGTACGCCGCCGCGATCACGTAAAGGCCGACGAACACGCCGAGCAGCTTGTCGCGGCCGCCGAGCATGCGGCACGCGCAATCGTAGACGATCCATCCGGCGAGCAGGAACCCGAGCGCGGACGCGACCGCGACGACGGGCCCCATGTCGAGCACGTTCCGGTCGATCAGATACGTGTTCGGCGCGAGCAGGTAAAGCACGAAGAAGAGGCCGAAGCCCGACATCCACGTCGTGTACGACGGCCACTTCGACCAGTGCAGGTCCTCGGGCATCTCGGGCGGCGCGACGAGGTACTTCTGCATGTTGTAGAAGCCGCCGCCGTGCACGTGCCACAGCTCGCCGAACACGCCGCGCGACTTCAGCTGCGCGTCCTTCGGCGGCTTCAGGCTGTTGTCGAGCGCGACGAAATAGAACGACTCGCCGATCCACGCGATCGCGGCGACGACATGCAGCCAGCGGATCGCGAGATTCAGCCAGTCGATGATGAAGCCTTCCATGAAACTCCTCCTGAGTCCATCGTTGTCGTGTACGGGCAGCGATATGCGCTCAACTGCCTCGATAGGTGCTGTACGACCACGGCGACACGAGAAGCGGCACGTGATAGTGCGCGGCCGGATCGGCGACGCCGAAACGCAGCACGACGAGATCGACGAAGCGCGGCTCGGGCAGCGCGACGCCTTGCGCGGCGAAGTAGTCGCCGGCGTGGAACACGAGCTCGTAGGTGCCGGCCGCGAGCGCATCGCCTTCGAGGAGCGGCGCGTCGCAGCGGCCGTCGTCATTCGTGAGCGCGGTCTTCAGCAGGCGGCTGCCGCCGCCCGAGATCGCATGGAGCTCGATCTTGATCGCGGCGCCCGGACGGCCGTGCGCGGTGTCGAGTACGTGGGTAGTGAGCTTTCCCATTCGCAATGTCCTTGTGTTGTCGCGAGGATCGGCGGCGGCTCGATCCGGTGATGCTGCGGCGGATCGAGGCTCCACGTCAGTGGCTACATACCCGTCGGCGGATCGAAGCGAGCGCCGTGCAGCCATTGTAAAAAGGTTCGGACGGCAAACCGTGAGCGATAACGAAGATAATGCGCGCCGCATGAGCGCACGTCCATGCGCGGCGCGCGGGCGGGCCGGCGGCCGTTGCATGGGCGAAGTGCGTGCGCGGCGGCGCGCATGCGGCGGTCAATGCGGTGGCGAAGCGGGGGGGGCGATGCGGGGGAGCGAAGCGCGTGCGCGGCGGCGCGCATGTGCGCCGCCGCCGTTGCCGACGGCGGCCGAATATATTGTCGATGTGAAGACGACCATGCGCGCGGCCCACTTGCGCCGCGCCGCGTCCTCGGCGAAGCTGGGCCCGTGCGGGCGAGCGTGCCGGTCAGACCGAAATCGCGCGATCGCGTACCCCGAAGACGGCGGGCACGCCGGGTAACCGGGCCAGGGCGTTCGAACGGACGCGGCGGCGCGGTGGTGCCGGGCGCCGCGTTCGAGCGTTCGAACATTCGAGCAGAGAGGCCGCCTCGGCGGCGCAACGACACGGAGATCGAACGACGATGGAGCGATACTCGAGCGCGCGCGCCGGCGCGCAATCCCAATCCCCGAACCGGCCGAGGACGCTCGTCGTCAAGCATGCCGACGTGCTCGTGACGATGGACGGCGCGCGCCGCGAGCTGCGCGACGCGGGCCTGTACGTCGAGGACAACCGGATCGTCGCGGTCGGGCCGAGCGCCGAGCTGCCCGCGCAGGCGGACGAAGTGCTCGATTTGCGCGGCCATCTCGTGATCCCGGGGCTCGTCAACACGCATCATCATATGTATCAGAGCCTCACGCGCGCGATCCCCGCCGCGCAGAACGCCGAGCTGTTCGGCTGGCTCACGAATCTATACCGGATCTGGGCGCACCTGACGCCGGAGATGATCGAGGTGTCGGCGCTGACCGCGATGGCGGAGCTGCTGCTGTCCGGCTGCACGACGTCGAGCGATCATCTGTACATCTATCCGAACGGCAGCCGGCTCGACGACAGCGTTGCGGCCGCGCAGCGCATCGGCATGCGCTTTCACGCGAGCCGCGGCAGCATGAGCGTCGGGCAGCGCGACGGCGGGCTGCCGCCCGACTCGGTCGTCGAGCGTGAGCCGGATATCCTGCGCGACACGCAGCGCGTGATCGAGACCTACCATGACGAAGGCCGCTATGCGATGCTGCGCGTCGTCGTCGCGCCGTGTTCGCCGTTCTCGGTGAGCCGCGGCTTGATGCGCGACGCGGCGGCGCTCGCGCGTGAGCATCGCGTGTCGCTGCACACGCATCTCGCGGAGAACGCGAACGACGTCGCATACAGCCGCGAGACATTCGGGATGACGCCCGCCGAATATGCGGAGGATCTCGGCTGGGTCGGGCGCGACGTGTGGCATGCGCACTGCGTGCAACTGGACGAATCCGGCATCGCGCTTTTCGCGCGGACCGGCACGGGCGTCGCGCATTGCCCATGCTCGAACATGCGGCTTGCGTCCGGGATCGCGCCCGTCGCGCGGATGCGCGTTGCGGGCGTGCCGGTCGGGCTGGGCGTCGACGGCAGCGCGTCGAACGACGGCGCGCAGATGGTCGCCGAGGTACGGCAGGCGCTGTTGCTGCAGCGCGTCGGATTCGGCCCGGACGCGATGACCGCGCGCGATGCGCTCGAGATCGCGACGCTCGGCGGCGCACGCGTGCTGAACCGCGACGACATCGGCGCGCTCGCGCCCGGCATGGCGGCGGATTTCGTCGCGTTCGATCTGCGCACGCCGCAGTTCGCGGGCGCGCTGCACGATCCCGTCGCGGCGCTCGTGTTCTGCGCGCCGTCGCAGGCGGCGTACAGCGTCGTCAACGGACGCGTCGTCGTGCGGGAAGGGCGGCTGACGGCGTTCGAGATCGAGCCGCTCGTCGAGCGGCACAACGCGCTCGCGAAGGCGCTTTGCGAGGCGGCGCGCTGAGCGGCGCGGCTGCGGGCGGTTCGGCGCGGGCTTGGCCGTGCGCCGGGCGCGCGGATGCGCATGCGTTCGTACGGATTCGACTGCCCCCGCGATGGCTGTAGCGGAATGGACGTCGATCGATGGTGTTGCGGACACCGCCGACACCGCTGACACGCGCATCAGTCTCCGCGCATTCCGCGCCTCGCGCCCTTACGCATCGATCAGCGTGCGCGTCGCTTCGGCGACGAGCCCGCGCAGCCAGCGCACCTCGTCCGAGTAATGGCAGCGTTCGTGCCAGAGCTGGTAGTACTGCATCGGCGGAAAATCGAGCGGCGCGGGCACGACGGACAGCGGCAGGAACTTCGCGTAGTGATCGGCGAAGAGCCGCGTCGTCGTGAAGATCAGATCCGACTTCACGAGCACGTAAGGTGCGAGATTGAAGTACGGCAGCGTGACGACGACGTGGCGCTTCAGGCGTTCGCGCGCGAGATGGACGTCGATCGCGCCGCGCTGCCCGACCGAGTACGGCGTCGGCGCGAGATGCGGCGCGTTCAGGTATTGATCGAGCGTGAGGCCGCCGCGCTTGGCGAACGGATGCGCGTTGCTCATCAGGCACACGATCTCGTCGACGAACAGGTTCGACAGATGCAACTGCTCGGGCGGCTCCGGCCAGTTGCCGACGACGATGTCGAGCTTGCCGTCCTCGAGCGCGAGCTCGTAGTCGAACGCGGGGCCGAGCGAATGGAATTCGAGCGTCGCGTTCGGCGCGGCCTGGCGGAAGCGCTCGACGACGGTCGGCACGAACAGCACGTTCAGGTAATCCGGACAGCCGATCCGGTAGCAGCGGATCGATGTCGCCGGATCGAAATTGTGCTGCTGGAACTTGATCCGTTCGATTTCGCGCAGCGCGTTCTGCACGGGTTCGAGCAGGCGCAGGCCGTACTCGGTCGGCACCATGCCGGACTTGCCGCGCACGAGGAGCGGGTCGCCCGTGATGTCGCGCAGACGGCGCAGCGCGGCGCTGATCGCCGGTTGCGACTGATTCAGCTTGACGGCCGCGCGCGTCACGCTGCGCTCCATCAGCAAAGTGTGCAGGACGCGCAATAAATACGTGTCGATCGCCTCGCGTTGCTGGCTCATGCTCTCTCCGTTTATATGTCCGGGCTGATCGATTGAGGGTGGGGGTATATGGTTTTTAATATGGACATAAAGGAGCGTCAAGAGCGGCGCATTCGAGTCGCCGCGCGCGGCGCGGACGATTCGCGACGGGCGAGCGGCGCGGACGGCGAGTGACGAGCTTGCGGTGCAAGCGCGCAAAGGCGCGCCGATGAGGATCGCGAAAAGGATGGCGAAAAGGCGCGCAAAAAGGAATTCGAAAAGGAGTTCGAAAAAGGGGCGGCAAGAAGGGGGGCAAAAAATGGATGGCGAGAGAAGAGGGTGAAACGAGCGACGAAAATAGGTCGATACGGCGACGTGCAAAGGAGGCCAAACCGGTAACGCGGCGGCCGCGCACATCGGCGCGCCGGACCGGGGCGTCACGCGTGTCGATGCGCGTCGGCGCAATGTTGTCGTTGTGCGTCGCGCGCGAGGGCGTCGCCGATTCCGCATCGATTTCGGCAAGCGGCCCGGCCGTGCGGAACGCGGTGAACGAGCGACGTCGCGCGGTTCGCCGCAAATCGTCGTGCGGGCAGGACGACCGTTCGCCCGATACGCGCGACGTGCGGCGGGACGCATGTCGATTTCGTCGAATGCCGCAGCGCGGCAGCGGCAAGATCCGGCATGCGTTACGCGTGTGTCGCGGTGCGACTGTCGCTTCCCGCGCGAACGAGCGTTCCAAACGTTCGTTTGACGCCCGCGCGCGGGGCGCTCCAGTCGGTTTCGCGGGGCGAGTTCAGTCCTCGATCCGCAATCCGACCTTCAGCGTCACTTGCCAGTGAATCACCTGATCGCCTTCGATATGTCCGCGCATGTCGGTGACTTCGAACCAGTGCAGATTGCGCATGGTTTTCGCCGCCTTCGAGATGGCGTTGCGAATCGCGTCGTCGCTCGACTGGCGCGACGAGCCGGTGAGTTCGAGCAGCTTGTAGACGTGGTCGTTCATGGCGTTCTCCGGTGAGTCGTTCGACGTTCGGGCCAGCGGGCAAGGCGCACATCCGGCATTCCCGCGCATGCCTTCTTGAGTGATAGGTATGATGGGCGGCAACTTCAACCGGTATTCGAACGAGAGGAAAGGGGAAGACGTGGACGTAGGATTTTGCGGTCCGGGGTTGATGGGCGCGCCGATGATCCGGCATCTGCTGTCGGCGGGCCATCGGGTGCATGTATGGAACCGCACGCGCGCGAAGGCCGATGCGCTCGCCGCGCACGGCGCGCAGGTCGTCGACACGCCGGCCGAGCTTGCCGCGCGCGCGCAGACGGTGATGCTGTGCGTGCTCGATGCGCAAGCGGTTGGCGACGTCGTGTTCGGCGCATCCGGCGTGCTCGCGGGCGACGCCGCCGCGCGCTGTGTGACGCGCATCGTCGATCATTCGAGCATACCGCCCGCGGCGACGCGCGCGTATGCGGCGCGCGCGGCGGCGCTTGGCGCGAGTTGGGTCGACGCACCCGTGTCGGGCGGCGTGCCGGGCGCCGAGGCGGGCACGCTCGCGGTGATGGCGGGTGGCGCGCAGGCGGATGTCGACGCAGTGCGCGGGCTGATCGGCGCGTACGCATCGCGCGTCACGCATCTCGGCGATGCGGGCGCGGGGCAGACGGCGAAGCTCTGCAATCAGGCGATCGTGACGGCGAGCGTCACGGCGATCGCGGAGGCAGTGGGGCTCGCGCAGGCGAGCGGCATCGATGCGGCGCGCCTTGCCGAAGCGCTCGCGGGCGGCTGGGCGGATTCCGTGCTGCTGCAGACGTTCGTGCCGCGGATGACGAGCACGGGCCATCCGCCGATCGGCGCGCTGAAGACGTTCCAGAAGGATGTCGATGCAATTGCCGATGCGGCGCGCGATGCGGGGGCGGTGATGCCCGTTGCCGCGACCGTGCAGCAGGTGCTGCGGCTCGGCGCGGCGATGGGGCTTGCGCAAGCCGATTTCGCGGCGTTCATCGACATCGTGCGGCCGCAGGCGAAGCGCGGCGAGTGACACGCGAGGGCGAATGCGCTTGCGCCGCGCCGGTGCGCGCGGATCGCGTCGAGAAGCGCGCCGAAAGACACGCATGCCGCCGCGCAAGGCGGCGTTGGGATGAATGAAGAACGGGCCGTTTGAAACGGCCCGTTTTCATGTTGGCGGGAATTACAGCGAGCGGGGCGTGGTATCGCCGGCGTTCGGCTGTCCGATTCCGCTTCGCAATCCGGCCTTCACGCCCGCGCCAAATTCGGGCAGGATGCGCGCGCGGGCGCGGCTCGCGAACACGAGGAAGCCGAACCCGTTCGCTTCATACCAGTAGCCGCCGTTTTCAAGCCCGTCGAGCGGCTGCTCGAGCGCGTTGGCAATCGATTCGATGCAGCGCTTGCGCAACTCGACGATCGCGGGATACGGCGGCTGCGCGCCGCGCACGCTGCAAAGCAGGACGTCGAGGCCGGGCAGCACGTGCGCGTAGAGCACGGGCTCGTCCTGCGCGCGCGCGCGCGCGATCTTCGTGTCGAGCTGGGCGAACGGTTTCGCATGGCGCAGTACCGCGAGGAACGATTCCTGGCCGTCCGGTTGCGCGCGTCGGCGTTTTTTCGGGAAGGACATAAACACTCGCCTCAAAAACAATTGCAAGAAATGCGGCATCCTCATGCGACCCACTCCCGGCTATGCGCGCCGCGTGTCGATCTTTTATAGCATACGAAAATGCCGGCTTCACGAAGTTCGCCGATGCGTTCTTGCCGTGCGTCGTCCGAACCGGGTGAGAGCCTACGATCGCCAAAGCCAGCGCTTCTGCGCCTGCACTGTCGTTGAGTCTCCATGATAGACCCGGTAGCGCCGCGCGTGCGTCAGAACGTCGCAAAAAATGATGCGGGTATTCTCTGCCTTGCGGGCGCCGCGCCGCCGGAAACCGTCCGGACGACGAAAAAAAAGGTTCATCGCAGAAAACCGTGGAGCCTTGGAGAACGATTGCGTAACCTGACGCCTGATTTTATGGATGTCAGGAGGCGGAATTGCTCGATCGCAAGGCACTTCAGGCACTAGGTTGCTGGACAGGCTATCGGCTGGAGCGGGTGGAGTGGCCGCAGGGCGATAGCCGCACGCTGTCGCTCTACCTGAAGCCGGTCAGTCGGATCATGTACTGCGAGCAATGCGGTGCGCGTTGCCAGCAGATTCATGAAACGACCGTACGGCGGGTACGTGATCTGCCGTTGTTCGAGTACCGGGTGGTGCTGCACGTGCCTCGACGCCGAGTCTGGTGCGAACGCTGCGGCGCAGCGCGGCTGGAGAAGCTGGACTGGCTGGGCCGCTACCAGCGGGTGACGGAGCGGTTTGCCCAGGCCTGCGAGAAGTTGCTGCAGGCCGCCAGCGTACAGGCCGTGGCGGCCTTCTACGATCTGGGCTGGCACACGGTCAAATCGATCGACAAGATGCGCTTGCGCGCGCGCGTGGCCGAACCGGACTGGTCGACGATCCGTTATCTGGCGATGGACGAGTTCGCGCTCCATAAAGGCCATCGCTACGCCACGGTGGTGGTTGATCCGATCGGCCGGCAGGTCCTCTGGGTTGGGCCCGGACGGTCACGCGAGACGGCGCGCGCCTTCTTCGAACAACTCCCCGAAGGCGTGGCCGAGCGCATCGAAGCGGTCGCAATCGACATGACCACGGCCTATGAGCTGGAGATCAAGGAACAGTGCCCGCAGGCGGAAATCGTCTTTGACCTGTACCACGTCGTGGCCAAGTACGGTCGCGAGGTGATCGATCGGGTACGGGTGGATCAGGCCAACCAACTGCGACATGACAAGCCGGCCCGCAAGGTTCTGAAGTCCAGTCGCTGGTTGCTGCTGCGCAACCGTCATAACCTGAAGCCAGAACAGGCCGTGCATCTGAAGGAACTGCTGGCGGCCAATCAGTCGCTGTTATGCGTCTATGTGCTGCGCGACGAGCTCAAACGGCTCTGGTTCTACCGCAAGCCGGCCTGCGCGGAAAAGGCTTGGGGGCAATGGTTCGAACAGGCTCAGCAAAGCGGGATCGCCGCCTTGCAAAAGTTCGCCCAGCGCTTGCAGGGTTACTGGCACGGAATCGTGGCCCGCTGCCGCCATCCGCTCAATACCAGCGTCGTCGAAGGCATCAACAACACGATCAAGGTCATCAAGCGCCGAGCTTACGGGTACCGCGACGAGCAATACTTCTTCCTCAAGATCCGCGCCGCGTTCCCCGGGATTCCGCGATGAACCAAAAAAAAGCCCGCGCGCGGCGGGCTTCGTGGCGATCGTGCGGCGCGTGCGTTCAGCGCTGCTTCAGCGAATCGCGAATCTCGCGCAGCAGCAGCACGTCCTCGGGCGTCGCGGCGGGCGCGGCTTCTTCCGGCTTGCGCAGCTTGTTGATGAACTTGACCATCAGGAAGATGATGAACGCGAGAATGATGAAGTTGATCAGCACGGTGATGAACGAGCCGTAGCCGAACGTGGCGACGCCCGCCGCCTGCAGATCCTTGAACGATTCCGGATTGCCCTTGAACGATGCGGGAATCTGCCCGAGCAGCACGAATTTGTTCGAGAAATCCAGGCCGCCCGTCAGCACGCCGATGACGGGCATGATGAGATCTTTCACCACCGAATCGACGATCTTCGAAAACGCTCCGCCGATGATCACGCCGATGGCGAGATCCATGACGTTGCCCTTGACGGCGAATTCCTTGAATTCCTTGATGATGCTCATGGGCGGCTTGCTCCTGTCGAAAATGAAATGAGGTGCGGCGCAACGATTCGTTACGGCATGTTGATGGCCGTCATCATAACGAACCCGATCCTTTATCGATAGTTCATCTGAAAAATCTTGACAAAGGGGCGCGCAAAAAAATGGGCCGTTTCCGGCCCATTTCGTCGTTTCCGTCGCCCGTCGTCAACCGTTGTTGCTCCAATCGTCGCCACTGCTGCCGAGATCGATGCCGCCGCCGTCCGAGCCGCCGCTGTCCCAGCTGTCACCCTGGCCGAAGTCGATGCCCGGATCGGCGCCCGCGCGGCGCCGCGCTTCGTCGTCGACGATCACTTCGCGCTCGATCACGCGGTCGCGGCCGTTCGACATCGCCTGGCCGAGCAGCACGCCCGTGAGCAGGCCGCCCATGCCGCCGCCGAAGCCGCCGCCTTGCTGGATCACGACGGGCGGTTGCTGTTGCGGTTGCGGCGGATAGGGCGAGTAGGGCGGCTGGCCCTGCGCGCCCGTCAACCGATCGGCCTCCTGAGCAAACACCGAGCCTGTTTGTCCAGGGGCGTTCGCCGCGGCCGAGGCCGCGCCCGGGTCCGGGCGGCCCTCGACGCGCGCCTTCAGGCTCGCGAACTGTTTCTCCAGTTCGTCGAGCCGGTACGGCGGCACCGGATTCTGGCCGTTCGACAGCGTCTCGACGAGTTCGCGCGCCTGTGCTTCGAGCGCCTCGATCTCGCCGTTGAGCGCGCCGGCGCCCGGTGCCGTCGACAGTCGCGCGTCGAGCTTGAGCGGGCGCACGTCGTTGAGGACGTCGGTTGCGCGCTTGAGCTGCGCGCGACGTTCGTCGCCGGCGCGCTGATCGTCCGCCGAGCGCGCGCGGCGCAGCGTTCGGCGCAGCACGAGCACGATCGCGCCGATCAGCACCGCGAAGCCGATCCACATGCCCGCCGACGGACCGCGGTGCGCGGGCGCCGCAGGCGCGGCGGCGAATTGCGATTGGGCCTGGCCCTGCGTTTGCGGCGCGACGAGCATGCCGCCCGAGGTCGCCGAGCGCGAGCTCTGCGCGGACGTCGCGCGGCGCGCGTCGGCGCGCACGCGCGCTTCCGTCTGCGCGAAGCGTGACGGATCGGTGAAGCGCAATTGCGGATCGAGCGATTTCGCGCGCTCGATCTGCGCGAGCGCTTCGGCGGGGCGGCCTTCGCGATCGAGCACCTGGCCGTACAGATAGCGGGCGCGCGCGTTGTCCGGGTATGCGTCGATCACCTGAGAGAGCTGCGCGTCGGCGCGCTGCCAGTTGCCTTGCGCGATCGATTGCTGGATTTGCTGCAGCGACGGCACCGCCGCGTTCGCGGCGGCCGACACGAGGATCAACGACAATCCGACGGCTGCGAGAAGCTTTTTCATGATCGGTTCGGGCGCTCGGCCCGTCTCCTTGCGGATGTTCGCGGCGCGACGGTGGGGCGAAGCGAGCGCGCCCGCGCCGCCGCGCCGCGAAGCGCCGGCTGGCGGAGCCGCCGTTATTGGGCCGGCGTGTTCAGTTGCTTTTTCAGCGCTTCGAGGCGGTCCTCGACGGACGGGCCCTTGTTCAGCGCCGCGAGCTTGTCGTCGAGCGCGCGGCCGCTGTTCGTGTCGGCCGAGTTCAGGCGCGCATCCGAGCGCGCGTTCGACAGCGCGACCTTGTCCTCGAGCTTCTGGAAATCCTCGGACAGGTTCTTGCCGCCGATCCCGCCGAGCGCGGTGGCCGCGACGTCCTTCGCCTGCGCGATTTCCTGCTTCGCCTGCAGGATGTTCGAGCGCGCGTTCAGGTCGTTGCGGCGCGCACGCATGTCGGCGATCTGGCCTTTGAGCTTGTCGACCGACGGCTCGAGCGTGTCGAGCTCGCGCGCGAGCGCGTCGCGCTCGGCCTCGGCGTTCGCCTGCGCGGCGAGCGCTTCGCGCGCAAGGGCTTCGTCGCCCGATTGCAGCGCGCGCTTCGCGCCGTCCTCATACTTCTTCGCGCGCTCGTCGGCGGTGTCGCGCTTGCTGCGTTGCGTCGCGACCTGCGCTTCGATCTCGATCAGCGAGTTTTCCGCGCGGCCGATGCTGTCGTCGAGCTCCCGCACGATCTGTCGCGCGTCGCGCGACGGATCCTGCACCGAGTCCGCCGCATCGTTCAGCAGACCTTTGATCGTGCGCGAAATAGAGTCGAAAAGCGACATGGATTCCTCCGTAAGTGATGAACGATGCGCGTACCGTGGGCGACGCTTCGCCGCGGCGCGGGCGCGCTGCGTCGGCGGATATTACACCACCGGTTCGCTTAAACACCGCTTAAACGCCGCTCGAACGCCGGCCCGGGCGGGGCGGCGCGCGCTGGCCGCCGCGACCGAAAATATGGCCGCCGGCGGCCATTTCCAGTGAGGCGCGCGCGATTTTTCCGCGTCGGCGCCTTTCGGAATGAAAGAAAGCGTCGCATCGGGCTCCGCCTTCATCATAGGCGGCGTTCGCGGCGCACGACGGTGCGCGGCGCAACGGATTGGAGGATTTTTTACAAAAAATCCTAAAGACGGGCCATCGATTTCATTAAAATGCGCTGTCACGCTGCGGACCGGACAGCCGTATGGACCGACGCGCGCCGGGATCCGTCGACGTGATACGCTCCACGACGCTACGTCCATCGATTCCACGCACGCGCTCAGCGCGTGCTCGAGGCGCGCCTCGTGCGCCGCCCATCCGACATGCCTATTATCAAACGACCGCCTTCCTCCCGCGCCACGAACGAGCACCATTATTCGCTACGACGTTCGCCCGCCGGCGCTTATTACACCGATGACGACGATGGCGACGACCACGCGTCGCGCCGCACGAACCGCGACGGCGGCTCGCGCACGTTCGGCTCGCGCGTCGCGCTGTGGTTCGTCGGGCTTTTCGCGACGCTGCTCGTCGTCGGCGCGCTGATCGTCGGCTATGCGCTCGTCGTGATGGGGCCGCAGTTGCCGTCGCTCGACGCGCTCACGAACTACCAGCCGAAGGTGCCGTTGCGCGTGTACAGCGCGGACCACGTGCTGCTCGGCGAATTCGGCGAGGAGCGCCGCAGCCTCGTGCGCTTCGCGGACATCCCGGACGTGATGAAGAAGGCGGTGCTCGCGATCGAGGATTACCGTTTCTACGAGCACGGCGGCGTCGACTTCGTCGGCATTCTCCGCGCGGGCGTGGCCGACCTGCTGCACGGCGGCGCGCGGCAGGGCGCGAGCACGATCACGATGCAGGTCGCGCGCAACTTCTTCCTGTCGAGCGAGAAGACGTATACGCGCAAGATCTACGAGATGCTGCTCGCATACAAGATCGAGCGCGCGCTGACGAAGGACCAGATCCTCGAGCTGTACATGAACCAGATCTATCTGGGCCAGCGTGCGTACGGCTTCGCGGCCGCCGCGCGCGTGTACTTCGGCAAGGACCTGAAGGACATCACGCTCGCCGAGGCGGCGATGCTCGCGGGGCTGCCGAAGGCGCCGTCCGCGTACAACCCGGTCGTCAACCCGAAGCGTGCGAAGGTGCGCCAGGAATATATCCTGAAGCGGATGCTCGAGATCGGCTACATCACGCAGCAGCAGTACGACCAGGCGGTGAAGGAGGAAATCCACGTGCGCACGCCGGGCAACCAGTACGCGGTGCACGGCGAATACGTGGCCGAAATGGTGCGGCAGATGATGTACGCGCAGTATAAGGACGAGACCTACACGCGCGGCCTCACCGTCACGACGACGATCAACGCGGCCGACCAGGAGGCCGCGTACCAGGCGGTGCGCCGCGGAATCATGGATTACGAGCGTCGCCACGGCTATCGCGGGCCGGAAGGCTTCGTCGCGCTGCCGCCCGCGGGCGACGGGCGCGACGAGGCGATCGACGACGCGCTCGCCGACCATCCGGACAACGGCGATCTGCAGTCGGCCGTCGTGCTCGCCGCATCGCCCGCGGCGCTCGACGTGCAGTTCGTCGGCGGCGCGACGGCGACGATCAACGCCGCCGGGCTGCGCTTCGCGGCGGGCGCGTTGAGCTCACGCGCGTCGGCCGCGCTGAAGATCAAGCCGGGCTCGATCGTGCGCGTGATGAAGGATGCGAAGGGCGCGTGGCAGATCGTGCAGTTGCCGCAAGTCGAAGGCGCGCTCGTGGCGGTCGCGCCGCAGGACGGCGCAATCCGCTCGCTCGTCGGCGGCTTCGATTTCAACAAGAGCAAGTTCAACCACGTGACGCAGGCGTGGCGGCAGCCGGGTTCGTCGTTCAAGCCGTTCATCTATTCGGCGTCGCTCGAAAAGGGTCTCGGGCCCGCGACGATCATCAACGACGCGCCGCTCTATTTTCCGCCGAGCGTGCCGGGCGGCCAGCCGTGGGAGCCGAAGGACGACGATCAGCCGGACGGCCCGATGTCGATGCGCACCGCGTTGCAGCGCTCGAAGAACCTCGTGTCGATCCGGATTCTCGCGTCGATCGGCACGTCGTATGCGCAGGACTACGTGACGAAGCGCTTCGGCTTCGATCCCGCGAAGACGCCGCCGTATCTGCCGATGGCGCTCGGCGCGGGCCTCGTCACGCCGCTGCAGCTCGCGGCCGGCTACGCGGTGTTCGCGAACGGCGGCTACAAGGTCGATCCGTATCTGATCGCCGAAGTCGACGACGCGCGCGGCCAGGCGCTGCAAAAGGCGCAGCCGGTGGTCGCGGGCGCGAGCGCGACGCGCACGATCGACGCGCGCAACGCATACGTGATGAACAGCTTGCTGCACACCGTCGCGACGGCGGGCACGGGCGCCGGCACGAACGCGCTCGGCCGGGGCGACCTGCAGGGCAAGACGGGTACGACGAACGACGCGAAGGACGGCTGGTTCGCCGGCTACCAGCAATCGCTCGTCGCGGTCGCGTGGATGGGCTTCGATCAGCCGAGGAGCCTCGGCAGCCGCGAATTCGGCGCGCAGTTGGCGCTGCCGATCTGGGTGAACTACATGCGCACCGCGCTTTCGGGCGTGCCGGAGCAGCAGATGGCGATGCCGGACGGGCTGACGACGATCGACGGCGAACTGTATTACGCGGATCGCACGCCGGGCGCGGGCTTCATCGCGAACGTCGATTTCAACCCGGCCGCGAGCCCGACCGTGAGCGCGAACGATGCGCTCGGCTCGGCGGGCGCCGCAGGGCTCACGCCGCCGCCGGTGACGCCGGAGGAGAAGCGGCAGATCATCGACATGTTCGAAGGCAACAAGCCTTGAACGAATGCCGGTGCGTCGGTCGCATGACACAAGACGGGTGCCGGCGGCACCCGTTTTTTTGCTGGTGCGGGTTCGCGGATGGCGGTTGCCGATGTCGCGGCGCAGTTGCGCCAGGGGGGCGGCGCCGTCTCGGGCGGTATCGGAAAGGGAGGGGGCTGCGCGATCGCGACGACGTGCGTGTGATCCGCTCGGCGCGATCCGCTCAGAACGACGCGCAAACGCGCGTCAGCACGAGCCCGACCGATTGCTGACGAAACCGCCCGATGTACGCGCGGCGGATGGCGGCGAGGCCGTCGAGCGTCGCGGGCGAGTCGGGCGCGACGATACGGATCACGAAGCTTTCCTCGTGCACGATGCGGCCCGTATCGCGATCGAGCCACTGGCCGCGCGTGTCCCATGTCGTGAGCCCGTCGGGAAAGCGCGGCGTGACCACGTCGGCGACGAAGCGCGCTCGCTCGGTGTCGGTGACGGGGCCGCGGCCGGCGATGTCGCGGCCGAACAACAGGTCCGCCTGCAGTTCGCGCGTGCCGCCCGCTCGCGCGCAGCGCGCATCGCCCGAAGCCGACGGCGGCGAAGTCGCGCAGCCCGGCAGCGCGGCAATGGCGGCGATCAGCGTGATGCCGCCGATCCATGTCGAATGAGAAGCGCGCATCGTCGACCCTCGTCGGTGATCTTGGTTGATCGACCGCGCAAGTGCGCGTGACGTGATCGGCGCCGATCGCGCCGGCACGCCGCCGCATCCGAGGGCGCCGCTGCAAAGCGCTGCGCGCTCAAGCACTTACGCAGTTCTCCGGCTGCTTATCAACAAGCCTGTCAACACGATCTGTGGAAAACCCGGGACTCGACTCGGCGCGCGGCCGACGCGATTCGATCGTGCAACGCGCGGCGCCTGCGCGGGCGAATCGAATCGGATCAAGCGGTTAGCGCCGCTGCCCCATGCTTATCAACAGCCCTTTCAACAAAAACTGGGGATAACCGCATCGCTTTGCGCGCCTGCCGCGCGAGCCGTCGACGCATTTCGCGGCGCTCCCGGAAAACGCCGCGCGATCAACGCGTTAGCGCGCTTGTTCGCGGCTTTTCAACATGCTCTTCAACACGAACTGGGGATAACCGGCGTCACGGCCACGACATGCGATGCAGCCGAGCATGCTCGAGATGCGTGGCGAGCGCCGTCGAATCGATGTTGGTGCCCGACAGCAGCACGCCAACACGCTTGCCTTGCAGCGACTCGCGCAACGGCCCGAGGAGGGCGGCCGTCGCGGCCGCGCACGCGGGCTCGACCGCCACTTTCAGATGCGTGAACAAATAGAGCATCGCCGCTCGCAGCGCGTCGTCCGAGACGGTGACGATCCGGTCGACATGGCGGCGGCACAGCTCGTAGCTGTACTCCTCGGTGTGCGGCGCCATCAGCGAATCGGCGATCGTATGCATCGCGCCCATGCGGACCGGGCGATTCGCGGCGAAGCTGCGGCTCATCACATCCGCACCTTCCGGCTCGACGCCGTACACGTGCACGCGCGGATTCGCAAGCCGCAGCGCGGTCGAGGTGCCCGCGGCGAGGCCGCCGCCGCCGATCGGCACGATCACCGCATCGAGGTCGGGCGTCTGCGTCGCCCATTCGTAGCCGAGCGTCGCGGTGCCGAGAATCGTGTGATAGCCGTTGAACGGATGCACGAAGAAGCGGCCTTCCTCGGCCTCGATTCGCCGGACGATCTCGAACGCGTCGGCGGGGCTCGACGCCATCACGACCTCCGCGCGGTACTGGTGGCAGAGCTCGACGCGCGCCGGGCTCGCGGTGTCGAACATCACGACCTTCGCGCTCGTGCCGAGCCGCATCGCCGCATAAGCGACGGCCGCCGCATGATTGCCCGCCGACACGCAGGTGACGCCCGCGCGCTTTCTGTCCTCGCCGAGCGCGAGCAGGTTCGTGAACGCGCCGCGCGCCTTGAAGCTGCCGCTCGCCTGCAGCAGCTCGAACTTGAAGTTCACGTGCGTGTTGTCGAGCGATGGCAGATCGGCGCGCTCGAACACCGGCGTACGCGTGACCCACGGCGTGAGCGCGAAGTGCTGCGCGGCGATTTCGTCGAGCGTCGGAATCGGCTCGCCGTTGATCGTCAGATGAGCGGGGCGGTGGGGTGAGGTCGACATGTGCGTGCGCGTATCGATGACGGAGGCCGGATGCTGGCCGAAACGAAGTTCGCCGCGGCGCGCGGGCTCACGCGAGCGCCATGCCCTGCACGAGCTTGCGCAGGAATCGCTCGCACGACGCGAGCTGGTCGAGCTCGACGAACTCGTTCGGCTTGTGTGCCTGCTCGATGTAGCCGGGCCCGCAGACGACGCTCGGAATGCCCGCGCGCTGAAACAGGCCCGCCTCGGTGCCGTACGCGACCTTGCGTTTTTCCTGATCGGCGGTGAGCGAGCGCACGAGCTCCGTGATCGCCGCCTGCTCGACCGCGTCGAGACCGGGCGCGGCGGCGACCTTCGAGAACTCGATCGCCGCGCTCGGATGCTCGCGGCGCATCCGCGGCAGCAGCGTGTCGCGCGCGTACGCGTCGATGCGCGCGAAGATCGCGTCCGGATCGAGCGTCGGCAAATTGCGGAACTCGAACGAGAACTGGCATTCGGCGGGCACCGTGTTCACGGCGTTGCCGCCCTGGATGATGCTCGTCTGCGCGGTCGTGAACGGCACGTCATACAGTTCGTCGAACGGGCCGTGCGCGCGGAATTCGTCGGCGAGATCGCGGATGTGGCAGATGAGGCGCGCCGCGTATTCGATCGCGTTCAGGCCTTTCGGGGTCAGCGACGAATGCGCGGCGTGGCCGCGCACGCAGCAGCGGTATACGTTGATGCCCTTGTGCGCGATCACGGGGCGCATGCCGGTCGGCTCGCCGACGATGCAGCCGGCGGGCGCGACGCCGCGCGCCTTCAGGTCGGCGAGCATCAACGGCGCGCCGACGCAGCCGATTTCCTCGTCGAACGACAGTGCGAAGTGGATCGGCTGCGCGAGTTTCGCCGCCTGCATCTCGGGCAGCAGCGCGAGCGCCGCGCCGATGAAGCCTTTCATGTCGCAGGTGCCGCGCCCGTAGAGCTTGCCGTCGCGCACCTGCGGCCTGAACGGATCGCTGTCCCATTGCTGGCCGTCGACGGGCACGACGTCGGTGTGGCCCGACAGCACGACGCCGCCGCTCGTCGCGCCGTCGTGCGCAGGGATCGTCGCGAACAGGTTCGCCCAGCCGTCGCGGGCGTCGTGCGTGAGCGTCGATTCGACGCCGGCCGCGGCGAGCGCGTCGCGGACCATTTCGATGAGGCCGAGATTCGGCACGCGGCTCGTCGTGTCGATCGATACGAGCTGCTTGACCCACGACAGGCTGACCGGTTCGGCTAACGAGGAGGACGAGGACGCGGACGGTGCCGTTGCGTCGAGAGCGGACATGGCGGGACTCCGGCAGAGAGGCGGACGAATGCAAAGATCATACTCAAAAACGAGGCGGCCCGTCTTCGCGCGACGCTTTGCGGCGCAGCATCGGGAGCGTGCGCATGCGGGCGCGCGCGGCCATCGTCGCGGCGCGCGGCGCACTGGCTTGCGCGCTTTGCGTCCGGGGCGCGAAGCGGTCGGTTGCACGGTCGTGCGCGACGTCTCGCAATGGGCCGTCCGGGGCTGCGACCGGACTGTCGCGGCTCCGGGCCGCTGCGTCGGATTGCGTGCCCGCACGGTGGAATCGTGACGATGGCGGCGATGCCCGGCATGCGCCGCGGCACGCATCCATCACGGCGCGATCACGGATGAGAATGCGCGATCACGGATGAGAATGCGCGATCGCGTTTCGGCGAAGCGATCCGCATCGCTGTTCGAATCCGCGACGGCAACCGCCTCGGCGGCGCGCCTGCGGCCGGATGCGGTTCGTGCGACGCGTGCGGGTTTCGGGGCGGCATCGATGGCGCGCGAGGGGGAACGGCGCGCATCGTTGATGCGTGTTCAAGTTTTATTTCGGAACCTAATATCGAATTGATTGCATCGCGCGATGTAATGGTTGCCGCGGCCGTTCGACGCCGCCCGCGCATCGAGCGAGCGCGGCGTCGAACGGCCGAACGGAGGGCGGCGATGAAGCCTCTGCGCATCGAACGTAGCGCACGCGTGCTGACCGCGAGTTTCGACAATCCGCCGCTGAACTTTCTCGCGATCGCGATGATGCGCGAGCTCAAGCGCGTGCTCGACGACATCGAGCGCGACGCGAGCGTCGGCGTGGTCGTCGTCACGAGCCTGGCGATGCGTGTCGAGTCCTTGTGCACCCGCATGCCGCGCGAGCGCCCGCGGCTCGCTCGACGGCGCGCTGCGTCGCCGGCCGGCGAGCCTGCCGATCCGCCAATGGCCTATCGCAAACCGATCGTCGGCTAATCGCCGACGGATCGTCAATTGACCGCCGACGGATCGCTCACTACCGCGCCGCCGCCTGCGCGCGCGACTGCTGAGGCTGACCGAGCGCGCGCAGCGTTTCCTTCACCGTCGACACGCGCACCGCGAGGTCCGGCGTGCGCGTCTCGATCCGCAGCTTGTCCTGGCCCGCGAGCTTGATGTGCCGGTGCTTCTGCACCATGTCGATGATCCGCATCGGATCGATCGGCGGATTCGGCACGAACTGCAGCCCGATCGCCGCCTCGCTCGCGTCGATCTTCATGATGCCGAGCGGCTTCGCGGCGAGCCGCAGCCGGTGCGTCTCGACGAGCGCGTGCGCCTGCGGCGGCAGCTTGCCGAAGCGGTCGATCAGCTCTTCCTGGATGCCGTCGATCGCATCGCCGTGCTCGCAGTTCGCGAGCCGCTTGTACAGCGACAGCCGTTCCTGCACGTCGCCGCAGTAATCGGCGGGCAGGATCGCGGGCGCATGCAGGTTGATCTCGGTCGTCGCGGCGAGCGGCGCGGTGAGGTCCGGCTCCTTGCCGTTCTTCAACGCCTTCACCGCGTCGTTCAGCATCTCGGTGTAGAGCTGGAAGCCGATCTCGTGGATCTCGCCCGACTGCTTGTCGCCGAGCACCTCGCCCGTGCCGCGGATCTCGAGGTCGTGCATCGCGAGGTAGAAGCCCGAGCCGAGCTCCTCCATCTGCTGGATCGCCTCGAGCCGCCGCTGCGCCTGCTTCGTGAGCGCCTGCGGATCGTGCACGAGCAGGTACGCGTACGCCTGATGGTGCGAGCGGCCGACGCGGCCGCGCAACTGGTGCAACTGCGCGAGACCGAACTTGTCCGCGCGGTGCATGATGATGGTGTTCGCGCTCGGCACGTCGATGCCGGTCTCGATGATGGTCGTGCACAGCAGCACGTTCGCACGCTGGGCGACGAAATCGCGCATCACGCGCTCGAGTTCGCGCTCGTGCATCTGGCCGTGCGCGATCACGATCCGCGCCTCGGGCACCAGTTCCTCGAGCATCGCGCGGCGGTTCTCGATCGTCTCGACCTCGTTGTGCAGGAAGTACACCTGGCCGCCGCGCTTCAGCTCGCGCAGCATCGCCTCGCGGATCACGCTTTCTTCCTCGCGGCGCACGAAGGTCTTGATCGCGAGCCGCTTCTGCGGCGCGGTCGCGATCACCGAGAAGTCGCGCAGGCCCTCGAGCGCCATGCCGAGCGTGCGCGGGATCGGCGTCGCGGTGAGCGTGAGCACGTCCACCTCCGCGCGCAGCGCCTTCAGCGCTTCCTTCTGGCGCACGCCGAAGCGGTGCTCCTCGTCGATGATCACGAGGCCGAGCCGCTTGAACTGCACGTCCGACGACAGCAGCTTGTGCGTGCCGATCACGATGTCGACGCTGCCGTCGTTGATCTGCTGGATCGCCGCGTTCACTTCCTTCGTCGACTTGAAGCGCGACAGCTCGACGATTTTCACGGGCCAGTCGGCGAAGCGGTCGATGAAGGTCTGCGTGTGCTGCTCGGCGAGCAGCGTCGTCGGCGACAGCAGCGCGACCTGCTTGCCGCCCATCACCGCGATGAACGCCGCGCGCAGCGCGACCTCGGTCTTGCCGAAGCCGACGTCGCCGCACACGAGGCGGTCCATCGGCTTGCCGCTCGTCATGTCGCCGATCACGGCCGCGATCGCCGCGGCCTGGTCGGGCGTTTCCTCGAAGCCGAAGCTGTCGGCGAACTTCACGTAGTCGCGCGGATCGAGCGCGAACGCGTGGCCCTCGCGCGCCGCGCGCCGCGCATAGAGGTTCAACAGCTCGGCGGCGGTATCGCGGATCTGCTGGGCGGCGCGGCGCTTCGCGCGCTCCCACTGGCCCGAGCCGAGCGCGTGCAGCGGCGCGCTGTCCGGGTCCGCGCCGCTGTAGCGCGAGATCACGTGCAGTTGCGCGACGGGCACGTACAGCTTGCTGTCGCCCGCGTATTCGAGATGCAGGAACTCGGTGTCGCCTTCGCCGAGATCCATCGACACGAGCCCCATGTAGCGGCCGATCCCGTGCTGCGCATGGACGACCGGGTCGCCTACCTTCAGCTCGGACAGGTCGCGCACCATCGCGTCGACGTTGCTCGCCTGTTCCTGGCGGCGGCGTCCGGCGCGGCGGCCGAGCGCGCCGTACAGCTCGGTCTCGGTGACGATCGCGTAGCCTTCGCCCGGCACCGCGAAGCCGCTTGCGAGGGGCGCTACGCCGAGTGCGAAGCGCTCGTCGGTCTCGAGCCACGCGGCGAAGCTGTCGCTGCCCGCGGGCCGCAGGTGATGCTCGGCGAACAGCTGCGCGATCGTCTCGCGGCGGCCGGCCGATTCGACGGTGAAGAGCACGCGGTTGTTCGTTGTCTCCAGGTACGCGGCGAATGCGGCGAGCGGCGCGTCCGCGTGGCGGTCGAGCGCGAGATTCGGCAGCGGCGCGGCCCAGCCGCCCGACGGCTGCGCGGGCAGCACGATCCGTGCGAACGGCTTCGCGAGCAGATAGAAATCGTCGTCGGACAGGAACAGGCGCTGCGGCTCGAGGATCGGCCGCTCGCGATCGTGCGACAGGAACGCGTAGCGCTGCTTCGTGTCGGCCGTGAAGCGCTTGATCGCCGCGTCGAGGTCGCCCGTGAACACGAGCTGCGCGTTCTCGGGCAGGTAGTGGAACAGCGTCGCCGTCTCGTCGAAGAAGAGCGGCAGATAGTATTCGATGCCGGCCGACGGCACGCCGTTGCCGATGTCCTTGTAGATCGGCGCGCGGCTCGGGTCGCCCTCGAACGTCTCGCGCCAGCGGCTTCTGAACGCGGTGCGCGCCGCCTCGTCGAACGGGAACTCGCGGCCGGGCAGCAGGCGCACGTCTCGCACCGGGTAGAGGCTGCGCTGCGTGTCCGGATCGAACGCGCGGATCGAGTCGACCTGGTCGTCGAACAGGTCGATCCGGTACGGCAGCGGCGAGCCCATCGGGAACAGGTCGATCAGCGAGCCGCGCACGCAGTATTCGCCGGGACGCACGACCTGGCTCACGTGCTCGTAGCCGGCGAGCGTCAATTGCGCCTTCAGCTTCGCCTCGTCGAGCCGCTCGCCCTGCGTGAACGCGAACGTGTACGCGGCGAGGAACGATGCGGGCGGCATCCGGTAGAGCGCCGTCGTCGCGGGCACGAGCAGGATGTCGCAGCGGCCTTCGCCGAGGTCGTGCAGCGTCGCGAGACGCTCGGACACGAGATCCTGGTGCGGCGAGAACGTGTCGTACGGCAGCGTCTCCCAGTCGGGCAGCACGCGCACGCGCGCGTCGGGCGCGAAGTAGCGCAGTTCCTGCGCGAGCCGCTGCGCGTCGACCGCGTTCGCGCAGATCACGGCGAGAAGCGGCACCTGCGCGCGGTGCGCGGCGAGATAGCGGGCGATGACGAGCGCGTCGGCGGAGCCGTGCGCTCCGTCGAACGCGAAGCGCTGGCCCGCCTTGACGAGCGCGACGGGGGACTGCGAAGGGGAGGCGTTGTCTGACATAACGAGCGGCTGGTTGGCGAGCGCCGGATGGCGGACGAGCGTGGCGCGGCTCATCACGGCGAAAGACGTATTATAAAATCCGTCTTTCGATTTCATCTTCCCGGCGTTTCCTTTCCGTGACCTCCCGACTCTTCGCCCTGATTCCGTGCGCCGGCACCGGCAGCCGCTCCGGCTCGGCATTGCCGAAGCAATACCGCACGCTCGCCGGCCGCGCGCTCCTGCATTACACGCTCGCCGCGTTCGACGCGTGCAGCGAGTTCGCGCAAACGCTCGTCGTGATTTCCCCCGACGACGCCCACTTCGACGCCCGCCGCTTTGCCGGTCTGCGCTTCGCGGTGCGGCGCTGCGGCGGCGCGTCCCGACAGGCGTCGGTGATGAACGGGCTGATCCAGCTCGCCGAATTCGGCGCGACGGACGCCGACTGGGTGCTCGTGCACGACGCCGCGCGCCCCGGCATCACGCCGGCGCTGATCCGCACGCTGATCGGCGCGCTGAAGGACGACCCCGTCGGCGGCATCGTCGCGCTGCCGGTCGCCGATACGCTCAAGCGCGTGCCGGCGGGCGGCGACGCGATCGAGCGCACCGAATCGCGCAACGGCCTCTGGCAGGCGCAGACGCCGCAGATGTTCCGCATCGGCATGCTGCGCGACGCGATCCAGCGCGCGCAGCTCGAAGGTCGCGATCTGACCGACGAAGCGAGCGCGATCGAATGGGCGGGCCATACGCCGCGCGTCGTGCAGGGCAGTCTGCGCAACTTCAAGGTCACGTACCCGGAGGATTTCGACCTCGCGGAGGCGATTCTCGCGCATCCGGCGCGCGCCAGTTGAACCGCATCTTCACCATCGCATCACACTCGGATCGAATCACATGGATTTCAGAATCGGACAAGGCTACGACGTGCACCAGCTCGTTCCCGGACGGCCGCTCATCATCGGCGGCGTGACGATCCCGTACGAGCGGGGGCTTCTCGGCCACTCGGATGCGGACGTGCTGCTGCACGCGATCACCGACGCGCTGTTCGGCGCGGCGGCGCTCGGCGACATCGGCCGACATTTCTCCGACACCGATCCGCGCTTCAAGGGCGCCGACAGCCGCGCGCTCTTGCGCGAATGCGCGGCGCGCGTCGCGCAGGCGGGCTTTTCGATCCGCAACGTCGACAGCACGATCATCGCGCAGGCGCCGAAGCTCGCGCCGCACATCGACGCGATGCGCGCGAACATCGCGGCCGATCTCGGCTTGCCGCTCGATCGCGTGAACGTGAAGGCGAAGACGAACGAGAAGCTCGGCTATCTGGGCCGCGGCGAGGGGATCGAGGCGCAGGCGGCGGCGCTCGTCGTGCGCGAAGCGGCCGCGTGACGGCGGGCGGCGGCATGAGCCGCAGGTGGAGCGGCGTCGGCGGCAGGCGGGGCGCGGATGCCGCGCGGATGCGGCCGGACGGCGGGGGCTGAGCCGAGACTTGCGGCGCCGCTCGTGGCCGGCGATTCCACCGTACCCGCAGGAACGAAAACGCCACGCGCAATCGACGCGTGGCGTTTCCCTTTTCAGCGGCCGCACCCGCGACCATGCGCGACGGCGGCGGCCTTGATTCCGCTTACTTGCCTTCTGCCGCGATCACTTGCGCGGCGGCGTTGATCACCGCCGCGATCCGGCCGACGTCGCGCAACTGCGTGACGCTCATCCCTTGTTCGTTCTTGAGCAGCGCGTAGTGCGACTTCACGCAGAAGTGGCACTTACCGACGATCGACGCGGCGAGCGCGTACATCTCGAACTTGCGCCTGTCGACGCCGCCGTGCGAAGCGTACGCACCCATTCGCAGCTCGGCGCGCTGCGTCTTCAGGTCGGCGTCGTCGGCCATCTCGACATACGGATACCAGGCGTTGTTCATCCCCATCAGCGCGGCCGCCGTCAGCGCCGCGTGAGTTTCCTCGGGCGACAGCACGCCCGCTTCGCGGATCGCCTTCACGAGCGCCGGGCTCTTCGCCGCGAAGGCCGCGGCGAGCGCCGCGCCGACCGCGTCCGTGCCTTCGAGCGACGAGCGCGAGATCGTGCCGTCGAGGTTCAGGCGAATGTCTTTCGCGTAGTCGGGAATTAGATCCTTAATCGAATCGATGAATTCCATTGATATCTCCTATGATTGGGCCGTTAAAAAAGCCCGCAGGCAAGACGCAGCGCCGCGGGCCTTCGTGCATCGGACGCTTACAGCGTCGCGCCGCCGATCGCGCGGTTGCACGGGCAGAGTTCGTCCGTTTGCAGGCCGTCGAGAATGCGCAGGATTTCCTCCGGGCTGCGGCCGACGTTCAGGTTGTTCACCGACACGTGCTGGATCGTGTTGTCCGGGTCGACGATGAAGGTCGCGCGCAGGGCCACGCCGGCTTCCTTGTCGCGCACGCCGAGCTGGTCGATCAGCTCGCCCTTGACGTCGCCGAACGAGTAGTGGTTCAGCTTGTCGAGATCCTTGTGCTCACGGCGCCATGCGAGCTTGACGAATTCGTTGTCCGAGCTGCCGCCGAGCAGGACGGCGTCGCGCTCTTCGAACTGCTTCGCGAGCTTCGCGAATTCGACGATTTCCGTCGGGCAGACGAACGTGAAGTCCTTCGGGTAGAAATAGATGATCTTCCACTTGCCCGGGAACGACGCTTCGGTGACGGTCTCGAATGCCGACTGGCCGTTTTCTTCGTGGTTGTTGAAGCCCGGCTTCGCGGCCACAACGGTGAAAGCTTCGAGTTTATCGCCCACGGTCTTCATGCGGATGCTCCTGTGTAAGTTGGGAAAAACTGCTACTGACGGTCAAGCTACCGATGCGCTGCAACGTTTCCGTGACAGCATAGGAAGCACTATAACGCTATTGTATTTTCCTATCAATAGATTTTAACTAACGAACTTCATAGGAATTTTCAAAGACGCCGATAGGGTTCGACCATCGAGGGAGGGACTCGTCGTGCGTCACGCAGCCGCACGCGCTTTCGCGCTCGGAAACTCCAGCGTGACTTCGAGACCCGCGCCGGGCGCGCGGTTGCGAAGCCGCAGCGTGCCTCGGTAGCGGTTCACGAGACGCAGCACGATCGCCATGCCGAGCCCGGTGCCGTCGGCTTTGCTGCGCGCCGCGTCGACGCGATAGAACGGGCGCATCACGAGCGGCAACTGATCCTCGGGGATGCCGGGGCCCTCGTCGGTGACGACGAGTTCGACGCGCGCGTGCGTCACCCGTGTTTCGAGCGAGATGCGCGCGACGCCGTCCTTCTTGCTCTGCCCATACTTGCGCGCGTTCTCGACGAGGTTGCCGATCACGCGGCGCATGTCCGTTTCGTCCGCTTCGATGACGGCCGCGGGGGCCAGGCGAATGTCGAGCTGCACGCCGTCTTCGCTGACGATCCGCGCGGCGACCTCGCGCGCGATCTGCGACAGGTCGACGGGTTCCGGCGTGCGCTGCGCGGGGCGTGCGTAATCGATGAACGCGGCGATGATGCGGTCCATCTGCTCGATGTCGTCGACCATCGCGTCCTTCGTCGCCTGATCGGACGGACTCATCTCGGTCTCGAGGCGCAGCCGCGCGAGCGGCGTGCGCAGATCGTGCGAGATGCCCGCGAGCATCAGCGCGCGATCGGCCTCGAGCTGCTCGAGATCGCGCACCATCTGGTTGAAGCTGCGGTTCGTCTCGGCGGCGACGCCCATTCCGCGCTCGGGCAGCGGTTCCGGCGTTTGGCCGGAGCCCACCTTGCGCGCGGCGAGCGCGAGCCGCGAGAACGGCTGGTTCACGAGGCTCGTGATGAACGCCGAGCCGATGAGCGACAGCGCGAGCGCGAACAGGCCCCAGCCCGCCCATTGCAGGCCGGTGACGGTGTCGAGCTGATCGCGGTCGAGCGCGACCCAGTAGTCGTCGTCGTCGATCTTGAAGCTGATCCACACGCCGGGGATGTCGTTGACCGATTGCGCGATCACCGTGTCGTCGCCGAGGCGGCTGCGGATGTCGTGCTCGATCAGCCGGTTCAGCGACTCGTCGGGCTGCAGCTTGAACTTGTCGGTTTTCTCGCGCGGATAGACACGCACGCCCTCGTTGCTCTCGAGGTCCTGCAGCAGCGCGCGGCGCAGGTCGGGATCGGAATAGAGCAGGGCAGTGCGCGTGAGCTTCACGATCGCGACGAGCTGCAGCGCGACGCGCTGCGCGCGCGGCTCGCGCTCGATCACCCGGAAGCTCTGGAACCACGCGGCGAGACTGACTGCGATCAACAGCGCAATCAGCAGGAAGGTGCGCCAGAACAGCCCGCCGAACACGAGCGTCAAGAGGCGCCGGTCGATACGCATAGGACTGGCTGTCTAACTGGCGTCAAAGGCGTGGCGTCGAAGACGTGTATTGCGTCGGGGCTGCAATCAGGCCGCGCCGTCGGGGATGAACACGTAACCGAGGCCCCACACCGTCTGGATGAAGCGAGGGCTGCCCGGATCGGGTTCGATCAGCTTGCGCAGGCGCGAGATCTGCACATCGAGGCTGCGGTCGAACACTTCGTATTCGCGGCCGCGCGCGAGCTCCATCAGCTTTTCGCGCGACAGCGGCTGGCGCGGATGGCGCGCGAACACCTTCAGCACCGAGAATTCGCCCGTCGTGAGCGGAATCTCCTGGCCGGATTTCGTCAGCGTGCGCGTCGCGAGGTTCAGCGAGAATTCGCCGAACTCGAACACCTCGGTGGTCTCGGAGGGCGCGCCCGGCAGCTCGGCGGGGGCCTGGCGGCGCAGCACCGCGTGGATGCGCGCGACGAGCTCGCGCGGGTTGAACGGCTTCGGCAGGTAGTCGTCGGCGCCCATCTCGAGGCCGACGATGCGATCAACGTCCTCACCCTTCGCGGTGAGCATGATGATCGGCGTGCGGTCGTTGCTGCCGCGCAGGCGCCGGCAGATCGACAGGCCATCCTCACCCGGCAGCATCAGGTCGAGCACGAGCAGATCGAAGCGCTCGCGCACCCAGAGCTTGTTCATCGCCGTCGCGTTCTCCGCGACATACACGTTGAAGCCCTGCTCGCCGAGATAGCGGCGCAGCAGATCGCGCAGGCGCGGGTCGTCGTCGACGACGAGAATCTTGGAGGGGTTTTTCGTTTCCATGAGCCGCATCTTATCGCGATTAGGAAAAACCGCGCGGTTGCGGCTTTCGACGGGTTACAGTCAGTTACAAAATTTACCCGCGCTATTGTGCGGAGTAAAGACAGTCACGACAGACTCCTTTACTCGAAGACGACATTCGGTGGATACTCCATCCACTTAACATTTACATGGTTTGCACGCCCGATTCTCGCAGGGTTTGTTCGTGTGCCAAAGGTAGCCGGTTGCCGCGTGACGAAGGGAACAAAACGACGAAAGAGGCGAGGCCAGTGATGCGGCCGACGAAGATGGCGTTCGTGCTGGCGCTCGCTTGCGTCGGCTTCCTCGCTTCGGACTTCGCTTGCGCGCAGCGCCCGGAACATGGCGCCGCGCCGTCGCACAAGGTGCGGCGCGGCAACGGCGCGGCCGGGCGTTCCGCGCCGCCGAGCGAGCCGCCCGCGCGCGCGGCCGCCGTTCCGCCCGATCTCGAACAGCGCCGCCGCGACGGCCACATGACGCCGGAAGAGCGGCATCTCTTGCGCCAGCACATCGAAGACGCGGTGCGCGAACTCTACAAGCGTTGAATCGTTAAATCGCGGCGTATTGCCGCTCGCCGTCCGCCGTCCTTCATCAGAAAAATTCCGTAGCAATTCGATCGTCAACTGCGCGTTGCCGCGAGCCGTTGAATCGCCACGCGGACGGCTCGCGCGCTTCGCGAGCCGCCGCGGCTTGTCTCTTTCGGAGAATGGTCGACGATGAGCGATTCGAGGACGCCCGGGCGGCCCCCGGCGAGGCCGGAGCGGATGCCGGCTGCGATGCAGACCCTGCTCGACGCGGACGACACGCGCTTCCTGTTGACGCGCACCGGCTTTTCGCCGCCGCCGCGCGATGTCGCGCGCTTCGTCGGCATGACGCGCGCGCAGGCGCTGGCCGAGCTGCTCGACGGCGTGCGCACGCAAAGCGTGACGCCGCCGCCCGACTGGGTGAGCGAGCCGCCGCCGTCGCGCGCGATGCGCGCCGCGTTCTCGCCGGACGAGCGACGTGCGCAGCAGCGGTTGCGCAATCGCCGCTACGACGAGTTGCGCGCGTGGTGGGTGCGCGAGATGCTCGTGACGCCTTCGCCGCTCACCGAGCGGATGACGCTCTTCTGGCATAACCACTTCACGTCCGGCCAGGACAAGGTACCGTTTCCGCAAACGATTGCGGCGCAGCATGCGCTGCTGCGCGCCGATGCGCTCGGCAATTTCGGCGCGATGCTGCACGGCGTCGCGAAGAGTCCGGCGATGCTGCAGTATCTCGACGGCGCGAGCAATCGCAAGGGGCGCCCGAACGAGAACTTCGCGCGCGAGGCGATGGAACTTTTCACGCTCGGCGAGGGCCACTATACGCAGCGCGATGTGTCCGAAGCCGCGCGCGCGTACACCGGCTGGGGGCTTGATCCCGATACGCTCGCGTACGTGTTCCGGCCGAACGTTCACGACGACGGCGTGAAGACCGTGCTCGGCCAAACCGGGCGCCTGGATGGCGATGGGGTGCTCGACATCCTGCTCGCGCGTGCCGAGACCGCGCGCTTCGTCGTCGCGAAGCTGTGGCGCGAGTTCGTCTCCGACACGCCGGATGCCGGCGAGCTCGAGCGCATTGCCGCGCGATTCCGGCAGAGCGGCTACGACATCAAGGCGGCGCTCACGGGGCTGTTTTCGTCCGACGCGTTCTGGGCCGACCGCAATCGCGGCGTGCTCGTCAAGTCGCCGGCGGAGTTCGTGGTCGGCACGGTGCGGCTTTTCGACGTCGACTACGGCGATGCCGCGCCGTTCGCGAACACGATGCGCGCGCTCGGCCAGAACCTGTTCTATCCGCCGAACGTGAAGGGCTGGCCGGGCGGCGCGACCTGGATCAACAGCTCGACGCTGCTTGCGCGCAAGCAGTTCGTCGAGCGGATGATGCGAGCGACGGAGGTGCCCGGCATGCGCGCGGCGCCCGTTTCCCATGGCATGGCAGGCGGGCCGGCGTCGATGCGGCGCGCGGCGATGCGCTTCGATCTCGACGCGTGGCTCGCCGCGTACCGGACGAAGCCGCAGGCGCAGCCGGATCTGTCGACGGAGCTGCAACTGCAGCACGCGGTGCTGCCGATTTCGCCCGTCGCGGCGATCGAGGCGGGCGCGGCGAGCGCCGCGTATCTGCAGGCCCTGTTGATGGACCCAGCGTATCAACTGAAGTGAAGAGTAACGAAGATGAACACGATGACGATGAGATGCCGCGCGATGCGGCCACGCGCGGGCCGCGTCGAATGCGACACGAGGAAGGCAGCATGAAACGACGCGATTTTCTGGCCTTGGCGAGTCTTGCCGGCGCGGCGGGCGTTTCGCTGTCGATGCCGCACGCGTTCGCGGCGGCATCCGCCGCTTCGGGCGCGAAGGGGGCAATCGGCGCGAATGGCGCGATTGACATGGCGGGTGCCGCGCGCTACTCGAACCTGCTCATCCTGGTCGAGCTGAAGGGCGGCAACGACGGGCTCAACACGGTGATTCCGTACGCGGACCCGCTGTACCGCACGCTGCGCCCGACGATCGGCGTCAAGCGCGAGCAGGTCGTGCAGCTCGACGAGCGCGCCGCGCTGCATCCGGCGCTCGAGCCGCTCGTGCCGATCTGGCGTGATGGGCGGCTCGCGATCGTCGATGGCGTCGGCTATCCGCAGCCGAATCTGTCGCATTTTCGCTCGATCGAGATCTGGGATACCGCGTCGCGCGCGGACGAGTATCTGCGTGAAGGGTGGCTCACGCGCGCATTCGCGCAGGCCGGCGTGCCGCCCGGCTTCGCGGCGGACGGCATCGTGCTCGGCAGCGCGGAAATGGGGCCGCTCGCGAACGGCGCGCGCGCGATCGCACTCGTCAATCCCGCACAATTCGCGCGTGCGGCGCGGCTCGTGCAGCCCGTATCGCTGCGCGAGCAGAATCCCGCGCTCGCGCACGTGATCGACATCGAGAACGACATCGTCAAGGCCGCCGATCGGCTGCGTCCGCACGCGGGCACGCCCGCGCTCGCGACCGCGTTTCCGGGCGGGCCGTTCGGCGCGTCGGTGAAGACCGCGATGCAGGTGCTCGCCGCGTGCGACACGCCACAGCGTACGCCGGCGCCGGGGCAGGGCGTCGCGGCGCTGCGTCTCACGCTGAACGGCTTCGACACGCATCAGAACCAGCCCGGCCAGCAGGCGGGATTGCTCAAGCAACTGGCGCTGGGGTTCGTCGCGATGCGTTCGGCGTTGATCGAACTCGGGCGCTGGAACGACACGCTCGTGATGACGTATGCGGAATTCGGCCGGCGCGCGCGAGAGAACCAGAGCAACGGGACGGATCACGGCACGGCCGCTCCGCATTTCGTGATGGGCGGGCGCGTGCGCGGCGGGCTGTACGGCGCGCCGCCTGCGCTCACCGCGCTCGACGGCAACGGCAACCTGCCCGTCGCCGTCGATTTCCGGCAGCTCTATGCGACCGTGCTCGGCCCGTGGTGGGGGCTTGACGCGACGAGCGTGCTCAAGCGGCGCTTCGAGCCGTTGCCGCTGCTGCGTGCCTGATATTCGTCCGATGTGTATGACGTGTTGACGTGCGCGATGGTGCGGCGGCACGCGTCAGCGGCGCCGTGCCGCGCGCCATGCGATCCACAGCTTGCGGATCGGTGTGAGCGCGATCCGCTGGTGCAGCACCTGGAAGCCGTCGCGTTCGATCTCGTCGAGTACCGCGAGCGCGAGCGCGCCGAGCGCGCGCAGCGTGCGCTGCGTGCGGCGCTCATCGGCGGGGATGCCGGATAGCGACGCACTGAGCGCGTCGCGTGCGCGCGATGTCTGGAAGCGCATCAGCTCGGTGTACGCAGGGCTGTAGCGGCGGTTGAGAAGGTCGGCGGCCGTCACGCCATAGCGTTGCAACTCGTCGATCGGCACGTAGATGCGGCCCTGCCGCGCATCCTGCCCGAGGTCCTGCACGAATTGCGCGAGCGTGAGCGCGTGGCCGAGCGATTGCGCCCAGCGCGCGTCGTCCGCGGCGGGCCGGCCCGCGTTCGCGCGCGCGACGAGCAAGGCGAACGTGCCGCCTGTTTGGTCGACGTAGCGGCGCAGATTCGCGAAGTCCAGATAGCGCGCCTGCTCGAGGTCCATGCCGTAGCCGGCAACGAGCGTGCGCAGCGCGTCGGCTTCGCGCGCGATGTCCGGATGATGCGCGGCGAGCGCGTGCGATACCGGATGCGAAGGGTTGCCGGCCGCGAGCGCGGCGAGCTCCTTTTGCCACCACGCGAGTTTCGTGTGGCCCACGGTCGGATCGCTGACTTCCTTCGCCGTCTGCTCGAGCTCGCGACGCAGCGCGAAGAGCGCGGCGACGAGCGGCTGGCGCGCGAGCGGCGCCTGGCGCAGCGCATAGTAGGAGCTGGAGCCGGGCGGTGCGGCTTTCTGCTGGCAGTATTCGTCGAAATTCACGGGGACAGGAACGAGTGAGGCGAGATCGGCTCGGACGGATGCGCGGGCGCCGGACGGCGCGGCATTGCGCGCCGCGTTGCGGGGACAACGGCGAATTCTAGCATCGCGGCCGAAGAGTGGTCGGGCGCTAGAGACAAGCGTAGGGAGATCGGTTAGAATCTCGCGCTCGCGCTTTTCGGGCGGCCGCGAAAGCGGCGTGCAGCCCCGGTATGCCGTCCCGTTGGGCGCAGCATTTCAGCGCGTGCGTGAGTGGCGAAATTGGTAGACGCACCAGGTTTAGGTCCTGACGCCCGCAAGGGCGTGCCGGTTCGAGTCCGGCCTCACGCACCATCAAGCATCTTCGTGCGACACCATAAGGCACCATAAAGCGCTTGTTTTCAGGAGCGCTGGCTTCCATATCGAGAGCGGGCCGATTCAGCGCACGGTAGGCGGCGGAAAGGGCGTTGCGCGTCGCGAGCGGATCATTTACTTTCAGTTGGGACGAGCCAGCGGAGCCGGCCGGGTTGTTTTGACGACGGCAGCCGGCGCGGTGCTCGCGCCGGCTGGTTCAGATCTCAACGTAGGCGGGGAGCAGGTCTTGATCGACGAGCCGGATCTCGATGCGGTTCGCTATCGCGACGTGCTCGGGATTGTCGACCGAGAACGGGGCGTCCGTGACGCTGACGATGATCGTGCCGGCCTGTTTGCCTTTGGCTGGGACGGGAATCAGCGCGCGGGCCTCGGGAACCTGCTGTTGCGTAATGACCTTCGGCAAGTAGAGCATCCAGCCGACGCCGGGCTTGTCGTCGAAAACTTGCTTGTCGACATACCCGAACGGCTCGACGGTGACGTAAGCCGGGGACGTCAGTTGAGTGATGTCTCTGACGACGTCTATCGCTTGGTCGGCACTAAATATGGCCTCGTCATTGAAATCCGCTTCAATCTTTTTCGGGCGTTCCTTTGAGGCAACTAGAAAGGTCAGAGTTGCGCCGGTACTCTCATCGTCGCCACCGTCCCAAAGCGATATGATCTGCGGCTGATGGGGCGCATCCGAAAACTCCGTCCTCAGGACAGCCAGCGCGGGCGTGGTCGGCTTCCAGTTTTCGAAGGCGGGGTAAAGGTGCGCTTCCTCTTTCGTATCGCCAGTCAAGTACCATGTCGATAGAGTGGGTGCATGTGAGTGAATCGCCTTTGCAATCGCTCCGAGTTGCTCAAAAACCACGGCCAAATCAGCCGCGTCGTGCAGAGGATCTCTGAATCGGGACGTAATTTTCATGTTCAACCAGTAACAACGAAAGGGATGCCATTTTCCGCGAGCGTCGTCCGAAAATAGGACATCGTGAGCGGTGTTTGGAAATAGTACTTTAGCTTCGTCGGTGGGTTCGCGTGTATCACCGTCGCTCGCACCTCGATCTCACGAGTAATCTTGGTGAACCCCTTGAACCACCTGAAAGGTTTGTTCGTACTGCGACTGAAGAACTGGTCATAGTCGCCTTTTGCTTCCTGTAGCAGACATTCGTCGCTCAGAAAGCCGTCGAAGTCGACGTTGTACCAGTTCCATTCCTCGCTCCACCCTTCCTCGACGCTGTAGGGGCGGCCGGTGATTCTTCCTTGATACTCTCGAGGGCCGCGATTCATCCGATAGCGGCGGCGCACAGGGGTGCCCGTTTGTTCGGGCGGGCACTTCTTGCAGCTTTCGCCGGTGCGCGGCAATGCCCTTACATCCGGCGTCGCCTTGCTGTCTTCCTTCGGCGTGTCACCCGACAGACTCGCCGTTCCCGCCACCGTCGCCCCGCCCAACAAGGCGACGCCAACGCGCGCCAAGATCGGACCAAGCTCCACCGCCGCCGCTTCTATCACCGGAAACACCAATCCCGCCATGTTCCAGCCCTCCGTCCGGATGTTCGATGCGCCATTGGATGACGCGTAGATAATCGTGGAAACGCGCGTCGGCCGAGCGGCCGGGGCGCGTGAGCCATGCCTTCGTCGCGGGCTTTTCGTAGAAGCCCGTCGCGTACGCCTCGAGCCTCAGGAACGCGACGACGTTCTCGTCCCGCTCGATGCCGAATGCGCGCGCGGCGCGATATGCTGCCCAGAGCCGCGACGACAAGCCGCCGTCGTCGGCAAACGCGGGATTCTCCTTCACGAGATCTTGCCGAACGCGTTCGACGAAGCCGCGCTCGTCGATCTGCGCCAGTCCGGCGACCTGTTCTGCGCTCAGTTCAAGCATGCGGATGCACTCCGGTCAGCCGCCCGTCGATCTCGACGAGCCAGTCGTACGTCGCGACGAAGAATTGCGAGCGCTGCGCGTCGTTCATCACGCGCGCGATGTCGGGCAGGATGCGCGCGTCGTAGAAGCGGAACAGCGCCGTGCGGCCGTCCGGGAGCCGCACGTCGAGGCGCTCGCGCAATTCGGCGGCCAGCCGCTCGAACGGATACGCGCTGACGAGCCACGACATGCCGACCGGCCCGGCCGCCAGCTCGGCGAGCACGCGCCGGATCGGCCCCGGCGCGAGCGCGTAATCGATCAGCCACGGGCCGTGATCGGCGAGCGACGCGTCGGGCGTGCCGTCGAAAAGCGCGATCGAGTAGTTCGCGCGGCGCAGCGGCGGGGCGTCCGACGCTTCGGCGAAGAGCAGCGCGTCGACCACCGCGAAGAGCCGCGCGGGCAACGTGATCTGCTCGCGGCGCATCTCGAAATGCGCTTCGATATTCGGCGGCGTCATCATCATCCGCGCGCGACCATCGTCGCGGCGTTCTTGGCCGCCGCCTTCAGGCATTCGAGGCAGAGCGTGGGGGAAGGGGCAACCGCGGCCGCCGCTGCGGCCGCCGATCCGCCGGGCGAGCCGCCGTCCCCGCGCTCTCCCGCGCCGACGTCGTCGATCGTTCCGGTTCCCTGCGATGCGATCAGCTCCGCGCCGCAGGCCGTGCGCATGCCCTCGACGGCGGTGTCGCGGTCGGCAATGGTATGCGGGTAGCGGCGGCCGAGCAGATCGGGAAGGATCGGGAAAATGCCTTTGCAGCGCGGGCAAAGTACCTTGTGGCCGACGCCGGCCACATTGCGCCCGTTGAGCGTGAAGGTCGGCGAGCCTTCGAGCACCTTGCCGCCATGCGTTGTCGTGTCGCCGACGCGGATGATCGCGCGCTTGACCACTGGGCCCTCTCATGGAAATTTGCGTGCAAATTTACCATCGAGCGCGCCCGGCGGGCGACTGTTACGGTTGTGCCGTCGCGACACCTGCCAGTTCTGTCAGTTGTGCGGCATCCCGCGCCGGCATGTTTTCCTCGTCGTCGGACGTCAATGAGGCGTGATGTTTGGCGGCTGCGAGCGGATTGCTGTATTCGTCGTAAATCGAATGCGCATCCCAAAGAAGCGTGATCCAGCGATCCCGCACTCGATAGACGCCGATCGACCATCCGCTCTTGTGCGTATAGCCGTATGAGCTGACGGCGGTCCAGCCGAACTGGCGAAAGCCGGCATGAAGACGATAGCCGGCGTCTCGCCGATGATCCTCTCGGCCACCCCGTCGGCTGTCGGCGATTACGCGCCCGGCTCGGCAGTCGTCCGGGCCGCGGTCCGGTTCGACGAAACCCTGGCGGCGGGCACGCCCCTTCATTCCTTTATTCCGGCGTTACGCGCTGACTCCGAGCGCCTCCCGAATGTGGGCAGCCGTCTGAAGTCCTCTCATGGTTTCGAGCAGTTCGATGTCCTCCTCGATGAATTCGACGGTTTTCTCGAGGTCCTGCACGCGCTGTTCCGATGATGCGATGTTCGCCAGCACCTCGGTTTCGCGTCGCTTCAGATCTTCTTCGTAGGACGGGTCCCAGTATTGCTCCGAGCCATATTCGCCGTCGGACATGCTGATCGTGCGCAGGCGGTCATGGCGCTCTTCGGCGCGCCGCAAGTAGCTGACGGCGGCTCGCAACTGCTTGGCGACATGCCGCCATCCGTCTATCTTGTTGCGTTCGCACTGGATCGCCGTGTCGTGTGACGCAAGCCGCTTTCGCGCGCCGCTCAGCAGGCGGTCGACTTCGTCGCTGTCTATCGACAGGTTCGTGGGCGATGGACGTGCAAAGAGTTTTTGATTCATCTCGGTGGTGTTTATTCGTTGGCGATCAGGGTATCTTAATGCACGACCGCACGCCCGAATCCTCGTCGCGCGAGGGTCGTACGGCGCGCGCCGTGGCGGCGGATGCGGCGATTCTTGCGCGAGCCGGCGAGATCGGTGTGCCCACCGGCGTTGCGCAATTCGAAATCGTTTCCTCCATTCATTTTCAGAAACAGAACGAAGCCATGTTCCATTCACTTGCACTGGACCCGGATTTCTTCGATCTCCTCGCGGACAGTCACCTGCGGCTGACCGGCACGCCGCTCGTCGATCCCGCGGTGCCGCGCGCCGATGGCCCGCGCTGGCTCTACGAGGACGCGCCGTTTTGCGTGCTCGCTCACGACACCGCGGAAGACCCGCGCTACATCTATGCGAACAGGACCGTGCAGCGCTGCTTCGAGTACGACTGGGACGAGATGACGGCGTTGCATTCGCGGTACTCCGCCGAGGCGCCGAATCGCGACGAGCGCGCGCGGCTGCTCGAAGCGGTGCGAGCGCACGGCTTCGCGACCGGCTATCGCGGCCTGAGGGTGGCGAAATCGGGGCGGCGTTTCTGGATCGAGGACGTCACTGTCTGGAACCTGATCGATCGCGACGGCGCGTATTGGGGGCAGGCAGCGACCTATCGCCGGTGGACGGATACCTGAGTCGCGATGGTCGGCCGATGCGCGTCGCGCGCGGAGGGGGCGCGGAGGCGCTGCAGGCAAAGGTCAGGGGCGATTGCGCGCCGCAAATGCGTCAAATGCGTCGTCGGGCGATCGCGGCTACGCGAGCTGGCCCCGCCGCGCGCGCCGGTTCGCCGGCGCGATGCGCGAGCGGCTCGCACGCGCGAACCGGCGATCGCGCATCGCGCCGCCGCCGACGGATCGCCGATCAATCTCCGATCAATAAGTCGACCGATAGTCGGTCCCTTGATCGTACCGGTTCTGCCAGTGCTTCAGGTACTGCGAGGCGAGCGCCGGATTGTTCCAGACGACGAGCACGTTCTCCGAATTGCGCGCGGCCGCGGCGGCGCTGTAGTTGAACGACCCCGTCTCGACATGGCGGCCGTCGACGACGATGTACTTGTCGTGATGGATCGCATAGCGGCCGATCGTGCGCGTCGGCACCTTTGCGTTGACGAGCAGGTTGAGCGCCTGCTTGGACGCCTTCGAGCGATTGCCGTCGTTGTCGACGACGATTGCGACGTCGACGCCGCGGCGGCGCGCATCGAGCAGCGCGCGCACGACCTTCGGCGACGTGAACGAATAGCCGGCAAGGCGAATCGACGTGCGCGACGTGCCGATCACTTTCAGCACGAGCGTTTCCGCGCCGCCATCGGGCGAGAACGCGGCTTCGACGACCTGTCCCGCCGGCGCTTCCTTCGCGGACGACGGCAGCGCGTCGGCGATCAGCGTGAAGATGCGGTCGATCAGTGATTCGGAAGTCGTCTTGCCGACGGCGGGCGGTGCGGCGGACAGGAAAACGGCGGTGAGACACGCGGCGGCGAGCCGCTTCGGCAACTGCATGAGATGGTCGGGCGTTCGAAACTGAAGAGGACGAGAGTGTAACGGCATCGGCGCGGTTTTCGTCGATTCGCCGGAAAGTTTCCGCCGATGCGCACCGACGCCCGTTATTGTCCGTCGCCCCCGTCACACGCGCCGGCGAACGGCGCCGCGCGCGCCGTGCCGACCTGCTTCTCGCGTCGCCCGACCCTCGGTTGCTCGATCAATCAATAGCCGAAGCCCGTCGCCATTTCGTCGATCAACTGCCGCTGGAACGCGTTGAATCGCTCGCCGGGCTGCTGCGCGATCGCGAGTTCGAGCATCGGGTCGACGACGTCGGTGCGCATGCCGGACAGCGCCTCGACGATCGCCTGTCCGCAAAACGGTACGTAGGCCTCCGAATAACCGCCTTCGTGCACGACGACGAGCCGCCCCGCGCAGTGCCGCTGCGCGGCTGCTTTCAGCGCGTGCGTCATGAATCGATAGCTGTCGCTGTGCAGTTGCATCCGCGCGAGCGGGTCGACCGCATTCGCGTCGAGTCCGCTCGCGACGACGACGAGCTCCGGCCTGAACGCGTCGAGCGCGGGCAGCACGATCCGCTCGAATGCATATCGATATGCATCGTCGCCCGCGCCCGCGAGGAGCGGAACGTTGATGTTCGCACCGATGCCCGCGCCCGCGCCGCGCTCGTCGGCGCCGCTGTAGCCGGGCGGAAAGCAGCGGTCCTGATGCAGCGAGATCGTCAGCGTGTCGGCGTCGTCGTAGTAGATCGCCTGCGTGCCGTTGCCGTGATGCACGTCCCAGTCGATCACCGCGACGCGCTCGACGCGATGCTTCGCGCGCGCGGCCTCGATCGCGATCGGAATGTTCGCGAGCAGGCAAAAGCCCATCGGCTTGTCGCGCAGGCAGTGATGGCCGGGCGGGCGCGACAGCGAGAACGCGTTCGCTGCGCGCTCGGCGAGCACCGCGTCGACGGCGGCCAGCGCGAGCCCCGCCGACAGCGCCGCGATCTCATAGCTGCCCCGGCCGAACGGCGCGAGTTCGCCGAGGTCGCCGCCGCCCGTGTCGCTTGCGCGCTTGAACGCTTCGAGGTAATGCGCGGGATGGATGCGCAGCAGATCGTCGTCGGTCGCGGCGGGCGCGCTCGACATGTCGAGCCTCGCGGCGAGCCCCGATGCGTACACGAGCGACAGCAGGCGTCGTTTCGAGTCGGGCGATTCCGCGTAGCCCGCGCTCGACGGCGGCTGCACCCATCCGCCGACCGGAAAGAACAGCGCGTGCGCGCCGCCCGTGTGCCAGAAAGTGCGTTCGTCGGTGAAGAAAGCGGTTTTCGTCATTGCAATGTGCCAAGGCGATGAAGGAGGAGAGGGAGCGGCGTGAGGCGTCAATGCGCGTCACGCTCGACGCGCAGCATCGCCGCGAGCGATGCGGCCGAGACCGCGGCCGCGATCGAGAACAGCGCGCGCAGCGTGCCGCCGCCGTCGAGCATCAGCCCGGCGACGAGCGGCCCGGCGGCGAGCCCCGAGCCGATCACGAGATTGAGCGTCGCGATCAGGCGCCCCGTCGTGTCGACGGCCGCGACGCTCGCGAGGATGAACGGCAGGACGAACGTCCACGCGAACTTGAAGCCGAAGATCGCGATCGCGAAGCCGGCCGCGTTCGGCGCCGCGGCGAGCGCGACGAGCGATGCGGCGAGGATCGCGTATCCGGCGAGCAGCATCGCGCGTCGCGCGGCGCGGCCGCCGAGATACGACGCGAGCGCCGCGCCCGCGATGCCCATCAGGCTCGCGATCGCGAGCACGTTGCCGCTCGTCTGCGCGTCGAAGCCGACCGTGGCCGCCGCTTGGCTCGCGAAGGTCCACACGCCGCCGATCGCGAGGTAGAACGTCAGCACCGCGCCGATCGCGAGCGCGGCCGACGCGCGCGCCGCGTTCGGATGCGCGTGCGACGCGTGCCGCGTCCGCACACGCGGCATGGCCGGAAAGCGGTTCGCGAGCGGCGCCGCGCACAGCGCGAGCGCGGCGAGCACGGCGTACAGCGCGCGCAATCCGAGCGCGCCGAACAGGTGCGGCAGCAGAAACAGGCCGGCCGCGCCCGCGATCAACTGGCCGACGACCCAGAGCCCGTAGACGCGATCGCGGTTGCCGCTTGCCGCTGCGCTCGTCATGCAGAGCACCATCAGCGTGCCGCCGCCGAGCGCCGTCGCCGCGCGCAGCGCGAGGAGCGGCGCGAAGCCCGGCATCCATGCGGCGGTCGCGAGATTGCCGGCGCAGAACACGGCGGTCGCGCACCACGCGACGCGACGCGCGTCGACGCGGCCGAGCCACAGGTACGACGGCAGCGTCGCGGCGCTGAACGCGCCCAGTTCGACGAAGAAGTACGCGCCGATCTGCGACGCCGACAACCCGAGCTGCGCGCCGAGCTGGCCGGCGACGGCCGGCGCGACGAGCAGCAAGAGCGGCGTGATCGCCGCGAACGCGATGAGTGCGGCAAGCGCGCCTCTCGTGAAATCGGGCGCGCCGGCGGACGGCGCCGCGCCCGGCGGCGCGGGCGCTTGCAGCAGTGTTTTGATGGCCATGGTCGTGATCTCTCTGGCTCGGTTCAGAAGACGTGGTACATGCCGAGCATCGCGCCGAACTGCGATGCGCCGGCGAGCGGCGTCGGGTCATACTCGTAGACGGTCTGCGAGCTTCGGCCGCTGTTTTTCGCGTAGCCGAGGTTCAGGTACGCGACGGTGCGCTTGGACAGCGAACAGGTGGCGCTCGCGATGAAGAGCGTCGGGTGACCGATCTGCGGCGTCGGCGAATCGGTGCGATAGATGCCGCCCGCAAAACCGAAGCGGCCGCTCGTCTGGTAGCGCGCACCGCCCCAGACGATCGTGCGCGCGGGGTCGAGGTCGCCCGTCAGGCGCTCGACGCCGGCGTAGACGGTGAGCGGCAGCGACGCGAACGTGTAGCGCGCGGCAACCGTGCCGAGGTCGCGCCGTTGCGCGGCGCGATCGACGCCGCCGTCGACCGCGCCGTGCGACCGATGCAGCACGACACTCGCCGACAGGCCGTTGCTCGTGAACTGGCCGCCCAGCTCGAGCACGCGGCCGGCGCGTGCGTTGCCCGCGATGCCGGCCGTGGCGGCGAGCGCCTCGACGTCGAAGCCGGCGAACGTCGCCGACTGGAACTTGATCGAGTGATCGACGAAGTTCGCGGACAGCGGCACGAGCACGCCCTGGCCGCTGTACGACGCGTACCAGAGCGGATCGTAGAAGAGCGTCTTGTCGAACAGCGTGCTGAACTGGCGGCCGAGCGTGACGGCGCCGGCGGGCCCGCCCACGCCGACGTACGCGCCGCGAAAGAACGCGTAGCCGGGCGTGCTCGCCGCGCCGTCGTTCAGGTTGACGCCTTGCTCGAGCTTGAAGAGCGCGTGCCAGCCGCCGCCCAGATCCTCGTCGCCCTTGACGCCGATCTGGGAAGGCAGGATTCCGTAGTTTTGCAATCGCCAGGCGTCGTGTCGGCCGTCGGCGTGCGACAGATACTGCACGCCCGCGTCGGTCACGCCGTAGAGCGTGAGCGTCGACTGCGCGTGAGTCGGGCCGGACAGCGCGGCGAGCGTCGCGGTTGCGGCGAGCGCGCGCGGTCGGCGTGCATTCCTGAACCTGGTCGTCTTCATCGCATCGTTTCTCCAAACCGGGTGGTCATTGTTTTTGACGAGGGGCATGCGCAGTGTCGGTAGCGGCAAAGTCGCTGCAAAGCCGTCCAGATGAACGGTGAGGGAAACCCTCGGGGAATCCCGAGGGCCGCCGCGCCGCGGCGCGCGCGGGCGGCCGACGCGCGGCGGCGGCGATGACGCGGCGCAGCAGTGCGTCGACACCGTTCAAATGGATGGGGCATTCGTGCTTTCTCGCACGGGCGGTTTTCAAAAAAGCCGACGGCTATAATCGATCGCTCAACGAAGCAATCGAAGCGCGCACGGCCGGCGGCGAGCGGGCAAGGGAGCGGTCAGTGGTGGCGATCAGAGGGGAGGGGCGGCAGGACATCGATGCGTTGCGCGACGTGCCGGCGGCGATCGTGCTCGACGAAGCCGCTTGGCCGCCGCTCGCGCCGCGCCGGCGGGATTTCGACGGATGCACGCAGACGCCCGGCTCGACGTCGCGCGAGCTGAGCCTGTTCCTGCTCGATCTGTACGCGGTCGCGAACCGCGCGTCGATCGGCGAGTTCGAATGCCGCTTCTTTCAGCTGCTGTCGCGCTATCTGCCGTTCGATGCCGGCTGGACGGGCGTCGCGAATCACACGCCGGCCGGCCCGGTGATGCACAACAGCTATCTGTGCCGGTTGCCGCACGAGTTCTTCGCCGACTGGAAACGCGTGCGCGATTGCGATCCGCTCGCGCACCGGACCTTGCATGGCGCATACGGCCGGGCCGCGATCCTGTCCGTCGTCGAGCCGGGGCTCGACGCGCGCTTTCGCGACTGGTGCGTCAAGTACGGGCTCGCGCAACTGATGTGCGTATGCACGCTCGACCGGCGTTTCGGACTCACGACGTTCCTGTCGATCTACCGGCAGGCCTTGAATCGTCCGTTTACCGAAGAAGACGCGCGCCGCTACGAAGACGTGATCCCGCATCTCGCGGCCGCGCTCACGATCAATCGCGCCGCGCAGCTCACGCGGCTGCGCAGCGAGGCGGCCGCATCGACGGTGCGCGCGATCTGCGACAACTTCGGCGTACTGCATCACGCGGACGCCGGCTTCGGCGCGGTGTTGCGCACCGAGTGGCCGGACTGGGCCGGCTCGCGGCTGCCTTCCGCGCTCGTCGAGCACTTGCGCCGCCACGCATCGCAGCCGTATTCGGGCGATGCGCTGCGCATGCAGTGCGTGAGCGTCGCCGGACTGTTCCGGCTCGAGGTGCGGCCCCGCTCGCTGCTCGATCGCCTGAGCCCGCGCGAGCTCGCGGCGATCCGCTATTACGGCGAAGGGCGCTCGCACAAGGAGGTCGCGCAGCAGATGGCGATCTCGCCCGCCACCGTGCGCCACTATCTGCGCTGCGCGTATCGCAAGCTCGGGATGCACGACAAGAGCCAGATCTCGGGCGTGCTCGGCGAGCTCGATCGCGCCGCCGAAGGCATCGGCGCGGCGCGCGGCATCGACGAGTGACGGGCGGCCCGCACGGCCAGATGGTTGTGTGCGCAACTATTTGGCTCTATGCTCATCGCTTCATCTAACGAGGAGAAGTGCATATGGATCGGGCACCGGTGCGCGCGGCGATCGTCGGAATCGGCGCGATCGGCGGACTATTCGCGGCGGCGCTCGCGCGCGCGGGATGGGACGTGAGCGCGTTCGCGCGAGGCGCGACGCTCGATGCGCTGCGCGAACGCGGGCTGCGCATCGTCGGCGAGTCCGGCGATGAAACGTCGCTCGCACTGCGCGCGAGCGACGACGCGCATGCGCTCGGCGAACAGGACTGCGTCGTCGTCGCATTGAAGGCGCAGGCGCTGCCGGCGCTCGCCGCGCGCATCGCGCCGCTCGTCGGGCCGCGCACGACCCTCGTCGCCGTGATGAACGGCCTGCCGTGGTGGTTTTTCGACGGCTTCGGCGGCCCGCTCGACGGCGCCGTGCTCGACGCCATCGACCCGGGCGGCGTGACGGCCGCGGCGCTGCCGCCCGCGCGCGCGATCGGCTGCGTGGTTCACTTGTCGTCGGCGACGCGCGAGCCGGGCGTCGTCGTGCGCGGCCGCGGCAACCGGCTGATCGTCGGCGCGCCGCGTCCCGAGTTGCTCGATCCGGCCGCGCGCGTCGCCGACGCGCTCGCGGCGGGCGGCTTCGACGTCGAGCGCTCGGCCGACATTCGCACCGACATCTGGGCGAAGCTCTGGGGCAACATGAACATGAATCCGCTGAGCGCGCTGACGGGCTCGGCGGCGGACCGCCTGCTCGACGATCCGCTGACGAACGCGCTCGCGCTGCGGATGATGGAGGAGGCCGACTCGATCGGCGCGCGGCTCGGACTGTCGGCGGGGATGAGCGGCGCCGAGCGGATCGCGGTGACGCGCCGGCTGGGCGCGTTCAAGACGTCGATGCTACAGGACCTGGAGGCGGGGCGGCCGCTCGAGGTGGGGCCGATTCTCGGCGTTTTCCCCGAGCTCGGCCGCAAGCTGGGCGTGCCGACGCCGTATTGCGACGCGGTGCTCGGGTTGTTGCGCCAGCGGGCGTTCAATTCCGGGCTGTGACGCGGCGCGCGGCGGACGGCGGCCGAGGGCGTTCGCTCGACGATGCGGGGAGGGGCGACATGGCGTTCGTCGGCACGAGCGCGGCGGGCGGGTTCCATCGACGGCTGCCGGGCGACGCGCGAGCGCGACGCGGGCCGTCGCGCGTCGGAATGCCGCGAATTCGGGCGCGGCCGTCGTCACCCGGTCGGTTGGCCGGCCGGGGCGGCGTGCCGGCCGACGGCCGCCGCGCAGCGGGAGTCAGCCTAGAACCCGGGCGAATCGCCGCGCGTGAACGAAGTCGCGGGCCGCGGCCGAGGCGGTTCCGCGGGCAATCGGCCGCTCAATCGTCGCGTTCGCGCGCGCCGGCGATGATCTTGTCGAGCGCGCGGCTGAACGCCGCCTTTTCGCTTTCGCTCAGGCAGTCGAGCAGCGTGGCGTTCCACTTGCGCGCGATCGGCATGATTTTCCGGTTGAGCGCGGCGCCCGCCGGCGTGAGCGCGATCAGCACGACGCGCCCGTCGTCGTCGCTCGGGCTGCGCTTGACGAGCCCGCGCCGGATCAGCGCCTCGGCCGCGCGGCTCGCCTGGCTCTTGTCGAGGTTCGCGCGCCGCGCGAGCTGCATGATCGAGAACGGTCCGAACGCGCCGACCGACGCGATGATCCGCGCCTCGGGCAGCGATACGCCGAGCTTGGTCTGATACAGCTCGCCGATCCCGCGATCGGACAGCTTGTTCAGCACGTGCATCCGGTAGGTCATGAACTGGTCGAGCCCGACTTTGCTGCCTGCCATGTCGTGTCCTGAATGAGGGGTGCGGGCCCGATTGTTGCCGTATCGCGGCGCGCGGTCAACGGTGCGATTCGCGAGGCGTGCGCCTCGCCCGTCATGCGCGGCCGTAGCGCAGCCGCGTCAGTTGCTCCGCCGCGTTTTCGAGCAGGCGCGCGGCGTCGCGCAGCGCGGCGTCGAGCGTGATCGGGCCCGGCGCGGGCGAGAAGCAGCCGTCGAAATGTTCGGATAATTGGCGCAGCGCCGCCGCGTCGATCGCGCCCGACAGCAGCGTCGCCGGCACGCCCGCCGCGCGCGCATGGCGGCACGCGACGAACGGAGCCTTGCCGCGCAGCGTCTGCACGTCCGAGCGACCTTCGCCCGTAATCATCCAGTTCGCGCCCGCAAGCGCTGCGTCGAGCCCGATCTGTCGCGCGACGACCTCGGCGCCCGGCTCGAAGCGCGCGCCGAGCACGTGCAGCGCGAAGCCGAGCCCGCCCGCCGCGCCGGCGCCGGGCAGGTCGCGGGCGCGGCCGGAGGAAGCCCCCGCGGGGCGGCGGTCGAGCGCCGCCTCGACGAGCGTCGCGAAATGGCCGAGCGCGGCATCGAGCGGCGCGAGCTGCGCGGGCGTCACGCCCTTTTGCGGGCCGAACACGGCGGTCGCGCCGTGTTCGCCGGTGAGCGGATTGTCGACGTCGGACATCGCGACGAACGACGCGTCGGCCAAGCGCGCGTCGAGCCCGGAGGCGTCGACGCTCGCGACGTGCGCGAGCCGCTCGGGCGTCGGTTCGATCTCGCGGCCGTGCGCATCGTACGCGCGCAGGCCGAGCCCGGCCAGCAGCCCCGCGCCGGCGTCGTTCGTGCTGCTGCCGCCGAGCGCGACGTAGAACGTGCGCACACCGTCGTCGAGGAGCGCGCGGATCGCGTCGCCGAGCCCGCGCGTGCTGCGTGTGGCAACGGGCGCGCGCATGCCCGCCGGGTCGGTGATGCCGACGATCTCCGCGGTTTCGACGATTGCCGTGTGCGCATCGATGAGACCGACGGCCGCGTCGCGTGGCGCGGACGATGCGCCCGGCACGCGCAGCGTGCGGCGTGCGCCGCCGTGCGCGAGCAGCGCGTCGAGCGTGCCTTCGCCGCCGTCCGCCATCGGACGGCACCGGACGACGGCGTCGGGACGCGCCCGCGCGACGCCGGCCGCGATCGCGGCCGCGACCTGCTCGGCGGATAGCGATCCCTTGAACGAATCGGGCGCAACGACGACGACGGGCGAGGGCTGCGGCATGGTGTCTCCGGATGCGGTTCTCGATGGCGAGCGGGCCGCGCGGGCCGAGGGGGCGCGGGCGGATGCATGCGCGTGCGTGCTGCGCGAGGGCGGGCGACGGCCTTGAAGGGAGCTTACCGGATGGCTGGCCTGTGCGGGATCCGGCGGCGCGCATGCCGGGAATCGCGCGCCCCGCTTGCGGCGGGCGGCGGCGTGCGGCGCGCCACTGCCCGAACTCGCGGTGAGGGGAAAATAGTTTGCTAGAATAGCCGATTCTTCCGGCCAAAGCCGTGCTTCAAGCCGCCGACGGCTCGCATGGGCCGCGCGCCGCCAGGCGCGGCCCGCGCTCGATGCGCCCGCATGGGCGAGACGAAGGTGCGCGACGGCGCGTCCGCCGCAAGGCTGGCACGGCAAGGAAAAACCGATTCGCTCGAATAATTTTAGGACGATTGAAGCCATGGCTAACGTTGTTGAAAACCTCGGCAAGCTCGAACGCCGTGTGACGATCTCCCTGCCGAAGGATGTCGTGCAGAAGGAGATCGACGCCCGTATCCAGAAACTCGCGAAGAACGTGCGCATGCCGGGCTTCCGCCCGGGCAAGGTGCCGCTCAAGATGGTCGCGCAGCAATACGCGGGCCAGGTCGAGGCGGAGGTGCTGAGCGACAAGATCGGTCAGGAATTCTTCACGATCAGCCGCTCGGAAAACCTGCGCGTCGCAGGCCAGCCGAGCTTCGCGCCGAAGCAGGATGCGGCGCAGGAGGGCGCGTACGCGTTCGACGCGACGTTCGAGGTGTACCCGGAAGTGAAGATCGGCGATCTGGCGACGGCTGAGGTCGAGCGCTCGACGACGACGATCGGCGACGCCGAGATCGACCGCACGCTCGACATCCTGCGCAAGCAGCGCGTGCACTTCCATGCGCGCGGCGAAGGCGGCGAGCACGGCGACGGCGGCGCGGACACGTCCGCGCAGAACGGCGACCGCGTGACGGTCGATTTCGTCGGCAAGATCGACGGCGTCGCGTTCCAGGGCGGCACGGCGGAAGACTTCGTGTTCGTGCTCGGCGAAGGGCGGATGCTGCCCGAATTCGAAACGGCGGCGCTCGGCCTGAAGACGGGCGAGGCGCGCGAATTCGACCTGAAGTTCCCGGACGACTATCACGGCAAGGACGTGGCGGGCAAGACCGCGCAATTCACGGTCACGATGAAGAAGGTCGAGTGGCCGCACTTGCCCGCGATCGACGCCGATTTCGCGAAGTCGCTCGGCATCGAGGACGGCGATCTGACGAAGATGCGCGAGGAGATCAAGGAAAACCTCGGGCGCGAGGCGAAGCGCCGCACGCAGTCGATCGTGAAGAACCAGGTGATGGACGCGCTCCTGAAGATCTCCGAGCTCGACGTGCCGAAGGCGCTCATCGAGCAGGACCAGCAGCGCCTCGTCGAGATGGCCCGTCAGGACCTCGCGCAGCGCGGCGTGCCGAACGCCAAGGACGCGCCGATCCCGGTCGAGATGTTCGCCGAGCAGGCCGAGCGCCGCGTGAAGCTCGGTCTCGTGCTCGCCGAGCTGGTGAAGGCGAACGGCCTCGAGGCGAAGCCCGAGCAGATTCGCGCGGAAGTCGACGAATTCGCGAAGAGCTACGAAGACCCGAAGGAAGTGGTCCGCTGGTATTATTCGAATCAGCAGCGCCTTGCCGAAATGGAAGCGTTCGTCGTTGAGAGCAACGTCGTCGATTTCGTGCTGGGCAAGGCGAAGGTGACGGACAAGGAAGTAAGCTTCGAAGCACTGGCGAGCGCAACGGCGCAAGCGTAAGTGTCGCTCTAGCGGCGTGCCGGCTGTCGGAGCGACGACGGCCCGCACGCCGTTTTTTCATCGGCGCGGCGCCGCGCGTGCGGCGTTCTCCGGCTCGTTTCCTGCCGTTCAATACTCATTCTCGGACAAGGCTCATTGAATGATTAATCGCGCTCAATTGCTGGACACGTTGGCTTCGCAAGCCCCGCGGGATTTCGAGGCGCAAGCGCTCGGGCTCGTGCCGATCGTCGTCGAGACGAGCGGCCGCGGCGAGCGTTCGTACGACATCTACTCGCGGCTTCTGAAAGAGCGCATCGTGTTCATGGTCGGCGAGGTCAACGATCAGACGGCGAATCTCGTGGTCGCGCAGTTGCTGTTCCTCGAAAGCGAGAATCCCGACAAGGACATCAGCCTGTACATCAACAGCCCGGGCGGCTCGGTGTCGGCGGGGATGGCGATTTACGACACGATGCAGTTCGTGAAGCCGGACGTGTCGACGCTCTGCATGGGCCTTGCGGCCAGCATGGGGGCGTTCCTGCTCGCGTCGGGCGCAAAGGGCAAGCGCTATGCGCTGCCGAACGCGCGCGTGATGATCCACCAGCCGCTCGGCGGCGCGCGCGGCCAGGCGTCGGATATCGAGATCCAGGCGCGCGAGATCCTCTACCTGAAGGATCGCCTGAACCACCTGCTCGCCCACCATACCGGTCAGGACGTCGAGCGCATCGCGCGCGACACCGACCGTGATAATTTCATGTCCAGCGAAGATGCGAAGGCGTACGGGCTGATCGACCACGTGTCGACGAAGCGTCCGTAAGCTTTAGTGGGGTGCCGCCCCAATAGGGGCGGCGCCCGCCGAGCGCCCCGAGCATCTGCGGCAAAAGAACATCGCCGCCGTCTCCCGAGTATTTACCAGGTCATGGTGCCGGGGACAAACGGCGTATCATGTAACTCACGTGTCCGGAGGCTCTACATTCATGGCGGACAAGAAAGGTTCGAACAGCGAGAAGCTGTTGTATTGCTCGTTTTGCGGCAAAAGCCAGCATGAGGTGAAGAAACTCATCGCGGGGCCGTCGGTGTTCATCTGCGATGAATGCATCGACTTGTGCAACGAGATCATCCGCGACGAAGCGGCCGCGGCGGGCGTCGAAGCCAGCCTGTCCAAATCCGACCTGCCGAGCCCGCAGGAGATTCGCGACATCCTCGATCAATACGTGATCGGGCAGGAGCGCGCGAAGAAGATCCTCGCCGTCGCCGTCTACAATCACTACAAGCGCCTGAAGCATCTCGACAAGAAGGACGACGTCGAACTGTCGAAGAGCAACATCCTGCTGATCGGTCCGACGGGCTCCGGCAAGACGCTTCTCGCGCAGACGCTCGCCCGCCTGCTGAACGTGCCGTTCGTGATCGCCGATGCGACCACGCTGACGGAAGCCGGCTACGTCGGCGAGGACGTCGAGAACATCATTCAGAAGCTGCTGCAGAACTGCAACTACGAGGTCGACAAGGCGCAGCGCGGGATCGTCTACATCGACGAGATCGACAAGATCAGCCGCAAGTCGGACAACCCGTCGATCACCCGCGACGTGTCGGGCGAGGGCGTCCAGCAGGCGCTGCTGAAGCTCGTCGAGGGCACGATGGCGTCGGTGCCGCCGCAGGGCGGCCGCAAGCACCCGAATCAGGATTTCATCCAGGTCGACACGACCAACATCCTGTTCATCTGCGGGGGCGCGTTCGACGGCCTCGAGAAGGTGATCACCGACCGCACCGAGAAGACGGGCATCGGTTTCGGCGCGACCGTGAAGAGCAAGCAGGAGCGGGACGCGGGCGAGGTGCTGCGCGAGGTCGAGCCGGAAGATCTGATCAAATTCGGGTTGATCCCCGAACTGATCGGCCGTCTGCCCGTGGTCGCGACGCTGGGCAAGCTCGACGAGGCCGCGTTGATGAAGATTCTCGTCGAGCCGAAGAACGCGCTCGTCAAGCAGTACCAGAAGCTGTTCGCGATGGAGCGGGTCGAACTTGAAATCCGTCCGGACGCGCTGCAGGCGGTCGCCCGCAAGGCGATTCGTCGCAAGACGGGCGCGCGCGGGCTGCGCTCGATCATCGAGCAGGCGCTTCTCGACGTGATGTACGAGTTGCCGACCCTCAAGGGCGTCAGCAAGGTGATCATCGACGACAATGTCATCGAAGGGGACGGTAAACCGTTACTCATCTATGAGGACACGCCGAAAGTGGCAGGTTCGAATTGACCGGCTTTGACGTTTCATGAGCAAAAAAGCCGTTCATGGAATCGTGAACGGCTTTTTTTCGTTTATCTTGTGGGTAACTCTGACTCGCACCGTACGGTAACTTTTTTACTGAATATTTCCCACGCGCTGAAGGCTTGCAATCCGCTGTGCCGGCCTTACTTACCGAACAATTGATTCCACTCATGGGGAAATGAAATGTCAGGCACCCAACTTCTCCCGTCGGAACGCACTACGCTCCCGCTGCTGCCGCTGCGGGATGTCGTCGTTTTCCCGCACATGGTGATTCCGCTCTTCGTGGGCCGGCCGAAGTCGATCAAGGCCCTCGAAGTGGCGATGGAAGGCGGCAAGCACATCATGCTCGTCGCGCAGAAGACCGCCGCGAAGGATGAGCCGACCGAAAAGGACATGTACGACGTCGGCTGCATCGCGAACATCCTGCAGATGCTGAAGCTGCCCGACGGCACCGTGAAGGTGCTCGTCGAGGGCTTGCAGCGCGCGCAGGCGCTGTCGATCGAGGAGCAGGAGACGCAGTTCTCGTGCGAGGTGATGCCGCTCGAACCGGACCACGCCGACAGCGCCGAAACCGAGGCGCTGCGCCGCGCGATCGTGTCGCAGTTCGATCAGTACGTGAAACTGAACAAGAAGATTCCGCCCGAGATCCTGACGTCGCTGTCGGGTATCGACGAGGCGGGCCGCCTTGCCGACACGATCGCCGCGCATCTGCCGCTGAAGCTCGATCAGAAGCAGCACATCCTCGAGATGTTCCCGGTCATCGAGCGTCTCGAGCACCTGCTCGCGCAGCTCGAGGCCGAGATCGACATTCTGCAGGTCGAAAAGCGCATCCGCGGGCGCGTGAAGCGCCAGATGGAAAAGAGCCAGCGCGAGTACTACCTGAACGAGCAGGTCAAGGCGATCCAGAAGGAACTGGGCGAGGGCGAGGAAGGCGCGGATCTCGAGGAGCTCGAGAAGCGCATCAACGCCGCGCGCATGCCGAAGGAAGCGAAGAAGAAGGCCGATGCCGAGCTCAAGAAGCTGAAGCTGATGTCGCCGATGTCGGCCGAGGCGACCGTCGTACGCAACTACATCGACACGCTGATCGCGCTGCCGTGGCGCAAGAAGAGCAAGGTCAACAATGATCTGTCGAACGCCGAGAAGGTGCTCGACGAGGATCACTACGGCCTTGAGAAGGTCAAGGAACGGATCCTCGAGTATCTTGCGGTGCAGCAACGCGTCGACAAGGTGAAGGCGCCGATCCTCTGCCTCGTCGGGCCTCCGGGCGTCGGCAAGACCTCGCTCGGCCAGTCGATCGCGCGCGCGACGAACCGCAAGTTCGTCCGGATGGCGCTGGGCGGCGTGCGTGACGAGGCCGAGATCCGCGGTCACCGCCGAACCTACATCGGTTCGATGCCGGGCAAGATCCTGCAGAGCCTGTCGAAGGTCGGTGTGCGCAATCCGCTCTTCCTGCTCGACGAAGTCGACAAGATGGGGATGGATTTCCGCGGCGATCCGTCGTCGGCGCTGCTCGAAGTGCTCGATCCGGAGCAGAACCACACGTTCGCCGACCACTACGTCGAGGTCGATTTCGACCTGTCGGACGTGATGTTCGTCGCGACGTCGAACTCGCTGAACATTCCGCCGCCGCTGCTCGACCGGATGGAAGTGATCCGCCTGTCGGGTTATACCGAGGACGAGAAGGTCAGTATCGCGCAGCGCTACCTGCTGCCGAAGCAGAAGAAGAACAACGGCCTGAAGGAAGGCGAGATCGAGGTTGCCGAGCAGGCGATCCGCGACATCATCCGCTACTACACGCGCGAAGCCGGTGTGCGTTCGCTCGAGCGCGAGGTGTCGAAGATCTGCCGCAAGGTCGTGAAGATGCTGCTGCTGAAGAAGGCATCGGGCGCGATCAAGGTCGACGGCGAGAACCTCGACACGTTCCTCGGCGTGCGCAAGTACGACTTCGGTCTTGCCGCGAAGGAGAACCAGGTCGGTCAGGTCACGGGTCTCGCATGGACCGAAGTGGGCGGCGATCTGCTGACGATCGAGGCGGCCGTGATGCCCGGCAAGGGCAACGTGATCCGCACGGGCTCGCTTGGCGACGTGATGAAGGAATCGGTCGAGGCCGCGCGCTCGGTCGTGCGCTCGCGCTCGCGCCGGCTCGGCATCAAGGATGAGGCGTTCGAGAAGCAGGACATCCACATCCACGTGCCGGAAGGCGCGACGCCGAAGGACGGTCCGTCCGCCGGCATCGCGATGACGACGGCGCTCGTGTCGGTGCTCACGGGCATTCCGGTGCGCGCCGACGTCGCGATGACGGGCGAGATCACGCTGCGCGGCGAAGTGCTGCCGATCGGCGGGCTGAAGGAGAAGCTGCTCGCCGCGCACCGCGGCGGCATCAAGCTCGTGCTGATTCCGGAAGAGAACGTGAAGGATCTCGCTGACATTCCGGACAACGTGAAGAACGCGATCGAAATCGTGCCGGTCCGCTGGATCGACAAGGTGCTCGAACTCGCGCTCGAACGTCTGCCGAATGCGCTGCCCGAGGAAGAGGCGAAGGCGGCGGCGCCTGTCGCGGAACCCGCGAAGGATGCCGGCTCGACGGAAGTCGTCAAGCACTGAGCGCACGCGCAAGCGCTTGCGTGTCCTCGCGAACAAGCCCACGGCCGAGAGGCCGTGGGCTTTGTTTTTGCACGGGGCGACGGGTTGGCGGCGGTGTTGTGCGGGTTCGGCTGCGCGCGGCGGCAAGTGCGGCTGCTCGATGCTTTGGGGCGAGCTTTCCTCGCGCGGCGCGCAGGCGGCGTGTTACTTGGCGTGAGTCGAGCAGCGGGCTGGCCGGCAAGTGGTGGCCGCATTTCGCGTGCCGGCGATGCGCTCGAATCCGACGCGGGACACGCGTCAGAATTTAGCGCTGGTATAACGTGGAAGATTGCAGTACACTTGCGCGCTCGCTGCGTGACGGGGATGGGGGATGCCCGATCACGAACGGCGTGGATCCGGAGCGGGTGCTTAGCTCAGTTGGTAGAGCGGCGCCCTTACAAGGCGTAGGTCGGGAGTTCGAGCCTCTCAGCACCCACCATTTCCGTTTCGCGATTCGCGTTCAACGCAGCTCGAGGAAGATTGCAGCAGTGAATGAAACCCGCATGGCGATTGCTTTGCGGGTTTTTTGTTTTTCGTCGTCGGTTGCGTGAGCCGATGCATTGCTCGGGCGGCCACCGTGCCGTTGCGCGCGGCGCAGCGTCGTGTCGCGATTTGCGAGCGTCTTTCGGACGGCAGCCGTTCGAGCGCATCGTCGGCGACGCCCGGCCGGGCTGCATCCGGCCGCGATGCGCGGCACACGCGCGTGTCGTGCGGCAATGCTGCCGCTATACGGACTGTCGCGCCCGGTCGCGGCGCTTGCCCACCGCATCGTCGAGCATGCGTTCGGCATTGCTGAACGCGTCGCGCAGCGCGACGTACACGTCTTCGTCGGACTCGCGGTTGGACACGATCTCGTGGCCCGGAATCGTCACGTCGATGTGCACGCCGAACGGCTTGCCCTGGTGCTTGTGCTTGTCGTCCAGGATCACGCTGACCCGGCAGCGGATGATGTCCGCGCAATAGCGTTCGAGCTTCGCGGCGTGGCGGGCAACCGCATCTTCGAGCGCGGCGGAGCGGGGCATTCCTTGAATCGAGACTTCGAGCGGTAATTTCATCGTTGCAATCGGTGAGAGACGTGGTTGGTCGTACATGTGCGTCGGTGGCCGCGAGCGGCGCGCCGCGAATCGGCGGGGCTGAACTCGTGCGGGCGGTGACGCCCTCATTGTTCGTCGCGGCGCGAATCGCGGCTTGACGTCGATCAACGTCGGGCGATTGCGCGGGCGGATGCACGGCACGCTTGCCCGTGGGCCCGGTGCGATGGGGAGGGGCGCCACGCCGGCAACCTGCGGCGGCGCAATCGGCATGGGCGCGGCGTGCGCCGTGTCCCACCGCGCACCGCGTATCGCGGTGCGTTGCGCACGCATGGGCGCGCGGCATGGCTTCGTTGACTCAGGTCAACGTGGGCGCGAGCCGCCGCCCTAGGCTGGAGCTGTCGTTGCACTCGTTCGGCATCATGCAAGGAGCGTCTCCATGAACCATCGCACGCGGCCTTTCAAGGCAGGCAGTCACGAAGAGGTCTATCCCGGTCTCGCGCAAGATCCCTACGAGATGCGTCGCAAACTGCACGAGCCGACGGTGTGCCCCACCTGCGGCGCGGTCTTCAGCGCTGGTCGCTGGCAATGGCTCGCGCGTCCCGACGGCGCGCACGAGCATCAATGCGGCGCCTGTCGACGCAGCGCGGAGAACATGCCGGCCGGCTATCTCCATATCGACGGGCCGTTTGCGAGCGAGCATTGGTCCGAACTGCTCCAGCTGCTTCGTAGTCGCGAGGAACAGGCGCGCGCCGAGCATCCGATGCAGCGAATCATGTCGATCGACACGGGCGGCGGCGCGACGGTCGTGACCACGACCGATATCCATCTGGCGCGCAATCTCGGTTCGGCGCTGAAGTCCGCGTATCAAGGCTCGCTCGATCTGAAATACAGCCCGGACGAGCATCTCGTGCGGGCGTACTGGCGTCGATAGCGATTCGCGGGCTCGCGGGCTGCGGCGAAGCGTTGCCGGGTGTCGGCCGCATGTGCGGCGCGGAGCCGCATCGGCGCTCCGTGTGCGCCGATGTCATGCGGCGTCGCCGCTCACGTCCGCTCGGATGCTGCGGTCGCCCGGGCATCGCGTGCGCGCCGCGCAGGGGCTAGCGCGAGCCGCGCGTTCGAACCGGTTCTATTTGTTCGCTGTCGGATGCTCGGATGCGGAGGCGACATGCCATGGACTGTCGATCGCTATCCGGCGTCGATGCGCAACTTGACGCCCTGGGTGCGCGATAAGGCAATCGAGATCGCCAATGCGCTGCTGAGGGAGGGAATGTCGGAAGGCGGGGCGATACGCATCGCGATCGCGCAGGCGAAGCGCTGGGCCGCGGCCAGACGCGGCATCGTCGCGGGCGCGGCCGACGGCGAGCGGGAGCCGTGAGCCAGGCGAGGATCGAGGTCGGCGCGCCGGTCGTCGAGACGTTGCAGGCAGGCGCGGCGGCCGAGTGTGTCGGCGCGTGGGCTGGCTGACGTTGGCGACTCCCGGGGCGGCGGTGGCTGCGGCGTGGAGCATCGCGTCGGTGGCGGCTTCTTTCTCGGCTGCGAGATTGCTGCGCTCCGGCGCGCGCGCTCGGCGATTCGTCGTTCGTGACTGCCGCGCGCCGCACGATGGTCCGACTCCGGAGGCGCTTCCGGGCGAGTTTCCGACGCACCGCGCCGCGTTGACATGCGTCAATCGCCGGCCCGTCCGCACGCCGACAATCGATTCGTGGCGAACGCATCGTCGCGATACCGGCAGTGCCGCGCAACGGGTTTGCCGGGCGCGCGCCGGCGTCGGCGAGCGGTGCGCGATGCGGACATGCTGCGGCCCGCTTCGACAGGTCGCATGGAGACCGACGATGAGCAAGACCTATCCCGAGCAATATCACGAGTTTCAACTGACGCTGGGCAAGCTGGCCAACAGCCCGCTCGGGCCGACACTCGACGGATTCTCCCGGATGCATCAGCCGGCGCTCGCGGCCGGCGCGATCGACGAACGCGGCAAGCGGCTGATCGCGATCGCGATCGCGGTCGCGACGCAATGCGACGACTGCATCGGCTACTACGTGCACGAAGCACTGCGCGCGGGCGCGTCCGATCACGAGGTTCTCGATGCCGCGGGCGTTGCGGTGATGATGGGCGGCGGGCCGGCTGTCGTGTACGCGTGCCATGTCTATGAGGCGCTCGAGCAGTTTTCGGCGGCTGCAGCGGAGCCGCCCGTGCCGCCCGATGCGGTGCTGGCCGGCACGGCAACCGTCGACGATCCCGATTGAGCCGAGCGGTTTGTCGTGCGCGTGTCTTCGTGATCGGCGGGGTGCCGGCGCGCGGCGGGCGAAGATGTCGCGCGAATGCCGAAGCGGCGGCGTTGCCGGGAGTCGGCGGGGCGGCCGCCGCGGTGGCGATACGGTTCGCTTTTCGTCGTGATCCGCGCGCCGAGTAGAACGGCCGGCATGAGCGGCGACGGGCAGCGCCAAGGCACCACGCGGCGCCCAGCGGCACGAAGCAGCACGAAGCAGCACGAAGCAGCACGAAGCAGCGGCCAACCGGGCCGAATTCCCGAGCGGGAGAGCTTGAAGTTTGTCGGTTGCCGCCCGTATTCAAGTCGACGTTGCGCGTGGGCGACGACTTCGGATACCATAGCGGATTGCCGCGTTGCCGCATTGCCGCATTGCCGCATTGCCGCGTTGCCGCGTTGTCGCGGTAGCTGCTGGGCCAGCCGGGCGTGCCGTCGATCTGCGCCGTAAGGCGGTGCGTCCAGCACGCCAGCAAGACCAAGGAGCGGTAGTTCAGTCGGTTAGAATACCGGCCTGTCACGCCGGGGGTCGCGGGTTCGAGTCCCGTCCGCTCCGCCATCATCCCGAAAGGCGAACTCCGGTTCGCCTTTTTTCTTGCCCGCTGTTGTAATATCGGGCGTTTTGTCCAGCTCACGCCGTCACGCATGCTCGATTTCTTTCGCAATCACCAGCGCCTGATGATGTTCTTCCTGCTCCTGATCGTGCTGCCGGGGCTTGGGATCGTCGGCATTCAGGGTTTCCGTGGGTTCTTCGACGAAAGCGCGAACGTCGCGGCCGTCAACGGGCACAAGATCACGCGCGCCGAATTCGACGGCATGCTGCGCCAGCAGGTCGACCAGGCGCGCCAGATGCTGGGCGCGCAGTTCGACGCGAAGGCGTTCGATACGCCGGAGCGCCGCCAGCAACTTCTCGACGGGCTGATCCAGCAGCGCGCGCTCGCCGACGAGACGCAGCGCCTGCATCTGACCGCGTCGGACGGCGCGGTGCGCCAGACGCTGTTGAGCGATCCGGTGGTCGCGTCGCTGAAGAAGGCGGACGGCTCGTTCGACGCCGAGCGCTACACGCAGATGCTCGCGATGCAGGGCATGACGCCCGATCAATACCAGGAGCGCGTGCGCTACAACCTCGCGCTGCAGCAGATTCCCGCCAGCATCGTGTCGAGCGCGTTCACGCCGAAGAGCGTCGCGCGCCGCCTGACCGAACTCGCCGAGCAGCAGCGCGAAGTGCAGCAGATGATGCTGAAGTCGGCCGATTACGCGACGAAGGTGCAGCCGACTGACGCGCAGATTTCCGCCTACTACGATGCGCACAAGCAGGCGTTCGCGACGCGCGAGGCGGCGACGATCCAGTATCTCGTCTATTCGCAGGCGGCCGCCGCCGCGGCGGCGCAGCCGAGCGACATTGACGTCAAGAAATACTACGACGGCAACATCGCGCGCTACCGCACCGACGCGCAGGTGCGCGTGAGCCACATCTTCATCGCCGCGGCGAAGGATGCGAGCGCGGCCGACAAGGCCGCCGCGAAGGCGAAAGCGGAGCAACTGCTCGCCGAGGTGAAGGCGCATCCGGACCAGTTCGCGCAGATCGCCGAGAAGAACTCGCAGGACGCGCCGTCGGCGGCGAAGGGCGGCGACCTCGGCTTCATCACGCGCGGCTCGACCGCGGGCGGCGCCGCGTTCGACGATGCCGCGTTTGCGCTGAAGAAGGGCGAAATCAGCGGCGTCGTGCAGGGCGACTTCGGCTTTCACATCCTGAAGGCGACCGATCTGAAGCCGGCAGTCGTGAAGCCGCTCGCGGAGGTGAAGGATTCGATCGTGGCGGACCTGAAGCAGCAGTTCGCGGCCAAGGCGTTCGCCGACAATGCGGAGGGCTTCACGTCGACCGTCTACGAGAAGGCGAAGAGCCTGCAGCCCGCCGCCGACAAGTACACGCTGACGATCCAGACCGCGACGGTGTCGCCGCAACCGAATCCGGCGCTGCCGCCCGATAGCCCGCTCAACAACGCGAAATTCCTCGCGGCCGTGTTCGCCGCCGATGCGGTGAAGAACGGCAACAACACGCAGGCGATCGATGTCGGCAACAACACGCTGATCGCCGCGCGCGTGACGAGTTACCAGCCGTCGACCGTGCCCGCGCTCGATGCGATCAAGGATCAGGTGCGCGCGAAGGTGGTCGCCGACGAGGCGGCGCGTCTCGCGAAGCAGGATGGCGAGGCGAAGCTCGCGGAACTGCGCAAGTCGAAGTCGACGGCGGGCTTCGCCGCAGCCGACAAGATCTCGCGCACGCAGGCGCACGGCCTGCCGCCCGCGGCCGTCAGCGCGATCTACAAGGTCGATCCGAAGACGCTGCCCGCCTATGTCGGCGTCGATCTCGGCAACGACGGCTACGCGATTTTCCGCGTGAATTCGGTGGTCGCGGCGGCGCCTGCCGACGATCAGCGCCTCGCGGCCGCCCAGCAGCAGCTCGCGCAGGTGTATGCGCAAAGCGAGACGGAAGCGTATCTCGCGTCGCTGCGCGCGCGCTCGAAGGTCAAGCTGTATGGCTCGACCGCCGGCGGCGCGCAGGACGGTTCGAACTGACGGCATGCGACGGCGCGCCAGCGCGCCCGTTCGACAAAAACAGCCCCGCCATCGTGCGGGGCTGTTTCGTTTCGGCTGGCGGGGTTGCGCGCCGGAGAGGGCGGCTCGCGACGTTGGCCGTGGGATGCCGGCCTGCCGAGCGGGGCGGTGGCGCGGGGCAACGGCGGGCGCACGGCGGGCCAATGGCGTGCGAGTCGCGGGTTTGCGGCGCTGCGTGCCACTGCGGCGAACGGCGGCGTTGCGTCGTGTGCGTCACTCGACCGGTCACTCGGCCGAAGCGGCGGCCCAACGGCATCCGCCGGCCCGGCATAGACGACGGATCGGCGTATCAAGTGCCGAAGTGCCGGAGCACCGGGATGCCGGCGCGGCGCGGTCAGTGCGACGACGTCCGCAACAGCGGCTTGAGGGTCGGCCACACGTTGTCGAGCAACTGGCGCTGTGCGGCCTGCGTCGGATGGATCTGGTCGGTCTGGAACATGTCGGGCTTGTTCTCGATGCCGGCGAGCAGGAACGGCACGAGCGGCACGCGCATCTCCTTGGACAGCGTCGTGTAGACGCCGTGAAATTTCTGCGTGTAGTCCGGTCCGTAGTTCGCCGGCACGTACATGCCGACGAGCAGCACCTGCGCGCGCGCGCGCCGCGCCTTCGCGACGATCTCGCGCAGGTTGCTTTCGGTCGCGGCGAGCGGCACGCCGCGCAGCGCGTCGTTCGCGCCGAGCTCGACGACGACGACGGCGGGCTTGAGCCGCGCGAGCACCGCAGGCAGCCGTGCGCGGCCGCCGCTCGTCGTGTCGCCGGAGATGCTCGCGTTCGCGACGCTATAATCGATTCGCTCGGCCGCGAGGCGCGCGCGCATCAGCGCGACCCATCCCGTGTCGCGCGGCAGGCCGTATTCGGCCGACAGGCTGTCGCCGAGCACGACGATCACCGGCTTGCCGCCGTTGGCGTTCGCCGCGGGCGCGGCATTCGTTGCGGCGGATGCCGGATCGGCGAGCGCCGCGATCACGGCGAGCGTTGCGCCGACCTTCCAGTGAAATGTGCGTTTCATGCTCAAGATTACCGATCCGATCATCGAAGTACGGAATGTATGCAAGCGTGTCGCGGACGCCGCCGGTGAGCTGACGATCCTCGACGGCATCGACCTGACGGTTCGCGCGGGCGAGAGCGTCGCGATCGTCGGCGCGTCGGGGTCGGGCAAGTCGACGCTGCTCGGCCTGCTCGCCGGCTTGGACAGCGCGACCGAGGGCACGGTTCGCCTGTTCGGCCAGGATCTCGGCGGGCTCGACGAGGACGCGCGCGCGGCGCTGCGCAACGGCGCGGTGGGCTTCGTGTTCCAGTCGTTCCAGTTGATGCCGCATCTGACCGCGCTCGAGAACGTGATGCTGCCGCTCGAACTGCAGGGCGGCGTCGGCGCGCGCGAGGCTGCGCAGCGCGCGCGCGTGTTGCTCGAGGAGGTCGGGCTCGGCGCGCGCACGGGGCATTATCCGAAGCTGCTGTCGGGCGGCGAGCAGCAGCGCGTCGCGCTTGCGCGCGCGTTCGTCACGCGCCCGGCGCTCCTGTTCGCCGACGAGCCGACGGGCAGCCTCGATGCGGCGACCGGCCACGCGGTCATCGATCTGATGTTCGAACTCAATCGCACGCACGGCGCGACGCTCGTGCTCGTCACGCACGACCCGGCGCTTGCGCGCCGCTGCGGGGCGACGGTCGTGCTTGAAGCGGGGCATTTGCGCGCCGCGGACCGCGCGCGGCAGGAAGCGGGTTGACGGCGGCGCGTGCACGGTGCCGGGAAGGCCGGCGGCCGAGGGGCCGCTCGGCGATCTATCGGTCGGGCGCTCTCGCGGTCGGCCGGCGCCGGTTCGCGTGACGCGAGGCGATCGGGCGATACTGTTGCACGCCGATACGCCGATACGCCGATACGCCGATACGCCGATACGCCGATACGCCGATACGCGCGCACTCAGCCCGGCTCGCGACCGACGCATCACTTGCTCCGGCGCCGCACGAGCGGTCGAGCATCTCGCCGCCGCTCGCGTGGCTTCGCGCGTTATTCGCCCAACGCCTTCCTTGCACGCGCGATCAGCGCCGACGTCGACGAATCGTGCTTCGCCGGATCGACCTGAGGGGCCGTCAGATCCGCCTCGACGACCTTGCCCAGAATCTTGCCGAGCTCGACGCCCCACTGGTCGAACGGATTGATGTTCCACACGGCCGCCTGCACGAGCACCTTGTGCTCGTATAGCGCGATCAGCGCGCCGAGCGTACGCGGCGTGAGCGCGTCGACGAGGAGCGTCGTGGTCGGCCGGTTGCCGGGGAACGTCAGGTGCGGCGCGAGCTCGGGGTGGGCCGGACCGGCGATCTTGCGCGCCTCGTCGAGCGTGCGGCCGAGCATCAGCGCCTCGCTCTGCGCGAAGCAGTTCGCGAGCAGCTTCGGATGATGGCTCGCGAGCGGGTGCTCGGGCGTGAGCACCGCGATGAAGTCGATCGGCACGAGCGTCGGGCCCTGGTGCAGCATCTGGAAGAACGCGTGCTGGCCGTTCGTGCCGGGCTCGCCCCAGGTGACGGCGGACGTCGGGTAATCGACGAACGCGCCGTCGATCTGTGCGGACTTGCCGTTGCTCTCCATCTCGAGCTGCTGAAGATACGACGGCAGGTAGTGCAGCGCCTCCGAGTACGGCGCGACGAGATAGCTCTGCGCCCCGAAGAAATTCCGATACCAGATACCGACGAGGCCTTGCAGCACCGGCAGGTTGCGCTCGAGCGGCGCGGTGCGGAAGTGCTCGTCCATGTCGTGCGCGCCGGCGAGCAGTTCGGCAAAGCGCTCGGGCCCGATCGCGATCATGATCGACAGGCCGACCGCCGACCACAGCGAATAGCGGCCGCCGACCCAATCCCACATCTCGAACACGTTCGCCTCGGCGATGCCGAACTTGACGACCTCGGCGGGATTCGCCGACACGCCGACGAAGTGCTTCGCGAGCGCGTCCTCCGGGCAGCCGTTCGCGACGAACCACTCGCGCAGCGAGCGTGCGTTCGTCATCGTCTCGAGCGTCGTGAAGGTCTTCGACACGATGATCGCGAGCGTTTCCTGCGGATCGATCCGCTCGAGCACGCGCGCGAGGTCCGCGCCGTCGACGTTCGACACGAAGTGCGTCGCGATGTCGGGCGTTGCGACGTGGTGCAGCGCGTGGACGACCATCTTCGGCCCGAGGTCCGAGCCGCCGATGCCGATGTTCACGACGTGGCGGATCCGCTTGCCGGTGTAGCCCGTCCAGGCGCCCGCGCGCACCGCGTCGGCGAAGCGCGCCATCTTCGCCCGCTCGGCGGCGACTTGCGCGTGGAACGGCGCGTCGGGCGAATTCGCGCGCAGCGCGGTGTGCAGCGCCGCGCGGCCTTCGGTCGGATTCACGGTTTCGCCCGCGAACATCGCGTCGCGGCGCGCCTCGACGCCCGCTTCGCGCGCGAGCCGCACGAGCAGGGCGAGCGTCGCGTCGGTGATGAGGTTCTTCGAAAAATCGGCGGCGAGGCCGCCGCCTTCGAACGTGAAGCGTTCGGCGCGCGTCGGCGCGCGGTCGTTGGCGGGGGCGAACCAGTCGCGCAGATGCGCGTCGCGGATCTCTTCGTAGTGCGCTTGCAGCGCGGGCCAAACGGGGAGCGAATTCAGCGTCATGGCAATCAGGAGCGAAACAGCATGAATCGGGGGAGGACCGCGCCTGCGTGCCGGCGCGCGGCATGCAGGCGGACGAGGAGCCCGCCTGCGCGGCGGGACGATCAGTATAGCGGCGCTTCGCCCGGCGTGGCGGGTCGCGTATAAAACAGCCGATTGACGAGCGTGCGCACGGCGGGCGCGAGCTCGCCCGCCGCGAGACCTGCCGGGCCCGCGCCCGCCGCGCACAGTTGCTCGGCGGCGAGCCCGTGCAGGTAGACGCCCGCGAGCGCCGCTTCGTAGCGCGGCATGCGCTGCGCAAGAAACGCGCCGATCAGCCCGCCCAGCACGTCGCCCGTGCCGCCGGTGGCGAGCGCCGCGTTGCCGGTCGGATTGATCGCGACGCGGCCGTCCGGCGCCGCGATCACGGTGCCCGACCCCTTCAGCACGACGACCGCCGAGAAGCGCGCGGCGAGCGCGCGCGCGGCGGCGACGCGGTCGCGCTGGACGTCGGCCGCGTCGGTGGCGAGCAGGCGCGCGGCCTCGAGCGGATGCGGCGTGAGGACGGCGGCGTCGCCCGCGCGGCCGCGCGCGGCGAGCGCGTCGGCGAGCGCGGGCGTCGTCGCGATGAGGTTCAGCGCGTCCGCATCGACGAGCTTCGGCGCTTCGAGCGGCAGCAGCGCCGCGAGCACGCGCGCGGCGCGCTCGCTCGCGCCGAGCCCGCAGCCGATCGCGAGCGCGGTGAGCGACGCGGCCGGCAAGGCGTCGACCGGATGCAGCATCAGTTCAGGATACGGCGGATCGTACGGCGGCGCGCCCGCCCCGACGAAGCCGACATGGACCTTGCCCGCGCCCGCGAAGAGCGCCGCGCGCGCGGCGAGGATCGGCGCGCCGCACATGCCCGTGTCGCCGCCGACGATCGCGATGCTGCCGTACGTGCCCTTGTGCGACGCGAACGCACGCTCCGGCAGGCGCGCGTCGAAAAGCTCGGGCGCGTTCAGCCGGATCGCGGGCGCGGGCGGCTCGCCGAGGTCGAGCGGCGCGACGTGGATCTCGCCCGCGAGGTCGCGCCCGTCGCCGGTGTAGAGGCCGGGCTTCGCGGCGATGAACGACAGCGTGTCGGTGGCCGCGACGGCGCTTGCGCCGCCGACGCGCGTGCCGGTATCGCTGTCGAGGCCGCTCGGCACGTCGAGCGCCAGCACGCGGCCCGTGCGCCGCGCGCGCGCCGCGATGCGCTGCGCGATCGCCGCGAACGCGCCGTCGAGCGGCCGCGCGAGGCCGATGCCGAACAGGCCGTCGACGAGCCAGCCGTAGCCGTCGAACGATTCGGGCGCGGCCTCGTCGATCGGCACGTTCGCCGCGCGCGCGCGCTCGAGCGCCCAGCGCGCGTCTTCGGGCTTCACTTCGACCGGCATCCAGACGTCGGCCGTGAAGCCGAGCCGTCGCAGCTCGGCCGCTGCGACGAGCGCGTCGCCGCCGTTGTTGCCGGGGCCGACCGCGAACCAGACGGGCCGCGGGTCGCTGACGAGCCGCCCGGCGAGCCATTGCGCGGCGGATTTGCCCGCGCGCTCCATCAGCGTGTGGGGCGGCAGCGCGGCGGCCGCGGCGGTTTCGATGTCGCGCAGCTCGGCGACGCTCAGAAGCGGCTCGCTCGCATGGATCGGCGGCGCGTCGAGCAGCTCGAGCGAAAGGTGCGGGGGGGAATCGGTAGGCAGGATCATGGGCGGCTCGCGATCATGCGCCGCCCGCGCGCAGCGGCAACGGCGTCAGGTGGCAAAGCGCTCCGCGCGCAGCGCGGCGAGCGTGTCGGCGGGCACGCGCTGCGCGCCGCCGCCGACGTCATCTGCCACCACTTTAGCAGACCCGAACGCGAGGCCCCAGCCCGCCGGGCCGTGGCCGAAGTTGACGAAGACGCGCGGATCGGCCGTCGGCCCGACGACAGGCAGGCCGTCCGGCGACAGCAGCTTCGCGCCTTGCCACGCGCGCGCGGCGGAGATCTTCGCCGCGCCGGGCAGCCAGTCGTGCGTCGCTTGGCCGAGGAGCGCGAGCGCCGCTTCGGACAGCGGCTCGGGCAGCGGCCGCGCGAGATCCCGCGCGCTTTGCAGCACGGCGCCGCCGCCGATCCGCAGCCGCTGGCCGAGCCGCGTGATCGCGATTCGCCTGACCGAATCGACGATGCTCAGGTGCGGCGCGTGCTCCTCGTACGCGAGGGGCGCCGTCAGCGTGTGGATGCGCACCGGGTGCAGCGGCGCGCGCACGCCGAGCGGCTCGACGAGCGCGAGGCTTTCCGTGCCCGCCGCGACGACGACCGCGTCGGCCGAGATCACGTCGACCTCCTTCGATTTCGCCGCGCGCGGGTCGGCCGGGTCGGGCGCGAGCTCGACGGCCGCGCGCTTCGCGTCGGTGCGGATCGCGGCGACCGCGCGGCCGAGCCGGAACTGCACGTCGCGCTCGTCGAGCACCTGCTTGACGAGCTTCGCGAAGAGCGGGCAGTTCGCGGTGCGCTCCTGCGCGAACAGCACGCCGGCCGCGAACGCGGGGTCGGCCGGCATCGACGGCTCGAGCGCCGCGCACGCATCGGGCGTGAGCGTCTCGTAAGGCTGGCCGAGGTCGCGCATCAGGTCGAGCGCGGGCTGCACCGCGTCCCATTCGGCCGCGTCGCGCACGACGTGCAGCACGCCGCTCTTCTGTTCGAATTCGAGATTGAAGCGCGCCTCGACGTCGGCGATCGCCTCGCGCGACAGCTCGACGAGCGGCCGCAGCTTCGCGTATTGGGCGGCGAACGCGGTGGGCTCGCGCAGCGCGTCGAGGCGGCGCGTGAAGCGCCGCAGCGCGCGGTTGAACCCGGGCTTGTAGACGACGCCGCTCTTTTGCGCGCGCCGCTCGCGCATGAAGGTCGGGCCGAACCAGACGTCGAGCGGCGTCGGCAGCAGCGCGCCGCCCTGGCCGTAGGTCGCGCCTTGCGCGACCGTCGCGTGACGTTCGACGACGCACACGCGATGGCCGGCCGCGCGCAGCTGGTAGGCGGTGGCGATGCCGGCGATGCCGCCGCCGATGACGATTACATCCATGTTCGATTCGATGTCGGGCGCCGCATCCGGCCCGATTGAGGATCTTGCGTGGCAGGCCGTGCGCGGCCCGGTGAAGCGCGCATGATAGCGCCAAATGAAGCGCGCCGGCCGATCCGGTGCGCGCGGCGGCGGCGCCGGGCCGGCGTGCGGGGCACACGCGAGCGGCCGTTAGGCGGGCGACTTCCGGGTATAATTACGGCCTTCCTTACGCCCCACGTCGCCAGCTTGCGCGACTCATCGACGTCAGTCCAGCCCATGGCTCACTTCTCGTGTTTTCCCGGTGCTTCGGCGCTTTCCGATTTCCGTCAAACCCGCCTGCTCGACGCGCTCAAGCAAATCGACGGCGACATCGTCGCGGTCCGCGGCCAGTATTTGCATTTCGTCAACGCGCATGAGCCGCTCACCGCCGACGACGAAGCGCGCATCGGCGCGCTGATGCATTACGGCGCGCCGTTCGAGCCCGCCGCCGAGAAGGGCGCGACCGAGACCTTCGTCGTGCTGCCGCGCTTCGGCACCGTGTCGCCGTGGGCGAGCAAGGCGACCGACATCGCGCAGCACTGCGGCCTCGCGCGCGTGCGCCGGATCGAGCGCGGGATCGAGTTCACGGTGACGCTGAAGGCGGGCATCCTCGGCGTCGGCGCGAAGAAGGCGCTCGCCGCCGACGCGCGCGCGGCGGTCGCGGCCGCGCTGCACGACCGGATGACGGAAAGCGTCGTCGCGTCGCGCGACGACGCGCGGCACCTGTTCGACGAACTGCCGGCCAAGCCGCTCGCGACGGTCGACGTGCTCGCCCATGGCCGCACCGCGCTCGAGCGCGCGAACGTCGAACTGGGCCTCGCGCTCGCCGACGACGAGATCGACTACCTCGTCGACGCGTTCGTCAAGCTCGAGCGCAACCCGACCGACGTCGAACTGATGATGTTCGCGCAGGCGAACAGCGAGCACTGCCGCCACAAGATCTTCAACGCGCAGTGGACGATCGACGGGCAGGCGCAGGACATGTCGCTGTTCGCGATGATCCGCAATACGGAAAAGATGAGCCCGCAAGGCACGATCGTCGCGTATTCGGACAATTCGTCGATCATGATGGGCGCGCAGGCGGAGCGCTGGTTCCCGCGCGGCGCGAACGCGGGCGGCGAGCCCGGCGAGCGCTACGGCCGCCACACCGAGCTCACGCACACGCTGATGAAGGTCGAGACGCACAACCATCCGACCGCGATCTCGCCGTTCCCGGGCGCCGCGACGGGCGCGGGCGGCGAGATCCGCGACGAGGGTGCGACGGGCCGCGGCGCGCGGCCGAAGGCGGGCCTCACGGGCTTCACGGTGTCGAATCTTGATCTGCCGGGCGCGCGCGAACCCTGGGAAAACGCGCGCGACGCCGCGCAGCCGCTGGCGGCGCGCGACGCGAACGAGCCGCATGCGCCGTACGGCCGCCCGGACCGGATCGCGTCGCCGCTGTCGATCATGATCGACGGCCCGCTCGGCGGCGCCGCGTTCAACAACGAATTCGGCCGCCCGAACCTCGGCGGCTACTTCCGCGTGTACGAGCAGAACGTCGGCGGCCAGGTGCGCGGCTATCACAAGCCGATCATGATCGCGGGCGGCATCGGCAACATCTCGGACGCGCACACGCACAAGCATGACGTGCCGGCCGGCTCGCTGCTGATCCAGATCGGCGGCCCCGGCATGCGGATCGGCATGGGCGGCGGCGCGGCGAGCTCGATGGCCACCGGCGCGAACACGGCCGAGCTCGATTTCGATTCCGTCCAGCGCGGCAACCCGGAGATCGAGCGCCGCGCGCAGGAAGTGATCAACGGCTGCTGGCAGCTCGGCGAGCAAAATCCGATTCTCAGCATTCACGATGTGGGCGCGGGCGGCCTGTCGAACGCGTTCCCCGAGATCGTCGACGGCGCGGGCAAGGGCGCGCGCTTCGAGCTGCGCAAGGTCGCGCTCGAGGAATCGGGCCTGTCGCCGCGCGAGATCTGGTCGAACGAGGCGCAGGAGCGCTACGTGCTGGCGATCGCGCCCGCCGATCTGCCGCGCTTCGAGGCGATCTGCGCGCGCGAGCGCTGCCCGTTCTCGGTCGTCGGCGTCGCGACCGACGAGCGCCGGCTTCAGCTCGTCGACGACGAGGCGGCGGGCGCGGCCGAGTATCCGGTCGACATGCCGATGGAAGTGCTGCTCGGCAAGCCGCCGCGGATGCACCGCGACGTGAAGCGCGTCGCCGTCGAGCGCGCGGGCGTCGACGTGACGGGCCTCTCGCTCGCCGACATCGCGCGCGACGTGCTCAAGCACCCGACCGTCGCGAGCAAGTCGTTCCTCATCACGATCGGCGACCGCACGGTCGGCGGCACGTCGGTGCGCGACCAGATGGTCGGCCCGTGGCAGGTGCCCGTCGCCGATTGCGCGGTCACGGCGCTCGACTACGCGGGCTTCGCGGGCGAGGCGATGACGATGGCCGAGCGCACGCCGCTCGCCGTGATCGACGCGCCGGCATCGGGCCGCATGGCGGTGGGCGAGGCGATCACGAACATCGCCGCCGCGCCGATCGCGTCGCTCGACAAGCTGAAGCTGTCCGCCAACTGGATGGCCGCGTGCGGCACCGAGGGCGAGGACGCGAAGCTCTTCGACACGGTCAAGGCGATCGGCATGGAGCTGTGCCCGGCGCTCGGCATCGGCATCCCGGTCGGCAAGGATTCGCTGTCGATGAAGACGAAGTGGGACGAGAACGGCGTCGCCAAGGAAGTCGTCTCGCCGGTGTCGCTGATCATCTCGGCGTTCGCGCCCGTCGAAGACGTGCGCCGCCATCTGACGCCGCAACTGCGCCGCGTCGCCGACGTCGGCGCGAGCGTGCTGATCGCGATCGACCTCGGCCGCGGCAAGCATCGCCTCGGCGGCAGCATTCTCGCGCAGGTCACGCAGCAGGTCGGCGACGACACGCCGGATGTCGACGATCCCGAGGATCTGAAGCGCTTCTTCGCGGCGATCCAGTCGCTCAACGCGCGGAACCTGCTGCTCGCGTATCACGACCGCTCGGACGGCGGCCTGTGGGCGACCGTCTGCGAAATGGCGTTCGCGGGGCACGCGGGCGTGTCGCTGAACGTCGACATGCTCACGCTCGATCCGCAGCACGAATCCGACTACGGCGACGCGAAGGACTGGGCGAAGCAGACGAGCGGCCGCCGCGAGGACCGCACGATTCGCGCGCTCTTCTCGGAGGAGCTCGGCGCGGTCGTCCAGGTGCGCGCGGCGGACCGCGACGCGGTGCTCGGCGCGCTGCGCGAGCAGGGCTTGTCCGCGTGCTCGCACGTGATCGGCGCGGTCAACGAGACCGACGTGATCGAGGTGTACCGCGACGCGAAGAAAATCTACGAAGCGCCGCGCGTCGAACTGCAGCGCGCGTGGAGCGAGGTGAGCTGGCGGATCGCGCGGCTGCGTGACAACCCGGCCTGCGCGGACGCCGAATACGACGCGCTCCTCGACGCCGGCGATCCGGGCCTCGCGCCGGTGCTGACGTTCGATCCGGCGGAGGACATCGCCGCGCCGTTCATCGCGACGGGCGCGCGTCCGCGCGTCGCGATCCTGCGCGAGCAGGGCGTGAACTCGCATCTGGAGACCGCGTACGCGTTCGACCGCGCGGGCTTCGACGCGCACGACGTCCACATGAGCGACCTGCTCGCCGGCCGCGCGACGCTCGCCGATTTCGCGGGCGCGGTAGCGTGCGGCGGCTTCTCGTACGGCGACGTGCTGGGCGCGGGCGAAGGCTGGGCGAAGACGATCCGCTTCAACGACAAGCTCGCGGACATGTTCGCCGCGTTCTTCGCGCGTCCCGACACGTTCGCGCTCGGCATCTGCAATGGCTGCCAGATGATGTCGAGCCTCGCGTCGATGATCCCGGGCGCGGATGCATGGCCGAAGTTCACGCGCAACAAGTCCGAGCAGTTCGAGGCGCGCTTCTCGCTCGTCGAAGTGCAAGGCTCGCCGTCGATCTTCTTCGCCGGCATGGAAGGCTCGCGGATTCCGGTCGCGGTCGCGCACGGCGAAGGCTATGCGGACTTCTCGCAGCAGGGCGATCAAAGCCGCGTCGCGGTCGCGATGCGCTACGTCGATCATCGCGGCGAAGCGACCGAACGCTATCCGTTCAACCCGAACGGCTCGCCTGCGGGCATCACGTCGGTGACGACGGCGGACGGCCGCTTCACGGTGCTGATGCCGCACATGGAGCGCGTCCATCGCACGGTGACGATGAGCTGGCATCCGGAGGGCTGGGGCGAAGCGAGCCCGTGGCTGCGCGTGTTCCGCAACGCGCGCCGCTGGATCGGCTGAAGCGAAAGCCGCGCGGCGCGGCAAGTGGGTGTCGCCCGACGCGGCGCCCAACGCGTGCTCGATCGATCGCCGCGAAACGATGCGGCGATCGCCGTCGAGCCGTCTGCCGCCGCTCGCGGGCGACGCGCTTCGGCACCGGCGCATCGCGCATCGCGTTTCGCGTCGAACAGGATTCACGGCAAATAAAAAACCGCTCCGAGGGAGCGGTTTTTTTTACGAATCTCGACCGCGCGCAACGCGCGGCGTCGAAGCCGGCGCGCGCGACTCGCGTTTACTGGATCTTCGCTTGCTGACGCAGGCCTTCCTCGAACGCCTGCAGCTTCTGCTGGACCATCTGCTGCGCGATCTGCTGCTTGACCTGCTCGAACGGCGGCGGCGTGATGTTGCGGATGTCGTCGACGCGGATGATGTGCCAGCCGAACTGCGTCTTCACCGGCGTATCCGTCATCTGGCCTTTTTGCAGATGCTGCGCGGCCGCCGCGAACTCGGGCACGTACGCCTTCGGATCGGACCAGTCGAGATCGCCGCCGTTCTTCGCCGAGCCCGGGTCCTTCGAGTATTGCTTCGCGAGATCCTCGAACTTCGCGCCGCCCTTGATCTTCGCGATCAGGTCCTTCGCCTGCTGCTCGTTGTCGACGAGGATGTGATGCAGGTGATATTCGCGGCCCCCGGCGTTCTTCACGAGATCGTCGTAGCGCGCCTTCAGCTCGGTGTCGCTCGGCTGGTTCTTCTTCAGGAAATCCTCGATCAGCGCGCGCAGCACCGCGGTCTGCTGCGCGACGACGATCTGCGCCTTCACGTCCGGACGATTCGGAATGCCGCGCTTGATCGCTTCCTGCATCAGGATCTCGCGATTGACGAGCTCCTGGCGCACCGCCTGCTCGAGTTGCGGCGTGTCCTGCTGACCTTGCTGGACGAGCTGCGCGATCATCGCGTCGGCGCGCGATTTCGGAATCGGCGTGCCGTTCACGACGGCGATGTTCTGGGCGAAAGCCGGAGCGGCTGCGAGAGCGGCCGCCGCGGCCCAGAGGCGGGGAGATTTCAGGATCATCGGGAAGTTCCTAATGAGACGGACTTAGTGAGAACGGGAAGGCTCGGGATATTCTTCTGGCGTATATGCAACGATCGCAAGCGCGTGAATGCCGCGCTGCATCGCATCGGCGAGCGCATCATACACCAGCCGGTGCCGCGCGATGCGGCTCTTGCCGGCGAACGCCGCGGACACGATCGTGACCGTGTAGTGGCCGCCCGCGGCCGCGCCCGCATGGCCCGCGTGCTGCGCGCTGTCGTCGCGCACGTCGAGCGACGCGGGCGCGAGCGCGGCGACAAGCCGCGCCTCGATGAGCGCGATGCGCTCGTGCGGCGAGGCGTGCAGGAAGGTGTCGCTCATCGTCATTCTCCCTTCAGGTATTTCGCGAGCCAGAGGCTTTGCAGGATCACGAAGACGATGATCGCGCCCGTCGTGCCGAACAGCTTGAAGTTGACCCACTGCGATTCGGTGAAGTTGCGCACGACGTACAGGTTCGTCACGCCGAGCGCCGCGAAGAACGCGGCCCATGCGAGATTCAGCTTGTCCCAGACGGGCTCGGGCAGCGTCAGTTGCTTGCCCATCATCTTCTCGATCAGGTTCTTGCCGAACGCGTAGCGCGCGGCGACGAGGCCGACCGCGAACAGCCAGTAGAGGACGGTCGGCTTCCACTGGATGAACTTTTCGTCATGCAGCACGAGCGTCGCGCCGCCGAACACGACGATCACGCCGAGGCTCACCCACAGCATCGTGTCGACCTTGCGGTGGCGGAACGCGACCCACGCCACTTGCGCGAGCGTTGCGGCAATCGCGACGGCGGTGGCCGTGAAGATGCCCCATAGCTTGAAGGCGGCGAAGAACAGAATGATCGGGAACAGATCGAACAGGAATTTCATGGTGCTCGCGGCTGCGTGGCGGGCGTCGGGCCCGCCACCGTTGTAGGGACGCCCCGTCGCGGCGCGCGGGCCGGCCGGCTCTTCGGCCGGCGCGAGCTCACTTCCACTCGGGTTTAGCCTCGAAGTTTAACGCAGCCGAGTTGATGCAGTACCGCAATCCGGTTTTGTCGCGCGGGCCGTCCTCGAACACGTGGCCGAGATGCGCGCCGCACTGGTTGCAGCGCACTTCGACGCGCGTCATGCCGTGCGTGTAGTCCATCTTCTCGTCGATCACCTCGGCGTCGATCGGCTTGAAGTAGCTGGGCCAGCCGCAGCCCGAATGGTATTTCGCGCCCGACTCGAAGAGCGCGGTGCCGCACACGACGCAGTGATAGATCCCCGCATCCTCGGTGTCCGTGTACTCGCCGGTGAACGGCCGCTCGGTCGCCGCGTGCTGCGTGACCTCGTACTGCATCGGCGTGAGCCGGCGGCGCAGCTCGGCATCGTCCTTCGGGTACGGATAGCGCTTGTCGTCTCGATCTCCTGACATCCTCGATTCTCCTGATGATTCATGCGGAACGTGCGCCGTGCATCGCGCGGCGCGCCGGCCGCGGCGTCACGACGAGCAGCTCACTTCGAGCGTGCTCGCCCAGTCGGGCGGCAGCGCCGCGTACGCGTCGTGCTCCGGCTGCTCGTCGAACGGGCGCCGCAGCACGGCCGCGAGACGCTCGACTTCTGAAAAGTCCTTCTCCTTCGCGCGGCGGATTGCCGTTTCCGCGAGGTGGTTGCGCAGCACGTATTTCGGGTTCGCGCGGTTCATCGCGGCCGCGCGTGCCGCGTCGTCGCGCGCTTCTTCCGACAGGCGCGCGCGGTAGAGGTTCGCCCAGCGGTCGAATGCGTCGCGATCGACGAAGAGATCGCGCACGGGCGCGTCGCCGCGCGCGTCGTGCTTCGACACGCGCGCGAGATGGCGGAACGTCAGCGTGAAATCGGCGCGGCTCGCATCCATGATTTCGAGCAACTGGTTCGCGAGCGCCGCGTCGCCTTCGCGTTCGAGCTCGAGGCCGAGCTTCGCGCGCATCGCGCGCTCGAGCGCGGGGCCGAACTGCTCGGCAAAGCGCCCGAGCACCGCGTGCGCGTCCTCGACCGCGCGCTCGGCGCGCGCGTCTTCGCTCGGCGCGTCGCGATGCAGACCGATGAGCGGCAGCAGCGCCTGTGCGAGGCAGAAGCAGTTCCAGTGCGCGATGCGCGGCTGCATCCGGTACGCGTAGCGGCCGTGCGTGTCCGAATGGTTGCAGACGTGCTTCGCGTCGAACGCGTCGATGAAGCCGAACGGGCCGTAGTCGATCGTCACGCCGAGGATCGACATGTTGTCGGTGTTCATCACGCCGTGGCAGAAGCCGACCGCCTGCCATTGCGCGACGAGCTCCGCGGTGCGCCGCGTCGCTTCCGCGAGGAGCGCGAGATACGGGTCGTCGGCGTCGCGGCATGCCGGATAGAAACGGTCGATCACGTGATCGGCGAGCGCGCGCAACTGCTCGGGACGATCGTTCGCGAAGAAGTGCTCGAAATGGCCGAAGCGCACGAAGCTCTCGGCGACGCGCGTGACGACCGCCGACGTTTCGATTTCCTCGCGGACCACCGGCTGATCCGAGCCGATCACGGCGAGCGCGCGCGTCGTCGGGATGCCGAGGTGGTGCATCGCCTCGGAGCAGAGGTATTCGCGAATCGACGAGCGCAGCACCGCGCGGCCGTCGCCCATGCGCGAGTACGGCGTGCGGCCCGCGCCCTTCAGTTGCAGCTCGTAGCGGCGGCCGTCGTGTTCCAGCTCGCCGATCGTGAGCGCGCGGCCGTCGCCGAGCTGGCCCGCCCATACGCCGAACTGGTGGCCCGAGTAAACCGACGCGTACGGCAGTGATGCCTGCGGCCAGTCGCGCGTCGGGTTGCCGCAGAACAGCCCGGCGAAGCCGGGCGCGTCGCGCAGCGCGGGATCGAGGCCGAGCATGCGCGCCGCATCGTCGGAGAAGCCGACGACGTACGGCGCGGGCAGCGGCGCGGCGGGCTGCCGCGTGAGGAACGCGGCGCCGAGTTGCAGGAACGCGCCGTCGCGCGGGGCGGCGAGCGTCGCGGCGAGATCGGGGAGAGTGGCGGCCGGTGCGGCCTCGGTTCTGGAAAACGACATGTTGCTGACCGGTAAGTTAGCCGATATTGTAAGTCCGCGCCGCGCGGGGCGCTCGAAGCCGCCCGCGCGCCGTCGAGCCGTTTGCAGCAGACCGTATCGGACAAATACTTCAGGGAGAAGGAAGACGATGGGTAAGCCGTTGCTGGGCCAGATGATGGATATGCCGCTTCTCGTGTCGTCGCTGATCGCGCATGCGGCGCGGCATGCGGGTGACGTCGAGATCGTCTCGCGGCGCGTCGAGGGCGACATTCACCGCTATACCTATCGCGATTGCGAGGCGCGTTCCAAACGGCTCGCGCAGGCGCTGACCCGCCTGGGCGTTGGCGTCGGCGACCGGATTGGAACGCTCGCGTGGAACGGCTACCGGCACGTCGAGGCATATTACGGGATCAGCGGGATGGGCGCCGTCTGCCACACGATCAACCCGCGCCTCTTTCCCGAGCAGATCGCCTATATCGTCAATCACGCCGAAGACCGATACGTGCTCTTCGACCTCACCTTCGCGCCGCTCGTCGACCAGCTCGCGCCGCAATGTCCGAACGTCAAAGGCTGGATCGCGATGACGGACGACGCGCATCTGCCGAGGGGCGCGACGCCTTATCTCTGCTACGAGACGCTCGTCGGCGCGCAGGACGGCGATTATGCGTGGCCGCTCCTCGACGAGCGGCAGGCGTCGTCGCTTTGCTACACGTCCGGCACGACGGGCCACCCGAAGGGCGCGCTCTATTCGCACCGCTCGACGGTGCTGCACGCATACGGCGCGGCGCTTCCCGATGCGATGGGGCTGTCGTCGCGCGACGCGGCGCTGCCCGTCGTGCCGATGTTCCATGTCAACGCGTGGGGGCTCCCGTACACGGCGGCGCTCACGGGCACGAAGCTGGTGCTGCCCGGCAAGGACCTCGACGGCAAATCGCTGTACGAACTGATCGAAAGCGAGCGCGTGACGTTCTCGGCGGGCGTGCCGACCGTCTGGCTCGGCCTGCTCGCATACATGCGCGAGGCCGGCGTGCGCTTCTCGACGCTCGATCGAACGGTGATCGGCGGCTCCGCATGCCCGCCGTCGATGCTCGAGACGTTCGAGGACGTCTACGACGTGCGCGTGATTCACGCCTGGGGGATGACCGAGCTGTCGCCGCTCGGCACGCTGTCGAAGCTCAACTGGGCGCAGTCGCAGCGCAGCGTCGACGAGCAGCGGCGGCTCCTCGAGAAGCAGGGCAGGGTGATCTACGGGATCGACATGCGGATCGTCGGCGACGACGGCCGCGAACTGCCGTGGGACGGCGTCGCGTTCGGCGACCTGCAGGTGTGCGGGCCGTGGGTGATCGACCGCTATTTCGGGATCGACGCGTCGCCGCTCGTCGACGGCTGGTTTCCGACGGGCGACGTCGCGACGATCGACGCCGACGGCTTCCTGCAGATCACCGACCGCAGCAAGGACGTGATCAAGTCGGGCGGCGAGTGGATCAGCTCGATCGACGTCGAGAACGTCGCGGTCGCGCACCCGGCTGTTGCCGAGGCCGCGTGCATCGCGTGCGCGCATCCGAAATGGACCGAGCGGCCGCTTCTCGTCGTCGTCAAGCGCGCCGGCATGGACGTGACGCGCGGCGAGTTGCTCGCGTTCTATGACGGCAAGGTGGCGAAATGGTGGATTCCGGACGACGTCGTGTTCGTCGACGCGCTGCCGCACACGGCGACGGGCAAGCTGCAAAAGCTCAAGCTGCGCGAACAGTTCCGGGACCACGTGTTGCCGACGGCGGTCGACGCGTAGACGCGCGGCCCGCCGGGCGCCCCGCGCGTGCAGGCCGCCGCGTGGGGCGTCACTAAATTGAACGATCGTTCTTTTTTGTTGTATCCTGCCTCTGTTTCTCAGAAAACGGCGCATCGTTCGCCCGGCAATGTCGCCGTTGGCGGACAATGACCGCATCACAGCTGGCGCCGCCGCACCGGCCGCGCATACGCATGGAGGCAGGCAGATGGCAGTGGACTACACGACTCGCGACGGCGTCGCCGTCATCACGCTCAACAATCCGCCCGTCAACGGCCTCGGCCTGTCGACGCGGCTCGGCATCATGGAAGGGCTCGAACGCGCGCAGCGCGACCCGGCCATCGCGGCGATCGTGCTCGCGGGCGCGGGCCGCGCGTTCTCGGGCGGCGCGGACATCACCGAATTCAACACGCCGAAGGCGCTGCAGGAACCGACGCTGCACACCGTGATCGACGCGGTGGAGGCGAGCGGCAAGCCCGTCGTCGTCGCGATCCACAGCGTCGCGATGGGCGGCGGTCTCGAGCTCGCGCTCGGCGCGCATTACCGCGTCGCGTCGCCCGGCGCGCAGATCGCGCTGCCGGAGGTGAAGCTCGGCCTGTTGCCCGGCGCGGGCGGCACGCAGCGCCTGCCGCGCGCGGTTGGCCTCGAAACCGCGCTGAACATGATCGTCTCCGGCGCGCCCGTGCCGTCCGAGCAACTCGCGAAAAGCGGCCTCTTCGACGCGTTCGTCGAAGGCGACCTGCTCGACGCGGCCGTCGCGTTCGCGCGCAAGGCCGGCGCGGCGAGCGGCCCGCATCCGCGCGTGCGCGATCGCGAGATCGTCCATGACAACGCGGCGGGCTTCATCCAGTTCGCGCGCAACAGCGTGAAGGCCGTCGCGCAGCACTATCCGGCGCCGCACAAGTGCATCGACGCGATCGAGGCGGGCGTGCTGCAAGGCTTCGGCAAGGGACTCGCGTTCGAGCGCGACTGCTTCGTCGCGCTCGTGCAGACGCCCGAGAGCCGCGCGCTGCGCCACGCGTTCTTCGGCGAGCGCGCGGCGAGCAAGATTCCCGACGTGCCGGCCGACACACCCGTGCGCGAGATCAAGTCGGTCGCGGTGATCGGCGCGGGCACGATGGGCGGCGGGATCGCGATGAATTTCCTGAACGCGGGGCTGCCCGTCACGTTGCTCGAGACCAAGCAGGAAGCGCTCGATCGCGGGCTCGCGACGATCCGCAGGAACTACGACGCGCAGGTGAAGAAGGGCAAGCTCACGCAGGAAAAGCTCGACGCGCGGATGGCGCTCATCCGCCCGACGCTCGCATACGACGACCTGAAGGACGCCGATCTCGTGATCGAGGCGGTGTTCGAGGAGCTCGGCGTGAAGGAGCAGGTGTTCAGGCGGCTCGACGAGGTGGCGAAGCCGGGCGCGATCCTCGCGTCGAACACGTCGACGCTCGACGTGAACAAGATCGCCGCGTTCACGAAGCGCCCGCAGGACGTCGTCGGCATGCACTTCTTCAGCCCGGCGAACGTGATGAAGCTGCTCGAAGTGGTGCGCGGCGGGCAGACCGCGAAGGACGTGCTCGCCACCGTGATGCAGCTCGCGAAGAAGATCCGCAAGACGGCGGTCGTGTCCGGCGTGTGCGACGGCTTCATCGGCAACCGGATGGTCGAGCAGTACATCCGCCAGGCGCTCTTCATGCTCGAAGAGGGCGCGCTGCCCGCGCAGGTCGACCGCGCGATCGAGACCTTCGGTTTCGCGATGGGGCCGTTCCGGATGAGCGACCTCGCCGGCAACGACATCGGTTGGGCGATCCGCAAGCGCCGCTACGTCGAGCAGCCGGATCTGCACTACTCGAAGATCGCCGATCGCCTGTGCGAGCAGGGCCGCTTCGGCCAGAAGACGGGCGCGGGCTGGTACGACTACGTGCCGGGCGAGCGCCGGGCGAAACCGTCGAAGCTCGTCGACGAGATGATCGTCGCGTATTCGAGCGAGCGCGGGCTCGAGCGGCGCGAGATCGGCGACGACGAGATCGTCGAGCGGCTCGTCTACTCGCTCGTCAACGAGGGCGCGAAGATCCTTGAGGAGAAGATCGCGTCGAAGGCGTCCGACATCGACATGGTGTACCTGACGGGCTACGGCTTTCCGCTCTGGCGCGGCGGCCCGATGCTGTACGCGGACACGGTCGGCCTCTACAACGTCGAGCGCGCGATGCGCGGCTATGCCCAGCGCGCGAACGGCGATGCGTGGCAGATCGCGCCTTCGATCGTCGAGCTCGCGAAAAGCGGGCGCGGGTTCAACGCGTGACGCGCGGCCGCGTCGCCCATTGACAGAGCATCACGATGCAGCGCACCGACGATGTCCTTCTCGTGATCGACGTGCAGAACGATTTCATGCCGGGCGGCGCGCTCGCGGTTGCGCACGGCGACGAAATCGTGCCGGTGATCAACCGGCTCGCCGCGCGCTTCGATCACGTCGTGCTGACGCAGGACTGGCATCCGCGCGATCACGTGTCGTTCGCGGCGAACCATCCGGGCCGCGCGCCGTTCTCGACCGTCGAGCTGCCGTACGGCGAGCAGGTGCTGTGGCCCGTGCATTGCGTGCAGGGCACGCAAGGCGCGGCGCTGCACGGCGATCTCGACATTCCGCACGCGCGGCTCGTGATCCGCAAGGGTCATGACGCGTCGGTCGACAGCTACTCGGCGTTCGTCGAAGCCGATCGCACGACGCCGACGGGGCTTGCCGGCTATCTGCGCGAGCTCGGCGCGAAGCGCGTGTGGTGCTGCGGGCTCGCGACGGACTATTGCGTCGCGTGGTCCGCGCTCGACGCGCGCGCCGCGGGCTTCGGCGCCGCCGTGATCGAGGACGCGTGCCGCGCGATCGATCTCGACGGCTCGCTCGCGCGCGCATGGGCGTCGCTCGCGGCGGCGGGCGTCGCGCGCGTGCGGTCGGCCGACGCCCATCCCGGCGTCGATCCGTGATCATCGCCGTCGTTCATTTCATCGCATATCGATCCACAGAATTCAGAATCAGGAGACTCGGATGACCGAAGCCGTAATCGTATCGACCGCCCGCACGGGGCTCGCGAAATCCTGGCGCGGCGCGTTCAACATGACGCACGGCGCGACGCTCGGCGGCCACGTGGTCGCGGCCGCCGTCGCGCGCGCGAAGCTCGATCCCGCGCGCGTCGAGGACGTGCTGATCGGCTGCGCGAATCCCGAGGGCGCGACGGGCGCGAACATCGCGCGGCAGATCGCGCTGCGCGCGGGGTTGCCCGTCAGCGTGCCGGGGATGACCGTCAACCGTTTCTGCTCGTCGGGATTGCAGACGATCGCGCTCGCCGCGCAGCGCGTGATCGCGGGCGAGGGCGACGTGTTCGTCGCGGGCGGGGTCGAATCGATCTCGTGCGTGCAGAACGAGATGAACCGGCACATGCTGCGCGAGGGCTGGCTCGACGCGCACAAGCCGGAGATCTACTGGTCGATGCTGCAGACGGCCGAGAACGTCGCGAAGCGCTACGGCATCGCGAAGGAGCGCCAGGACGAGTACGGCGTGAATTCGCAGCTTCGCGCGGCGGCCGCGCAGGCCGCGGGGCGATTCGACGCGGAGATCGTGCCGATCACCGTGCGCGCGGGCGTCGCCGACAAGGCGACGGGCCGTCTCTACACGAAGGACGTGACGCTCGCCGCCGACGAGGGCATTCGGCCCGACACGACGCTCGAAGGCGTCGCGAAGATCCGCTCGGCGCTGCCGGGAGGCGTGATTACCGCGGGCAACGCGAGCCAGTTCTCGGACGGCGCGGCCGCGTGCGTCGTGATGAACGCGAAGCTCGCCGAGCGCGAGGGCCTCGCGCCGCTCGGCATTTTCCGCGGTTTCGCGGTGGCCGGCTGCGAGCCGGACGAGATGGGCATCGGGCCCGTCTACGCGGTGCCGAAGCTGTTGAAGCAGGCGGGGCTCAAGGTGTCCGACATCGATCTGTGGGAGCTGAACGAGGCGTTCGCGGTGCAGGTGCTCTATTGCCGCGACACGCTCGGGATTCCCGACGATCGGCTGAACGTGAACGGCGGCGCGATCGCGGTCGGCCATCCGTACGGCGTGTCGGGCGCGCGGCTCACGGGCCATGCGCTGATCGAGGGCAAGCGGCGCGGCGCGAAATACGTGGTCGTGACGATGTGCATCGGCGGCGGGCAGGGCGCGGCGGGATTGTTCGAGGTGGTGTGACGGCGGCACGCGCCGGGGCCGACCGTGCGCCGTTCGGCGGCATCGCCGCGTCGATCGGACGGGTTCCCGCCGCCGCGCGCGTATTTTGCCGCGACATCGAACAAGCGGCAGGCGCTCGACATCGGATCGATCCCGCCGCCGCGCGCTTCGTCGATCGGCGCGCGCCAGCGCGCATCGCGCGCTCGAACACGTATCGCGCGGCCGAGGCGGGCGGAACGCAGGCACGCACGAACGCACGAACGCACGAACGCATGCAGGGCGCTCGACCTTGCGCCGGCCGGCCCGGCGCGCCGGGCAAGCGGACCTCGGCGGTCGTTCCGCTAGTTAGTATTTCGGCGGTTTTCTCACGAAGGGCGACGGTATGCCCGCAAGCTTGCGGTCGATCGTTCCGTCCTTGATGCCTTCCAACTGAAGCGCGCGCTGCAACGGCGACGCGGGCGTGACGGGCTTCGCTTTGTTGTGCCGGGGCGCGACGCCGAGCCGCTTGCCGAGATGGTAGATGCCGGAAAGCGTGCGTGCTTCCCATCCCGGATACTTGCCGTTCGCGACCCAGTCACGCGTCAGAAAATAGTGCTCGACACAGGCCATGATTTCGTCGTCCTTGTCGACGAGATTGCCGGGCAAATTCGGCGGCGGCGAAACGCCGCCGAAACCGGCGTTCCGCACCAGGTACAGATCGCGTGCAATCCGTTCGGACCGTTCGGTGGCGGACGAGATGCCCAACACGGTCGAGTAGTGGCGATCCCAGCGCGCGATGAGCGTGCGGATCGTCGATTCCTTGGGGAACACTTTGCGCTCCTTGCGTTCAGGTGGAGCATGCGCGAACCGACCGCCGACGTCGCATCGCTCCCGTCTCCGATGTGTCCGGGCGTCATTCGAGTGTCGGGCGGCGGCGTCTTTGGCAGGATTCGACGTGGCGCGGGAATCGGCATTCGGATGCCCGATCGCGCGGCGATGCGCGCCGTCGGCGTTCGGCGCGGCTATCGTCAGGCAAAAAGCAGTATAGGACGAGCGGCGCGATTAGCCAGCGCCCCGTCGGCCGCGTGCGAGGGCGCAGCGTGTGACGGCGAACGCGCGGGCGGCGAGCCGTGGCGAACCGGCCCCCGGTTCGTGCGCCGCACAAGGAGGCGCAATGCCGGGCGACGGGGGCCGGATCTGCCGCGCGTTTCGCACTCGCCCGCGCGCTGCCGCTTCGCGGGACTTTGCGCAAGACCCATCGGAATCGATAAGTTTGGTAGGCTTGCTGTCTGCCTCGGCGCGGCGGATGTCGGCGGCGATTTCGAGCGGCTCGGGCAAACGACGGATGTCGGCGGACTTCCCGGATCGCCGGATCGCCGTCGCCGAGAACGCCTCTGGCTTTGGCGGCGGGCGCTGCGGCCAAGCATGCGGGCGGCTGCGCGCATCGGAAGCGGGCCGCGCGCCGGCGAGGCGAATATTGACGAACGATTGCGAAGGGCGACGAACACCATGATCAGACACATCGTAAGCTGGAAACTCAAGGAATCGGCCGAAGGCGCGACGCGCGCGCAGAACGCGCAGAAGCTGAAGGAAAAGCTCGAAGCGTGCCGCGGCATCGTGCCGGGGCTGCTCCATCTCGAAGTCGGGCTCGCGACGCCCGGCCTCGAGGCGACCTGCGACGTCGTGCTCGTCTCTGATTTCGCCGACAAGGCCGCGCTCGACGCGTATCAGGTGCATCCGGTGCACGAGGCGGTGAAGAAATTCGTCGGCGCGGTGCGCGAGAGCCGCGAGTGCATCGATTATCTCGTCGACGACGTGCGATGAGCGCCGGTTCCGCCACGACCGGCCGCGAGCCGGCGATCGAAAGCCCGTTCGTCGACGCGCTCGGCGTGCAGCTCGTGTCCGCGAAGGACGGCGCGAGCGAGATCGTGCTGCCGCTCGACGAGCAGCACATGAACACGTGGAACATCGCGCACGGCGGCGTCACGATGACGCTGGCCGACGTCGCGCTCGCGATGGCCGCGCGCAGCCTGACCGACGACGGCGTCGGCGTCGTCACGGTCGAGATGAAGGTGAATTTCATGCAGCCGGGGCGGGGCGAGTTGCGCGCGTACGGCCGCGTGCTGCACCGCTCGACGACGATGGCGTATTGCGAAGGCGAGGTCCGCGACAGCGCGGGCCATTTCGTCGCGAAGGCGCTCGGCACGTTCAAGTACATGAAGCGGCTCGCGGTCGGCCGCGACATCGCGCGGCAGCGCACCCGCACCGATCCGGGCGCGCATCCCGGCCCGAGCGACGCGTGATGCAATCGAGCGGCCCCGCCCATCGGCGGGGCCGTTTGCCGTCGGCGCGGCCGCGCGCGCGACGATGGACAGACAAGGAGGCAGGCGATGTCTCAAATCAACCGGCAAGTGCTGCTCGTATCGCGCCCCGAGCGCGAGGCGAGCGTCGATAACTTCAAGCTCGTCGAGACGCCGCTCGCGCCGCTCGCCGACGGCGAGGTGCGGGTGCGCAACCATTTCCTGTCGATCGATCCGTACATGCGCGGGCGAATGAATGCGGGAAGGTCGTACGCCGAACCGCAGCCGCTCGGCGAGGTGATGGGCGGCGGCACCGCGGGCGAGGTCGTCGAGTCGCGCAATCCGGCGTTCGCCGTCGGCGACAGGGTGATCGGCGCGTACGGCTGGCAGGAGTACGGCACGTCGACGGGCAAGGAGCTGCGCAAGGTCGACACGACGCACGTGCCGCTGTCCGCGTATCTCGGGCCCGTCGGCATGCCCGGCGTGACCGCGTGGTACGGCCTGAACCGGATCATCCGGCCGCGCGCGGGCGAGACGATCGTCGTCAGCGCGGCGAGCGGCGCGGTCGGCAGCGTGGCCGGGCAGCTCGCGAAGCTTGCCGGGTGCCGCGCGGTCGGCGTCGCGGGCGGCGCGGACAAATGCCGCTACGTCGTCGACACGCTCGGCTTCGACGCGTGCGTCGACTACAAGGCGGGCCGGCTCGCAGAAGATCTCGCGGCAGCCGCGCCGGACGGCGTCGACGGCTATTTCGAGAACGTCGGCGGCGCGGTGCTCGACGCGACGCTCGCGCGAATGAATCCGTTCGGCCGCGTCGCGATGTGCGGGATGATCGCCACGTACGACGGCGCGCCGGCGCCGCTCGCGAACCCGGCGCTGATACTGCGCGAGCGGCTGCTCGTGCAGGGCTTCATCGTGTCCGAGCACTTCGACGTGTGGCCCGAGGCGCTCGCGCAGCTCGCGTCGCTCGTCGCGCGCCAGCAGCTGCATTATCGGGAGACGATCGCGCAGGGCATCGAGCGTGCCCCCGACGCGCTGCTCGGGCTGTTGAAGGGGCGCAATTTCGGCAAGCAGCTCGTCGCGCTCGTCTGACGCGTCGTGGCATCATACGGCGCTTGTCCGGGCGCTTTCGCCGGCGCGCTCGCGCCGCTCGCCTGGCTGTATGTTTCGCCGTTTGCCCTTGACGATGCCGCTGAACCCGAAGATCGCGCAGGTGCTCGACATGATCGAGCGCGCAAAACGTCCCGATTATCACGAACAGACGCCCGCGCAGGCGCGCGCGGCGTACGAGAAGAGCGCGCCGATCCTCGACGTCGCGCCCGCGCCGATGTTTTCGATCGAAGAGCTGCGCGTGCCGTCGCGCGACGGCGGCGCGTTCGGCGCGCGGCTCTATCTGCCCGTCGAGCCGAGTCTCGCCGAGCCGCTGCCCGCGCTCGTCTACTATCACGGCGGCGGCTTCACGGTCGGCAGCGTGAACACGCACGACGCACTGTGCCGGATGTTCGCGCGCGATGCGCATTGCGCGGTGCTGTCGGTCGATTACCGGCTTGCGCCGGAGCACAAGTTTCCGACGGCGGTCGACGACGCGGAGGACGCGCTCGTGTGGCTGCACGCGCATGCGTCGCGCTTCGGGATCGATCAGGCGCGGCTCGCGGTCGGCGGCGACAGCGCGGGCGGCACGCTCGCGACGGTGTGCGCGGTGCTCGCGCGCGAGCGCGGGATCGCGCTCGCGCTGCAACTGCTGGTCTATCCGGGCACGACGGGGCATCAGCAGACCGCATCGCACGCGCGGCTCGCGAAGGGTTATTTGCTGTCGGCGGATACGATCCAGTGGTTTTTCGACCATTACGTGCGCGACGCGTCGGATCGCGACGACTGGCGCTTCGCGCCGCTCGACGGCACGCGCGGCGCGCCGTCGTTCGAGCGCGTCGCGCCCGCGTGGATCGCGACGGCGGAGTACGATCCGCTATCCGACGAGGGGGACGCGTACGCGGACAAGCTGCGCGCGGCGGGCAACCGGGTGACGCTTGTCGCGTACGCGGGGATGATTCACGAGTTTTTCAAGATGGGCGGCTTCGTGCCGGAAGTCAGGCTTGCGCATGCGGACGCGGCGGGCGCGTTGCGCGCGGCATTCGACGGCGCTTGAGCGCGGGCGATTCGACGCGGCGCGCAATCCGCGGGACGGGACGTGCGTCATGGGGCGCATGAAATACCGGGCGGCCCGCCGCGGCGCGTGGCGGCTTGCAGCGGCCCATGTCGGCGGGTGAGGCCGTCTGGACGGCGGGGTTGGCCGATCGGCCGATTGCCTCGGCATCGCGCTCGGCACACAGTACGGCTTGAAGCGGGCCGTTCCCGGCGGGGGCACGTGCGGCATGCGCGTGAGACGACGGCCGGACGATCGGCGCGCGAAAATGCGGCCCGCCGCATCGCGTACGGCGAGAATCAGCTTGCAAGGGGCAGACATATGGAGAGCATCGAGATCGAGACCGGCGACTGGTCGCGCCTCGGCGGCGACGCTTCGCGGATCCGCGAAGCGGTGTTCGTGCGCGAGCAGCGCATTCCGGCCGAGCTTGATCTCGACGACGACGATCCGCACGCGCGGCACGCGGTCGCGTATCTGGTCGACGGGGCGGCGGGGGCGCGGCGCGCGGTGGCGACCGGGCGGCTCTTGCCGACCGGGGCGATCGGCCGGGTGTCGGTGCTCGCCGACGCGCGCGGCCGCGGCGTCGGCTCGCGGCTACTGGGCGCGCTCCTCGCCGAAGCGCGGGCACGCGGCGACGCGCTCGTGCGGCTCTATGCGCAGCAGCGTGCGGTTGCGTTCTATTTGCGGATCGGCTTTCGGATCGTCGGCGAGCCGTTCGTCGAGGCGGGCGTGCCGCATATCGAGATGGCGCGCGAGCCGTGAGCGGGGCGGGATGCCGGCGGGCGCGCGTGCCGATGCGCCGCCGCCCCGATTACCGCCGCGCTTGGCCGCTTGCGTCGACGTCGAACGTGAACGCGCGCTCGAACGCGCCCGGCCGCACGATCCGGTGCGAGCCGTCGTCGTCGCAGCGCTCCTTCACGTCGAACCTGAGCCGCCCTTCGATGTCGCGCGCGACCCGCAGCACGGTCGTGCCGCGCGATCCGTATTCGGGCGTCTCGATGAACGCCGCGGACAGCGCGCGCTCACGCTCGAGTGGAATGCCCGTGTGCGGCAGCGCGTCGTCGTCGGCCTCGCGGGTGTCGCGCATCAACTCGATCAGCGCATCGAGCGGCGCCGCTGCGTCGTCGGTGAGCAGCGCGCCGAGCGCGCTGCGCTTGCCGACGAGTTTCGGCCACGGCGTGTCGAGCCGCGCGTTCGACAGCCCGTGCATGCCGGGCGCGACGGATACGGGCGCATCGGGCGCGGGTTGCGCGTCGGCCGGCCGATTGCAGTACCACGCGAGCTCGCCGCGCGCGACGTCGCCCGCGAGCAGCGTGAAGCCGTTATAGAACACGGCCTTCTCGGCGACGTTCGCGAGATAGTCGAGCGGCGCGACGTTCTCGCCCGTCAGGAATTCGGACACGAGCTTGCCGCGTGTCGGCGCGCCCGCGCGTATGTCGAACGGCGCACGATAGTTGGTGAGCGCGGCGAAGCGGCCGTCGCGCGCGACGCCGAGCCACGTGCCGCCGCCTTCGAGATCACGGCCGGCGAGCACGTGCGGCGCGTCGCTCCACCATGCGAGCGGCGCGCTCGTGCGGCGGAAGAATTCGTCGCGGTTCGCGGCAAGCGTCAGCACCGGGCCGTGCGCGGCGTCGGGCTGCCAATCGAATACGATCAGGCACATCGGGCGATATCCTCGCTGGGTGAGGCCGGACGGCGCGCCGCGGTGCGTGCGGGGCCGGCGGCGCACGCGCCGTCAGGCTTCGACGGGCAACGCGTAGGGAAGCGGCAGGAACGTGAGCGCCGGTCCGCCCGCGGACGCCAGGTGGACCGATCCGCTTTCGAGCGCGGCGAGCTTGATCTCGACGAGCGCGTCGACGCCGCCTTCGGGCGCCGCCGCCGCGTTCACGATCATCCCGCACGGCTGACCGGGATCGTCCGAATGATAGAGCTCGACGCCCGCATGCGCGGCGTCGGTGCCGACCGCGACGTGCGCGAGCGCGGTGCGGCGCTTGATCGTGCCCCGGTACTGGCTGCGCGCGACGACTTCCTGGCCCGGATAGCAGCCCTTGCGGAAGTTGACGCCGCCGATCACGTCGAAGTTGACCATCTGCGGGACGAATTGCTCGACGGCGGGCAGCGTGACGCGCGGCTCGCCCGCGCGCACGTCAAGCCAATCCCAGACGGCGGCCGACACGCGCGGCAGCGCCGCTTCGAGCGCGGGCAGGCGCGCGTCGAGCTCGGCGCGCGCGGCGATCCACAGGTAGCGCGCGCGGCCGGCCGCGTCGGGCAGCCGCACGAGCGCGCCGGCGGGCGCGTCGACCTTCGTGTGGATGCCGTCCGGCAGCGCGTCGAAGATGCCCGACAGCGCGGCGCGCACGTCGCCCGCGAAGCCGACCGCGACGTGCGTGCCGCCCGCGTCGGCGAGCTTCGCCTTCGCGCGCAGCACGAACATCGACAGGCGCTTTTGCACCGCGGGCTGGACGTCCTTCGATACGAGCAGGCGCACGTCATGGCCGGCGCGCCACGCGAGGAACGACGCGAGCAGGCGCCCCTTCGGCGAGCAGTAGCCGGCGAGGCGCGCGCTCGCGGCGTCGAGATGCTCGATGTCGTTCGTCAGTTGGCCGTGCAGGAACGTTGCGGCGTCGGCGCCCGTCACGTCGACGATGCCGAATTGCTCGAGCACCGCGAACGCGCCGCGCTCGAGCACGGCGGCGAAATCGTCGGCATCGGGACGGGGCAGCGTCGGCAGCGCGGTGGGGGCGGCGGCCTGCGCGGCCGGAGAGGCGATCGGTGTGCTCATGGAATGAGGGAACAGTCAATCCTGACTTTGGAAGAGGCGAGCAAGTATTATATGGGTCTTGCCTGATTCACGTTTCGCATGTCCCTACTGAAGAAGTGCGCCGCGCTCGCGGCGCTCGCCGTCGTATTGCTGGGCGCCGCGTGCGCGGGCGGCGCCTATTATTGGGCCACCCGGCCGCTCGCGCTCGCCGCGCCGACCCTCGATGTCACGATCAAGCCCCGCAGCAGCGTGCGCAGCGTCGCGCAGCAGCTCATGCACGGCGGCGTGCCTGTCGAGCCGCGCCTGTTCGTCGCGATGACGCGCGCGCTGTTCCTGTCGAGCCGCCTCAAGTCAGGCAACTACGAGTTCAAGACGGGCGTGACGCCTTACGACGTGCTGCAGAAGGTTGCGCGCGGGGACGTCAACGAATACGTCGTGACCGTGATCGAGGGCTGGACGTTCAGGCGCATGCGCGCGGAGCTCGACGCGAATGCGGCGCTCACGCATTCGAGCGCGGGGATGAGCGACGCGGCGCTGTTGCGCGCAATCGGCGCGTCCGACGAGGCTGTCGCGCGCGGCGCGGGCGAGGGGCTGTTCTTTCCGGATACCTACCTGTTCGACAAGGGCACGAGCGATCTGAACGTCTATCGGCGCGCATACCGGCTGATGCAGACGCGCCTTGCCGACGCGTGGACCGCGCGCCGGCCCGGCCTGCCGTTCAAGACGCCTTACGAGGCGCTGACGGTCGCGTCGCTCATCGAAAAGGAGACGGGGCACGCGGCCGATCGCGCGTTCGTGTCGGGCGTGTTCGCGAACCGCCTGCGGGCCGGGATGCCGCTGCAGACCGATCCTTCGGTGATCTACGGAATGGGCGACGCGTACGCGGGGCGGTTGCGCAAGCACGATCTGCAGACCGACACTCCGTACAATACCTACACGCGCCGCGGGCTGCCCCCGACGCCGATCGCGCTGCCGGGCGAGGCGGCGCTCTACGCCGCAGTGAACCCGGCGGCGACGTCCGCGCTCTATTTCGTCGCGAAGGGCGACGGCACGAGCGTCTTTTCCGACACGCTCGGGGATCACAACAAGGCCGTGGACAAATACATACGAGGTCAATGAATGGCGCGTGGCAAATTCATCACGTTCGAAGGGATCGACGGCGCGGGCAAGACCACACATCTGCAGTGGTTCTGCGACCGGCTCCAGGAAAGGCTCGGGCCGGCCGGCCGGCACGTCGTCGTCACCCGCGAGCCGGGCGGCACGCGGCTCGGCGAGACGCTGCGCGAGATTCTCCTGAACCAGCCGATGGATCTCGAGACCGAGGCGCTGCTGATGTTCGCCGGCCGGCGCGAGCATCTCGCGCTCGTGATCGAGCCCGCGCTCGCGCGCGGCGACTGGGTCGTGTCGGACCGCTTCACCGATGCGACGTTCGCATACCAGGGCGGCGGGCGCGGGCTGCCGCGCGACAAGCTCGAGGCGCTCGAGCGCTGGGTGCAGGGCGGCTTCCAGCCGGACCTGACGGTGCTGTTCGACGTGCCGCCGCAGATCGCGAGCGCGCGGCGCGGCGCCGTGCGGATGCCGGACAAGTTCGAGAGCGAATCGGACGCGTTCTTCGCGCGCACCCGCGCCGAGTACCTGCGCCGCGCGCAGGAGGCGCCGCATCGGTTCGTGATCGTCGATTCGAGCGAGCCGATTGCCCAGATCCGCAAGCAGCTCGAAGGCGTGCTCGCCGCGCTGTGACGATAGGAAGACGCGAACGATGATCTATCCGTGGCAAACCGACGACTGGGCCCGCCTGCAGGCGCTGCGCGCGCATTGGCCGCACGCGCTGTTGCTGTACGGCCAGGCGGGCATCGGCAAGCTCGCCTTCGCTCGGCATCTCGCGAAGGGCTTCTTGTGCGAAACGCCGCGCGAGAACGGCGAGCCGTGCGGCGCGTGCGCCGCGTGCACGTGGTTCGAGCAGGGCAACCACCCCGACTACCGGATCGTCGTGCCGGAGGCGCTCGCGGCCGAGCTGCCGGGCGCGGCCGACGAGCCGAAGGCCGCCGATGCCGACGAGGGCGGCAAGAAAACCAAGACGCCGAGCAAGGAAATCAAGATCGAGCAGGTGCGCGCGCTTGTCGACTTCTGCGGGATCGCGTCGCATCGCGGCGGCGCGCGCGTCGTCGTGCTGTATCCGGCCGAGGCGCTCAATGTCGCGGCTGCGAACGCGCTGCTCAAGACGCTCGAGGAGCCGCCGTCGGGCGTCGTGTTCCTGCTCGTGTCCGCGCGCATCGACCGGCTGCTGCCGACGATCGTGAGCCGCTGCCGGCAATGGCCGATGACGGTGCCCGCACCCGATGCGGCCGCCGCGTGGCTTGCCGCGCAGAACGTGGCGGACGCGAACGCGCTTCTCGCCGAAGCGGGCGGCGCGCCGCTCGCCGCGCTCGCGCTGGCGAGCGACGAGAACCGGCCGCTGCGCGACTGGACGCTCGCACAGCTCGCGGCGGGCGCCGCGTGCGATCCGTTCGCGTGCGGCGAGACGCTGCAGAAGCTGCCCGTGCCCGTCGTGCTCGGCTGGCTGCAGCGCTGGCTGTACGACCTGCTCGCCGAGCGCGCGGCGGGCGCGCCGCGCTATTTCCCCGCGCAGCGCGCGGCGCTCGCGCGCTGCGCGGCGGCCGTCGACGCGAATGCATTCGCGCGCTTGCTGAAGACGGTCACGCGGCAGCGCGCGGTGGAGAATCATCCGCTCAGCGCGCGCCTCGTGTTCGAAGAGTTGTTCCTCGGTTATCGCGAATTGTTCGCGTCGTCCTGACCGACCGTTTCGCCCAGCCGTTTCGTCCATCGGATCGCTTTCATGACCCAGCTTGCCTACCGCGATGCCACGCCCGCCGATCTGCCGGCGATCGTCGCCATCTACAATTCGACGGTCGCGTCGCGCCGCGTGACGGCCGACACCGAGCCCGTGACCGTCGACAGCCGCCGCGCGTGGTTCGACGCGCACAATCCGCATGCGCGGCCGCTGTGGGTGGTCGAGGAGGCGGGGCGGGTGATCGCGTGGCTGAGCTTCTCCGATTTCTACGGCCGGCCCGCATACGGGCACACCGCGGAGATCAGCATCTATCTCGACGAGGCCGCGCGCGGCAGCGGGCTCGGCAGCCGGCTGCTCGAGGCGGCGCTCGCGAAAGCACCCGAGCTCGGCGTGCACACGGCGCTCGGCTTCATCTTCGGCCATAACGAACCGAGCCTGCGGCTCTTCGCGCGCCACGGCTTCACGACCTGGGGCACGCTGCCGCGCGTCGCGGTGCTCGACGGCGTCGAGCGCGATCTCGTGATCGTCGGCAAGCGGCTCGCCGACGCATAGGCGCGCACGGCGCGGCGAGCGGGCGCGTCGGCCCGCCGGCGCACGCAGCGCAGCAAGGAATTCAACATGTACGTCGATTCACACTGTCACATCAATTTCGAAGGGCTCGCCGACCGTCTGCCGCAAGTGCTGGACAACATGCGCGAGCACGGCGTCACGCACGCGCTCTGCGTGTCGGTCGATCTCGAGACGCTGCCCGCCGTGCTCGCCATCGCGCGCGATCACGACAACGTTTTCGCGTCGGTCGGCGTGCATCCGGACCACGAGGACGCGAAGGAGCCGACGGTGGCCGAGCTCATCGAGCTCGCCGCGCATCCGAAGGTCGTCGCGATCGGCGAGACGGGCCTCGACTACTACCGGCTCGATGGCCGCTCGATCGCCGACATGGAATGGCAGCGCGAGCGCTTTCGCACGCACATCCGCGCCGCGCACGCGACGGGCAAGCCGCTCATCGTCCACACGCGGGCGTCGTCGCAGGACACGCTGCGGATCATGGCCGAGGAGCGCGCGAGCGTGCCGGGCGGCGTGATGCACTGCTTCACCGAGCCCTGGCCTGTCGCCGAGGCGGCGCTCGCGCAGAACTTCCACATCTCGCTTTCCGGCATCGTCACGTTCAAGAGCGCGACCGACGTGCAGGACGTCGCGCGGCGCGTGCCGCTTGACCGGCTGCTGATCGAAACCGATTCGCCGTACCTCGCGCCCGTGCCGTATCGCGGCAAGCCGAATGAACCTGCGTACGTCAGCCATGTCGGACGTTTTATCGCGGCGCAACGCGGGATGCCCGACGAGGCGCTCGGCGCCGCGACGTCGCAGAACTTTTTCCGGCTGTTCAAGATCGCCCGCACGGGCGACGCCAGCCCAGTCAACCAGGGGTAGGAGCTGAAAAAATGAAGTCGATCAAGCACTTGTCGAAACAACGCACGATGGGCGCCGTGCTGCGCACGCTCGCGGTGGCGGGTGGGCTCGGCGCGCTCGCGGCGGCGTCCGCGCATGCGGAGTCGCTGGACGGGATCGTGAAGGCCGTCAAGTTCGACGACATCAAGGACATCGCGAAACAACTGAAGAATGGCCTCGACCCGAACACGGTGGCGCCGAACGGCGATCCGCTTCTCGTGATCGCCGCGCGCGAGAAGTCCGACCAGGTCGCCGCCGCGCTCGCGGCCGCGCCGAACGTCGATCTCGGCAAGGAAGACAAGGCGGGCGAGAACGCGCTGATGCTCGCCGCGCTGAACGGCGATCTGCCGCTCGTGAAGCTGCTCGTCGACAAGGGCGCGGAAGTGAGTAAGAAGGGCTGGTCGCCGCTCCACTATGCAGCGACGAACGGCAACGACGAGGTCGTCAAGTATCTGATCGACAAGTCCGCGTACATCGACGCCGCGTCGCCGAACGGCACGACGCCGCTGATGATGGCCGCGCGCGGCAACCACGGCTCGACCGTCACGCTGCTGCTCGATCAGGGCGCCGATCCCGCGCTGAAGAACCAGCTCGGCATCACCGCGCTCGACTTCGCGAAGCACTACAACGCGCCGGACGCGACCGCGATCCTGTCGAAGCGCACGGTGCGCATCGGCGATGCGCCAGCGCCCGATGCGCAAAAGAGTGCAAAATAAGGGTTTTTGGCGCGGCGGCTTGCCGCGCCTTTCGAAGTATCGGCGGTTTCGCCTTCTGACATAAGGAAGATTCATGTTGCGGGCTATGTTTTGCGCCGCCGCGTTCGCCGTGCCGCTGACGGCGGCCGCCTTCACGGCCGGCGACCTCGATAAGCTGTGCGCGAAGACCGACGTCAAGTCGCGCGCGTCGTGCGCGGCGTACATCGAGGGCGCGGCGGACGGCGTCTACAACACGATCGACGCGATCGGCGGCACCACGGGGCCGCGCGTCGGCCAGTACTTCTGCCTGCCGCCCGACATCAAGGCGCAGCAGATGACCGATGCGGTGCGCAAGTACATCGCGGAGAATCCGAAGCTCGCCGACTACAACGCGAGCACGGCAGTGTCGCTCGGACTCGGCAAGGCGTTTCCCTGCCGCAGCTATTGATCCGGGCCGGCCGCCGCCCTGGCGCGGGGACGCGTTCCCCGCGAACCTGACGGAGACACGGCGCGCATGTTGACGATCGACGACCTGTGGCGCATCGCCGATGCGCCGCTCCACACCTGGCTCGGCACGCTCGTCGTGTCGGCGCTCGTCTTGCTCGCGGTCGCGGGCATTCACCGGATCGGCGCGCGCATCGTCGTGCCGATCGCCCGGCCTTATCCGTTCATGAGCGTGATCGTGTCGTATATCGACCGGCCGTCGCTCGCGCTGCTGTCGTGCCTCGCCCTCGAATTCCTGTGGCTGCAGGCCGACACGCTGCCGCACGCGGGCGGGTTGCGCACGCTTGCCGCAGTCGGCACGATCGCGGCGCTCACGTGGCTGCTGATGCGCCTGGCCGCCGCGGTCGGCGACGCGATCATCCGCGCGCATCCGATCGACACGCCCGACAACCTCGAGGCGCGCCGCATCCACACGCAGACGCGCGTGCTCGCGCGGACCGTGATGGTGTTGATCGTGGTGATCGGCACGGGCGCGGCGCTGATGACGTTCCCGAACGTGCGGCAGGTCGGCGCGAGCCTGCTCGCATCGGCGGGCGTCGCGGGCCTCGTCGCCGGTATCGCCGCGCGGCCGGTGCTCGGCAATCTGATCGCCGGGCTGCAGATCGCGCTGTCGCAGCCGATCCGGCTCGACGACGTCGTTATCATCCAGGGCGAGTGGGGGCGCATCGAGGAGATCACGGGCACCTACGTGTCGGTGCGCTTATGGGACCAGCGCCGGCTCGTCGTGCCGCTGCAGTGGTTCATCGAGAATCCGTTTCAGAACTGGACGCGCAGCAGCGCCGAGCTGATCGGCACCGTGTTCCTGTATGTCGACTATCGGCTGCCGCTCGAGCCGCTGCGCGCGGAGCTTGCGCGGATCGTCGCCGGCGCGCCCGAGTGGGACGGCCGCGTGCAGGTGCTGCAGGTGACGGACGCAACCGAGCGCTCGATGCAGCTGCGCGCGCTCGTCAGCGCGCGAGATTCGTCGCTGGCTTGGGATTTGCGCTGCCGCGTGCGCGAAGGGCTCATCGCATTCATCAACGCGCACTATCCGCACTGCCTGCCGCGCGAGCGCGCCGAATGGACGACGCCGGACGCAGCCGCGCGCGAGCCGCGTCCGGGCGAACGCGCGCGCGAGCCGGCCGCGAGCACGGCGGCGTTCACCGCGGCGGACCCGACAACGTCCGAGACCGGTGTGCCGCGCGCGCCGCATTGAGCGCGGCGCGCCGGGGCGGGCAGTGCGCCGCGCGCCGTGCCGCGGGGCGCGCAACGCGAGACGGGGCGAACGAGGTGAAACGTCGCGCGAGCGGTTCGCTCGCCGCGTCCGCTTGGAGTTTCTCGGTCGGCGCGTGCGCCAACCTGTGTTCGCGTCGTTCGTGGCCGATCCGCGGATGCGTCGATCCATCGATCCGTCGATGCGCGCGATCCGTCGATTCGCCGATTCGATCACTGTCTTTCGACACCCTGTTTCCCGATGCCCCCACTCACCGCACTCGCCATCGCCAATTACCGCTCGCTGCGCGATCTGATCGTGCCGCTCGCGACGCTCAACGTGATCACCGGGCCGAACGGCAGCGGCAAGTCCAGCCTGTATCGCGCGCTGCGCCTGCTCGCGGACACTGCGCAAGGCCGCGTGATTCCGTCGCTCGCCCGTGAGGGCGGGCTGCCGTCGACGCTATGGGCGGGCCCCGAGCGCTTCTCGCGCGGGATGCTGACAGGCGAGGTGCCGGTGACGGGCACGGTGCGCAACGAGCCCGTGAGCCTGAAGCTCGGCTTCGCGTGCGAGGATTTCGGCTACGCGATCGATCTCGGGCTGCCGCCGCTCAACAGCGAAACCGAGTTCGGGCTCGACCCGGTCGTCAAGCGCGAGTGCATCTGGAGCGGACCGATGCCGCGGCCGTCGACGCTGCTCGTCGACCGGCGCGGCGCGCAATTGCGCACGCGCGACGAGACGGGCGAGTGGCGGACCGTGCCGCAGCCGATCGCGAGCTTCGACAGCATGATGACCGAGTTCGCCGACCCACGCGGCGCGCCGGAGATGATCGCGGTGCGCGAGCGCATCCGCTCGTGGCGCTTCTACGACCACCTGCGCACCGATGCGCTTGCGCCCGCTCGGCTTGCGCAAGTCGGCACGCACACGCCGGTGCTGTCCGACGACGGCGGCGATCTGGCGGCCGCGCTGCAGACGATCTACGAAATCGGCGACGCCGCCGCGCTCGACGCGGCGATCGGCGACGCATTTCCCGGCGCGCGGCTCGAGATCGACAATCCGGGCAAGCGCGGCCGCTTCGAGGTGATGATGCGGCAACCGGGCCTGTTGCGGCCGCTGCGCGCGGCCGAACTGTCGGACGGCACGTTACGCTACCTGCTGCTCGTCGCGGCGCTGCTGACGCCGCGCCCGCCCGCGCTCCTCGTGCTGAACGAACCGGAGACGAGCCTGCACCCGGACCTGCTGCCCGCGCTCGGGCGGCTGATCGCGCAGGCGGCCGAGCGCTCGCAGGTGATCGTCGTGTCGCATGCGGCGCGGCTCGTCGCGTCGCTCGAACGCGAGCCGGACAGCCATTCGATCGTGCTCGAGAAGGCACTCGGCGCGACGCGGATCGTCGATGCGGACGCGCTGGAGTTGCCGGCATGGAAGTGGCCGGCGCGATAGCGGCTCGGCCGGCGGCGGCCGGGCGGGAGAACAGCCGGGGGCGAAAGGCGGGAGAGAAAAGCAGCGGGGAAAAGCGGCGAGGAAAGGCAGCGAGGTAAGGCAGGGGGCGGCCGAGAACGGCCGGCGGCGCTCGCCGCGATCCTTTGCCGCGGCGGCAAAGCGCGTCGGAATCCGACAAAAGGGGCGGGGTCGCTGGACAACGCCGGCCGGGGCTGCAAACATGCGGCTTCGCCGAATGTATCCCGCCTGTAACAAGCCCCAAAAAATGCAATCGGCCCGCTGGCGCGCGCGCCGATCGCTAATAATGGCACTTTGCGGGCGTCGCCCGACGCCGGTCCGCTGGCCGGCCGCCACAGGAGATCGTACCCATGAGAATTGCGCAGATCGCTCCGTTGACCGAATCGGTGCCGCCGAAGCTCTACGGCGGCACCGAGCGCGTCGTGTCGTACATCACCGAGGCGCTCGTCGATCTGGGGCACGACGTGACGCTGTTCGCGAGCGGCGACTCGATCACGCGCGCGAAGCTCGATGCGGTATGGCCGCGCGCGTTGCGGCTCGATTCGTCGATCCGCGACCGGATCGCGCCGCACATGCTGCTGATGGAGACCGTCGCACGCCGCGCGCGGGATTTCGACGTGCTCCATTTCCACATGGATTACTACTCGTTCTCGGTCTTCAAGCGGCAGGACACGCCGTTCGTGACGACGCTGCACGGCCGCCTCGATTTGCCGGAGCAGCAGCCCGTGTTCGACACGTTCGACACCGCGCCCGTGATCTCGATCTCGAACGCGCAGCGCCACCCGATGCCGCAGGCGAAATGGCTGACGACGGTCTATCACGGGCTGCCGGAGACGCTCTACACGCCGCAGCCCGGCGAGCAGTCGTATCTCGCGTTCCTCGGCCGGATCTCGCCGGAAAAGCGCGTCGACACGGCGATCCGGATCGCGCGGCGCTGCGGGATGCGCATCCGCATCGCGGCGAAGATCGACGCGGCGGACGAAGAGTATTTCGAGCGCGAGATCAAGCCGCTCTTCGCGCTGCCGCACGTCGAATACATCGGCGAGATCGCCGATCACGAGAAGGCCGCGTTCCTGTCGGGCGCGCATGCGCTGCTGTTTCCGATCGACTGGCCCGAGCCGTTCGGCCTCGTGATGATCGAGGCGATGGCGTGCGGCACGCCCGTCATCGCGTTCAATCGCGGCGCGGTGCCGGAGGTGATCGACGAGGGCGTGTCGGGCTTCATCGTCGAGGACGAGATCGGCGCCGCCGCGGCGGTGAACCGGCTGCACATGCTGTCGCGCGAGCGGGTGCGTGCGCGCTTCGAGGAGCGCTTCACTTCGCGCCGGATGGCTCAGCAATACGTCGACGTCTATCAATCGCTGATCCGCGCGCAGAAGCGCTCACGCTTCAAGGTGATCGATTCGGCGTCTTGAGCGGGCGGCGAGGGCGGCGGCGTTGCCGCGCGTCGTGCCGCTTTCGTGGCGTTGCCGCGTCGCCGGCGCGCTGGCGACGGGCACGCGGCCCTTCGCCGCATGACGCGCAGCGGGGCGGCGGCGCAAAAAAAACGGCGATGCGCGTAAAGGCGCATCGCCGTTCTCGCGTCGGCCGCCGCTCGACGTCGGCGCGACAGCCGCCCGCGCGGGCGTCAGATCTTCAGCTTCGTGACCTTCGTGCCGCTGATCGACACGTCGCCCATCAGGCCGGCGTTCGTCAGCACGATCACTTCGACGGGCGCGGTCGCCGTCGTCGTGTCGATCGCGCCGTTCGCGCCCATCTTCACGAGCGCGACCGAAGCATCGGCGCCTGCCGCCCAGCCGTCGGAGCCGCGGAATTTGTCGAGCGCGTCCTGCGTCATGAACAGGAACACGATCGCCTTCGATTGCGCCCCCGCCTGCAGGCCGACCGACAGCGACGACGTGTTGTAGTAGCCGACCGTCGCGCCGCCGACGCGCAGCGCGCCGTTGCCGGTCTGGCCGCCGATGATGAGGCCTGCCTGGATCACGTCCGGGAACACGAGCACGCCGCGCGACTTCGCGACGAGTTCACGCGAGCCGGGCACCGTCGAATACATGCGCGACAGCGTCGCGTCGACGCTCGCATCGATGGCTTGACGCTTCGACGCGTTCGTCGCGGCATTGGCGGGCTTGTCCGGCGTCGTCGTGCAACCGGCGAGCGCCAGGCTGCCCACGACGAGCGCGGCGGCGGCTTTCAACACGAGATTGCGTTTGTGCATCGTTTTTCTCCATCAAGTGTAGATCAGCGTGATTCCCGCGAACGGGCGTATCACGCGGGACTTTATAACACAGCGAAGTGCCTTTCCTTGTCGCTGTAAGGTGAAAGACCGTCAAATCGGCGTGTTTCATTGTGCAGCGGCGCCGGTGCGCGCACGTTGTCGCGCGCCAAGGTTCGTGTGGGCGAAAGATTCGAGCGCGCGCCACGCGTCACGCATGATTTCGCGCGGCGCGAACCGTCAGTGATGCGAAACGGGCGGTTTGATGGGCGGACGCCGCAGCGCGCGGCGCACGAGGCCGATCACGACGCCGCACGCGAACAGGAACGCGGCGGGGACGATCCAGTAGCCGACGAACGCGTGCCACAGGTAACTCGCGAGCGTGCGCTTGCGCACCGAGAATTCGTCGCGCGCCTCCTGCTGGCGGCGTGCGTTCGCCGCGAGCACGTCGGCGGGGCAGCCCGCCGCGCGCGCGTCGGCCGGCTCGCCGCGGCAGACTTTCGCCGCGCCCGCCGCGCGCTGCGCGTCGGTGAGCTCCCACGTCGTCAGCGCGAGCTTCAGGTCGGCGTAGTTGTAGGCCATTTCCTCGCGGATCTCGCGCACGGCGACGATCGCGACGGGCACGGCCCAGAACACGATCACGATCAGCCAGCGCCGGAACCAGCGACTTTGTCTCCATGCCATCCCGAGCCTCCGTATGATGCGCGGTGCGCATCCGTCATGAGGGCGGCCCGATGGCGCTTCTTGTCGGTGGGGAGGGCCGCGCTGCAGCCATCATAGAAGAAATCGCGGCCAAACGCCGCAGTTGACGCCTGCGCGACGGCGCGCATCGAAAAGAAAATGCCGCGCCCGTCGAAACGGTGCGCGGCATCGTGCGCGATTCGCTGGAAGCGTCAGGCGGCGGGCTTCGCCGACAGGCAGTCCTTCATGAACGCCTTGCGCGCGTCGCCCTTCTTGTCGCCGGCCTGCGTGTTGCAGGCCTTCATCTTTTCCTGCTGCGACATCTTCTTGGCCGGTTTCGCCGCCAGGCAATCCTTCATGAACGCCTTGCGCTCGTCGCCCGTCTTGCCGGCGGCCTGCGCGTTGCATGCCTTCATCTTGTCCTGCTGGCTGTTTGCGGCGAAAGCGGGCGTTGCCAGCACGCCGCCGACGAGCAGCGCGGCCATCAGCGATCGGATCTTCATTGAACACTCCCAGTGGGTGAATTGCATGTTGTTCGATAAGCCGCGAATCGCGCGGCTGCGCGGGTCGCGGTTTGCATTATGGCAAATCGGCGCTGAAACGACAAAATACTCGGGAAAACGAGCGGCGCGCTAATTTTCGCGCGGCGCGCGCGTAGCGGCTGCGCGCGCGATGCGGCGGGCGGCTGCGGCCGAAGTGTTTCCGCAAGGCGGAAAGCGCCGGTGCCGGTGGGCATTTCGGGCGAGCGGGCCGCACGGGCGGCGCATGCATCGTTCGAGCCGAGGCGTCGGGCGGCGCCGTCGATTTTGTCTATTTCGAGATAAAGCGAACCGGTGCGGCGCCGCGGTCTTGCGCATCGCGCGGGCATCGCGGGCATCGCGGGCATCTCGGCGCGGCGCAACCGGTCGCGGCGCGGGGGCCGCGTCGCGCGGCCGCGCGCTCGGGAAAACTCCGCCCCCTTGCCGAAGGGTGGCCGGCTGCCGTTACAATCGCGGCCATGAACGCACCGACATCTTCCCATCCCCCTCATGTGACGAACCCGGCGCCGCGCGCGCTGCCGCGCATCGCCGTCCTTGCGACGGGCGGCACGATCGCGGGCGCCGCGCCCGACGCCGCGCAGACGGCCGGCTATCACGCGGGCGCGCTCGGCGTCGACAGGCTGCTCGCCGCCGTGCCCGCGCTCGCGCAGATCGCGACGATCGAGGCCGAGCAGATTGCGAGCATCGACAGCAAGGACCTGTCCGTCGCGCTGTGGACGACGCTCGTCGAGCGGATCAACGCGCTTGCCGCGAGCGAGGCGATCGACGGCATCGTGATCACGCACGGCACCGACACGCTCGAAGAAACCGCGTACCTGCTGCACCTGACCGTGAAGACCGCGAAGCCCGTCGTGATGACGGCGGCGATGCGCCCGGCGACCGCGCTGTCGTCCGACGGCCCGCTCAACCTGCTGAACGCGGTGGCGGTCGCGGGCAGCGCGGCGGCGCGCGGGCAGGGCGTGCTCGTCGCGTTCAACAACCGGATCCACAGCGCGCGCGACGTCGTGAAGACGAGCACCTACGCGGTCGACGCGTTTCATTCGCCGGAGCTCGGCGCGCTCGGCTGGGTGCAGGACGGCCGCATCGAGTTCGCGCGCCGCGCGACGCGTGCGCATACGCTCGACACGCGCTTCGCGATCGGCGCGGCCTGGCCGCAGGTCGACGTCGTCACGAGCTATGCGGGCGCGTCGCGCGTGATCGTCGACGCGTGCGTCGCGGCCGGCGCGCGCGGGCTTGTCGTCGCAGGCACGGGCAACGGTTCGATCCACGCGGCGGTGCAGACGGCGCTCGCCGATGCGGCGGCGAAAGGCGTTGCGATCGTGCGCGCGTCGCGTGTCGGCTCGGGGCATGTGATGCGCAATGGCGCGGCGAACGACGATGCGCTCGGCTTCGTGAGCGCAGGCTCGCTCAATCCGTACAAGGCGCGCGTGCTGCTGATGCTCGCGCTCGCGGCGGGCATGACCGACGTGCACGAATTGCAGCAGGCGTTCGATACGTATTGATGATCGGACCGGCGTGCGCCGCCGTCGAGCGCGGCGCGCGGCCCGTCGATCGGGTGGGGCGCGCGCCGCCGGCGCGCGGATCGAGCCGCGTCGGATCGAATCGGAGGCAATCGCGACGCGCATGAAAAAAGCGGACCCGCAAGTCCGCTTTTTTCATGCTGCCCGCTGCGCGCGCGTCGTTCAGGACTGCGGCGGAATCACGAGCTTCTGGCCCGGATAGATCTTGTCCGGGCTCGACAGCATCGGGCGGTTCGCCTGGAAGATCGCGTCGTTCTTCGAGCCGTCGCCATAGTACTTCTCGGCGATCTTCCACAGGTTGTCGCCGGACACGACGTCGTGGTATTGCACTTGCGGATCGTCCGGCTGCAGGTCGTCGTCATTGACGCCCGCGACGCCTTGCACGTTGCCCGCCGCCACTTTGACCTTCGCCTTCGTGTCGAGATCCGCGACGCTGCCCGTGAGCGTGACGGTGCGCGACGCACCGTCGAACGCGACCGTCAGGTTCGACGTGTCGAGGCCCTGTGCGCAGATGTAGTTCTTGATCGCATCGGCGGCCGTCTGGTTCGCGGCGGCCGGATCGGTCGCGGCTTGCTGGTCGCTCTTGCCGAGCAGCTTTTCACCCGCTTCCTTGATGAACGAAAGAAGACCCATCGCAACACTCCTTCAGGTGATTGACAAAAATGCGCCGTGAAGTTGCGGGTAGCGCGAGCGATGCGCGCGCTTCCCGAAAGGCGTCGCGAAAGTGTAGGCGTTCGCGTTGCAAATTGCATGAAAAATCGCCTCGTCGAACGTAAAGAAATGTAATACGTGCTGAGACGAATCCGACAGACGGACACCCGACGACGACGTCTGACCGACCAAGGTTTCCTCGTCGGCGCCGGGTGCCGCTGCGGACCCACCCGCCGCTCTCAGCCGAAAGCGGCTTCATATGCCTCGCCGCGCGCAATGCGCGCGGCGAGGCGCCCCATCGACGATGCGTGCGTGCGCATCGGATTCGATTGCATCGAGTGTCATGTCGACGACTCGTTGCCGTGATAGACATCGGGGCACGCTGCGAACGTGCATGGCATCGCGGCGCGGCGCTTCACGAGCGAGCAAGATGCGTCGGGCGATGCCTGATGCGAGCGCTGCACGTGCAAGCCGAACGACAGGCGCTCGCGCTTGCGCTGCGCCGTATCGGCGCGGCGCTTCTCCGTGCCGCCTCACCGTGCCGCTTCACCGCGACTTCACGCTCTCCAGGCTTGCCCGCATCGGCGCGACTCGACGCGCCGACACGTTCGCTCACGCGAGCTTCTCGTCACGCTGCGGCTCGCCGATCTCGAAGTTCGACATGATCTCGAGCGCGCGCACGATCGCCGAGTGGTCCCATGCGCCGCCGCCGTTCGCCGCGCACACGCTGAAGAGCTGCTGCGCGCTTGCCGTGTGGGGCAGCGCGATGTTCATCCGGCGCGCGCCGTCGAGCGCGAGGTTCAGATCCTTGCGATGCAGGTCGATCCGGAAGCCCGGATCGAACGTGCGCTTCGTCATCCGCTCGCCGTGCAGCTCGAGAATCCGCGACGACGCGAAGCCGCCCATCAGCGCGCGCCGCACGCGCTCCGGGTCCGCGCCCGAGCGCGCGGCGAAGAGGAGCGCCTCCGCGACCGCCTCGATGTTCAGCGCGACGATGATCTGGTTCGCGACCTTGCAGGTCTGGCCCGCGCCGTTCTCGCCGATCAGCGAGACGTTCTTGCCCATCAGTTCGAGGAGCGGCTTCGCCTGCTCGAACGCGCGCTGCGGGCCGCCGACCATGATCGTGAGCGTCGCGTCGCGTGCGCCGACCTCGCCGCCCGACACGGGCGCGTCGAGATAGTCGCAGCCGAGCGCGTTGATCTCCTTCGCGAACTCGCGCGTGTCGAGCGGCGAGATCGAGCTCATGTCGATCACGAGCTTGCCGGCCGACAGGCCCTTCGCGACGCCGTCGTCGGCGAACAGCACGTTGCGCACGTCGGGCGTGTCGGGCACCATCGAGATCACGATGTCCGCCGCCCGCGCGACGGCCGTCGAATTCGCGGCGACCTGCGTGCGCTCGCGCAGATCGGCGGGCACCGGATACGCGCCGTTCACGACGAGGCGGTGACCGCCCTTGAGCAGGTTGCGCGCCATGTGCGCGCCCATGATGCCGAGGCCGATGAAGCCGATCGTTGCCATTGCGGTGTCTCCTGTAAGTCCGTGAATGTCGAATGCGGAACGGGTGGATGAGGGCGCGTGCCGGGTCACGCGTCGGTGCGATCGCGCGGCGCGTCGACGCGCGCGATCTGCCGCAGCCAGCCGAGACCTTCGGCCGTCGTCGCGCGCGGCTTGTATTCGCAGCCGACGTAGCCTTCGTAGCCGAGCGCGTCGAGCAGATCGAACAGGTACGCGTAATTGATCTCGCCCGTGCCGGGCTCGTGGCGGCCCGGATTGTCCGCGAGCTGGATGTGCGCGATCGAGCCGATGTGCTTGCGAATCGTCGCCGCGAGCTCGCCCTCCATCCGTTGCATGTGGTAGATGTCGTACTGCAGGAACAGGTTGTCGGCGCCAACCGCGCGGATCACGTCGAGCGTTTCGGCGGAGCGGTTCAGCGCGAAGCCGGGGATGTCGTACGCATTGCACGGCTCGACGAGAAGGCGCAGGCCCGCCTTCTTCAGTTCCGCGGCTGCGAAGCGCAGGTTATCGACGATCGTCGCGAGCGCCGTGTCGCGCTCGACGCTCGCGGGCGCAATGCCAACGAGGCAGTTCAGCTGCGGCACCTTCAGCGCGCGCGCATAGTCGATCGCGCGGCCGACACCGTCCTGGAATTCGCCGACGCGATCGGGCAGGCAGGCGATGCCGCGCTCGCCCTGATCCCAGTTGCCCGCAGGCAGGTTGTGCAGCACGAGGCGCAGGCGATTGGCGTCGAGACGCTCGGCGAGCTCGTCTTTCGCGTACGGATACGGGAACAGGAACTCGACGGCGCCGAATCCCGCATCGGCCGCCGCCTCGAAGCGGTCGAGGAACGGCATTTCGTTGAACAGCATCGTCAGGTTGGCTGCGAATTTCGGCATGTCGGTCATCTCGCTGGTCGGTCGGTTGTGCAAGTCGAAGCGGTCAAGCTGATCAGCGATGCTGATCAATCAAGCAGGCGAAGCGATGGGCGCGAGGCGCGTCAGTCGAGCAGCGAGATCGCGGTCGGCGCATGCTCGGCGCGGTCCGCGAGATCCTCGAACTCGTTGATCGCGTCGATCTCGGCGCCCATCGAGATGTTCGTCACGCGCTCGAGAATCACCTCGACGACGACGGGCACGCTGAACTCGGCCGTCATCCGTTGGGCGCGCTCGAGCGCGGGCGCGATCTCCTCGGGCTTGAACACGCGCAGCGCCTTGCAGCCGAGCCCTTCGGCGACGGCGACATGATCGACGCCATAGCCGTTCACCTCGGGCGCGTTGATGTTGTCGAACGCGAGCTGCACGCAGTAGTCCATGTCGAACGCGCGCTGCGCCTGACGGATCAGGCCGAGGTACGAGTTGTTGACGACGATGTGCACGTACGGCAGCTTGAACTGCGCGCCGACGGCGAGCTCCTCGATCATGAACTGGAAGTCGTAGTCGCCCGACAGCGCGACGATCGGGCGCTGAGGATCGGCCGCGCGCACGCCGAGCGCGGCGGGAATCGTCCAGCCGAGCGGGCCCGCCTGGCCGCAGTTGATCCAGTTGCGCGCCTTGAACACGTGCAGGAACTGCGCGGCCGCGATCTGCGACAGCCCGATCGTGCTCACGTAGCATGTATCGCGGCCGAACGCCTTGTTCATCTCTTCGTATACGCGCTGCGGCTTGACGGGCACGTCGTCGAAATGCGTCTTGCGCTGCAGCGTGCGCTTGCGCTGCTGGCAATCGGCGACCCACGCGCCGCGGTCCTTCAGCTTGCCCGCGGCCTTCCATTCGCGCGCGATCTCGACAAACAGCTCGAGCGCCGCCTTCGCATCCGACACGATCCCGAGATCGGGGCCGAACACGCGGCCGATCTGCGTCGGTTCGATGTCGACGTGAACGAACTTGCGGCCCTTCGTGTAGACGTCGACGCTGCCGGTGTGGCGGTTCGCCCAGCGGTTGCCGATGCCGAGCACGAAATCGGATGCGAGGAGCGTTGCGTTGCCGTAGCGGTGCGACGTCTGCAGCCCGACCATGCCGGCCATCAGCGGGTGATCGTCGGGAATCGCGCCCCACGACATCAGCGTCGGGATTACCGGCACGCCGAGTGTCTGCGCGAATTCGACGAGCAGATGCTCGGCCGCCGCGTTGATCACGCCGCCGCCCGACACGATGAGCGGGCGCTCGGCGTCGTTCAACATCGCGAGCGCGGCCTCGATCTGTGCGCGCGTCGCGCGCGGCTTGTAGACGGGCAGCGGCTCGTAGGTCGCGATATCGAATTCGATCTCGGCGAGTTGCACGTCGATCGGCAGATCGATCAGCACGGGGCCCGGGCGGCCCGATCGCATCAGGTGGAACGCCTGCTGGAACACGCGCGGCACGAGCGCCGGCTCGCGCACCGTGACCGCCCATTTCGTGACGGGCTTCGCGATCGATTCGATGTCGACCGCCTGGAAGTCTTCCTTGTAGAGCCGCGCGCGCGGCGCCTGGCCGGTGATCGCGAGGATCGGGATCGAGTCGGCCGACGCGGAGTACAGGCCCGTGATCATGTCGGTGCCGGCGGGGCCCGACGTGCCGATGCACACGCCGATGTTGCCGGGCGCGGCCCGCGTGTAGCCTTCCGCCATGTGCGACGCGCCTTCGACGTGCCGCGCGAGCACGTGCCCGATCGCGCCCGAGCGACGCAGCGCCGAATACAGCGGGTTGATCGCGGCGCCCGGCACGCCGAACGCGGTCTGCACGCCTTCCCTCTCGAGTACGAGCACGGCTGCGTCGACGGCTCTCATCCTGGCCATGAAATGTCTCCTTGTTCGATGCGAATCGCGGGTATCGCTGGTGTCGAGGACACTTTAGGGATGCAGGAAAGGTTTGATAAGATCGAGCCGAGTCGCTTATTTCGAGACTAAAAGTATCGAATGCCGGGCGCGCGCGACGGCGCCGGGTGGGGGAGGCAGCGGATGGACCGATTCAAGCAGATCGAAACCTTCGTGCGGGTGGCCGACGCGGGCAGCCTCGCGGCGGCCGCGCTCGAGGAGGGCGTGTCGCCCGTCGTGCTCGGGCGGCGGATCGACGCGCTCGAGAAGCGCCTCGGCGTGAAGCTGATGTACCGGTCGACGCGCCGGCTCGTCGTGAGCGAGGACGGCGCCGCGTTCCTCGAGCGCTGTCGCGGGCTCCTCACCGAGTGGGCGCAGGCCGAGAACGAGGTTGTCGCGGGGCGCCGCGCGGTGGGCGGGCATCTGATCGTGTCGGCGCCCGCCGCGTTCGGCCGCAAGCACGTCGCGCCGCTCGCGCCCGCGTTCATCGCCGACAAGCCCGACCTGCAGATGTCGTTCAACCTGACCGACCGCGTCGTCGATCTCGTGCGCGAGGGCTACGATCTGTCGATCCGGATCGGCGGCGCGGTCGATCCGAACTTCGTCGCGGTGAAGCTCGCGTCGAACCGGCGCGTCGTGTGCGGCACGCCCGAGTATTTTCGCCGGCACGGCCGGCCGAAGACGCTCGACGATCTCGCGGGCCACAACTGTCTCGCGTTCAATCTGCAGGGCGGCCAGAACCGCGGCTGGTACTTCCGGCGCAGCGGCAAGCTCGTGACGATGCGCGTGTCGGGCACGCTCGACTGCAACGACGGCGAGCTCCTGCACCGCTGGGTGTCGGAGGGGCTCGGGCTCGGCTGGCGCTCGACGTGGGAGATCGCGCAGCAGCTCGCGCGCGGCGAGCTCGAGACGGTGCTCGACGAGTACGCGCTGCCCGACTACGACATCCTCGCCGTCTATCCGCAGCAGCGCTACGTGCCGGCGCGCGTGCGCTACTTCATCGATTACTTGCGCGACGTCTATGCGCGGCCGGGGTATTGGGAAGGCGCCGAGTGAGCGCGATCCGGCGCCGCGCGCGGTTCTCGAACGGGCGCCGGATCGCGAGGTCGCCGGATCGGGCGGGTCAGGCGGCCGCCCTTCCCGCTACCCGACGACGAGCACGCCGTTCATCGTCTCGTGCCCGGAGCCGCAGAAGATGTCGCACAGGAACTGAACCGTGCCTGGATCGCCCGCCTGCGCGGCAAGATGCACGAGCGCGCCTGGCGGCACGTCCGCACGCACGCCGTACTGCGGGATCGAGAAGCCCATCACGGTGTCCTGCGCGGTCAGCTCGAACACGACCGATTCGTGCGGCGCGAGCGCGATCCGGTCCGGCGTGAACACGAAGCGCCGCGCGTGGACCTTGATCACGCGCGGCGGTGCCGCGCGCACATGCGGCGCGTCGACGCCCGCGAGCACGGCAAGCGCCGCGCCGCCCGCGGCGAAGAGCCAGCGGCGGCGCGATGCGGATGGCACAGTCGCTTGAGCCCGGCCGCGAAGCGCACGCGGATCGAAGAAAAAATGGCGCATCGCAATCTCCTCAGATAGTCGATCGTGCCGGTTTCGCGCCGACGGGCATCTCGGTCAGCGCCGGCGCGCGCGCCGCGTCGCCGAGACGCACTTCGCGCCAGCCGAGCCCGCGATAGGGCGCCGCGGCGTCCCACGGCACCGGCAGGCGCTTGTCCTGCGAGCCGGGCGCGGGCAGCGGGAACATCAGCGAGCGCGCCGCGTGGTGTGCGATGTGGCCCGTCATCGCGTGGTGCTCCTGATGGATGTGCCCATAGAACACCGTGACGTTCGGATAAGGCATCAGCACGTCGACGACCTTCGCGCCGTCGCGCGTCGCCCAATCCCATTGCGGCGCGAGATCGAACAGCGGCCGGTGCGTGAACACGACGATGCGCGCGTCCTTCGGCTGCCGCGCGAGGTCCTGCGCGAGCCATTCGATCTGCGCGTCGCCGACGCGGCCGGCCGGATCCGACACGTTGTCGACGACGACGAAATGCACGCCCTTGTGATCGAACGCGTAATGCGTGTCGCCGAAAATTTCGCGGTAGGCGGCGCCTGCGTCGAGGCTCGCGTCGTGCTCGCCCGGCATCAGGTGCAGCGGCTTCGCCCTCAATTGCGCGACGATCGACTGGAACTGCCGCATCCGCGTGCGGCGCTCGGCCGGGTCGTCGGTCGTGTGCGTGAGGTCGCCCGTGAACATCACGAAGTCGGGCGCGACGGGCAGTGCGTTGACGGCTTCGATCGCTTTCGGCAGCGTGCCGCGCGCGTCGGGATTGATCGCGGGGCCGGAGAAGCCCCAGTGCGCATCGGAGAGCTGGACGAAGAAAAAATCCGCGTCGGCGTTCGCGGCGATGCTCCAGCCGGGCAGCGCGGACGCGAACGCAACGCCGCCGCCGCATGCGGCAAGGCGCAGGAAGTCGCGCCGTTTCAGGGCTCGGGTGAGGGTCGGCATGAGGGCTCCTTCGCAAGTGACGGTTCGTGCATGCGATACCGTCGCCGCGGCGCGGCTATTCCCGGTTTATTTTTCGTCTCCGGGCGCGGATCGCGGGAATAAACTGGAGCGATGAGCGGTAAGCATCGTTGACGGCGTGCGCCGCATCGGGCGGCGTGCGCCGGAGGCGAGCGGCCGGCGGGCGGCCGCGCATCCCCGGGAGGCGACGTGGGTCAATTCGGCCGAGTGGTCGACGAACGCAACGCGGGCGACGAGGGCGGCGAGGATGAGCAGGACGGCGAGGCCGCGGCGGCGCGCGGCGAGCGCTTTCGCACGCTCGCGCTGCCGCATCTGGACGCCGCGTACAACCTCGCGCGCTGGCTGTGCGGCAATGCGAGCGACGCGGAGGACGTCGTGCAGGACGCGTGCATGCGCGCGTTTCGCTTTCTGGATTCGTGCCGCGGCGACAACGCGCGGCCGTGGCTGCTGACGATCGTGCGCCACACCTGGTACACCGAGTGGCGGCGGCGGGCGAATGCACACGAAGTCGCCGCGACCGACGCGCTCGACGCCGCCGATTCGCCGGACGACTGGCAGCCGGCGGCCGAAGATCCGCTCGCGCTGCTGATGCGCAGCGAAGACGCGCACCGCGTGAACGCCGCGCTCGCGAAGCTGCCGCCCGAGTACCGCGAGGTGCTCGTGCTGCGCGAAATGGAGGACTTGAGCTACCGTGAGATCGCGGCGATCGCCGACGTGCCTGTCGGCACCGTGATGTCGCGGCTCGCGAGGGCGCGGCGGCGGCTCGCCGCGTTGCTCGGCGGCGCGCACGACGAGACGGCGCACGCATCGCGCGCCGCCCGCGCGCCGGCGCGTTCGGGCGAGCGCGCGGCGGACGGCGAGCGGGGCACGCCGCCGTCCGGAACCGCATCGGAGGCCATCGATGGACTGTAACGAAGCGCGTGCGCTGCTCGGCGCGGACGTCGACCGCGAGCTTTCCGCGCCCGACGCGTGGCGGATCGAGCGGCACGTCGACAGTTGCAGTGCGTGCCGTGCCGAGCGGGAGCGGCTCGTCGCGCTTGGCCGGGCGGTGCGGCGGGGAGGATACCATCGCGCGCCGCCCGTGCTGCGCGAGCGGATTGCCGCGCAATTGGCGGGGGCGGAGGCGCCGTTGGTGGAGGGGCCGGCAGCGGAGTTTCCTTCGGTCGAGACCGCGTCGGGCAAGGCAGGGCGGAGCGCCGAGATTCCGGTTGGCGATGTGCGGGCGTCGCACGTTCCGTCCGCCCACGCGTCGGCGCCGGGCGGCGGCGGCCCGCCTGCGTCGCGGGCGAAGCGCTGGTTTGCGCGGCCCGGCCCGCACGGCGTGCCCGCCGGTGCCGCGCGCGGCTGGCCGTGGCCGCGCGCCGCGGCGCTGCCCGGCCTCGGCTGGGGCGTCGCGCTGGCGATCGCGCTCGCCTCGGTGGCGGGGCTCATGTTCGATGCGCGCCGCGCGGGGGCGGAGCGCATCGTCGACGAAATCGTCGCGAGCCACGTGCGGGCCGGCCTGTCGTCGCGCGACATCGACGTGATCTCGAGCGATCGGCATACGGTCAAGCCGTGGTTCAACGGGCGCCTCGACTACGCGCCGCCCGTCGTCGATCTGAGCGCGAGCGGCTTCGCACTTGCCGGCGGGCGGCTCGACTATGTCGGGCGGCGGCGCGTCGCGGTGCTCGTCTATCGCTACCGACAGCACGTGATCGATGTCTATGTGCAGCCGGCGGGCCAGGGCGGCGCGGCGCGTTACGCGACGGTGTCGCAGGGCTATGCGCTCGACCGCTGGGAGGCGGCGGGCATGACGTGGTGGGCGGTCACCGACGCGGAGCCGTCCGCGCTCGCGGCGTTCAAGGCGGCGTTGATCTCGCGCGTCGCGTCGCCGCGGGCCGAATGACCGGGGGGGCGATGCGTCCCTATCAAGCCAAGTCAGGCCGGGCTGGGCCGGCGCCCGCCGCGCGTGCCCCGCGAACGAGCGCGTGCCCAGCGTTGCTCGCGAAGTCCCCAAGTCGTTGAAAACACGGCCGAAACGCGCCGCGAAACGTCGGTTGGCCTTGCGTGCGGCCCATATCCGGGTTAAACTCTCCGGCTTCTCACTTGCCACACCGGTTCAGACGCCCGGGTGGCTTTTATCCACAAGGAGTGTGTAATGCGTCATTACGAAATCGTCTTCATCGTGCACCCCGATCAGAGCGAGCAAGTGCCCGCGATGATCGAGCGTTACAAGTCCACGATCACGTCGCACGGCGGTCAGATCCACCGCGTCGAAGACTGGGGCCGCCGCCAACTGGCCTACATGATCGAGAAACTCGCGAAGGCTCACTACGTTTGCATGAACATCGAGTGCGACCAGACGACGCTCGACGAACTCGAACACGCGTTCAAGTTCAACGACGCCGTGCTGCGCCACCTCATCGTCAAGATGAAGAAGGCCGAAACCGGCCCGTCGCCGATGATGAAGGAAGTTCAGCGCGAAGAAGCCAAGAAGGCGGCTGCAGCCCAGCCGACCGAAGCGCAGGCTTAACGCACCAAGCCATCAGGGAAGGAGCGCGTCGCTTTCGTGAACAGGCTGCAACTGACGGCGAGCGTCGTCGAGCGTGAACCGGTGCGGTACACCCCCGCCGGCGTTCCGATCGCAAGCGCCACGTTGCAGCATCGCACGGAAGTCGTCGAGGCAGGCATCGCCCGGCAGGTCGAATTGACGATCCCGGCCGTTGCGGCAGGCGAGGCGAGCGGCAAGCTGGAAGCGTGCGAGATGGGCGTCGAGACGCTCTTCACCGGCTTCCTGGCGAAAAGGCACCGCAACGCGAGAACCCTGGTGTTTCACATCACAGCATTGCAGGACATTGGAAAGGACTGAACATGGCCCGCCCCACTGGTAAGAAATTCGACAAGCGTCGTCAGCAACAAAACCCGCTCTTCAAGCGCAAGAAGTTCTGCCGTTTCACGGCAGCCGGTGTCGAGCAGATCGACTACAAGGATACGGAAACGCTGAAGGACTTCATCGGCGAGAACGGCAAGATCACGCCGGCGCGCCTGACAGGCACGAAGGCTCACTATCAGCGCCAGCTCGATACGGCGATCAAGCGCGCGCGTTTCCTCGCGCTGCTGCCGTACACCGATCAGCACAAGGCGTAATCAGGCGACGCAATAAGGAGAATTCGAATGCAAATCATTCTGTTGGAAAAAGTCGCCAATCTGGGCAACCTCGGCGATATCGTCAAGGTCAAGGACGGTTACGCACGCAACTTCCTGATCCCGAACCGCAAGGCGCGCCGCGCGACGAAGGACGCGATCGCTGAATTCGAAGTCCGCCGCGCGGAACTCGAAAAGATCGCCGCCGAGAAGCTGGCTGCCGCGCAAGCGGTTGGCGAGAAGCTGAGCGGCCAGGCGTTCGAAATCACGCAAAAGTCGGGCGTCGACGGCCGTCTGTTCGGTTCGGTCACGAACGGCGACGTCGCGGAACTGCTGAAGAAGGCAGGCTACGAAGTCGAGAAGGCGCAAGTGCGCATGCCGGAAGGTCCGCTGAAGATGATCGGCGAGCACGGCGTGCAGGTCGCGCTGCACACCGACGTCGTCGTCGACGTAACGGTCAACGTCATCGGCGACCACGCGTAAAGCGACATGCAGTCTCTACGGGCGGCACACGCCGCCCGACATGAAGGGCAGGGGCTCGGGCAACCGGTTCCTGCCTTTTTTCGTTTCTCGGCGCATCCGGCGCCGGGTGGCGAAGCCGCGCCCATTTCGCGATAATCCGTAGCCATGAACGCGCCGAAAGACCCCCAAATCGAATCGCTGAAAGTCCCGCCGCACTCGATCGAGGCCGAGCAGTCCGTGCTCGGCGGCCTGTTGCTCGATAACGGCGCCTGGGACCGGATCGCCGACTTCCTGTCGCAGAGCGATTTCTACCGGTACGACCATCGCGTCATTTTCGAGCACATCGGCCGGCTCATCGCGGCGACGCGCCCGGCCGACGTCGTCACCGTCTACGAGGCGCTCACGACGTCCGGCAAGGCGGAGGACGTGGGCGGGCTCGCGTATCTGAACGCGCTCGCGCAGAACACGCCGAGCGCCGCGAACATCCGCCGCTACGCGGAAATCGTCCGCGATCGCGCGGTATTGCGCCGGCTCGTGTCGGTCGCCGACGAAATCTCGGCCGATGCGTTCAATCCGCAGGGCAAGGAAGTCCGCCAGCTGCTCGACGAGGCCGAATCGAAGGTGTTCTCGATCGCCGAGGACGGCGCGCGCGGCACGCAGGGCTTCCTCGAGATCGGGCCGCTCCTCACGCAAGTCGTCGAGCGGATCGACACCCTCTATCACACCGCGAATCCGAGCGACGTGACAGGCACGCCGACGGGCTTCGTCGACCTCGACCGGATGACGTCCGGCATGCACGGCGGCGAGCTGATCATCGTCGCGGGCCGCCCGTCGATGGGTAAGACGGCATTCTCGATGAACATCGGCGAATACGTCGCCGTCGAGTACGGCTTGCCCGTCGCGGTGTTCTCGATGGAAATGCCGGGCACGCAGCTCGTGATGCGGATGCTCGGCTCGGTCGGCAGGCTCGATCAGCACCGGATGCGCACCGGGCGCCTGACCGACGAGGATTGGCCGAAGCTCACGCACGCGGTGCAGAAGATGAGCGAGGCGCAGCTCTTCATCGACGAGACGGGCGGCCTGAATCCGATGGAATTGCGCTCGCGCGCGCGGCGTCTCGCGCGCCAGTGCGGCAAGCTCGGGCTCATCATCGTCGATTACCTGCAGCTGATGACGGGCTCGTCGCAGGGCGAGAACCGCGCGACCGAAATCTCGGAAATTTCTCGCTCGCTGAAGAGCCTCGCGAAGGAGCTCGACGTGCCGGTGATCGCGCTGTCGCAGCTCAATCGCGGGCTCGAGCAGCGGCCGAACAAGCGGCCGGTGATGTCGGATCTGCGGGAATCGGGCGCAATCGAACAGGATGCGGACGTGATCCTGTTCATTTACCGTGACGAAGTGTACAACCCGGACAGCCCCGACAAGGGCACCGCCGAGATCATCATCGGCAAGCAGCGTAACGGCCCGATCGGCCCCGTTCGGCTCACGTTCCTGGGGCAATACACGAAATTCGACAATTTTGCAGGGGCGCAAAACTTCTACGGCGAGTAGCGCCGGTTGTAAACCCCTATTTCGCAAAACGTTGTATCTCGTCGCCGACGTTGCGATCGGGCGCTTGGCGGGCAAGTGTAAAACAGTACAATGTCGCCGGTTTTTGTGACCGCCGTTTGACCATCTTTCAGGAATCCCATGTTCGGTCGATTCATGCCCACCGAGGGCAAGTTCTTTGAAATCTTCAACGCGCACGCGAATTACATCGTCTCTGGCGGACGCGAGCTCGAACTTCTGATCGACAATCTCGCGGACGCCGAGATTCACAAGCAGAACGTGCAATCGGCCGAGAAAGCGGCCGACAAACTGACGCACGAAGCGATCGATCTGCTGCACAAGACGTTCATCACGCCGCTCGACCGCGACGAGATCCACAAGCTGATCACGACGATGGACGACATCCTCGACCTGATGGAGGACGTTGCCACCGCCGTGTCGCTGTACGACGTGCGGTCGGTGACGTCCGAGGCGAGCCAGCTCGCGCACATCGTCACGCAGTCGGCGCAGCACGTGCAGGCGGCCGTCGCGCTGCTGTCGGACATGAAGCAGTCGGCCCAGATCCTGAAGGCGTGCGAGGAGATCGACCGCTGGGAATCGGAGGCGGACCGCGTGCTGCGCGCGGCGATGTCGAAGCTCTTCCGCGAGGAAGACGACGTGAAGACGCTCATCAAGCTGAAGGCGATCTACGAGCTGCTCGAGCAGATCACCGACAAGTGCGAGGATGTCGCGAACATCATCGAAGGCATCGTGCTGGAAAACGCCTGAGCGGACCACGATGCATTCGATACAACTCGCCTTGTGGGTCGTCGCGGCACTCGTGCTTGTCGCGCTCGTGTTCGATTTCATGAACGGCTTTCACGACGCCGCGAACTCGATCGCGACCGTCGTGTCGACCGGGGTGCTGAAGCCCCAGCAAGCCGTCGTGTTCGCGGCGGCATTCAACGTCATCGCGTATTTCATCTTCCATCTGAAAGTTGCGCAGACCGTCGGCAAGGGCACGATCGACGCGAGCATCGTCGATCACTACGTCGTGTTCGGCGCGCTGTTCGGTGCGATCGGCTGGAACATCATTACGTGGTACTACGGGATTCCGTCGAGCTCGTCGCACGCGCTGATCGGCGGGCTCGTCGGCGCCGCGGTGTCGAAGTCGGGCTGGGGATCGCTCAACGTCGACGGGCTGATGAAGACGGTCGCATTCATCTTCATCTCGCCGCTTCTCGGCTTCATCCTCGGATCGCTGTTCATGCTCGGGGTATCGTGGCTGTACTTCCGGACCGCGCCAAGCAAGGTCGACCGGCGTTTCAGGCGGCTGCAACTGTTGTCGGCCAGCCTCTACAGCCTCGGCCACGGCGGCAACGACGCGCAGAAGACAATCGGCATCATTTGGATGCTGCTGATCGCGTCCGGGTACGCATCGGCCGCCTCCGACGCGCCGCCTGCGTGGGTGATCGGCGCGTGCTATCTGTCGATGGGCCTCGGCACGTTGTTCGGCGGTTGGCGGATCGTGCGCACGATGGGTCAGAAGATCACGAAGCTCAAGCCCGTGGGCGGCTTCTGCGCGGAGACAGGCGGCGCGCTCACTCTGTTCATCGCGTCGTGGATGGGTATCCCGGTGTCGACCACGCATACGATCACGGGTGCGATCGTCGGCGTCGGCGCGACGCGCAAGCTGTCGGCCGTACGGTGGGGCGTCGCAGGCAACATCGTGTGGGCATGGGTGCTGACGATTCCCGCATCGGCATTGATCGCGGCGGCCGGGTGGTGGATCGGGCACCGCGTGTTCTGATGCGCTGAGCGCGGCGATCGCGTGACGCAACGCCGCGTCTCGCCGTGCGGAAAAAAACGATGCGCCGCATGCCGACAGGCTGCGGCGCATTGTCTTTTCCGGTGCGGCTTTTCGGGGCGTTCTCCAGCGTTTCCCGCGGTCCGGGGTTCGTCGAGGTTGCGTTTTGCCTTTGGCGGGCGGCCGCGCGCGCTGCGGCTCGTTGCTGCGGAGAGGCGTCGGCCGAGTGCCGTGGCGCGCGATGCCGCGTTCGTTGCCGCACCCGTGCAGGATGGAGGGATGGGCCTGGCGGCAGTTCGTCAGTAGCTGCCGTTTGCGAAGCGGGCGATCGGGTCGTCGTTCGTGCCTGTCGCGGCGGCATTCGCCGGGCCGCTTGCCGTCGACGCGCGCAGGATCTGCACGTTGCCGGGCGCGGCGAGCTGCGCCTGGCGGGCGGCAGCGCGTGCCGTGGGCGGAGGTGGCTCGAATGCGTCCGCGGCAGCGTCGATCGGATCGGCCGGCGCCGCACCGGCGACGCTCGTCGTGCCGCCGATGGGCAACGGAGCCGGGCGCGCCGCGCCGCCCAAATCGCCGGACGCGAGCGCGGGCGAACTCGCTCCGGCCGCCTGCGCTTGCCGCTGCGCCGCGGACATCGCGGACGGCGGCGGTTCGTACGGATCGGCAGCGGCGGCAGCAGTTGCGACAGTCGCCGCCGTGGCGGCGCGCGGCACGTTCTGTAAATGTGGTGCGGCGGCGGTCGGCGCTGTGACCGACGCCAGGGCTGCGGCGGAATTGGCGGCGTACGCCGGCGCCGTTGACGGCGCGCCCGGCGTGGCGGCGCGTGCCGGAGCCGGCGTTGCCGGGTTCGCCGCATAGCCCGGCGTGGCGGGCGCCGTCGGAGCATTGGCCGCCGCATAGGCTGCCGTCGCACCCGAGGGGCTCACGCGCGGTGCGGGTTCCGGCTGCCGGCTCGCCTGGTAGGTCGGCGCATCGAACGGCGTCGGCTTTGCCTTCGGCGCCGCGACGCGCCGGATTCCATCGAAGCGCTTCGCCCAATACGGGTTCGTCAGGTAGTCGAGCCGCACGGTGCCGCCCGTGGACGGCGCGTTCACGAAGCGTAGCTTGCCGACGTAGATGCCGACGTGCGAATGCGGCCGCCCGGACGTATTGAAGAAGATCAGATCGCCGGGCGCGATGCCGTCGGGCTCGATCGATTCGCCGACCGAGCTCATGTCGGCCGTCGTGCGGGGCAGGTTGACGCTCGCCGCGCGATCGACGACATAGCGCACGAGCCCGCTGCAATCGAAACCGCTGTCAGGCGTGTTGCCGCCCCAACGGTACGGAACGCCGACGAGGCTCATCGCCTGGATCGAGATTTCCTCGCGGCCGACGCTATGGTCGACGAAGTTCGGGAAGCCGCGCGGCGGCGCATACGCGCGCGGCGCGGTGATCGCCATGCCGGATGACGAGCGCGCCGACTTCTGCGGCGCGCTCGAACAGGCCGCGAGCAGCGAGATCACTAGAACGGACAGCGAAAGACGCAACATGAGAGGCGGGCGAACGCGCTGCGCTCGCCAATCGTATGACAACGGTTAATCGCGATAGTAGTGCGTCCAGCGGGGCTTTCGCAAGAATTCTTGAGAAACGACTTGAAGTTTCGCGCGTAAATGTTGTGCAAGAAGGACGTTTTACTCGTTGATGATTCGACCCTGAAAATAAAAAGCGGCGCCTGACGAATCAGGCGCCGCTCCATGCCGCAAGCCGCTCGACGAGGCCGCCGGCGCGTCGTTACAAGATGTCGGACGCGTAGTCGGCAAGCCGCGAGCGCTCGCCGCGCGCGAGCGTCACGTGGCCGCTGTGGCCCCAGCCCTTGAAGCGGTCGACGACGTAAGTGAGGCCCGAGCTGCCTTCCGTCAGGTACGGCGTGTCGATCTGCGCGATGTTGCCGAGGCAGATGATCTTGGTGCCCGGGCCCGCGCGCGTGACGAGCGTCTTCATCTGCTTCGGCGTCAGGTTCTGCGCCTCGTCGATGATCACGTACTTGTCGACGAACGTGCGGCCGCGCATGAAGTTCATGCTCTTGACCTTCAGGCGCGAACGGATCAACTCCTGCGTCGCCGCGCGGCCCCATTCGCCCGCCGCATCGTCGGTCTTCTGCAGCACTTCGAGGTTGTCGTCGAACGCGCCCATCCACGGCTGCATCTTCTCTTCCTCGGTGCCGGGCAGGAAGCCGATGTCCTCGCCCACCGGCACGGTCGCGCGCGTGACGATGATCTCGTTGTAGCGCTTGTCGTCGAGCACCTGCGCCAAGCCCGCCGCGAGCGCGACGAGCGTCTTGCCGGTGCCGGCCTGGCCGAGCAGCGTGACGAAGTCGATTTCCGGGTTCATCAGCAGGTTCAGCGCGAAGTTTTGCTCGCGGTTGCGCGCGGTGATGCCCCACACGTTGTTCTTGTGGTGGCTGTAGTCGCGCAGCGTTTGCAGCAGCGCCGTCTTGCCGTTCAGCTCGCGCACGATCGCATGGAACGCGGGCTCGCCATTCTGCGGCTCGAGATAGATGAACTCGTTGACGAGCATCGATGCGACGAGCGGGCCCGTCACGCGGTAGTACGTCGTGCCCGTCTTCGTGTCCTGCCAGCTCTCCATGCCCTTCGCGTGCTTCGTCCAGAAATCCTGGGGCAGCTCGCGCACGCCGGAGTAGAGCAGGTCCTTGTCCTCGAGAACCTGATCGTTGAAGTAGTCCTCGGCGGGCAGGCCAAGCGCATGCGCCTTGATCCGCATGTTGATGTCTTTCGACACCAGCACGACCTGCCGATCCGGCCGCTCGCGCTGCAACGCGCGCACGACGCCCAGGATCTGGTTGTCGGCCTTGCCTTGCGGCAGGCCCTCGACGGGCTCGATGCTCGTGAGCGTCGTCTGGAAATACAGGCGGCCGAGCGCCTCGCGGCTGCCGAGGCGCGCGAGCGGAATGCCGGCCGAGATCGGGCCGGCATCGGCGACGAGCGAGTCGAGCGTGCGGCTCACCTGACGCGCGTTGCGCGCGACTTCCGACATGCCTTTCTTGTGATTGTCGAGTTCCTCGAGCGTCATCATCGGCAGATAGACGTCGTGTTCCTCGAAGCGGAACAGGCTGCTCGGATCGTGCATCAGCACGTTCGTGTCGAGCACGAAGAGCTTCTGCATCTCGGCTTCGGCGTTCTTGCCGCCGCGCGTTTTCGCAGCCGTGCGCGGCGCGGCGGGCGCGGCCGCCGCGGGCTTCGACGCATCGGCCTTCGGCGAGCGCGCGGCGGGGGCGGCGGGCGACGCGGGCGCGGCCGGCACCGGCTGCAGCAGCGCGGCCGTTTGCTTGGCCTTGCGCGCGCGCGGCGCGGCGGCGCTCGCTTCGGTGGGCTCGACCGCGCGCAGCGGCGCGGCGGTGTTCGCGGCAACGACCATCGGTTCGGCTACGCTCGCCGGGCTGTAGTCGGCCGAGGCGGCGTGACCGGGGCCCCCGGAGGCGGATTGCTTCGCGGCTTTTGCTGGCCGCGCTTTCGCCTTGTATTCGTCGGGCGGCAGCAGGCTGCCGAGCTTGCTGGGGGGAGTAGGCAAAGGCATGGTGTCCCTCGGGAGGAATCGTGTCGCAGGCATGCGCCGCCGTTCGCATCCTGCGACGCGCGTTGCGTGCAGTTTGCGCGCAGTGGCGCACATGGGGTTCGAAGCGCCGGTTCGCCTAGATTTCGATCGTCTCCTTGACGCGTTGGACGGCCGGCGCGCGATGGCCAGCCCGGAAACCATAAAAAAAGCCGCTCCCCCGAACAGGGGCAAGCGGCTCGGCTTTAACCGTCGTGCTGCGCGTCAGGCGCGTGGGCGCATCGTTTGGACCAGCGGCGCAGCTACGAGAAAAATGGGTCGGACAGGCATTCATTGCGGCCCAATATAACGCGCCTCAAAGCGCTTGTACAGCGCCCAGCACGTCGTCGACGTGGCCCGGCACCTTCACGCCGCGCCATGCGTGGCGCAGCACGCCTTCGCCGTCGATCACGAACGTCGAGCGCTCGATTCCGCGCACTTCCTTACCATACATTTTCTTCAGTTTCATGACACCGAACAGCGTGCAGAGCGTTTCATCGGGGTCCGAAATCAACGGAAACGGCAATTCGAGCTTCGCCTTGAAGTTCTCGTGCGAGCGCAGGCTGTCGCGCGACACGCCGACGACTTCCGCGCCGGCCTTCTTGAACTTCGGATACAGATCGCGGAACTGCAGCCCTTCGGTCGTGCAGCCGGGCGTGTTGTCCTTCGGATAGAAATACAGCACGAGCTTCTTGCCCTTGACGCCTGACAGCGAAAACTCGCCGCCCGTGGCGGGCGCGATGAAATCGGGAACTTGACGGTCGACTTCGACAGACACGTGTTTCTCCTGTTGTTATGAACGAGCGCGGACGGCGAGCCGCGCGTGGCGATGCAGGATGCGAAGCGAAAGCCGGCGCAGGCTTTCCGGCTTTCGTTCAGTCAGGCTGGACGATCAACTCGCCGGAGCGGCCGGGAATTTCTCCCCACGCGACAGGGTACGATGGCAGCGCGGCGCGGTCCAGCGTCGCGTAATAGTCGCCCATCGTCGCGAACGTGTGGCCTTGCGCGCGCCAGCCCGCGAGCAGTTGTTCGAACACGGGCGCGAGCTTCTGGCCTTCGAGTTCCGCGTGCAGCGTGAAAACTTGATCGTGCGGATTGCGCTCGGTGTGCTCGAGCAGGTGCGCGGCGACGTTGCCCGTGTCGATGCCGTCGACGCCGAGGATCTCGTCGAGCGTAGGCAAGGTCGTCGGCATCTGCACGTGCGCGAGCGTCCTGCCCGCGACGACGGGCAGGTACGGCGAATGGCCGCGGCCGTCCGACGCGTAGCGCATGCCCCACGCGTCGATCTGCTCGAACGCCGCCTCGTTCATCTGCCAGCCTGCCGCGCCGTGCGTGACGGGCGGCGCGCCGAAGATCTCGACGAAGCGCTCGCGGCTCTTGTTCATCTCGCGCACGGTCCAGTCGCGCGCACGCAGGCGCACGTTATCTTGCCAGTACACGTGATCCCACGTGTGGATTCCGCATTCGAAGCCGGCTTCGTGGATCGCGCGCATGTCGGCCGTCGCGCGGCGGCCGATGTCGGGGCCGGGCAGCAGCACGCCGTACAGCAACTGCTTGACGCCGTAATGCTCGACGACCGACGTGCGCGACACCTTCTTCAGGAACCCCGGACGCAGCACGCGGCGCATCGCCCAGCCGGTGTGGTCCGGGCCGAGGCTGAAGAGAAAGGTTGCGCGCGCGGCGAAGCGATCGAAGATGCGCGCCAAGTTCGGCACGCCTTCGCGCGTGCCGCGCAGCGTGTCGACGTCGATCTTGAGGACGATGCGAGCCAAGCGGGGGTGCCCCTCTTCAGCCTTGCTGCTCGACGAGCGCGCGCGCGTCGGCGACGTGGCCGCGGTACGCCTCGAAGATCTGGCGCAGTGCGTCGTCGAACGTGAACTGCGGCGCCCAGCCGAGCTCGCGCATCGTGTTCTCGATTTTCGGCACGCGGTTCTGCACATCCTGATAGCCGTTGCCGTAGTACGCGCCCGACGTGGTTTCGACGAGCTTCACGCGCTTGGCCGAATCCGTGTACTCGGGGAATTCCGCCGCGAGCTCGAGCATCTTGTTCGCGAGCTCGCGCACCGAGAAGTTATTGTTCGGATTCCCGATGTTGTAGATCTTGCCCGTCGCGACGCCGTTCGGATTCTCGATGATCTTCATCAGCGCGCTGATGCCGTCGTCGACGTACGTGAACGCGCGCTTCTGCGAGCCGCCGTCGACGAGGCTGATGTTCTCGCCGCGCACGATGTGGCCGAGGAATTGCGTGACGACGCGCGAGCTGCCTTCCTTCGGCGTGTAGATCGAGTCGAGGCCCGGGCCGATCCAGTTGAACGGGCGGAACAGCGTGAAGTTCAGGCCTTCCATTCCGTAGCCCCAGATCACGCGGTCCATCAACTGCTTGGAGCACGCGTAGATCCAGCGCGGCTTGTTGATCGGGCCGTAGGTGAGGGCGGACGCGTCCGGATCGAACTGCTCGTCCGCGCACATCCCGTACACCTCGGACGTCGACGGAAACACGAGATGCTTCTTGTACTTGACGGCCGAGCGCACGATGGGCAGGTTCGCCTCGAAGTCGAGCTCGAACACGCGCAGCGGCTGCTGGACGTAGGTGGCGGGCGTCGCGATCGCGACGAGCGGCAGGATCACGTCGCACTTCTTCACGTGATACTCGACCCACTCCTTGTTGATCGTGATGTCGCCTTCGAAGAAATGCATCCGCTCGTGCTTGACGAGATCGCCGAGCCGATCGGTCTGCATGTCCATGCCGAACACTTCCCAATCGGTGGTTTCAAGAATGCGCTTGGACAGGTGATGGCCGATGAAGCCGTTCACACCCAGGATCAGGACTTTTTTAGCTTTCATGAATGACGGGAAGAATGAAGGAACTGCGCGAATTCCGCTGGGGAAACGACGGTTTCGCCGCCGTCGCGCTGCCGGCGCAGTTCGAGAATGGAGACGGCGCGGCTGTCGCCGCAAACGCCGAACAGCGCATTATCGCTTACGTGCAGGCCCGGCGGCAAATCGGCGGCCGCCCGCGCGGGCGCCGAGCCGGGCGCCGCGAGCCGCGCGCGCGCGATCACGAAGCGTGCGCCGTCGAGATCGGTGAACGCGCCCGGATACGGCGGCGCGACCGCGCGGATCAGGTTGTACACGCTCGCGGCCGGCCGCGACCAGTCGATGCGGCCGTCCTCGGGCTTGCGCCCGCCGTAGTAGCTGCCTTGCGAAAGATCGTTCGGCAGGTGCGGCGCCTCGCCGGCAAGCAGCGCGGGCAGCACGCGCCAGAGCGTCTGCTCGGCCGCGACGGTGACCTTGTCGAACACCTGGGCCGCGGTGTCGTCGGGCAGGATCGGCACCGCGCTCTGGCCGACGATCGCGCCCGCATCGGGCTTCGCGGCCATCTCGTGCAGTGTCGCGCCGGTTTCGGTCTCGCCGTTGAGCACCGCCCAGTTCGTCGGCACGCGGCCGCGGTACTTCGGCAGCAGCGAGCCGTGCATGTTGTACGCGCCGCGCGCGGCGAGCGCGAGGAGGTCGACGGGCAGCATGTGCCGGTAATAGAACGAGAAGATGAAATCGGGCTTCGCGCCCGCGACCGCCGCGCGCACGTCGGCGCTCGTCGGATCGGCGGGCGTGATGCACGCGATTGCGTGCTCGGCCGCGACCGCCGCGACGCTGCCGAACCAGATGTTCTCGGTCGGGCTGTCTTCGTGCGTGACGACGAGCGCGACGTCGACGCCGCGCGCGAGCAGCACCTGCAGGCAGCGCACGCCGACGTTGTGATAGGCGAAGACGACGGCGCGCGGCTTCATCGCGCGGCCTCGCGACGCTCGGCGGCGAGCGTGACGCCGGGCTTGCCGTCGCGCGCCTCGAGCACGGTGTGGATCAGATAGCGCGGCCGCGCGCGGACCTGCTGATAGATTCGTCCGATGTATTCGCCGAGCAGGCCGAGCGCGAAGATGATCACGCCGAGCAGGAAGAACGTGATCGCGAAGAGGGTGAACACGCCTTGCACTTCCGCGCCGACGATGAAGCGGCGCACGACGAGCAGCACGAAGAGCGCGGCCGAGCCGAGCGACAGGATCACGCCGATGAACGACAGCCATTGCAGCGGCACGACGGAGAAGCCCGTGACGAGATCGAAGTTCAGGCGGATCAGGCTGTACAGCGAGTATTTCGATTCGCCCGCGAAGCGCTCTTCGTGCGCGACCTCGATTTCGGTCGGGTTCTGCGCGAACGTGTACGCGAGCGCGGGGATGAACGTGTTCACCTCGCCGCAGCGGTTGATCGTGTCGATGATGTGGCGGCTGTATGCGCGCAGCATGCAGCCCTGATCGGTCATCTTGATGCGCGTGATGCGCTCGCGCAGCCGGTTCATCGCGGCCGACGCCTTGCGGCGGAACAGGCTGTCCTGGCGTTGCAGCCGGATCGAGCCGACGTAGTCGTAGCCTTCGCGCATCTTCGCGATCAGCTTGCCGATTTCCTCGGGCGGATTCTGCAGGTCGGCGTCGAGCGTGATGACGATCTCGCCGCGCGACTGCTCGAAGCCCGCGAGGATCGCCATGTGCTGGCCGTAGTTGCCGTTCAGGAGCACGACGCGCGTCGTGTCCGGGCGCACGCGGAACTGGTCGGCGAGGAGGGCGGCCGAGCGGTCGCGGCTGCCGTCGTTGACGAGGATCACTTCGTACGGCGTGCCGAGCGCGTCGAGCGCCGGATAGAGCCGCGCGAAGAGCGCGGCGAGCCCCGCTTCCTCGTTGTACACGGGGATGACGATCGAAACTTCAGGATTCGTCGCGCGTGTTTCAGGGTGAGTCATGTCCGCTTATTTTCCGTATTGTTCGCAAATCTGGTTGACGGCGTCGACGACCCGTTGCACGTCCGCTTCGCGCATCTGCGTGAAGAGCGGCAGCGTGACGGTCGACGCGCCGAAGCGCTCGGCGTGGGGGAACATGCCCTCCTTGAAGCCGCGCGCGCGGTACAGCGTGAAAAGGTGAATGGCCGGGTAATGGACGCCCGAGCCGATGCCGCGTTGCTTCAACTGCTCCATGAACTCGCCGCGCGAGATCGACAGCTTCTCGAGCGGCAGCGTGATCTGGAACATGTGCCAGTTGCCGTGCTCGAAATCCGCGACGGGCAGCCCGACGCCGAGCGCGAGCGCCGGGCCGCCCGCGAACGCGTCGAAGTAGCGGCGCGCAAGCGTGCGGCGCGTCGCGTTGAAGCGTTCGAGATGCGCGAGCTGGCCCCAGCCGACGCGCGCGGCGACGTCGGTCAGATTGTACTTGCCGCCGAGCACGTCGCAGTCCATGCCGTCGAGCCCCGTGCGCGTGATGCCCTGCAGCCGGTACTTCTGCGCGAGCGTCGCCTCGGCTTCGTCGTTGAGCACGAGCGCGCCGCCTTCGATCGACGTGATGTTCTTGTTCGGATGGAAGCTGAACGACACGATGTCGCCGATCGCCCCGATGCGCTGGCCGCGCCACGTCGAGCCGAGCGCCTGCGCGGCGTCCTCGATCACGCGAAGCTGATGCGCGCGCGCGATCGCATAGAGGCGGTCCATGTCGACGGGCAGGCCCGCGAGGTACACCGGGATGAGCGCCTTCGTGCGCGGCGTGATCGCCTTTTCGACGAGATCGAGATCGAGGTTGCGCGTCGCGGGATCGATGTCGACGAACACGGGCGTCGCGCCCGTCTCGAGGATCACGTTGCTCGTCGCGACCCACGACGCGGGCGTCGTGATCACTTCGTCGCCGGGGCCTACGCCCGCGATCCGCAGGCCGATCTCGAGCGTCGCCGTGCCGGAGTTGAACACCCGCACGGGACGCCCGCCGCAATACTCGGACAGCGCTGCCTCGAAGCGCTGGCACTGCGGGCCGGTCGTGATCCAGCCGGAGCGCAGCACGTCGGCCACGCCCTGGATGGTTTCCTCGTCGATCTCGGGTTTGACGAACGGCAGGAAAGGAACGGAAGTCTGGCTCATGTAAGCTTCGCTCGTTGTCGTGTGAAAGGAATCGGGCGCTGCCCGACACGCGCATTTAACACTGTCCGCCGGAACGGGTGCGTCACTTTTTGTCGGCGCGCGTTGGGCGCGCCGGCCGGGTGCGGGCGCGTCAGCTGCGCGCGAGCACGAACACGCCGATCAGGATGATGCCGATGCCGACGAGGCGCTGCACCGACAACACCTCGCCGAACAGGTACCATGCGGCGAACGCGTTGACGACGTAGCCGAGCGAGAGCATCGGATACGCGACCGACACGTCGACCCGGGACAGCCCGACGATCCACACGACCACGGAGAGCACGTAGCAGCCGAGGCCGCCGATGATCGGCAATTGGGTCGCGATCTTGAAGCCGATGGGCACAATGTTCGCACGGGTGAATTCGAAGTGTCCAACGGCGCGCACGCCGGCCTTGAGCAGCAGTTGCGCGCAGGCGTTCAGCATCACGCCCGTGACGATGCAAAAGAGGGAGACGGGGTTCATCGATTCGGGTCCTTCGCGGCTCAGGATTGCGGCTTCTCGACGACGACGCGCCGGTTGTCGCGCGCGACGACGCGCATCGGCAGACCCGCCGCCGACAACTGCTTGTAGCGGTCGGGCGACATCAGCGCGAGCGCGTAGCGATCGGCGCGCCAGCGTCGTTCCCATTCGGCGACGGTCGGAACCCACTTGTCGGGCTCAACCGAGATGCCGAACGTGAGTTCGTCCTTGCGCTCGACCATGATCATCGTGTGGCCGACGTAGAACGGCAGCGTGTGGTCGAGCGTGTCGACCGAGTAGAACGGCGTGTCGGGCGGCAGCTTCGCGAGCTCCTCGCGGATCGCGGGCGCGAGGAGCGCGCCCGAGCTGTAGCGGCCGAACGCGTCGTGACCGGTGCCGCCGATCGTGCCGAGGAGCAGCCAGCCGGCGCCGAACGCCACGGCCGCCGCGGCGATGCCGGCGCGGCCGCGTCGATTGAGCCACACGGCGACGAGCGTGAGCGCGAACGCGGTGGCGAGCGCCGCGTACACCCACTTCTGGAACTCCAGGTACTGCGAATTCGGCGTGCGCGCGTCGCCCAGACGCTCGAGGAAGAGCGTGCCGAACGCGGCGGCGACGAGGAACACCAGGTAGCCGAACAGGTGGCGGCGGAACCGCTCGCGCGGCACGAGCGGCAGATACGTGCCGATCATCAGCGCGAGCGCGGGCGCCACGGGCAGCACGTACGAGATCAGCTTCGAGTGCGACGCGCTGAAGAACAGGAAGATGAACGCGCTCCACGTAGCCAGCACGAGCATCGGCGCGAAGCCGTTCGGCTGACGCGGAATGCGCAGCGCGTGGCGCACGCCCTGCACGCTCACGGACAGCCACGGCAGGAAGCCGACGACGAGCACCGGCACGAAGTAGTAGAACGCGCCGGGGCGGTTCTGCTCGGGCGTCAGGTAGCGCCGGAACTGCTGGACGATGAAGAAGAAGTTGAAGAACTCGGGGTTGCGCGATTGCACGAGCGCGAACCACGGCGTCGCGATCGCGAAGAAGATGGCGAGGCCGCTCACGAGGTGCAGGCGCTTCCACAGCGCCCAGTCGCGCGACGCGAGCGTATAGAGCACGAGCACGGCGCCGGGCAGGATCAGCCCGATGAGGCCCTTCGACAGCACGGCGAGCGCCATCGACGCCCAGCAGAGCCACATCCAGCCCCGCTCGGCGCGCTTGCCGATGCCGGGCCGCTGCGCGAGGAGGAGCGCGCAGAGGGTGACCGTCATCCACAGCGACAGCCCCATGTCGAGCGCGTTGAAGTGGCCCATCAGGTTCCAGTACGGCGAGCACGCGAGCACGAGCGCCGCGAAGAAGCCCGCGCGCGGGTTGAACACGCGCGCGCCGGCGTAGCCGACGAAGAGCACGCCCGCGAAGCTCGCGAGCGCCGTGTACAGGCGCGCCTGCCATTCGCCGACGCCGAACCACGCGAACGTGAGCGCGTTGAGCCAGGTCTGCAGCGGCGGCTTCTCGAAATACTTGTAGCCGTTGTAGCGCGGCGTGATCCAGTCGCCCGTGACGAACATCTCGCGGGCCATTTCGGCGTAGCGGCCTTCGTCGCTCGGGATCAGGTGGCGCAGGCCGAGCGGCGCGAACCAGATCACGGCGAGGGCCGCGACGAGAAAGAGGAGCGCGGCGCGGTTCAGCGTCACGGGCGCGGCGCGATCGAGCGGTAGCCTCGTCGGCGTATCGTTCATAGAGTTCGTATTGAGTTTGTCAGATTCGATCGGGCGGATTTCGGCGATCGTCCGCGGCGAGCGGAACGCGGCGCGAAACCGGATGCAAGCGGGGCGCAAGCGGGATGCAAGCGCCGCCGGGTGTTTTAGCGCGGTGCGGCTTAACGCTCGCTTAACGTTCGATCAGCAGCGCCGCGGCGACCTTCCGGCCTTCGGCCATCAGGATGTTGTACGTGCGGCAGGCGGCCTGGAAATCCATCGTCTCGACGCCGATGCGCTGCGCGGTAAGCTGCATGGTCAGGCGCGGGTGCGGGAAGCGCAGTCTCGCGCCGCTGCCGAAGATCACGACCTCGGGCTGCGGTTCGAGCAGCATCGCGAAGAGCTCGGGCGTGAGCGCGTCGAACGACGCGACGGGCCATTCGACGACGGGCGCGCCCGGCAGCACGATCACGCTCGTCTCGTGGCGCTGCAGATTGATGTCGACATAATCGGGGCCATAGCCGGTGACGGTATTGAGCGCGTTGCTCGGGTCCTGATGTAATTTCAAATCGGTCTTCCGCGGTGTCGAAAAGGGTCGGATCAACGGCCGCGCAGCGCGGCGATCCGGCCCCGAACGGGGCGGGCCGCCTGCCGCGATGCGTGCGGCCGTCGTGGCGGGCGCTGCCGCGCGACGGCCGCGGCCGGGTTGGTGCATTGCGAAAGTCGGCCAAAATCCGCTAAATTATAACTTTTTAGCCGCTCCCGGGCGGCGATTCTGTCGCGCGCCGCCACAAGCCGCGTCCGTCAGCCGCATGAAGCCATTCCTAGACAGCGCGCTACCGGCCGCTCTCCAGTTTTGATCCCCGCCCCCCAGGCCCGCAGGCATTACCCAGGAACGAGTCCGCCGTGAAACCGATTCAGAAGTCGAACAAGCTGCTCAACGTCTGCTACGACATCCGCGGCCCCGTCCTCGAGCACGCGAAGCGCCTCGAGGAAGAGGGGCACCGCATCATCAAGCTGAACATCGGCAATCTGGCCCCGTTCGGCTTCGACGCGCCGGACGAGATCATCCAGGACATGATCCGCAACCTGCCGACGTCGTCCGGCTATTCGGATTCGAAAGGCGTGTTCGCCGCGCGCAAGGCGATCATGCACTACACGCAGCAAAAGGGCGTGCACGGCGTCGGGCTCGACGACATCTACATCGGCAACGGCGCGTCCGAGCTCATCGTGATGGCCACGCAGGCGCTGCTGAACGACGGCGACGAGGTGCTGCTGCCCGCGCCCGACTACCCGCTCTGGACCGCGGCCGTGAGCCTGTCGGGCGGCACGCCCGTGCACTACATCTGCGACGAGTCGAACCGCTGGATGCCCGATCCCGACGACATCCGCCGCAAGATCACGCCGAACACGAAGGCGCTCGTCGTGATCAACCCGAACAACCCGACGGGCGCGCTCTACTCGGACGAACTGCTCGTCGAGCTGATCGCGATCGCGCGCGAGCACGGGCTCATCATCTTCGCCGACGAGGTTTACGACAAGATCGTCTACGACGGCCAGTCGCACACGGCGCTCGCGTCGCTCGCGCCGGACGTGATCACCGTCACGTTCAACAGCCTGTCGAAGAGCTACCGGTCGTGCGGCTATCGCGCGGGCTGGATGTCGGTGGCGGGGCTGACGGCCGAGAACCGCCGCCGCGCGCACGATTATCTGGAAGGGCTCGGCATCCTGTCGTCGATGCGCCTCTGCGCGAACGTGCCCGGCCAGTACGCGATCCAGACCGCGCTCGGCGGCTATCAGAGCATCAACGAACTGATCATGCCGAGCGGGCGCCTGTACAAGCAGCGCGAGCTCGCGTACGACATGCTGACGGCGATTCCCGGCGTGTCGTGCGTGAAGCCGGAAGCGGCGCTCTACATGTTTCCGCGTCTCGACCCGAAGCTCTATCCGATCGAGAACGACCAGCAGTTCATCCTCGAGCTGCTGCTCAAGGAGCGCGTGCTGCTCGTGCAGGGCACGGGCTTCAACTGGCCGACGCCGGATCACTTCCGCGTCGTGTTCCTGCCGAACGTCGACGACCTGACCGATTCGATCGAGCGGATCGCGCGCTTCCTCGACGGCTACCGCAAGCGCCACTCGGCCTGACCGGGCGAGTCTCACCTTTTTCATTCAATAAGATCACACGCAGCATGGAACCGATCAAAGTAGGCCTGTTGGGCTTCGGCACGGTGGGCGGCGGCACCTTCAAGGTGCTGCGCCGCAACCAGGAGGAAATCAAGCGGCGCGCCGGGCGCGGCATCGAGATCACGCGCGTCGCGGTGCGCAATCCCGCGAAGGCGCTCGCCGCGCTCGACGGCGATGCGAACGGCGTGTCGATCGGCGACGATTTCAACGCGGTCGTCGACGACCCGTCGATCGCGATCGTCGCCGAGATGATCGGCGGCACCGGCCTCGCGCGCGAGCTCGTGCTGCGCGCGATCGCGAACGGCAAGCACGTCGTGACCGCGAACAAGGCGCTGCTCGCGGTGCACGGCACCGAGATCTTCGAGGCCGCGCGCGAGAAGGGCGTGATGGTCGCGTTCGAGGCGGCCGTCGCGGGCGGCATCCCGATCATCAAGGCGCTGCGCGAAGGGCTGACCGCGAACCGGATTCAGTACATCGCCGGCATCATCAACGGCACGACGAACTACATCCTGTCGGAGATGCGCGAGCACGGCCTCGATTTCGCGACGGCGCTCAAGGCCGCGCAGGAGCTCGGCTACGCGGAAGCCGATCCGACCTTCGACATCGAGGGCATCGACGCCGCGCACAAGGCGACGATCATGAGCGCGATCGCGTTCGGCGTGCCGGTGCAGTTCGAGCGTGCGTACGTCGAAGGGATCAGCAAGCTCGCCGCGACCGATATCCGCTACGCGGAAGAGCTCGGCTACCGGATCAAGCTGCTCGGCATCACGCGGCGCACCGAGCGCGGCATCGAGCTGCGCGTGCACCCGACGCTGATTCCCGCGAAGCGCCTGCTCGCGAACGTCGAGGGCGCGATGAACGCGGTCGTCGTGCACGGCGACGCGGTGGGCACGACGCTTTACTACGGCAAGGGCGCGGGCGCGGAGCCGACGGCGTCGGCCGTCGTCGCCGATCTCGTCGACGTCACGCGCCTGCACACGGCGGACCCCGAGCACCGCGTGCCGCACCTCGCGTTCCAGCCGGACAGCCTGTCGAACACGCCGATCCTGCCGATCGAAGAGGTGACGAGCGGCTACTACCTGCGCCTGCGCGTCGCCGACGAGACGGGCGTGCTCGCCGACATCACGCGCATCCTCGCCGATTCGGGGATCTCGATCGACGCGCTGTTGCAGAAGGAGTCGGAGCAGGTCGACGACGCGAACGGCGAGACCGACATCATCCTGATCACGCACGAGACGATCGAGAAGAACGTCAACGCGGCGATCGCGCGCATCGAGTCGCTCGCGACCGTCGTGTCGAAGGTCACGAAGCTGCGCATGGAAGCGCTCAACTGAGGACGACATGAATTACATCTCCACGCGCGGCGCCGGCATCGGCGAGCGCCATACGTTCTCCGACATCCTGCTCGGCGGCCTCGCGAAGGACGGCGGGCTCTATCTGCCGAGCGAGTATCCGCAGGTGAGCGCGGACGAGCTCGCGCGCTGGCGCACGCTGCCGTACGCGGATCTCGCGTTCGAGATCCTGTCGAAGTTCTGCGACGACATCGCCGCCGCCGACCTGCGCGCGATCACGCGCCGCACGTACACGGCCGACGTGTACCGCCACGCGCGCCGCGGCGGGAACGCGGCCGACATCACGCCGCTCACGACGCTCGGCACCGAGAACGGCGCGCCCGTCTCGCTGCTCGAGCTGTCGAACGGCCCGACGCTCGCGTTCAAGGACATGGCGATGCAGTTGCTCGGCAATCTGTTCGAGTACACGCTCGCCAAGCACGGCGAAACGCTGAACATCCTCGGCGCGACGTCGGGCGACACGGGCAGCGCGGCCGAATACGCGATGCGCGGCAAAGAGGGCGTGCGCGTGTTCATGCTGTCGCCGCACAAGAAGATGAGCGCGTTCCAGACCGCGCAGATGTACAGCCTGCAGGACCCGAACATCTTCAACCTCGCGGTGAACGGCGTGTTCGACGACTGCCAGGACATCGTGAAGGCCGTGTCGAACGATCACGCGTTCAAGGCGCAGCAGAAGATCGGCACCGTCAATTCGATCAACTGGGCGCGCGTCGTCGCGCAGGTCGTCTACTACTTCAAGGGCTACTTCGCGGCGACGCGGTCGAATGACGAGCGCGTGTCGTTCACGGTGCCGTCGGGCAATTTCGGCAACGTCTGCGCGGGCCACATCGCGCGCATGATGGGGCTGCCGATCGAGAAGCTCGTCGTCGCGACGAACGAGAACGACGTGCTCGACGAGTTTTTCCGCACGGGCGCGTACCGCGTGCGCAGCGCCCAGGACACGTATCACACGAGCAGCCCGAGCATGGACATCTCGAAGGCGTCGAACTTCGAGCGCTTCGTGTTCGATCTGCTCGGCCGCGATCCGGCGCGTGTCGTCCAGCTGTTTCGCGATGTCGAGCAAAAGGGCGGCTTCGATCTCGCGGCGAGCGGCGATTTCGCGCGCGTCGCCGAGTTCGGCTTCGTGTCGGGCCGCAGCACGCACGCGGACCGGATCGCGACGATCCGCGACGTGTTCGAGCGCTACCGCACGATGATCGACACGCATACGGCCGACGGCCTGAAGGTCGCGCGCGAGCATCTGCGGCCGGGCGTGCCGATGGTCGTGCTCGAGACCGCGCAGCCGATCAAGTTCGGCGAATCGATTCGCGAGGCGCTCGGGCAGGAGCCGTCGCGGCCTGCCGCGTTCGACGGGCTCGAGGCGCTGCCGCAGCGCTTCGAGGTCGTCGACGCGAACGCGCAGCAAGTGAAGGACTTCATCGCCGCGCATACGGGCGCGTGACGCGCCGGCGGGCGGCTCGCTCGATGTCGATGTCGAGTCGCTCGCCGCGTCTGCGGGTTCGTCCGCCGCGCGGTATCGATGATTCGTTCGCGATGCGCGCGGTACGCGGCAGCGGTCGTCGCTCGCGTGCCGCATCGCGCGAAGTCGCCGGGTGCGACGCCGTGACGCGTGCTGCCGCGCCGCATGGCCGTCGCGCGAACCCGGCCGAGGGGCCAGGCCCGCGGCACGGGCGGCGCGGCATATTCGTCAGGCTCATTCCGGGCTGATCCGTGCCGCCATGTCGGCGAGGGAGCGGCCTGACCGGACAGCCCGATCGGCGGCATGCGCCGATCGGGCTGCGTTCCTTTCGGACGATCGGCCACGCACATACGGTCCGGCGTGCGGTTCGGACGGAACTCGATTGCGGTGCGCTTGGCCGATCGTGCCGGCAATCGCGCGGCCGAAATCCGGCGACATGCCGTTTTCGTCCATCGAACGCGGCCGCCTTGCGCCGCCGTTCGCCGTTCGCCGTGATCCGTCGCGCTCGTCGCGCTCGTCGCGCTCGGCGCGCCACGCGAGACCGGATCGTTGCGATCGGTCGCCCACACCCGCGCGGCGGCGTCGCTACAATGTCGCCATCCGGTCAACATTTCAATCGACGATGTCCCACCCCAACCCCCAGACGCCGCGCGCGCCGATGCTGTCGACGGCCGATGCGCTGGCGGCGCTTCTCGCGGCGGCGCGCCCGCTCGCCGAGATCGAAACCGTGCCGACGCTCGAGGCGCTCAACCGCGTGCTTGCGGCCGATGTCGTGTCGCCGCTCGACGTGCCGCCGATGAACACGAGCGCGATGGACGGCTACGCGGTGCGCATCGCCGACCTGACGCGCGGCGAGCGGCGCCTGCCGGTGTCGCAGCGCATTCCCGCGGGCCATCCGGCCAGGCCGCTCGCGCCGGGCACGGCCGCGCGCATCTTCACGGGCGCGTCCGTGCCGGCCGGCGCGGACGCGGTCGTGATGCAGGAGCAGACGGAGGCGGCGGGCGACCAGGTCGACATCCTGCACACGCCGACGGCGGGCGAATGGATCACCGCGCAGGGCGCGGACATCCGCCGCGGCTCGGTGATCCTGCCGGCCGGCACGCGGATGACGCCGCAGGCGATCGGGCTTGCCGCGTCGGTCGGCTGCGCGTCGCTCGCGGTCACGCGGCGCGTGAAGGTCGCGGTGTTCTTCACGGGCGACGAACTGACGATGCCGGGCGAGCCGCTCAAGCCCGGCGCGATCTACAACTCGAACCGCTTCACGCTGCGCGGGCTGCTCGAGCGGCTCGGCTGCGACGTGACCGACTACGGCATCGTGCCGGATAGGCTCGACGCGACGCGTGCGGCGCTGCGCGAGGCGGCGCGCGCGCACGACGTGATCGTGACGTGCGGTGGCGTGTCGGTGGGTGACGAGGATCATGTGAAGCCCGCGGTCGAGGCGGAAGGCCGGCTCGCGCTGTGGCAGATCGCGATGAAGCCGGGCAAGCCGCTCGCGTTCGGCGCGATCCGGCGCGGCGGCGCGGCGGGCGGGACGGCTGGGGGCGAAGCGAGCGCGGACGATGCGGCCGGCGCGAGTGACGCGAGCGCGGCGCCGGGCGGCGAAGCGTATTTCATCGGCTTGCCGGGCAACCCGGTGTCGAGCTTCGTCACGTTCCTGCTGTTCGTGCGGCCGTTCCTGCTGCGCGTCGCGGGCGCGACGCAGGTCGCGCCGCGCGCGGTGTCGCTGCGCGCGGACTTCACGCAGAGCAAGGCCGACCGCCGCAACGAATTCCTGCGCGCGCGCGTGAACGCGGCGGGCGGACTCGACCTGTTCCCGAACCAGAGCTCGGCCGTGCTGACCTCGACGGTATGGAGCGACGGCCTGATCGACAATCCGCCGAACCACGCGATCAGCGCGGGCGAGACGGTGCGTTTCATCCCTTTTTCCGAATTGCTCGGCTGAAGCCGGGCGGTGTAATGACGATGAAGATCGAACTGAAGTTTTTTGCGAGCGTGCGCGAAGCGCTCGGCGTCGCGAGCGAGACGGTGACGGTGCCGGACGGCGTCGCGACGGTGGGCGACGTGCGCGCGTGGCTGCGCGCGCGCGGCGGCGCATGGGCGGACACGCTCGCCGAGGGCCGTGCGCTGCGCATGGCGTGCAACCATACGATGACGGACGCCGGCACGCGGATCACCGACGGCTGCGAGGTCGCGTTCTTCCCGCCGGTGACGGGCGGCTGAGGAGGCGGCGATGGCGACGGTACGGGTGCAGACGGACGATTTCGACGTGAGCGCCGAGATCGCGGCGTTGCGCGCGCGCAATCCGAAAGTGGGCGCGGTTGCGTGCTTCGTCGGCACGGTGCGCGATTTGAACGAGGGCGAGCAGGTCGACGCGCTCGAGCTCGAGCACTATCCGGGCATGACCGAGAAGGCGCTCGCCGCGATCGCGGACGATGCGATCGCGCGCTGGCCGGGCATCGATGTCGCGATCGTTCACCGGGTCGGCAAGCTCCGTCCGCTCGATCAGATCGTGTTCGTCGCGACCGTGTCCGCGCATCGCGGCGACGCGTTCCAGTCGTGCGAGTTCGTGATGGATTACCTGAAGACGCAGGCGCCGTTCTGGAAGAAGGAGAACACGCCCGCGGGCGAGCGCTGGGTGGACGCGCGCCGCGCCGACGACGCGGCGCTCGCGCGCTGGGGCGTCGAATCGGGAAACGCGGGGCGCGCGGGGAACGCGAAGCGGTCGACGTAGGCGCGCCAAGCACCGCTTTCGCCCGGCCGGATCGCAGTGCCGGGTGGTCGCCGGCCGCGCTGGGCGCGGCCGGCGGAGAGCATGTTTTCCGTGTTCGGGGCAGTTCGGCGAATGATCGTTCGCCAATTTTCGGGCGGTCAACCCCTGCGCAATAGTCGCGTTTGAAACGGACTATTCGTAAATGCGCCGATTTCGTTGCTGAAACGACAGCGGTCGCGATTTATTTTCACGCCTCCCCCGGATTTTTTCGGCATGCGGTCCGGCGTTTCCGCGCGGCGGCAGGCGCGCCGGGCCGGTCGCGCCGTCGCCCGATGCGGCTGCGCGCCTACGTGTCGTCGCGCGCCGTCCGGCCGATGATCTTCGCCGGAAACGGCTCGCCGCGCGGCCGGCGCGCGTGCGCGTCGTCGTCCGCGGGCCGTTTCGGCGCGATCAGGTCGAGAATCGCCTGCTGCTCGGCCGGAATCGAGTAATCCCAGCCGAAGCGGCTCAGCTGCAGGCTCTGCGCGATCCGCAGCGCGGGCTCCATGAAGCGCACGGCCGCCGCGGGCTCGTAGCGCGCCTCGACGGTCTTCAGAAACAGCGCGAGCCAGCGGCTGAAGTGGACGGGCTCGAGGCCGTCGAGCGGTTGGTGAGCGGCCTGCACGTTGCCGCGGTAGCTTTTCGTGCCAAGCACGAGGCTCGCCCAGAATTCGCCCATCTTCGGCAGGTGCTGGTCCCAGCGGCCGGCGAGCTTGCTTTCGAACACGGGGCCGAGGAGGGCGTCGTCGCGCACGCGATCGTAGAATGCGTCGACGAGCGCGCGGATATTTTCCGGCGTCGGTTCGGCGTCGCGCGCCGGCGTCGCGGCGGCGGAAGAGGCGGAAAATGCTTGGGTCATCTAAAAAAGGGCCGGGTAAGGTGGCAGCACGTGGGTGCGATTTTGTCGCACAATAATAAACGGCCACCCTCTCAATAAAGGTGCTGATGGTTTGCATCTTATGATGCTGCCGTCCGATCGGCAATGGCAGACGCGCGATGTTTGCGCGAGCGCCGGTCGCACTGACACAACACTACTTCGTAATGAGACTAACCGACTACACCGACTACTCTTTGCGCGTCATGTTGTTCCTCGCAGTCCGAGGCGAGGGCTTGTCGACGATCCAGGAGATCTCGGATGCCTACGGCATCTCGAAGAACCATTTGATGAAAGTGGTGCAGCAGCTCGGCGAGCTCGGTTGGATCGAGACGGTGCGCGGCCGCAACGGCGGCTTGCGCCTGAACGCCCAGTCCGTGACGCTGACCGTCGGCCAAGTCGTACGCAAGACCGAAAACGATTTCGCGCTCGTCGGCTGCTTCACGGGCGAATCCGAAGCGCATCGCAACTGCGTGATCCAGTCCGCGTGCCGGCTCAAGGGCGTGTTCGCGGCGGCCCGCGAAGCGTTCTTCGCGGAGCTCGACAAGCACACGATCGGCGAGCTTGCGCAGCCGGCGTCGCAACTCTCGATGCTGCTCGGCCTCACGCCGGTGCGGATCGTGCCCGCGGCCGATGTCCGCTCGGCCGTGACCGTCGTCGGCTGAAGACGCGCCGCCCGCGCCGTGCGGGCGGCTTTCCGGCCGGTTCCTTCGCGTGCGCTCGCCGCGCGCCCGATCTCGTCGCCGCCACGCGTGTCGCGTGACGCGTCCCTTTGCTGTGCCTCAATAAAAAACCGGCTTGAAAGGCGGATAACCATCCTCATTTGGTTGCTATTCGCAAATTGGAGGTCTCATTCATGAGAATCGACAAGCTCACCACCAAGTTCCAAGAAGCGCTTTCGGATGCGCAGAGTCTTGCCGCCGGGCGCGACAACCAATACATCGAACCCGTTCACGTGCTGGCCGCGCTGATCGCGCAGCAGGACGGCTCCGCGCGCTCGCTGCTGTCGCGCGCGGGCGTGCACATCCAGGCGCTGCAAGGCGCGCTCAATGAAGCGATCTCGCGCTTGCCGCAGGTGACGGGCACGGGCGGCGACATCCAGGTCGGCCGCGAGCTCGCGGGCCTGCTGAACCAGGCCGACAAGGAAGCGCAGAAGCTCAACGACACGTTCATCGCGAGCGAAATGTTCCTGCTCGCCGTGGCTGACGACAAGGGTGAAGCCGGCAAGCTCGCGCGCCAGCACGGCCTCACGCGCCGCGCGCTCGAATCCGCGATCGCCGCGGTGCGCGGCGGCTCGCAGGTGCACAGCCAGGATGCCGAGAGCCAGCGCGAGGCGCTGAAGAAGTACACGGTCGACCTGACCGAGCGCGCGCGCGCGGGCAAGCTTGACCCCGTGATCGGCCGCGACGACGAGATTCGCCGTTCGATCCAGATCCTGCAGCGCCGCACGAAGAACAACCCGGTGCTGATCGGCGAGCCGGGCGTCGGCAAGACCGCGATCGTCGAAGGGCTCGCGCAGCGCATCGTCAACGGCGAAGTGCCCGAGACGCTGAAGAACAAGCGCGTGCTGTCGCTCGACATGGCGGCGCTGCTCGCCGGCGCGAAGTATCGCGGCGAGTTCGAGGAGCGCCTGAAGGCGGTGCTCAACGACATCGCGAAGGATGAAGGCCGTACGATCGTCTTCATCGACGAGATTCACACGATGGTGGGCGCGGGCAAGGCCGAAGGCGCGATGGACGCGGGCAACATGCTCAAGCCGGCGCTCTCGCGCGGCGAGCTGCACTGCATCGGCGCGACGACGCTCGACGAATATCGCAAGTACATCGAGAAGGACGCCGCGCTCGAGCGCCGCTTCCAGAAGGTGCTCGTCGACGAGCCGAGCGTCGAGGCGACGATCGCGATCCTGCGCGGGCTGCAGGAGAAGTACGAGCTGCATCACGGCGTCGAGATCACCGATCCGGCGATCGTCGCCGCGGCGGAGCTGTCGCATCGCTACATCACCGACCGTTTCCTGCCCGACAAGGCGATCGACCTGATCGACGAGGCCGCGTCGAAGATCAAGATGGAAATCGATTCGAAGCCCGAAGAAATGGACAGGCTCGATCGGCGTCTGATCCAGTTGAAGATCGAGCGCGAAGCGGTGAAGAAGGAGCAGGACGAAGCGTCGCAAAAGCGTCTCGCGCTGATCGAGGAGGAAATCGAGCGGCTCGGCCGCCAGTACGCGGATCTCGAAGAGATCTGGACGGCGGAGAAGGCGGCCGTGCAGGGCAGCGCGCAGCTGAAGGAGGAGATCGACAAGGTGCGCGCCGACATCGCGCGGTTGCAGCGCGAAGGCAAGCTCGAGAAGGTCGCGGAGCTGCAGTACGGCAAGCTGCCGCAGCTCGAGGCGCGCCTGAAGCAGGTCACGCAGGCGGAGGAAAGCGAACAGCACAATCCGACCCGGCCGCGCCTGTTGCGCACGCAGGTCGGCGCGGAGGAAATCGCCGAGGTCGTCTCGCGTGCAACCGGCATTCCGGTGTCGCGGATGATGCAAGGCGAGCGCGAGAAACTGCTGCACATCGAAGAGAAGCTGCATGAGCGCGTCGTTGGCCAGAACGAGGCGATCGACGCGGTTGCCGACGCGATCCGCCGCTCGCGCGCGGGCCTCGCCGATCCGAACCGCCCGTACGGCTCGTTCCTGTTCCTCGGCCCGACGGGCGTCGGCAAGACCGAGCTGTGCAAGGCGCTCGCCGGCTTCCTGTTCGATTCGGAAGAGCACCTGATTCGCATCGACATGAGCGAGTTCATGGAAAAGCACAGCGTCGCGCGGCTGATCGGCGCGCCGCCCGGCTACGTCGGCTACGAGGAGGGCGGCTACCTGACGGAAGCCGTGCGCCGCAAGCCGTACAGCGTGATCCTGCTCGACGAGATCGAGAAGGCGCACCCGGACGTGTTCAACGTGCTGCTGCAGGTGCTCGACGACGGCCGGATGACGGACGGGCAGGGGCGCACCGTCGACTTCAAGAACACGGTGATCGTGATGACGTCGAACCTCGGCTCGCAACTGATCCAGTCGATGTCGGGCTCGTCTCAGGAAGAGATCAAGGACGCGGTGTGGGTCGAGGTCAAGCAGCACTTCCGTCCCGAGTTCCTGAACCGGATCGACGATGTCGTCGTGTTCCACTCGCTCGACCGCAGCAACATCCAGGCGATCGCGAAGATTCAGCTCGCGCGCCTGCACGACCGGCTCGCGAAGCTCGAAATGGCGCTCGACGTGTCCGAGGCCGCGCTCGAGCAGATCGGCAAGGTCGGCTACGATCCGCTGTTCGGCGCGCGGCCGCTCAAGCGCGCGATCCAGCAGGAGATCGAGAACCCGGTCGCGAAGCTCATCCTCGCGGGCCGCTTCGGACCGAAGGACGTGATTCCGGTCGACGTGCAGGACGGCAAGTTCGTGTTCGAGCGCGTCGTGCACTGATTGCCGCGTCGCGGCACGGCTCGGCGGTTCGGCGCCCGGCTTGCGGCTCGGGCGCGCCGGTGAAAGCAAAACACCCCGCGAGAGCGGGGTGTTTTTTTGGGGGAGGCGCGCTTCGTTTCGGCGGGCGGCCGCCATCGCGCGGGCGCGCGGCGCGAGCGTCGGTTGCTTCTCGGCATTGCAGCGCGCCGTGCCGGCACGACGCGTCGCGGTTACGCCTGCTTGTTGCCGAACAGGCCGGCGAGCTGCGACAGCGTGCCGAGCACGTTCGACGTGTCGAGCTGGCCGTTCGGCGGCACTTCGCCGTTCGGCGTCGCGCCGTTGACGACGTGCGGCAGCACCTGAGCGAGGATGCCGGACGCCTGCTGCGGATCGATGCCGATCTTCTGCGCGAGCGCGCCGACCGTGTCCGAGCCGAGCACGTTCTGCAGCGTCTCGGGCGAGATCGGCTGGTTCTCGCCGGTGCCGATCCACGAGCCGATGACGTCGCCCGCGCCACCTGCCTTGAATTTCTCGATGAGGCCGTTCAGACCGCCCGGCTGGTTGTTGATGAACTCCAGCGCGGCGCTGACGAGCGCGTTCTGATTGCCGCCTTGGCCGCCGATCAGACCGCCAACGATGTCGAGTAGACCCATGATTCACCTGCTAGGTTGAGGCGGCGCCGCGAACGGCGCCGGTGGAACGAAGACGCCGCGCGCGACGCGCGGCGTCGGACTTATGCGCCCGACGCCGCGGACGCGGGCGTCGCCGCCTTGTTTTTCCTGCTCTTCTTCGAGCCCTTCGTCTTCGTCGACGACGCAGCGGCCGGCGCGCTCGCTTGCGCTGCGGCGCTCGCTGCGGCGGCGGCCTTGTCCTTCTTCTTCGACGAACGGGTTTTCTTCGCGGCCGGGGCGCTTGCCGCCGTCGACGGCGTGGCCGCGGCCGGGGCGGGCGTCGCGGTGGACGGCGCGGGCTTCGCCGGCGTGGTGGCGGGAGCCGGCGCGGGTGTCGCGGTCGCGGCCGGCTTCGTCGCGCTCGTCTTGGCCTTCGCGCCCGTCGGCGGCGTCGTCGAGCCGCCGATCGTCAGGCCCGCCGCCTCGAGATTGGCGACCGATTTCGCGCCGAGGCCCTTCACGCGGTTCGCGAGATCGTCGGCGTCCTTGAACGGGCCGTTCTTCGCGCGCTCGTCGATGATCGCCTTCGACTTCACCGGGCCGAGCCCCTTCACCGATTCGAGTGCCGCCTGGTCGGCGGTGTTGACTTCGACCGCGGCGGCGAGCGCGGCGGTCAGCGAAAGCGACAGTGCGACGACCAGCATCAGCAGCTTTTTCAGCATGGCGGGAACTCCCTTTTCGATGGAACGGAGAATGGCTGTCGGAACGAACGCCGGCGCGCGGCAAGAGCCGGACGTCGCGTTCAAGCATAGGACAAATGCGTGCCCTTTTTAAGACAGCGGGGGCAATGTTGCGCATCGATGGCGACACTGTAAAGGCCATCGTGCCGCATGCGGGCGGGTTTTGACCATCTTTGACGGAAAACGCGGGCCGGCCGGGCGGCGCACGGCGCGGGGCAGCAGGACGACGCGGCGACGACGCGAAGCGGCGTGCGGACCGCCCGGCGCGCTGGCCATCGCGCGGCGCTTGACTTAGAGTGCACTCTAAGTCCTAACCTTGAGAACGTCATGTCGAACGCATCGAAGCAACCGTCCCCGTGCGCATTGACGATCGGTCAGGTGGCCGCGCTCGTCGGCGTGTCGACGCACACGCTGCGCTATTACGAGCAGGCCGGCCTGCTGCGGTCGATCTCGCGCACGCCGTCGGGGCATCGGCTGTATGCGCCCGCCGATCTCGACTGGCTGCGTTTCGTGATGCGGCTGAAGGCGACCGGGATGCCGATCGCCGGGATGCAGGCGTTCGCCGAGCTGCGCGCGCAAGGCGATGCGACGTTCGGCGAGCGCCGCGCGTGTCTCGCCGCGCATCGCGACGCGGTGCGCGCGCAGATCGCCGCGCTGCAGGCGAACCTCGACGCGATCGTCGACAAGATCGCGTATTACGAGCAGGCCGAGCGCGACGCGATGCGACAGACAGGGCAGACGACTCACCCTCAACCGGACAAGGACGAACGATGGAACCACGAATCGAGGAAGACCGCTATGCGCGCGGCTGGAACAGGCTGAAGGAAATCGACGGCGACGTCGGCGAGCGCGTCATCGCGGCGCTCGCGCCGATCGCGCCGGACTTCGGGCGGCTGCTCGTCGAGTTCGGCTTCGGCGATATCTATAGCCGGCCGCAGCTCGATCTGAAGTCGCGCGAGATCGCGACGATCGCGTCGCTTGCGACGCTCGGCCACGCGCAGCCGCAACTGAAGGTGCATATCGAGGCGGCGCTGAACGTCGGCTGCACGCGCGACGAGATCGTCGAGGTGTTCATGCAGATGGCCGTGTACGCGGGATTTCCGGCGGCGCTCAACGCGCTCTTCGCCGCGCGCGAGGTGTTCGAGCAGCGTGACGCCGTGCATGCGTGACGATGGCAGCCGCATCGGCTGCCGCACCGGCCGTCGTGCCAACCGCCGCGCGGGCTGCCGCATCCGATTTCGCATGCACGACGACGCTTGGCCAGCCGGGGGGCGTAGCCGCGACAAGCTCGCGCGGATTGCGGGGCGCATCGTTGCCGCCGGCGGCCCGGCGCTGCCGAAACCGCCGTGGCGGCGCGAGCGGCGGATGACGCGAGAGACCGTCGCAGCGAGGGCCGCGGTGCCGCGCACGCATCGGCTGCATTCGGTCCGCGAGGCGGCGATGCGCCCGAACCTCGGCGAGTGCTTCGCGAGCGCGCCGCGACGTTCGTGATCGCGGGCGGCGTGCGTACGCGCCGCTGTCCGTTCTGCGGCGTCGTGCACGGCCGGTCCCGAACATCGGCGGACGGAAGCCGAACGGGCGGCGAGGGAAAGCCGGAAGCCGCGGGCGGGGATGTCGCGAGCCGCACGCAGGCGGCGCGAAGGGCGCGTATCCGCCTATCCGGCGCGCGCCCGCGACGCGTTCACAGCCTGCCGCGGTCACCGCGCGCCGTCTTGCTCCCGCTTCCCGATGCGTCGCAGATAGAACGCGAGCCCGCCGCCCGCGAGCATCAGGCTCGCGGTGTTCGCGATCCAGAAGCCGCGCGCGCCGGTGAGCGACGCGGGCACCGCGCCGCCGACGTCGAACCCCAGCAGGTATCCGCCGCCAAGCCCGACGCCCCACAGCGCGATCGCATAGATCGCGGTCGGCACGACGGCGACCTTGTGCGCGCGCAGCACGAACGCGGTCGTGATCTGCAGCGCGTCGAAGAAGTGATAGAACGTGACGATCGCGACGAGCGGCATCGCGGCCGCGGCGATGGCCGGGTTCGGCGTGTAGCCTGACACGATCAGCGGCCGCAGCGCGAACACGGCGACGCCGTACACGCACGCGAGCCCGCACGCGAGCGCGACGCCGTGACGGCCGAGCGCGCGCGCTTCGTCGAAGCGCCGGGCGCCGAGTGCGCGCGAGACGAGCGTCGACGACGCGACGCCGATCGACAGCGGCGTCATGTACAGCACCGCGCCGACGTTGCCGGCGATCTGGTGGCCGGCGAGCGTCGTCGTGCCGAACTGTGCGATGAAGAGCGCCATGAACGTGTACGACGTGACCTCGATCAGATACGACAGCCCCATCGGCACGCCGAGCGTGAGGAGTGCCTTCTGCCGATGCCAAACGGGCCGCGTGAAGCGCGCGAAGATCGCGAGCGGCTCGAACACGTCGAGCCTGGCGAGCAGCGTGAAGCCGACGAGCGCGAGCGCCCAGTTGATCAGCGTGCTTGCGAGTCCGCAGCCGGGGCCGCCGAGCGCCGGCACGCCGAGGCCGCCGAAGATGAACCAGATGTTGAGCGGCACTTTGACGATGAGCGCGCCCACCTGCAGGATCATCGCGAGCCGCGGCTTGCCCGCCGCGTTCGTGAGCGCGTTGTAGATCCGGAACAGGAGGCTCGCGGGCAGCCCGAACGACAGGATGCGCAGATAGGCGACCGTGCGCTCGGTGAGCTCGGCGGGCGCGTGCGCGAGCCGCAGCAGCGGGTGGGGGAAATGCAGCAGCAGAAAGCCGGGCACCGCGAGCAGCACGCCGAGCCACGCCGCCTGGCGCACCTCCTCGCCGATCTCCGCGTAGCGTCGCGCGCCGTACAGTTGCCCCGCGATCGGCTGCAGCGCGGACAGAATTCCCGTCAGCCCGATATAGATCGATATGTAGATCGACGTGCCGAGCCCGAGCGCCGCGAGATCGAGCGCGGAGAAGCGGCCGACCATCGCGGTGTCGATCACGCCGAACGCGATGATCGCGAGCTGGCCGACGAGCACCGGCCAGGCGAGACCGGCGATCCGGCGGATGTCGCCGAACATCGGTCAGCGGGCCTTGCGCGGCGGGCGGCGCTTGATGGGTGCCTTCGGGCGCTCGATCCGCTCGTACAGACGGAAGCGCTCGTCGCGGTCGGCGACGCGGCGGCCTTCCCACACGAGACGCCACACGTATTGCGAGATCGAGCTCGGCTCGCCGAAGTCCGCCCGGTCCTGGCGCAGGATCACGTCGCAGTCGTCGGTGAACGAGAAATGCATGTCGCCGAAATACGCGAACGTCGCGATCTGCGCGTCGCCAAGCCGTACGGGCGAGATGCATTCGTAGTCGGACGGCAGGTGCGCGGCGATCTGCTGCGCGACGTCGCGATAGGTCCGGCTGTAGTTGACGATCGGCAGCCAAAGCGTCATCAGCAGCACCCACATCAGCGTCGTGCCGGCGCTCGACAGCACGACGCTGCGCCACAGCACCTTCGGCTGCCGCGAGATGCGCCAGCGCACGAGCATCAGCCAGCATGCGGTCGCCGCGAGCGCGCAGACGAACGACAGCACCTTGAAGTGCGGCTCGTAGCCCGGCACGAGTCGGCCGAGGTTGCGCGCGAGCGGGTGCGGGAAGCCCGTCAAAGATGCGAGCCATACGAGCCACACGAACGTGCCGAGGATCGTGAAGCTCAGCACCGCGAACCAGTCGATCGCGTTGATCGCGCCGCGCTTGAGCGTCGGCAGCGCGAACGTCGCGACGACGGCGAGGGCGGGCAGCAGCAGCATGTACATCCGGTTCGTCTGCTGGCTTTGCAGGATCACGAGCACGAGGAGCGGCACGACGACCGACAGCGGAATCGCGATGTGCGGCCGGCGGCGCAGCCCCGCCCAGCTGACCCACGCCCAGATCGCGAGCGGCCACGCGGGCCACGTGAAGAGCGGCAGGTTCTTCGCCGCGTACGCGAGCACCGTCGTCGGCGGGCCGGAGAAGCGCATCAGGCTGTCGTGCAGCCATTGGTTGAGGAACCAGCTCGCGTCGTCGGGGAACGCGACGTGCGCGGCGAGCGGCCAGATCGCGAATACGCCGACGGCAAGCGGCAGCCCGAGCGCCGGCACGTGCACGCAGCGGATCTCCGGCGTGGCGAGATAGAGCGCGAGCGTGCCGACCGCGAGCGCGGCGACGAGCACCGGATTGCCCGACAACGCGACGAGGCCGAGCGCGAGGCCCCACCACAGCGCGCCTTGCGCCGGCTTGTCGATCGCGCGCACGAGCCCGTAGACGAACATCGCGATCCACGCGAACTGCGCGAGCTGCGGCGTCGTCTCGTGGCCGCGCTCGGCGAGGCCGAAGCAGGCGAGCAAGATGAGGAGCGCGCCGTCGGCGAGCGTGCGCCCGTAGTCGCGCGGCTCGGGCTCGCCGCCGAACGCGTACTTGAACGGCTGGATCTCCGCGCGCCGGCCGAGCAGGTAGGTCGCGTACCAGACGAACGCGGACGCGACGCAGAACAGCACGCCCGTGTAGACGCGCGACGCGTTGCTCGCGTCGACCCACGGCAGCGCGCGGATCGCGAGGCTGCCGAGCCAGTAGCCGAGCGGCCCGTCGGACGTGACGAACTTGCCGACGAGATTCGGCAGCAGCCAGTCGTGCAGGCCGCCTTGCGCCATCGTCCACATCACGCCGAAGCCCGCCGCGTCCTCGTTCTTCCACGGATCGCGGCCGAACAGCCCGAACGCCGCGTAGACGATGCAGAGCGTGAGCAGCAGCCAGCGCGGCAGCGCGCGGGTGGCGGAAGCGGTAAGGCGAACGACAGGCTTCATGCAGATGAGGGCAAGAGGATGGGCGACATGCCGGCGCGCGAGCGGCGGGCGGTTTCGGGCATCCGGCATTGTAGACGCGCCGGACGACGCGCGTCAGCGAACCGGAGGGCCCGCGGGGCACCCGCCGGCGGCATGGGATCAACAGGGACAAAAAAAGGCAGCCTGGGCTGCCTTTTTTGCGGGAACCGGCCCGGCTCGACGCCGGTTGCCGGTGCGGGCGCGAAGCTTACTTCGCGGCCTTGCCGCTGGCGCGTGCGCCGAACTTGTTCTTGAACTTCTCGACGCGGCCCGCCGTATCCATGATCTTTTGCTGGCCGGTGTAGAAAGAGTGCGATTCCGACGACACTTCGATCTTCGCGAGCGGGTAGGTCTTGCCGTCGAGTTCGATGGTTTCGCGCGTCTGGATCGTGGAGCGCGTGATGAACTTGAAGCCGTTCGACATGTCTTGGAAGACGACTTCGCGGTAATCCGGGTGAATGCCTTGTTTCATGGTTTTTCCTGTGTAAGAGCGGTAGCCAGCCCGCCGCTTGCGCATCGCAGCGCGCGTTGCACGATGTCCGGAAACAGCCGGCGCATGCGTGCTGGGCGCGTCTGAATCGACGCCCGTCGGCGCTGCGCGGTGCGAAAGCCCGGCGCGAGCCACTTGCCTAAGGTCGAAAGCTCGCGATTATGCCAGATAATCAGACGCTTGGCGAATTTTTCGTCAGACGTGCGCGGCGTGATGCGCGAGGCACCCCGTTTGAGCGGGGTCCTGCCGGTAATAGCGGGCAAGCAGCCGGTACAGCTCCGGAAATTCGGCCTCGAACGGGCGCGGCTTGACGAAGAGCGCCTCGCTGCAGACCGCGAAGAATTCCGATGGGTGGTCGGCCGCGTACGGGTCGATCAGCGAGTCGCGCTCGAAGCGCGCCCACGCGCGCTCCGGCACCGCGTCGACCCGGTCGCAGAACTGGTCGTACGCGTGGTCGAACACGTCGGCCCAGCGCTCGGCGTCGAGCTCGGGCGCATGCCAGCGGCGAAAAAGGGGCGGATGGCCATCGGCCGCGCCGCTCATCATGTCGATCTTGTGCGCGAACTCGTGGATCACGACGTTGTACGCGTCCGAGCCGTTCGCCATCTGCACGTCTTCCCACGACAGGATCACCGGCCCGCCTTCCCACGCTTCGCCGCTCGCGTCGTGCTCGACCTCGTGCATGACGCCGTCCTCGTCCTCGACCGTCTTGCGGATCACGAATTCGCCCGGATAGACGACGATGCCGACCCAGCCGCGATACAGCTCGAGGCCGAGGTTCAGCACGGGCACGCACGCCTGCGCGGCGATGCCGACGACGATCGCGTCGGTGAGTTCGAGCCCGTGCGCGGTCGAAAACGACTTCTGTGCGAGAAAGAGGCTCGTCGTTTCGCGCAGCCGTTCGCGATCCTCGCCGGACAGGTACGACAGGAACGGCAGGCGCTCGAGCGTCTCGCGCCACAACGCGTCGGGAATCGGGTGCGCGCGCAGCGCGCGATCGCGGCGGCGCGCGTCGAGCCATTGGTTGAGTTTGGAGAGCATCGCGGCGGAAAGGGCGTGAAGCGACAGGCGCTAAACGTACCTCAATCGATCTCTTTTTGCCAGGCGGCGAAGAGGCCGCCGCAGATCGCGACGCCCGCGAGAAAGTAGAAGCCGTCGAGCGATGACAGGAACGATGCCTGTTGCGCGATCGTGCGGCTCACGGTGACGAGCGCGAGCGCGTGCGCGTCGGACAGTGCGTGGCCCGCGGCCGCGAAGCCGCGCGTGAGCGTGTCGACGGTTTGCTGGAACAGCGGATTGTAGACGTTCGCCCGTTCGACGAGCCGCGTCTCGTGCACGGCGAGCCGATGCTGCTCGACGATGATGACGGACGCGGTCGCAAACGAAATCGTCAGTTGCCGGACGATATTCTTCAGCCGGTAGCCGTGCGAATACTCGTCGATCGCGAATATGCGGAACGTCAGGTTCGCGACGGGCAGCACGATGAAGAGGAGCAGCAGCCCGCGCATCAGGAGCGGCGCGACGAGCGCCGCTTCGCCGGCCTCGGGCGACATCCGCGTCATCCACAGCGCGGCGAACGCGGCGAGCGCGAAGCCGGGCACGATGATCCATTTCTTGTGCGTGAGCAGCTTCGCGTAGCGCAGATAGACGAAGAGCGCGCTCGCGGAAATCAGCGACATCGTGCCGACGAGCCGCCCGGCGTTCTCGACCGGATAGCCGAGCCCGGTTTCGAGAAAGCGGGAGATCAGATAGCTGTAGCCCGTCGTTTCGTAGTAGTAGAACATGTAGAGCAGCAGCCCGACCTGGAACGTGCGCTCGCGAAACGCGTGCAGCCGCACGAGCGGCGCCGGATGATGCCACTGGTGATAGCCGAACCACGCGAGGGCCGCGAGGCCGCCGACGGCGAGCAGCACGAGCTGCGGAGATCCGGCGAAAAGCTGGAAGCGCACTTGCTGCATCACGATCTGCAGCGCGCCTTGCGCGAGCGCGAAGATCACGTACGGCCAGAAGTGCGCGCCGCCGCGCTCGTCGGGCGGCGTGTGGCCGGAATTCGGCAGCGCGACGAACGCGAGCGCCGCGAACAGGATGCCCGTCGGCACCGTGCACGCGAACAGCGCGCGCCACGTGAAGTGCGCGACGAGCAGGCCGCCCGCGATCGGCGCGATCGCGCTGCCGAGCAGCAGCATGACGAGGAACGCGCGCGTCGCGGGCGGGCGATCCTTCGGCGCGAAGCTGGTCTGGATCAGGATCCGGCACGCGCCCATCATCGGGCCGATGAAGTAGCCCTGGAAGCCGCGCGCGAACGCGAGCTGCAGCGACGTGTCGGCAAGCGCCGCGGCCGCCGCGCCGAGCGAGAACATCAGCATGCAGCCGGCGACGTAACGCCGGTGCCCGAGCCGGTCGACCCACCATTGCTGCTGCAGGATGCCGAGCACCGCCGCCACCGCGTACGCGCTCGACGCCCACACGAGCTCGTCCGGCGACGCGTTGACGCCGCCCGCGATATAGCTCGCGAAGAACGAGAACGCCGCGTTGTCGAAGTAGTCGAGTCCGGTGACGATCGCGAGCACCCATGGAAAGATATCGCCGCGCAGGTTCGCGGCGCTCCAGAGCGGTGGCCGGCCCGGCGCGGCGCTCATGCGCCCGTCCCGCCCGTCTTGCGCCCGTGCGCGGCGGCGCGGCGCTGCGCGATCAGTTCGTCGGGGCTTTCGCCGGCGAGCCGGCGCTCGACGTAGTCGATATCGTGCTGCAACTCCTTCTTCAGCGCGCGCACCTCCTTTAGCTCGCGTTGCGCGGCGGCGATGCGCGCATCGAGCGTCGCGATCTGCTGCGACAGATCCGCGTGAATATCGCGCAGCGACGCGTCCGAATAGCGCCGCCGTCCGTCGCCCGTTGGTTCGAGCGGGCGCTTGAGCATCTCGGTGATGCCGTGCAGAGAAAACCCGAGCGCGCGCAGCCGCAGGATGCGCTCGAAGCGTTCGAGGTCGGCGGCGTCGTACAGCCGATAGCGGCCCTCGCTGCGCGACGGCGTGACGAGCCCGCGCTCCTCGTAGTACTTGAGCGTGCGCGGCGTCACGCCGAGCCGCTCGGCGGCGTCGCGCACGGTCAGAAGCAGGGTGGGCGGGGTGTCGCTCATCGCGTGGAATCTCCGGATGACGAAGGATCGATGTCCGCGATTATAGATCAACGTGTACGTTCACGTTCATGTTGGGCGATAAAAAAAACGCCCGGGGAAGCGGGCGGTTTGTCGCGATGCGACGCGTGCGGCTGGAAATCAGCCGCCGCGGCGCATCAGATCGAAGAACTCGGCGTTGTTCTTCGTCTGGCGGATCTTGTCGAGCAGGAATTCCATCGCCTCGACTTCGTCCATGTCGTGGATGAACTTGCGCAGCACCCAGATCTTCTGAAGGATCTCGGGCTTGATCAGCATTTCCTCGCGGCGCGTGCCCGACTTGTTCAGGTTGATCGACGGATAGACGCGCTTTTCCGCGAGGCGGCGCTCGAGGTGCACTTCCATGTTGCCGGTGCCCTTGAACTCTTCGTAGATCACGTCGTCCATGCGGCTGCCGGTTTCGATCAGCGCGGTGCCGATGATCGTGAGCGAGCCGCCTTCCTCGATGTTGCGCGCCGCGCCGAAGAAGCGCTTCGGACGCTGCAGCGCGTTCGCGTCGACGCCGCCCGTGAGCACCTTGCCCGATGCCGGAATCACGGTGTTGTACGCGCGTGCGAGACGCGTGATCGAATCGAGCAGGATCACGACGTCGTGCTTCATCTCGACGAGGCGCTTGGCCTTCTCGATCACCATTTCGGCGACCTGCACGTGGCGCGTGGCCGGTTCGTCGAACGTCGACGCGATCACTTCGCCCGCGACCGAGCGCTGCATTTCGGTCACTTCTTCGGGGCGTTCGTCGATCAGCAGCACGAACAGGATCACGTCCGGGTGATTCTGCTTGATCGCGTGCGCGATGTGCTGAAGCATCACGGTCTTGCCGGACTTCGGCGACGCGACGAGCAGGCCGCGCTGGCCCTTGCCGATCGGCGCGATCATGTCGATGATGCGGCCCGTCACGTTCTCTTCACCGCGCATTTCGCGCTCGAGCCACAGCGGCTTGTTCGGGTGCAGCGGCGTGAGGTTCTCGAACATGATCTTGTGTTTCGAGGCCTCGGGCGGCTGCCCGTTGACTTTGTCGACCTTCACGAGCGCGAAGTAGCGCTCGCCGTCCTTCGGCGTGCGGACTTCGCCTTCGATCGTGTCGCCGGTGTGCAGGTTGAAGCGGCGGATCTGCGACGGGCTGATGTAGATGTCGTCCGTGCTCGCGAGGTACGACATTTCCGGCGAGCGCAGGAAGCCGAAGCCGTCGGGCAGCACTTCGAGCGTGCCGTCGCCGAAGATCGTTTCTCCCGTCTTGGCGCGCTTTTTGAGAATGGCGAACATCAACTCCTGCTTGCGCAGGCGGTTCGCGTTTTCGATCTCCAGGCCGTTGGCCATTTCGATCAATTCGGAGACGTGCAGAGACTTGAGCTCGGATAAATGCATACGGAGATCCCGCCAGGGAGGAGATGCGACGAAAGATATAGGGAGGAGGGCGAGCGGAAGCGCTCAGAGACTTATATGCGTCTTATCGACGTTTTTGATTCTAGCATAGGCCGATTCGGGCTTGAGCGACCGATCGGCGGATTTCGCGGCGCACGTGTTGCCGGCTGACAACACGTGCGCCGCGGCGCACCCGTTTAGAGATGGCTGTCCAGGAACGCGGTGAGTTGCGACTTCGACAGCGCGCCCACCTTTTGCGCGGCGACCGCGCCGTTCTTGAAGAGGATCAGCGTCGGGATGCCGCGCACGCCGAACTTCGCGGGCGTCGCCTGGTTGTCGTCGACGTTGATCTTCGCGATCTGCAGCTTGTCGCCGTAGTCCTTCGCGACTTCATCGAGAATCGGGGCAATCATCTTGCACGGACCGCACCATTCGGCCCAGAAGTCCAGCAGGACCGGCTTGTCGGACTTGACGACGTCCTGCTCGAACGATGCGTCGCTGATGTGTTTGATCTGTTCGCTCATTGGGTCAATACCTCTTTCGGTTCGGGGACTGCCTGCGCCGGCCGCCGGAGGGCCTTGCCGGTCGCCGGGGCAGGAAGCTCCGCTCTTGCGAAAAGAAGGGCGTGAGCGCTGCATACCGCGGCTCGCGGGTCATTCGGGCGTCATATTAGCCTAAATTGCTATCCGCTGTTGACGGCGATAGTAGTCGTCATGCGAACAGGGGCGTGATGCGCTTTCGGCTTGCCGCCCGCGTGTGCGTCCCGCGTGTGCGTCAAATGGGAGCGGCGTCGTGAATTGCAAGAGGCGGGCGATGCATTGCGCCGGAGCGCGCGAATTGGCGCAGTCGTGTGGGCGAGGCCGCGCGATTTGTCGTCTCGCCATGCGAATAACGGTCGCGCGGCGCGCCAAGCGATGTTAGAATGCGCCGTGACGGGCCTCCTCGCATGGTGGGGCGGTCAACCTGGTCAGGTCGGGAACGAAGCAGCCACAGCCGTTTTCCGCCAGTGCCGAGGGTCGGGCTCGTCACCTTCCGCTTGCTTCACTCGCATTCCTCCCCCTCGGTATTCTCTCCTCGCGTTCTCCCGCTGCATTTTTCCGGTTCCGCTTTTTCCGGGCTTCTCCGATCGGCTCGATATGCGCGTGCTTCGCGGCGTTCAACCTGTCGGCGTGGCTCAGCGTTGCTGATACAATTTCCCGATGACCTATCAAGTTCTCGCACGCAAGTGGCGTCCGAAGGATTTCGCTTCGCTCGTCGGCCAGGAGCACGTCGTCAGGGCGCTCACGCACGCGCTCGACGGCGGGCGTTTGCATCACGCCTATCTATTCACGGGCACGCGCGGCGTCGGCAAGACAACGCTGTCGCGCATCTTCGCGAAGGCGCTCAATTGCGAGACGGGCGTCACGTCGCAGCCGTGCGGCGTGTGCCGCGCGTGCCGCGAAATCGATGAAGGGCGCTTCGTCGACTATGTCGAAATGGACGCGGCGAGCAATCGCGGCGTCGATGAAATGGCCGCGCTGCTCGAGCGCGCGGTGTACGCGCCCGTCGATGCGCGCTTCAAGGTCTACATGATCGACGAAGTGCACATGCTGACGAACCACGCGTTCAACGCGATGCTCAAGACGCTCGAGGAGCCGCCGCCGCACGTCAAGTTCATCCTCGCGACCACCGACCCGCAGAAGATTCCCGTCACCGTGCTGTCGCGCTGCCTGCAGTTCAATCTGAAGCAGATGCCGGCCGGGCACATCGTGTCGCACCTCGAGCGGATTCTCGGCGAAGAGCGGATCGCGTTCGAGCCGCAGGCGCTGCGCCTTCTCGCGCGCGCGGCGCAGGGCAGCATGCGCGATGCGCTGTCGCTGACCGATCAGGCGATCGCGTATTCGGCGAACGAAGTGACGGAAACCGCCGTGTCCGGCATGCTCGGCACGCTCGACCAGACCTACATGGTGCGGCTCCTCGACGCGCTCGCCGCGGCCGACGGCCCGCAGATTCTCGCCGTCGCCGATGAGATGGCGCTGCGCAGCCTGTCGTTCTCGGCCGCGCTGCAGGATCTCGCGAGCCTGCTGCACCGGATCGCGTGGGCGCAGTTCGCGCCGGCGTCGGTGCTCGACGAATGGCCGGAAGCGGCCGATCTGCGTCGCTTCGCCGAACTGCTGAGCCCGGAGCAGGTGCAGCTCTATTATCAGATCGCGACGGTCGGGCGCGGCGAGCTCGGCCTCGCGCCCGACGAATACGCGGGCTTCACGATGACGCTGCTGCGAATGCTGGCGTTCGAGCCGGCGACGACGGGCGGCGGCGCGCCGGGCGGCGGGGTGCCCGCTCAGGTGTCCGGCGCCGCGCCGAAGCCGGGGGCGCGCACCGCGATCGCGGTCGGCGCGTCGGCGGCGCCCGCGGTTGCGGCGGCGCCAACGCCGAAGGCGGCCGTCGCGCGTGCGGCAACGCGCGCCGAGCCGCCGCCGTCCCAAGCGGAGCCGGCGACGACCGAGACGGTCGGCGGCGCTTCCGCGGACGTTCGCGCGCCGGCCGACGCCGGCCCGGGCGAGCGCGACGCCGCGCCGTGCGTCGAATCAGTCGCGCCGCCGAGCACGCGGGAGGATGCCGCGCGTGAATCCGCGGCGCGAGCGGCCGTGTCATTCGAATCGACGTCCGTCGCCGAGCGCGACGCGATCACGCCGGCCGCCGCATCGACCGGGGAGGTCGCCGCGATGCCTGCGTCCGTCGCGACCGAATCACGCGCGCCGGCGCCCACCGCCGACGCATCCGCGTCGCGCGCGACCGGCGCGGCCGCCGCGCTCGACGTGCTGCGCAACGCGGGCATGCGCGTGTCGTCCGATCGCGGCCGCAACGCCGGCGCCGCGAGGCCGGCCGCGCCAGCCGCCGCGCCCGCCGCGCCCGCCGCGCCCACCGCGAAGGCCGCGCCGCGCGTGCCGGTGCCCGTGCCGACGCCGCGCGGCCGCGCATCGGGCAGCGATGCGCGGCCGAACGGCGCGGCGCGCGCCGAAGCGAGATCCGAGTCTCGCGGCGCGCCGCCGCCGTGGGAGGACATCCCGCCCGACGATTACGTGCCGTTGTCGATGGACGACGGTTTCATCCCGCCCGACGACGGTTTCGTCCCGGTGTTCGACAGCGGCCCCGACGACGTCCGCGTCGCGCCGAAGCCGGCTCCCGCGCCGTCCGTCGACACACGCCCGCTGCCGGAGCCGATCCCGCTCGACACGATCGGCTATGCCGGCGAGTGGGCGACGCTCGCGGCGAGCCTGCCACTCAAGGGAGTCGCGTACCAGCTCGCGTTCAACAGCGAGCTGACGTCGGCCGACGGCGGCGCGCTCAAGCTTGCCGTGCCGGTTCCGCAATACGCGGACGCCGCGCAGGTCGCCAAGCTGAAAGCGGCGCTTGCGGACGCGCTCGGCAAGCCGGTGGACGTGATGGTCGAAGTCGGGCCGGCGCGCCGCACCGCGGCGGCGCTCGCCGCCGCCGAGCGCGCGAAGCGGCAGCGCGAGGCCGAGCAGGAGATGAATGCCGACCCGTTCGTCCAGCAGTTGCTGCGCGAATTCGGCGCGAGCATCGTCGAAGGCTCGATTCGGCCCGTCGGCCCGGAAGCGGGCGCCGCGGACGGCGCCTCGCCGACGCTGCACTGACGCGAGCCGGGCGCTGCGCGCGCCCGGTTTCCATATTCGCGCGCGGGCGCTAAGATCGCGCCCGTTCGCAATCGATTACGAAGGAGCAAGTCCATGATGAAAGGCCAACTCGCCGGGCTGATGAAGCAGGCCCAGCAGATGCAGGAAAACATGAAGAAGATGCAGGAGCAACTGGCCCTCATCGAAGTGGAAGGCCAGTCGGGCGCGGGGCTCGTCAAGGTGACGATGACCTGCCGCAACGAGGTGCGCCGCGTGTCGATCGATCCGAGCCTGCTCGCCGACGACAAGGACATGCTCGAGGATCTCGTCGCCGCGGCGTTCAACGACGCGGTGCGCAAGGCCGAGGTGACCTCGCAGGAGAAGATGAGCGGGATGACGGCGGGCCTGCCGCTGCCGCCCGGCTTCAAGCTGCCGTTCTGACGATGAACCGTTCGGTCGACGCCTTTCGCGCATGAGCATCAAGCCGCCTTCCGCGCTGTCCGAGCTCGTCGAGGCGCTGCGCGCGCTGCCGGGCGTCGGGCCGAAATCCGCGCAGCGCATCGCATACCACCTGATGCAACATGATCGGGAGGGCGCCGAGCGGCTCGGTCGGTCGCTGCTGTTCGCGACCGAGCATCTGCGGCATTGCGAGAAGTGCAATACGTTCACGGAGGCGCAGGTCTGCGAGGTGTGCTGCGATCCGGAGCGCGATCCGACGCTGCTCTGCGTCGTCGAAACGCCCGCCGACCAGATCATGCTCGAGCAGACGATGACCTATCGCGGGTTGTACTTCGTGCTGATGGGGCGCCTGAGCCCGCTCGACGGCATCGGGCCGAAGGAGATCCATTTCGACCGGCTCGTGCGCCGCGCGTCCGACGGCATCGTGAAGGAGGTCGTGCTCGCGACGAACTTCACGAACGAAGGCGAGGCGACCGCGCACTATCTCGGCCAGACGCTGAAGGCGCGCGGCCTGGCCGTCACGCGGCTCGCGCGCGGCGTGCCGGTGGGCGGCGAGCTCGAATACGTCGATGCGGGCACGATCGCGCGTGCGATGCTCGATCGACGCACGCTCTAGCGGGCTGCGCGCCCGCGCCGCGTGGCCCGCTGGGCCGCGCTCCGTTCAACGATCCAAGGAAGCGACATGAGCGCAACCCCCGGCCCGCTCGCGGGCGTCAAGGTGCTCGAACTCGGCACGCTGATCGCCGGCCCGTTCGCCGCGCGCCTGCTCGCCGAGTTCGGCGCGGAAGTCATCAAGATCGAAGATCCGAACGGCGGCGATCCGCTGCGCAAGTGGCGCAAGCTGTATCCGGAGGCGGGCGGCACGTCGCTGTGGTGGTCGGTGCAGGCGCGCAACAAGAAATCGGTGACGATCAACCTGAAGTCCGACGAGGGCAAGGAGATCGTGCGCCGCTTGGCGCGCGAAGCCGACATCGTCGTCGAGAACTTCCGCCCCGGGCTGCTCGAGAAGCTCGGCCTCGGCTACGACGTGCTGTCGGCCGACAATCCGGGCCTCGTGATGGTGCGCCTGTCGGGCTACGGGCAAACGGGCCCGTACCGCGACCGTCCCGGTTTCGGCGCGATCGCCGAATCGATGGGCGGGCTGCGCCACATCACGGGCTACCCGGAGTTGCCGCCGCCGCGCATCGGCATCTCGATCGGCGATTCCATCGCGGCGCTGCACGGCGTGATCGGCGCGCTGATGGCGCTGCATCATCGCAACGCGAACGGCGGCGCGGGGCAGGTCGTCGACGTCGCGCTGTACGAGGCCGTCTTCAACATGATGGAAAGCGTCGTGCCCGAGTACGGCGTCTATGGGCTCGTGCGCGAGCGCACGGGCGCGTCGCTGCCGGGCATCGTGCCGTCGAACACATATCCGTGCCGCGACGGCAGCATCGTGATCGGCGGCAACAGCGATCCGATCTTCAAGCGCCTGATGGGAGCGATCGGGCGCGACGATCTCGCCGACGATCCGGCGCTCGCGCACAACGACGGCCGCGTGCCGCGCACGCAGGAGATCGACGCGGCGATCGGCGCGTGGCTCGCCGAGCGCACGATCGACGAGGCGCTCGCGGTGCTGAACTCGGCCGACGTGCCGGCATCGCGAATCTACAGCGTAGCCGACATGTTCACCGATCCGCAATTCGTCGCGCGCCAGATGATCCAGCGTTTCAAACTCGCCGACGGCGCGCAGATCCCGCTGCCGAACGTGACGCCGAAGCTGTCCGGCACGCCGGGCGAAACGCGCTGGCTCGGCCCGGCGCTCGGCGAGCACACGGACGAGGTGCTCGGAGCGCTCGGCTACGACGCGCAGGCGATCGCCGCGCTGCGCGAGAAGCGCGCGATCTGAGCGTCGAGGGCCGCGCGCGGCGTGCGTTTGCGCGGCATCGCGCGCGGCGCGCAACGCGGCCCGGGCTGTCGCTCTCGCGCAATCTTTCCTCGGTTACAATCGCCGGATGCGAATACTACTCAGCAACGACGACGGATACCTCGCGCCCGGCCTCGCCGCGCTGTACGAAGCGCTGCGCCCGCTTGCCGAGGTCATGGTGATGGCGCCCGAGCAGAACTGCAGCGGCGCGTCTAACTCGCTCACGCTGTCGCGTCCGCTTTCGGTGTCGCGCTCGGCGACCACGGGTTTCTACTACGTGAACGGCACGCCGACCGATTCGGTGCACGTCGCGCTGACGGGCATGCTCGACGCGAAGCCCGACCTCGTCGTGTCGGGGATCAACAACGGCCAGAACATGGGCGATGACACGCTGTATTCCGGAACGGTCGCGGCCGCGACGGAAGGCATCATGTTCGGCGTGCCGGCGATCGCGTTCTCGCTCGTTCACAAGGAGTGGGCGCACCTCGAAGACGCGGCGCGCGTCGCGGCCGAGATCGTGCGTCATTACCTCGATCATCCGCTGCCCGGCCAGCCGCTCCTGAACGTCAACATTCCGAACCTGCCGTACGGCGAGCTGAGGGGCTGGCGTGTGACGCGGCTCGGCAAGCGTCATCCGTCGCAGCCGGTGATTCGCCAAATCAATCCGCGCGGCGAGCCGATCTACTGGATCGGTGCGGCGGGCGACGCGCTCGATGCGAGCGAGGGCACCGATTTCCACGCGACCGCCGCGGGCTACGTGTCGATCACGCCGCTGCAGCTCGATCTCACCCACACGCAAATGCTGGCGGCCACGCGCGATTGGGCGCATGCCGGGAGCGGCGCTTCATGAGCGGCGAGCGCGCGAAGCGGTTTCCGCTCGCGCTCGAGGATCTGAAGCGCGAGCCGCGCAAGCCCGAAGGGCGCGCGGCCGAGCGTCAGGCCGCGGGCGACGCCGCCCGTCAGCGCCTCATCGCCGCGGCGGCGGCCGCGCCCGCCGCCGCCTCCCCGATCGCGCCCGAACGCCTCGCGCCGCGCGCGGCCGGCGCGTCGGGGAGCGGCGTGCCCGTTGCGAAACCGGCGCGTGCGAAACCGCCCACGACGCCCGGCGTCGCAAAGAGCGCGCCGTCCTCCGGCGTGAAGAACGGCGACAAGAGCGCGACGCCGAACGTCGCGTTGAGCGGCGCGCTCGCGCTGACTTCGGAACGGGTGCGCGAGCGCATGGTCGAACGGCTTCGGGCAAACGGCGTGGCCGATCCGCGCGTGCTCGCCGCGATGTCGGCCGTGCCGCGCCACATGTTCGTGGATCCGGGGCTTGCGGCCCAGGCGTACGAGGACGCCGCGCTGCCGATCGGCCATCAGCAGACGATCTCGAAGCCGTCGGTCGTCGCGCGGATGATCGAGCTCGCGGCGGCGGGCCGCACGCTCGAGCGCGTGCTCGAAATCGGCACGGGCTGCGGCTATCAGGCCGCGGTGCTGAGTCGCGTCGCGCGCGACGTGTATTCGATCGAACGCGTGAAGCCGCTCTACGAGCGCGCGAAACTGAATTTGCGGCCGCTGCGCGTGCCGAACATCCGCCTGCACTACGGCGACGGACGCGTGGGCCTGCCCGCCGCGGCGCCGTTCGACGCGATCGTGATCGCCGCGGCGGGGCTCGACGTGCCGCGGGCGCTGTTGGAACAATTGGCGATCGGCGGCAGGCTCGTCGCGCCTGTCGGAGAACAGGCGGGCGAGCAGGTGCTCACGCTCGTGGAGCGCGTCGCACCCGCGCAGTGGCGTGAGTCGCGGCTTGATCGCGTTTTCTTTGTCCCTTTAAAATCCGGAGTGATTTGATACCGATGAGTATGCTGCGCGCGATGCAAAACAATCGTTCGAAGGTTCCGCTCTCGCTCGCTCAGCGCGCGATTTGCATGGCGGCGCTCACGCTGCTCGCCGCGTGCGCGACGCGGCTCGACCAGGCGCCCGTCGTCGACCGTTCCGGCTCGCTCGGCGCGACGGCCGCCACGCAGCCGCCCGCGCCGCTGCCGCCCGCGCCCCCGGGTTACTACCGGGTGAAGCCGGGTGACACGCTTTATCGGATCGCGCTCGAGAACGGCCAGAACTATCGCGACATCGCCGCGTGGAACAACCTGACCAACCCGAATCAGATCGAAGTTGATCAGCTGCTGCGCGTGTCGCCGACCGCGGGCGGCGCGACGGCGGCCGCACCGGTCGCCGGCGCAGCAGTCACGCCGCCGCTGTCGAGCGGTCCGTCGAGCGGCTCGGCCGCCGTGCCGCCGATCTATGGCTCCGGTTCCAGCGCGAGCGCCGCGCCGACTGCGTCGGCGGCGATCACGCCGAGCGAAACGGGCGCGAGCGCCGCGAGCGGCAACGTGTCGTTCGCGTGGCCGGTGAGCGGCGCGCTGCTCAACACGTTCGACGATTCGAAGAACAAGGGGATCAACATCGGCGGCCCGGCCGGCGAGGCCGTGAAGGCCGCTGCGGATGGCCGCGTGGTGTACGCGGGCAACGGGCTGCGCGGCTATGGCAACCTCATTATCATCAAGCACGACGCAACTTATCTCACAGCGTATGCACACAATCGCGCTTTGATGGTAAAAGAGGGGGACGCGGTGACGAAAGGCCAGAAGATCGCAGAGATGGGCAATAGCGATTCCGACCGCGTGATGCTGCATTTCGAGGTTCGCCGGCAGGGTAAACCTGTCGATCCGCTGAAGTATTTGCCGCCTCAATAAACGAGACGACCATGCCGAAATCGAAGCGCCACGATCCGCAAGCCGAGTCTGAGAAGCTCAGTCGAGCCACGCAAGCATCGGTGGAGCGAACGGGTGCTTCGACGGACGAGGACGAAGACGCTGCCGACAGCGAACGCGACTACGAGCCGCGCGAAGCGGATTCTGACGATTCGCCGGGCGAAGGGCGCGGCGAGACGGCCGACGCGTCGCCCGACCTGGACGACTTCCGGGCGCTTCTGCAGGCGGAACTCACCGCCGACACGATTCAGCACTACCTGAACCGCATCAGCGTGAAGCCGCTGTTGACGGTCGAGGAAGAGCAGCGCTATTCGCGGCTCGCGAAGGCGGGAGAATTCGAGGCGCGGCAGGTGATGATCGAGCGCAACCTTCGGCTCGTCGTCAGCATCGCGAAAGGCTATCTGAATCGCGGCGTGCCGCTTCTCGATCTGATCGAAGAGGGCAATCTCGGGCTCATGCACGCAATCGAAAAATTCGATCCGACGCGCGGCTTTCGTTTTTCGACGTACGCGACCTGGTGGATTCGCCAGAGCATCGAGCGCGCGATCATGAATCAGGCGCGCACGGTGCGACTGCCGGTGCACGTGATCCGCGAGTTGAACCAGGTGCTGCGCGCGAAGCGCCATCTCGAGAAGAACTCGCTGTCGACGGGCGAGGCCGCCGAACGCCGCGAGGCGAGCATCGACGACATCGCGTATCTGACCGGCAAGACGGCAGAGGAGGTCACCGACATCCTCGCGCTGAACGAGCACACCGCATCGCTCGACGCGCCGCTCGATCTCGATCCGGCGAGCAGCCTGCTCGATCTTCTACCCGACGACCAGAGCCAGTCGCCCGACGCGGAGGTTCAGCACCGCGAGTTGGAGACGCTCACGCGCGCGTGGCTGTCGCGTCTGTCCGACAAGCACCGTCACGTGATCGAGCGGCGCTTCGGCCTCAACCATATCGAACCCGCGACGCTCGAGGAGCTTGCCGACGAGATGGGACTGACCCGCGAGCGGGTTCGTCAGATCCAGCAGGAAGCGCTCGTGCGGCTCAAGCGGTTTTTCGCCTCCAACGGCGTGCGCAAGGACGCCGTTCTGTAACTCATCGATGACACCGATTCTGGTTTTTGACATCGAGACGATTCCCGATGTCGACGGCATTCGCCGTCTTGAAGATCTGCCCGCCGACCTTGCCGACGCCGACGTGGCCGAGCACGCATTCGCCGCGCGCCGCGAGAAGACGGGCAGCGATTTCCTGCCGCTCCATCTGCAACGGATCGCGGCGATCTCGTGCGTGTTCCGCGACAACAACGGCTTTCGCGTACGCTCGCTCGGCACGCCGGACGACCCGGAGGCGGCGCTGATCCAGTCGTTCTACCGCGTGATCGAGAAGTACACGCCGCAGCTCGTGTCGTGGAACGGCGGCGGCTTCGATCTGCCGGTGCTCCATTACCGCGGGCTCGTACACGGCGTCGCGGCGCCGCGCTACTGGGACATGGGCGAGGACGATCGCGACTTCAAGTGGAACAATTATCTGTCGCGTTACCACACGCGGCATCTGGATCTGATGGATCTGCTCGCGCTTTACCAGCCGCGCGCGAGCGCGCCGCTCGATGCGCTCGCGAAGCTGTGCGGTTTCCCGGGCAAGCTCGGGATGGACGGCAGCCAGGTGTGGGCGGCGTTCCAGCAAGGGCGGATCGAAGAGATTCGCAATTACTGCGAGACCGACGTCGTCAACACGTACTTGCTGTATTGCCGGTTCCAGCAGATGCGCGGCGGCCTGTCGCCCGCCGAGTACACCGAGGAGATCGCGCTCGTGAAGAACACGCTCGTGCAGGAACCGGCGCCGCACTGGGCCGAATACCTCGCCGCGTTCGACGCGTAACGCAACTCGCGGCGTCACCCGCCGTGCGTGACGCGAACGTCGCGCTTCCCGTTCGTCTCGAATCGCTTGCCGCCCTCCGGCGACGGCCGGCCGCGCGTCGATCGCCGTCGGCCGATCTGCTTGCGCGTCGCTTTGACTACGTATCGCTCAACTCCAGCACGATCGGCTGATGATCGGATGCGCGTGTCGCGCCGTCGATCTCGCAGCGTGATATGCGGTGGGCGAGCGTGTCGGTGACGAATGCGAAATCGCACGTCATCGGTCCTTCACTCCATTGCCCGGTGTCGTAGACGCCCGCCGTCATCGGCGGCGTCTTGCCCGGATGGCGCGCGAGCCACGCGTCGACGAAGCGCGGCGCGTCCGGGAACGGCGCGAGAAAGCGCCGGTACGCTTCGCTGCGGTACGCGCTGTTGAAGTCGCCGCAGACGATGGCATCGGCCGCGCGCGCCGACGGCGCGAACGGGCCCGTCGGCGTTTCCGGCGGCGCGCTGGCGCGCGCATGCGCGGCCGCCTCGCGATGCAGGCGCCGCAGCGCATCGACCTGCGCGAGCCGCTGCTGCGCCGAGTAGTACTCGAGGTGCGTGACGATGACGCGCAGCGGCCCGAACGGCGCGCGCAGCGTGACCTCGAGCGCGCAGCGCGGCATCGACGGTGCGGCGGCGCTCGCGGGCCACGGCAGCGCGTGACGCATCGCGCGCTCGACGGGCAGCCGCGTCGCGAGCGCGTTGCCGAATTGCCGGCGCGGCGCGCCCGGCCCGAGCGGCGGCAGATCGACGCCGATCGCGTCGAACACCGCGTAACCCGGCAGCAGCGCGGCCAGTTCCGCATATTGATCGCCGGACGGCCCGCCCGGCAGCGCGTGAAAGCCGCGCGTGACTTCCTGCATGCATAGCACGTCGAAATCGCCGAGGCCGCGCGCGGCGTCGATAGTGCGCGCGAGGTCGACCGTGCCGTTCGCGTCCCGTCCCCATTGGATGTTCCAACTGATGAGTCGCATCGTCGAATCTCCGTTGCATGGCGGCCGTTCGTCTACAATCTCGCCTTTCCCCACAATCGTTCGTCAGGAAAAGCTGGTGTCAGAAGCCGTCCCTCTCTCCACACCCGGCGCGTCGCATGCGGGCGCCGCAACCGATCGCGCCCCGGTTCTCGATATCGATTCGCTCGACATGGAAGCGCGCGGCGTCGGCCGTGCCGTCGACGAAAACGGCGAACCCGGCAAGGTGATTTTCGTCGAGGGCGCGTTGCCCGGCGAACGCGTCACCTATTCGAGTTTCCGCCGCAAGCCGACCTACGAACAGGCGCAGGTCGTCGATATTCTGCGCCCGAGCGTGATGCGCACGCGGCCGAAATGCGCATTTTTCGGCACATGCGGCGGCTGTTCGATGCAGCATCTCGACATGCGCGCGCAGGTCGCGATCAAGCAGCGCGTGCTCGAGGACAACCTGTGGCATCTCGCGAAGCTGCGCGCCGAGGCGATGTTCGCGCCGATTCACGGCCCGTCGTGGGGCTACCGCTATCGTGCCCGCCTCACCGTGCGCCACGTCGCGAAGAAGGGCGGCGTGCTCGTCGGCTTCCACGAGAAGAAGAGCAGCTACGTCGCCGACATGACGAGCTGCGAGGTGCTGCCGCCGCACGTGTCCGCGATGCTGGTGCCGCTGCGCCGGCTCGTCGAGCAATTGTCGATCCGCGATCGCATGCCGCAGATCGAGCTTGCGGTCGGCTCGCAGGTGACGGCGCTCGTGCTGCGCGTGCTCGAGCCGATCAACGCGGCCGACGAGACGCTCCTGCGCGAATTCGCGGACGCGCATCGCGTGCAGTTCTGGCTGCAGCCGAAAGGGCCGGACACGGTCGCGCCGTTCTATCCGCTCGACGTGCAGCTCGACTACACGCTGCCCGAATTCGGGATCCGGATGCCGTTCAAGCCGACCGATTTCACGCAGGTCAACCACCAGATCAACCGCGTGCTCGTCGGTCGGGCGCTGCGCCTGCTCGCGCCCGAGCGCGGCGACCGCGTGCTCGATCTGTTCTGCGGGATCGGCAACTTCACGCTGCCGCTCGCGCGGCTCGCTCGCGAGGTGGTCGGGATCGAGGGCAGCGAGACGCTGACGTCGCGCGCGCTCGCGAATGCAAAGGAAAACGGCGTCGACGGGCATACGTCGTTCGCGAGCCGCAATCTGTTCGAGGTGACGGCCGACGATCTGCACGCGCTCGGCGCATTCGACAAATTCCTGGTCGATCCGCCGCGCGAAGGCGCGCTCGCGGTGTCGAAGGCGCTCGCCGAGATCGCGCAGAGCGGCGAAGGGCCGCTGCCCGCGCGGATCGTCTACGTGTCGTGCAATCCGTCGACGCTCGCACGAGACGCGGGTCTCCTCGTGCACGAGGCAGGTTATCGGCTGAAGGGCGCGGGCGTCGTCAACATGTTCCCGCACACGTCGCATGTCGAATCGATCGCGCTCTTCGAGCGTGACTGACGCGAGATCCGGGCAGCGCGCACATAAAAAAACCGGCCCGAGGGCCGGTTTTTTCGTGATGCGCGCAGACGTGCGTGCCGCCGGGCTTCAGTTGCGGTTGCCGCCGAAAATGCCGAGCAGCGCGAGCAGGTTCGTGAACACGTTGTACAGATCGAGGTAGATCGCGAGCGTCGCGCTGATGTAATTCGTCTCGCCGCCGTTCACGACGCGCTGGACGTCGAACAGCATGTACGCCGAGAAGATCACGATCGCGAGCACCGACACGGTCAGCATCAACGCGGGCAATTGCAGGAACATGTTCGCGACCATCGCGAGCAGCAGCACGATCACGCCGACGAAGAGCCATTTGCCGAGGCCCGAGAAGTCGCGCTTGCTGACGGTCGCGACGGTCGCCATCGCGGCGAAGATCACGCCGGTGCCGCCGAACGCGAGCATGATGAGCGACGGACCGTTCGAGAAGCCGAGGATGAAGCTCAAGAGGCGCGACAGCATCAGGCCCATGAAGAACGTGAAGCCGAGCAGCACGAACACGCCGGCCGAGCTGTTCTTCGTGCGCTCGATCGCGAACATGAAGCCGAACGCGATCGCGAAGAACGCGAGGAGGCTCATCATCGGGCTCGTCGCGGCGAACAGCGAGAAACCCGTCGCGACGCCAACCCAGGCGCCGAGCACGGTCGGCACCATCGACAGCGCGAGGAGCCAGTAGGTGTTGCGCAGCACGCGGTTGCGGGTCTCGGCGGTGCCGATCGCGCCGCCGCGGCCGAAGTTGTACGGATAATCGTTCATGGTTTCTCCTAACATGGAACGTGGCGCCGCCGCCGGTGGGCGGCGCGCTTGTTGCGCCGCAAAAAACCGCGTGGCCGCTACCCCTAAGATAGGTTTCGACGGCGGAGGTTTCAACGCCTGGGCGCTTGCGGAACGCGAAGCATTCGAACCTTTCGGTCGTGTAAGGGTTCAATCGCAATGATACACGGGAACGTGTTACAATAGCGGATTCATTTGAAACTGTAACCTCTTAATTTCTTGGAGTTTTTATGGCACTCGAGCGCACCCTGTCGATCATCAAGCCGGATGCGGTGGCGAAGAACGTGATCGGCCAGATCTACAGCCGTTTCGAAAACGCCGGCCTGAAGATCGTGGCGGCGCGCATGGCGCACCTGTCGCGCGCCGATGCGGAGAAGTTCTACGCCGTGCACGCCGAGCGTCCGTTCTTCAAGGATCTCGTCGAATTCATGATCTCGGGCCCGGTGATGATCCAGGTTCTGGAAGGCGAGGACGCGATCCTGAAGAACCGCGACCTGATGGGCGCGACGGATCCGAAGAAGGCGGAAAAGGGCACGATCCGCGCCGACTTCGCGGATAGCATCGACGCGAACGCCGTGCACGGCTCGGACGCACCGGAAACGGCGCGCGTCGAGATCGCGTTCTTCTTCCCGGAAATGAACGTCTACTCGCGCTAAGCGGGTCGGGGTCCGGCGCGTTCGGCGGCAAGGCAGGGCATCATGGCGAGCGAAACCATCGTCAATCTACTCGACCTCGACGCCGAGGGGCTCGTCGCGTACTGCGGCGGCCTCGGCGAGAAGGCGTTTCGCGCTAAGCAGCTGCAGCGCTGGATCCATCAATACAATGCAGCCGATTTCGACGGGATGACCGATCTCGCGAAATCGCTGCGCGAGAAGCTGAAGGGGCGCGCCGTGATCGGCACGCCCGACATCCTGAGCGATCACGTGTCGGCGGACGGCACGCGCAAGTGGCTCATCAACGTCGGCAACGGCAATGCGGTCGAGACGGTGTTCATCCCCGAGGAGACGCGCGGCACGCTGTGCGTGTCGTCGCAGGCGGGGTGTGCGGTCAATTGCCGCTTCTGCTCGACCGGCAAGCAAGGTTTTTCCCGCAATCTGTCGACGGGCGAGATCGTCGGGCAACTGCGGATGGCGGAATTCGCGCTGCGCGCGTCGCTTGGCCGCGCGCCCGGCCCGAACGGCAAGGCCGAGCGGGTGATCACGAATGTCGTGATGATGGGCATGGGCGAGCCGCTTCTCAATTACTCGGCGGTCGTGCCCGCGATGCGTCTCATGCTCGACGACAACGCGTACGGCCTGTCGCGCCGGCGCGTGACGCTGTCGACGTCGGGCGTCGTGCCGATGATGGACCGGCTCGGTGCCGAGCTGCCCGTCGCGCTCGCGGTGTCGCTGCACGCGCCGAACGACGCGCTGCGCGACGAACTCGTGCCGCTCAACAAGAAGCATCCGCTGCGCGAACTGATGGCCGCGTGCCAGCGCTATCTGAAGGTCGCGCCGCGTGATTTCATCACGTTCGAATATTGCATGCTCGACGGCGTCAACGACACCGAAGCGCATGCGCGCGAGCTGCTCGCGCTCACGCGCGACGTGCCGTGCAAATTCAATCTGATTCCGTTCAATCCGTTCCCGGAATCGGGGCTCCTGCGCTCGAAGACTGAGCAGATCAAGCGCTTCGCGCAGGTTCTGATCGACGCCGGCGTCGTGACGACGATCCGCAAGACGCGCGGCGACGACATCGATGCCGCCTGCGGTCAACTGGCGGGCGCGGTCAAGGACCGCACGCGTCTGGCGGAGCGGACGGGCGCGACGAAGATTATCGAGGTCCGGGCGGTTTGACGGGGATGCCCGGGCTGGCAGTGAAATACGCGTGAAGCGATCGGGGGCGGCGCACGGCGCCGCGCAGTGTGTGACAACGGTGGTGTTGCGGGCCCGGCCGGAATTGGCGCGGGCGTGCAGGCAAGAAGAATCGACGCGAGGATGAGGATGAGCGAACCGCAGCCGTCAAGGAGCCCGGAGACGAACGCAGGCGAGAAACCGGCGGCGGCCGGTGGCGGCATTGCGTCGGTCGCGGCAGTGGGCGCACGGCTCGCGGAGTTGCGTGAGGCGAAGGGGTGGTCGGTCGATGACGTGTCCGCGCGGCTGAAGGTCGCGGCGCCGAAGCTGCAGGCGCTCGAGGCGGGCGACACGAGCCAGTTGCCGGGCGCGACGTTCGCGCTTGGCCTCGTGCGCAGCTACGCAAAGATGCTCGGTGTCGATCCGGAGCCGTTCGCGCAGGCGCTGCGCCGGGAGAAGGGCGTGCCCGAGGTCGATCTTTCGATGCCTGCGTCGGCCGGCACCGATCTGCCGCGCGGCCGGGTGTCGATCCCGCTGGGCGGTTCGTCGCGCGGCCGGCCGTGGCTGTGGGCGATCGCGGCGGTCGTCGTCGCGCTCGTCGCGGCGGCGATGTGGCGCACGGGCGGCGAATCGTCGAACTGGCTCGCGCGTTTCAAGTCGAACGGCGCGGGCGAGGCCGCGTCGGCCGCGCACGCGCAGCAGGGAGGCGTTGCATCCGATCTGCCGGCGAGTGCGGCGGTGTCGGGCACGGTGACGCAGGCTGGCGCGATCGCGACGCCGCCGGTCGGCGGCGCGTCGGCGGACGAGGCGGCCACGGCGAGCGTGTCGGCCGGGAGCTCGGCGCCCGTCGTCGCGAGCGCGGCGGTCGCGCCTTTCGCTTCGACGCCGGTTGCCGCCGTGCAACAAGCGCAACCTGCGCAAACGACGCAACCAGCGGCCGCGTCAACGGCCGACGCCGCGAGCGCGGCCGTCACGGTCGCGCCTGGCCAGTCGGTCGTTGCGCTGAAGGTCGCGCAGGACTGCTGGTTCAGCGTGCGCGACAAGAACGGCAAGGAGCTGTTCTCGGCCCTCGTGCGCGCCGGCGAGACGAAGCAGGTCGCGGGCGATGCGCCGCTCAAGATCACGATCGGCAACAAGGCCGGGCTCGAATCGGTCGCTTTCGACGGCAAGCCCGTTGATCCGGCAAAATACTCGGCGGCTCGGGGCAACGTCGCGCGTTTCGCATTGCCCTGACGGCAAGCGCCGCGTCCGGCCAGGCGCGGCGCTTTTCCCTTTCGCGCGCCGCCGGGCAGGCGGCGCGTTTGGCGTAAATTGGATCTATCGATGCAATCCGAAGCTCAATCCCCACGCAGCAGTCAGATTTGTTCAACCGAGCCGGTGTTCGGCGGGCATGCGCCGCGACGCATGTCGCATGCGGTCGACGTCCGCTGGGGCGGCACGCTCGTGACGATCGGCGGCGCGGCGCCCGTGCGCGTGCAGTCGATGACGAACACCGACACGGCCGACGCGATCGGCACGGCGATCCAGGTGAAGGAACTCGCAAACGCGGGCTCCGAGCTCGTGCGCATCACCGTGAACACGCCCGAGGCCGCCGCCGCCGTTCCGGCGATTCGCGAGCAGCTCGACCGGATGGGCGTGTCGGTGCCGCTCGTCGGCGATTTCCACTACAACGGCCACCTGCTGCTGCGTGACTACCCGGGCTGCGCGGAGGCGCTGTCGAAGTACCGGATCAACCCGGGCAACGTCGGCCAGGGCGCGAAGCGCGATTCGCAGTTCGCGCAGATGATCGAAGCCGCGATCAAGTACGACAAGCCGGTGCGGATCGGCGTGAACTGGGGCAGCCTCGATCAGGATCTGCTCGCGCGAATGATGGACGAGAACGGCGCGCGCGCCGAGCCGTGGGAAGCGCAGAGCGTGATGTACGAGGCGCTGATCCAGTCGGCGATCGGCTCTGCCGAGCGCGCGGTCGAACTGGGTCTCGGCCGCGACAAGATCGTGCTGTCGTGCAAGGTGAGCGGCGTGCAGGACTTGATCGCCGTGTACCGCGAGTTGTCGCGCCGCTGCGGTTTCGCACTGCACCTCGGTCTGACCGAGGCGGGCATGGGTTCGAAGGGTATCGTCGCGTCGACGGCCGCGATCGGCGTGCTGCTGCAGGAAGGCATCGGCGACACGATCCGCATCTCGCTCACGCCGGAGCCGGGCGCGTCGCGTACGGGCGAAGTGGTGGTCGGGCAGGAAATCCTGCAGACGATGGGGCTGCGCTCGTTCGCGCCGATGGTCGTCGCATGCCCGGGGTGCGGGCGCACGACGAGCACGCTGTTCCAGGAGCTCGCGCTGCAGATCCAGACGTACCTGCGCGAGCAGATGCCCGCGTGGCGCAAGGAATATCCGGGCGTCGAGAAGATGAACGTCGCGGTGATGGGCTGCATCGTCAACGGCCCGGGCGAGTCGAAGCACGCGAACATCGGCATCAGCCTGCCGGGCTCGGGCGAGAATCCGGCCGCGCCCGTGTTCGTCGACGGCGAAAAAGTGAAGACGCTGCGCGGCGAGCGCATCGCGGAAGAATTCCAGCAGATCGTGAGCGACTACGTCGCGCGCACCTACGGCCGCGCCGCGGTCCAGAATTAATTCGTCCACCGTATTCAGATGACAGAACAAAAGCGAAAGCTCGAGAAGCTGACGGGCGTGAAGGGCATGAACGACATCCTCCCGCAGGATGCCGGCTTGTGGGAATTCTTCGAAGCGACGGTGAAGTCGCTGTTGCGCGCATACGGCTATCAGAATATCCGCACGCCGATCGTCGAGCACACGCCGCTCTTTACGCGCGGCATCGGCGAAGTGACCGACATCGTCGAAAAGGAAATGTACAGCTTTGTCGACGCGCTCAACGGCGAGAACCTGACGCTGCGTCCCGAGAACACCGCGGCCGTCGTGCGCGCGGCGATCGAGCACAACATGCTGTACGACGGTCCGAAGCGACTGTGGTACATCGGGCCGATGTTCCGTCACGAGCGCCCGCAGCGCGGCCGCTATCGCCAGTTCCATCAGGTCGGCGTCGAGGCGCTCGGCTTCGCGGGCCCGGACGCGGACGCGGAAATCGTCATGATGTGCCAGCGCCTGTGGGAGGATCTCGGCCTCACCGGCATCAAGCTGGAGATCAACTCGCTCGGTCTCGCCGAGGAGCGCGCCGCGCACCGCGTCGAGCTCATCAAGTATCTCGAGCAGCATGCGGACAAGCTCGACGACGACGCGCAGCGCCGCCTCTACACGAATCCGCTGCGTGTGCTCGACACGAAGAACCCCGCGCTGCAGGAGATCGTGCGGAACGCGCCGAAACTGATCGACTTCCTCGGCGACGTGTCGCGCGCGCACTTCGAAGGGCTGCAACGGCTGCTGAAGGCGAACAACGTGCCGTTCACGATCAATCCGCGCCTCGTGCGCGGGCTCGATTATTACAACCTGACCGTGTTCGAGTGGGTGACCGACAAGCTCGGCGCGCAAGGCACGGTCGCCGCGGGCGGCCGCTACGATCCGCTGATCGAGCAACTGGGCGGCAAGCCGACCGCCGCGTGCGGCTGGGCGATGGGCATCGAGCGCATCCTTGAGCTTCTGAAGGAAGAGCATCTCGTGCCGGAGCAGGAAGGCGTCGACGTGTACGTCGTCCACCAGGGCGACGCCGCGCGCGAGCAGGCGTTCATCGTCGCCGAGCGTCTGCGCGACACGGGCCTCGACGTGATCCTGCATTGCAGCGCGGACGGCGCGGGCGCGAGCTTCAAGTCGCAGATGAAGCGCGCGGACGCGAGCGGTGCGGCGTTCGCGGTGATCTTCGGCGAAGACGAGGTCACAAACGGCACGGCGAGCGTGAAGCCGCTGCGCGGCACGGGCGACGACGGCGAAAAGAGCGTTCAGCAGTCCGTGCCGGTCGAGAGCTTGACCGAATTTCTAATCAATGCGATGGTTGCAACCGCCGAAGACGGCGACGACTGATCGCGGCGCATCCGCTCGACAAAGAAGCGTGTACAGGAAGGAATCGCTAGGCGATGAGTTATCACGACGAACAAGAATCGATTGAAAACCTGAAGGCGTGGTGGGCCCGGTGGGGCAATCTGACGACCTGGATCGCGATCGCCGTCCTCGCCGCCGCGGCAGCCTGGAACGGCTGGAACTACTGGCAGCGGCGTCAGGCGACGCAGGCGGCCGTGCTCTACGAGCAGGTGCAGTTGGCCGTCCAGTCGAACGACAAGGTGAAGGTCTCGCGCATCGCGTCCGACATGGAAGACAAGTTCGGCAGCACCGCCTATGCGCAGATGACGGCGCTCGAGGCGGCGAAGGCGCTCTATGGCGCGGGCGACGCGGCAGGCGCGAAGGCGCAGTTGCAGTGGACTGTCGATCACGCGAAGGACGACGAGTACAAGCAGATCGCGAAGCTTCGCCTTGCGTCGCTGCTGCTCGACGAGAAGGCGTACGATGCGGGTCTTGCGCTGTTGTCGGGCACGCCGCCCGAAGCGTTCAAGGGCGCCGTCGCCGATCGCCGCGGCGATCTGCTCGCCGCGCAGGGCAAGAATGACGAGGCGAAAGCAGCGTACACGCTCGCGCTCGACGCGCTGCCGAAGGACGATGCATCCGCGCGCCAACTCGTGCAGTTCAAGCTGGACGCGCTCGGCGGCTGAGCGCCCACGCTTTCGTTTTACAACTTAACTTTGCTTCGCTATCGATGAATCTGCTGAAACGTTACGCTGCACCCGTTGCCTGCGCGGCGGCCGTCCTGGTTCTCGCGGCCTGTTCGTCAACGAAGGACGCGCGCCGCGTGCCGACGCCGCTCACCGAGTTCAAACCCGTGCTCGACGTGCAGCAAGTGTGGAAGGCGAGCGTCGGCAAGGGCGGCCGCTACTCGTTCTCGCCCGTCGCGGTGGGCGACGCCGTGTATGTCGCCGGCGCGAACGGTTCGGTCGAGAAGATCGACGCGAAGACGGGCCAGGAAGTCTGGCGCACGAAGATCGGCTCCGATCTGTCGGCGGGCGTCGGCAGCGACGGCAACCTGACCGCGGTCGGCGCGCTGAAGGGCGGCGTGTTCGTACTCGGCCCGGACGGCAAGCAGCTGTGGAAGACCGCGGTGCAAGGCGAGATTTTCTCGCCGCCGCTCGTCGGCAACGGCCTCGTGATCGTGCGCACGATTGACGGCCGGGTGATCGCGTTCGCCGCGCAGACGGGCGAGCAGAAGTGGACTTACCGCAACCGCGCGGTGCCGCTCAATCTGCGCGTGTCGGCCGGCATGACGTTCGCGGGCGACGCCGCGGTGCTCGCGGGCTTCCCGGGCGGCGGCCTCGTCGCGCTGAACCTGCAGACGGGCGAGCCGTTCTGGCAGACGCCCGTGTCGTTCCCGAAGGGCGTGACCGAAGTCGAGCGGATCAACGACGTAACGGGCGCGCCGACGCTCGTCGGCGCCGAGACGTGCGCAGTGACGTTCCAGGGCCAGCTCGGCTGCTTCGATGCGAACTCGGGCCGTCCGCTGTGGGAGAAAGCGTTTTCTAGCCGCAGCGGCGTCGCACAGGACGATGCGGTTGTCGTGGGCGGCGACGACTGGTCGGTCGTGTCGGCTTACGACGTCGCGACGGGCAAGGAGCTTTGGCGCAACGACAAGCTGAAGAGCCGCGACGTCGGCGTGCCGTACCTGCTCGGCCGCGCGGTCGTGCTCGGCGATTACAAGGGCTTCGTGCACTTCCTGTCGCGCGACGATGGCGCGTTCGTCGCCCGGATGAAGACGGACGGCAGCGCGATCGCCGCGGCGCCCGTGCTCGCCGGCAACACGCTCGTCGTGCTGACGCAGGACGGCGGCGTGTACGGTTTCCGTCCGCGCTAAGCGCGCGGCGTTTTCGCGCGGCCGTGCGCTTCGCCGGCCGCGCGTCGCATTTTTTGCGCGTGCGCTTGGCGTCGGCCGGGCGGGCGCGGTCCGGCGGCTCGGCATTGCCCGATCGGCGGGCAGCCGGGAGCGAATCAAAAAAATGAGCGGCGCGACACGTATGCCGCCGCCTGCGCGCCGACGAGGCGCGAATTCGTGCTAATTTCCATCAAGCGCAGCCGCCTGCGGCATGCGGGCTCACCGCCGCTGCGTTTCACGTAGACGACATCATCAGATGAAACCGGTCATTGCCCTCGTTGGGCGCCCCAATGTGGGGAAATCCACGCTGTTCAACCGGCTCACGCGTTCGCGCGATGCGCTGGTCGCCGATCTGCCCGGCCTCACGCGCGATCGCCATTACGGCGAGGGGCGGGTCGGCGCGCGGCCATACCTCGTCGTCGACACGGGCGGCTTCGAGCCCGTCGCGAAAGACGGCATCCTGCACGAGATGGCGCGGCAGACGCGTCAGGCGGTCGAGGAAGCGGATGTCGTCGTGTTCATCGTCGACGGCCGCAACGGCCTCGCGCCGCAGGACAAGTCGATTGCCGATTACCTGCGCAAGACCGGCCGGCCGATCTTCCTCGTCGTCAACAAGGCCGAGGGGATGAAATACACGGCGGTCGCGTCGGATTTCTACGAGCTCGGCCTCGGTGACCCGCGCGCGATCTCGGCCGCGCACGGCGACGGCGTGACCGACATGATCAACGAGGCGCTCGAAGTCGCGTACGCGGGCCAGCCTGAGGAGAGCGAGGAAGACGCCGCCGCGCGCGGCATCAAGATCGCGATCGTCGGCCGGCCGAACGTCGGCAAGTCGACGCTCGTCAACACGCTGATCGGCGAAGACCGCGTGATCGCATTCGACATGCCGGGCACGACGCGCGATTCGATCTACGTCGATTTCGAGCGCAACGGCAAGCAGTACACGCTGATCGACACGGCGGGCCTGCGCCGTCGCGGCAAGGTGTTCGAGGCGATCGAGAAGTTCTCGGTCGTGAAGACGCTGCAGTCGATCTCCGACGCGAACGTCGTCATTCTGCTGCTCGATGCGCAGCAGGACATCTCCGATCAGGACGCGCACATCGCGGGCTTCGTCGTCGAGCAGGGGCGCGCGCTCGTGGTCGGCGTGAACAAGTGGGACGGCCTCGACCCGCACGTGCGCGAGCGCACGAAGGCGGATCTCGCGCGCAAGCTGAAATTCCTCGAGTTCGCGAAGTTCCACTTCATTTCCGCAGCGGAGAAGACGGGCATCGGAGCGCTGATGCGCTCGGTGGACGACGCTTACGCTGCCGCGATGAAGAAGCTGCCGACGCCGAAGCTCACGCGCGCGCTGATCGACGCGGTCGAGTTCCAGCAGCCGCGCCGCCGCGGCCCCGTGCGGCCGAAGCTGCGCTATGCGCACCAGGGCGGACAGAACCCGCCCATCATCGTGATCCACGGCAACGCGCTCGACGCCGTGACGGAAACGTACAAGCGCTATCTGGAGAACCGCTTCCGAGAAACTTTCTCGCTGACTGGCACTCCATTGCGCATAGAGTTCCGCTCGTCGACGAACCCTTACGCCGATAAGGACTGAGCGGCGAGCGCCGCGTCGGCCGGACGGCGGAGCCGGGCGGGGTGGACAAAATCGGCTATAGTGTAGCGATTGGCGGCGGATCTCTTTTTCTTCGCCCCAATCTAGATCAACCTGCAAAAAAGATGGAGTACGCCATGAGCAACAAAGGGCAATTGTTACAAGACCCGTTTTTGAACGCACTGCGTAAAGAGCACGTGCCGGTTTCGATCTATCTCGTGAACGGCATCAAGCTCCAAGGGAACATCGAATCGTTCGACCAGTACGTCGTGTTGCTCCGGAACACGGTTACCCAGATGGTTTACAAGCACGCCATTTCGACGGTCGTGCCGGCGCGTCCGGTGAACTTCCACCCGGATGCGGAAGCAGCGTCCTAACCCATTGCCGCGGCTGGCACGCGTCGCCGTCGGCAGCCGATGCCAGCCGCCTTATCTTGACGTCCGATAATTTGATCAACGCAGCGTTAGTCGGCATCGATTTCGGCAAGACCGATTTCGAAGCCAGTCTCGAAGAACTCAGCCTGCTCGCCTCCAGCGCGGGCGCCCATCCCGCCGTCACGCTGACGGGCCGCCGCTCCAGTCCCGACGCCGCACTGTTCGTCGGCAGCGGCAAAGCCGAGGAACTGCGGCTTGCCTGTGAAGCGAACGACGTCGAAATCGTCATCTTCAATCACGCGCTCGCGCCCGCCCAGCAACGCAATCTGGAGCGGGTGCTTAATCGGCGTGTCGTCGATCGCACGAGCCTGATTCTCGACATCTTCGCGCAACGCGCGCGCAGCCACGAAGGCAAGCTGCAGGTCGAGCTCGCGCAGCTGCAATACCTCGCGACCCGCCTGATTCGGGCCTGGACTCACCTCGAACGGCAAAAGGGCGGTATCGGCCTGCGCGGCCCCGGCGAAACGCAGCTCGAAACCGATCGCCGGCTGATCGGCGAGCGCATCAAGATGCTGAAGTCGCGGCTCGACAAGCTGCGCCGCCAGCATCACACGCAGCGCCGGCAGCGCGCACGCAGCGGCACGATGTCGGTGTCGCTCGTCGGCTACACGAACGCGGGCAAATCGACGCTCTTCAATGCGCTGACGAAAGCGCAGGCGTACGCGGCCGACCAGTTGTTCGCGACGCTCGACACGACGTCGCGACGCGTGTATCTCGGCGACGAGGTCGGGCAGATCGTCGTGTCCGATACCGTCGGCTTCATTCGCGAGCTGCCGCACCAACTCGTCGCGGCGTTTCGCGCGACGCTCGAGGAGACGATCCACGCGGATCTGCTGCTGCACGTCGTCGACGCGTCGAGCGCGGTGCGGCTCGAGCAAATCGAGCAGGTCAACGATGTGCTGCGCGAAATCGGGGCGGACTCGATCCGTCAAATTCTCGTGTTCAACAAGATCGATGCGGTGCCCGAGCTCGCGGCCCGAGGCGGCGCGGTCGAGCGGGACGAGTATGGTAATATTTCGCGCGTCTTTTTGAGCGCGCGCACGGGCCAGGGTCTGGATTCGCTGCGTGCCGCCATCGCCGAAATCGCTACCGCGGAACATCTTGTCGGCGCCGGGCCGCTTGTCGACGCGCCGGCGCAACCACACGAAGACCACCCGGTTTCCGAACACGGGCGCTGACGGCTGCGGCCGATCAAGTTGCTCCAATCTGGTGAACAAACACAGGTGAACGACTACAACGAGCGGAGTACCTGGCGGCGAATGCGCGCCTTGCTGTCGATCAACGATCCCCGCTGGGGACGCGGCGGCAACGGCGACAAGCCGCGCGCGAACGAATCGAAGCGCCCGAACGGCCGCGACGACGGCCCCCCGGATCTCGACGAAATGTGGCGGAACTTCAACCGCCGCCTGAGCGGCTGGTTCGGCGGCAAGGGCGGCGGCAACAATGGCTTTCGTCCCGACAACGGACGTGCCGCGCGCGTCGGCGTCGGCATTGTCGCGGGCGTGCTGATCGCAATCTACCTCGGCAGCGGCATCTTCATCGTCCAGGACGGCCAGACGGGCGTCGTGCTGCGCTTCGGCGAATACAAGGGCTCGGTCGGCGACGGCGTTCACTGGCGTCTGCCGTATCCGTTCGAATCGCACGAGATCGTTGACACCGCGCAGGTGCGCTCGATCGAGATCGGCCGCAACAACGTCGTGCGGCTCGCGAACGTGAAGGACGCGTCGATGCTCACGCGCGACGCCGACATCGTCGACGTGCGTTTCGCCGTTCAATATCGGATCGGGTCCCCGACCGATTACCTGTTCCGTGCGGTCGACCCCGAGCGCAGCGTGTCGCAGGCCGCGCAGGCGGCGGTGCGTGAGATCGTCGGCGCAAAGCGCGCGGACGACGTGCTCGCGCAGGATCGCGACGCGTTGCGCGACGCGCTCGCGAAGACGATCCAGCGCGACCTCGACCGCTATCGCACGGGCCTCGTCGTGACCGGCGTGACCGTGCAGAGCGTCGCGCCGCCCGAGCAGGTGCAGGCCGCCGTCGACGACATCGCGAAGGCGCGCCAGGACAGCGAGGCCGCGAAGAACGCCGCGCAGGCGTATGCGAGCGAATTGCTGCCGCGGGCGCAGGGCGACGCGGCGAAGATGGTCGACGACGCGAAGTCGTACGCCGAGCGCGTCGTCGCGCGGGCCGAGGGCGACGCGGAGCGTTTCAAGCAGGTCTACGCTCAATACTCGAAAGCGCCTGCGGTGATCCGCGAGCGGATGTACCTCGAGACGATGCAGGAGATCTATTCGAACACGACGAAGGTGTACGTCGGCAACAAGGCGGGCAACAGCGTGCTGTATCTGCCGCTCGACAAGATCGTCGAGACGGGCCGCCAGCGTGCGGCCGACGCGGCGAGCGCCGCCGCCGCGACGCCCGCGAGCGGCGCGCAGGCGCAAACGTCCGCCCCCGCGTTTGCCGCGCCGGCATCGGCCGCGGCTGCCGCGAGCATGCCGCGTGCGGCGGCGCCTGCCGCCGCGAGCCCGGCGTCCGGCAGCGATTCGCTGCGCTCGCGCGAGGCGTTTCGCAGCCGTTCGCGCACCGACGATCTGCAGTAACGAGGAGCGCATCACATGAACCGAATCATCGCGCTCGTCGTAGCGATCGTCATCGTCGTGCTGGCGGCCTCGTCGACGGTGCTCGTCGTCGATCCGCGCCACACGGCCGTGCTGTCTTCCCGCGACGGCGCCGCGCCGAAGCTCGCCGGCCCCGGCCTGCATTTCAAGTTGCCGCAGCCGCTGCAGACGGCGACGCTCGTCGACGTCCGCGTGCAGACGCTCGACTCCGCCGATCCGCTGAGCCTCGCGACCCAGGACAAGAGCGACGTGCTCGTGAGTCCCGTCGTCAAGTACCGGATCACCGACGTGCTCAAGTACTACAGGGAGACGGGCGGTGCGCCGCGCAACGAGGCTGAACGCCTGTCGGCGGCGGTCAGGGGCGCGCTCGGCGCCGCGTTTGCGAAGCGCGATCTCGACGACGCGCTCGGCAGCCAGCGCGCGATCGCCGACGACGCGAAGCTCGCGCTGCAGGCCGGCGCAACGTCGCTCGGCATCGACATCGTCGACGTGCAACTGGCGCGCGTCGACTTGCCCGCCGCGCAGGCGGACGGCGCGTATCAGCGGATGACGGCCGAGTTGCAGCGCGCGGCCGAGCGCGAGCGCGCGGAAGGCGCGGCGCAGGCGGAAGAGATCAAGGCGGACGCGGCACGGCAGCAGCAGACGATCCTCGCGGAGGGTTACAAGTCCGCGCAGTCGATCAAGGGCGAGGGCGACGCGAAGGCCGCGTCGATCGCCGCCGACGCGTTCGGCCGCGATCCGCAGTTCTATCAGTTCTACGCGAGCCTGCAGGCGTATCGGAACAGCTTCAAGCCGAACGACGTGATCGTCGTCGATCCGGACAGCGAGTTCTTCCGCTTCATGCGCGGCCCGACGGGCGGCGCCGCAGCGCCGGCTGCCGCTGCCCGTAACCGTTGATGTGCAAGGGGCGTCGTCGTCTGCATGGATCTCGCTGGCTCGTTACTGCTCGCTCTCGCGCTGATGCTCATCATCGAGGGCGCCTTTCCGTTCGTGTTTCCGAGCGCGTGGCGCGACACGTTCCGTAGAATAGCGGAGCGGCCCCCGCACCATATCCGGATCGGCGGGTTCATCGTGATGGCGCTCGGGCTTGCGTTGCTTCTGCTCGTCACCTGATCCAGCCGCTCGCGCCCGTTCGGCGCCGCCCGGCCATCCGCCGGGGCGCCGGGCGCCGAGCCGATTCCAATCCGCGGCGCGCGTCGCGCACGCCGCGTTTCCTGTCGTAGGACCGCAACGATGTCGACCTGGTTACTTCCCGAGAATATTGCCGACGTGCTGCCGTCGGAGGCGCGCAAGATCGAGGAGCTGCGCCGCAGGCTGCTCGACCGCTTTCGTTCGTACGGCTACGAAATGGTCATGCCGCCGCTGCTCGAGTATCTGGAGTCGTTGCTGACGAGCGGCGGCAACGAGCTGCGCCTGCGCACGTTCAAGCTCGTCGATCAGGTGTCGGGCCGCACGCTCGGCTTGCGCGCCGACATGACGCCGCAGGTCGCGCGCATCGACGCACACCTGCTGAACCGCCAGGGCGTGACGCGCCTCTGCTACGCGGGTCCGGTGCTGCATACGCGCCCTCGCGGGCTGCACGCGAGTCGCGAGCAGTTGCAGATCGGCGCGGAAATCTACGGGCACGCGGGCCTCGAGGCCGATCAGGAAATCCAGCAACTGATGCTCGACGCGCTGCATCTGGCTGGTCTGAAGAAAATCCGGCTCGACCTCTGCCACGCGGGGGTGCTGGCCGCGCTCTTCGCGCGCGATGCGGCCGCGGCCGGGCGCGGCGAGGCGCTCTACGAAGCGCTCGCGGGCAAGGACGTGCCGCGCCTGAACGAGCTGACCGACGATCTGGGTGCCGATACGCGCGCCGCGCTGCGCGCACTGCCGCGCCTGTACGGCGACGCGTCGGTGCTCGACGAGGCGCGCCGTCAGTTGCCGGCGCTGCCCGAGATCGCCCGCGCGCTCGACGATCTCGCGCATCTCGCCTCGCAAGTGAAGGACGCCGAAGTCGCGATCGATCTCGCCGATCTGCGCGGCTACGCGTACCACAGCGGCGCGATGTTCGCCGCATACGTCGACGGCGTGCCGAACGCGGTCGCGCATGGCGGCCGCTACGATCACGTCGGTCAGGCATATGGGCGCGCGCGGCCGGCGACGGGCTTTTCGCTCGATTTGCGCGAAATCGCGCGAATTTCGCCGGTCGAGGCGCGCGGCGCCGCGATTCTCGCGCCGTGGAAGCAGGATGACGCGTTGCGCGCGGCGGTGGGGGCGCTGCGCGACGCGGGCGAGGTCGTGATCCAGGCGCTGCCGGGGCACGATCACGTGCTCGACGAATTCGCATGCGATCGCGCGCTTGTCGAGCGTGACGGCGCGTGGGTGGTCGAGCCCCGGTGAACGCGCCGCGCCGCCGGGCTTCCGATGCGCGTCCAGCGAGCAATGTCGTTGAAGCGAAACGGAAAAATTCGGAACCGGCGGCGAACCTAGGTAGAATACGTTTTTAACCAGCTAACGAATCAACATGTCTGCCAGCGCAGTGAACGTGACTCCCGGGCGCAACGTCGTCGTCGTGGGGACTCAATGGGGTGATGAAGGCAAAGGCAAGATCGTCGACTGGCTGACGGACCACGCTCAGGGCGTCGTGCGTTTCCAGGGCGGCCACAACGCCGGCCACACCCTCATCATCGGCGGCAAGAAGACCATCTTGCGCCTCATCCCGTCGGGCATCATGCGCGAAGGCGTCGCCTGCTACATCGGCAACGGTGTCGTCCTGTCCCCCGAGGCACTGTTCAAGGAAATCGGCGAGCTGGAAGAGGCCGGCCTTTCCGTTCGTGAGCGCCTGTTCATTTCCGAAGCGACGACGCTGATCCTTCCGTATCACATCGCGATCGACCAGGCGCGCGAAGCGCGCAAGGGCGCGGGCAAGATCGGCACGACGGGCCGCGGCATCGGCCCCGCGTATGAGGACAAGGTCGGCCGTCGCGCGCTGCGCGTGCAGGACCTGTTCGACGCGCGAACGTTCGCCGATCGCCTGCGCGAGAATCTCGACTTCCACAATTTCGTGCTGACGCAGTATCTCGGCGGCGCGGCCGTCGATTTCCAGGCGACGCTCGACACGATGCTCGGCTACGCGGATCGCCTGAGGCCGATGGTCGCGGACGTGTCGCGCCGTCTGTACGAAGAAAACCACGCGGGCCGCAACCTGCTGTTCGAAGGCGCGCAGGGCACGCTGCTCGATATCGATCACGGCACCTATCCGTTCGTCACGTCGAGCAACTGCGTCGCGGGCGCGGCGGCGGCGGGCGCGGGCGTCGGCCCGCAGAAGCTTAACTACATCCTCGGCATCACGAAGGCGTATTGCACGCGCGTCGGCTCGGGGCCGTTCCCGAGCGAGTTGTACGACGCGGACAATCCGAGTCGCCAGGATCAGATCGGCATCACGCTCGCGAACGTCGGCAAGGAATTCGGCTCCGTCACGGGCCGTCCGCGCCGCACCGGCTGGCTCGACGCGGCCGCGCTTCGCCGCTCGATTCAGATCAACGGCGTGTCGGGCCTTTGCATGACGAAACTCGACGTGCTCGACGGCCTCGACGAAGTGAAGCTGTGCGTCGGCTACAAGATCGACGGCGAAGATGCTGATCTGCTGCCGCGCGGCGCGGCTGAAGTCGCGCGCTGCGAGCCCGTCTACGAGACGTTCGGGGGCTGGAAGGAAAGCACGGTCGGCATCAATTCGTGGGACGCGCTGCCCGCGAACGCGCGTGCGTATCTGACGCGCGTGCAGGAAGTGGCCGGCGTGCCGATCGACATGGTGTCCACCGGCCCGGATCGCGACGAGACGATCCTGCTGCGTCATCCGTTCAAGGTGTAATCGCAGATGACGCAGAACCAGATGACGCAGAATCTCGCGACCCCGCTCACGATGTCCGATCCGCGCAACGACGACAAGAATCTCTGGGTCGGCTGGGACGAATACCACCGGCTGATCGAGATGCTCGCGCTCGCCGTGCATGATTCCGGGTGGAAGTTCGACCAGATCCTGTGCCTTGCGCGCGGCGGGCTGCGCGTCGGCGATCAGCTTTCGCGCATCTACGATCTGCCGCTCGCGATTCTCGCGACGAGCTCGTATCGCGAGGCGGCGGGCACGCAGCAGGGCGATCTCGACATCGCGCAGTACATCACGATGACGCGCGGCGAACTGAAGGGCAACGTGCTGCTCGTCGACGATCTCGTCGATTCGGGCGTGACGCTCGCGCGCGTCCAGCAGCATCTGAAGGAGCGCTATCCCGCCGTGACGGCCGTGCGTTCGGCTGTGCTCTGGTACAAGGGCTGCTCGAAGGTGAAGCCCGACTATCACGTCCAGTATCTGCCGACGAATCCGTGGATTCATCAGCCGTTCGAGGAATGGGATACCGTGCGTCCGCACAATCTCGCCGCATGGATCAAGCGCGGCAACGCGCAACGCGACGACGCGTCCGCCGCATAAGCGCGCGGGATGTCGCACTGGAAACGGCGCCTCGACGGCGCCGTTTTTTTTGGGGGGCGCGCGCCCGATCTTTTACGTCTTCTTTACGGTATCCGAAGAATCGAGCGGCAAGGGTAGGCGCGGCGCCCGCGCCCGGCTATCATGACGCCCCATTGCGGCAGGGGGCATCGCGCCCCCCATGCTACACTTGGCGCGCCGCAACAAGTGGTGTGCTGACAACACCAATGGGCGGCATTTTTGCGTGCCCAGTTAGAATAGCGCTCGTTTTTCCGATCCCAGCACGGATTTATATCGCTTTTATGACCGACACGAATCACTCGTCCATGCGCCAGCATTCGCTGCAATCGCTCGCGATCGCCGCGATCGGCGTGGTTTTCGGCGACATCGGCACGAGCCCGCTGTACTCGCTCAAGGAAGCGTTCAGTCCGGCCCACGGCATTCCCCTCACGCCAAGCGCGATCCTCGGCGTGATCTCGCTGCTGTTCTGGGCGATCATCCTCGTCGTCGGCATCAAGTACGTGCTGTTCGTGATGCGCGCGGACAACAACGGCGAGGGCGGCGTGCTCGCGCTGATGGCGCTGTCGCTGCGGCCGCTGAATCCGAAATCGCGCATCACCGGCCTGATGATGGCGCTCGGCATCTTCGGCGCTTGCATGTTCTACGGTGACGCGGTGATCACGCCGGCGATCTCGGTGATGTCGGCGGTCGAGGGCCTCGAGGTTGCGACGCCGCAGCTGTCGCACCTCGTGCTGCCGATCACGATCGTGATCCTGATCGCGCTGTTCTGGATTCAGCGGCACGGCACGGCGACGGTCGGCAAGCTGTTCGGCCCGATCATGGTGATCTGGTTCGTGACGATCGCCGCGCTCGGCGTCTATCACATCGCGCGCGCGCCGATGATCGTCTCGGCGATCAACCCGTACTATGCGTTCTCGTTCATGTCCGAGCACGTGCTGCTCGCGTACGTGGTGCTCGGCTCGGTCGTGCTCGTGCTGACCGGCGCGGAAGCGCTCTACGCGGACATGGGGCACTTCGGCGCGAAGCCGATCCGGCTCGCCGCTTACGTGCTCGTGATGCCGTCGCTCGTGCTCAACTACTTCGGCCAGGGCGCGCTGCTGCTGCTCGATCCGAAGGCGATCGAAAATCCGTTCTTCCTGCTCGCGCCGCAATGGGCGGCGCTGCCGCTCGTCGTGCTGTCGACGGTGGCGACCGTCATCGCGTCGCAGGCGGTGATCTCGGGCGCGTATTCGCTGACGAGCCAGGCGATCCAGCTCGGCTACGTGCCGCGGATGAAGATCCTGCATACGTCGGAGCTCGCGATCGGGCAGATCTACGTGCCCGTCGTCAACTGGCTGCTGTTGTTCGTGATCCTCTGCATCGTGATCGGCTTCAAGAGCTCCGACAACCTCGCGGCCGCGTACGGCATCGCGGTGACGGCGACGATGGTGATCACGACGATCCTCGCCGCCGTCGTGATGGTGAAGGTCTGGAACTGGAACAAGCTGCTCGTCGCGATGATCATCGGCGTGTTCCTCGTCATCGATCTCGGCTTCTTCGGCGCGAACCTGCTGAAGGTCGAGCAGGGCGGCTGGCTGCCGCTCGGCATCGGGGCGCTGCTGTTCTTCCTGCTGATGACCTGGTACAAGGGGCGTCACATCGTCAAGGAGCGCACCGCCGCCGACGGTATTCCGCTCGCGCCGTTCCTGCAGGGGCTGCTCGCGCATCCGCCGCACCGCGTGTCGGGCACTGCGATCTATCTGACGGGCAACGATACGCTCGTGCCGGTGAGCCTGCTGCACAACCTGAAGCACAACAAGGTGCTGCACGAGCGCACGATCTTCATGACGTTCGTCACGCGCGACATCCCGTATGTGAAGGACGACGAACGGGTGACCGTGCACGATGCGGGCGAAGGGCTCTACATCGTGAAGGCGGAATACGGCTTCAACGAGACGCCGGACGTGAAGGCGGTGCTCGAGGAGGTGTCGTGTCAGCGTGCGATGACGTTCGAGCTGATGGACACGTCGTTCTTCCTCGCGCGCGAAACCGTCGTGCCGACTCATTTGCCGGGCATGTCGATCTGGCGCGAGCGCGTGTTCGCGTGGATGCACCAGAACGCCGCGAAGCCGACCGATTTCTTCGCGATCCCGGCGAACCGCGTCGTCGAGCTCGGCACGAAGATCGAGATCTGAGCGGCGAGCGCCGCGCGCGGCGCGTTTCGTGAAGTGAAGGAAGCCGGCGGCGCGCGCCGCGGTTTTCCCACGGCATGAAGCGGCCGCCGATATTGCCGATGACCGATTTCGCGATCACGAAAAAGCCCGCTTCGAAGCGGGCTTTTTCGTTACTGGCGCGTCGCGCTGCTCAACGCTGCTTGAGCTTCGCGAACGCCGCGGCCATCGCGCCCGCGGGCTCCGGCTCGCGCGAGCGCTGGGGCCGGGCGCCGCCGCCGCGCATCGCGCCGCGCTCCGCGCCGCCGCGATTGCCGGCCGGGCTCGGTGCCGCATCGTCGTCGAGCCGCATCGTCAGCGAAATCCGTTGGCGCTTCACGTCGACGTCGAGCACCTTCACCTTGACGACCTGACCCGCCTTCACGACTTCGTGAGGATCCTTGATGAATTTCGTCGACATCGCGGACACGTGGACAAGCCCGTCCTGATGCACGCCGACGTCGACGAACGCGCCGAACGCCGCAACGTTCGTCACGACGCCTTCGAGCACCATCCCCGGCGCGAGATCCGACACTTTCTCGACGCCTTCGCGGAACGTCGCGGTCTTGAACTCGGGGCGCGGATCGCGGCCCGGCTTCTCGAGCTCGGACAGGATGTCGCGCACGGTCGGCAATCCGAAGCGTTCGTCGACGAATTCGGCGGGCGACAGGCCCGCGAGCGCGTCGCGGTTGCCGAGCACATCGTCGATGCGCTTGCTGATTTTCGCGAGCATCCGCTCGACGACGGGGTACGCCTCGGGGTGCACCGACGAGCGGTCGAGCGGATTCTCGCCGCCGTTGATGCGCAGGAAGCCCGCCGCCTGCTCGAACGTCTTGTCGCCGAGGCGCGGCACGCGGCGCAGGTGCTCGCGCGACGGGAAGGGGCCGTTTGCGTCGCGGTAGTCGACGATGTTGCGCGCGAGCGTCGAGTTCAGGCCCGACACGCGTGCGAGGAGGGCGGCCGACGCGGTGTTCGCGTCGACGCCGACCGCATTCACGCAATCCTCGACGACCGCGTCGAGCGAACGCGCGAGCTCGCGCTGATTCACGTCGTGCTGATACTGGCCGACGCCGATCGCCTTCGGCTCGATCTTCACGAGCTCGGCGAGCGGGTCCTGCAGCCGGCGCGCGATCGATACCGCGCCGCGCAGCGACACGTCGAGCTCGGGGAATTCCTTCGCGGCGAGCTCCGACGCCGAGTAGACCGATGCGCCCGCTTCCGACACGACGATCTTCTGCAGCTTGAGCTCGGGGTGCTTCGCGATCAGCTCGCTCGCGAGCTTGTCGGTCTCGCGCGACGCTGTGCCGTTGCCGATGCTGATCAGTTCGGCCTGCGTGTGAGCGGCGAGGCGCGCGAGCCGCGCGATCGAGCCGTCCCAGTCGCGGCGCGGCTCGTGCGGGTAGATCGTGTCGGTTGCAAGCAGCTTGCCCGTGCGATCGACGACGGCAACCTTCACGCCCGTGCGCAGGCCGGGGTCGAGGCCGATCACGGCCTTCGGGCCCGCGGGCGCGGCGAGCAGCAGGTCCTTCAGATTGCGCGCGAACACGCGGATCGCTTCGTGCTCGGCCGTCTCGCGCAATTGCGTGAGCAGCTCGGTCTCGATGTGCGGCTGCACCTTCACGCGCCAGCACCAGCGGCACACGTCGGACAGCCACTTGTCGGCCGGCCGGTTCTGGTTCGCGATGCCGAAATGGCGCGCGATCGTCGCCTCGCCCGGATGCGGCACCTGCGCGTCGAGCTCCTCGCCGAGGCCGAGCTTGATGGTCAGCACGCCGGCGTTGCGGCCACGAAACAGCGCGAGCGCGCGGTGCGACGGCACCGTCTTGATCGTCTCGGCGTAGTCGTAGTAGTCGCGGAATTTCTCGCCTTCCTCGCCTTCCTTGCCCTCGACCACGGCCGACGATACGACGCCGCGCTCGAACAGGTAGTCGCGCAGCTTGCCGAGCAGCTCGGCCGTCTCGCCGAATTGCTCGGACAGGATGTCGCGCGCGCCGTCGAGGGCCGCCTTCACGTCGGCGACGCCCTTGTCCGCGTCCACGTACGCGGCGGCTTCCGTTTGCGGATCGAGGAGCGGATTCGCGAGGAGCGCCTGCGCGAGCGGCTCGAGCCCGGCTTCCCGGGCGATCTGCGCGCGCGTGCGGCGCTTCGGCTTGTACGGCAGGTACAGATCCTCGAGCGTCTGCTTGCTGTCGGCCGCGTCGATCGCCGCGCGCAGTTCGTCGGTCAGCTTGCCCTGCTCGTCGATGCTCGCGATGATCGTCGCGCGGCGTTCCTCGAGCTCGCGCAGATACAGGAGGCGCTCTTCGAGCTGGCGCAACTGCGTGTCGTCCAGGTTGCCCGTGACTTCCTTCCGGTAGCGGGCGATGAACGGAACGGTGGAGCCTTCGTCGAGGAGTTGCACCGCCGCGGCGACTTGCCGGGGCTGGACCGACAGTTCGTCGGCGATGCGCTGTACGATCTTGAGTGCTACGGTTTCCGTCATGTCGTGATGTGCGTCTACTGCCTGCAGAAATCGCCCGGTCCGGCCGGCTGCGCCGTCGAGCCGGCCCAGGCGGGTGAATGGAGCGGGGCATTTTGCCATAAATGCGAAAGGGGCTAGCCGCGGGTGTTAGAATTCGCTCCATGATCCGCAGCTTTCCTACGACGTTGCCTACCTCCCGATTTTCCGCTGTCGCGTTCGCCGCTGCGCTTGCGGCGACGCTGTTCTGCGCGCCCGCCGCCGGCATCGCGCAGACGTCCGCATCCGCGGTCGCGGCGTCTGCCGCCGATGCGTCGGATGCGGACACGTTCGCCGCGCAAGCGAACTTCGACGCACGTCAAAAAGTGCTCAATCAACGCACGGCGGAAAACGATTATCGTTATGCGGTGGCTCAGCACGATTGCTACAGCACGTTTTTCGTCAATCACTGCCTGGACAAGGCACGCGAGGCGATGCGGGCCGAGCGTGCGAGCATCAGCCAGGAGCAGCTCGCGCTCGACGACGAGCAGCGGGCCGTACGCGCGCAGGCGCGCGACCGGCGGCTCGCGCTGAACGAAGCCGCGCGGCAGGCTCAGGCGCCGCAGCGCGCGGCGAACGAGCAGGCGAATGCGGCCGCATACGAGGGCAAGCAGCAGGAAAACGCGCTGAAGCGCGCGCAGCGCGACGCGCAGGCGCCACAGCGCGCGGCGAGCCAGCAGGCGTACGACGCGAAGCAGGTCGAGTTCCAGCGCAAGCTCGATGCGGCGCACGCGCAGGCGGCAAAGGATGCGCAGCAGCGCGCGGAGAGCGCCGAGCGCTACGAACGGAAGCAGCGTGAAGCGGCGCAACACAAGGCGGACGTCGACGAACGCCAGCGGCAGGCCGCCGAGAAGGCGAAGCAGAAGCAGCAACAGCAGCAGTAACGGTCAGCGGCAGGGGTGCAAGCGGTAGCGTTGGGTGGTGGTTTCGCAAGGCAATCTCGGGTATGCGGGCGGCTCGGCCGGCATGCCGATTCAGTGAGGAGGCGAAGTATGCAAACCCGTTCGGCGGAAACGCAACAGGAGCTGTACAACCGACTGGTGTCTTTGCAGGAGCTGCACCAGCAGCTTGCCCGCGAGATCGAGCAGAAGGAGGGACGTTCCGACATCGACGACCTGGCGCTGCACCGGCTGAAGAAGGAAAAGCTGCTGGCCAAAGACAAGATCATCATGCTGCAATCGCAGCTCGAACCGGATAAGCGCGCCTGACGCGCGGCCTGGCAAGCGCCGGCGCCGCGGCGGGCGCCGGATGATATTAGGAACCGCTTGCCTTGAATTCACCGCTTGATGCCAATTCCGACGCGCGGCGCGACGATTCGTCTGCCGCGCGTTCCCGTACGTCCGGCGTTGCCGCTGCGGCCGCGGGTGCGTACACGCCGAGCGTGCAGCGTATCAACGAGCTCGACGCCATCTTCGGCGACGGCGGCCTGTTCGCACGCGCGCTCGACAACTACCGTCCGCGCGCGTCGCAGATCGGCATGGCGCGTGCAGTTGCCGCCACGATGGAAGCATCGGGCAAGCTGATGCCGGAGCCCGAGATCTTCGAGACGCGCAAGCGCCCCGCGCGGCGTCTGCAGGACGGCGCATCCGCCGGCCGCGACGATGCGCGCGCCGCGTCGTCCGGCGACGCAAGCGCCGATAGCGCCGACAGCGGCGACAACACGCTGATCGTCGAGGCCGGCACCGGCACCGGCAAGACCTATGCGTATCTCGTTCCGGCGATGCTTTGGGGCGGCAAGGTGATCGTGTCGACGGGCACGAAGCATCTGCAGGATCAGCTGTTCCAGCGCGACATCCCGACGGTGCGCGACGCGCTCGCGGTGCCCGTGACCGTCGCGATGCTCAAGGGGCGCGCGAACTATCTGTGTCATTACTATCTGCAACGCACGGCCGACAACGGCCGCCTGCCGTCGCGGCAGGACACCGCGTACCTGCAGGACATCATCCGCTTCGCGAAGATCACGAAGAGCGGCGACAAGGCCGAGCTCGCGAGCGTGCCGGAGACGTCGCCCGTGTGGTCGATGGTCACGTCGACGCGCGACAACTGCCTCGGCCAGGAATGCCCGCACTACAAGGACTGCTTCGTGATGCAGGCGCGCCGCGAGGCGCAGCAGGCGGACCTCGTTGTCGTCAATCACCATCTGTTCTTCGCGGACATCATGCTGCGCGACACCGGGATGGCAGAGTTGCTGCCGAGCGCGAACACGATCATCTTCGACGAGGCGCATCAACTGCCCGAGACCGCGACGCTCTTTTTCGGCGAGACGCTGTCGACGACGCAACTGCTCGAGCTCGCGCGCGATTCGGTGGTCGAAGGCCTCGCGCATGCGCGCGATGCGGTCGAATGGGTGAAGCTCGGCGGCGCGCTGGAGCGCGCGGCGCGCGACGTGCGGCTTGCGTTTGCGGATGACGGCATCGTCCGGATGTCGCTTGCGCAACTGGGCGACGGCCACCCGCTCTTCGGCGCGCTCGATGCCGTGGATTCGGCGCTCGACGCGCTGTCGACGGCGCTCGCGGGGCAGGCGGAGCGCGCCGAATCGATCGCCGCATGCGAGCGCCGCGCGCGCGAACTGCAGGACCTGCTCGCGGGCTGGGTCGCGCCCGATGCGACCGACGATGCGGCCGGCGCGAAGGCCGGCGCGGAAGCGGGCGAGCACGACGATCCGAACGAGAAGGTGCGTTGGGTCGAGGTGTTCGCACACACGGTTCAACTGCACGAAACGCCGCTGTCCGTCGCGCCGATCTTCGCGAAGCAGCGTGCGGGCGTGCCGCGCGCGTGGATCTTCACGTCGGCCACGCTGTCGGTACGCGGCGATTTCACGCACTACGCGGCGCAGATGGGGCTCAGTTCCCGCCGTTCGATGACGTTGCCGAGCCCGTTCGACTATCAGACGCAAGGCCTGCTGTACGTGCCGCGGAACTTGCCGCAGCCGTCGTCGCCCGCGTTCACCGACGCGGTGTTCGACGCCGCGCTGCCGGCGATCGAGGCGTCGGGCGGCGGCGTGTTCGTGCTGTGCACGACGCTGCGCGCGGTCGACCGAATCGCGATGAAGCTGCGCGACACGATCGACGCGCGCGGTTGGCGCACGCCGCTCCTCGTGCAGGGCGATGCGAGCCGCACCGAACTGCTCGATCGGTTCCGCGCATACGGCAATGCGATTCTCGTCGGCAGCCAGAGCTTCTGGGAAGGCGTCGACGTGCGCGGCGACGCGCTGTCGCTCGTCGTGATCGACAAGCTGCCGTTCGCGCCGCCCGACGATCCGGTGCTCGCCGCGCGGCTCGATGCGCTGACGAAGAAGGGATTGAGCCCGTTCGCCGTTCACCAGTTGCCGCAGGCCGTCATCACGCTGAAGCAGGGGGCCGGGCGGCTGATTCGCGCGGAGACGGACCGCGGCGTGCTGATGATCTGCGACACGCGCCTCGTCGACAAGCCGTATGGCCGGCGCATCTGGCAGAGCCTGCCGCCTTTCAAGCGCACGCGCGAGATCGACGTCGTACGCGAGTTCTTCGCCGAGCGGCGCGAGGCCGCGCAGGCTTGAGGGGGCGGGCGAGCGGTCTGGGGCCGCCGCGCGACACGCGAAGAAGCGCGAGGTGACGCAACGCGCGCCGGCGGCGCGCGATGATCGTTCCGACATGCGCGACATGCGCGCAAAAAGAAAAACCCGGCTCGATCAAGCCGGGTTCAACGAGATGGTCGTGCCGACCGCAGGTGCTTTCATGCGCCGAGCGCGCATGAAACGCGACGCTCGACTCAGAACTGCCACCACGATTTCTTGGTGCCCGGCCGCGCATGACCCGTGACGTACGGGCTGTCCGGGAAGGTCGATGCGAGCACGCGCTTCGTGTCGTCGGCGAGCTGCGGCTGATTCAGCTTCGCGTAAGACAGCATCATGATGTGCAGCGCGTCTTCGATCGCCGGCGCGTTCTTGTATTCCTTGATCGCGAGCTGCGCGCGGTTGATCGCCGCGACATAAGCGCCGCGCCGGTAGTAGTAATCGGCCGCGTGCACTTCGTGCGACGCGAGCGCGTTGACGATGTAGCGCATCCGCGCGGCCGCATCGGGCGCGTACTTGCTCTTTGGATAGCGGTCGACCACGACCTTGAACGCGTCGTACGATTCGCGCAGCGCCTGCGGATCGCGCTCGCTCATGTCCTGACCGGAGAAGCGGCCGAACAGGCCCAGGTCGTCGTTGAAGTGGATCATCCCCTTCAGGTAGTACGCGTACGCGACATCCGGGTGATCCGGGTGGAGCTGGATGAAGCGGTCGACCGCCTGATCGGCGGCGGCCGTTTCGTTATCCTTCCAGTTGCAGTAGGCGACGTTGATCTGCGCCTGCTGCGCGAAATGGCCGAACGGGTCGCGGCCCTGCAGCGCTTCGAAGTATTTCGCGCACTTGCCCCAGTCGCCGCCCGTCAATGCATCCTGAGCCTCTGAGTATAATTTGTTGTTCGACCAGGTTGCCGTCTCATCGCTTTTCTGCGGCAAGCCGTGGCAACCCGCGACGAGCGCCGCGGCCGCCGCCAGCGCGGCCCAGGCGGCCGCAGGTTTTGCGACGCGTTTGGTCGAATGCATCATGGTGAAAAGGGCTCGCATTGTCCTAGCTTCAAGTCTCAAGTGACCCAGTCTAAATGACCCGTTCAAGTTCGTTGAATGCCCGTGCGGGCAAGTCAAACCGCGACGATTATAGCCCAAGCGCCAGCCCCGCCGACGCTTCTGCAGGCGATTCGCTCGACGACGATCTGTCGAGCGACACGCTCGTCGCGCCCGCGGGCGCCGATGCGCCGCGCGTCGTCGACGTACCGCCCGCGCTCGCGGGCGAGCGCCTCGACAAGGCGCTCGCGCAGTTGTTCCCCGAGTTCTCTCGCAGCCGCCTGCAGCAGTGGATCGAATCGGAGCGTGTGCGCGTCGACGGCGCGCCCGCGAAGATCCGGCAGGCCGTGCCGCTCGGCGCGACGATCGAGCTGCTGCCGGATCTGCTGCCCGAGCAACTCGCGTTCACGCCGGAGCCGGTGCCGCTTTCGATCGTCTACGAGGACGATACGATCGTCGTCGTAGACAAGCCGGCCGGCCTCGTCGTCCACCCGGCCGCCGGCAACTGGAGCGGCACGCTGCTCAACGGTCTGCTGCACCGCTATGCGGATGCGGCCGGCCTGCCGCGCGCCGGGATCGTGCATCGGCTCGACAAGGAGACGTCGGGCCTGATGGTCGTCGCCCGCACGCTCGCCGCGCAGACGGACCTGATCCGCCAATTGCAGGCGCGCACGGTGAAGCGCCGCTATTTCGCGCTCGTGTGGGGGCAGATGCCCGACGAAGGCACGATCGACGCGCCGATCGGCCGCGATCCGCGCGAACGCACGCGGATGGCGGTCGTCACGGGGGCGGCGGGCAAGCCGGCGCGCACGCATTTCCGCACCGTCGACACGACGCCGTGGGAGCGTCAGCCGGTATCGGCGATCCATTGCGATCTCGAAACCGGGCGCACGCATCAGATCCGCGTGCATTGCGCGCACGTCGGACATCCGTTGCTCGGCGATCCGGTGTACGGCCGCGCGCGCGGCAAGCGCTCGGTCGCGCCGCTGCCGGGCGGCTTCGCGCGGCAGGCGCTGCACGCATGGCGGCTCGGCCTCGTTCATCCGGCGACCGGCCGGTCGATGCAATGGCGCGCGCCGCTGCCGGCCGATCTCGCGGCGCTCGTCGATGCGCTCGGCTTCGGCGCGGACGATGCGGAATTCGGCGACGACGACGCGGTCTATGACGACGGTTACGATGGAGGCATCCCGCATGCCGACGACGAAGAGGATTGACTGCCGATGACGACGTTGCGACCCCTGACGCTCTCGGAGTGCATGCAACCCGACTGGGATGCGCCGCCGCGCGTGCGCGCGCTCGTGTCGACGCGCAATGGCGGCGTGAGCGAGCCGCCTTATGGCGCGTGGGGCGGCGAGGGCGGCGGCGAGGTCGCGGGCGGGATGAATCTCGGCAGGCACACGGGCGACGATCCCGCGCATGTCGAAGCGAATCGCGCCCGGCTGCTCGCGTTGACGGGGCAGTCACGCGCTGCGTGGCTCGAGCAGGTTCACGGCACGGACATCGTGCACGCGGAGGACGTGATCGCCGCGAGCGCGGCGGATGCAGGCGCGGGCGGGCTCGTGCGCGCGGATGCGAGCGTCGCGGCGACGCCGGGCGCCGTCTGCGTCGTGATGGTCGCGGATTGCCTGCCGGTGTTGCTGTGCGACGATGCCGGCCGCGCGGTCGGCGCCGCGCATGCGGGCTGGCGCGGCCTTGTCGCGGGCATCGTCGAGAAGACGGCCGAGCGCGTCGCGGCGCTGGCGGGCGGCGGCGCCGGCGGCCTGCACGCGTATCTCGGTCCGGCAATCGGCCCCACCGCGTTCGAGGTCGGCGCCGACGTGCGCTCGGCCTTTCTCGATGCGACGCCGCTTGCCGATTACGCGGCGACGGAGCGCGCCTTCGCGCCGCGCCCGGACGCGCCCGGCAAGTATCTGGCGGATCTCTATGCGCTCGCGCGGTTGCGCCTCGCGCGCGCCGGCGTCACGCGCGTGAGCGGCGGCACGGCTTGCACGGCGACCGAGCGCGAGCGCTTCTATTCTTATCGGCGCGATCGCGTGACGGGGCGGATGGCCGCGATGATCTGGCTCGCCGACTGACGTCTCCCTGCGGCGGACCGCGCCGGCATGGGGGTGGTATTTTTGCGGCGGTGCGACGCGCGCATTGCTGCGCCGCACCGTGCGATTGCTGTCATCAAGTTCGCTTAGACTCTCGCCGGCCGAATGGGCCGGACATCTCCGCCGCGCGTCGCGCGGCGCGTTCCGCAACAATCATTCCGGTTGTCGAAGCATGTGTTGTCGGAGGTGACGGATCACATGGGGAAAACGATAATGATAAAACTACTGCACTGCGGCAGAATCTGGAGAAGCGCTCCGGAACACGCCCGGCTGAACGGGGCGCGCAGTGGGTGGTCGACTTCATGCGGCTCGAGCAGGATTTCCAGGGTCCCCGCAGGCAACACCGAGGAAACACCGAGGAACCACCGTTAAGGCAGGTATGACAGCATCGAAAAAATCGTCGACGTCCTCTCACACGGATACTTCCCAGGGTCGCAACGCAGCCGGATCGGCGGCCCAGCCCATGCAACAGTTGTTCGAGTCCTGGCTCGACGCGTGGCGCAGCTTCGCGGACCCGGCCCGGGCGAGCGCTGGCGGCGCGCCCGCGCAGCCGCCGTTCGCGGCGTTCCAGGCGCCTCAACTGTTCCCGTTCGCGATGCCTAAGATGCCGCCGATGCCGGACTGGTCCGGCGGCGCGCCCGCGTCGCTCGCGCCCGTCGCGTCGGTGCCGCCCGCGCGGCTGCAGAAGCTGCAGGCCGATTACGCGCGCGATTGCCTCGCGCTGATCCAGCAGGCAAGCGCCGCGGCGCCGACCGTTCCCGAGCTGAAGGATCGGCGTTTCAGCTCGGATGCATGGAAGGCTTCGCCCGCGCACGGATTCGCGGCCGCGTGGTATCTGCTGAACGCGCGCTATCTGCAGGAGCTTGCCGACGCGCTCGAGACCGATCCGAAGACGCGCGAGCGGATCCGCTTCACGGTCCAGCAGTGGACGGCCGCCGCGTCGCCGAGCAACTTTCTCGCGCTCAATCCTGAGGCGCAGAAGAATCTCGTCGAGACGCAGGGCGAGAGCCTGCGTCTCGGGATGATGAACCTGCTCGCGGACATGCGGCGCGGCAAGATCACGCAGACGGACGAATCGCAATTCGTCGTCGGCAAGAATCTCGCGGTGACACCGGGCGCGATCGTCTACGAGAACGATCTGATCCAGCTGATCCAGTACAAGCCGACGACGGCAACCGTCTTCGAGCGGCCGCTCCTCATCGTGCCGCCTTGCATCAACAAGTTCTACATCCTCGATCTGCAGCCGGAGAACTCGCTCGTCGCGCACGCGCTGTCGTGCGGCCATCAGGTGTTTCTCGTGTCGTGGCGCAACGCCGATGCGTTGGTCTCGCACAAGACGTGGGACGACTACATCGACGAGGGGCTGCTCGCCGCGATCGACGTCGTCCAGCAGGTGAGCGGGCGCGAGCAGATCAACACGCTCGGTTTTTGCGTCGGCGGCACGATGCTGGCCACGGCGCTCGCGGTGCTCGCCGCGCGCGGCGAGCATCCGGCCGCGTCGATGACGCTCCTCACCGCGATGCTCGATTTTTCCGACACGGGCATCCTCGACGTGTTCGTCGACGAAGCGCACGTGCAGATGCGCGAGCAGACCATCGGCGGCAAGAACGGCGCGCCCGCGGGCTTGATGCGCGGCGTCGAGTTCGCGAACACGTTTTCGTTTCTGCGTCCGAACGATCTCGTGTGGAACTACGTCGTCGACAACTACCTGAAGGGCCGCACGCCGGCGCCGTTCGATCTGCTGTACTGGAACGGCGATTCGACGAGCCTGCCGGGGCCGATGTACGCGTGGTATCTGCGAAACACCTATCTCGAGAACAAGCTGCGCGAGCCGGATGCGCTCACCGTGTGCGGCGAGCCCGTCGATCTGTCGCGGATCGACGTGCCGACGTTCATCTACGGCTCGCGCGAGGATCACATCGTGCCGTGGCAGACCGCGTACGAATCGACGTCGCTGCTGACGGGGCCGCTGAAGTTCGTGCTCGGCGCATCGGGCCACATCGCGGGCGTGATCAACCCGCCTGCGAAGCACAAGCGCAGCTACTGGAGCTATGACGCCGATGCGAAGGCGCTGCCGGAATCGGCGAACGACTGGCTCGACGCGGCCGTCGAGCATCCGGGCAGCTGGTGGCCGGTGTGGATCGAGTGGCTCGATCAGTACGGCGGAAAGAAGGTGAAGCCGCGCGGGCAGCTCGGCTCCGCGCACTTCCCGGTGATCGAGCCTGCGCCCGGCCGGTATGTGATGCAACGCGATTGACGAACGACGGAAGGCGGAGCACGCTTTGCGTCGCTACCGATTTTTAACAGGGCGGTTCGCGGCGCGCCGTGCCGCGTTCGCTCGGAGGATAGTGAAATGACTGACGTAGTGATCGTATCGGCCGCGCGCACCGCGGTCGGCAAGTTCGGCGGCTCGCTCGCGAAGATCGCCGCGCCGGAGCTCGGCGCGACCGTGATCCGCGCGGTGCTCGAGCGTGCGGGCGTGAAGCCCGAGCAGGTCAGCGAAGTGATTCTCGGCCAGGTGCTGACGGCGGGCTCGGGCCAGAATCCGGCGCGTCAGGCGCTCATCGCGGCGGGGCTGCCGAACGCCGTGCCGGGCATGACGATCAACAAGGTGTGCGGCTCCGGCCTGAAGGCCGTGATGCTCGCCGCGAACGCGATCGTCGCGGGCGACGCGGAGATCGTCGTTGCGGGCGGGCAGGAGAACATGAGCGCCGCGCCGCACGTGCTGCCGGGCTCGCGCGACGGCTTCCGGATGGGCGATGCGAAGCTTGTCGACAGCATGATCGTCGACGGCCTGTGGGACGTCTACAACAAGTACCACATGGGCGTCACGGCGGAGAACGTCGCGAAGGAGTACGGGATCACGCGCGAAGCGCAGGACCAGTTCGCGGCGCTGTCGCAGAACAAGGCGGAAGCCGCGCAGAAAGCCGGCCGTTTCGACGACGAGATCGTGCCGATCGAGATCCCGCAGCGAAAGGGCGAGCCGCTTCGCTTCGCGACCGACGAGTTCGTGCGCTACGGCGTGACGGCCGAGTCGCTCGCGAGCCTGAAGCCCGCGTTCGCGAAGGACGGCACGGTGACGGCCGCGAACGCGTCCGGCATCAACGACGGCGCGGCCGCGGTGCTCGTGATGTCTGCGAAGAAGGCCGAGGCGCTCGGTCTCGAGCCGCTCGCGCGGATCAAGGCGTACGCGAACGCGGGCGTCGATCCGAGCGTGATGGGCATGGGCCCCGTTCCGGCATCGCGCCGCTGTCTCGAACGCGCGGGCTGGTCGGTGGGCGACCTCGACCTGATGGAGATCAACGAGGCGTTCGCCGCGCAGGCGCTCGCGGTCCACAAGCAGATGGGCTGGGATACGTCGAAGGT